>NZ_WPZY01000098.1 GCF_013031405.1 Ruegeria sp. HKCCD8929 | reverse complement strand
GTTCACAAATGTTCCAGAATTTGTCCGATTTCACAGCCTCAAGCCGGTTGGGCCTTTTCGGAGCGGGGGCCACGGTCCGGACGGCAACGCCCGAGACATGATCAGCAATACGGCTGCCCGGCCATAAGCCTGGAGATCACGCGGAGGTGGTCGCTGTGGTTCTCGCCCCAGACCTCGGACGTAGCCTGAGCCTTGGGATGCGCCCGGGCCTCATCTTCGGTCATGGTGAACGGCACCAGGTCAAACACCCTGGAGGGCAGGAACACATCCACGCCCCGCCCTGCCCCGGTTCGGTTATGCGAAAAGAACCAGAATTTGCCCGGACGCGTCTCGCCGGTGTCCTGGAAATACTCCCGGAGCTGGGGCCGGTTCAGCCCTCCCGAGAAGCTGACCGGTCGCGTGGACGAAGAAGCTGCCTCCATCTGCGGTTTGCATGCCATGGACCGCATCCTGACAGCACCGTTCAAGGCTCCCGTCAGGCATCCTCACAAAGTCACCGACAGTTGGCTTTCCAGTGAAGGCCTCACGCGCGGCTTGCAGCCCGGCCGCAATGACCCGGTTGCGATCATCGAGATGAGAATTGTCCTCCACAGCCCCGATCAGACCTGCGTCCACCAGATGTCGGACGATGGCGATCTTGCAGCCGTGCTCGGTGGGATGAGAATACGTGCCTCCTCTTCCCTGAAGCGGCTCCAGCTCGTAAGACCAGGGATCGCGGTTCGGGCCAGCGACTGGCCTGTACCTGCAGATGATGTCATTGCCAAAGCCGTACATATCGAACCGAACCTCGGTGCTGCCATCCTGCTTGGGAATGAAGCTCAGCCGGTCATGGCTCATGAGATCGTTGGTGGAAGTCATCGCCTGTGTTCCTTTCGCTCTTTTTGATTGTCGAAATCGCAATGGAAAAAGGCCCACCTTCACTTTGAAGGCAGGCCGGGAGATGTCCGAGGGATCAGGCGGCGATGTGGCCGGCCTTGCGTGCCTCGTCAGCATATGCGCTGAGGGTTTTGCGCGCCGACCAGAACAGATCCCGCTCGATACCCTGGCGAAACACAGGATGCCGCCATTCCCTCAGTTCTGACATTGAAACAGACCCAAGCTCGGGAAATCCGAGATCGGCAAGCCCGAAGGCAATATCGGGATGGTCCGGATCCAGTTCGCTCAGCAGCCATGTGCCCAGGCCATAGGGATTGAAGAGTTTGACGACTGGTTCGAAGTCGAATTCGTTAGCCGTGCCCCGAACCGCAGACTGCATCTCGCCATTCTTCAGGAGCTGCGCCTGCTGTACACTGGTCAGTAGTAGCATCATGTTTAGCCTTTTGTTGCTCGACCCCCAATTCGGGATCGCAAGGCCAGCAGGCCACCTCTTCCTTTTCGGAGGGCACCGCTACATGTAGTATTTCTGTCGCTGGGAACCGCAATATGATTGAACACGCCCCCTGTTTGTTCTATATTGGGAGCAAGCTGCCAGAGGGGGAAATCTGATGTCCGGACAGACTGCCACTGTTCCATCCCAGACATTGCCTGCGACGCCAAAACAGCTCGCCTATGCCCGGCGGATCTCCCAGGAGCGGAACGTTGTTCTGCCCTGGGAGATTCAGCAGGATCGGTATGAGCTGAGCCGCTGGATCGATGCCCAGTTGCAGGCGCCGGCTGCAGACAGGGATCCCCGGCCGAGCTCGAAGCAGGTTGCTTTTGCGGAGCGCATCGCCCGGATCAAGCGCAGCGTGGTTCCGGACGAATGCTTCCGCGATCGTGTGCTGATGTCGCGTTGGATCGACAGCAACAAGCCCTGATCCTCCTCAGCTCAGGCCTCCATCTTCTTCGTCGAGATCCACAACCGTGGCTTCGCATTCCGGATCGACGCAGGTGAACACAGTGGCCGTGTTGAGCGGATCATTGTCCCGCATGATCGCAAGGGCTCTTGCTGCAGCTTCAGTCGCCGTGTCGGCTTCGATGTCGATCTCCCATGTAACCCGAAAGGTCTGCATCAGGCGGCCTCCTACTCTGAAGGTGCGCCCGGCTCCCCTGCCCGCTCGAACGCCCAGTCCGCGGCGGCTTGAGCGTTGGCGGCAGCGCGCAGGATCGCTTTGTGATCGTCGGAAATCGTTTTGATCCAACTGGCAACGTATGCGGCATTCTGCTCGAAGGAAGGATGAATGCCCAGCCGGGCACAGATCATGGCGCCGGAGATCTCGGCGTAGATTTCCTCGTGCTGATAGCGTTCTGAGCGGGTCTTGCCGGGAAAGGACAGATCCAGCCGCCGGCCGTCGGCGATCGCATGAGCTGCTTCGTGACTGAGCGTATCGAAAAAGCCGTGGGCAGTCTCGAACGTGTGGACCGGCGGCATATGGATCAGATCCCGAGCCGGGGAGTAATAGGCGCGGGGCTCGGCGCTGTGGCGGATCTCAACGCCGAGGCTGTGGAACCAGGCGTCGAGCTCAGGATCACTTTTGGTACCGAAGTCCCGGATCCCGGCCGGGCGGTCATACCAGTGCTCGTCGAGCCCATCGATCTGATCGCAATTGAACACCCGGTAGGCGCGCGCATAACGGATCACCTGGTCTTGACCGTTCGCGCCATCGCCGTCGTCCTTGCGGATCTCCCCGTATTTGATCACGGTCGTCGACGTTTCGCCGCGGCGGACCTGGCCCCCCAGTTCCTGCGCCTGTCGATAGGTCATCCAGGAATTCGAGCTGAAACCGCGGTTCATTGCAGCGATCCAGAGCATGACCACGTTGATGCCGCGATAATGCTCACCGGTCACCCGGCGCGGCAGGGTCAGACCCGCCTGCCCGCCTGACCACGGCTTTCGCCAGGGGACAGTGCCCTTCTTCAGTTCGTCGAGGATCTGATTGGTGACGTGGCTGTAGACATCGAATTTCGGCTTGCCCATGATGGCCTCCTGATCGTGAATGGATTCACGACGACAGAGGGCCCTCTTTCACTTTGCAGCGCGAAACGGACACCAGAAGGAAATACGGCACCCTTCTCAGAGCCATCTCAGCCCATGGTCTGTGGGTGGAGTGCCGTGCCTGCGGCCACGGGGCGGAACTGCGGGTGGCGGATCTTCTGGAGGTTGCCGCACCTGATGCCGCTGTGCGGGACATCCTGCCCCGGCTGGAATGCACCAAATGCCGGGAAAAGGAGATTGGGGACGTCGTGATCCTGTCTCCGGACGTGGACAACAAGCACCAAGGCGGGTGGCAGACGAATGAATCAGAGGAGGTATCCAAGGAGCACGACCAGATCCCCGACGCGCCGCATGACGGAATTGGACGCTGAACCTTCTAACCTGTGGGAGTACATCATGTATCGGGCAGGTGCGGCCCCACCCACCGCAATTAATCCCGGAGGCAGCTGATGAGTTTTCTCGTCAAGAACAAAGGCAAGCTTGAGGATGGCACCTTTGCTGTCTTGCTGATCGCGGACGATGTAACGGATCTGAAAGTGTTCGACCGCGGCGAACGAGTCGATTTCCAGCGGAATGGCACGTCATCTGTCATATGCCGGCCAGCAGATGAGCCAAAGCGGGAGCCGGAAGCCGAAGATCAGAGTGCGGAAGGCGAGCCGCCTTTGAAGCTCGGGCCCGAGAACTACACCGACGACGACATGGACGACTGGTTTCGGGAGCTGGATGATCGGCTGGAAACAGAGACGTCGTGAGCCTACCCGGATGGGACAGCGCGCGACCGGCCGCGCGCTGCCGGATCTCTCACCTTGGGCGGGTGGCAGTTCGCATTCGATGGCTGTCCAGCCAGTCCTTTAGGCCCAGTATGTGTAACGACCTGCAAACATAATCGGCTCAACCTGCAATCATCCTGATTTTCGGCCCGAATTATTTGCATCTATCCAGCGCTCCAAACCCGGATTATTTGCGAATGAACCCACAATAGTTGCAACCAGCCTGCAATCATCCGCCTCGGCTCACATTAAATGCGAATAGCATTTTGGTGTTGTTTTCAAGCACCTGCATACGTCTGACTTCTCACCTGAGATTTGCGGCGCTGAACGTAGATTGTCAGACGCGATTTCGGGACAAGAATTCTTATTGTCTCTGGACGCTGGCTCGGCGGCGTCATGGTGTCTGGAAAACGCTCGTTTCCCAGACCAGCCGTACAGACTTGGCGCAGCAAATCTGGAACATAGCCAGGATTCGATTTTGAGCCAGTCACCTCATGTTTTCCTCAATCTCGGCGATGATCAGCTCCA
>NZ_WPZY01000097.1 GCF_013031405.1 Ruegeria sp. HKCCD8929 | reverse complement strand
CTGGAAACCGGCGCCAAAAGGATCCAGAGGCTCCTCTTCGAACAAAAATTCAAAGATGCAATGATGATTTCGATTTCTCAGTCGGAAAAGGACAGGCTGATTTCGAGCAGCGAACTGGTAGCGATTGACGAGGCCGGACAGATACTTGGCGCAACATCGCAAGCCCACAGGCTCATCGACTTGCAAAGCCCCGGTGATCTTGTCGGCAAGCAATTCGATGTTTTGTTCGAGGCGGATGCAAGTGCCCTCGACGCCTGTCCTGAGCTTGTCCAAAAAACGGAAAACAGCGCGGGCAAGATGCTGAGTTTTGCCACGTTGCGCCAGCCCGGAAGCATTTATTCCTCGCGAGGCAAATGCCCGACGCCGGGGAAAATGCGGCCGCAGCGCGTGCGGCGGCGACTGCCGCCGACACTCCGGCAACTGGCGATCGGCAGCGAAACACTGGCCGATCTGTTCGAGCTTGCACAGGCACATTTCACGCGCGCACTGCCGTTCACTATCGAGGGTGCGTCCGGCACCGGAAAATCGGCGCTGGTTGCCGCGCTTCACGCCGCCGAAGGACCGCACCAATCGCAAATTGTCACAATCGACTGCGCTTCGCTGGAAGACAATGAGGCGAGCCGCAACTATATCGCCACGCTCATCGAGCAGGCGCTTGTGACCGATGCTATCGATGACACGGAAAATGACCTGACCACATTGGTATTCGACAACATCGATGAGTTGCCGGATTTTGCCCAAAAGAAACTGCGCAGCTTGTTATCAACGCTCGAAAACGCAGCACACGGGCTTGGCGATTCCGAGCCGGTGTCGGCAATCCGCGTGGTCGCCACGTGCCGATTTCCTCTCATCTCTGCGGTCGATGACGGCAGGTTGCGGGACGATCTCTATTACCTGCTTGGGAATACCAGAATTGAACTGCCACCCCTGCGCAAGCGCCAGCGCCCCGAAGCGGTGGCGGCGGCAATAGCTGCGGACCTGGCCGGATTCGAAGTGGAACTGACCCCCGAGGCCGAGGACGCCATAAGGTGCCATTCCTGGCCGGGCAATATTCGCGAGCTACGCGGCGCGATCCGGCAATCACTTCTGATTGGAGATGGGCGTAGGATCACCTTGCCGGATCTCTGCTCCACGTCGGTGTTCAGGGCGCCCAAGGCGGGCTGCGTAGAGAAAGAGAGCAGCCCGCGCGTGGTGCTCAACACGATATTCGACGAAAAGAAACTGCTGCAGGATGCGTTGCTCAGCGCCAACTGGAATATATCGCGGGCTGCCAGAAATCTGGGCATGGGCCGAACCACCATTCACCGCAAGATGAAGCAGTTTGAAATTGCCCGGCCCGGCTCCACTAATCCGACCGATGGCGATTGAAGTCGTGTGGAGCGTGGTCGTCTACAGAGTGCCTTCTTGAGTCCGCGGGTGACAGAAATCCACCGGTAAATGGCTCAGGGGGTGGCGGTTAGTGCCGCCCGCAGACCTCGGGCGGCACGTATCTCACATCAGGCGAGGTCGTCTTTGCCTTCGATCAGGAAGTGCACGCTGTCCGAGCCTTCGGTGCGGGCCTTGAGGTGCGGCGCATATTCCGGGTCGTTTATGAAGGCCTGAGCGGCCTCTTTCGATGGCCATTCGAGGATGATGCGCAGCGCCGCGGCGGTGTCTGCGCCTTCGACCTGCTCATGGCTTGCGGTGCGGGCCAGGTATCTACCGCCGTGCTTGGCCACCAGTTCGTTGGCGACAGGCAGATAATCGGGGATCCAGGCATCGGTGCTGGGGGTGACCGCAAGTACAGAGTAGTAAGCCATCGGTAGGGCTCCCTGTTAAGAATAAAAAGGACGGGACGACAAGCGCCCCGCCAGGAGGAGACTATTTGTAATCCGCTCGGATCTTGTCGGGGATCGGCGTGTCGTAGTACGCGTTGCGGGCATGGGCCAGCGACGTATTGTAGATGTGCGGCAGCATCATCTCGATCGGATAGCGTGAGACGTTTTCCGAGATGATCTCATTGCCCATCGGGCCTTCCCATCCCGCAGCTTTCACCGCCTTGATGAAACCGACCACATCAAAGTTGCCTTCGCCGATGCAGCAGCGGCTGAGGATGGTCAGTTCCAGGAACTGCGGTGACGAGATCATCAGGAAGTGCTCGGCATATTTCGGTTCGACCAGCCAGCCGTCGTCAAGTTCGCAGCCCTTGATAATGCCCTTGGGCAGGCTGGCGATCTCGTCACATGTGTGACCCTTGGCGTTCGGGTTCCACGTCTTCAGGTTGTTGGTGTGCCAGGTGTCGAAGAACAACCCGCCATTGTCGTTACCCTCGACGATGGACAAGAGTTGATCCAGGTCGCCGCCACTGGGGTCGAGCGTCAGCACTTCATAGGCGACGTCGGTAAAGTCGAATTCCTGGCATAGCTGTTTGAAGTTCTCGCGCTGCACCTCGACCGGTAGCGGCACGAAGAAGTTGCCGACCTTCATGTGGAACGGCTTCAGCACTTTGCCAAGCTCGCGCAGCATGTCGCGGACCGGTTGTTCCGCCATCCGGCGCGGATCGTTTTCGGGATACATCCATTGGGTCAGGAACTCGATCTCGCAATGCTCAATCCCGTTGTTGTCCAGAACGCCCTTCATCCATTCGGCCTTTTGCTGGATGTTCGCGCCCTTGGCTTCGTACCGTAGCGTGTGGTCGAGATCCCAGTGCAGCAGGCCCACGGCGTTGTAGCCGGCCTTGGCGACCTGCTCCATTCGGTACTCGAACGGCCAGAGCGCGGTTGCACGGCCATAAAACGCCTCGTGGCGGCCGTTGTGGATCAGGCTCGACGCGAGCATGATCGGGTCCGGCCCCGTCTGGGCCGATGCCGGTTTGACGGTCGCTGCCACGGGGCCGACGGCACCGAGGGTTGCGGCGCCTGCAGCAGTCGTCTGCAGAAAGCTCCTGCGGGTCGGGTCCTCTAGCGTATCTGTTTTGGTTTCGGATGTGTCAGTCATCTTTTCCTCCCGATGATCGTTGTCTCGGCCTCCTCGCGGGGCACTCTCACACCATGTGAGTTGCGTCGTCCTCCGCCCCAGCGCAGGGCGCAGGCGCCAATTCTAAAAACCGGTCCCTAACTGCCCGTTTTTGGTCAGCCCCAGCTGCGCACCGGGTCCGAACCGTCCCAGCCGCGGGCAGCCTCTTCGGTTGTCCTGAAAATGTCTCGGTAAAGCGGGCTGTTTTCCCAGAACTCGACAAAATGGCCGAGCTCATTGAGGAAGTCGAAATAACACAAAGGCGAACCGCCGATGTCGCATTCGAAGGCAGGCTCATAGCCACGGTCGACGAAGCTCTGAAAATTCGCCGGATAGTCCTCGGGAATGAACCCGAAATGGTGAATGCCGCGGCGTCCGGCGTCGCTCCATTCTTTCTTCCAGACTGACGGCGCGTCGTTGTGCTGAAAGGCCAGTTCGATCTGAACCGCGCCGGTATTGCCAAGCGCAATGGTCACATCGGCATCTTCGGTCGCCGGTTGGCCGCGGTACCTCTGGTTGTCGAGGGCCAGATGCTCGAACAGGAAGAACGGCCCGACTTTCAACTCCTTGGTCCAGAAGTCCAAAGCCTTTTCCAGATCATCCACGACATAACAAACCTGCTGCATTGTGAAGAGCGGTTGCGAGGGACCGTGCATCGGTCCGGCCTTGGCCGCAGATGCTCCCAATGCGCCAAGCGCGGCTGCACCGGCCGCTCCCGATAGCAACAGGTCTCTCCGGAATGGGCCCTTCAAATTCTCGGGTCTGCCAGTCATTCGTTCCTCCCAACTTTTCGGTCCAAGACTGCTTACGGGCAGCCTCAAACCGTCTGATTGCATTAGTTGGGTTGACGTTGGCGCCAAGGAACCGACTCAGCAATCGAAGGATTTTCGGAGACGGAACTGGTGAGCTTAACTGTTCCAAGGCGGAACAGATTGGAACAGTTGGGCATGTATTTCGGTTTAGACGTTTCCGTTGCCCGGGCGGGCAATCGATTGAAAAACCGAAACGTCTACAACGTAAGAATATCCCCGCGTGTGACGTCAGGTGGACGTCTATTAGCCAGCCCCGCCAACACCCTAACCGCACATTGTACCGTCTCGCGCGTGTGGCAGGCCAAGCATCAAGATTTTGGGTCGCTGATCCTACACAAACACCCGTGCATTTGAGCGAAAATCACTTGTCACTTTGATTTAGCGGTCATTTGACCCGAGATAATGGATGGCAGGCTAGGGTCAGGATTCATAACCAGTAGATGACGGTTGCTGCGAGTGCGATGGCGGAC
>NZ_WPZY01000096.1 GCF_013031405.1 Ruegeria sp. HKCCD8929 | reverse complement strand
ATTCATGGTGAACACATCCGCCCCGGTGCCCATCACCACATCACCGGTGACCACAGCCAGCCCATCGATGATGACTGTGTCATTGTCGAGTCCGGCATCAATACTGCTCGCCGTCCCGCCATTCATCGTGATTGTATCATCACCAGCCAGACCGGTGACATTTGCCCCCATGGGGTCGTTCAGCGCATCGCAAAGAATAACGTCTGCACCCGCCGACCCTGTATCGCTCGGAGTACAGGCGGCAAATGCCGGTGTCACATTGATCGAAAGCAAGAAAATAACACCGGTAGTAACTACCCAGCCCATGACTGCAGCAGATGTAAAAACGTGCTTGCCGCGTTTGATAATGCGAGGTCCACGTAATAGGTGACCTGTTTTTTTGTTTGTCTGCTTCAATACCATTTATTCGTTCATCCCAAATTGGGTGACATCGGTGGATAGACGATCGATCCTGGGTGTTGCATCCAGTTTTAGCCTGTACTTCCCAAATGATGTTTGGTTGACGCGAGGCTGAACGAGCTTGGCCCTGCATTCGTATTCGCGCCCGAGCGTGCATGTCGATCTGAAGCGCAGACATTGCTGTTTGGAAATGATTTAAGTGCCACAATGTCGGGTCGTGCATTTTTGTCGCAAATCTCCGACATCCCTGTAAGGCTGGCCACGGGCAAGTATTCTCGATTCATCCGAAGCGATCTCGTTGAGTACGAGCCCCCACCTTGGATTTCAGGTTAGAGAATATCAGCGCTTGGCGTGAGCCGGATGGCGAAATTGGAAACATCAAAAGTCCCTCCTATTGCGAGGTGAACCCGCGGTAATATCCTCCTTGCGAACTCCCGCCTGCGCCCATGATGACATCACCGGTGCTCATATCACCCAGATCAACGGCAGAGCTATCGCCACCGGACAATAGATCGAATGTCGGTTCCGTGCCGGTCATTGGGATCGCGCCATCAAACAGTGTTGGGGGATCAAGTGGCACTCACAATCTCCTCAATCGAACAGATCGGAAACCGTTGCCTGACATGGCATCCGAACCTCACATCTTCATCTCAGGAGGTGGCGCCGGAACAGATTACTGTCGTTCCTGCAGATCAAACTGTCGGCCTGTTTCCACTGGACATCCCGGCCACCAAATCCTGGCCTGCCGGGGCTAGACGCGAGCACTTCGTTTCCTCCCTCAACTGTAAGTTTAGAATAACTAATTGTAAAAAACAAATGATTTTATCATTTGATATTCGCACCTAGATGTGACCGACGTAGCAAAAGCAGAGAATGGATGAGAACGGGAAGTCCCATGCGATGGAGCATGTGATCCAGATCGACTGGGCGTGCATTCGCGATCACCTGGTGAGAGGGCGCACGGTACAGCGGTTCAGAACGCCATGCTGGAGGCGGAAGCAGACCAGCTCTGTGGCACCGGCCGGTTCGAGCGCGGCGAGAGATGCAAGGCTACGCGTCTGCGTTTCTCAGGATCTTACGAAGAGACAAAAACAACTGCTTGCGTTCATGTTCCGTCAAGGCCACGAGTCGTGTACCGTGTTCTGAGAATTAGCAGCTAAATTGAGACTCCACGCTGGGCTTTGGTACTTAATTTGAGAATCGTGTTACCGAAGTTTTTCCCGGATTCTTGCCATGATCGAACATGACAAGAACAAATGCGGCCGTTCAGGCAACGCCATCGGAAATCCACATAACTCATTTGTGGTAGATGTCCGCAAAAGTTGCTTCTCTCTGCTCCTCGGCCAAATTGGCGTACTTTTGGTGCTCCTCTGGGGACGCATCCACGACTATTCCGACGTGAAACATTTCGGCGAGCAGCAAGCTTGCCACATGCACGCCTGCCCCGGACGCCCGCTGCAGGTAATTCACTCCCTGCAGCGGATCCCCATCCGCCACCGTGCCGCCAGCAAGCTCATATCCGTATAGAGCCATGGCGTCCGGATATTCTGCCGCAGCGGCAAGGGACAGCATCGAATGACCTTTGCTTTTAAGTTCCGGCGTTGGCGACCCACTCAACAGAAGAGCGCCGAGATTGAATTGTCCCGGTACGTTGCGCTTTTCTGCAGCTCGGCGAAAAAAACCTTCTGCCAAAGGAAGGTTGGGCGCCGTGTACTGGCCTTCACGATAGAAAAGGCCCAGTTGATTAAGAGCCATCGGGTAGTCATAGGTGTCCCCGGCTTCACGCAATACTGCCAACGCCTCCGATTCACCTTTTTTGTCAAGCGCACGCCCAAGCTGATAGAGCATGCGCACACGTTCTTGCCCCTCCGAAACTTCAACTGCATAGCGGCAGCTGTCGATTGCAACTCCGGGTGTGATCTCACTCCAGCCGCGGCCTCCGCCTTCGCTTAAATTGTCCCAAGGATGCCCTGCCTGTTGATCGCAGTCAGATATCGCCTGCGCTGTGGCATGGCCGCCGTCATCTTCGATTGCCGCCCGAAGAACTTGCGTTTCAGCAATCAGCCGCGAAACTGCCGCACGCGAGCCAATCAGCGGATATTTGTAGCTCTCCTGACCCAATTCTACAAACATGTTGCTGCTCGACATGAGAAGCTCCAAAAATTCGTCGTCCACGGTAAACAAAACCATCTGACCGGGAACATCGACCAAACTTTCAACATAGTATCCGCCCCATGCATGTGACAGCGCAACGAGTTTGCCGCGCCGTTCGAACGTGATGTTTATTGGTGCACCATCGGTTGGTTCCTGGACATTCGTGGAAAAAAGCCAACTGCCAGATTCGGGATCAAGCGCGATTGTCACCCCGCGTCCATCGGAAGCAAACCAAGCGATACCTGACCCTGAGCCACGCTCATCATATTGCCAGTTTTGTGCCTGTGCCCCGCCTGCCCATAGTGCAACAACCGATACAAATACTCGAAAGTAGAAATGCAGCATTGCTTGTCCCATCCGGAATTGTCTCCCGAGGCAACGATAACCACTAGAACCAGTGCAGGCGAGGTTTTTGTCGCCATGGTTTGCGGCAAGATTTTGACAACACCAGACTTTTCGTGAGGGTGTTTTGGAAGGCACGGTTTTTGACCCTGGTGTCGGGGAACCGCTCTGTATGGCCAATATTCTTTGTTACGAAAGCGAGAGGCAATTTGAGCCTCCCCAACTGAACTGGACCACCGTTATGTTTAGGGAACGGAGGACCACGAATGGCAAACAAGAGACCGAAGCCCGAAGAGATTGTCTCGAAGTTACGGCAGGTTGAAGTTCTGATGGGGCAAGGCATGTCCCGTCTTGATGCGATCAGGCAGATCGGCGTTGTTGAACAAACCTATTACCGCTGGCGCAAAAAGTACGGCGGAATGGGCATAGACCAGTTGAAGGAACTGAAACGGCTTCAGAAAGAGAACGAGCGACTGCGGCGCGCGGTTTCTGATCTGACGTTGGACAAACTGATCCTGACGGAAGCCACAAAGGGAAACTACTGAGCCCCGCTCGTCGTCGTGCTTGTATTAACCATGTACGCAACCAGCTGAACGTTTCCGAGAGACGCGCCTGTCGCGTGCTTGGACAACACCGGTCCACGCAACGGCGCGTCCCACAAGGTCGTGCAGACGAGGACCGACTGGTGGCCGACATGATCGAGCTGACCCGTCAATATGGCCGATATGGCTATCGCAGGATCGCAGCGCTGCTGAGGGAGGCTGGATGGTCTGTCAGCGACGGACGGATTGAACGGCTGTGGCGGCGAGAGGGGCTGAAAGTGCCAATAAAACAACCGAAGAAAGGGCGGCTCTGGCTGAATGACGGATCATGTGTCCGGCTTCGACCAGAGCATCGCAACCACGTGTGGTCCTATGACTTCGTCCATTGCCGAACCGATGATGGCAAAGCCTTCCGGGCGCTGAACATCCTTGATGAGTACAGTCGGGAATGTTTGGCTATCAGGGTCGAGCGGAAGCTGAACTCGACCGATGTAATCGACGTCCTGACAGACCTGTTCATACTTCGCGGCGCGCCGAGTTTCATACGTTCTGACAATGGGCCGGAATTTGTCGCCCAGGCTGTCCGAGACTGGATCGCCGCCGTTGGCGCCAAGACGGCTTACATCGAACCTGGCAGCCCGTGGGAAAACGGATACTGTGAAAGCTTCAATGGCAGGTTCAGGGACGAGTTGCTCAATGGTGAGATCTTCTACAGCCTGCGCGAAGCTCAAATTCTGATCGAACAATGGAGGAGACACTACAACACAAAACGCCCCCACAGTGCACTGGGCTATCGCCCGCCAGCGCCCGAAACCATCATCCCGATGGATCACAGGCCGATGATGCACTAACAATCAACTTGGACCAGTCAGATGAGGCTGCTCA
>NZ_WPZY01000095.1 GCF_013031405.1 Ruegeria sp. HKCCD8929 | reverse complement strand
CTGCCAGCACCACAATAACTGTCTCAACTTGGGACAGTTTGAGACAGAATGAGACTTCTATTGATTGGACTGAACAGATGTCGGCTTTCTTTACTTGACGAAGCTTGTTTTGCGAACGCAGCGAAGGACCGCAATCCCCGCCGTTCCCTGCGGGTCTCTCTACTCCTTGAGCGCGATGTTCGGAAGCCCGGAAACCGGCTGGACGATGTTATCCGTTGCGCCCGTGGGACAAGCCTGCCGTCGTTCAATCCTCAGTCAGACTTGCCGCCAAGCGCATGAGTTGCACCGCTTCGGCGCGATAGCCAAAGGGATCGTCACCCTTCGTCTCAACCGCCAACGCGATTGCATCCTCAAAAGACCACTCGGTCACGTAGGTGCTACCTCGCAACAATTGCCCAAACCCAGCAATTGCAGTTGCAAACCCGGCATCCGGCAAGGGCGCCAGGTCCGCGGTGATCGGTGTCTCGATCAACTGGCTGGTCGCAGTACCGGGAGGTTTATATCGCAGCGCCAGGAACCCCCACTCCTCGCCACCGTCGCCGGAAGCCACAGCACCGTACCGCAAGGATGTCGTGAGTTGTGCGGGAGATCCCACGGGCGTGACTTCGTACAGTGCGGTGACACTATGGCCGGCACCAATATCCCCCGCATCAACCGCGTCGTTGTTGAAGTCCTCACGGCGCAGGACCCGCGTCTCGTAACCGATCAGACGGTATTCCGCGATTTGGGATGGGTTGAATTCGACCTGGATTTTGACGTCGTTTGCGATAGGAAACAAAGCACCGGTCAGCTGATCCACCAGCACTTTCTGCGCCTCGGCAAGCGTGTCGATATAGGCTGCCTGCCCGTTGCCATTTTGCGCCAGAGCTTGCATCGTTGCGTCGTTCAGGTTCCCTCGCCCAAAGCCGAGGACGGACAGATAAGTTCCGCTGTCCCGTTTGTCTGCGACGTATTTCTTCAACGCATCAGGATCAGAAATCCCCACGTTGAAGTCTCCATCCGTCGCAAGGATCACCCGGGACACCTCGCCTTCCTTAGCCATGGCGGCAGCTGTTGCATAAGCCTGCCGCAATCCGGCATGCCCTGCCGTTGATCCGCCCGCATCCAATTGATCGAGCGCGGCCAGGATCGCGGCACGATCCAATGCGTTCGTGGGTGCCAGAATCTGCCCGGCGCTGCCCGCATACGTTACAATTGAAACCTGATCACTTGGGCGCAGTTGACCCAGCATCAGTCGGAACGACTGCTTCAGCAGCGGCAGCTTGTTGGGCTCGTTCATTGAGCCGGACGTATCAATTAGAAACACCAGATTCAGCGGCGCCCGGTCTTCAATGTCAGGCAGCGCGCCTTGGATGCCGATGTGAACCAGACGGGTATCCGGGTTCCAGGGCGTTGGTCCAACGGACACCGTAGGCTGAAACGCCGCGCCATCGGGTGCCGGATAGTCATAGGGAAAATAGTTGATCATCTCCTCGACCCGCACGGCGTCGGGATTGGGCAGGTGGCCATTCATCAAGGAATTGCGCACGATGGCGTAAGAGGCGGTGTCAACGTCCATTGAGAAAGTCGAAACCGGCGTCTCTGACGTGACCTGCAACCCGCCAGGGTCTTCATTTGCAAACACCTCGCGGTCGACGTCATGCGGCAACACTGCCGGCTCTGCCACGCGTTGGCTCAAAGTTGGCGGGGCCGCAATCGAAGCATGCGGTGCGTCAGCGGGAGCCGCGCCAAAAAAACCGCTCACTCTTCCCTCCGCCTTTGAACCAACGGAGCTGCGAAGACGTTCCGTTACGGCCGTATCGTCAATTTCGGCGGACTCCGCACCCTGTTCTAGTTGAGACGGTGCGATCCGGTTTGAAAAGCCCGCCTCAGCAGGTGCAATGCCTTCAGGGACCGGCAAACCGCCAAGGTCAGATTTGGGTGGCGCCACCTCCAACCAATTCACCACCACAAACCCAGCGGCAACAACTGCGGTGGTCGCCGTCAAGGCAGCGCGCGAGGTAAGACTGTTCAACATGGCAAAAGCTCCCATCCAAATGCCCCGCTTGGGGCGATTGGAGATGGGACGCCTGTCGTTGCGTGATCCTTGGAAGCTGACGAAATTTTTCTGTGCCAAAGCGAGATGGGCAGCCTTGCTCGACGGATCAGGATCCGGCGTGGCTGCTCTCATCGCTTGCTTCAGATCTTCCAGATCATTGTTCATGTCTGGTCCTCCGTACTGCGCAGGCAGCGCAGATGTTTTTTGGCTTCCGATATTCGCCAGCTAATCGTTCCCTCCGACACGCCGAGGACAGCAGCGGCTTGCCGGTGAGTCATGTCGTCCAAAACAAGGGCCAGCGTGTCCCGCAGATCCTCGGGCAGGCCCGTCATCGCGGTCATCAGCCAGTTGACCTGTGCGGCGTTCTCCGCATTGGCGGCTTGCCTGTTCTGCTCCCACTCTCCCCAACCCGCAGCTGCCTTCATGAGGCTGGTGGTCCGGCGCCGGCGATCGTGGGCGGCGTTCACTGCGATCCGGTACAGCCAGGTCGTAAATTGCGCATCACCCCGAAATGCCGCTAACTTGGCAGGCAGGCTGGCACAGATATCCTGTGTCAGGTCTTCGGCTTCATGTTGAGAGCCAGTCAGCCGGAACGCCAGTCGAAACAACCCGTCATAACACCGCGACAACAACACGGAAAACGCGGCGGCGTCTCCGTCAGCAGCCGCAAGAGCCAGATCGGTGTCACTTGAATTCATCCGCATCACGTTGGTTTGACGGGTGCCGAGCGTCAATCCTTGGCGCGTTTCCGAAGAAATTTGCCACCAACATCATCTTTTGCGTTTAGGGCGCGCGGTGACCCGTCTTTGCGGTGTCGCGCACGACGGTCCGCGCGGTCGTCAATTGTGTCGATCGGCTTAGTTTTTCTAACTCAACGTTGCACTCGGAACTCCCAACCAAATCTTCGCGGAGAGCATTGGAAACTTCGCACATCGGGATGATTGCGAGCACCCACACGTCAACCTCGTTTGACGCCTTACGGAAACCCTCCAATGTCAGCATAAAGAAAGTGAGGGACCATAACACTGCCACGCCCGGTTGGTTACACTGGACCTCACGACCAACGGCGGTAATTCGCGAGGACATTCCGACGGGGGATTAATCATATGAGCAATCTGGACGTCATCAGAACTTGGTTCAAGCGGGTTTACGCCGATGAGGATATGTCGGCAGTGGACGAGATGATGGAGCCCGCGACCGATGCGCATGGGCTGGCCGATCACCCACTGTTGGGTCCTGAAGAATTCAAAGGTTTCGTTCGCGGTTTTCTGGCGCTGCTAGGTAATGTCGACATTCATATCGACAAGTCCCTGGAACACGGCGACTGGGTGCATATGCTGATCAGCATTCACGCGACTTGCCGTGCTATCGGCACGCCGGTGAACTTTCCGGCGCAGATCATGGTGAGGGTCATCGATGGCGTTATCGTCGAGGGCCATAACACGGTCGATTTCCTGTCGATGTTCTCGCAACGGGGCCTGTTGCCAGATGACGCCTTTTCCAGGTGTTTCAGTGGCATCCGTATCGGTTGATGTCATACGAAGATTAATCTGTGCTGTCATAGAGACGGCGGTGCAAGATAGCGACTAGGTCTATGTCCTGATCAACGCGAACAGAACACTACAAGTCAGGCAATCCGATTAGCTTTCCCCGACGGACTCCGGCCCGTATCGACAAACGGTGACATGACCCTTCCCGGTGCCCCACTCCAAGCAGGTTAGGCCTGCGCAAGCTGCCGTTCGAGCTGTGTGCCCGCCTGCGTTCGAACTATTCAACCGATGCTTCCTGCCGGCTGACGCCTGCAGGAATCGTATCCACGATCAGTATTCGGTTCGACGTTTGGCCCTGCAACACACTCAGGATGTGGGAATAGCCTTTGGCGGTTGCCTGAATTGAAGTTCCCCGCGTCAGGGCGTGGTGGTCGGACGTCGCGAACCCCCGGCATCCGGACCGCCACATACTATATCGTAGGGCCGGATTCGGATCGGTTTCACCATGCCAGTCCGTTGTGCGGGAGGCCGGGACCCGGCCTCCCGGTCAGATCAGATCTCCAGCGCGGTGATGTCCGCGCCACCCGCCAGGGCCTCGATGACCCATTGCGGCTTACGCCCCCTGCCCGTCCAGGTTTGATCCGCATTGCCAGGGTTCCGGTATTTTGGCGCCGCCTTGGATTTTGCCCGGCCAGTGCCTTTGCCCGCCAGGTCCGCTAGCGAGAAGCCGAACTTGCCGGCCGCCGCTTCCGCCGCCGCCTTTGCATCACTCAAGTCCTGGCGCTGACGCGCATCAAGTGCTGCGTCCA
>NZ_WPZY01000094.1 GCF_013031405.1 Ruegeria sp. HKCCD8929 | reverse complement strand
AAATCGAGGGTTGCGCCGGACCTAAAACGCGCACCGCTTGCATGGTCCTTCTGGCAGCAACCCTCAGTGTGCTGCATGTTCCCACAGCGGATGCGAGACTACTGTGCAACGGCGAAGAAGTCGACGGCTGGCATTTCTACTGCGACCCGGCGCCTGCACCAGCGCCCGAGCCTCAGCCTGAGGTGGTGCCACAGGCCGAACCTGCGCCCGAAGAAAAACCTGAGCCGGAAAAGACCCCCAAAGAACTGACGGCGACGGAAGAGATCGAGGCGTTCCGCAAATACGCCGATGATCTCAAGCACCGCGCCATTCTCGATCCCACACCCGAGAACGTTCAGGCCTATATGGAGGTCAACACCCAGATGGCTCAAATGGCTGCACGGTTTTCCGCTGTCTGGCAGCGGGTTTTATTCCAGACGCCAAGCCTTGACGCCAATGTGCGCCGTCCGCTCACCCAGATGGGCACCAACATCTTCCAGGATCAGAGAACGGCCGCCGAACAGGCCGCTCTGCGCCGTGCCGCAAGCGAAGCGGGTCTGCTCTTTGTCTATGACGATCCGGTGGATTGCCGTCTCTGCTTGGCGCAGGCGGAGATCCTCGACGCGATGCAAAAGGAATACGGCGTCGAGGTTCTCGCTGTGTCAACCGATGGCAGCGCCATCGAACACTTCCCGGATGCGGTTGCCAATAACGGCCAGCTCGAGGCCCTCGGCCTGACCGAAACACCCCGCCCGTTCATTGCCATCGTCGATGTCACCTCCGGTGAGGTGCAGCTTCTGGGCGGCGGCCTGCTGACCGAGGATCAGATCCTCGATCGCGTCTACGTCATCCGCGAAGTGCCCTACGGCGCGCGGTTCGAGTGAAAGGAGGAAGGTATGAAGCAGATGATCCTCTGGTTTTGGAATGTCGGCATTCTCAACAGGGAGCTGATGTTCACGGTGATGGTTCTTGCCGCAATTCAGGCGGTGATCCTGACGGCGCTCACAATTTCCACCGGAAGCTACGGTATGATCGCCGTATGCAATCGGGAAGACTGCGCCCTTCACCACGTTGCGGCTCTCGGCTTCATTAGGTTTTACAGCTTGGTCTGGATGCCTGTTTGCGGCGTTTTGATGGCCCGAGCCTGCTACGAGAGCCTCGCATCCGGACCACACGGTGTCGCCTACGCAACCCTGTTCGGGGTGATTTCGTTCACCGTCGGCGCCTGCGTATTCGCCTACATTACGTCTCTTGGGCTTCAGCATGATCCTGATCTGGGTGTTCGGGATGTGATGTTCCTTGGCGGACTGTGGAGATTGGCTGGTCTGTGTACAGCGCTGTGCTTTTTCGTCCTCTGCGTTTTGAAGGATGCGCTGTCCGGCGGCCTGACAAAGGGCGACCGGTTGGTGCCGTTTGTCTCGTTTGATGACTTCAAAGCGGCCGATGGTTCCAGCGAAAGGAGAACGTCATGAGACAGTCTCTTCGACCCCGTTTGAAGCAGTCGTCGCCGAGTTCCAGAACCGACAGGTGGCTCTTCGTCCGCCCGCTGGTCTGGGTCCTTCCTCTGAGCGGCCTGATTGCAGCCCTGCACCTGATCTACGGGGTCATGCGGAGGCTTGTGAATGAAGGTTTGACCTCCTGGGGCGAGATCCTTGCTTCTGGAGCCTGGCCTCTGATTGCCATGGAGTTTCTGGTTTTTGTTGGGGTGTTGTTGCTCGTTTGTGGTTTGGATCGATCCCTGAATTCCAAACGGGAGGTTTGCTCGGCCCCGAACATCGATGAGATGCTCTTGACCGACACGGCGCCGCGTTCCGTGGATCGCCTGTCCGGCTCAAAGGCAGACGCCGGGTGGCATGTGTTTCTCCGTCCGTTGCTTTGGGTTGTCCCGTTGAGCGGATTGATTGCAGCCGCACATGCTGTTTTTGGGTTGTGCCGGGGTATTGTGATGCAGGGTTGGGCATCGTGGGGAGAGATCATCACTCACAAGGCCTGGACCTTGTTTGCCGTGGAGGTCCTCGTGGCCGCCCTCACCCTGCTGCTCCTGTGTGACGCCATTCGCTTCTTCAGGTTGAAGCAGATCCGCCGGTCAATCGAGGGATCCTCTGGAGGCGGGTCATGAAACAGTCTCTTCGTATTCTGTGGACAGCTTGCCTCACTTCAAAGGTGGAGTTCCGGTCTTTGATCTGGATGTGTTCGGTGTCGGCTTCACTGGCAGTGTTGTTCGCGATCTATGTGCCATTTCAGATCCTCGTGAATGAGGGCGTGATGACCTGGGCCGAGGTTTTTGGCCCCGTGATCTGGATGGCTGTTCTCCTGGTTTTCATCGGATCGTTCATCGTCCTTTTGATCGGTGACAGCCTTGTTGGGTTCATCCGTATCCTTGCGCGGGCGGTTCGGTCCAAGCTGTGCGAAGGTACATCCTCCGGTTCCGATGGAGGTGCGCCATGAGCTATTTCATCGGAGATACCCCGGTAGATCCCGCGACCGACGCCGGTCAGGCAAGACTGGCCTATGCCTACAAAGCGCGTGATCGGGTGCAGTGCGGTTGCCGCAGGCCCCGACCCCTGATGTATATCGCGGCTGTCAATGGCCGGTTCATCGTCAAGCGCATGCCATCGACCGGGGATGAACACGCACCGGGCTGCGCTTCGTTTCTGCCACCCGAAGAGCTGTCAGGCCTCGCGCAGGTCCGGGGGGACGCAATCCGCGAGCAGACCGATGACGGCACCACCACGCTGAAGCTGGATTTCCCGCTGACGCTGGCCGGGACCCGGCCGGCACCGCCCGAGCCGTCGGGCAAGAAGAAGACCGAGGCCAAGGCGCCGCCGAAAAAACTCCGGCTGACGGCCCTGCTGCATTACCTCTGGCATGAGGCAGAGCTGGTGAAATGGGTTCCGGCGATGCACGGCAAACGGAACTGGGGCCTCATTCATCGTCTGCTGGTCAATGCGGTGCAGGGCAAGACAGCCAAGTCCAAGACGCTGTCGGACATTCTCTATGTGCCGGAGCCCTGGCACGTCGACCGTATGCGGGATGCGGCCTCCCGGCGCCAGATCCTGTTCCGCGGACTGAAGAGGGAAGGGCGCCGCACCCCGCTGGGTCTGCTGGTCGCCGAATACAAGATCCATGAACCGGCGCGGTTTGGCGCCCGGTTCCTGTTCAAGCAGATCCCCGATTGTCCGTTCTTTGCCGATCAGGAGCTGGTGGACCGGTTCGAGCGGATCTTTAGCGACGATCTCCGGCTCGCCGATATGGAAGCCGGGTCACATGTGATGGCGATTGCAACCTTCAGCATTGCCAAGAAGGGCTATCCGGTGCTGCAGGAGATCGGCCTGATGCTGACCACGCGCAACTGGATCCCGTTCGAGCACGCCCGGGAGTGGGAGGTGATCGATGCGCTATCCACCAGCAAACGTGCCTTCCTCAAATCCCTGCGCTTCAACCTCGATGGGGAAACGCCGATTGCCTCGGCGGTGCTGACCGATCTGCCGGAACCTGTGTCGCTCTTCGTGGCCGATCCCGGCGCCGGCCCCGATGAGGTGGCCGATCTCAGGACAACGGCGGAAGAGGGAGCCTATGGATCCTGGCTCTGGCTCGATGACGGGCCAATGCCCGCGCTGCCGGACAGGAGCGCAATCCCTCCCCACTCACTGAGGCAAATCAACTCGAGGGGAGGGGCCGGATTGGAGGCTGAACCATACAAACCGGCGGCACCTAGTAAACCGGAAGTTGCGCGAGGAAACAACCCATGAGTGCTTTCATTCGCAAATCACTCCCTCAGCGTCGCTTTACGGAAACCCGTCGGATCGAGATCCCGCGCGGGCAGACCGTGCACCTGTCGGTCGGCTATGACCCGAAATCCTCGTCCCGCCCGCGTGAGGTGTTCTATAGCGCTGGTCTCAAGTCAGGCAGTGACCTGGAATACCACATGCAGGACATGTGCGTGCTGATCTCCCTGCTTCTTCAGCATGACATGGACCCCTCCGACATCGCCCATTCGCTGTCCCGCCGCGAACTGGAAACCGGCGGTGTGACCTATGCCAGCCTCGTTGGGCTGGTGGTCGATGAGATCCGCAATCCACCCGAATGGCCGGGGCAGCTGAATGGGCGGGGGCAGGAGCCCTCCCCTCGTGGAGAAAGAGAAGAATTTGAGGGGAGGGGCCGGAAGACTGTCCAGGGTTCCTCCGGCGCACCCAATAGGCCAGGCGCCGGCCGGGAGGGCAAGCGATGAGTGGCGGAATCGAATTCTCAACCGGGTCTCACAGCAATTTTTCGATGACCAGGACCGGAACGATGCCTCCCGGCACAACAAAAGAGCGCGTTCTTGAGGTCATTGGTGATGGAACGTTTGGCGGTCGTTGGGACTGGTTTGAAGAAGGCATCGACGGTCAGCCGGGCTCGTTTCGATACATCG
>NZ_WPZY01000093.1 GCF_013031405.1 Ruegeria sp. HKCCD8929 | reverse complement strand
GTAGACCCAGACGGCATAGGCGATGATCTCGCGCGGAAAACGAAAACCCTTCAGGCGCGGCATTTTAAGCGGTATCTTCCTGCGTGAGCGGTAACCAGTTCAGAACGCGTAAACAAGTTGGCAATGCCGTTCAATATGTTGGAAAAAGAGCCAATCCTCTCTCAAGAAGCGATCTCGGACGTAGCCACCGAACGCTTTGGCAAAGCGTGGACAGCGACATTCTACCGTACGTGTTGCAATGACAGGTTACCAGCAATCTCGACCAATTTTGTATCGCGCAGCATTCGGTCAAACGGGCTCCCCTGCCGCCGATCTCTGCGGCGAGTTCGAGCAGGTCGTTAAGAGCCCTGAGCCGCCTTAGCCACGCTTCCTAACTACGCGCGCGGCAAGTCGCGAAGCGGACCAAAGTGAGCTTTCGCTGCAGCTGTGCGAATGTTTGGTTCGCGATATTCGGAGAAGTTCAACCAACAGAAAACAATCGCTCAAATTCTTTGACTCCATTTGCCGAGAACGAAACCACGCGCGTTTTCTGATCGCGTCTGGCCCACGATAGGTCTTCAAATCGACTAAGGAACGCGCGGCCAAGGCTGCCCGCCAAATGCGACCTGCGCTCGCTCCAGTCCAGACATTCACGGCAAAGCGGTGATTTACTTTTGCATAGTATTGCTAAGTCAATTTCGAAGCCTGTCACAAAGGCTTGGCCAGAACGTGTTAGATTGAGGTCGTCGCCATCAAAGACCAGGTGGCCCTGCGCCATCAAGCTGTCGAACATCTGCGTGCCCATATCACCTGCGAGATGATTGTAGCAGACACGTGCCCGCCGCAATTCAGCATCTTTCGGCCCGGTGCGCTTACGTAGATGGCCCGATCCTGCCGCTAGCCCCATCAGGCCTTCCAGAACGTGCGCAACTTCGTCGTTGGCGAGAGAAAAATACTTGTGTCGCCCCTGTTTGCGGGGACGCAACAGATCACCGTCATCGAGCTTGGACAGGTGGGAGCTGGCTGTCTGGATGGTGACGCCCGCTTCCTCTGCCAACTCGCTCACGGTCAGGGCCTTCCCGCTCATTAGCGCGATCAGCATGTTAGCACGCGCGGGATCGCCGATCAGCGCGGCGACATGTGCAATATCAGGACCTTCTTTCATAGTTCGACCCTAATCGAAGCATTCTCTTATCGCAATCCGGTAGACCTAGGAAAACACACTGAGAGGATTCCGCTATGTTGACCTGCATCATTCGCTACCAGATCGACCCGACCAAGAATGCCCTGTTTGAAGAATATTCCCGCAACTGGGGCCAGGCCATTCCGCGCTGTGGCGCGGACCTGGTCGGCTATTTCGCGCCCCATGAAGGGTCTTCGACGCTGGCTTACGGCATCTATAATGTGGAAAGCCTTGCCGATTATGAAGCCTATCGGTCGCGACTGTCGATGGACCCATTGGGCCGTGAGAACTATAAGTTCGCCCAGAAAGAGAAATTTCTGCTCCGCGAGGATCGCACTTGGCTCAAGCTCGCGTCAGCCCCGCATGGAGACGGCGCATGATCGCGGTGATTTTCGAAGTTGAACCAGCAGAGTGCCGCAAGGGCGATTATCTTGATATCGCCGCCGAGATGAGACCGATGCTGGATGATATCGAGGGTTTCATCTCGGTCGAACGGTTTCAGAGCCTTACCGATCCGCGCAAAATACTCTCCCTGTCGTTTTTTGAAGACGAGGACGCGATTGCGCGCTGGCGCAATCTGAACGCGCATCGAGGGGCGCAGACGAAAGGGAGACGCGGCGTGTTCGACGACTATCGGTTGCGCATCGCGAGCGTCATCCGCGATTACGGCATGTTTGATCGCGCGCAAGCCCCAAAAGACAGTAGAAAGGGCCACTCATGATTTCGCTTGTTTTGACAGCGTGGGCCGCCCTCGCCACGGCGGCAATCTCGCCCGGTCCAAACCTCGTTGCCGTTGCCTCGCGCGGCCTTGGTTCTCCGCTCCTTGCCGGAACGGCCTCTGCCAGATAGCCAACGGCACCCGATCATATTAATCGTTCGAGAAAACCATGCATTTGCAGATCCTTCGCCAGGACCCGCGGGAACCTGGCGAAAGGCAGGTCTCAGAACTCGACGTTATCGCGGATCGCTGCGGCACCGCATGGCGGCTGGGAGCCCCGAGCCGCCTTTGCTCCGGCTGCACACGCCTGCAGTCGCGGCATGATGGTCCGGCCCTCACCTGCCGTTGATCACCGTCGGCCCCTGCTGCTGTGCGGCCCGTGATTCCGGACATTCGCTGCAACCGCGAGATTGGGTGTTGGACGAATTCACGCAGTCGGGACTTTGCCGACATTCCTATTCCGGTGTTAGCTAACGCAGCATTGCTTTGCACGGGCGGCGGATCCATCACTGCGGCGTGGCTCCTGTCGTCGAAGCGATCATTGAAGGCTATCCCACATCTGAGAAACTGGAGATTAGCCATAGTAAATAGGCTTGTCATTTTTCAGATGTCTGGCAATGAGTTCCTTCACATCCGGACCAGTGTCAGCCAAGGGGCTGTGGGGAGTGGGTCGGAAACCCGGCGCAGCAATCTCAGGAAAAATGTTTGAGATTTCCTCTCGAGCCTCCTTCGGCAATGCCTTCAGTGCCTGCGGCCCGAGAAGGAGGCTCTCGGACGGCACGCCCGCTGCGTGAATGATCTCGTGTCGGTCGAAGAGCAGATGAAAGTACTCGATGCAGTCGCAGCTGTCTTCAACGTAGACACCAGGCAGTGCGGTCAGCCGAATGGCCGGCACCAGTACCTCCGGGACAGCGAATATTCGCTTGCAGATCGGCGACGATACCAAAACACGGTGCTGGCGGGACAGGCGAAGATCAGACCGGGGTAAACCGCCGCCCAATGCTCCCTTCAGGATCACCACAGGACAAAGACGCCTGTCTTCCTGCTGGGCTGAAGTTCTGACGGTGCGGCTGAAGATGCCACGCAAGCGCACAGGTTGTCCATCAATCCTGTTCACCCGTATACCTTGAGACAGTTTCCAGACGGGCTGTAGCCCCGCCTCCGTCTCGATTAGCGTGTCGCGGCCAAAGCAGATCGGCGGTGGGGTTGGGCCATCTAGGACCACATCATCAATCACCAGATCGCGACTGTTGGTGTTTGCCGTTGTGTCGATGAAGGTAATCGTGACCTCGGTCACGTCGTCAGGGATTTCGATGGACTGGGTTGGGAAAGGGGTATCTGCAGCCCCCCCACCAGTGCCATTGGCAAAGGCCCCCGTGGAGAGCAATTGAGTGGCACCCATGTCGTCAACATAGGTTATCTCGTAGATGCCGGAAGTTCCAAAAGCGCCTAAGCGTCCGTATTCGAACGAAAAATCATAATCTTCGTCTGGAACCACAGCGATGGTCTGACTTGCGACGCCGGTTACGGGACTATTTCCAGCGCTGAATTGCAGGTTTTCCCGGCTTGGGTTCACACCAACGTTCCCCGTCAGTGTCCAGCCGGTAGAGCCATTGGAAAAATCGCTGTTTACGACCTGGTTGACCATTGGATCCTCCTAAGAACCGGTTGCAAACTGCTATTGAAATTTCGACATCGTACAGCGATCTTCACCCTTCCAAGTTTCGGATTACCATTTACAATTGTTTGGAACAACTATTGCTATTCCTGCAGTAACGATTTGTTTTTTGGTGCCCCGCGATTCAAGTGCGTACCCGGAATTGGGCATGAACGGCTGCGTTTCTAACCTCTGAGGCATTTGGAACTCGAATGGGTCACGCTTGCGTTTCGCCGATGACGAGCGACAGCGCTATCATCGACTGCGCGCCATCAAAGGTATTGAAAAACTGCTCGAAAAGTATGGTCTCAGCGACATGAACTATGTTCTGGACTAGAAACCGTATTCCTCACTTGGCCTGCGCCGCCATTTCTGTTGTGAACTGCAGAGTGTGATTGCGATTGTGACGAATTTCCTGGCAACTGCTGTGATGATGACATTGCGCGGTGCTCTTCCGCATTCCAGAGCCGGTTCGCCAAGGGCTCCTGTTTTGGTTTTGGAAAGCCGCGACGAGTACAGCTTGGAGCATCACGTGACGCAACAAGCGTCGTCCACTGCCGAGTTCTGAGCCTAGTCTCATTTTTCGTGATTTCATTGCTTTTCTTCACACCAAAGCAATCTGAAAGCTGTCATTAGTTCCAGCCTCGGGGAGAACCCAGTTTACAATTCTGTAACGTGTTGAATTCCCGCTTTTTCCCAGTGGACCATAGATTTGTCATGCATTAGCAACCAAAGAAACTAGTAAGGTGGAGCTGTTCACTGACCGATCTTTTTCTTTGAAGATCCGGTTATGTGTCGGGATCGCGACCAAACGAACCAAAAGCTCGAGATACAGCAGGATGAGCCGATGCCCATAAAC
>NZ_WPZY01000092.1 GCF_013031405.1 Ruegeria sp. HKCCD8929 | reverse complement strand
TCTGTTGCGCCGCACTCCACGGACTGTCAATGGCAACGTATCCCGATGCGGTTTTGGTAACGATCAGGCTGTGGACGGAATTAAACCCGAAATCAATGTCGTCAGTCGCAGGGTCGAAGCCAAAAATGTTGGCGCCGCTCACATTGGCCACATAGGTGGTCCCGCCGCTATCATTGGGAGATTCAGGATCCGTCGGATCAGGGGTGGGATTTATACCGCCGTCTGTGTGCCCATCATGTCTGTCATGCCCATCATGACTGTCGTCAGTGGTGCCATCTAGAAGCGCAAAGACCTCTGCCTCTGCCCCGGAATCGCTGATCTTGAAGTTTTCGGGGCTAAGTTGGTCAAGTGTCACACCCTGCAGTGTTGTGGACTGGTTGTTCCCTGGCACTGAAATGACCACGCATTGCGGCGTTTCCGTAATCTGCAGCGCGTCAGCGCCGATCCAGCCGATATAGATAGTGCTCTGATGAGGGTCGAAATCTGTGGCGATCAGATGTTGCCCCCAACTCCAGTCGATGACGATATCGGCATTTTGCCGGGTGATGGATGTGCCTTGGTGCATGGAAGATATCTTTCGCGCTCTTACATCTGTGGACCAGTTGTGACGTGACCACTGTCTTACATTCAACGTAAACGCGAGAAAGACGCTGATCGGAGCGCAAATTCGCTGAGCTGACAGGCGGAAACTCGCCGTTTGGCTGTGGGATCCAGGGGAGGGCACAGGATCGCGATCGTCGGCATGATGTGGCCAACTGAAAGCCGTGCTTCACGTCGAACGAAAGCAATCACACGTTTTAGAACATGACTTTTTGGCTGCTATGCGCTGATGCCCGCCGGGCATTTTCCCGAAGCGCTCAATCAGAAATAGACAATGAATGAAGCGCCGTTTTTTGGGAGTTGCTGGCAGAAAGAGTTCCAGATGACCTCGGAATTGGCTGTCTTGACGATTTTGTAGCCACGGTGACAGAATTCAATCTTCCGCGCCACAATTCTCAGCGCGGTTCAGATAGGGAGTTCCAAGATGACTATGGATACCAATCCAAGACTATCTACTGAAGAACTGGAAAACTTGTCATTCGACGATTTCGATGAGGCAATAAACCCAAGACCGGAAAGCAACGACTTTGACGCCGTTGTTGAAGAAGCCCTGTCACGTAGAGGGTTCATGGGCGGTGTACTGGCCTTTGGCGGTGTCGCGACAATCGGGGCGGCCACTACCGCGCTGACACCCGTCTCGGCTAATGCCAGTGATAACCGGTTTGGCTTCCAAGCCGTCGCCGCAAGCACCGAAGACACCGTCATTGTCCCAGACGGCTACAATTGGCACGTCGCGGCCCGTTGGGGAGACCCCCTGTTCTCGGATGCTCCCGAATTCGACCACGCAACACGCGGCACTGCTGCCAGCCAGGCCCGCGCGTTTGGGGACAACAATGATGGCATGTCGCTTTTTACAGACAAGGACGGTCATCAAGTTCTGGTCGTAAACAACGAATACACCAATAGGTCTGTCATGTGGGGGAATAATCCCGATGGAAAGTATGCCTCTGACGACGACATCAACAAGGGCAAAAATGCGCACGGTCTTACGGCAGCGGAAATCAAGGAAGTCGATGGGAAGTGGCAGATCGTCAAGGATTCGCCCTACAACAGACGTTTCACGCCAGATGAACCGATGGATATCACCGGTCCTGCGCGCGGCCATGATCTGATGAAAACCAATGCTGACCCCGAAGGTGTGACGGTACTGGGTACGTTCAACAACTGCGGCAACGGTCGAACGCCGTGGGGCACCTACCTGGCCTGTGAAGAGAACTTCAATGGCTATTTTGGTACGACCGACGCGGAAGGCTATGTCCAGGACGACGCCAAAAAGCGTTATGGTGTCAGCGGCAAGGATCGCGGGTACGGTTGGTGGAAAGTCGATGAACGTTTCGACGTCGCGAAGGACCCCAACGAGTGCAACCGTCATGGCTATGTAACCGAAGTTGATCCTTACGATCCGAGCTCAGTTCCGAAGAAACGCACAGCGCTTGGCCGTTGTAAGCACGAGAACGCGGAAGTGGTCGTCAACGCCGACGGTCGAATTGCGATCTACATGGGCGATGATGAACGCGGCGAGTTCCTCTACCGCTACGTTTCCGATGGCTATTATGCCGAAGGCGGAAATACTGACGATCTTATGGAAAACGGCACAATCTACGCAGCCAAGTTCTTTGCTGACGGCACAGGGAAGTGGTTGGCCTTGACGCCCGAGACAACCGGAATGGATCAGGCCGAGATTTGCATGTTCACGCGAATGGCCGCGTCTAAGGTTGGAGCAACGACCATGGACCGCCCCGAGTGGGTGGCAGCCAATCCCCTGAAGGCCGAAGTGTACTGTGCGCTGACCAACAACAAGAACCGCGGAGTGAAGCCAAATGCCGGTGGTGATGCAACGCCTGTTGGCGGCCCGAACCCGCGCGAGGCCAACAAGTACGGTCAAATCGTGCGTTGGTGGCCGGGGGCCGGCGATCACACGGCGGATTCGTTCAAGTGGGACCTTTTTGTAATGGCGGGCAACCCAACCGTTCATGAGGATGCCAACGGCGGATCTCACAACGTGACGGAGGGCAATATGTTCAATTCGCCAGATGGCCTGTCGTTCGACAACAAAGGGCTGATCTGGATCCAGACCGACGGCAACTACTCCAATGAGGAGGACTTCGCGGGTCAAGGGAACAACCAGATGCTGATCGGCGACCCGGTGACCGGTGAAATCCGAAGGTTCCTTGTTGGTCCGAAGCAGGCTGAAATTACCGGTATCGCGTGGTCCGCTGATCGCAGAACGGTCTTTGTGGGTGTTCAGCACCCGGGCGAACGGGGCGATTCAAGCTGGCCAGATGGCGGAGACAAGACACCACGGAGCGCAATTGTGGCAATTCGTCGAGATGATGGAGCTTCAATCGGTTGATCGCCGGCGTGTGCAAAGGCGCAATTTGACCTTCTATTGCGCCTTCGCATCCGTTCTTGGGTTTGCTAGCTGATTTTGTCTAACCGATTATTCCCTTGGGGCAATAGGCACCTACACTCGAGTTATCATCCAGCGACGGACAGTTTTTCCCGACCACCCGGCACGGCGAAGCAATGAATCTGATCAACCCCAAATATGGATCCGAGCCGGGGCTAAAGGCTTATACCCATGTGTCAGATCAGTTCGGCCCGTTCGCAACCCAGAACATCCCGGCGACTGTGAGCGAGGCACCGTACATTCTGGACGGCCTTCTGATGAACAAGGCCGGAACGAAAATCAAAGAGCAATATGCCGATACCGGTGGCTTCACTGATCTTGTCTTTGCCGTCACGGCGCTATTGTCCTATCGATTTATTCCGCGCATCCGGGACCTACCTTCAAAACGACTCTATGCGTTTGATCCAGCAGGCACCCCGAAAGAGCTACGGGGTATGGTCGCAGGCAAGATCAAGGAGCGGTTGATTGCTGAAAACTGGCCGGACATCCTGCGGGCTGTCGCAACCATGGCGGCTGGCATCATGCCACCCAGCCAGTTGCTGAAGAAGTTTGCCTCTTACCCCCGACAACATGAACTTGCCCACGCCCTGCGAGAGATTGGCCGGATCGAACGGACATTGTTCATCATTGAATGGCTGCTCGATGCGGATATGCAGCGCCGCGCACAAATCGGGTTGAATAAAGGTGAGGCGCATCACGCTTTGAAAAATGCGCTGCGGATCGGCCGCCAAGGTGAGATTCGGGATCGCACCGCCGAGGCCCAGCACTACCGCATGGCCGGGCTGAACTTGCTGGCTGCCATCATCATTTACTGGAATACGAAGTATCTCGGCCATGCCGTCACACAGCGGCAAAGGGCCGGGTTGGATTGTTCGCCCGATCTCCTGGTGCATATCTCACCGTTAGGTTGGGCCCATATTCTGCTCACCGGTGAATACAGATGGCGATAGCAACGCCTCCGGGCAGCATATGGTCAACCTGCTTTCTCGTCCGATTTTGCAAACAAGGCGCGAAACAATTCTTCCGCCTTTGCCAAACCCTCATCCGTCAGGACAACCGATTTGGCCTTGTTGACGGGATCGTAGATCATGCCCCGTTCATACAATCGGTTCATCACATCCCAGTCATGGCCTTTCCAGGCCCGTCGATCATCATGCAGCGTCAGCCACAATAGCCCCAAAACAACTTCGTCAATGCGGTCTGTGTCGATCTCCATGCGGTCAATCATAGCAGGAAACGCGGCTACGCACGCCAAAAACAGCCAAAATCGGGCTTAGCGTAGGATTCTGCCCCCTCCGGCAATCGACCCCTAAGTGCCCGACTTACAATTTTGTAGTGTGGTAATTTCCCGCTTTTTCCCAGTGGACCATAGATTTGTCATGCATTAGCAACCAAACCGGATTAATAAGGTGGAGCCGTTCGCTGACCGACCTTTTTCTTTGAAGTTCCGGTTTTGTGTCGGGATCACGACCAAACGAACCAAAAGCTCGAGATACAGCAGGATAAGCCGATGCCCATAAAC
>NZ_WPZY01000091.1 GCF_013031405.1 Ruegeria sp. HKCCD8929 | reverse complement strand
ATTCAAAGGTGGAAAATTCCAGTTCGCAATGGCCCGAAAATCGGGGGGAAGGTCAGTGGCTGCGCCTTTTATATCTGGACTTCGTCCGATTCTGGGTCGGGTCTATTCTGCTGTTCACTACCCAGATCCCCCTCAACCTGGTCCGGTTGATTGGGGTTCCGCCGACGTGGTGCGCCTATGAATAAAAAGGCGAATTCTAAGCCAATCCCCCCGAAAGTTATCATTGGAAGAAGAAACGTTGACAGAAACGCATTCCTTGTAATTTTACGTCGCACACTTTCGGCGTCGCGGTTGGGGGTGCTCCGGACGCTTATTGTCAGAGTTGAAATCTCTTCACGCTTTGTTGCGGCAGAGTTCACAAGCGATTTCCACGTCGCCAACGTCTCGACAGCAGCCCTATCTTGCACTTCACAGGGTTGATGAGAGACTGATTCATCTTCGGAGTTTTTTACTACGCACCCATTTATGCTTACCAGCATCTCGCTATCGGAACTTCGAGAACCAGCGCAAACCTGCAGTCTTTGGTTAAGTTGTTCGGTCAATGCATCTTTTCCACTTTCATTGATCGATAGCCATGAGAACTGGGCATCATCCGCAGCTAACGTTTCTATCCTTTCCACTTCCGTCAGGACGATTTGTGCTTTTGTGCATGTTTCATCCAGCTTTTTAGCTTCAGCCGTCATTTGTAGCTGAACTTCCTTTTCTTCGGTTCGTAGCTGATCAATCTGCACAAGTGTCGCAATCTCATTCAGTTGCGCATCTGCTGCACGCTGAGAAACAATCGACAAGGCAAAGCCCGTCGCTGCTACAACCAGTCCGATGCTCTTAGCATATCCTGTAAACTTTTCGGCCTGGGTATCGTTAGTGTCTTCGGTAATCAAAAGGCGTAAGGCAAGGTAACCCATAGTCAAAAAAGCACCACCCGCCCAAATGTACGCGAATACCAACGTTGCGGTTACAGCACCGGGTGTTGCAGGCAGCTCAAAATTGCCGCGCCAAAGCGCTGATATTACTAAGAAACAGAGGATAAGTGCAATGCCGCGGTAGTTTAGGAACGGCTCGCGACCTTTAGCATATGCCCATGCGGAACTCGCCAACGCCGCAAGAGCAAGGAAGACTATGAAAAAGAATATACCCAGGGCTGCAATCGCGTACATAAAACACCTCGATTCTCGAAATTGTCGGAGAGACTATCAAGGCAATCTATCAACAGCAAATATACCTCTGTTCTTCTTTGTTCGGCGAATGTTGGGATTCCAGTCATTCGCCGCGGATGCGAGATCGCGAGGAAGACTTGGCGGCAGCCAACTTTCAGACCGCTTGTCTCGAATCATTGCTGTACTCTGCGGTGGGACCGGACATCCGCTGCAAGTGCATTTAGTCTGTCATTCTTGGCAAGTAAGCGGACGTTCCGCGTGGGAAGCCAGACAAAGCGGCTCGACAGCTTCGTCTTGCAGGGCAAAAAACGCGCCAAATCAACCCCACAAGCAGCTTACCCGCACTCCATCGGTACTCAACCATGCCGCTGACGGCCGATACGTCGACCAACGCTTGAAAATGGGCACAAAACCGAGCAAACTGCACGAAACACAATTTCACTTGAGATACATCGGTTGGCATTTCAACATTTGACCAAATTCGCACTTCTCCCATTGTTTGCAGCTTTGGTTTGGACAGGCCCTGCCGTTTCACAAGCGTGCCGTGCAATTTCCGCTCAGGGGCAACCGCCGTACTTTGCAGAAAACTACCCGCTTCCGTTAAGCCTGAGGATCAACCTGATTTTCCTGATGAAAGAGGAAATGGCGGCCCGCGGGGAATACGACGCATCTTTGTCTTCTGCCGTATTCACAACGCTTCTGGAAAGTCAGATAAAACGAGCGCAGGCACGCTTGGGGCACGAAGTGACCGGCTGCATCACATGGGAGCTGATCCAGGCCTACGACTCCAAAAGCAGAACCCCGCCGCCTGAGGCGGTGCAATAATGTGTTTTCGTTGTGATCGGACACGGGCGAAATGCATCTATTGCGAAAGCGCATTGGCGAATGCAGGTGCGCGCTATTGCAGTGAATGCAACCAGTGGCAATTTCCCATGGGCTGGTTGATTTCGCAGATGAGTCTTGGCGATGTGGCGCTTTATGCGTCCATCATCGCGGTGTTGACCGCCAATTTCGGGGGATTTCTGTTTGGACGGTCTGCGAATTTGGAAGCCGCACCCTTATCGTGCGGCAATTTCAGCGCATCGGCGTTTCTATCGAATGACGGTAATCATCAGGCGATCCTGGCTGGTGTGACGCTGACCGCAGCGCAGAATACCGGAAGCGCGAACATAGTATCGGCGTCCTTCACTGCTGAAGGAGATGGCTCCGATCATCGCCAACTTCTACCCAAAGCGGGACGTATATACGAGATTACAATGGCCAATAGCGATCGTCCGGCGCTGGCCAGCGGGCTTGATCTGAACGCGTCTGATTGCGCGATCAGTGCCACGTTCGACATCATTCAGGATGCATCTGCCAAACAGTCACCCTTTGAAATCAAAGAGGTTTGTCCATGTTCCGACTTCGCACAATCGAACTAACCTGTGTGGCCCTTCTTGCCATGACGGAAATGGTCAATGCACAGCAGGATGTGCGTAGTAATTTTTGGATTGGCACTCATCTGTTCGGTGCGGATCAGTATGCGCCGGTATTGAAGAACGCGCTTGGATTGCGCCTTTCGGTGCTTGAGACTGAAATCGACATGAATGATGACTTAAAGCGCCATTATCGTGCGCACAGGATTGAGATCGATGACGCGATCGGCACATTGACCGCCGATCTGGAGACAAAATACAGCTTGACCGCTGACAAGGCGCTGATGGTGATGTCAGGATTTGGTACAGGTGATCCGAGCGATATGTTGTCGGTCGTGTATGTCGGACCTCCAACAAACAAGTTTGAGGTCGAACTGGCGCGCGCAAAACTGCTGAGCAACAGTGACCAGCCAGCAGCACAACTGTACACGTCGCTTTTGTTTCTGTATGCGATTATCAAAGAGGCGGACGCTAAGGGTATGGACTACCAGACGATCATCGCGCCCTTGCGGGAAAAGGCGTTGTCGCTGACACTGCAGGCACAAGATGCCGACCCGCAAAGCGTGGCGCAGATCAAGGACAACCTCGAGGCACTGACACCGCCATGACTATCGAGGCACACATGTATTTGAAATTCAAGGCTTTTTTTCTCCTGTTTTTTGCCGGTTCCGCCATGGCCCAAGAGACATCGCGCGATCAGGTCGGGCTGGTTGTCCCCGCCTTCATCTCAGATGGGCCCGTCGGTGAAAGTGTTGCTTATCTGATCAAACTGTCTGTTCAGGGCGAGTTGCGATCTGAAGATCCGGTCACGCAAAAAAAAGGATACGGGCGTGGTATCAGCTATTTTGTGCCCGCCGCAATGCGCACGCACAGCCACGAAGAGGCAGCGAGCCTAGCCCGCTTGAACGGATTGCAGGGCACTCTGTGGGGCTATGCCACCCAGTTGCCCGATGGTGTTGCTATCCAGTCCTTTCTGTCGTTGAGCCCAACCTACGAAGATTTCAGGGTCACGCGGAATGAACTTTGGCAGTGGGAAGGGCGTGGCGCGACCTTGGTTCTGGGGCCGCCGCAGAAGAATGTTGGCTTTCGGTCCGAGACGCTGACGAACGAACTTGTCAAAGCCTTTGGGTCACCGTCGGATCTGAAATTCTGCCCAGTCAACGGTGGGGCCTGTGTCCGGTTTGATGACTATCAGGTTGCCCGCGCGTTCGAACGGACAGACACTGGAGCGCGTGTGCGGCGCGGCGGCGTCGACTATTTCGCGCGCTTTCCCGACAGCGGTCTGCTGCGGTCCGAGGTGATCGATTATGCCGGTATATTCATCGCCTATGCGCGCGGAAACTTGAACCAGGTCATAAAGTTTGCGGATAGGTATTTGGAGCGGCACGGGCCATCGGATGCCGCGATTGACGTTCATCTGTACCGGGCCGCTGCGCACACACGACTGGGTCAGGTCGACCAGGCTCGGAGTGATATTGATGCGGCGTTGGAATTGAACCCAGTGTCGAGGCGCAGTCTACGCTACGGCATCATGGTCGAACTTGTGGCGGACGGGACACCGAACGAACGCAGCGAAAGCTATTTCCAGATGCTTGAGGGCACCTATGGCCTGTCCTCGGATTTTGACCGCCGCTACGCGTCATTGGACCGGTAAGGGCCAGGCTGTCGCCCTAGGTTGCTTTTTTCGTTCGGGGTAAAGTGCGGCATTGAAGCATTCAATAGCAAGTTCAGAGCGGAAGGCTCGAAAGTTCACTGTTTCATAGGTCTTAAAGGTAGCACGAAAGATTCGGAGGGGTGATGTCCAGTTTGCAGACGCGACCGCAGCATCGCGACCAGCGCTGGATGTCGGCTTTGGGGCGGACCATCTTGCCGCGACTGCAAGCGCGCGAAGTCGCCGCAACGGCCGCTGAGGGCTCTCAAGGACCTGTTGAGGCTCGCCGCAGAGAGTGGCGGCAGCGAGCCCAGAAGAACCCATGCAGCGCAGTGCGTGAATGGCAGCTTTGTTTGTTGCCACAGTCGAACAACCTGTCTAC
>NZ_WPZY01000090.1 GCF_013031405.1 Ruegeria sp. HKCCD8929 | reverse complement strand
CCGCCATGCGCCTGTCACTGCACCGCTCAATGGCACAGGCGCAGAAATACTATGACGACGTTGAGATCACCGACAACCCGGCGACGGATCTATTGGGATAGGCCCAAAACACAAAGCACCGGGTTGCTTACCCGGCGCTTCGTCTTAACTGAAAACACGCAATCAAAATCTTACCCGTGGGTAATGTCGTCTTCGTTCTGCAATTCGTCGATCAGGGTCGCGATTGCCTGTTCCAGCTTACGGCGGTCCACACGGGTGAAATCCAAATTGTACTGCAATTCGATACGCCCGCTTGATGCGGAACACTTTGCAACCCCTGCCCTGCCAGACACCTGAAAAGTCGTTTTGGCGCGACGAGTCTTGTTTGCGCCTGGCGCAGCTGGCTTTCTCGCTGCACCCGAATCTGGAGCCACAAACGCCCTGAGAATAGCAGCCTCGCCCGGGCCGTCTCGGGCTGGCTCACTCTCTAGGGCGTTCTTGACTTGACTGATCAACATTGGATTGCCGTCGAGCTTACGCTTAAGTTCGACCCCTAAATTGCGCGGAATGTCATTGGGATGCAAAAGAACCTCACCCAACATCTTCAGCAGACTGGCGAAAGACCGGATGTAGCTGCGCTTAGTATAGCTCGCGGATTTGAACAGGACCGCGACCGCCTTATCCACGTCCGTGCAATCGTTCGCCGGGTCTTCAGAATAGGCACGAGCCAGCGCACCCATCTCTGCAAACGAAATATCTTTGCGGATCAGGTTCTCATCAACCATACGCCGGTAGCTGTCACTCAGATCGGACGCGTCGGAAATGCCCGCAGGGATCCGGGTGTAGACGTCCTCGCCTGTTTCTTCATGTAGGGCGCGATACGCGGACAAGCGGCGCATTCCCTGGATCAGATCAAAGCGGCCATCGGCACGGCGTTCGAGACGGATTGGGTTTGACAACCCAATGTCCCGGATCGACTCTATCAACTCTTCCAGTTCTGGATCTGGCCCGAATTTGCGATCCCGCGTCAGTTTCTCAGTGACAACATCCGACAGAGCAACAAGTTCGGTCACCAAACCTTCCGACCGAAGCCGAACCAATTTATGCGCGAGACGATCATTTTCGGCACGAATAGACTGTTCAGTCGATTTCTGATCACGGAGGACATCCGCGTTTTCAGCGATCGCGGCGGCCATCGGCCCACGTCGTTTCTCCTGAACCTGGTCCGGCACTTTGTCGGCAGGGATGCTATCTATGGCTGGCATATCGATATCAAACATTCTGCGTTTTCGGCTCATGTGTTATCCTCCAGCTTGTCCCAAGCAGCCAACATCACGCCTCGGAATTCCTCATAGACATTGTCAAAGGTCGAGCGCGCCCGTCGCCAAGTCTCCCGGGTCATATCCCGGTAGTCCATCTCGTACACCGAACTCAAGAAACGTCCCGACTGCTCAACGGCGCGCGTCATCTCGACAGGGTGTTTGGCAACATGATCACCGAAAACCTTGCCAAACGCATCGAACATGGCCTGATGCAAGGCATTGCCCGGCTCATAGCGCGTCAGAAGAAACCTGAGTTCGCAAAACACTTTAGGCAGCCCAACCTTACCCGTGGGTAAGGTTTTATCGAACCCATAAGCCAGATCCTCCAGCGCTTCGGCTAGCTGACCGATGAAGGATGTGGTTGAATCGTATTCCCAGTACCCTGGCCCGGAGGGGACATAAAGCATGTCAGCGGCGAACACCGCGTTCATGGATTGATACCCAATCGCCGGAGGGCAATCGAACAATATCAGGTCATACGCTTCGTCTGGGATCTGGTCCAGATAGCGAGACACTGCGGCGAAGAAGGACCATTCAGGGTTCAAGTGTCGATATTGTGCGGAAGCGAATTCGACGAAAGCGGCGTTAGCGCAAGAGGGGATGGCGTCGATGGTGGACCAGGACGTCCGCTTGATGAAATCCGCAATGCGCAGGTCACCAAGGCCCATGTCGGTGATTGAGGGCGGCAATTCGCGGCGGGGTAGGGCGGTCCCGGACTCCGCTGCCGCCGGGCGGTTGTTCATCCGCGCAGTTTCACGGATCAGATCACGCGCCATGATGCCCCAGACTGTAAAGTCCTCAGCCACATCGGTTAGGCCCATCGAATGGCTCAGGGTAGCCTGTGGATCAAAATCCACTACCAGCACGCGATACCCATCCAGAGCGGCCGCATGGGCCAGATGCAGGGCGACAGTAGATTTCCCTGCGCCACCTTTGAAATTGGCAACCGCCGCCCGAATGGCACGTTTCCCCGGTGGGCGGGGGGGCATCAGGGATTTACGGTTCACCTTCAGACGCCGACGCAGTTCATTCACTTCGTCGAGGCTGAACCAGCGCTGGCGGCCGTCTGGCTCGACCTCGCCGCCGGGCAGCGAGGGATCCGCTGCCAGCTTACCCCGAAATGTCGACTGGTTGACCCGGAAGATAAGTTCGGACACCTCCCAGCTGGAAAACCGCCTGAGGGTCTTTTCCATCTCAGGACTGAAGGTTTGCTGACGAATCCAGCCTTGCAATTTGAGGGACTGATTACGCAATGCGTTCAGGTCTTCGTGCGTGTACATGCCTCGTGTCTCATTGTTTCGGACGCAAATGTTTTGGTTTTTCCTATTTACGCTTGATTTGCGCTTTACGCAAAAGAAATTATGATAAGGTGTCATCTTACCCACGGGTAAGAAAAAAGGGCGATCGACGGCCTGACCGATTCGGGGGCCGCGCTGCTGACGACCTCGGGAAACCTCCTCCCACCGCTCAACATTTAGGGGGACACTATTCGCTGCGGCGCCCCATATAGGGGGACAAATGAGATAGATAAGGGGACACCTAGAGCGTCCCCCTTCACCATAACTTCACCCTTTTTCTTTTTGAATTGAATTGGATCTGCCCAATTGAACAGCCTCGATTCAGACTCGGCTTGACAGAATCGTTGGATTGGACGCTAATTGAGCCAACATGACGAAAAGCGTTGGATAACAGCGTGGGACGGGCGGTAAAGTACCGCATGAGGCAGACAGAGCGGTGAGAACGAACATGCGGCTTACGAAACCGGTCGGGCGAAGTGCACCGGCCCTGAAATACGATATTTTGTCAGCATTGACCGTTCACGCACTGTCGGGCGACAAGCATCGCCAACGTAGCATTCTGCGCATTACGGCTCTGATCACAACCCGCTATAATTGGCGTAGCAATGAACTCTCGATCGGACGGGAAGAAATTGCCCGACTTTGGTCTGTGAATGAACGCACCGTCAAACGGGAGATGGCGAAATTCCGGGCTAAAGGATGGATCATGGTTAAACGTCCGGCGGCACGCGGACGGGTCGCAGTCTATGAGTTGGATCTGAAGCAGATCATGATCGATACGGCCGGAATCTGGCCGCTGATCGGAACGGATTTTCAAGCTCGGATGACAGAGGAGCCGGAGACTGAAACCAATATTGTTCCGTTTGAGGTCAGGCCGCCACGGCCAAACGCAGAGGACGTAAATGTATGGACGCGTGTTCAATCCATTCTACATGGTCGCGACCCCGAGATATGGGCCAGCTGGTTCCGGCATCTGACCGAAGCCGAGAGGGCAGGGGGGGTGGTTACCCTGATTGCACCTTCGCGATTCATGGCGGACTATATTGCGCAGAAATGGTCCGGGCGAATGCTGGCCGCTTACAGCCGTGTGGACCCGGAGGTGCGGAGCTTGCGCTTTGAGGCCGCGGAGTAGGCACTTCAGCCGTTGATATCTAGACCGCTCAGTATGTTCAAACACACTATCTGCACCCTCTGCTCGAAGTGATCCAGCTTGAGTTCGGCTCGGTTCGACGTGTGTGCTTTGTCGACTAACAATGGCCGTTATGAGGATAATATCGTCTATAAACGCATCGTATTTGCTTGGTTTCTGATGCGAATGTGAGTATCTTTCGCATCATGACCCAAATATGGCAATCTGAGTACTGGCCACACTTCGACTATGACCGTGCACGCATAGAGCCATATCTGGCTGCTTCAGCGCAGATGATCGGTGAGATTGCGGGGCTTGTTGATGGCATGCCGGATCCTGACCGTGAGAAATTTCACCTGACGCAGCTAGCCCAGGAAGCGATGTCATCCTTTGGCATAGAAGGCGTGCCATTGGATGCGGCGGATATCGAGGCGTCCATTATTGCGTCTCTCAAACATCGCGACCGTGGGGCCATTGCGCGAAGGTCCGATGCTGTCGCCGAATTGATGACCGCTGCACGCTCTACCCCAGGACCTCTGACCGCGGATGTTCTCTTTGAATGGCACCGGCTTTTGTTCTTTGGAATTGAGATCGAAGACCTGGGTCGTTGGCGCAATTTTGAGCTGGAGATCGTGCGTTCTGCCACCGCAGGGACCAAGGACGTTCTCTACAAGGCTCCTCCGCCGGAATGCCTCAATCAGGAAATGAGTGTCTTCCTATCCTGGCTCAAGCAGGAACAGGGACTCTCGGCACCAATCAAGGCAGCTTTGGCGCACCTTTGGTTTGAATCCATCCATCCGTTTTCCGACGGTAACGGCCGCATCGGCCGGGCGCTGATCGAATATGTCTTTGCCCAAAGCAATGCTCTGCCGTTCTCTTTTTCACGCCAGGTGGAGCGGGATAAGAAAGCCTACTACGCAGCTTTGCAGGCCGGGCGAAAGGAGGGCAGGGGGGTAATCGATGCAACCGCGTTTATTGTCTGGT
>NZ_WPZY01000009.1 GCF_013031405.1 Ruegeria sp. HKCCD8929 | reverse complement strand
GCTCGTCAGGCTCATAACCTGAAGGTCGCAGGTTCAAATCCTGCTCCCGCAACCAGGTCGAATAATCCACGCGCAGCCCGTTCAGACTACAATTGATCCCCCGGATCAATTGCTTAACGTCTTCACCTCGTCGTTATCAGGGCTTGCGCGGCCCCACCGGGGCCACGGTCCCTTCAAACCATAACCTGAAGGTCAGAGGTGCAAATCCTGCTCTCGCAACCAAAATAACCGCAGGATATCAAATACTTAACCTTGCATCGGGGAGTTTTTGTATTGTGACAATGCCACTACCGCTCGAACTTCGTCACATCGACACCCCCCTCGATCAGGCATGACCGAACAGAGCGTGCGATCTGTACCGCAGTCGGGCCGTCACCATGCAGGCAGATCGTGTCGATCGAGGTTTCCAGCAGCTTGCCCCTTTCGGTGATGATCGCGCCCTCGCGGACCATATTCAGGATGCGCGGGCCCGCCAGTTCGGGGTCGTGGATCACCGCACCGGGCAGCGCGCGGTCGACCAGCGTGCCGTCGTCGTTATAGGCACGGTCGGCAAAGATCTCGCCCACCCATTTGCAGCCCAGTTCGCGCACCGCCTCCTCTTGCTTGGTCACCGCTAGAACCATGACGATGATATCCGGGTCGACATCCAGCGCGCCCTGATAGCAGGCCCGCGCCATGTCCAGATCGACCGAGCACATGTTGGCGAGCGCCCCGTGCAGCTTCAGATGCCGGACTCTTGTGCCAGCCGCCTGGGCCATGCCGCGCGCCGCGCCGAGCTGATAGCGGACGAGGTTGCGCAAAGTCTCATGCGGCACCTTCATGTTGCGCCGGCCAAAGCCCTGAAGGTCGGGAAACCCGGGGTGCGCGCCAATCCCCACGCCGTTTTCCGCCGCCAGCGCCATGGTCTGGGCCATTACGTCCGGATCGCCGGCGTGAAACCCGCAGGCGATATTGGCCGAAGTGATGATCTTCAGCAGGCTCTCGTCATCGCCCATTTTCCAGGGGCCAAAGCTTTCGCCCATATCGGCGTTCAGATCGACTTGGGGCATATGCGGGCTCCTCATTCGGTGGCAGAGATCATTCCGCCGATCAATTGGTAGGACAGAAGGTCGGGAATGTCATGCGGGTCGCGGATCAGGGGTTCAACCCGGGACGATAGCCGGGCGAGGTCCTTTTGGAAGGCCCCTTGCAGGGTTGCGGCTTCATCTAGCGTCACGAACTGGAACCGGATCGCACCACCCGCCGGGGTCTGGGCCGCGCGCAATATGTCGCTGGGCAGGACAGTGGCGATGCGGGGGTAGCCGCCGGTGGTCTGGCATTCGGGCAGCAGGATGAAGGGATTGCCCGTGCCGGTCATCTGGATATCGCCCGGCGTGATGACCTCGGACAGGATGTTGAGCTGACCTTGTGCGGCAAACCCGTCGCCTTCGCTGTCAAGCTGCATGCCCATACGGTTGGCGCGGGGACCACGCCGGAATTCGGTCTGCTCAAAGCGCTCCAGCGTGGGATGGTCGAACAGCGCGGTCTGAAAGCTCGGCACGATACGCAGAGTACCGCCCGAGAAGCGCTCGGTGGGGATCAGTTTCATTCCCGTGTCGCCGCTATCCGGGCCCGCGGGCAAGGTATCGCCCACCGCAACTGTGCGGCCCAGCTTGGCCGTCAGATGGATCGAGCGCGATCCCAGGAATGGCTCGGTCGCGACGCCGCCGCCAAGATGGAGATAGCCATAAGCCCCGCGCAATACCGCACCTAGGGTCAACCGCTGGCCTTTCAGCAGCAGGTGGGAGGCGTTCCACGGGATCGGGCTGCCGTCGATGCTGGCCTGCATCGGCGCGCCCGTCAGGGCAATGCGAATGTCCTGCGCCGCTTCGAATTCGCCCCCCATCCCGGCCATTTCCAGCGCGGCACACGTGGGGCTCTGGCCCAGCAGTGCCGCGCCTTCGTGCAGGGCCAGCAGGTCGGCAGCGCCAGAGTGCGACAGGCCCTGATCCAGATACCCGTCCCGTCCCTGATCCTGAACGGTGCAGGCGGGGCCGATGCGGCGGACGATCAGGCTCATGCCGCAATCTCCTCGACCTGCGCACCGCCGGTGCCGTCCTCGTCTCGGGCGCGGATCTCGGCCAGCTCACCGGGCGTCACCGCCGGAAACTGCATCTCATCGCCGGGATTGAGTAAGAAGGTGCGCTCGCGCCCGGGCTGGAACAAGCGGATGGCGGTCTGCCCGACATGACGCCAGCCGGTGGGCGTAGGACCCGAGAACAATACGAACTGAGAGATCGCCAATACCAGCGCGCCTTCGGGCACCCTCGGGTTCAGTTCTTTCAGCCGCGGAATGTCGAACTCGGGACCCAGCGGGCCAAGATAGGGCTGCCCGGGGGCAAAGCCGATGGTCAGCACCCGGACACGGGACGTGGACAGCCGGGCGATGGCCTCGGTGGCCGACAGGCCCGCGGCTGCAGCCGCATCTTCGAGCTGGGGCGCAAGTTCGGTACCGTAGACCGTCGGCACCCGCCACAGCTTGCGCCCCGAGGGCAGGGCGGCCGCATACCAGTCGCGGGTGGCCAGCAGGGCACGCAGGCGGGCCTCGGCTTCGGCATGGGGCAGGGTCAGAGGGTCGAACCGCAGATAGGCCGAGGCGAGCGAGGTCGAGGTTTCGATCACCCCATTCCAGCCTTCGGCCTCCATCGCACCGCGAAAGGCAAGCGCGGCCCGGTTCGAGGGTTCGGTCATGCTGTCGGCGAAGGTCACGAGCATCCCGTCCAGCCCGACATTGCGCACCAGCGGAAAGGGGTCAGCGTGGGTCATAGAGCCTCCGCAACAGGGTCGGTGTCAGATACATCGGGAACTGGTAGCAGCCAAGAAAGATCAAAAGCGGGTCGGTGGCCTCGGGCGGCAGCGCCACGAAGAACAGCGCAAAGTTGCGGTTGCCCGCGACGATGGCGGTGGGTACCGCATCGGGGTGGTTCAGGGCCCGCAGGATCAGGTAGGCGGCGATCTGGGCGCCGAAATTGATCGCGAAGGCGGCCAAGAGCCAAAAAGCAAGCTCGGCCGGTTTTTCGGTCATCGCCGGGCGGACGGCGGACATCAGGGCAATAACGATGACGGCCAGCGCTATCACGGTCAGCCCGTCCACCGCGCGCCGGTTTAGCTCGCTGAGCCGCCTTGCGCCCCAGTAGCGCAGCGCAAAACCCAGCCCGGCAGCGGCGAGGATCACTGCCAGCAGGCGTGCAGCGGCCACCAGCACCGCAGGCAGGTTGCCGAACTCGGGTAACAGCCAGAACACCGGGATGCAGGTCAGCGGCAGCGCGGCGGTGCCGAGGATCAGCAGCCGCAGCGCCGGGGCCGGGTCGTGGCCCAGCAGGATCGCGAAATTGGCCGAACCGGTGACCGAAGGCGCTGCCAGCACCAGCGCGATGGCCATGGCGAGCGGCGTCAGGGGCAGGCCCAGCAGACGCAGACCGACCAGAAAGCCCAACGGCAGCAGCAGTTGCAGAACCAAAACCGAACCGGTGGTCCGGGTCAGCGCGTCCAACCCGCCAGCAGCCTCGACAGGTCCGATGCGAAAGGCGGTGAGGAACAGCAGGAAGGCCACCATCTCGGGGATCCATGGCCGCAGCTTTGCCGCCAGATCCGGCAGTGCAAGCCCGGCCAGAAGACCTGCGATCAGGCCGAGCTTGCCGTGACGGGCGATGAACGCCAGCCCCTGTTGCATGGTCCTCTCCCCGGGGTCGCTAGCCGTTTGGACCGGATCGCAGGTTGTCCGGCAGCCACGTGGCCAGATCCGGGAACGCGATCAGCACAAAGACCATCAGCACCATGATCATGAACATCGGGAAAGCCGCCCGGGCGATAAAGCCCATCTCGTGATGGGTCATGCCCTGCATCACGAACAGGTTGAACCCGATGGGCGGCGTGATCTGCGCCATCTCGACAACCACCACGATGAAGATACCGAACCAGATCAGGTCGATGCCCGCATTGCGCACCACCGGTTCCAGAACCGCCATGGTCAGAACCACGGTCGAGATGCCGTCAAGGAAGCAACCCAGGATGATGTAGAACACCAAAAGCACCATCAGCAGCCAGAATTTCGAGAACTCCCAAGATGCGATGACCTCGGCCAGTTCCTTGGGCAGGCCGGTTTTGGCCATGGCGAATTTCAGAAACGCCGAGCCGGCCAGGATCAGCGCGATCATGGCCGAAGTGCGCACCGCGCCGATGGTCGAGTCGCTGAAGGTCTTCCAGTTCAGCGACCCTTGCGCCAATGCCAGCACCCATGCTCCGATCACGCCGATGGCCGCGGCCTCGGTCGGGGTGGCAAAGCCCATATACATCGAGCCAATGACGATGAGGACCAGCAGGATCACCGGGATCAAAAAACGTGAGTTCTTGAGTTTCTCGGCAAAACTCATGCCGTTCTCTTCGTTCGGGCTCCAGTTCGACGAGACCTTGGAATAGACCGCCACGTAGATCATGAACATCGCCGCCAGCACGAGGCCCGGCAGGACGCCCGCGAAGAACAGCTTGATGATCGATACCCCGTCGATGGTCACGCCATAGACGATCAGCGTGAGCGAGGGCGGGATCATCAGGCCCAGCGTTGCCGCACCGGCCAGTGTGCCGATGGTCATGGTCTCGGGGTAGTTGCGCTTGCGCAGTTCCGGGATCGACATCTTGCCGACCGTGGTCAGTGTCGCGGCGGACGAACCGGAAACGGCGGCAAAGACGGTGCAGCCGACGATATTGGCGTGTACTAGCCCGCCGGGCAGGCGTGCCATCCAGGGCGAAAGTCCCTTGAACATGTCCTCGGACAATCGCGTTCGGAACAGGATCTCACCCATCCAGATGAACATCGGCAGGGCCGCCAGTTCCCAGGATTTCGACGCCGCCCAGATCTGGCTGACCATGTCCTGACCGATGGTGCGCGAGTTCGAGAACAGCTCGAGCGCGACCCAGCTCACGCCCATCATGGCGATGCCGACCCAGACGCCGCTGCCCAGCAGCAGGAACAGGACGGCGAGGAAGATGATGACGAGTACGACATAATCCATCGCTCAGACCTCCTGCGTTTCGACGTTGTCGTGCTCGATCCGGTGATGACCACGGAAGATCAGGTGCAGCAGGTGATCGGTCAGCGCGATGGCCAGAATGACGCCACCGATTACCATGACCGATTGCGGGATCCACAGGGCGGTCTTGTCCTGTGCCTGGCTTATGTCGTTGAATTTCCACGACCAAAAGACGAACTGGCGGGCATGCCAGCAGAAATACCAGATGGTGGCGGCAGCGATGGTGAAACACCAGATATCCACATAGCGTTTCATGGTGGGCCCGACCGCGTTCAAGAGCAGCGACACCCGGATATGCGAGCCCCGGTTCAGCGCGGCGGCAAAGCCCAGGAACGAGGCGGCGGCCATGAAATAGGCGGCGTATTCCGGCGCGCCCGGGAACACTTCCGAGGACCACCGGGCCAGCATCTGCAACACGATCAGCACCAGAATGGCGATCATGCAGAGGGCGGCGAGGATTTCGGCAAGTCGGTAGATGACATCCATTATGGATCGGAGCGCACGTGCGGCGGCCATGTCGGTCCCCCTTCGTTCTCAGTTATGTTTTGTGGCGCTTCACCCGCCCCGAAGGTGATCCGGGGCAGGAGCGCGGTTGGCATCCGGGCGGCGCGCAAACCGCCGCCCGGAGACCTGTTTCACTGTTCGGCTTTGAAGGCGTCGACGATGGCCTTGCCCTCTTCACCGGCGGCTTCCAGCCATTCGTTGGTCATGGTGACGCCGATTTCCTTCAGCTCACCCACCATCTGTTCAGATGCGGGACCAACGGTCATGCCGCCGTCACGCAGGCCTTGCAGGGTAAAGCCGGTGTATTCCTTGGCGCGCCAGTTGCCCGCATACTCGGCCAGCTCCGCGCAGCCCTTGATGACGTTCTTGTGGGCGTCCGAGGTGTCAGCCCAAACGTCCGAGTTCACCATCACGTAGTTGCGCGGCAGCCAGGCATCCACTTCGTAGAAATAGCTCAAGCTTTCCCAGACCTTTCGGTCGTACCCGGTGGAGCCCGAGGACACCATCGACTCGGCTACGCCGGTGGCGAAAGCCTGGCTGATCTCGGCGGCTTCGATGGTCACCGGCAACATGCCGGTCAGCTCGGCCAGACGCGAAGTGGCGTTGTTGTACGAGCGGAACTTAATGCCCTTCATCTCGGCGACCGAGGTCACTTCGTTCTTGAAATAAAGGCCCTGCGGCGGCCACGGAACGGCATAGAGCAGGGTCAGGTTCTGCTCGGCCAGCAGCTTTTCAAGGCTCGGTTTGGCGGCCTTCCACAGCTTGTCGCTGTCTTCGAACGAGGTGGCAAGGAACGGGATCGAGTCGAAGCCGAAGAGCGCGTTCTCGTTCTGGTGGCCCGACAGCAGGCGCTCGCCGATGGGGGCCTGACCGGTCTGGATCGCCCGCTTGATGTCGGCGCCCTTGAACAGAGAGCCCGACGGGTGGGTGACGATTTCAAGCTCGCCGCCGGTGCCGGTGGTCACGCATTTGGCGAACTCGGCGCCGGTGGCCGAGTGGAAGTTCGACGCCGAATAGGCCATCGGCATGTCCCAGGTTTCCGCCAGTGTGGCTGTCGCCGAGACCGCCGTCAGCGCGGTTGCCGCCATCAATTGTGCCGTTTTGTACATGGTATTCTCCCTTGTTTATCCGTTTTGTACTGCGTTGTTATTGGTGCCCGGCCTTCGTGTAGCGTGCCGGTGAATAGACGCTCAGGTCAACATTGGGCTGTCGACCTGAGATGAGCTGGGCCAGGATGCGGCCGGTCTTGGGACCGCCGGTCAGCCCGATATGGTGGTGGCCGAAGCCGGTGAAGGCGCCCTTGATGTGGGGCAACTCGCCAATCACCGGAATCGAGTCCGCGGGCGCCGGGCGATGCCCCAGCCATTCGGTGACATGGCTTGCCTTGAGCCTCGGGAACACGGCGGCGGCGTTGCGGCGCAAAAGCTCGATGGGCGCCTTCGAGGCCTCGGCCTCGGTCCCGCCGAACTCGACCACGCCCGCCAGACGCAACCGGCCCTCCATCGGGGTGGCGACGAACTTGCGGGCGGCGACCATGACCGGCGTTTTCGGCATCACCGACGGCTCCCAGAACTCGATGTGATAGCCGCGTTCGGATTCCAGCGGCACTTCAAGCCCCAGCTTCTTGGCCAGCGGTCCCGACCACACGCCCGAGGCGATGACGGCGGCGTCGCAGGCAATCACCTGCCCGCCCGCGCGCACGCCGGTGACCTGCCCGTTTTCGCGGGCGATATCCTCGACATCCGCGATGATCAACTCACCGCCCTGCGCCACCATGTGATCGGCAAGATCCTTGATGTACCGGCCCGGGTCGCGGATGCGGCCATGGTTCTTGAGCCGCGCGGCAAAGCCCAGATCCGGTGAGTAGACCGGGTCGTAATCGCGAAAGGCCTGTCCTTCGAACTCGTCCCACTGAAACCCGTGCTCGCGCCGCAGGTTCCAGCCGAATGCGTCACTTTCGAAATGGGCGCGGTCGTCATAGACGAAGACATAGTCGCTGGGTTCGATCCATTTCTCGGCGCCCGTGCCCTCGGCCAGTGCGAGATGGTCCTGCAGGCTGTCGCCGACGATGGGGGTCAGGGCGGCGGCGGCGCGGGCGGTGTCGGCGGCGTTGGCATGACCGAGATATTTCAGCAGCCACGGCGCCAGTTTCGGCAGGTATCCCCATTTCAGAAACAGCGGCTGGTTCGGGCTAAACAGCATCTTGGGCGCCTTGGGCAGCAGCCCCGGCACCGTCACCGGCACGATCGAGCACGAGGCCAGAATGCCGCCATTGCCGAACGAGGCGCCTTCGGCTGGGCCCTTGCGGTCGATCAGAATGACCTTGTGCCCGTCACGCTGCAACCACAGCGCCGTCGAGACGCCGACGATCCCGGCGCCGATGATGGCAATGGTCTTTTGCGTGTCGGTCATTGAACCCCCCTGCCGGCTGAAACCCGCACCGGACGCGATTCGATGGCCGGTAGAATGCCACACATTAAGAAAACGTCAACAAAATGTTGACAAATCGTTTGTGTCTTGTACCGTTTCCCCATGTCAGACACCAAAATTGGCCCGGTGGTTTCCTCGGCGCATCTTGCCGAGGGCAGCTTTCCGGAAGTTTCGGAATTCGAGTTCGGCCTGATCATCGCAGGCCATGCCTTTGCCCGCTGGACGGTGCGCGCGATGGCGGCTGCCGGGTATCCCGAGCTGTCCTCGCTGGATGTGCTGGTGCTGCACACGGTGCGGCACCGCGACCGGCCCAAGAAGCTGGCGGACATCTGTCTGGTGCTGAATGTCGAGGACACGCACACGGTCAATTACGCGATCAAGAAGCTCAGCAAGGCGGGGCTGGTGGCCGAGGGGCGGCTGGGCAAGGAAAAGACGGTGGAGGCGACCAAAAAGGGCGCCGAGGCCTGCGACCGCTACCGTGAGATTCGCGAAAGCCTGCTGCTGGAGGCGATGGATGAGCTGGGGATCGAGCCCGAGCAGATGCGCCGCATGTCCGCGCTGATGCGGCTGATGTCCGGCCAGTACGACCAGGCGGCGCGCGCGGCGACGGCGTATTGAGGCGCGTCGGATCATCCCGACCTCCGCACAGCGTAGTGATCCAACTTGTCCGTATCGGGCCGTGCGCCCAGACCGGGGCCGTCGGGCACCACGACCTGACCGGCCTCGACCCGGAACGGGGTTTCGAGAATATCCTCGGTCAGGAAATATGACGCCTGATAGAATTCACAGCCCAGCGTAATCTCGGGCGTGGCCGCAATCATGTGGGTGCCCGCGAGATGGGCCAACCCGGCCTCGAACATATCGCCGCCATAGGCCATCAGCCCGTTGGCGGCGGCGATGCGGGCCACGGTCTGGCCGCGGGTCAGCCCGCCGGATTTCATGATCTTGACCGAGACGCCGTCGCAGATCCCCTCGCGCGCGGCGCGCACCATATCCTCGGGGCCAAACACGCTTTCATCGGCCAGCAGCGGGATATCCGTCAGCCCGCGCAGCCGGGCCATCATGTCATAGTGGTGAGAGCGCACCGGTTGTTCGATGAAGTCGGGTTCGAACTGCGCTGCGTCCAGTACCCGGGGGATGGCCTCTTCGATTTCGAGCCCCTGATTGTAGTCGACGCGCACGCGGAAGTCGGGGAAGTCCTGTGCGATGCGTTCCAGCCGCATGATGTCGAACGCGTGGTCCTTGAACCCGGTCTTGAGCTTGATCAGCCCCACCTTGTCGGCGCGCAGACGCTCCATCAGGGCGATGTCGGCGTCGAAATCCGGGTTGGCGATGGAGCAACTCAGCGGGATGGAGTTGCGGCATTTGCCGCCCAGCAGCGCCCAAACCGGCTGAGCGGTGATGTGACCGGCAAGGTCCAGCAGCGCGGTTTCCAGCGCCGCCTTGGCCTCGGTGCAATGGGCGACGGCGCGGGTGGCCTGGGCCATGATTGCCGCCCGGTCGCCGACGCGGCGGCCCAGCACCAGCGGGCGCAGATAGCGGTCGAGCGCGGCATAGGTCGCCTCGGGCGTGCCGGTGAAGACCGACCAGGGCGAGGCCTCGCCATAGCCTTGCGCGCCTCCCTCGGCGGTCAGGCGCAGAACCACGATCTCGCAGGAGCCCTCGACCCGGCCGATGCCGTGATCGCGGGCGGAAACAACCGGCAGCGCAAGGTGCCACAGATCGAAACCGGTGATGGTCTGCAACAGATCCACGCTGTCCTCCCCTTAGCTTGGCGGACAGTGTGCTGAGTCGTAATCATCATTTCCAATATTAATATTTTCCAAAGGTATCATTTAATATGATATGTCGTGTGATATGTCCTCGTATTTCCGCCACTATCAGGCCTTTCACGCCATCATCGAGACCGGCACCGTTACTGGTGCTGCCGAGCAGCTCAGCGTGTCGCAGCCCGCAATCTCGAACCTGCTGGGGCAGCTTGAGCGCAAGACCAAGCTGAAACTTTTCGAGCGCAGCCGGGGGCGGCTGCTGCCTACGCCCGAGGCGATGGTGCTGTTCGAAGAGATCGACACGGTGGTGCGCGGGCTGGACCACGTGAACCAGGCGGTGGTGGATCTGCAGAACCAGAAGGCGGGGCAGTTGCAGGTCGCCACCAACCACGCGATGGCCTTCGGCTTCATGCCCGGTGAGATCGCCCGCTTTGCCGCCGACAAGCCGCATCTGACCATCGCGTTCCAGTCGCAGTATTCCTCGAAGATCCAGGAATGGGTGATCGCGGGCCTCTTTGAGATCGGCATCTGCGAGTTGCCGGTTCGCCATGACGGGCTGGACCGCATCCCGTTCTTCTTCGAGATCATGTGCGCCCTTCCCGAGGGCAGCCCGCTGGCCGCGCATGAGGTGCTGACGCCCAGCCTGCTGGACGACGTGCCTTTCATCGTGATGGGGGCCGACCACATGGTGAACCGCCGCGCGCGCGAGGCGTTTCACCGCGAAGGCGTGAACATGCGCGTGCGCTGCCACACCGACCTGTTCCGCAACGCGCTGAACATGGTGAAACAGGGGCTGGGCGTCACGCTGGTCGATCCGTTTACGCTGTCGAGCGACGACCGGCAGGGTTATGTCCTGCGCCGCTTCGCTCCGCAGATCCTGCTGGACGTGGTCATCGTCACTGCCCGCGGGCGCCCGATCTCGGCGATTGGCGAGCAGTTTCTGGAACAGGTCTCGGCCAGCATGACGGAACTGGCTGTGCCGCCGGGCCGCGTTCCCGAGCTGTGACGGCAAATTGCAACGGATCGCGCGGGGATGGATTTTCGCTCTTGTCCTTCGACGGCGAAGACCATAAACGGGTCGGCGGAGACGTGGCCGAGTGGTCGAAGGCGCTCCCCTGCTAAGGGAGTAGGCGGGAAACCGTCTCGAGGGTTCGAATCCCTTCGTCTCCGCCACTTATCACCGTTTTGTACCATCTGTGGGCGTGAGCGCCGTCCGGGTGACGCCCGGGTCTTTGGGTGACGATCAAACCAGTTGCATGCTCATCTCAACCTCACCGTGAGCTATTCTGCCGGTCGGGCGGAAACCGAATACCTTGTAGAGCGGCATGGCGCCTCCCGGTTCGTCGACAACGCTGATTATCAGTTTTGAGCGGCCCCGTTCTTGCGCCAGGGATTTTGCGAACTCCAACGCGGCCTGGCCGTATCCACGACCCTGGTGGGCCTGATCGACCATCAGCCGCCAGACGTATATCCCGTCCGGATCGTCGCCTTCGTCCAGGTCCGCCTCTGGATGTGACATGTCGACGATGGCCAGCAACCCCAATGGGGTATCGTCGTTCCAGATGCCGTAAATCTCGGAGCCCGGCTCAAAGACCGACTGCGCCATGGTCATGAGATTTGATGAGACAAAACTGGTCTGTTCCTCGCGCACGTTAAGCGCCGCCAACGGACGCAGCGTATCCTTCGTCAAAAGTCGAAAATCAGTCATGGGCAACCTTTATCAGGTGCGTGTGCTCCGATGAAGATGTCGGATCCCGAGTGAGAGCCAACCTGCTCGTGGACCCCGCCCCACTCTTCTTGAAAAGAACGCAGATGGCGGGCTTGCTCTGCGCCCGGAAACCAATCGCTGGCGTTGGCATCGTTGCATTCGATGAGTTGGGCCGAGTAGCTAACACCATCGTGCAGGCTGGGAACGAGTTGTGAGCGACAGGGCGTGTGGCCGTCGAAGTGCAAAAAACGTCGGGACCTATTTCAGGGCAATGTCGCTGGGCGCAGAGCGTTCGAGGACAAGCCGGGCGTTTTTGATGTCATTGGTCAGCGCCCGGGCTCTTGCCTCTTCCGGGCCGAAACCGTGCTCTACCCATCTGGCTGTCAGCCGGGCCTCAAGTGTTTCCAGCGGGACCTCCAGAAACACCCGCAATGCCCATAGATCTTGGAGATCGGACCATCCGGGTTCGTTCAGCAAGAGATAGTTGCCCTCGACAAGGATGACTCTTTGATCCCGGGATAGGACGGACCGGGCGGCAATTGCCTTGTCGAGGGTCCGGTCGAATTCGGGGATTGCGATTTCGTCCTCGGTGAACAGGCGCCCAAGCAGGGCGCAGAATCCGGCGACATCGAATGTCTCGGGGGCGCCCTTGCGGTGGAGCAGGTCCCGGGCGGAGAGAACCGCGTTGTCGTAGTGAAACCCGTCCATGGAGATGATGCCCGTTGGTGTGCCGCGGGCTTGGATTTCCTGTTGGGCAAGCGCCGTGACGGTCGATTTTCCGGCGCCAGGCGGGCCGGCGATGGCCACCAGGCGCCGGTCGGAAGCAGCTGGCAACGCACAGACCGCATCGGCGATCCGCCGTGACAGAATATGGGGGGCCGAGCTTTCGCTGGTCACGCCGCCTTGTCCTCGGCCGGGGGCTCCTTGGCCCCGGTCATGAAGGCCACCGCGTCCGACATGGTGTAGTCTTTCGGATCGATGACGCATAGGCGTTTTCCCAGCCGGTGCACGTGGATCCTGTCGGCGACCTCGAAGACATGCGGCATGTTGTGGCTGATCAGGATGATCGGGATGCCGCGGGACTTTACGTCGAGGATCAGTTCCAGCACGCGGCGGCTTTCCTTGACGCCCAATGCGGCGGTTGGCTCGTCCAGAATGATGACCTTGGAGCCGAAGGCGGCGGCGCGGGCCACCGCAACGCCCTGACGCTGTCCGCCGGACAGGGTTTCGACCGCCTGATTGATGTTCTGAATGGTCATCAGGCCAAGTTCGCTCAGCTTGTCGCGGGCGAACTTCTCCATGGCCGGGCGATCCAGCATTCTGAACCACGCGCCGAGCGGGCCTTTCCGGCGAATCTCCCGCCCCATGAACATGTTGTCCGCGATGGACAGGGCCGGGGACATCGCAAGCGTCTGGTAGACGGTTTCGATGCCGGCCTCGCGCGCGTCGATCGGAGAGTGAAAGTTCACCTTCTGACCATTCAGCCACACGTCACCGTCATCCGGGGTGACCGCGCCGGAAACCGCCTTGATCAGGGTCGATTTCCCGGCGCCGTTGTCCCCGATCACCGCCAGGATTTCCCCGGGCATCAGGTCGAAGTCGCAATGATCGAGCGCGGTCACCTTGCCGTAGCGCTTAACCAGGTTTCGTCCTTTGAGAATGGGTTCCATCAGGCTGATACCTTTCTGATCCACTGGTCGACCGCGACCGCCGCGATGATGAGCATGCCGATGAGCAGGAAGGTCCATTGCGCATCCGCCCCCAGAAGCCGCAGGCCAAGCGTGAAGACCCCGACGATGAGCGCGCCGAAGAGCGAGCCGAGGATCGACCCGCGCCCGCCAAAGAGCGATATGCCCCCGATCACCACGGCGGTGATGCTTTCGATGTTCGCGAGCTGGCCGGAGGTCGGTGAGACCGAGCCGATTCGCCCGATCAGGGCCCAGCCTGCGAAGGCGCAGATCAGCCCGGACAGCATGTAGACCGACATGAGGGTGCGATGAACGTTGACCCCCGACAGTTCCGCCGCCTCGGGGTCGTCGCCGACGGCATAGACATGCCGGCCCCAGGCCGTATGGCGGAGCGCATAGGCGAGCCCGAGTATCAGGACGAGCATGAACACGACGCCAACCGTGAACACGGCGCCGCCGACATTGAACTTGGTCCCGAAAAGCTGAAGGATCGGCGCGTTGGCCTCGATCTCCTGCGATCGGATCGTCTCGTTTTGCGAATAGAGGAAGTTCGCGGCCAAAACGATCTGCCACATGCCCAGCGTGACGATGAAGGGCGGCAGCTTGATGCGGCTGACCAGGAACCCGTTCAGTGCGCCGATTGCAGTGCCGACCGCCAGCCCGCACAGGATGGCGAGCGACGGCGGCAAACCGTATCGGAAGGTGAACTGCCCCATGACGACCGACGACATCACCATGATCGCCCCGACGCTCAGGTCGATACCTGCGGTCAGGATCACCAGGCTTTGCGCAGCGGCCACGATGCCGACGATCTGAACCTGCTGCAGGATGAGGGTCAGCGCGAAGGGCGAGAAGAACTTGCTTCCGAGCAGGATGCCGAAAATTACGATGGCGGCCACAAGAACGATCAGCGGCACCAGCGACGGGTTCACATGCAGAAAGTGCTGAAGCGTGCCGACAAAGCCCCGGCCATGATCGTCGAACTCTGCAACCTGTTCCGGGCTGCCTTGTGCGGCGGCCTCGAAATCGTCGGATTGGTGTGAGGTATCGGACATGTGATTTCCCCATGCTTCAAGCGTGCGTCCTGAGACAACACTAGCAAGTAATCGGCTGAGAATAAGGATTTTCGAGGAGAGGCCGCAGCAGGGCCTCTCCGTTGGTCAGATCAACCCCAGCAGAGGTCCATCCCTTCTTTGACCGAGATCGACTCGACGCCATCGGCTGCCTGGTCGGTCACCAGCGCAACGCCGGTGTCGAAGAAGTCTTTCCCGGGCGTGTTTTCGGGCTTGACGCTTTCGTCGGCCCATTTCTTGACCGCCTCAACGCCGAGAGAGGCCATCAGCAGCGGATATTGCTGCGAGGTGGCGCCGATGACACCGTCCGCGACGTTCTGAACGCCGGGGCAGCCACCGTCGACCGAGACGATCAACACGTCATTCTCGCGTCCGATGGCTTTGAGCGCCTCATAGGCGCCAGCCGCCGCCGGTTCGTTGATGGTGTGGATGACGTTGATGGTCGGGTCCTTGGCCAGCAGGTTCTCCATGGCGCGGCGCCCGCCTTCTTCGTTCCCATCGGTCACATCGCTGCCCACCAGACGGGGATCCGTTTCATCCCCGATGACATTTGGGTCGGCCAGGTCCACACCGAACCCCTCCAGGAAACCCTGGTTGCGCAGAACGTCCACGGTTGGCTGACTGACATTAAGGTCGAGTGTGGCGATTTTTGCATCGGCGGCGGCGTCCCCCATCTTGGCCCTGGCCCATTGGCCAATGAGGAGACCGGCCTTGTAGTTGTCGGTCGCAAAGGTGGCGTCAGCTGCATCCACCGGGCTCAAAGGTGTATCCAGAGCAATGACGATGATTCCGGCATCGCGCGCTTGCTGAACGGCCGGTACAATCGACGAGGTGTCCGAGGCCGTCAGCAGAATGCCCTTGGCGCCATCCAGAATGCAGGTTTCGATGGCCTGAACCTGTGTTTCGTGATCGCCATCGACCTTTCCGGCGAAGGCTTTCAGGGTCATCCCAAGCTCTTCGGCCTTGGCGGTGGCACCCTCTTTCATCTTGACGAAGAACGGGTTGGTGTCCGTTTTGGTGATCAGGCACACGGTGGTGTCGGCAAACGCGCTTGCTGACATCGCGGTGAGAGCCAGCGCTGTCGCGCCGACGAGTTTTGAAATCTTCAAAGCTTATCCTCCCATTATCTCCCCTGCCCATGCGGGCATCTGAGCGACCGGGTGGAATTCGACCCGATCCCATACCCAAAACCATCACAAGATTCGAATTGTGAGTCAATAAATAAATCACTCTTAATTATTATTGACAGGCCCGCCTGTCTTTCACATTCTTGAGGCCCAGGAGGACGGATGATTGGCGGAAGAGGCAAGGCAGAGCGGCGATCCGGTTGAGCGGGTTTCCGAGGTGCGCGGAACCAACCAGAGCGGCATGCGGGCGCATAATCAGCGCCTCGTGCTGTCGCTTGTCCGCAAGCATCAGGCATTGGCGAAATCCGAGATTGCCAGAATGACCGGCCTGTCCGCGCAAACCGTTTCCGTGATCATGCGCCAGCTGGAAAGCGACGGCCTGCTTCTGAGGGGAGAGCCGGTCCGTGGCAAGGTCGGGCAGCCCTCGGTTCCGATGCGCCTCAACCCGGATGGCGCGTATTTCCTGGGCCTGAAAGTCGGACGGCGGAGTGCCGAACTGGTCCTGACGGATTTTCTGGGACAGGTGCGGGACCGGGCCAGGCAGACCTATAGTTACCCCACGCCCGATGCGACACTAAGCTTTGCGAATTCGAGCCTGAACGACTTGATTTCGCCGATGCCTCAGGCCGCGAAGGACCGCATTTCAGGCCTGGGCATTGCGATGCCGTTTTACCTTTGGGACTGGGCCCAGACGTTGCAGGTTCCGCAGGAGAAAATGGACGCGTGGCGCACTGCCGATCTGCGGGCGGATCTGTCCGCGGCCCATGATATTCCGGTATCGGTCCAGAACGACGCCACCGCTGCGTGCGGGGCAGAGCTGGTTTTTGGTCCGCCGGATGGTCCCAGAGATTTTCTGTATTTCTATGTCGGCTACTTTGTCGGCGGCGGTGTCGTGCTGAATGGTTCGATCTATTCGGGGCGCGGAAATGCCGGGGCGCTCGGCCCGTTGCCGGTACCGGTCGCGGCCGGGCAGGTGAAACCGCTTATCGACGTGGCCAGCCTGTATGTCCTTGAAAGGGCAATGGTTGCCGCAGGTCATGATGCCGCCTTGCTTTGGGAAAAATCCGAGCACTGGAATGTGCCGGACGACCTGCTGACCAAATGGATCGAAGGCGCTGCGCGGGGGCTTGCACACGCGATTGTCTCATCCTGCAGCCTGATCGACTTTGAATGCGTCAAGATCGATGGCTGGATGCCGGTGACGGTGAAAGACCGCCTGATCGCCGAAGTCGACAATCAGCTTTCGAAGCTGAATCTGACCGGCCTTGAGCGGCCCCGGATCGACGCCGGTTCGGTCGGCCCCGACGCGCGGGCACTCGGCGCGGCGAGCTTGCCCCTGTCGGAAAGATATCTGGTCGAGGCATAGATTCCTCTGCGCGACGGTCTAGTTCAGGCACAGGCAAGCTTCATGCTCAACGCACTGCTCGGGTGGTCTGGCCGTGCCGGTTTTCCGACGTATCCGCTCGCGCGGTGCCTCCGGCACCTGCATTCGACGCCGATCCCGATTGAGGGGCAAAAGAGCCAAACGACCGCGTATCCGCGCCAAAAGACCCAAAAAAGATGGCCAGGCAGTGGATTAGAGGGGTTCCGGCCGTGTTGGTTGACGCATGCTTCACGCTTGGCTCACGCGCTGGGGGTATCCAACTCATCAATAGAAGCTTGTTCAAGGGCGATGGGATGTTTGGAACGCAAGTTTTACAGGGGACCCCAAGATTGTTTAATGTTCCAGCACAGATACAGGGCAGACCACGCAAACCCGGCTCTGCCCGAGGAGTTTCACCAATGGTTAACGACCCGCCTGCTTCTCTGGACATCTTTTTGATGGGCCCTTTTGCCGTCCTCGATCAGCAGGGGCGCACGTTCACCCCCAAAAGTCAGAAATCCAAGGCCGTGGTGGCGATGCTGGCCCTGGCGCCGCGCGGGTCGCGCTCGAGGGTCTGGCTGCGCGACAAGCTGTGGAGCGACCGGGGAGAAGATCAGGCATCGGCAAGCCTGCGGCAGGCCCTGCTGGATATCCGGAAGAATTTCGGCCCGGTCTATAAGGACATCCTTATTTCGGACAATTATTCGGTGACGCTGGATCTGTCGCGTGTCCGCGTGGATGCCATTGATCTGGTCGAACAGGCTGAGGGCGGACAAGCCGAAGCGTCCAGCGGTCCGGCGAAATTGGCGGGGGATTTCCTTGAAGGGTTCGATATTTGCGATCCCGAGTTTGAAAACTGGCTGACGCTGGAACGGCAGATCTGGGTGCGCCGGTTCGAAAGAAGGGCCCTGGAATCCGAGCAGCCTGACGAGCCGGATGTGGCATCGGTCGATCATGGCGTCCTGCCCGCCGCAGAGTTCGGCCCCACCGCCGACGCGGATATTGCAACGCCGGACCCATCCCCGGTTACATTGCGCAAGGCGCCCGGATCATGGGCGATCGGGCTTCTGGATACGCCGATGACGCAAGGCTACACCAAGCTGCTGAGCGACAAGCTGATGCGCAATCTGCAGGATATGGGCCGGGTGCCCACGATGCGCGTCAGTCACGACTTTCTGGCGGCAGGAAGGATGATGGGGGCCGGTCACGTTGAAATCCCCCTGCTGGTACGTGTCATCGAAATCCCGCAGGGCGAAAACGTGCGGCTTGCGATTGAACTGGTCTCGACGGAGGACGGGGTGACCAGCTGGTCCTCGAGCCAGGTGTTTTCACCGCACAGCTTCGCTCAGGCGGCCGTGCCGGATCTGAACGGCCTTGTGTCCCAGACAGTGATCCAGATCGGGCGGCAATTGCAGGCTGCGGCCACCACACAGGACATGGCCAGCGCCGGTCTGCTGATCGAGTGCATCTATCAGATCTTCGGTCTTTCGGTGGATCAGCTGAGCAGCGCGGTGGACAAGCTGAACCGGCTTCTGAAACACCAGCCGAATGCCCAGACCTATGCCTGGATGGCGTTTTCGAAGTCGTTTCAGGTTGGGCAGAGGTTCTCACCGGACGCAGCCGCGTTGATTTCCGAGGCGCAATACTATGCAACCCGTGCCCTGGAGGAAGACGAGTTTGACCCTTTGGTGCTGTCGCTTGCGGCCCATATCCATTCCTACCTGTTCAGCGAGTTCGACCTTGCCGCGTCCCTGTTCGAACGGGCGCTCAAGCTTGATCCCGAACAGACCATAGGCTGGGATCTCTATGCGACGATGCACGCCTATACCGGCCATAACGGCAAAGCGCTGGCCATGGCGTCGTGGGGGCAGCATCTGGGTGCGAATACGCCGATCAGCTACTATTTCGACACGACCAAGTGCATCGCGGCAACGCTGGCGGGCGACCACAAGAGCGCGATTGAAGCCGGCGAGAAGGCCCTGGTGCAACGACCGAAGTTCAACTCGATCCTGCGCTATCTGGTGTCCAGCCATGCCCATCTTGGCAACGCTCAGATGGTCGAAAGCCTGCGCCAGCGCCTGATGGATGTCGAACCGGACTTTTCCACCGAGGTTCTGAGGGGAAGCGGATATCCCGGTCTTGGTACCGAGGGGGGACAGCACTTTCTGCTGGGCCTGCGCAAAGCCGGCTTTGGCGGCCGCTGACTTTTCAAAGCTCAACTGATTTTCAAGGGGAGGATTCATGAAAGACGATACAACGACATCCACGGAATGCGGCACAATGGCTGGACTGCTGACCGTCAGCAAGATCCAGATCGGACCCAAGGGGCTGCTGTTTGACGAGGCCTCTGACGGCCAAACGGAAATCTCGGTTCAGACCCGAACGGGCGCGCAGGGAGCGGGCGGCGTCAGTGCCGTGCGTATGGTGCTGAACAAGTCCGCGTTCAACAAATCGGTGCTCAACAAAAACAAGAATAAGAACAAGAACAAAAATAAGAACAAGAACAAGGTGATGGCGCCAAGCGCGCAGGGCTCAAGCGGTGCCCTGATGCCGACCGAGGCGCTGTTGCGGCTGCACCGCGCCGGGTCGGGGGAAATGGCCGACCGGATGCCGGGCGAATGGACGGATATCGTGCTGACCCCGCCGCCCGGTCCCGATCACAGCCGGTTGGAGACCGAGGTGCTGCTTGCGATGCAGAAAAGCCGAAAGGAACGCCGCCAGCGCACACCTGACATTATTCAGGAGGCCACGCTGGATCTGTCCGCCTTTACCCGCCCGTTGGGCATAGACGGGCTGGCCGGTTTCGAAACGACCGAGGCGCTGTTTCTGGAACTGCTGACCATGACCGAGTATATCGGCCTGTACTACAAGGGCCTGTTCGGACGCCTGCGGCCCAATCAGGTTGAACCGCGCCTGCGGCCCGTTCTGCCGAACCCGGCACATGAGGCGTATCCCAGCAATCATTCGTTCCAATGTCATTCGATTGCGTTCGCATTCAACACGATCCTGCCCGAACATCCCGCGACGCAGACGCTATCTGAGGTCGCTCTGAACGTTGCGCAAAACCGGGAATGGGCCGGGCTGCACTATCCCAGTGACACTGCAGCAGGTCAGGAGCTGGCCAAGAGCTTTGCCCCGCTTTTCGCCGAGGCCTTTGCGGACCGCTATCAGGCCGTTCAGCAGGAATGGATTTGAGACAGGAGTTCAAGACATTGAAAAACGACAATAAAAAACCGGCTTCGGTCCCGGATGAATATTACTATCTTTGGCATCTCGTGTCGCTGGGGGTCATTACGCCGGACGAAAAGGGCGAAGGCTTTGCCGATACGTTGTGGGACAGGTTGTCCCGCAAGGGAGACATGAGCCCGTCCTGCGTTGTCCTGATCGATGTGGGCTGCAACTTTGCGCACCCCAATCTCAAGACGCGTGTTGATCCCGCCCGGTCAATTGATTTCACCGGTTCGCCCTTTGGCACGCGGCTCAAGAAGGATGCAGCCGACCCTGATGCGCCGCAGCAGAACTTCCAGGGCCTCGACACCAGCGCGCTTGTCCTTGAGGGGTTGCCGACAGACGACCTCGCATTGTTTGAAGAGGTCGTTCAGCATCTCGAAGGCTCCTCTGGCCGAGTGCGCCGGCACGGAGATGTCGAGGCACTGTTCTCGTCACACGGCACTGCAGTCAGCGGGCTGATCGTCGGCGGGCCGGAGGTGTGCCCCGCTAAGGGTGAGCCGACTGAGGGTGTGATGCCGTATTTCGGCGTCGATCCGTTTTCGCATCTCGTCTCGGTGCGCACCGGGTTCGACAACGACCCGCTGCAGTTCATCGCGGCCCTGCTTTATGCCTGGCATCAGAACCCCGACGTTATCGTGATGCCGCGTGGATTGCCCGACCCGGACCACTCCAACTCGGCCAAGGATGACTTCAAGGCCAATCTGGAAAGCTGGGTGAACAGAGAAGCGGCGGACCTCCATGATCGCATTCAGATTCTAAAGGAGAATGCCGAGCCCATTGACCCGTCCGCGCCGCAGACCTCTGCCAATGGCCGGCGCTTGTGGCGCATCGTGCAGGCGCTTCTTGTGGCGATCAGCAAGCACGTTCCGGTCGTGTGTGCAGCCGGCAACGAGGGGGAAAGCCAGCTGCTTTACCCCGCGAACCTTGCCAACCGCGAAAACGGCATCATCGCCGTGGGCGCGGTGTCAGGCAATGGCTACCGGTCGGGCTATGCGAATTACGGTGAGGGGCTGACGGTGGTTGCCCCGTCCGACGACATGACGGTTTTCAACCGCCACCAGATCCGAGGAACCGAGAAGAGCTTCGAGAAGCACGGGTATCTGAAACCCGACGAGGCCGGAGAGTATCCCTATTGCAACATGGGCTTGCTCAGCACCGATATCGGTGGGCGTTTCGGCTATGACACCGGATCGGGGTCGGATGACGAGGTTGACGACGAAAACGCGCAGGATGGCTATTACACCCTCTTTGGAGGCACGTCCGGCGCCTGCGCGCTGGTCGGCGGCGTCGTTGCCCTGCTGCGCCGTGGTGAGCGGCTGGCGGGCAAAGACGCCAACCGGCGCGACGGGCGGGATATCAAATCCCTGCTGTCGGAAACGGCTCGTTGCGAAATACCGGTCGGCGCAGATCTGAAGCCGCTGCGGACGGACAGTATGAACGCATTTGGCGAAGACGCCGCCCCGCCGGAGTTTTTCTTCGGAGCAGGCCTTGTCGATGCCAAAGCCGCGTTGGATGTCGTGCTGAAATAGCGGGTGTCGGACGTTTCCAGCTTGTTGGCATCAACATGGGCCGGAATCTGGTTAGAGATTGTCGGGACTGCTAAGAAACGGCAAGGTAAGAGGATTCAAACGTGGAGCCACTGATGGGGCCTCAAGGCCTCATCAGATCTTATCGTGTTGTTTCGAAGGGCTTTGGGGAGCGATTTGGTGCCAGGAGAGGACTCGCATTCTCCAGGTATTTACTTGATATCAAAGTATTATCCGCCGTGTGATTTTTCTTGATACCCCCAATGATACCCCCACGCGGATAGTCGTTAGGAGGTTCGAGGCCCAAACGTGACCCACATTAAGTCCATTCCCGGCTTTTGTTGAACATATAAGAACCTCGTCAGATCAGCAATCATCCTCTATCTTTGAGTGACCTGGAACCGGGCAACCGCAACCGGGGCATCGCGATGCTCCTTATCAAAGGAGTTATCGTGATGAGGATACTGTCGAAGAAGGCGCTCAAAGAGTTGGTTCTCTATTCGCCTCAGCATATCGCCAGGCTGGAGAAAGCAGGCCAATTCCCGAAACGGGTACAGCTGGGCTCGAACCGGGTGGGATGGGTTGAAAGTGAAGTGTTGGATTGGCTCAAAGAGCGAATACTCGCTCGAGAGTAACCACTGATGCTCCATATTGGAGCGTGGCGGCCCGGATGTGCACAGTTCGGGTCGCCGTCGGTTTCTCAGGATACTCATAGGATCGCCTCACGCCGCGATGCAGCTTTCGCACTCCGGCTAATCGTGACCCAAAGCTGCTTGTGGGCGTCACTTGTCTTTACGGCGCGGCCAAGGCATTGATGCGACTACCACTGCATAGGCGATCTCTCCCATGGCCCGTAAACCTGCTCTTTCCGTCGACAAACTGAAAGATCTCGGCACTGCAAAGCTGGCTCAACTGGTGCTGGATGAAGCCGAGCGAAATGCGGGCTTCCGCCGTCAGGTCAAGGCGGCATTGGCCGGAAAATCCGGCCCTGAGGCTGTCGCCAAGCTGATCGACCGGCGACTTTCTGGATTGGAGCGGGCAAAGAGCTTTGTTGACTGGGACAAGGCCCGCGCCTTTCGCGACGATCTGCGCAACTTGATCGATACCATCACGGCTGAACTTGGGCCGGGCGCCCCGGCACTGGCCATTGACAGGCTGCTGCGTTTCATCGCCACACACGAACGGGTGTTCGAACGCGTGGATGACTCTTCTGGCAGCATTCAGGACGTCTATTATCTGGCAATTGCCGCCACGGGCGACCTGAGCAAGAAATTGACCGGGCCGGAGGCTGACCTCCTACCCGAGAAGGTGATGGCCATGCTGGGCGAGAGCTCGCACGGTTATCTGTTAGACATCACCGAGGCGATAGCACCACATCTGCCAAAGGACACGCTGATCCGCTGGGATGCCGACCTGGCCGAAGCCATCGAAGAGCGGCATGCAAAGGAAACCGATCAGGCATCAGATCGCTGGTTCTATTCCATGATCTCGCAGTGGGCTGAAATGCGCCAAACCATCGCGTCAGCGCGCGGTGACGTCGATCTGCTCATAGAGTTTGAGGCGAAAAAGCGTCCACATATGCAAGATACGCTGGGGATTGCAGAACGGCTGTTGGATGCTGGGCGCGTCGCCGAAGCGCTTGATTGGGTGCGCAAGCCGGGACAACGCACAATTGACGGCTATGACAATGAGATAACACCGACAAGGGTCAGCCTGGAGGCAAAGATTCTTGAGGCCCTGGACGACAAGCCAGCCGCGGCGGCGCTGCAATGGCGCTGTTTCGAGGCAACTCTTTCAGTTGATATCCTGCGTGAATATCTGAAAGGTCTGCCGGATTTCGAGGATCTTGAGGCCGAGGACCGTGCCCATAAACTGGCGCTTAAGCATGGCAATCCGGAAACCGCGTTGCAGTTCTTTATCGACTGGCCGCGCCAGGATTTGGCAGCAGAACTGATCGTGATACACCGGCACCGCTGGGATGGAAGAGACTGGCATATCCTGCCCAAGGTCGCGAGGCTTCTGGAGCACGAATATCCGTCGGCCGCGACAATCATATACCGGGCACTTCTCGACGACATCCTGGACCGCGCGCTCTCAAAGGCCTATTCGCATGGCGCAAAATACCTGAAGCAACTGGACTTGCTGGCTAGGGATGCTGACAAATCCCTCCCGAGCAGGATGGCGGACCACGCAACCTACCTCGCCGGTTTAAAGAAAGCCCATCCGCGAAAGACCGGTTTTTGGGGAAGAGTTGGTTAGTTGGAAACAAGCGCCACGCCACAATCAACGTCTTCACGCACACCAATCTGGGTCAAAAAGGATGAGTGAACGGCCCAAAGGAGACATCCGGCAATCGAATTTCTACTGTGATGCAGCGTCCGACAACCTGACGTTGATCAACTAGAATACTAATTTGGCATCCGACCCTAATCTGACAGCGCACACTTTTGGCCCCGGTCGCCTTCTCGGTCAATGCAGGAAAGCGAGGCTACCGGCCTTACAGCGATTTGTACATTTTTGAACCACAAGATTACAGGAAGTGTTCGTCTGAACTATTCGCAGGTAAATGCCGCAAGGGCAGGCCTGAAGTATTCCGGATGCGACAGCGACGTCCGCGTATACGACCACATCATTCTCTTAATCTCCTGCGGGACACGCTCCCAACAGAGGGGCAAGTCAAAGCGATCATCAAACATGCCTTCTGTCACCTCTTCCTCGATTACGACGCCAAACAAGTCTTCACTGACTTCATCTGACGCGGTTGTGAAATCAACGCCCGTGGTCAAGTCTTGTACCGCCCGTTTCGGACCGGGACGCGCGGCCACTGCAGCGTACCACCGCTCTTTACTCAGGGCCACAAGCTCGTCGAGCTGATCATTTTCTATCTCCGCGTCTCCAACCTTTACAAACCCTAGCAAAGTACGACGGAGCCATGCCCCCGACCAATCAGAGGCCTCGAGGTCGACTCCAATGAGGATAGAGTTTTTGATCCGAACGTTCCGTAAATTGCTGTTTGGGAGGCTAACGAGGTAGAGAAATGCTGAGCTGACATCGGCGCCCGAAAAGTCCACCTTATCGAAGTTTCCGGAAAAGATGTAAACGTTCCGGAGATTCGAGCCGGAGAAGCTGGTCTCGACAGTTGGCTCCCCTAACGAGCCAAAAAAGGTGAGCGACCGAAGACGCGCCTCCCTAAATTGGGTTCCATTTAGATTTGTATTTATGAACGTCGTATTAGATATCTCCGCGCGTTCAAAAATTGCATTTGTGAGGTTGGCACCTCCAAAGTCCACGCTCTCGAGGACTGCACCACTGAAATCTGCACCTCTCAGGTCGGCATCAGAGAAATCCACGTTTCGGATAGTGGCCCCTCGTAGGTTAGCGTTGCGAAGGTCAACACCTGAAAGATCGAGCGAAGGGGAGCCGGAATAGAGTTCCCTCGTACGACGCTGCCACTCCTGCAATACATCAAAGCGAATTTCGTCACGTAAGACGTCGCACTCTGCCTGAGTTATCCCAAGTTCCTCGGAGCACCACTGATAGCCTCGCTCAAGAAGTAATGCCACTCGAGGATCGTCACTATCCTCAATACCTGCACCGCAGATTGCTTTGGGAATCCCCGCTCGATCACATGCCGCTTGCGCAAGCTCTCGTCCGAAAGTTTCCCGGTTCCGCCAAGTGCCCACATCCTGCGTTGTGAGTAATGCCTCCTGCAGATTTGTACCCGCAAGTAAGCTCTCAATCTTGACCGACCCATGTTTGAGGGTCATAGACCCGCCCAAGTCAGTGCGCACGAAACCTACCGCAATTATTACCAAGGCAATCACGGTTGAGACGAACCCCACATTGATGGGGTCACTGCGCTGCCCCCGGATATTTCGAAAGAGCATCCACGTAGAAAGGCCTGCATAGATGCTAACTGAGAGCGATAGCCCAACTATTGTAGTGATCCATTCACTGTGCGCGGGCCAGCTGCGAATCCAGAAATAGCCGAACACCAGAGGGCCTGCGAGCCAGACCATGAAAATCGTCGTGAAGCCCGTCAGCGCGTCCATCCGCCGGGGTTGGCCAACGTGCCGCACGCGTTGAAGGTGATCGACAAGAAGCCAAGGCTTCAAAAATTCCTCGAGGTGCTGCCCTTTGTGTTCCTTTGGCAAATTGCGAAAGGCGTCGACTACCTGCCGGATGTTGAAATGTAGATAGATGTAGAGCGCGGCGCCTAGGATCGGAGCAAAAACAAAGAATGATCGAGTGGGGATCGTGACGTTGACGAGCGGGAGAGCTGTGTTGCGTAGAGGCAGGAAAAAGTCGATGTCCTCCACCGCGAGCACGGTGACAAAAATAAAGGTAAGATAGGCGAGAAGCGCCAGCCAGTTGCCCCGCCCGGTCGGCACGAGTTCGTTAAAATGCGCGATCTGTGTTTCCTCACGCGCGATGAGCTCATCTTCTTCTTCCGCTTCTCTTTCTTCTCGGTTGGCGGGTTTTTCTACTGGTTTGGTCATGGTGCCTCCAAAAAATAGATGGGAACGAACAGTGGCGGAACGAATGACTTAAAACGATGAGACAATGCTAACGCATTAGGCCGTTCGAGCGTAGAGATACCTGCGACTTTCTTATCATAGAAAAACGCGCGAGCGTCGGGGCGTTGGTTCACATACAAAACACCATTCGGCTCAACGCTCGCAGCGGGAAGATTATGGCCCAAAACGGAATGAAGGTTTCGGACACCGCTAACGTTGCAAACCCGTACCGAGTTGCAGCCTCGATCGTCAGAGCAAGAAACATCTTGGGGCAAGTGGATGTTGGAAACTACGTAGGCCAGTTGTGCAATAATCTCAGCTCGCCGCGCCTTTGACGTGATCTCTACGGTCAGCAAGAAACTTCGCAACAGAAACCATCATCGCGTCAAAACCATTAGGAAACGCGTCATCGTAAGCAAATCCACAAATACCCCTGGGATTTCCGGTTGGCCAATCGCCGCTTACAACTTTTTAAGTAGGTCAGAAGAAATCCTGAGGCGACAGGGAAAAGTAGTCACTCCAACCTTGGCCCATTCCGCGGCCTTGGGGCTTCAACAAGGCGGTCGAATTGGATTTTGAGCCACCAATCGGCTTGTCAAATCGTGCGCGAATTCGGGGAACACCACGTCGGAATCGAAGGCGGCATGCCGGCGGTAGCGGCAAGGAGACTATATCGTGATTGGATACGAGCCATCGATTGCTTGTCAATCCAGGCCAAAAGCTTGCGACACAACTCTTCAAGGTTCTAATCCTTTCGTTAGCACAACATCGCGCACTTTTCCTGATCTTTTCCCATCTCGCACCTCGTTTTGTTCCCGGCAAATTCTCGAGAAAAAGAATATATTTGATTCGTTCCACGCGATTATGCGTGGGCAGAAATCTAGGATCAAACCTGAAAGGAAAGTGAAATGTTAAAGTTTGTTGTGTCTGCCATGTTCTGCTTAACCATTGTGTTACCCGTTTCAGCGTACGCATACTCGATTGATCCGGGCCCGTATCCCCCGGATTACGTCCCTGCTTGGGGTGACACAGTCTACTATGAAACCTTCAGAGGTGGAGAACCCGCCTACATTGACTTAGAAGGAGACTGTCGCTCTGACATCGACTTATGGGTTTACGATGAGTATGGGAATCTCGTCGCTAAGTCGACTTCCTATGGTTGTTACGAATCTGTCGAGTTTTTTCCTAGATGGACAGGACAATTCAAGATCGTTGTCGAAAACCATGGTAAACCAAACGGATCAGAGTATTGGCTGACAACTTACTAGAGTCAATTGACGAAAGCCCTGGACAATCTTCGCTTCGAGTTAACATTTACCTTCTAAATTGTGGCGGCGTTCAGGTAGGTTGGCACGCTGGTCGCAGCACATCTGCATTCGGCGTGCCGCCGCTATTGGAACCGAGCTGCGTATAAAACGAACTGTGGCTAGCTAATTACCAGTTAACAAATATTGTATCACTACAGAGAATTGAGAGCGTTTTTGATTAGAAAATCTGCTAATAAATCTTACCCGCACCTGTTGTCCCAAACGAGCTCGAGGCATGGTCAAAGAAAAACTCCCCGAGTACTCCGCAAATTGCGAATACTCAATGCAACCAGGAGATCTCCAGGAGTTGAATGCCTGAGGCTCTGTGGTCGGCCTTGAATAACGGCTTCAAACCGGTTGAGCGGCCGGAATTCGCATTTTCGGGGCCAAGGCAGCCGATGATCGCGGCCAAAAAGCGCCCTGAGGTGAGCCAGTATTTTCCGGATGTTGTGGCCGCAGCCACAGAAGACCTCCTACGGTGTATTGTGAAATATGCTCGCGTTGAAGACTTGACACTGTGAAGGGTTGGCAATCTATTTTAATCAAGTACTAGCAATACATAGGAAGTGATCTGTTTAGATCATAGACATGCTAAAGTATTTCGTTGCCGATGCATATAGAATTTGTTAAGTTGGCTCGCGTCGGTTATTGCTATATCGGGTACCTTCGTCATCCGTCTTCCTTTGATCGAATGCAAACTAGTTTGTGGAAATTTAAATTTAGCACGCCGTGTATCTCCAAGTACCCTAACGAAACACGCGTCGCGTTCGCAACCAGATTAAGCCCACCAATTCTGCCTAGTCATCTACGTAGCTTGAATGGTGTTAGGAACTGAACATGTACACGCAAAGCCGATGGATCGCGACGGATGCTCCGCTTGCAAGATGTTATGATGATTGTTTCTTTATTTCGGATCTGACCGGCTGGGCTATCAACGGTGCGGGACAGGTCTCCCGCACCGATGACGGCGCCCGAAACTGGAACCCGCAAGAAACCCTGCCTTCTTACCTGCGATGCATTGGCATGGCTGACGAAAACGTCGGTTGGATTGGCTGCACCTCCTCCCGCGACCTAATGTATATGATGTATATGACTACTGATGGCGGGGTGTCGTGGAATCCGATTCCTAACCTACCGCGCACTTACAGATCTGTAACGAATGCAGATGCGGGCGCTAATATTTGTAGCCTACACGTCCTCGGAGAAAATTGTATCTTTGCCAGCGGATCCAACAGCCCTGAGTTTCCGGCGCTGTTTCAGGCCTGGGTGGAGGCGCAGGAAGACACATGACGAAAGAGCAGCGGGCGGGGTCGCACGGGCCGCGCGTCAACCCGGCATCCGGTCGGGACAGTGCAAACCACCGGTGAGGCAAAGGCGAGGAGTTAGAAGCGAAATAAACTGTTAGGGAGTGAATACAATGAGCGCCTTCGACAAAGCCACGATTGAACGCGATGATGCGGGCAATGTTCGCCAACTGAATCATCTGGACGAACCGTTTCGCGCTCCTACCGCTGCTGCTGCGGCGCTTGGCATCGCACCTCAGGACGGAGTTCGTGAGGGCGCTGAGGGCGTCACGGCGCGACAGCTTGCCGATCTTTACCTTGAACAGGCAATTCCGTTCATGAACCTGAACCCCGCCATGCTGCACAGCGAAGCCGTCGCGGCGGACGAGGCTGATCGGCTGGTTTACCACGGCGAGGCCTCCGTCATGGGGAACACGGCCGTCAACTATATGCAGACCATTCAGGGCGTCCCGGTCTGGGAATCGGGCATGGCCGTGCAGGTCGAGGACGCCGCAATGCAAGTCATCGGCTCGCAGAATACCATGAGGACCGGCCTTACGCCGGTCATGCCGCCGGACGAAGCCAGATACAGCGAGGACAAGATCGGGCCTGAGGTGCTGATCGAACTGATGGGATTGGGCGGCGAGGATAGCGTCGATATCAATCACAAAGAGCCGTTCATCTACCAATATTCGGCTGACCACCGGATCGAGGGGCTGCAGCAAGGCCCGGCGGACGATACTGTGCTAGAGCCCGACTTTGCGCTTCCCGCTGTCGATGACAGCATTCAGGAGGCTGCGGCGTATCTTGTGACCGCCGTTCAGTTCACGCGCACGGCGCGCAATGCAAGCGAGGAAGGGTGGCTGGCCCTGATCGAGCCGGAACATGGCAGTGTGCTCCACCTGCGGTCGCTGAAAGGGTGCGGGATGCAGGTCATCACGACCGGCGATACCGACGCCCTACCTTCTGGCGATGGCGTGCCGACCGTCGCGCTCCCGGGGACAACCGAGACGGCCACTGTCGTCTTTTTCGATATCGGCGACACGCTGGGCCAACCGGGTTTCGATGCCCTGGGAAATCTGCAGGAAATTCAGCTTTTTGCAGGCGTGATAGATATCCTTGCGGGCGTGGCCGCGATAGGGGCGCGCATCGGCGTGATCTCGGATCCCGGTCCGTTTGACCCCGGCCTGATCCGGTCGCTTTTGCAGGATACCGGCGCGATGGCACATATCGACGACGATCTCGTGTTCTTTGGTGCAAAAGACAACGGCGCAATTTTCGAAGCTGCGGCCCTCACGGCCGGTGTTACCGGGCCGGAATGCGTCTTCGTCGGTGAAAACACATCCGAGCGGATCATCGCGCAGGGCGCCGGGTTCAGCACCGTGGAGGTCCCCCGGCACGTGTTCGCAGCCATCAATCCGAATGCCGCCCGTGCGCTGGTCTACTCCCGTGACCCCAAAACCAAGGTTGGAAATGCCGGGCCCGCCCCGGATGACAGCACGCAAATGCTTGACCAATTCCGTGATCTGGTCGCTCTCGAAGGGCTCACGCTTCCTGGTGCAGGAGATGAACAGGAGCTGAGCGGAGAATTCATCCAGCTGCAGAACATTGACACACCGAGCCCAACCATCCCGACGTCCCCGCCGCCGGGCGATTTCAGCTTTTCGGTCAACACGAACGACTTCGGTGCCGTCAATGCCTATCACAACTGTGATCGGTTGTTCCGGATCCTTGAGGATTTCGGCATCGATGTCCGCGATTACTTCGATGGCACCGACTTTCCCGTGCGCGTCGATCATCGCGTCAGATTCGCGCCGTGCCGGTTTTGCACGCCAATCGCGAACATCGTGAATGCGAGTGCGCCGGGCACCAGATTTCCGCCTGGTTCGGATGGCTTCAGGTTCGCCCTTGCCGCAGTGAACACGGCGGTTGGAATGGCCGCCGATTGGCGCGTCGTTCTGCATGAATTCGGTCACACGCTTCTGTGGGACAACGTCGGCAGCCCGAACTTCCGTTTCGCCCATAGCGCCGGCGATGCTTTGGCAGCCATCTTAAATGATCCAGGGAACCAAGCCGCCAGGAACGTGACCTTTCCTTGGGTCGGTATTGGCCGCAGCCATATGCGTCCCGTGAGTGATTTCGCATGGTACGGAACACGATACGAGCCATTCGCCGGAAGCGACGGTTCAGGATATGTCGCCGAACAAATGCTGTCGTCTACGCTGTTTCGAGCATATCGCGCCGCTGGCGGGGATTCCGACAACCGGCAGGAGCAGGAAGCCGCCGCGAGCTATGTGGTCTTCCTGATTATCAAGGCCATTCGCCTGATGTCGACGTTTAACAATCCATCGAACCCGGAAGGTTTTGCGGACCTCCTGATGCAGGCAGATTCTGGTACCATGACCTTCAGGGACACGGACCGGCAAATCGGCGTTCTGCGTAAGGTGATCCGGTGGTCCTTCGAGATGCAAGGCGCTTACCGTCAGCCCGCCACGACGGTGGCAACGGCAACGAACCGGGTCGGCCGCCCACCGTCGGTTGACGTCTACATTAATGACGGTCGGGACGGGCAGTATCAGTACGTCGATAAAACGAACACCGTCGATATCTGGAACCGCCAGGTACCTGACGGTGGATCCGTCCACCAAGAGCCGGTTATCGGCCGGGAAAATTTCGCTTTCGTCCGCGTCTCTAATCGCGGGTTGTCCCAGGCGACTAATATTTCGGTGCGGGGTTTTCAGTCGCCGGTGCCGGTTGATCAAATCTGGCCGGGCGACTGGGCGGCGCTCAGCACACCTCAGGTGACGAGTGCGGCAGGAATTTCTCCAGGTGGTGAGCTTGTTGTCGGGCCTTTCGGCTGGACGCCCTTGTCCCAGCGACCGGTAGTTTTGTTTGGGGTTTCCGCGTCAGGTGATCTGAGCAATCTGGAAAGGTTCAGCCAGGCGAACCCTGTAACAACACGTGAGTTGACGCTCTTAGACAACAACATCGCCATGCGATCCATGGCTACGGTGTCTCACCCTTCGGACACCGCGGTCGGTTGACTCTCAATGAGGCCGAATGAAGGGGCACGTCATCACCCAAATCTGGATCTGAAGGGCCCAACAAAGCAACATCATTCACCGTTATGGCGCTTGGGTTCTGAAGGTTCGGACAACCCTTGGCGACTCCAGTTCAGAGGATAGACACAGATGGGATGGTTGCCGCCCTCCCCAGACGGCATTGCAGTGTGCCAGAGTCGTGGTGTTGAAGGCCACAAAACGGAGAGGACGGAAAAATGGAGGATATGTTAATCGGCGTTGATCTGGTAAAGGCAGTTTTCCAAATTCACGGCGCCACCTTTGATGGGCAACCGGTTATGCGGAAAAGCTGTCGCGCAACCAATTTCTGCGGTTCATATCGCAATACCCCGATTCCGTTGTAGCGATGGAATCTTGCGGCAGCGCCCACTATTGGGCTCGCGAATTGACACAACTCGGCATCGCAGTCCGATTGATGCCGGTATCGCCGCACCTTGGATTCTGACGTTCCGCAGCCTGTCGATTCTAATCTATACGCTCAGAGAATTGAGATACGCCCCGCCCCAGCCGACGGTGACACTGTTGTAGGGAGCGTTCAAAGTTTCTACGCGGGTTATGGCCTTGGCACAGTGGTCAGAACTATCTCCCAGATGCTCCTGCTCCTGCTCCTGTTGCCGTCCATGTTGATCGCAATTCTGCTGCCAATGCCTCAACCTGAACTTGTTTCCGCATCAATCGGCTACGGACTGGTTTTTTTCAGGCGTCGTCGGTCGCGGGGCGCCTCGGCGATCGCTCCAGCATCCACCGCATCGTTCTTCTGGCGCTTTACATAAGGCTTCACGTGAATCGACGCGATCAGCTTCATCTCATGCCCCAGATCGCTGATTGTCCGCCTCCAATCATGGGCCCGTCTCACACGTTTCCACGGCGACCGCACAAGGCGGTTGTTTGGCGAAAAAGCAAAGAGCCGGCTCCCGTGTTAATTTCTTGGGATAAACCTTTGCTCTATGAACCTGAAAACTCTGCATTGCAAAATCCAGACCGATAATATTGACCTCCGACATGGATTTCTCTTTCTCTTTTTCGATTCATACAATCGCAACCTTGGCACATTGCAATGCCGTTGGGAGGGGCGTCCAATCCATCAAAAAAGGCTCGGCCACCCTGCATGCATGTCGGATGGCCGAATCCAAGTCGACTACCCGATCTGACCAAACTCTTCCTTGATCTCGGCTGACCCTGGGATTCGGGCCTGTTTCGCAAGCTTTACGGCTCCTGCGGCATCGATGCATCCGAACCCGAACAACCGTGAGTGACCGTTTGCGTCATAGTCGCTTGGATCTCCAATTTTTCGCGCGCTAGATTCGAGTATCTCGCGAACTTCACTTGCGGTTAGGTCGGGGTTGGAACCCACCACCAAGGCGGCTACTCCGGCGGCCAACGGACAGGCGCTAGATGTTCCTCCGAATTCAAACGTATAGTCGCCTGCTGCATAACCCATTGGACGCGATACTCCATTCGCGTCTATATAGGTGCCGGTCACATCTGATGTGACTATCCCCCAACCACCGCTGCCGCTAGAAGGTGCGCAGATCGAGATTTCGTCGCCAAAGTTTGAGTAGTGCGACTTCTCATCCCGGCTTGTAGAGGCCGCGACAGCGATTACGTCTGGATGAGTCGCAAATCCGTCAAGGCTGATCGGAGGATTGTTGATATCCCTGTTGGAGTTGCCAGCCGCGAATAGTATTATGGTCCCTTTGCCTGCACGACCGTTTTTCGCGCATCTCGCAATCGCTTTGCTTGTTCTTGTTGGCAGCGGGTAGTAGGCGGCAGCAGCGCCCCATGAACAGCTTAAGACCCAAGCACCTTTCTCGGTCATGTGATCAAACCATTTGGCCACGCCGCGTGGTCCGTTTGGATTCAGGTTTGGTCCCCACCTAACCGGGATGAGCTGCGCCGCTGGAGCAGCTCCAATGACATCACCGTGCCCAGCCTTCGCGGTTGCGACACCAGCACAAGCCGTTCCGTGCCAGCCGCCCAAGCGCTGATCAAACAGATTGGGGACTGGGCTGACGTCATTGGACTGGCGTGTAAAGTCCCACGGATGAATAATCTTTGTCGCAAAGTCTGGGTGCGAGAGATCAAAGCCATCGTCGATAACACCGATAACCACGTTCTGACTGCCTAACGAGCTGAGTTCGGTCCAGGCTTCGACAACGCGCGCGTCCGCCCCAGCGACATAGCCAATGCTTTGCCCCCCATGCATCCCAGTGTTTTTGAGATGCCATTGTCGGTTCAAAAGAGAATCTTGCGGAAGTTCAAATCCCTTCAATGCTGCCGGCGTCACCAGATCAGGTTCCGCAAGTTGTACCACGTCTTCTTTTTGCATGTCTGCGCTGACGCGCACTGCGTCGTCTGCTCCGGTAACGCGTACCGTGAGCGATCCGTCGGGCTCCGCTTCGACCAATTGCAGCCTGAACTTGTCAATAACCAGTTGACGTTGCTCTTCAGAGGCGATCTCATCAAATTCAACGTAGATTGTCCCCTCTGGAACAAAAGGCACTCCATCGTCGGAAGAATGATACACCGCCACCTCGTATCCGATACTACCAAGACGCCTTAGTTGATCACGCACATTCGAGATTCGCTCTTGTTGCGAACCCAGTTCGATTATTTCGAATTCCCCAAGCGGACCTAAGCGCTGCGCATCGTGGCTATTTGCAAAGGCAGCAACTTCGTTTTCGAACTCCCTTTCAACTCCCATGCGCGATCTTACGGCAACTTGTTGGTTGCTCTGTCGAAACTCAATTTTGGTACCGCCAATTGTAAGTGAGTACTTCGTCATTTTATCCTCCGAATTCAGATTGGCCCGTGTTGAGGTGGGGTTGCCGCGCAAAAGCGATCTCTCCAGAAATCTAAGCGAAAACGACCACCCGCCAGCCCCGCCTACCCCGAGTTAAGCGCTGCGTCCGCATTCCGACGAACGCAGTGCTACCGATGTTTAATCCCAGCGTGCGCTAATGCGCCCACGACGCGCTGCCGCGGCAGCCGTTACTGCAGGGCCGCCGCTAACTGGTTGGTAGAACGATCCATCGTTCTCATGCCGGATATCTTGCTCATCCACACGCACCACAATGACACGATAGCCGTTGACGATTTCGTCCGTGACGTTCACCACTCCGCCTGCAATAAGCCAGCCGCCATAGGTCGCTACGCCCGCGCTGTCGCGGAGAACGATCTCGCGATATGCGCCAGAAACCTCTGTCTCAGAGAACTCGAAAATAAGATCGAGATCTTCTGGATCATTTGGTCCCTTATCCCCCTCGCCTAGCCATTGGGCAGAAAACTTGTTACCAATCAATGCGTTGAGTGGATAAAAGAAGGCGCTCAGAACTTCGGTCAGAACGATAGAAACATCCGTTGTACGCTCAAAATCGCGCACTTCTGCACCATAGTTCGTGTAGTCTCGGTTAAACTGAACTTCGCCAGCCATTTATGTATCCTCCGATTGCGCAGCATCATCACTGCGTCTTCATTGAAGCAAAGCGCCCATTCCCGTTTCATGCTGTGTTCGTGCCATTGCCGTGAAAAAAACGGGAAAAGATACTTGCGCGCGCGCAGCACCCATAAAAGTGTGATACTGTTTAGTTTGAAAATTTCTGGGAGGGTGGCTTTTGTGGATGTTCGATATCGAATAAAGGTGCGTGGGGCGTTTGATGTTTGCAACTCGGTTGGTGCCCCAATACTTGGGCTAGGAAAGAAGGCGCAGGCGGTTATCGCAATACTGAGCGTTGACTGCGGACGTTGGGTGACCCGCGGTCTTCTCCAAGATCTACTTTGGAGCGATAGGGGACCGGAACACGGAAGGAATAGCCTTCGTAAGTCTCTATCGCAGATCCGCAAAGCCACAAGTGAAATCACCCTAATCGAGGAACGTCATGGCGGTTACATTCGCATCTCTCCTGAGCGAGCTGCCATTGATTTGTTTGAGCCAGAAATTGTGTGGGGTTCTGACACTGTTGTTGATTACACCGGGCTTGAGCTTTTGGAAGGGATGAACGTCCGCGACAACGAGTTCGACGAATGGCTCCGCCAGAAAAGGTTAGAATGCGCAAAAGACTCAGATTTACCACGACCAGACGTAAGACCTTCTGAAATTAGACCGAGTGGAAAAACAGAGGGACGAAGTATCTCGCTGCCTCGCGTTGGGTTTAGGTTTTGTCAGGTGAGGCTTTGCGAAAACAATTTGGAATCTATATTTGCGTTTGATTTCTCCAAGCAAGCACTTGTTTCTGCCTTTTTAAGGGCGGACATTTCCGAATTAGTTGAAAATGAGGCGACCTTCCGTGATTGTGACGCTTTCGTAGAACTTTTAGTGTCAACAATTGGAGAAAGGCACTATCTTAGAGTAATTGTGCGCCAAGCCGACGGACATTCTCCAGTTTGGTCGGAATTTGAATTGGCCGAGAATTCTGCCCGTTCAATTGAAGCATCCTCTTATACGATTGCCGAGAAGGCTGTCGATGCTGTCTTCCATCATTTTCTTGGCGCATCGAGTGCGAATTCTGAGCGTTTAATTGTTGGGCTGAACACATGCCGCGCTTTGTCTGGTCTATTCAATGTTGGCACACTCAGCCCAAGGGAGATCGAAAGCTGTTTGGACACAGTGCAACTGTACCACCAAAGTCCGCGCATCACGATTTGGCGAGCGGCGGCTTCCGCTATGCGATTGGTTGAAAAACCAGGTCGCTTTGGGCTCGAAGAAAGGGAGAAGATTGAGGCGTATCTGAGGGATGCCCTTCAATTTGGTAGCAACGACAGTACGGTCTTGGCCGTCGCCGGCCATCTTTATGGGAGGATACTGGGAGACCAAGCTCGTGCTTTGGCCCTTACATCTAGGGCCGTAGAAAAGGATAGACAGTCAGCGCTTTCCTGGTTATTCCGTGCAAGTTCTCTTTATCGAGTTGACGACGTTAGAAATGCTTCATTTGCCGCCACCCGAGCATTCCAACTCGGAGCAAATTCGTTTGCGGACGCTTTTTTTTCCAGCGTTCGAAGCTATACGAGCCTAGCCAACCGCGATTTTGCTACGTCGGTGAGTTTCGGCGAGCGATTGCGCTCTTCGCCGGCTTGTTTTCGATCAAATGCGCGCGTCCTCGCAGCCTCGTATGGTCTACTTGGGGACATTGAATCCGGTCGAAAAGTTGTAGCCAGCTACTGCGGCCATACAGAAGCGATTGACGAACACTTGGCCGCAGACGCTGCGTTGAAAGCACACAGCGAGCTTGGAGAGCGCGTAATCTCGACGGGATTAGCTCAATTGAAGTGAGAGAATAATGCTATGAAAAACCTTGTTAGTTCAATGGATGACGTTTTGCCGTACGCTCGTTTGAGTGAGCAACACGCTGAAATGCAAAGCGATAAACCGATGCAGGATTGGGGTCTTGGAATAACCGCGTACCAGAGCTTCTTTGAAGAGCAGATGGAGCTATTCCGCTTGTTCTTTTGGCCGGAGTTCGACGAAGGAAAAAGATTGTGGGTCGGAAAGTCTCAGGAATTTGCCTTAAGCGCAACCAAAACAGAAATCGATATCATGCTGGAAGAGTTTCAGAGGACAGACAGTCTTTCAGCCAAACCGAGTGGAATTAAGACGACCAACCTAGTCCTCGCCGGCCTTGACCAGCGCTGGCATTATCGTGTTGAGGATGGGTTCCACGACGAAGATAACGCCTTCGTGTCAGCGGCCTCCGTTTCTTCCGGCGCAAACATCGCGTGCTACTCAGATACGATTGATCCTGTTACGTTCTCCCATGCATTTTCTGCTGCAACGACTCGGAAAGCCGTTGGGCTCTTCGATTTCAAACCCAGACTGCGGCGGCCGCGACCATACCAAATGGCCGCTTGGTTGGGATATCACGATTTTAAATACGAAGTGGCAAGTACCCACAATCACAAAGGATTCCATCCGTCGTTCATATCGGGCCATTGTGTGCTTGGAATTTTGCGTGGATGTAGCATTTTTGAATCCTGGTTGAACATTGGGGGATTTTCGAAAGCAGAATTCGAGGCATTGGGCCGGTTTATGGTTGACTACGGCGATCGAAGAGTTCTGGGCGGCGTTCACTACCCCTCCGATAGCGTCGGTAGCTGGGTACTTTCCATGAAGCTGATTGACAAGATCTTTGACCACAAAGAAGAGACAAAAGAATTCGCGTCGAATGCTATTCGTAAAGGCCAAGTGTATAATGTTGTAAAGAAGAGATTTGAGGGCAAGCCGGGATTGGAGGCTCAATTTGATTTACTCGAAAGCCTGCTTGCACCAGAGCAACGAGCCGAGGAGCGGACAGCTTAGGTGTTCGGTCCCGGAATCTGGTGGATCGGATTGATGATGAGTCGATCAGGTTCTGAAGCCCAGATTTTGCTGATGTATTCGTAAGGTGTGAGACTGCTCAGTGTCTTCAAGCGTCGGGCGAAATTGTAGGCGTCCAGGAAGTCCGAGAGATGTTGCGCAGCTGATCGTGGCTGTCGTAGTGATACTGCTTTACGGTTGTGCCCTTGATCGTGCGGTTCATGCACTCGATCTGGCCGTTGGTCCACAGGTGGTTGGGTTTTGCCAGCCGATGCTCGATCCCGTTAACCTCGCAGCTTATATCGAAGCGCATCGGCCGAGAATAGATCATGTTTCGGTTTCGCGGCTGATCTGCGAACTGGATGCCGTTGTCCACTGCCCGGCAGGGCATTGCACAGCAATGCCCTGATAGGGGGCAGGATCGTATGGATGCGATAGAACCATCACCAGGCGCCTCGCCGTGCTGCTTTTCCCTGCAAGCGCCAACAGTTCGTCTTTCAGTGATTGGACCGAAACGCACAGAGTTCTGTGGATCGGTATCATTCGCTCGGCATCCAGCGCTGTCTTGGCCAGGTACATTACGATCGCATCCGGTTCGGTCGTCACACCGCTGCGAGCAAGGACTTTCCTGCTCTCATGGGCTTTGTTGCACAAATCGGTGTGGATCGGCATGCAAAACTGACCCCCTGATAGTTGTGATCAGATGCTTCCTCAAAAGCATGAGGGAGCAGTCAGGGGATGTTGGTCGTGGAAACGATTGCGAAGATCAGGCGTGCGCATTTCATCGACGGCAAGCCGATCAAGCAGATTTGCCGCGAGCTTCGGGTGTCGCGGAACACGGTGCGCAAGGTGATCCGATCTGGCGCAACGGAGTTCAGCTATGATCGCACAACCCAGCCGCGCCCGAAGATCGATCCCTGGCGTTCCGAACTGGACGCGATGCTGGCCGAGAATGCCCGTCGGCCGAAGCGTGAGCGCCTGACGCTCGTCCGTATCTACGAGGAGCTGCGCAACCGGGGCTACGGTGGTGGGTATGATGCCGTACGGCGTTATGCGGCGAATTGGTCGAAGGCGACGCAGGAAGCTTCGGCCTCTGCCTATGTGCCGCTGAGCTTTGACCCCGGCGAAGCCTACCAGTTCGACTGGAGCCACGAGATCGTTCTGATCGACGGTGTGACCACGACTGTGAAGGTCGCCCATGTTCGCCTCTGCCACAGCCGGATGCCGTATGTGCGGGCCTATCCCCGCGAGACGCAGGAGATGGTGTTCGATGCGCACGACAAGGCGTTCGCCTTCTTCGGCGGTGCCTGTGCTCGTGGGATCTACGACAACATGAAGACGGCGGTGGACACGATCTTCGTCGGCAAAGACCGGGCCTACAACCGGCGGTTCCAGTAGATGTGCGGGCATTACCTGGTCGATCCGGTTGCCTGCACCCCGGCCTCGGGCTGGGAGAAAGGCCAAGTCGAGAACCAAGTAGACGTGATCCGGCGGCGGTTCTTCGTGCCGCGCCCGAAGTTCAAATCCTATGCCGAGTTGAACGCGTGGCTGGAAGATCGATGCCGCGCCTATGCGAAGGCGAACCCGCACCCAGAGATGCGGGATAAGACGGTCTGGGAGGTGTTTGACGAAGAGCGCGAGAGCCTGGTTCCTTATGTCGGCCCGTTTGACGGCTTCCACGCGGTGCCGGCCTCCGTATCCAAGACCTGCCTTATCCGCTTCGACAAGAACCGCTACTCAGTCGATGCCCGTGCTGTGGGGCGGCCCGTCGAGATCAGAGCCTACGCAGATCGGCTGGAATGCTGGCAGGAAAGTCAGATCGTCGGTCGCCATGCGCGTGCATTTGGGCGGAACAATACCGTCTACGACCCCCTGCACTACATACCCGTTCTGGCCCGCAAACCTGGTGCTCTGCGCAACGGTGCGCCGTTCAAGGATTGGGAACTGCCGGTTGCGATCCGGCGTGTGCGGCGCAAGCTGGAGCGTCAACCCGGCGGCGACCGGCAGATGGTCGACATCCTGAGCGCTGTTCTGACGGATGGCATTGATGCGGTCGAGGCCGCTTGCGCAGAAGCCCTGTCCCACAATGTCCATTCCGCCGGTGTCGTGTTGAACATCTTGGCACGTCATCGCGAGCCGCCACCGCCCCTGACAATCACCACCCCGGATGCGCTGCGGCTCTCATGTGAGCCCGAGGCGAACTGCGACCGCTATGACAGCTTGAGGAGAACACAGAATGGAACGCTCAGACGTGATGGAGGCGATGGGGAAGCTGAAGCTCTACGGCATGAGAGCGGCCTATGATGAGACACTAACCACCGCCGTCAAACGCCAGCATGAGCCCCAACAGATCATTGGGGATCTACTGACCGCCGAGATCAGGGAGAAGGTCAGACCACGTTGGCTCCGGAGCTGGTGGTTACAATCGCCGGATCGGGCACAAATTCTGCATCGGCACTGCCGCTGTTGAATCCAAGCGCCTGGGCACTGGCTTTGACATGCTGAAGCGCCGCTGAGATGAGCGCTTCGGGCTTGTTGCTTGCGGTGGGACCGCTGAAGGATTTTATCCTTGATGGCGTGCCAGTGAACGGATTGAAGGTCTCAATTTCAATGGATTGAGCATCAGGCAGGCCCTCTGTGACCGACTCTTCCAAACTCTTGGTTTCTTTGGTGAAACGATCTGTAGTGAGATTACGCTTCCAATTGCGAACATCCGCCGTTCGGGTCATGTCCTGTCCTCCTCCGCTTTGAACTACTCCTGGTCCTGGGTTGTGTTGTCGATCCAGTGCTTGAAAAGTTCGATTTTCTCACACGGCCAATTCGCGTCATAGGGCAGCCGTCCGGCTTCAAGACGTGAAACGAGTTCTCCGGCATGGGCCCGGATGTCATTCGGATCGTTCAGATCGATCCCGATAAACTTCTTGACCAGAACGCGGTCGATGTCCCGGAACATCGGGGCAATGTCGCGTTCGAATTTCAGCCCGGATTTTGCAAACCCGGCGGCGGTGACGGCAGGCGCATCCTCGGGAGACGGAATGCGTTCGTGCGCGATGCCGATCTGACCCGCAGGCGCGTTGTCCGGTGCCTGCCGGTCGATCCAGCCTTGAATATATGAGAGCCGTTCGGGTGGTATCAGTGGGCGAAAGCGGGGCATAGTGCGGCCCAGAACGCCGATCAGTTGCGACCCCTCTGATGTAAACCTGCAGTCATTTTCCGGGTCGCTGGCAATGATCGGTCGATTGAACATATGCAGTTCGACAAAGTCCTTGCGTGTCCTGTTCGTCCAGAAGTTCTCATGCACATCAATGGAAAATCCTCTTACGGCTTCTTCCAGAGATTGCACGACCTTGCGGAATTCGGTTGGATGGGCGTTGTCCGGCACCGGGTTTCCGGCGGACAAGGCGCTTAGGATCGAGATAACCTTGGCGTCCCAGAACGCGAGATCCTCAAGAAACGGATCATCGGTGTCCTTTGGCTCGGTTCCGTCGCGCATCCGGGTGACAAGGATCTGGCTGGCCTTCACGACATCAAGATGTACCCGCCATCGCCCTGCCCCGATGTCCGGCAGGGCCAGTGTGAACGGAAGCTGGAACGGAGGGCCAGCCATTGTCCCGTCATGCGGGTCCTTCTGCGGCAGGGTGACGAGTTTCTCGGCGATGCGTTTGATGTGCCGCATCTGGTCGAAGGCCCAGATCAGGAGAAGTCCCCGCGGTGTCCGGTCACCCCGGGATGGCCCGTCCGATACATAGTTCGACTGGTCCAGCCGCATGTAATGGGCCAGAAAGTCCAGCAAAAGCCGATAACGCAGATTGAACAGCATCGCCCATCTTCTGCTGCGTCCGTTGGTAATCACCCCGCGCTGCATTTCCGAAGCCTCCAGAGCATCGGCCAGATTGGCACTGCCGATATCTTCCGGGGTGGAACCACCTCCGATTGAGGGGTTGGTGGCCAGACGCCGGACAATGGATGCGCCGGTCTTCTGAAGCCTGTCGAAATCGTCGTAGATCTCAAGAAAGCGCTGAAAATGCGAGTCCGTGCTGATGCCGAAACCCTCGCCCTGCTCCGAAATCTCTTTGAGCGCCTCCAGCGCCGAGCTGCGCAGGACAGCGGCGTTTTGCGATGTGAATTCGGCAACCAGAACGCGCCGGGTGGTATCGCCGCGGCGTCCGGGATCGTACCCCCAATCGTCGTAACGCGCCTGAAGCGATACCGGGTTGAACGTAAAATCGGCATCCTTGAGGCCGCACGCCGGATCTTCAAAAAGCTTGATCAGCGCCTCAAAAATCGCGCCGACGTGACGAACCATCTGCCCGTCATTCGCGGTTCTAGCCTCTTTGGCGATCTCGATGACCCGCTCCCACTTGTCATCATCGAATTCATCGGGTCGGGTCATCGGGCTTTCCGCCGTCACGTATTTCGCTAGGGTTGCCTTACTTACCGGTTCCAGCTTGAAGCGGAAAGGGTAGAGCTGGCTGGCATAAGGCGAATGTTGCCGCCCGAAATGAACCGGCGCACCAATCAGGTGCAGCAGGTTCTGAACCGAAATCAGATGCCCCATCTCTTCGCGCGCGATCTGGATTAGCCGGGTGGCAATACCCCGTGCCTCACCCGCCCGGGCCGTGTCGTCAAAATTGTCGTGGATCGAATAGGCCGCATAGAGGTATTGGACCATCAAAGCATGTTCGATTTCCGCCGCAACGGTCAGCAACAAGGCCGCCTGATCGCGCGGCTGTCGCTCAGGACCGAGATCAAGCTCAAGCTCTTCAACCCAGCCCTGATCCTCGGCAGTTTCTGTATTGCCAGCCCTGATTGTCCTGAGGCGGATACCGAAATCAGATGCACGTGTCATTGTGTCAGCTCCCCTCCAGCATATGCAGAAGATGCGCTTGATGGCGGCGTTCTGATCTGTCTTTGCCGTCCTGACGGACGATAAGGCGGCTGTCGCTTTCGCCATCCGCCACGACACGGACCAGATGTTGCCGTGCATCCAGGGATCTGCCGTTATCGTCGGTCAAATCCCACGTCAGTGTATGCCGTCCGGAGGATGGATCACGCTCATCCACCAGCGTTCGGACCCGGCCAGCAAACCGATCGTAGATATCTATGGTCAGCGACGACGTGCCCGGCTTGACCTCAATCGGGATGCGGGCATTGTCGGTGAAACCGATATTGCCAGCGACCGGGAGAAGCCGGTCAGACTGCATCTGCTGCGGATCGAAATCCTCGATTTCTTCATCCGTATACTTGTAGATCGTATTCCCCGAGGCATACCCGAACCCGTCAACGAACCGGAAGCGGTTTAGATACTGACCGCGATCAACATCGTTGGGGCAGCTTTCCTCGGCTAGCGGAGCGGGCCAGCTCTGTGTCAGGTCCGTCCAGGTGCGCCCGCCATCGGTTGTCCCGCTGGTCCGCCCGCTGGAAATGGCGACATCCCCCCAGCCACCGACCCAACCCGTCGCGCGATCCAGAAACCCGATACCCTCAAGATTGCCGTTGATCATATCACCGGCGTCATCGCGGATCTCAATGCGCTCCCAATTGTCCCCTCCGTCTTCCGAAATCAGAATTGCACCGGCCTTAAAGTTTTCCAGAGCAACAACGACGAACTGGTCCGTCACGAACTGAATCTTCCATCCCCATTCGCCAAGCGGGGCCTGAATATTGGGGCCCAGCATGTTGACCCAGTTTTTGCCCCCATCCACGGTTTTCAAAACAACCGGCAGGATATCACTGCGGCGCGGATGAGGCCGCGTGGCGCGCCCGCCAACGACCCACCCGATTTCCGGTGTCTGAAAGAAGATATCGATCAGGCAGGATGCGACATCTTCCATGTCGCGGGCACGCCAAGTGACACCGCCATCGCTGGATTTAAGGAAACGGGCAGGAACTTCAGGATTATTGGCGCCGCTTGCAAAAATGTAGGTTTCGTTCAGAACGTGAAGACCACAAACTGCTTCTGGGGCGTCGGCATCATCCCGGTCATTATATTGGCACGGCAAGTTCGGAACCGGCGTCCAAAGACCGCCACCATTTGTTGTCATAAACACCTGCGAATTAGGCGTCGTGCACCCAATCCAGCCAGTATCCTGATTCGCCATACCAATGCAGCGTAAGTAAGATCGTCCCAGCCGTTCCTGACGGCTCCAAGTTTTGGCACCGTTGTCGGTACGGTATACTTCGCCGGATCCGTTGATGGCCCAACCCACGGTTTTGGAAACAAAAATGCAGTCGTCATAGCGCGATGACAACGGAGCTTCGGTGGCGATCCAGCGGTGAGACTCGGTCAAGGATTTATCTCCTCGATGAACTTATTTTTCAAAGATGTGTATCGGAATCTGATAGTAAGCCCTTGGTTTTGTTTGTAATTGGTGGTCACTCACTGTTAGAATTCGAGAATCAAAGCAGCATCAATGTAAGAAATTAACTGGCAAAACTATACATCAAAATGGCAAACTTGTCAGGTAGTGTCTCTGTCCTAACCTTTAAAGCTGCGCCAATATTTTTCTGGCAAGCGAGTTTTTTTTGGATTGTTCGAAAACGGTATTCGGATGAGTACGCGCGGAGCATATTGCGCGGTATGGATATGCAATTAGACAATTTTTGGGGCGTAGCGTGCGCGCGTCATATGGCGGGATTTCGGGCAAGAATAATAACTGTAGGGAGCGCGTTTCAGCGAGACATCAGGTGATGTCACCCCCTGCGTCTCGCAATGGCTAGAGCAAGTGACCTGATAGGGTACGCTGACCTTCTTGGTCAATCCTGCCGCCTTGGTTGCGGACCGACAGGCGGCGTATAACGTTTGCACGTCGATAGGCTTGTCGCCACGCCCCGGAAACAGCCAGCGCGGTGGGCGCGGCGGGCGCCAGTAGGTCCGCAAGACATCGAGAAGCCGTGGCGAAAGCATGACCGTGCGGTCTTTGGCGCCTTTACCATGGCAGATCTGGAGCACCATACGATCACTGTCGATGTCCGTCACCTTCAGGCTGACTGCCTCCGAGGCGTGCAAACCTGCGGCGTAGGCCGTCGTCAGGGCCGCGCTCGCCTTCAGGGATGGCACTGCCTCGAGGAAACGCACTACCTCGTCGGCATTCGGGATCGTCGGAAGTTTGCGTGGCCTGCATGCAAAGGCGATCCGCTCGGGAATCTCTGCCCGGTTCAGCCTTACGCCATAGAAAAAGCGCACGGCGCAGACCGTCTGGTCGAGTGCGGCCCAGGAAATGCCCTGCGACACCAGAAAGACCTGAAAGGCCCGAACATCCTCCAGTCCCAACCGATCCGGTGAGTAGTGAAATATCGGCTGAACTTGGCAACGGCGTGAAGATAGGATCGTTGCGTGGCCGGCGACAGTTGCGTAGCGACATATCGTCGATCATACGCCGGCGGAGCGGGCTTACTGCTGATGTGGCATCGGTCATGGGATAGTATCTTGATCAAAGGTTGGTCCCAGCAACCAAACCTTCTCGTCAGGAGGCCTTTCCTGCCAATAGCTAAGCCGCTCCCGCGTTTGCGGATTCATTAAATCCCTCGCGACCCAGGTTTTGTGTAGGACGCATTAGATTCAGCATCCCTGCGCCTTTGGGCTCAGTCTAGAGACAAAAGCGAGACAATTCTAAATCAGATTTTCGATAAGAGGTTGATTTCATTGGTCGGAGTGAGAGGATTCGAACCTCCGACCCCTGCTTCCCGAAGGCAGAGGGCACCGATCAAAAGGTCCTAACCTCCTCACATATGTCGGCCCAAGCCCGCATCAACTCCACCCGTTGATCCCAGTAGGTCGCGCGGTTGTACGCACGTCGAATGGCGTTCTTATCTTGGTGAGAAAGCGCCGCCTCAATGACCTCGGGGTCATATCCTCGATTGTTGAGGATTGTGCTGGCAGTTGAGCGAAATCCATGAGCTGTCACTTCGTCTTTGGAATAACCCATACGTCGCAATGCGGAATTGAAGGCGTTCTCTGACAGCCATTTCCGGTTCGAATTCAGCGACGGGAAGATAAGCTCCACCCCCTCCACATCAACCCAGTTGCGATTCACCACCGCCGCCGCTTGATCGGACAACGGCACAATGTGGTCGCGGCGCATCTTCATGCGTTCAGCCGGGATCGTCCATTTTCGCTCTTCCAGATCAAACTCGAGCTGCTTGGCCCCTCGTACTTCACCTGGTCGGGCCATGGTCAGGATTTGAAACAGGATGGCATCTTTGATTACTCCTGCCCCCGAGTAATCATCAAGATTGCGAAGGAACCGCCCAAACTGCTTTTCATTAGTGATGGCGGCTCGGTTGGTGACCTTCACGGGCAACAAGGAGCCTTTGATGACCTGCGTGGGGTCGTTGTCGGCACGGAGCGTCACCACGGCATGGCGAAAGACACCTGAAATTGTGCCTCTCAGCTTCTTGGCGGTTTCTCGGCGTCCACTTTGTTCAATTCGCTTTAGCAAATGGAGCACTTCTGCGGCGGTGATTTCTCGGACTGGTCGATGGTGCAATTCTGTGGCCAGCGTGTGTACGTGCCAAATCTTTTTCCGCATGGTCGCATCAGCTAATTCGCGATCGTACGCCATTTGTAGGTACTCTTCCGCCACGAGCAGAAAGGTATTCCGGGCCTGCGTTTCCGCTTCAATCTGGTTGAGACGCCGTTGCACCGCAGGGTCTTGCCCGTTGGCCAATTGATTGCGGATGTCATCGCGCTTCCTGCGTGCTTCTTTGAGGGACACATTGGGGTACGCGCCGTGTGTAATGGTGCGTTCTTTTCCGGCGATCTGGTACTTCTGACGCCACAGCTTGGAGCCGTTCGCCTTTACCAAAATAAAGAGCCCAAGCGAATCATACAGCTTGTACGGTTTGTCTTTTTGCCTTTGCTTTCCTGATCTTAACGTCCGACAGAGCCATGTGGGGTATCACCTCCCAAACTGGGTTCCCGTACCCCGGTTCGGTACCCCAAACTTGTGGGGTATTGGGTGGGGTACTATGTTCCACCATGTTCAGAATGATACCCGAGAAACGGTCAAAAACTCAATGAAATTGAGTATTTATGAGCAGCTATGTTCGGAAGAAATGGTGCCCAGGAGAGGACTCGAACCTCCACGTCCATACGGACACTAGCACCTGAAGCTAGCGCGTCTACCAATTCCGCCACCTGGGCAGGTGTCGTGAGGGGGCGTTTAAGCCCACGGGCGGGGGGCGTCAACCGGATTTTGGGGCTTTTGTGAAAGTTTTTTCCCAAGGTTCCGGACGCGTCCTGGGCCGTCATATCCCATCCCTCGGAAAACCCCGCATTTTGCGGCCCGCGCGGCGTTATTGCGCCTTGTTTGCGCCCGCGCGGGGGGGTAGATCGGATCAAGACCTAACCAGCAGGAGCCACTCAGATGTCGAAACTGGTCACGATTTACGGCGGATCAGGGTTTGTTGGCCGCTATATCGCGCGGCGCATGGCGGGCGAGGGCTGGCGTGTCCGGGTGGCGGTGCGGCGTCCGAACGAGGCGATGTTCGTCAAGCCCTATGGGGCGGTCGGTCAGGTCGAGCCGGTTCTGTGCAACATTCGCGACGATGCCTCGGTGGCGCTGGCCATGCAGGGTGCGGATGCGGTGGTGAACTGCGTGGGCGTCCTGAATGAGCTGGGCAGGAACGATTTTGAGGCTGTGCAGGCCGAAGGCGCTGGGCGGATCGCTCGTCTCGCGGCGGAACAGGGAATTGGCCGGATGGTTCATATCTCTGCCATTGGCGCCGATGCCGGGGCCGACAGCCAATATGCGCGGACCAAGGCCGAGGGCGAGGCCGGGGTACTTCAGCATATGCCCGATGCGGTGATCCTGCGCCCGTCGGTGATCTTCGGAACCGAGGATCAGTTCTTTAACCGGTTTGCCGGCATGACCCGGATGGGCCCGTTCCTGCCGGTGGTGGGGTCCGCGACCCGGTTTCAGCCGGTCTATGTCGATGATGTGGCCAAGGCTGCGGTCAAGGGTGCGCTGGGCGAGGCCGAGAGCGGCGTCTATGAGCTGGGCGGACCCGAGGTCAAAAGCTTCCGCGAGCTGATGGCGCAGATGCTCGACGTGATCCACCGCCGCCGGATCGTCATCGCCATGCCCTTCTGGGTTGCGCGGATCATGGCCAGTGTTCTGGACCTTGCAAAATACCTTAGCCTGCAGCTTTTCCCGAACAACATTCTGACCCGCGATCAGCTCAAGAACCTGCGCCGGGACAATGTGGTCGGTGAAGGCGCCAAGGGCTTTGCCGATCTGGGGATCGAGCCTGCCACGCTGGAATCGATTCTGCCGGATTATCTGTGGAAGTTCCGCCCGGCGGGCCAGTACAACGAGATGCAGAGCTCGGCCAAGAACCTCAACATGTGATCAGCTATAGGCAATCACCAGCAGGATGATGCCGAGGATCACCCGGTAGATCACGTATGGTGTGAAGCTGACGCTGCGCAGCAGGCGCATCATCAGGGTCAGGGCGAGAAGCGCCGAGACAAACGCGAAACCGGCGGCGATGGCGCCGTCGCGGGCGGCCTGGGCGTTGGCGGTGACCGCAACCTCGGCCCCCAGCAGCACGCCCGAAGCGATGATGGTCGGGATCGACATCAGCATGGCGATGCGTGCGCCATCCTCGCGGGTATAGCCCAACTGCCGGGCCCCGGTAATGGTGATGCCCGAGCGGGACGTGCCGGGGATCAGGGAGATTGCCTGCCACAGCCCCATGATCACCGCGTCGCGTAGGCCCCAGTCGGCGGCCTCCTTGACCTCGGGGCCTGTCTGATCGGCCCAATAAAGCACGATGCCGAACACCAGCATGGTCCAGCCGATCACCGCGATCGAGCGCAGTGCGTCGCTCAGCCCGGTGAAATGCAGCGCGGCGCCGGTGATGACGATGGGAATCGTGGCCACGATCAGCCCCATCGCCAGCCTTGCGCCCGGGGTGTCCATCCGCCCGGTCAGCGCCCGGGGCAGACCCGCAAGCCCTTCTTTCACGTCGGACCAGAAATACAGAACCACCGCGCCCAGTGTGCCCACATGCACCGCCACGTCGATCACCTGGCCCTGATCCTCCATACCGGTCAGGCTGGGCAGCAGAATCAGGTGGCCCGAGGATGACACCGGTAGAAACTCGGTGATGCCCTGAATGAGCGCCACCAGGATGAGCTGAAACAGGGGCATGTGCGGTGGGCCTTATGTCATACTTTTGTGTGGTGTTTTGGGTATAAGTGTCTTGTCCGGAAAGGAAAGCTCCGTTTTAGGTCCGGTTCGGTACCTAAAATTGTTGCCAATTTGCGCTTACCCGTGTATCGCTGCGATTGAGTGAATCAAAAAGGTCAGCAAGATTGACTTTTAATTTGCTCCGCTCTCGACTACGAAAGCGCAACACAGCCAATTCATGGAGTCCGACCCGTGGCCAAGCAACCGATGCTGAAATTCGTGCAGATCGAACGCGACATGCCTAAAAAGCGTGCAGCCGAGATGCGCCGAGAGGACTTCCATGAGATCTATGCGGAATATGCCGCCGAGAAGGCCGCCGAGCAGGCCAGCCGCTGCAGCCAGTGCGGCGTGCCCTATTGTCAGAGCCACTGCCCGCTGCATAACAACATCCCCGACTGGCTGCACCTGACCGCCACTGGCCGTCTGGAAGAGGCCTATCAGACCAGCCAGGCCACCAATACCTTCCCCGAGATCTGCGGCCGCATCTGCCCGCAGGACCGCCTGTGCGAAGGCAACTGCGTGATCGAGCAGTCGGGGCATGGCACGGTCACCATCGGTTCGGTCGAGAAATACATCACCGACACCGCGTGGGAGAAGGGCTGGGTCAAGCCGGCCATTCCGGCGTCAGAGCGCCCGGAAAGCGTGGGCATCATCGGTGCCGGCCCTGGCGGGCTGGCGGCGGCGGACATGCTGCGCCGGGCGGGCATTCAGGTCACCATCTATGACCGCTATGACCGCGCGGGCGGGTTGCTGACCTACGGCATCCCCGGCTTCAAGCTGGAAAAGGACGTGGTCATGCGCCGCAACCAGCTGTTGGAGGACAGCGGGGTCGAGTTCGTGCTGAACTGTGATGTGGACGAGAATATCTTTGCCACCATTCATGCCGAGCATGACGCGGTGATCATCGCAACCGGTGTCTACAAGTCCCGCGATCTGGCCATGCCGGGCAGCGGGCTGGCCGGGATCGAAAAGGCCATCGACTTTCTGACCGCCTCGAACCGCAAGAGCTTTGGCGACGATGTCGAGGAATTCGACTCGGGCCGTCTGGATGCCGAGGGCAAGCGCGTGGTGGTGATCGGCGGCGGCGACACCGCGATGGACTGTGTGCGGACCTCGGTCCGTCAGGGCGCGACCTCGGTCAAATGCCTCTACCGCCGCGACCGCGCCAATATGCCGGGCTCGCAGCGCGAGGTGAAGAATGCCGAGGAAGAGGGCGTGATCTTTGAATGGCTGAGCGCGCCCAAGGGCTTTACCGGCGATGACACCGTTGCGGGCGTGATGGTGCAGAAGATGCGCCTGGGCCAGCCGGATGCCTCGGGCCGTCAGGCGCCCGAAGTGATCGAAGGCGCGGATTACGTCGAAGAGGCCGATCTGGTGATCAAGGCGCTTGGGTTCGAGCCCCAGGATCTGCCGACCCTGTTTGGTCAGCCCGACCTGCCGGTCACCCGATGGGGCACGGTCAAGGCCGCGTTCCAGACCGGCGCGACCGAGATGGAGGGCGTCTATGCCATCGGTGACATCGTGCGCGGTGCCTCGCTGGTGGTCTGGGCCATCCGTGATGGGCGCGACTGTGCCGAGGCCATCATCGAACGGTTCAACAGCAGGGCTGCTGTCGCCGCGGAATAACCCGGAACGATCCCGCCCAATCTCCCGGCCTGTTGCAAGGCCGGGCCTGACGCCAACGGGTCACCAGATGACCCAAGCCAGAGGATGGAAGCGATGAGCGAACTGAAAGGCCAGTGCATGTGCGGCGCGGTGACGGTCACCGCGACCCCCGCCAAACCGACGCTGGGGGCCTGCCATTGCGACATGTGCCGCCGCTGGACCAGCTCGATGCTGGTCAGCTTTCCGTCCGAGCCCGGTTATGCGGCGCTGGGGCCGGTCAAGACCTACGCCTCGTCCGACTGGGCCGAGCGCGCCTTCTGCGGCGAGTGTGGCTCGGCACTGTGGTACAGGATTACCCTGCCCGGCGAGATGCATGGGCAGACACAGATGGCGGCCGGCCTGTTCGAAAATGCAGGTGGCAACGCCCTGAAACTGGAACTTTTCATCGACAAGAAGCCCGAGGGTTACGCGTTCGAAGGTGAACGCCGCCAGATGACCGAAGCCGAGGTCATGGCCATGTACGCCCCGTCGGAAGAAGGAGACACTCAATGACCAAATATGATGCCGATTGGGTCCGGGCCGAAGAAGCCAAGCGCCAGTGGATGGCCGAAAACGGTCTCTATTCCGAGGAAGAAGAGCATTCGTCCTGCGGTGTGGGCCTTGTCGTTTCGATCGACGGCAAGAAAAGCCGCAAGGTGGTCGAGGCCGGGATCGACGCGCTCAAGGCGATCTGGCATCGCGGTGCGGTGGATGCCGATGGCAAGACCGGCGACGGTGCGGGCATCCATGTGCAGATCCCGGCGCCCTTCTTCTATGACCAGATCCGCCGTACCGGTCACGAGCCGCGCATGAATGAGTTGATCGCGGTTGGCCAGGTGTTCCTGCCGCGGACCGATTTCGGCTCGCAGGAAACCTGCCGGACCATTGTCGAGACCGAGGTTCTGCGAATGGGGTATTACATCTATGGCTGGCGCCATGTGCCGGTGGATGTCACCTGTCTGGGCGAAAAGGCCAACGCCACCCGGCCCGAAATCGAGCAGATCCTGATTTCGAACTCCAAGGGCGTGGAAGAAGATACCTTTGAGCGTGAGTTGTATGTGATCCGCCGCCGGATCGAAAAGGCTGCCCTGGCTGCCGGTGTCACAGGGCTCTATATCGCGTCACTCAGCTGCCGCTCGATCATCTACAAGGGCATGATGCTGGCCGAGCAAGTGGCGGTGTTCTACCCCGACCTGATGGATGACCGGTTCGAGAGCGCCTTTGCCCTCTACCACCAGCGTTATTCCACCAACACCTTCCCGCAATGGTGGCTGGCGCAGCCGTTCCGGATGCTGGCCCATAACGGCGAGATCAATACGCTGCGCGGCAACCTGAACTGGATGAAAAGCCATGAGATCCGCATGGCATCGGCAAGCTTTGGCGATTATGCCGAGGATATCAAGCCGATCATCGCCGGGGGCTCGTCGGATTCGGCTGCATTAGACTCGGTTTTCGAGGTGCTGGTGCGTGCGGGCCGGTCGGCGCCGATGGCCAAGACAATGCTGGTGCCGGAAAGCTGGTCCAAGCAGGCGGTGGAACTGCCGCAGGCCTGGCGCGACATGTATTCCTACTGCAACTCGGTGATGGAGCCTTGGGATGGCCCTGCGGCGCTTGCCATGACCGATGGCCGCTGGGTCTGCGCCGGTCTCGACCGGAACGGGTTGCGCCCGATGCGTTACGTGGTGACCGGCGACGGGCTGGTGATTGCGGGCTCCGAGGCGGGCATGGTGCCGATTGACGAGGCAACCGTGGTCGAAAAGGGCGCGCTGGGTCCGGGCCAGATGCTGGCCGTGGACATGAAAAAGGGCAAGCTGTTCCGCGACACCCAGATCAAGAACAAGCTGGCCGCCGCGCTGCCGTTTGGCGAGTGGGTAGGCAAGATCAATGACCTGGACGCCACGCTGGCCGGTGTGACCGAACAGCCGCTGTTCACGGGCGAAGAGCTGCGCAAGCGCCAGATTGCCGCCGGATACTCGGTCGAGGAGCTGGAGCAGATTCTGGCCCCGATGGCCGAGGACGGGAAGGAGGCGCTGGCCTCGATGGGTGACGACACGCCGTCGGCGGTGCTGTCCAAGCAATACCGCCCGCTCAGCCACTTCTTCCGCCAGAATTTCAGCCAGGTGACCAACCCGCCGATCGACTCGCTTCGCGAATACCGTGTGATGTCGCTGAAAACGCGGTTCGGCAACCTCAAGAACGTGCTGGACGAGGACAGCAGCCAGACCGAGATCATCGTGCTGGAGAGCCCCTTTGTCGGCAACACGCAGTGGGAATTGCTGGTCGAGAATTTCAACGCGCCGCTGGCCGAGATCGACTGTACGTTTGAGCCCGGCGAGGGCGCGCTGGTCGAAGCCCTGACCCGGATCCGCGCCGAAGCCGAAGAGGCCGTGCGCTCGGGCGCCGGGCATCTGGTGCTGACCGATCAGTATTCGGGGCCGGGCAAGGTCGCGATACCGATGATCCTGGCCACCAGTGCCGTGCACAGCCATCTGACCCGCAAGGGGCTGCGCACCTTCTGCTCGCTCAACGTGCGGTCCGCGGAATGTATCGACCCGCATTACTTCGCGGTGCTGATCGGCTGCGGTGCGACCGTTGTGAACGCCTATCTGGCTGAGGATTCGCTGGCCGACCGGATTGAGCGCGGCCTGCTGGACGGCACGCTGTCCGAAAATGTGGCGCGGTATCGCGAGGCCATTGATCAGGGTCTGCTCAAGATCATGGCCAAGATGGGCATCTCGGTTGTTTCATCCTATCGCGGCGGCCTGAATTTTGAGGCTGTTGGCCTGAGCCGCGCCATGGTGGCAGAGTACTTCCCCGGTATGACCAGCCGCATCTCGGGTATCGGTGTGCATGGTATCCGCGTTAAGGCCGAGGCGATCCATGCCAAGGGCTGGGAAAGCGGTCTGGACGTGCTGCCCATCGGCGGTTTCTACAAGGCGCGCAAGTCGGGTGAGACCCACGCGTGGGAAGCCACCTCGATGCACATGATGCAAATGGCCTGTAACAGAGCCTCATACGAGTTGTGGAAGCAGTATTCGGCCAAGATGCAGTCGAACCCGCCGATCCATCTGCGCGACCTGATGGACTTCAAACCGCTGGCCAAACCGATCCCGCTGGAAGAGGTGGAATCGATCACGTCGATCCGCAAGCGGTTCGTGACGCCAGGCATGAGCTTGGGCGCGCTGAGCCCCGAGGCGCACAAGACGCTGAACGTGGCGATGAATCGGATCGGTGCCAAGTCCGACTCGGGCGAGGGCGGCGAAGACCCGGCGCATTTCGTGCCGGAGCCCAATGGTGACAACCCGTCGGCCAAGATCAAGCAGGTGGCCTCGGGCCGGTTCGGCGTGACCGCCGAATACCTGAACCAGTGTGAAGAGCTGGAGATCAAGGTGGCGCAGGGGGCCAAGCCTGGTGAGGGCGGCCAGCTGCCGGGCATGAAGGTCACCGACCTGATCGCCCGTCTGCGGCACTCGACCAAGGGCGTGACCCTGATCTCACCGCCGCCGCATCACGACATCTACTCGATCGAGGATCTGGCGCAGCTGATTTATGACCTCAAGCAGATCAACCCGCGCTGCAAGGTGACGGTTAAACTGGTGGCATCCTCGGGCGTTGGCACGATTGCAGCCGGTGTGGCCAAGGCGAAAGCGGATATTATCCTTATTTCGGGCCACAACGGTGGTACGGGTGCATCCCCTGCAACCAGCATCAAATACGCTGGTCTGCCGTGGGAGATGGGCCTGACCGAGGCGCATCAGGTTCTGGCGATGAACAACTTGCGGGATCGCGTCACGCTGCGGACCGACGGCGGGTTGCGCACCGGGCGTGACATTGTCATGGCCGCGATGATGGGGGCCGAGGAATACGGTATTGGCACCGCCGCGTTGATCGCGATGGGCTGTATCATGGTACGCCAATGCCAGTCCAACACCTGCCCGGTTGGTGTGTGTACGCAGGACGAATCCTTGCGCGCCAAGTTCACCGGCAACGCGGACAAGGTGGTGAACCTGATCACCTTCTACGCGCAGGAAGTCCGGGAAATCCTTGCGTCCATTGGCGCCCGCTCGGTGGAAGAGATCATCGGTCGCGCGGATCTGCTGGCGCAGGTCAGCCGGGGGTCGGCGCATCTGGACGATCTGGACCTCAACCCCTTGCTGATCACCGTCGATGGCTCGGCCAATATCGTCTACAACCGCGACAAGGACCGCAATTCGGTGCCCGATACGCTGGACGCCGAGATCGTGCGCGATGCCGCCCGGTTCCTGAAGGATGGCGAAAAGATGCAGCTATCTTACGCGATCCAGAACACGCACCGGACGGTTGGCACCCGCACGTCGAGCCATATCGTCAAGAATTTCGGGATGCGCAACACGTTCCAGTCCGACCACCTGCACGTGAAACTGCAGGGCTCGGCCGGGCAGTCGCTGGGCGCCTTTGCGGCTCCGGGGCTCAAGCTGGAAGTGTCGGGCGATGCCAATGACTATGTCGGCAAGGGCCTGTCGGGCGGCACAATCGTGGTGCGCCCGCCGCAGGTCAGCCCGCTGCAGGCCGACGCCAACACCATCATCGGCAACACCGTGCTGTATGGCGCGACCGACGGGCACCTGTTTGCCGCGGGCCGTGCGGGTGAGCGCTTTGCCGTGCGGAACTCGGGTGCGACGGTGGTGGTCGAGGGCTGCGGCTCGAACGGGTGTGAGTACATGACCGGAGGGGTCGCGGTGATCCTGGGCGAGATCGGCGCCAACTTTGGTGCGGGCATGACCGGGGGCATGGCTTATCTCTACGATCCCGAAGGCAAGGCGCAACTGCTGATGAACATGGAAACGCTGGTGACCTGCCCGGTCACGGTCGACCATTGGGTGTCGCAGTTGAAGGGCCTGATCGAACGCCACGCGTCCGAGACCGGCAGCCGCAAGGCTGCCGACATCCTGCAGCACTGGGATGTGGAGGGCGCGAATTTCCTGCAGGTTTGCCCGAAAGAGATGCTGGACAAGCTTCCCTATCCTTTGGAGGCGGAAACAGCGGCAGTGCCTGCCGAGTAAGCCGATAAACCGAAAATTGACGGAACCCGTGCAGTGTTGCTGCGCGGGTTTTGTCATTTTGGCGCCTTATTTCCAGCCATTTCGGCTGAGAAAACGTCGGATGAGAGGGCGGGCACAAGGGTGCCCCGAGACAGTGACTGTAACGATTCAGCCCGTTTGAGATGGGAAAGGCACGGTTTATGCCGACGACTTTCACGGACCAGTTCTTTTTGATGGACCCGGCAGCCCCGCCGCCGGTCGGAACGCTGTTGACCGTCTCGAAACTCGATCTGGTCGATCAGAACGACGATGGTGACGTCGACAGGTTCAACAATGACACTGTCAACGGCCAGGATGTGACGCGGTCCTGGCCTGGGGATACCGTTACCGTCAATGTGGCTGGTGTCGGCAACGTCACTTACACCGGCACGACCTTTTACCTTGCCGACGGGTCGCGGGTGTTTACGCCGACCGATGGTCAGGTGCTGCAAAGCGGCACTCTGGTCTCGACCACATTTGTGACCTCGCAAGGTCCCTTGGACACCGCCACGGATCTGGGCCCGCCTTGTTTCACGCCGGGCACGATGATCCTTACCCCGGATGGCGAGCGGCCGATCGAATCTCTGGTTCCGGGCGATAGGGTCGAGACCGCTGATCACGGCTGTCAGCAAATTCTATGGATCGGCAAAACCAAGGTTCCAGCCGAGGGAAAGCTGGCTCCGATCCGGTTTGAGGCTGGCGTCCTTGGCCTGACGCGGCCGACACTGGTCTCGTCGCAACATCGCATGTTGATCGATGACTGGCGGGCCAATTACTTCTTCGGCTTTGGCGAAGTGCTGGTGCCCGCGCATTCCCTGGTCAATGGCACAAGCGTCACCCAGGTCGAGGGTGGTGAGGTTGAGTACATCCATCTGCTGTTCTCGCGTCACGAAGTGATTTTTGCCAACGGCGCCAAGACCGAAAGCTATTATCCGGCGCATGCGCTTACGCAATCCGACCGTGAGGCCCAAGCCGAAGTGCTGTCGCTGTTCAAGGAACTGGAGCCGGTGACAAACACCGAATATGTCTCGGCGCGGCCCATACTTAGGGTCTATGAGGCGCGATTGATGGCAATTTAGGCATTCACGAACTCTGATCAGGCTCGTATAGCTGGGTCATGGCGAAGAAAGCAGCGCGCAAAACAAGCGGCAGGAAAAAAGCGAAAAAGAGCACAACACGGCAGTCCGGATTTTTTTGCCGGATTGGCAGGATCGTGTCGCGTGTTGTCCTTGGTTGCCTCGCGGCGGTTCTGGCTCTGATTCTGGTCTATTCGGTGGTTAATCCGCCCGTGACCCACACGATCTGGCAGGAATGGCGCCGGCTCGGCAAGGTCGAGCGGGAATGGGTTCCGATTGAAGAGATCGCTCCGATCATGGCCCGCTCGGTTGTGGCCGCCGAGGATGCCAATTTCTGCCTGCACTGGGGTTTTGACGTGACTGCGATCCGCGCGGCGCTTGAGGACGGCTCGGGCCGCGGTGCCTCGACCATTTCGCAGCAGGTGGTCAAGAACGTGTTCCTCTGGCAGGGCCGCAGTTGGATCCGCAAGGCATTGGAGACAACGATCACTCCGATGGTTGAGTTGGTCTGGTCCAAACGCCGGATCATCGAGGTCTATCTGAACGTTGCCGAGACGGGCGAAGGGGTGTTCGGGGTCGAGGCGGTGGCGCGCCAATCCTTCGGTGTTGCCGCCGCAGACCTGAGCCCGGTGCAGGCGGCCCGGATTGCGGCGATCCTGCCCTCGCCGCGCAAACGGTCGGTCAGGGACCCCTCGGATCGCACGCGCAGACGGGCGACGGCGATCCTGGACGGGGCGGCCACCATCCGCGCAGACGGGCGCGACGACTGTTTCGAGGATTGAACTTTCCCACCCGGCAAGGCTATTGCTGTGGGGCATTCACTGGTTCAATTGGAATTCCATGGCGCGCCTGTTTCACGTTCCCCTGTCTCCGTTCTGCCGCAAGGTCCGGCTATCTCTGGCCGAAAAGAAGATCGAGGTCGAGCTGGTCGAAGAGCGATATTGGGAAGGCGACGCCGATTTCCTGCGCCGCAACCCGGCCGGAAAGGTACCGGTGCTGCGGCTGGACGGGCAGGTCATGGCGGAGAGCGCTGCGATCTGCGAATACATTGAGGAAACCCGCCCCCAGCCGCCGCTGATGCCAAGCAAGCCCGAGGCGCGGTTCGAGGTGCGCCGGCTGGTTGGCTGGTTCGATGACAAATTCCATCACGAGGTGACCTCGAAACTGCTCTATGAGCGGGTCAACAAGAAGGTGACCGGGCAGGGCTATCCCGACAGCAAGAACGTCAAGGAGGGCGCCAAGGCGATCAAGTATCATCTGGATTACATGGCCTGGCTGCTGGATCATCGGCGCTGGCTGGCCGGGGATCAGATGACGCTCGCCGATTTCGCCGCCGCTGCGCATCTGTCGACGCTGGATTACATCTCGGACGTTGACTGGAACCGGTCGCAGACCGTCAAGGACTGGTACGCCAAGATCAAGTCGCGCCCGGCCTTCCGCTCGATCCTGGCGGATCAGATCCCCGGGTTTCGCCCGCCCGCCCATTACGCCGATCTGGATTTCTGATATCAACGGGGTACAGGGGGCTGTCTGCCCCCTCTTGGGCCGCTGGCCCAATTCACCCCCGAGGATATTTGGAAACAGAAGAAGAATGGGGTCTTCGCTGAAAGATAAGCTGGTGGAACGGGCCCGGTCCGAGGGGTTCGTGTCCTGCCGCGTCTGTCGCCCGTGGGATGTGCCGCAAGTGCCCGAGCGGCTGGCGGCCTTTGTCGAGGCCGGGTATCACGGTCAGATGGGCTGGATGGCCGAGCGGATGCATTGGCGCGGCGATCCGGCGGCGCTGTGGCCCGAGGCGCGCTCCGTGATCATGCTGGCCGAGAGCTATACGCCCGAGCATGACCCGAGGGCGGTGCTGCCGCAGCGGGACCGGGGTGCGATCTCGGTTTATGCGCAGAACAAGGACTACCACGATCTGGTCAAGAAGCGGCTCAAGCGGCTGGCGCGCTGGCTGATTGCCGAGGGTGGCGGTGAGGTGAAGGTGTTTGTCGACACCGCCCCGGTACCCGAAAAGGCGCTGGGTCAGGCGGCGGGGCTGGGTTGGCAGGGCAAGCACACCAACCTGCTGAGCCGGGATTGGGGCAATTGGGCCTTCATAGGGTCTGTTTTTACCACTCTGGAACTACCAGTTGATGCGGCTGAGATAGATCGGTGTGGCTCTTGCCGGGCGTGTCTGGACAGCTGTCCGACGGACGCGTTTCCGGCGCCTTATCAACTGGATGCGCGGCGCTGCATTTCTTATCTGACCATCGAGCACAAAGGTCCGGTAGAGGAAGAATTGCGCGGCAAGCTGGGCAACCGGATCTATGGCTGCGACGATTGTCTGGCCGCCTGTCCATGGAACAAGTTTGCAGTGGCCGCCAGCGACATGCGCTATGCGGCGCGTGAGGAGTTGAAAGCGCCGAAGCTGGCCGAACTGGCGGAGCTGGACGATGCGGCGTTCCGGACGCTGTTTTCCGGCTCTCCGATCAAGCGGATCGGCCGCGACCGCTTTGTGCGTAACGTGCTCTATGCCATTGGCAATTCCGGCGAGCCTGGGTTGTTGCCGGCGGCGCAGGCTTTGGTGGGCGATCCGGACCCGGCGGTGGCCGATGCGGCACGCTGGGCGGTGAAACGACTGGCGTAAATGACGCAAACAGGCGGGACGTGCCGGGTGCAGCCGTTATTCAGCATCAGGCGAACAGAAGGAGGGTTCCCATGGCGCTGGCTTTGGGAGTGGATACGGGCGGAACCTATACCGATGCGGTGCTGATCCGGGATGAGAAGGAGGTGATTGCCTCGGCCAAGTCCCTGACCACCCGCGCCGATCTGGCGATTGGGGTCGGCAGGGCGATCCGCGCCGTTCTGGACGAGGCAGGGGTGGCTGCAGAGGAGGTGTCGCTGGCCTCGTTGTCGACAACGCTTGCCACCAATGCGCTTGTCGAGGGGCAGGGCGGCCGGGTGGCGCTGATCTATATCGGTTTCCGCGAGAGTGATCTGGAAAAGCACGGGCTGAAGGATGCGCTCAAGGGCGATCCGGCACTGGTTCTGGCGGGTGGGCACAGCTATGCGGGTGGCGAGGTGGCGCCGCTGGATGTAGCAGCGCTGGAGGCGTTTCTACACACGAATCCCGGCGTTTCCGGGTTTGCCGTGGCGGCACAGTTTGCCACCCGCAATCCGGCGCATGAGATCGAGGCGGCGCGGATCATCGCCGAGCGGACCGGGGCGCCGGTGACCTGTTCGCACCAGTTGTCTGCCAAGCTGAACGGGCCGAAGCGGGCGGTGACGGCGGTGCTGAACGCGCGGTTGATCGGGATGATCGACCGGCTGATCGGGCGGGCGCAGGACACGCTGCGCGAATTGGGCATCACTGCCCCGATGATGGTGGTGCGCGGTGATGGGGCGTTGATGAGTGCCGAACAGGCGCGGGAACGGCCGATTGAGACAATCCTGAGCGGGCCGGCGGCCTCGATCGTGGGTGCGCGCTGGCTGACCGGGGTCGAGGAGGCGCTAGTTTCGGATATCGGCGGGACGACCACGGATGTGGCTCTGATCCGGGGCGGCAAACCTGCGATTGACCCGGCGGGTGCACGCGTGGGTGGGTTCCGCACCATGGTCGAGGCGGTGGCGATGCGCACCCACGGGCTGGGCGGGGACAGTCAGGTTCATGCGGTGACCGAGGGGTTGGGCGGAGGCGTGTTCCTCGGTCCGCGCCGGGTGTTGCCGGTGTCGCTGATGGCGGCTGAGGCCAGAGGCGTGGTGCACGCGGCGCTGGATGAGCAGCTACGCGCAACCACGGTGGGCGAGCATGATGCGCGCTTTGCCCGTGCGGTTCCCGGGATGCCGGTGGATGGGATCGGCGCGCGCGAGGCCACGTTGTTGGAGCGGCTGGGCGATCAGGTGCTGCCGCTGGGCACGTTGCTGCGAACCCGGATGGAGCATGGGGCGCTGACGCGGCTGGTGGATCGTGGGATCGTGCAGGTCTCGGGCGTGACGCCATCGGATGCGAGCCACGTGTTGGGGCGGCTTGATGCATGGGATGCCGAGGCCGCGCGCAAGGGGCTGGAACTGTTCGCCCGCAAGCGGACCGGCAGCGGTGATCGGCTGGCTGCGGGGCCTGAGGCGCTGGCGAAGATAATCTTCGATCAGCTGACGGAACAGACCGCTTTGACTTTGTTAGAGACTGCTTTTGCGGAGGAAGCCGAAGAGTTTGGCCTGCCGTCGGAGCAACTGGCACGGCATGTGTTGACCCAGCGCGGGTTGGCGCGGCACAGGGGGCTGCTGGCGCTGGATACGGCGCTGAATGTGGATGTGGTGGGCCTTGGTGCCTCGGCGCCGAGCTATTATCCGGCGGTTGGGGAGCGGCTGCGGTGCGAGATGGTCCTGCCCGAGCATGCAGGGGTTGCCAATGCCATCGGCGCGGTGGTGGGCCGGGTGACGTTCCGACGGGCCGGGACGGTAACGTCGCCCTCGGAAGGGCGGTATCGGGTGCATCTTGAGGATGGGCCGCAGGATTTCGACGGGTCGGATGAGGCACTGGCGTTGCTGGAAAGCGTATTGCGGGGCGAGGCCGAGGGTGCGGCCAAGGACGCCGGGGCCGAAGATATTCGGGTTCTGGTCGAGCGGGATATCCGCACCGTGCGCGTTGAGGGGCGTGATGTGTTTGTCGAGGGGATGCTGACCGTTGAGGCGAGCGGGCGGCCTCGGGTGGCGTTGGGGTAGGGCAGATGTCCCCCTCACCCTGACCCTCTCCCCCGAGGGGAGAGGGGATTTTGCGTGTGGCTGGGGTTGGGTCTTATTCTGCGGCGTCGGTGCGTCTGGGTAGAACCCAGCCGGGGCGCGGGAAGTGGCAGGTGTAGCCGTTGGGGTGGCGGAGCAGATAGTCCTGATGCTCCGGCTCGGCCTCCCAGAAATCGCCAACCTGTTCCACTTCGGTCACCACTTTCCCGGGCCAGATGCCTGAGGCGTCCACATCGGCGATGGTGTCGAGCGCGGTCGCCTTCTGATCTTCGTCGACATAGTAGATGGCCGAGCGGTAGCTCATCCCGATGTCGTTGCCTTGGCGGTTCACGGTGGTGGGATCATGGATCTGAAAGAAGAACTCCAGCAACTCGCGATAGGAGATCTGCGCGGGATCGAACCAGATCTCGATCCCTTCGGCGTGGGTGCCGTGGTTGCGGTAGGTGGCGTTGGGCACGTCGCCGCCGGTGTATCCCACGCGGGTGCGGCTGACGCCGGGCAGTTTGCGGATCAGGTCCTGCATGCCCCAGAAGCAGCCCCCGGCCAGTACGGCGCGATGTTCGGTCATGCGATATCCTCCACTTGGTTCAGGTAGTCTGCGTAGCCTTCGGCCTCCATGTCCTCGCGATGGACGAAGCGGAGCGAGGCGGAGTTGATGCAATAGCGCAGCCCGCCGCGGTCGCGCGGGCCGTCGGGAAAGACGTGGCCCAGGTGGCTGTCGCCGTGGGCCGAGCGGACCTCGGTGCGGATCATTCCCAGCGAGCGGTCTTCAAGCTCGGTCACATGGGCGGGTTTGATGGGCTTGGTAAAACTGGGCCAGCCGCAGCCGGATTCGTATTTGTCGGATGAGGCAAAGAGCGGCTCGCCCGAGACGATGTCGACGTAGATGCCCGGTTCCTTGTTGTTCAGCAGCTTACCGGTGCCGGGGCGCTCGGTGCCATCGCGTTGGGTGACGCGGAACTCTTCGGGGGAGAGGGCGGCGATGGCCTCGGGGTCTTTGAAATAGCGGGTCATGGCTCCTCCTTACTGTTCGGCTGAGGCAGTAGATGGCATTCCTGTGACCGATGCAAAGGATTGTTTCAACCGCCTCGCGCGGTTGTGGCGGCGGGATTTGCGTATTTGGGGCAAGAAGAAGCGGTCAGGCGGGTTTCGGCAGCGGCTGGCGCGAGAGTTGCACGGCCAGGATGCCGAGGGTAGTGATCGCGACGCCGAGCGCGTCGAGGGGGCCGAGGGCCTCGCCCAGCAGCAGAGCAGCGATGGCGACGCCGAAGACCGGGTTGAGGAAATGGAAGGTGGCCGCCCGGATCGCGCCGATGTGATTGAGCAGCAGGAACCAGACGAAGGTGGCGGTCAGGCCGGGAATGAGGGTGGTATAGGCAAAGGCCAGTGCCAGCGGCAGCGTCGGGTTGATGCGGATGGTCTCGAAGATCGGCGCGGCGAGGAAGAGGACGCCCGAGCCCACCAGCATCTGCAGCCCGACCACCATCATGAAGTTCCCGCCCGAGGTGGCACCGCGCAGGGCCAGCGTTGCCGTGGCCAGTGCCAGCGCGCCGACGCAGCACAGAAGCACGCCGAACATGTCGATCCCGGCGCTGATGCGGGCGCTCATGATCATGGCGACCCCGGCGAATCCAGCGAGCAGGCCGACGATGCCGAGCGGGCGCAGGCGTTCGCCGAACAGGGCCCAGCCCGCCAATGCGACGAGCAGCGGCATGGTTGAGGCGATGATGGCGGCGACGGAGGCCTCGACCGTTTGCATGGCGTAGAAGTTGAGGCCCAGATAGAGCGCGTTCTGGCAGATGCCGAACAGGATGGTGGCGTACCATTGCGGGCGGGTCAGGTGCCAGCTTTGGCCCATGGCGCGGGCGATGGTCACGCCCAGCAGGCCGGAGATGAGAAAGCGCAGGGCGAGGGAGAAGAGCGGTGAGGCGTCGGTCACGATGATGCGGGCAGAGGTGAAGGCGGAGGACCACATGAAGGCAAAGGCCAGCCCCATGGCGATGGCGCGGATGTCCATGATGTTCCTCTCGTCTCAGGTCGGCGCGACAGTTTCGGATTTTAGTAGGCTGTGCAAGACATGATTGTCGGCAGTAAGTGCTTTGAGTAGTTTGAGTTCTTCTTCCGACCCTTGCCTAATGAGTCTCTGGCCCGGAACAAAGGCACGCGGTGCCGCCGGGCCGCGCCCTCCCTCCCCATTGGGAGGACGCATTGGCGATGTTCTGCAACGTTCAGCCGTCGTCCGGGGCTTTTTAAATAAACCGCTGACCACATGCGTGGTGCGCGCCCACCCCAGGGAGGACGTGGCCCTCTGTTGTGCAGGGGGTCCTCTTCTCAGAGTGGAAAAACGAAAAAGGGCCGCCCCATGGCGACCCCTTGGTGTTCGATCCGAATGATCCGATCAGCCGTTCACGCTGTCCTTGAGCGCCTTGGCGATGGTCATCTTGACCACCTTGTCGGCCTCTTTCTTGAACTGCTCGCCGGTGGCGGGGTTGCGCACCATGCGCTCGGGGCGCTCGCGGCAGTAGATCTTGCCAACACCCGGCAGGGTCACGGCGCCGCCCGCGGACACTTCGCGGGTGATCAGGCCGGTGATCGCCTCAAGCGCGGCGTTGGCGGATTTCTTGTCGGTTCCCATTTCCTCGGCCAGTGCTGCGACGAGCTGAGTTTTGGTCATAGGCTTTGCCATTTCTTGGTCTCCTTACTGTGCCCGATCCATAGGGCCTCACCGCGTAACTCTAACGGTATATTGTGTAGTAACACAACGAATAGTAGCGATGAAAAGCCCAAAAATAGGGGGAAATCGAGGATTTTTTGCGCTCAGAGGAAGGCCGTCTCGTCAAATGAGCGCAATTTCCGGCTGTGGAGCCGCTCCAGTGGCATTCCGCGCAGCGCCTCCATGGCCCGGATTCCGATCCTCAGGTGGCGGCTGACCTGGGTTGTATAGAACGCCGAGGCCATGCCGGGAAGCTTCAATTCGCCATGCAATGGCTTGTCCGAGACGCAGAGGAGTGTGCCGTAGGGGACCCGGAACCGATAGCCGTTGGCGGCGATGGTGGCGCTTTCCATGTCCAGCGCGATGGCGCGGGACTGGCTGAGGCGCTGCACCGGACCGGACTGGTCGCGCAGTTCCCAGTTGCGGTTGTCGATGGTGGCGACGGTGCCGGTGCGCATGATGCGCTTGAGGTCGTAGCCGCTGAGCTCGGTGATCTCGGCCACCGCCTGCTCCAGCGCGATCTGGATCTCGGCCAGTGCCGGGATCGGCACCCAGACCGGCAGGTCGTCATCCAGAACGTGATCCTCGCGCAGATAGGCGTGGGCGAGCACGAAATCCCCCAGCGCCTGCGTGTTGCGCAGCCCGGCGCAGTGGCCGACCATCAGCCAGGCATGCGGGCGCAGCACCGCAATGTGGTCGGTGGCGGTTTTTGCGTTCGACGGACCGACGCCGATATTGACCAGCGTGATGCCCGAACCATCCTCGCGTTTCAGATGATAGGTGGGCATCTGTGGCAGCTTCAGCGGTGCCTCGATCTCGGTCTCGGCATTGGTGATCTCGACATTTCCGGTGGAAACGAAGCTAGTGTAGCCGCTGTCCGGATCGGCCAGTTGGGCGCGGGCATAAGCCTCGAACTCGGATACGTAGAACTGGTAGTTGGTGAACAGCACGTGGTTCTGGAAATGCTCGGCCGCCGTGGCGGTGTAATGTGCCAGCCGGGCCAGCGAGTAATCGACGCGCTGGGCGGTGAACAGCGACAGCGGGCCGGTATCGTCCTCTTCGCTGTTGGTGCCGTTGACGATGTCGTCGTTGGTGGTCGAAAGGTCGGGCACATCGAACGCGTCGCGCAAGGTGAAACCGGCGGCGCCTTCCTGCGGCACCACCAGATCCGGGTTGTTGGCCACGGCGAAATGCACCGGGATCGGCGTTGTCGAAGGGCCGATCGTGACCGGCTGGCCGTGGTTGCGGATCAGCAGGGCGATCTGCTGGGTCAGGTAGGCGCGGAACAGGTCGGGCCGGGTCACGGTGGTGGCGTGAGAGCCGGGGTTCGACACGTGCCCATAGCTCAACCGGCTGTCGACCTGCGCATAGGATGACGTTGCGATGCGAATTTCAGGGTAGAAGGCGCGGTACCGGCCTTTGGGCGTCCCGTTTGCCATGGTTTCCGAGAACTTCTGGCACAGGAAATCGGTGGCCTGTTTGTATAGCTCCTCCAGCCGCGCGACGGCAGCGTCGGCGTCGGTGAATCGTTCCGGTTCGGGTGCGTTCGGTGTTTTTATCGTTGTCATGCAAGCGGTTCCAGAAGGTCGATCTTTTGAAAAGTGCGGACGTCCACAAGGCCCAGGTCCGAGATCCGCAGCTCGGGGATCACCACCAGCGCCAGCAGCGAGTGCTGCATGTAGGCGTTGTTCAGCTGGCAGCCGCAGGCCTGCATCGCCTCGACCAAGGCCTGCGCCTTGGCGGCAACCTCGGTGGCCGGGCTGTCGGACATCAGCCCGGCAATGGGCAGTTCCACCAGCGCCAGTTCTTCGCCGTCGCGGAAGATGGTGATGCCGCCGCCAACCTCGGCCAGCCGGTTGGCGGCCAGCGCCATCTGCGCGCGGTCGGTGCCCACCACGATCATGTGGTGGCTGTCATGGGCAACGGTCGAGGCCATGGCCATCCGGCCATGATAGCCAAAGCCCGAGACAAAGGCGTTGGTGACGCCGCCGGTGGCACGGTGGCGTTCGACCAGCGCGATCTGGCAGGTATCTCTCTCGCCTTCGACCAGACCGTTTGCCACCGGCAACTCGGCCTTGAGCGCCTTGGTCGGGGCCTGATTTTCCACCACGCCGATGACGTTTGCACGCACCCGGTTGGCGCCCTCGGGGGCCTTGATCTCGAAGTCCTCTTCCGTCAGCGCGTGCCCCAGATGCACCGTGTTGCGGGCGGTATCCGGCCAGTCGTAATGTGGACAATCCACCGTAATAGAGCCGTTTTCGGCCACGATCCGGCCACGCGCGATCACCAGTTCGATGGGCAGTTCGGTCAGGTCGGAACTGAGGATCACATCCGCCCGGCGCCCGGGGGTGATCGAGCCGATCTCGCGCTCCAGCCCGAAATGGGTGGCGGTGTTGATCGTGGCCATCTGCAGCGCAACCAGCGGATCGCAGCCGCAGCCAATTGCATGGCGGACGACGCGGTTCATGTGGCCGTCATTGACCAGAGTGCCCGAGTGGCAGTCATCGGTGCACAGGATGAAGCTACGCGGGTCGAGGCCCTTTTCGGTCACCGCCGTGATCTGGCTTTCCACGTCATACCAGGCCGAGCCCAGCCGCATCATCGACCGCATCCCCTGACGCACACGCGCGATGGAGTCGGCCTCGCAGGTGCCCTCGTGATCGTCTGCCGGACCACCGGCGACATAGGCTGCGAAGTCGGGCCCCAGATCGGGCGAGGCATAGTGCCCACCGACCGTCTTGCCTGCCCGCTGAGTGGCGGCAATCTCGGCCAGCATCTTGGGGTCGGCATTGGACACGCCCGGGAAGTTCATCATCTCGCCCAGTCCGATGATGCCGGGCCAGGTCATCGCCTCGGCCACATCTTCGGCCGTGATTTCGTACCCGGTGGTCTCAAGTCCCGGCGCCGAGGGCGCGCAGGAGGGCATTTGGGTGAAGATATTCACCGGCTGCATCAGCGCCTCGTCATGCATCATCCGCACGCCGTTCAGCCCCAGCACATTGGCGATCTCATGCGGGTCGGTGAACATCGAGGTGGTGCCGTGCGGGATCACCGCGCGGGCGAATTCGGCGGGGGTCAGCATGCCGGATTCGATGTGCATATGCGCGTCGCACAGGCCGGGGATCATGTAGCGGCCATTTGCCTCGACGATCTGCGTGTCCGGCCCGATGCAATGCGAGGCGTCGGGGCCGACAAAGGCAATGCGGCCTGCGGTGATGGCGATGGAATGATTGGGCAGCGCCTCGCGGCTGTGGACGTTGATCCAGATGCCGTCACGGATCACCATGTCTGCGGGCGCGCGGCCGGCGGCAACGGCGATCAGACGGGGGGCGACATCGGGCCAACTGGGGAAGGGTGCGTGTTCCATGGCTCAACTTTCCCGAATGCTGCGGCAGGTGCAACCCCCGCCGAGGCGGTATCGTGAAACCGTCATGAAATCTGCTTGGTCATAAGGGCTTGCGTGCCCTTGCGTGCCCGGGTCAGGGTGGGCGCATGGATTATGAGACGATAGATGCGGACGGGTTCGGCCGGTCCCTGCGCGGGATCGGGTTGAACCTGCTGGTGCGGGATGTGAAGGCGGAATGTGCCTTTTTAGAGACTGTTTTTGGGATGGAGAGCCATCAGGTGACGGCGGATTTTGCCATTGTCACCTATGGGGATCAGGTGTTTCAGCTGCATAGCGATGGCACCTATCATTCCAATCCGTTGCTGGGTTTGCTGCCGGAAAGCCCACCGCGCGGGGCGGGGGTGGAAATCCGGCTGTATGATACCGATCCGGATGCCGCCGCCGCGCGCGCCGAGGAGGCCGGTGCGATGGTTTTACAGGCCGCCGCTGACAAGCCACACGGGCTGCGCGAGGCCTATATCCTGTGTGAAAACGGATATGCGTGGGTGCCGAGCCGCCCCAAGGACCAGGTTGAGTGAAACCGAGGGGTTTGTCAGGCCCGGAATCAAGGCACGCAGTGCCGCCGGGCCGCGCCCTCCCTCCCGCATGGGAGGGCGCGGAGGCAGTGTCGCGCGCCGTTCCGCCGTCGTCTGGCGCTTTGAGATAAATCGCTGACCATTGGCGTTCCGACCGCCCACCCGAGGGAGGGCGCGGCCCTCCGTGGGCTATGAGTTGCTCGACCAGTCTCTAATCCGTTACTTCCGCCGCAATCTCCGCCCGTATCCAGTTGGCGAACGCCACCGCGCCGGGGGTTTCCTCGGCCTGTGGGGAGAGCAGCAGGTAATAGGCCTCGGGCATCGGCACGCGGTGTTCAAACGGGGCGATCAGACGACCCTCTGCGATCAGGCCGCGCGCAATGGTGTCATGGGCCAGACACAGCCCGCCCCTCGCCATCGCCACCGACAGGCTGACCATATAGGTCGTCGCATAGGTGATTGGCGGGTTGGACCAGGGTAGACCCTGATCCTCGGCCCAGCTCGTCCAGTTCGAAAGCAGGTTCGAGCAGTCATAGAGCGGCTGCATGTGCAGATCGTCCAGCGTCACCGCAAAATCGGGGGCGCAGACTGGATAGTAGTGATCGGTCCGCAACAGCTCGGTCCGCACCGTGTCGGCGGGGCGCAGGGAATAGCGGATCTCGACTGCCGCGCCCTCTGCCATCTCGCGCGGCTCCCACAATTCGGTGAAGATGTTCAACTGCACCTCGGGATGCAGCGCGCGAAAGGCCGGCAGGCGGGGGCCCAGCCAGTTCACCGCAAAGGTGATGTTGGACTGCACCTGCACCGTGTTCTGCTGATCCCCGGTTACCGCCCGCGTGCCGCGCACCAGCGTGCGGAACGCCTCGCGGACCACGGGCAGATAGGTGATGCCCGCCTCGGTCAGTTCCAGCGCACGGGGGCGGCGGTGAAACAGGGGCTGGCCCAGATAGCCCTCAAGCGATTTGATCTGCTGACTGACCGCGCTTTGCGTCATGTTCAGATCGCGCGCGGCGCCGGTAAAGGACAGATGGCGGGCGGCGGCCTCGAAGGTGCGCAGCCAGCCAAGCGGGGGGAGTGGGTTCTGCATGTGCATAACCTTGGCATAAGTTGAGCTAATGGAATAGCTGCGAATTTTTCGTTGGTCAAATTCGGGCGCGGGATGCAGGTTTTTAGATACCCGGGGAAAAGGCCCTGGCACCACGGAGAATCAGCCATGACAGTCACCAATCTGCGACCCAACATGGACCACTGGTCCGAGCGTGTGGACATGGCCGCCGCGTTCCGCTGGACGGTGCGGCTGAACATGCATGAAGGGGTGGCCAACCATTTCAGCCTGGCGGTGAACGAGGATGGCACCCAATTCCTGATGAACCCCAATCAGATGCATTTCGAGCGCATTCGCGCCTCGGACCTGCTGCTGCTGGATGCCAATGACCCGAACGTGATGGACCAGCCCGGCGCGCCGGACCCGACGGCCTGGGGGCTGCATGGCTCGATCCACCGGCTGTGCCCGCAAGCGCGCTGCGTGATGCATGTGCATTCGATCCACGCCACGGTTCTGGCCTCGCTGGCCGACAGCAACCTGCCGCCGATCGACCAGAACACCGCCACCTTCTACAACCGCTATGTGATTGACGAGGAATTCGGTGGGCTGGCCTTTGAAAGCGAGGGTGAACGTTGTGCCTCGATGCTGACCGACCCGAAGAAGAAGGTGATGATCATGGGCAACCATGGCGTTCTGGTGATCGGCAGCGACCCGGCGGATGCCTTTAACAGACTCTATTACTTCGAGCGCGCCGCCGAAACCTATATCCGCGCCTTGCAGACCGGGCAGAAGCTGCGGGTGCTGAGCCACGAGATCGCGGAGAAGACCGCGCAGGAGTTGGACGACTATCCCGGTCAGGCCGAGGCGCATATGCGTGAGATCAAGGCCATCCTCGACGCCGAAGGTTCGACCTACGCCCAATAGGGACCGCCAGATGAAGAATATCTACACATACGGCGGTCGACCGGCCCGTCGCAATCTGACCGTTGCCTGCCTGCGGGCCAACAAGGCGGCGGGGCGGAAGATGACTCAGGCCTCGGCCACCACCGAGGAAGAGGCGCGCGCCTGCGAAGAGATGGGGATCGACATGATCACCATTTCGGATCTGGACTATGACGCTGTGCGGCGCGGCGCATCTTATACGTTTATCACCTCCAGCCAGACCATGTGCCAGTATTACGCGCCGCAGGACTGCCTGACGGCGGCACTGAAGGCCGCCGAAAAGGGGGCGGATGCGATCTTTACCCCCCGCGGCATGGGCATTGTCGAACTGATCGCCAATGAAGGGCTGGCGGTGCAAGGGCATGTTGGCCTGGTGCCGCGAAAATCGACCCTGACCGGGGGATTGAAGACCTATGGCAAGACCGCGGATGAAGCGATGCAGCTTCTGGACTGGATGCGCCGGTACGAGGATGCAGGGGCGGCGGCGGTCGAGGTGGAATGCGTCGCGGTCGAGGCGTTGGAGGCGATCAACCACAAGACCTCGCTTCTGACCCATTCCATCGGCGCCGGGTCGGGCGGCGACATCATCTTTTCCTTCATGGAAGACATCTGCGGCGACGTAGAAAACCCGCCGCGTCATGCCAAGGCATGGGGCGACCTGCTGTCGCTGCGCAGGGCGATGGGGGCCGAGCGTGAGAAGGCGCTGACCGGTTTTCGCGCGGATGTGCAGTCGGGGGCGTTCCCGGATGCGGCGCATACCGTGGGAATGCTGCCGGGCGAGCATGAGAAACTCAAAGAGGCTTTGGACAAATGGACGCCCGTACATCAGTGAACGATGCCACCGACTACACCAAGCGCTTCGCGGCCAAGCCCTTGCCGCTGACGTTGGAACAGGCCGCGTGGATGACGCCGCCGACCCAACTGGTGGATACCGAGGGCATGATCGACGTCCCCCGGATGCGGCGGTATCGCCAGAACCGCCTGCGCGAGCAGATGAAGGCGCAGGGGCTGGCCGCCGTGATCCTGACCGATCCGCTGTCGATCCGCTACGCCACCGGGGTGCGCAACTGCACCCTGTTTCAGATGCACATTCATGCGGGCTATCTCTTCCTGCCCGCCGAGGGTCCGGTGATCTATTTCGACGGTGAACCGGGCCGGGACACCGGCGCGCAGCTTGAGACCATCGATGAGATCCGCGACGACCTGTTGCCACTTTCCTACATGTTCGCGGGCTACCGCCATCAGGAATGGTGCACCAAATGGGCGCAGCAAATGAAGGCACTGGTGGATGAACACTGCGGCGGCGAGACCCGGATCGGCGTTGAGCGCACCGCGCCGCTGCCACATCAGGCGCTTGAAAATGAGGGCCTAACTCTGGCCGATGCGGGTGAGGCGCTGGCCCATGCGCGCAAGATCAAGAGCCCCGAAGAAATCCTGTGTATGAACCAGACCATCGCGGTGGCCGAGGACGGCATGACCCGGATGCGCAACAATCTGGTCAACGGCATCACAGAGCAGGAGCTGTGGTCGCATATGTGGGCCGCTAATATCGAGGGCGGCGGCGAGTGGATCGACTATCGCCTGCTGGCCTCGGGCGAGCGCACCAACCCGTGGCAGCAGGAGGCCTCCAGCCGCACAATCCGGGCGGGCGATCTGGTGGTGTTCGACTGCGGCATGGTGGGCCCGTGGAGCTATGGCGCCGACATCAGCCGCGCCTACCACTGCGGGCCGGGGCGGCCCACGGATGAGCAATGCAGGCTCTATCAATACGCCCATAACGAGGTGACGCATAACGGTGCGCTTCTGCGCCCCGGCATCAGCTTTCGCGAGCTGATCGAGCAGCGTTACCGCCAGCCCGAAGAGTATAACGACCAGACCTATCCCTGCATGATGCACGGCCTCGGCATGGCCGACGAATACCCGGTAATCTACTACCCCGCGGACGAGCAGTTCCATTACGACGGAGAGCTTGAGGCCGGCATGGTGATCTGTGTCGAAAGCTATGTGGGCAAGCTTGGCGGGCATGAGGGCGTCAAGCTCGAAGACCAGTACCTCATCACCGATACCGGCGCGGTCTGCCTGTCGCGCTACCCGTTCGAAGACGCGCTCTTGTCGCGCGAGATCTGAGTTTTGGCCAAAGAGGAGATGCCAAAATGACCGGCGCAACATCGTCCCTTGATCAGCCCATCCAGCCGGTTCAGGGCGAACAGATGGAGGATATGAGCCGGGAGTGGAACTATCACCCCGGGTTGCCTCTGGAAAACTCGTCGATCTTTCGCTGGCCGCCCGATCCGGCGTTTCTGGCGGGTTGGCTGGCGAAGAACTGGCTGACGCTCAGCGAGCGAGTGCTGATGCTGATCCTCGCCGTGGCGCTGTGGTACTTCTTCTACCCGTCGCTGGAGACGGCCAAGAGTTTTGCCCTTGGCTGGATTTTCCAGATCTGGGTGGTGAATTTTGTGATGATCTTCGCCACAGCAGGCGGCCTGCACTGGTATTTCTACATGCGTAAGGGTCAGGGCAGAAAGCTGAAATTCGAGCGCCGGGATCAGGGCAAGAACAACAAACTGTGGGATTTCAGCGATCAGGTCCACGATAACATGTTCTGGTCGCTGGGCTCGGGCGTGCTGCAACTGACCGGGTTTCAGGTCGTGACCATGTGGCTGATGGCCAATGGCTATGCGCCGGTCATCACACTCGCCGAGAACCCGGTCTGGTTCCTGGCCTGGCTGGTGATCATCCCGATGTGGTCAGCCTTCCATTTCTACTGGGTTCACCGCCTGCTGCATCAGCCGTTCCTCTACAAGCGCGTGCACTCGCTGCACCACCGCAACGTGAATATCGGTCCGTGGTCGGGGTTCTCGATGCATCCGGTCGAGCATTTCATCTACCTGACCACGCTCTGTATCCACTGGATCGTGGCGTCGCATCCGATCCACCTCTATTTCCACATCGTGTTCCAGGGGCCGGGGGCGGCAATGACCCATACCGGATATGAGGACCTGCTGATCAAGGACAAGCGGCGGCTGGCGCTGGGCACCTTCTATCACCAACTGCACCACCGGTATTACGAGTGCAATTACGGCAATCAGGAGATGCCGTGGGACCGCTGGTTTGGCACGTTCCATGACGGTTCGCCTGAAGCGACTGCCGAGACCCGCGCACGCAAGAAGCGGATGTTCGGCTGATTGCCAACATCTTCAGGCCGCCGCCTGACACCTCAATGGCGGCGGCCAAAGAAAAGTTCAGCACAGGTACTCTACTCCGGACAATTCAGGCATTTGCCGACCGCATGGCGCGCGGCGATTGCCCGAATTCCGCCCGGAACGCGCGGGTCATTGCGCTGGGGTCGTCATAGCCTGCGCGCAGGGCGATCTCGGCCACGGTCAGGTCAGTCTCAGCCACCAGTTTGCGCGCCAGATTCAGGCGCAGGCGGCGATAGACCTGTGCCGGGCTTGCACCGAGATCGGCGCGCATCCGGGCTTCGAGCACCTTTTGCGTCCGCCCCACCCGGCGGGCGATCTCGGGGATGGGCAGAGGGGCCTCGAGGTTTTCCTGCATCACCGCCAGCGCGCGGTTGACATAGCCGCTGGCCGACCCAGCCCCGCCCATATGCGAGCGCGCCGAGTCGCGGGTCATGAACAGTTGCGCCACCTCCAGCGCCAACGCCTGCCCCTGATCCCGCCCGATCAGATGCATCACCAGATCGAAGGCCGCCATCGCCCCGGAGCATGTGATGCGGTTGCCATCGATCACGAAGCGCTCGCGACACGCATCCACCTCGGGGAAGCGTTCGGCAAAGCCGGTCAGCTCTTCCCAGTGAATTGTGGCGCGATGCCGGTCCAGCAGCCCGGCCTCGGCCAGCAGCCAGCTGCCTGTATCCATCCCGGCTAGCACGCCGAAGCGCCCCGCCGCCGACCGCAGCGCCGCCTGCGTGCGCCAGCCGCCATGATCCAGAAAGCCATAAGACGGCATCACCACCAGCATGTCCCCCGCCGACTGGGCGAGTATGTCGTGCGGCGAGACCTGCAGGCCCGAGGACGAGGAGACCGGACCGGGGTCCAGCGCGAGAAACCGCCAGTCATACAAGGCCCGCCCGGACAGGGTGTTGGCGGCGCGTAGGGGCTCGATCGTGTTGGCCAGGCAATGGTTCGAAAAGCCGTCAAACAGCAGCACGCCGATATGCTGCGTTGCAGAGGGAGTTTTTGACCAATCCTGCATGATGAACGTCTACTTTTGCATGATCGGTCGCGCAAGCCCCGGGCAGGATAGGTGCAACCTCATTCCCGGAGTGCAGCGATGCAATATGGCCTGACCGATGAACAGGAAATGATCGTCTCGACCGTCCGCAGCTTTGTCGAGAACGAGATCTATCCGCATGAAGAACTGGTAGAACGCACCGGTGAAGTCCCGCAGGAGATCGCGGACGAGATCAAGCGCAAGACCCTCGAGCTGGGCTTTTACGCCTGCAACTTTCCTGAAAGCGTGGGCTGCGCCGGGCTGAACCATGTTGAGTTTGCACTGGTCGAGCGTGAGCTGGGGCGCGGGTCGATGGCGCTGAACCACTTCTTTGGCCGCCCGCAGAACATCCTGATGGCTTGCGAGGGCGAGCAGGTCGAACGCTACCTGATGCCCGCCGTGCGTGGGGAGCGGATGGACGCGCTGGCGATGACCGAACCCGGCGCCGGATCGGATGTGCGCGGCATGAAATGCTCGGCGGTGCGTGATGGTGGCGACTGGGTGGTCAACGGGACCAAGCATTTCATCTCGGGCGCCGAGCACGCGGATTTCATCATTGTGTTCATCGCCACCGGCGAGGATCAGACGCCGAAAGGGCCGAAAAAGCGGATCACTGCGTTTTTGGTGGACCGCGGCACGCCCGGTTTCACCATCCGCGACGGCTACAAATCGGTCAGCCACCGTGGTTACAAGAACATGGTGCTGGAATTCGACGATTGCCGCCTGCCTGATGCGCAGGTTCTGGGCGAGGTCGATGGCGGGTTCGAGGTGATGAACACTTGGCTCTACGCCACCCGCATCACGGTTGCCGCCATGTCCGTGGGCCGGGCGCGCCGGGCTTTCGACTATGCGCTGGACTATGCCGCCACGCGCGAGCAGTTCGGGCAGAAGATCGGCAAGTTTCAGGGCGTGTCGTTCCAGATCGCCGACATGATCACCGAGATCGACGCCGCCGATCTGCTGACACTCGCCGCCGCGGACCGGCTGGACAAGGGGCTGCCCGCCAATCGCGAAATCGCGTCGGCCAAGCTCTACGCCTCGGAAATGCTGGCGCGGGTGACCGATGCGGCGATCCAGATCCATGGCGGGATGGGGCTGATGGACGACTATCCGTTGGAGCGGTTCTGGCGCGATGCCCGGGTCGAACGAATCTGGGACGGTACCTCGGAAATTCAGCGCCACATCATCAGCCGCGACCTGCTGCGCGCGTTGGGGGCGTGAGGATGGGGATCGTATCGCGCTGGCGCGCGATGCCTCCGGCGGGCGTATTTTTCGCAAGAAGAAGCGGGGGCGTTCATGCGTGATCTGAGCCGTGTGCTGCGTCCCCGGTCGCTGGCGGTGATTGGCGGCGGTGCGTGGTGTGCCGAGGTCATCCGGCAGGCGCGGAAGCTGGGATTTGAGGGCGCGATCTGGCCGGTGCACCCAAAAGCCGCAGAGGTTGCGGGGGAGCAGGCTTATGCCGCGCTGGGGGAGCTGCCGGATGCTCCGGACGTGGCCTTTGTCGGGATCAATCGCCGCGCGACGATCGAGGCGGTTGCCGAGTTGGCGGAGATGGGGGCAGGCGGTGCCGTCTGTTTCGCCTCGGGCTTTACCGAGGCTTTGGCCGAGGATGCCGGGGCCGCCGATCTGCAGGCGCAGTTGATCGCGGCGGCGGGCGGTATGCCGATCCTCGGGCCGAATTGCTACGGTTTCGTCAACGCGCTCGACCGCGTGGCAGTCTGGCCGGATCAGCATGGGATGCGGCCGGTTGAGCGGGGCGTGGCCATTCTGACGCAAAGCTCGAACATCGCCATCAACATGACCATGCAGCGCCGCGCCCTGCCGCTGGCGGTGATGATGACCTGCGGCAATCAAGCCCAGACCCATCAGGCCGAGATCGCCATGGCCCTGCTGGACGATCCGCGCATCACCGCGATTGGCGTTCACATCGAGGGATTCGGCGATCTGCGCAAGTGGGAGTCGCTGGCGGCCAAGGCGCGGGAGCGCGACGTGCCGATCGTGGCACTCAAGGCCGGGCGCTCGGCGCAGGCGCGGGCGGCGACGGTGTCGCACACGGCCTCGCTGGCCGGGGATGACGCAGGAGCACAGGCGTTTCTGGACCGGCTGGGGATTGCGCGGCTTGAGGATGTGCCGGGGTTTCTTGAGACCCTGAAGCTGTTGCACGTGACCGGGCGGCTGGAGAGCAACCGCATCGCCTCGATCAGCTGTTCGGGTGGTGAGGCGAGCCTGATCGCGGATATGGCGGTGGGACGGGATCTGGAGTTTCCGCCGCTGACGCAGGCGCAGCGGAATGCGCTGAGCGCGGCCCTGGGGCCGATGGTGGCGCTGGCAAATCCGCTGGATTACCACACCTACATATGGCGCGATGCGCCCGCGATGGCGCGGGCCTGGGCCGGGATGACAGGGCCGGAGATCGGGATGACCCTGTCGATTGTCGACTACCCGCACACCGATGCCGCCGACTGGTCCTGTGCGACGCGAGCGGCGCAGAGCGTCGTGGAACAGACCGGGCGGCCCTTCGCGGTGGCGGCATCGTTGCCCGAGCTGATGCCCGAGGATGTGGCCCAGGAATTGATAGCAGGCGGCGCGGTGCCGTTTGCGGGGCTCAACGAGGCCCTGGCGGCCGCCGAGGCCGCTGCGCGGCCTGTGCCTGCCCCATCGGCGCCGGTATTGCTGCCGGGGCAGGATGAAGCCGATGTGATCCTGACCGAAGCCGAGGCCAAGGCGGCGCTGGCGGAATACGGTCTGACCGTGCCGCGCAGCTGCGAGGTGCGGGCCTGTCAGGCGGTCGAGGCTGCGTCACATCTGACGGCGCCGTTTGCGGTCAAGGGGATCGGCCTGGCCCATAAATCCGAATATGGCGCCGTGCAGTTGGGCATCGGTGCCGACGGCGTCTGCGAGGCCGCCAGAGGTGTCGGCACCGCCATGGTGCTGATCGAAGAAATGACGACCGGTACTGTGGCCGAGTTACTGGTCGGCATCACACGTGATCCGGCGCACGGGTTTGTGCTGACGCTGGGGGCAGGCGGGGTGATGACCGAAATACTGTGCGATACGGTCTCACTGCTGGTGCCGTCGGATCGCACAGCCATACGCGCCGCGTTCGAGCGGCTGGCCTGTGCCCCCCTGCTCGCCGGGTATCGCGGCAAACCGGGGGCCGACATGGACGCGCTGCTGGACGCCGTCGAGGCGGTGCAGGCCTATGTGGTTGCCAATGCGGCCAGCGTCAGTGAAGTTGAAATCAATCCGCTCATCTGTACCGCTGACGGGGCGGTTGCGGTGGATGCCCTGATCCGAAAGGCAAGCTCATGAACCCTGTGAAGACCAAGCGCGATGGCGCCATTCTGGAGGTCACGCTGGACCGGCCCAAGGCCAACGCAATCGATCTGGCCACCAGCCGGGTCATGGGCGAGGTGTTCCGTGATTTCCGCGATGACCCCGAGCTGCGGGTGGCGATCCTGACCGGGGGCGGTGAGAAATTCTTCTGCCCCGGCTGGGATTTGAAGGCTGCGGCGGAGGGCGATGCCGTGGATGGCGACTATGGCATTGGCGGTTTCGGTGGCCTGCAGGAGCTGCGGGACATGAACAAGCCGGTCATTGCCGCGGTGAACGGCATTGCCTGCGGCGGCGGGCTGGAACTAGCGCTGAGCGCGGACATGATCCTGGCCGCCGATCACGCGAGCTTTGCCCTGCCCGAGATCCGGTCAGGGACCGTGGCGGATGCGGCGAGCGTCAAGCTGCCCAAGCGCATCCCCTATCACATCGCCATGGAGCTGCTGCTCACAGGCCGCTGGTTCGACGCGGCAGAGGCGCATCGCTGGGGGCTGGTGAACGAGATCGTCGCCGCCGACCAGCTGATGGACCGGGCCCGGGAGTTGGCGCGTCTGCTGGCGAGCGGGCCGCCGCTGGTCTATGCCGCCATCAAGGAGATCGTGCGCGAGGCGGAAGACGCCAAGTTTCAGGACGCGATGAACAAGATCACCAAGCGGCAGTTGCGGACGGTGGATGTTCTTTATGGCTCCGAGGACAATTTGGAAGGCGCGCGCGCCTTTGCTGAGAAGCGGGACCCGGTTTGGAAGGGGTGCTAGGGGGCTCTGCCCCCGTCCCGGCAAGCCGGGACTCCCCCGGGGATATTTTCAAACAGAAGAAGGGGCTGGAGTTCGCTCAGGATTTTTCGAAAAGGGCGATGAAGGCGGTGTCGTCTTTGTTGTCTCCGGCGGCGAGGTCGCCGTAGATGCGGACCTGGGGTAGTTTGAGGTTCTCGATCTGGTCCTGTTCGAGGGCACGGAGGGCGTCGGCAAAGCCCTTGGCCTCGAAATGCTTAGTGTTGATCGACAGCGCGAATTGGGCGCCGTGGCGGGCGACGCGGAGCAGGGCAGACAGAGCTTCGGGGCCGACATGGCCATGGGTGAAAGTCCCGGATGAGACGATGCCGGAATAGCTTTCGCGCGGGACCGGGATGCCCTCGTTCAGGTCGGCCTCGATGGCGTCGCGGTAGATGTCCTTGCGCATGGCCTGATCCAGCATTTCGGCGCTGATATCGGTGGCATCGATGGGGCCGACACCCAGACCCGCCAGCACCGCGCCGCAGAGGCCGGTGCCCGCGCCCACGTCAAGCACAGGACCCTGCCCCCCGGCGCCGACAAAGGCGCGGGCGGTGTGGATGTGCAACTGGTAATCCTCGCGCGCGGCAAAGCTCTCGTCATAATCCCCGGCCCACTCGGCATAGAGCCGTTTGTGGTCCTCGGGGCTTTCCAGCGAATAAGCCGTGCGCAGGTCGGGTGTCTTGTCGCTCATGTTTTCATCAAAGGCCGAAGGGGGGATTCGAATCAAGTGCGTCCATCGGGCGCTTGCATCCGCTCGCGGGGCGGCCCATCAAGGACGCATGACAGGCACGCTTCTATCCTTTGGACATGGCTATTCCGCCCGCGCGCTGTCGCGCCTGCTGGCGCCACAGGGCTGGCGGATCACCGGCACCACGCGCAATCCCGAGCAGGTGCAGGACATTCGCGCCTCGGGTGCTGAACCGGTGGTCTGGCCGGGTGAGGAGCCGTCGCTAGAGGGGGTGAGCCATGTGTTGATCTCGACCGCGCCGGGTGCGGCGGGCGATCCAGTTCTGGCGGCGCTGGGTGAGGAGATTGCCGCGCGGGCGGGGCAGTTTGAGTGGGTGGGGTATCTTTCGACCACCGCTGTTTACGGGGATCATCAGGGTGGCTGGGTGGATGAGACGACGCCTCCGGCGCCGACGGCTGAGCGGGGGCGCTGGCGGGTGAAGGCGGAGGAACAGTGGGCTGCTGTTGATGGATTGCCGTTGCATATCTTTCGTTTGGCGGGGATTTATGGGCCGGGGCGGGGGCCGTTTTCGAAGCTGCGTCGGGGTGGGTTGCGGAGAATTATAAAGCAAGATCAGGTATTTAGCCGCATTCACGTGGACGATATCGCGCAGGTTTTGGCGGCTTCGATGGCGCGGCCTGATGCGGGGGCGATTTATAATGTTTGTGATGATGAGCCGGTGCCGCCGCAAGATGTGATCGGGTATGCGGCCGAGTTGCAGGGGCTGCCGCTGCCGCCTGCGGTGCCGTTCGAGGAGGCTGACATGACTCCGATGGCGCGCAGTTTTTATAATGAAAACAAGCGGGTGCGGAATGACCGGATCAAGGAGGACCTGGGGGTCGAGCTGATCTATCCGAATTATCGGGTGGGGCTGGAGGCTCTGGTGGATCAAATCTGATCGCCTGAAACCCGGGGACCGAACGGGAGCCTCTTGCTCCCGGTTCAGGGCGAATTGTCCGGTTTGTACAGGGTGCCAGAGGGGTGTGTGCCGTTTTGTACATGTTGCGACGGGCGGAACTTTGGGCATTTCACGCCGATCTTCCCTACGCTCGGTGCTCACGGAACATCTGATCGATGTTCGGGAGACCGTCATCAGTCGAAAGGCCTAAATGGCGGTTCTGAGCTCAGAGTGACCGCTGCTGCCCGGCGAATAAATAGCCGCTTTGGCGGGCACAATCGCCAATCGGATTCGAGTTTTTGCAGTGACTTGCAATTTTCCGCAAAATCACGCATGTCACTGCAATGCTCGATCTTAACAACCCGCTTACCCGACAGAACGTCTTGCGCGAAAGGCTCGACGTGGGCGCTCCCCTCGTTGCAGCGTCCATTGCAGCAGAACTTGGCGTATCCATCGACACAGTGCGCCGCGACCTGATCGCTCTTGAGCGGCAAGGGTTGGTCCGCCGCGTCCGTGGAGGCGCGGTACCTACCACGGCCCCGATGCCTCCTTACATCGCCCGTGCCGAAGAACCCGATCCCATTCTTGGAGCTTTGGCTGAACGCGCGGTACAGCTGGTGCCAGAGGACGGCACCGTGTTCTTCGACGCGGGCACAACTATGAATGCGATTGCCGCCCGTATTCCACAGAGCTTTCGTGGTCTTATTGTGACGGCGGCGCCCTCGGTCGCACTTGCCGCATTGAATGCAGGAGCCCGGGTGCATCTCGTCGGAGGCGCCCTTTGTCCCGAGGGGGCCATGTCGACGGGTGGTCAGGCGGAGGCGGCTGTGACTGCAATTGCGGCGGACCTCTGTATGCTCGGGGCCTGCGGGCTTTGGCCCGACTTCGGGCTGAGCGCCGAGGATGCCGGAGAGGCAGGTGTTAAGCGCGCAATGGCGAGAGCTGCGACGCAGATTGTGGTCGTCACTTCAGCGACGAAGCTGGACCGGCTTGGGCGCCATCGTGTGCTCTCACTCAACGAAATTGACGCGCTGGTCACGGATGCATCGGATCACGCGACGAACCCATTCGCGGAGGCAGGAATGGAGGTATTCCATGTCTGACGGTGTAGTGCGGGACGGTGATGCCGTCGAAGCTTTGTGGGCGGATGCTGAATGGCGCGCCGTTGTCGCCGCTTTCGCGCTTAACGGATTTCTGTTCGGTGCCTGGGCTGCACGCGTACCGGCCTTCAAGGACGGTTTCGGTCTCGCCCCCGGCACTCTGGGCCTGCTTCTCCTTGCTCTGGCCGGGGGTGCCATCGCGGCATTCCCGCTGGCCGGCGCCTTGTCGGAGCGGTGGGGCGCACCCAGGCTCACCGTGCGCTGCGCGTGGGTTTACATACCTGCGTTGGTCCTTCTTACAGTTGCCCCGACGCCGCTGGCACTTGGGGTGACATTGGCAATCTTCGGCGCGTTGCACGGCGCCATGGACGTGGCCATGAACGGATGGGGGGCCCGGGTGGAAATGCGCACGGGGCGCAGCACAATGTCGGTGTTTCACGCCATGTTCAGCCTCGGAGCAGGGCTTGGTGCTGCCAGCGGCTTCGCCGCCGCCCATTTTGGCCAAGGGCCCAGCGAACACTTCGCTGCTGTGGCACTTGTCGGCGGAGCGGTCGCACTTGCGGTGATGCTTCCCGCATCGAGGTCGAACGATGCTGCGGCCAGTTCAGCCTCCGGCACTCTATTTGCACTGCCATCCGGACCACTCCTCCTCGTCGGTCTCATCGCTTTTGCGGTGTCGATGGGTGAGGGCGCCATGGCTGACTGGAGTGCCGTCTTTTTGCGGGTCGCAGCCGAGGCGACCGAGGCGCAGGCTGCGCTCGGATACGCGGTCTTCAGTGCGGCGATGGTCTTGATGCGTCTCTGCGGCGGCCTTCTCGTAGAGCGCTTTGGCGCCGTCGCCACCGTTCGTGCGAGCGCGTCGACAGCCGCCTTTGGCCTTGCAATCGCAATCATCGGCCAAAGCGTTCCGATGGTTCTCATCGGCTTCACGTTTACAGGGCTTGGCTATGCCGTCGTCATGCCGCTCGTCTTTTCCCGCGCGGCGCGGGACCCCCACGTGGCCGCAGGCCCTGCCATCGCCAGCGTGGCCACCTTAGGCTACGGCGGCATGCTGCTTGGACCGCCGATCATAGGATTTGCCGCCCAAGTCACTGGTATGCGCTTGTCTTTTACCCTCCTCATGGGGTTGGCGCTTCTCGCTACGGTTTTGGCGGGACGGTTGAGGGTGCAGGGTTAAGGGCGGTACTTCAGGAGGCGTTGTGTTCGCATCGCTTTGCAAGGCGCGCACGGAAGATAGTATCGGACTTGCCGAAGCGATCATGCGCTTCGCCCGCTTTCAAGGCATGCCCCAAACCTCTACGCCCGCTTTTCCCCGATCTGCGCTACGCCCAGAACCTCAAGCACCTTGGCTTCGATGTGCTCGGCATTCATGCCCGCCACGGCATACATGTCCGCCGGGCTGGCCTGGTCGATGAAGGTGTCGGGCAGGACCATTGAGCGGTATTTGAGGCCGTGGTCGAAGACGCCCTCGTCCGCCAGCAATTGCGCCACGTGGCTGCCGAAGCCGCCGATGGCGCCCTCTTCTATGGTGATCAGGGCCTCGTGTTCGGAGGCCAGCCGCAGGATCAGGTCTCGGTCCAGCGGTTTGGCGAAGCGGGCGTCGGCGATGGTGGGGGTGATGCCCTTTGCGTCAAGCGCCTCGGCGGCGTTTTGCACCTCGGCCAAGCGGGTGCCGAAGGACAGGAGGGCCACGCGGGCGCCCTGTTGGATCATGCGGCCCTTGCCGATTTCCAGCACCTCGCCGCGTTCGGGCAGGTCTACGCCCACGCCTTCGCCGCGCGGGTAGCGGAAGGCGATGGGGCCGTCGTCATGGGCGGCGGCGGTGGCGATCATGTGCATCAGCTCGGCCTCGTCTGCGGCGGCCATGACCACCATGCCGGGCAGGTTGGCAAGGTAGGCGATGTCGAACGAGCCCGCGTGGGTGGCGCCGTCCGCGCCCACCAGTCCGGCGCGGTCGATGGCGAAGCGCACGGGCAGGCGCTGGATCGCCACGTCGTGCACGACCTGATCGTAGCCGCGTTGCAGGAAGGTGGAATACATCGCGCAGAAGGGTTTCAGCCCGCCGGCGGCGAGCGCGGCCGAGAAGGTGACGCCATGCTGTTCGGCGATGCCCACGTCGAAGCAGCGCGACGGGTAGCGCTCGGCAAAGAGGTTCAGCCCGGTGCCGTCCGGCATCGCGGCGGTGACGGCGACGATCTTGTCGTCGCGGGCGGCCTGATCCACCAGTGTGTTGCCGAAGACCGAGGTGTAGGAGGGCGCGTTCGAGGGCGCCTTTTTCTGCTCGCCCGTCACAACGTCGAACTTGGCGGTGGCGTGGCCGCGGTCGCGGGCGGCCTCGGCGGGGGCGTATCCCTTGCCCTTTTTGGTCAGCACGTGGATCAGGATCGGACCGGTGGCGCGGGCCTTGACGGTGCGCAGAACCGGCAGGAGCTGGTCCATGTCGTGCCCGTCGATGGGGCCGAGATAGGAGAAGCCAAGCTCTTCGAACAGGGTGCCGCCGACGGCCATGCCCTTGAGCATCTCCTTGGCGCGTTTGGCGCCTTCGCGGAAGGGTTCGGGCAGCAGCGAGACGGCGCCTTTGGCGGCGGCTTTCAGCTCCTGAAACGGTTCTTCTGCGTAGAGGCGCGAGAGGTAGTTGGACAGCGCGCCGACCGGCGGGGCGATGCTCATCTCGTTGTCGTTGAGGATAACGATCAGGCGCTTTTTCAGGTGGCCCGCGTTGTTCATTGCCTCGAAGGCCATGCCGGCGGACATCGAGCCGTCGCCGATCACGGCAATCGCGTCGCCCAGCCCTTCGGGCGTCACGCCGCCCAGGTCGCGGGCGACGGCGAAACCAAGCGCGGCGCTGATCGAGGTTGAGCTGTGGGCGGCGCCGAACGGGTCGTATGGGCTTTCGCTGCGTTTGGTGAAGCCGCTGAGGCCGTCCTTCATCCGCAGGGTGCGGATGCGGTCGCGGCGTTCGGTGAGGATCTTGTGGGGGTAGCACTGGTGGCCGACGTCCCAGACGATCTTGTCACGCGGGGTGTCGAACACTGCGTGCAGCGCCACGGTCAGTTCCACCACGCCCAGACCTGCGCCCAGGTGACCGCCGGTGACCGAGACCGCCGAGACGGTTTCCGCCCGAAGCTCGCTTGCCAACTGGGTCAGTTGGGCATCCGAGAACTGCTTGAGGTCCGCGGGGCGGTTCACAAGGTCCAGCAGGGGGGTATTCGGGCGGTCAGACGTCATGTTTTCGGCGCGTCCCTTACGGCTAGCTGTCGCGGGCAATAACGAAGCGGGCGGCCTCCTTCAAGGTTTCCGCGCGCGGTCCGTATCCGTCAAGCGCCGCGCAGGCCTGATCCACCAGCTCTGCCGCGCGGGCCCGTGCCGCGTCCAGACCCAGAAGCGAGACAAAGGTGGCCTTGCCCGCCTCGGCGTCCTTTTGCAGGCGTTTTCCGGCCTTTTCCGCGTCGCCCTCGACATCCAAGATGTCATCGGCGATCTGGAAAGCAAGCCCCAGCGCGCGGGCATATTGGCGCAACTGTTCGGGATCTGCCCCAGCCAGCCGGGCGCCTGCGCAGGCCGACCATTCGATCAATGCGCCGGTCTTGCCCGCCTGCAGGCGGGTGATTTCATCAAGCGTGAGAGGTGCGGAAGCGGTTTCGGCAGCGATATCCAGCGCCTGTCCCAGCACCATGCCCTGCGCGCCGCTGGCCTGCGCCAATGTCAGCGCCAGATCGGCGCGGACCTCCGCGGGGCCGGTCTCGGGCCGGGCGCACAGCTCGAATGCCAGCGTTTGCAGGGCGTCCCCGGCCAGAACGGCGGTGCCCTCGTCCCATTTCACATGTACCGTGGGTTTGCCCCGGCGCAGATCGTCATCGTCCATGCAGGGCAGGTCGTCATGAACCAGCGAATAGGCGTGCAGCGCTTCGATCGCGGTTGCGGGCCAGATCGCGCGGGCCACGTCCACGTCATGCAACCGGGCGCTTTCGAGTACCAGAAACCCGCGCAGGCGTTTGCCGCCCCGCGTGGTATAGGCCATGGCCCGCGTCACATCGAGATCGTCCAGCGCGCCCAGAACCAGATCGAACTGGTCCTGAATCTGCGCCGCATCCTGCGCCAGTTGTTCGCGAAACATTTACTGGCCTTCGACAGGCTGGGTCCCGGTGGGTTCGCCCTTGGCGTCCAGCGTGATCGCGGCCACCTTTTCCTCGGCGCGCTTCAGCTCATCCTCGCAGCGTTTCTTGAGCGCGGCACCGCGTTCATAGAGCGCGATGGACTGGTCCAGCGCCACGTCGCCGCGTTCCAGCTGGCCGACCACGGCCTCAAGTTCCTTCATCGCCTGTTCGAAGGTCATCTGATCAACGGGTGTCTCGGTCATTGGGCAGCCTTCATCAGTTCTTGCACATGCGCGCGCGTTGCCGCGGCCAGCGCGTTCAGATCATACCCGCCTTCGAGAGTCGAGACGATACGTCCGTCGCAGACCTCGCGGGCAATCGTGCACAGCTCGGATGTGATCCACGCGAAATCCTCGGTTTCCCAGTTCAGATTGGCCAGCGGATCGTCGGCATGGGCGTCGAACCCGGTAGAGATCACGATCAGCTCGGGGCGGAAACTGCGCAGGCGTGGGAAAGCCTGATCGCGCCAGGCCGCGCGCATCTCGGCCCCGCCGGTGTTGGGGGCCAGCGGCAGGTTCAGCACATTGCCATGGGCGCCGGTTTCGTCCGGGCGACCGGTGCCGGGCCAGAGCGGCATCTGTTGCGAGGTTATGACCAGCGCGCGCGGCTCGTCCCACAGTAGGTCCTGCGTGCCGTTGCCGTGATGCACGTCGAAATCCACCACCGCCACGCGGGACAGCCCGTGGTGATCGAGCGCATGTTTTGCCGCAAGTGCCGCGTTGCCGAACAGGCAGAACCCCATGGCGGTGGATGTCTCGGCATGGTGCCCCGGCGGACGCACGGCGCAGAAGGCGTTGGGCGCCTCGCCACCCATCACCATGTCCACCGCCCGCACCACGGCGCCCGCCGCGCGAAAGGCGGCATCGACCGAGCCCGGGGACATGAAGGTATCGCCGTCGATCTGGGTGAACCCCTCTGCGGGCCGGGCATCGCGGATGTCGCTCAGGTACGAGGCCGGATGGATTCGCAGAATGTCATCGTCAGCCGCCAGCGGCGCGGTCACCCGGTTCAAGTCCAGCGGCTCCAGCGCGTGCAGGATGTGCTCCAGCCGCGCCACCCGTTCGGGATGGCCGGTGGGGGTCACATGGCCCAGACAATCGGCATGGGTGATCAGGGCTGTTTTCATCGGGGTCCCTTATACGTTGGGCTGAGGCTATCGGAGACGGTTGGCCGCTCAGTCCGGCGCCAGCATATATCCCGCGCCCCGCACCGTCTGCAGATAGCGCGGTTGCTTGGGGTCCTGTTCGATCTTGCGGCGCAGGCGGGTGATCTGTACGTCCACCGCGCGCTCTTGCGCCTGGCCCTTGTCGCGGCCCAGATCCTCGACCAGCTTGGCGCGGCTGATGGGCTCACCCGGTTGGGCCGAGAAGATCTTCATCAGCTGGCTTTCGGTCGCGGTCAGGCGCACCGGGTCGTCGCCCTGCCACATCTCGCCGCGTTCGATGTCGTAGCGGATCGGGCCCAGATGCAGGATCTTGGGCGCGGTGTCCTGCGCCGGGGTGTCGGGCATCCGCCGCAGGATGGCGTTGATCCTGAGCAGCAGTTCCTTGGGCTCGAACGGTTTGGCGAGGTAATCGTCGGCCCCGGCCTCAAGCCCCGCGATCCGGTGTTCGGTCTCGCCGCGGGCGGTCAGCAGCAGGATCGGGGTGGCCTGGGTTTCGCGCAGACTGCGTGTCAGGCTGACCCCGTCCTCGCCCGGCATCATCACATCCATCACGATCAGGTCGAAATCCAGCCCCGACAGCACCCGCCGCGCATGGGCCGCATCCCGGGCAGCCGTCACCAGAAAGCCGTTGCGCATCAGGAATTTCTTGAGCAGGTCGCGGATCCGCTCGTCATCGTCGACAATCAGCAGGTGGGCGTCCAGATCGCTCATGAGGTGGTATCCCGCAGTTTGGTGTAGGCCCGACGCATATCAGCATCCATCATTGCTTCAAGTACTTTGCGGAAACCGGTTACCGCCTCGGGCCCGGCCTCTTTGTAGGCGGCGCGCATGCGGGCGCGCTGGGCATCGGACAGTTTTGTCTCAAGCGCGGCGCCCGCCTCGGTCAGGAACAGGTGCCGTTCACGCTTGTCGACGGTGCCGACGCGGCTTTCGACCAGCCCGTCGGCGATCAGGGTCCGAAGCACCCGGTTCAGAGACTGTTTGGTGACGCCCAGAATGGCCAGCAGATTGTTCACCGTGGTGCCCGGCGCGCGGTTGATGAAATGGATCGCCCGGTGATGGGCGCGGCCATAGGCCAGCTCGGCCAGAATCCGGTCGGGATCGGCGGTAAACCCGCGATAGGCAAAGAACATTGCCTCGATCCCCTGCCGCAACTGCTCGTCGGTCAGAAACAGCAGGCTTTCTCCGCCAAATGCCTGCGCCGTACGGGTTTCGGACATGTTATCGCGCCCCATTTTGTTGCTTCCGGCCACTTTATGTCAGTCTTGTTGACATTCCAAGAGTGAACAGGTATCGAATCGAAGCTTTTGCGCAACAATGTGTCCGCTTCGGTCCTAAGTTGCGCAATTTTCGGAAAATCGGCCCGGTTCAGGAGGTTGCGGCATGGCGGGTTATGACGATCGTGATGGTGTCATATGGATGGATGGAGAGCTGGTCCCGTGGCGGGATGCACAGGTACATATCCTGACCCACGCCATGCACTATGCCTCGTCGGTGTTCGAGGGCGAGCGCGCCTATAACGGCAAGATCTTCAAGAGCCGTGAGCATTCCGAGCGTCTGATTGCCTCTGCCGAGGCGCTGGACATGCCGATGCCCTACACGGTGGATCAGATCGAGGCCGCGAAGGAAGAGACGCTCAAAGCCTCCGGCCTGCAGGACGCTTACGTGCGCGCCCTCGTGTGGCGGGGCTCGGGTGAAGACATGGGCGTGGCGTCGGCTGCGAACCCGGTGCGCATGGCGATCGCGGTCTGGGGTTGGGGGGCGTATTATGGCGACGCCAAGATGCAGGGCGCCAAGCTGGCGATTGCCGAGTGGAAACGGCCCAGCCCCGAGACCATCCCGGTGCATGCCAAGGCCGCCGGTCTCTACATGATCTGCACCATCTCCAAGCATAAGGCGACGGCGCAGGGCTGCTCGGATGCGCTGTTCATGGACTATCGCGGCTACGTGGCCGAGGCGACGGGGGCCAATATCTTTTTCGTCAAGGATGGCGAGGTGCACACCCCGCTGCCCGACTGTTTCCTGAACGGGCTCACCCGCCAGACGGTGATCGGCCTGCTCAAGGATCGCGGCATCACGGTGCATGAACGTCACATCATGCCGGAAGAGATGGAAGGGTTCGAACAATGCTGGCTGACCGGCACTGCCGCCGAGGTCACTCCGGTGGGCGAGATCGGGCCTTACCGGTTCGAGGTCGGCGACATCACCCGCGAGATTGCCGAGGCGTATGAGGCACTTGTGAGGAGCTGATCTGTCTGTCACGACGTGAACGCGCGGGGGTCTGATCCACCGCGCGTTTTGTTTGAGCTGGTAACCTGACTCCCACAGTTCTTCCTTTTAGCACTTGGGTTTCCTTTGACACCGACCCAGACCTTTGTTCAGCGCACAGAGAGCGGCCGGGGAGAGCCCAATTTCGACTAATGCTACGAAACGTATGAAGGTCAGCCTCTGTGCCAGACGTTGCGCAGAGACAGATCTGTGTCGAAGTCAAGAGATCGGTCATGCGTTCTGCTATTGAAATTACGAATGGCATTCCCCGAGGGAGTGAACCGGCGCGCCAAGGCCGGTGTCAGTCTTTCATCCCGGCAATACGCATGTGATCCAGATAGCGCTCTAACGCGCCGGGCGCGGTCCAGGTGTCGATACTTTCGGCGCGTTGCTCGGCAATCGTCGGCTCATGCGCGTCGGCGTAAAACACTTTGTATGCGTCCTGCGCCTTTTCGACCTCGCCGAGGCACGCATAGATCGCGGCCAGCATGCGGTGCGCGCCCTTCACGATCTTGTCCATTTGCAGAAAAGCATCAAGCGCTCCTTCACAGTCCCCCTTTTGCCAAAGTGCCCAACCCATCCTCCAATGGACGTTTCGAGAGTGGAAGGGGTCGATACCCTTGGCCCGTTCCAGTCGTTCGATTGCCTCGTCAGTACGGCCAACATTGAGCAAGGGAGTTGCACTGGCTGCCAGATACCGTGACGCGCTGGGATTAAGTGCCACTGCCTTGTCGTAGTGCGCCAACGCTTCTTCATTTTCGCCGCGCGAGCCTCTTAGCAACGCCAGTAAGTAGTGTGTGCTTGGATCGTCCGCAGCGATTTCTAGTGCTTTAAGGCCATGCTCCAGCGCGGTATCGAAGGCTTCCTGCCGATCCCAGCCATGCCAGCCGAATTCGCCGGCATGACGATACACGAACACCATACCGAGATGTGCATAGTGGCTGTCGGGGTCCACTTCGAAAATTTTCTGTACGGTTTCGTATGCTTTCCAATTGCTTGCTTCGGAAAAGTCATCAACGACGAATTGACGGGCCTTCAGGAACAGATGCTGGGCGGTGACTTTGTCCGGGTCGCTCACGGGGCTTGGGCGCATGAGGCGCTCGCCCACACGGTCAGCGAGCGTTCGGACGATTTGGTCCTGCACAACAAACAGATCCCCGATGTTCTGGTCGTAGGTATGCGCCCAAAGATGCTCTCCGGTTGTGGCGTCTATGAGCTGCGCAGTGACCTTCAGCTTGTCACCTGACTTTTGCTGGCTGCCCTCAAGGACGAATTGTACCCCAAGTTCTTCGCCGATCTGATGAATGTCGATGGGCTGGCCGCGATAACGGAAACTCGAGTTGCGGGCGATCACGTCATAAAAACGCGACCGGGCAAGTTCGGTGATAATGCCTTCGGCGATCGCATCCGACAGGTAGCCCTTATCCTCGCCCGCGCTGAAATCGTCGAAGGCCAGCACCGCGATGCGCGGGGAGTGGTCGCTTTCACCGCGCGGCGGATCACCAGGTATCAGATAGATCATGCCGATCAGCGCCAGCGCGGCTAGCGACGCAATCGCTATGACGTTACGCCGTCTGGCCGAAGGGCTAGCCCGGGACGCGAGACCGGTATGAACTGTCTTTTCGGCGGTATCGACCGGTGTCGCGTTGAGTTTGTACCCCTTCTTAGGAAATGTCTGAACCAGTTTGTGATCCGTGTCACCTAGCGCCCGCCGGATATCAGCGATGCATTGGACGAGGCTGTCATCGGTCACAAAAGTATCGGCCCAGACGCGGTCTATCAGGGTGTCTTTGGAGACGATCTCTCCGGCATGCTGCACCAGAACCGCCAAAACGTCCGCGCTTTGGCTGCGCAGATCAACGGTTTGTCCTGTAACGCTTTGAATCTCCAGATTTTCAAGAGAGAGCGTGAAATCGCCAATGCGAACGATTTCAGAAGAATTCGTGTCAATTTCGTCGCCATTTCGGGACAAATCACGCTCCTCCACGTGTCCTAATATAGCGAACCGGGCGCGCTGCTGGCAAGCTCACCAGCCCTCAGGCGGCGCGCATCAATCCGAGAAACGACAGGAGAAATAAGATGAAACTGATTATTTCCGCCGCGCTGACACTTGCCGCCGCCCAAGCCGAAAGCCGCATCGACGCGTTATGTGGGCCGGGCCATGTGAATGAGGCTGTGTCGTTGGAGGATATCGACGCCAACCCCGACGGCTACTATATCCGCAGCCTGAAAACGCAAATCCGCCACGGCGATCCACGTATTGTGCAGGCTGTCGGCGATGTGTTTCATCTGTGCACACGGCCCGCGGCAACGCCGGAGATGGACAGCACACTGGCAAATCTTTTGATCAACGAACGCGAAGTTAAGTACCTGTTTGTACCGCTTTGTCCAAAAACGAACGAGCCGAACAGTTGACCACTGACGTGGTGCAAGGCTGTGGCATCTTGGAAAACCCGCACACTCTAGAATGCGGACATTTATTCCGTAATTCTCGATGGCGGAATTGTCCACGGTGTGAACCCACCCACCACTTTCTGCATGTCGCCAATGGCGACTGGGGCAAATCCCGAGGCTGCAGTTCGTGACTGCGCTCTATTCGGATGCAGGCTATGCCGGCATCCGGGCGGTCTCACTTTTGCGGGATGTGCCAGTTCAAGGGAAAACGGTGCCGAAAAAAGGGAATCAAAGTGAGCGGATCGAAAAACACTTTGATCTCATTTAATAAATTACGGTGCCAAAGAGGGGTCATTTACCGGGATGGTGTTGCGCCATGGTCGAGGTGCTCGGAAAACACCGCGAGGACCTGTTCATAAACCGCGCGTTTGAAGGGCACGATGTCGCCCACCAGCCGCGCCGGGTCCTGCCATTTCCAGCGGGTGAACTCGGGGTGATCGGTCTCGATGTCGATCTGGTCGTCCGAGCCCACAAAGCGCAGCAGGAACCATTTCTGTTCCTGACCGCGATAGCGGCCTTTCCAGATCTTGGGCACGATGTCATGTGGCAGATCATAGGGCAGCCAATCCTCGGATTCGGCGATGACCTCGACCAGGTCAGAACGTATGCCGGTCTCTTCCCACAGCTCGCGCAGGGCCGCGGCGCGTGGGTCTTCGCCCTTGTCCACCCCGCCCTGCGGCATCTGCCAGGCGTCCTTGTGACGGTCGTTGCGCTGGCCGACAAAGATCTTGCCGTCGGTATTCATCAGCATCAGCCCGACGCAGGGGCGGTAGGGCAGTCTGGCGATTTCTTCGGGGGTCATCTGCGGCCTCGTCCTGAATTCACCCTTCTCTAACAAGCACCATCCCGGCAGAACAGGGGGTGACGTCAGGTTTCGCGTGACAAAGTTGACGTGCGCGTCAATCTTCGGCGCAAATCCTGAGGGAGAGTTTTCGTGATGACTGCGTACCCGAACATGCTGGCGCCGCTGGACCTGGGCTTTACCACCTTGAAGAACCGCGTCCTGATGGGTTCGATGCATACCGGTCTGGAAGAGACCGGCGACTGGAACCGCGTGGCCGAGTTCTATGCCGATCGCGCGCGCGGCGGCGTGGCGCTGATGGTGACCGGCGGGATCGGTCCGAACCTTGAGGGTTCGGTCCTGCCCGGGGCGTCGATGATGGTATCCGACAAGGACGTGGCGAACCACTCGATTGTCACGGAGCGAGTGCATGAGGCGGGCGGCAAGATCGCGATGCAGATCCTGCATGCGGGCCGTTATGCCTATGGGCCGAAATGCGTCGCACCCAGCCCGGTGAAGTCGCCCATTTCTCCGTTCCCGCCGCATGAGCTGGACGAGGAAGGGATCGGGAAGCAGATTTCCGACATCGTGAATGCCGCGGTTCTGGCGCAGCACGCGGGCTATGACGGGGTCGAGATCATGGGGTCCGAGGGGTATTTCCTCAACCAGTTCCTCGTCACCCATACCAACAAGCGCACCGACCGCTGGGGCGGATCGTATGAGAACCGGATGCGCCTGCCGATCGAGGTGGTGCGCCGCACGCGCGAGGCGGTCGGCACCGATTTCATCATCATCTACCGGCTGTCGATGATCGATCTGGTGCCCAATGGCTCGACCCATGACGAGGTAGTGCAACTGGCGCAGGAGATCGAGAAGGCCGGGGCCACGATCATCAACACCGGCATCGGCTGGCACGAGGCGCGGATACCGACGATTGCCACCAGCGTGCCGCGCGCGGCCTTTGCCTGGGTCACCAAGAAGCTGATGGGCAAGGTGTCTATCCCGGTGATCACCTCGAACCGGATCAACACGCCGGAGGTGGCCGAGCAGGTGCTGGTTGAGGGCTGCGCCGACATGGTGTCGCTGGCCCGGCCGATGCTGGCGGATGCCGAGTTCGTCGCCAAGGCCCAGACCGGACGGGCCACCCAGATCGCGCCCTGCATTGCCTGCAACCAGGCCTGTCTGGATCACACGTTCAACGGCAAGCTGACCTCGTGTCTGGTGAACCCGCGTGCGTGTCATGAGACGGAACTTGTGATCGAAAAGGCAGAGACGCCCAAGCGCGTTGCCGTCGTCGGCGCGGGGCCTGCCGGGCTCTCCACCGCCATGACCGCCGCCCAGCGCGGGCACAGCGTTACCCTGTTCGACAGGGCCGATGAGATCGGCGGGCAGCTCAACATGGCCAAGCAGGTACCGGGCAAGGAAGAGTTCTGGGGCCTCGTGGACTGGTACCGCACCATGGTGGCCGATCTGGGCATTGTGCTGGAACTCGGCCGCGAGGTGACGGCGGATGACCTGACCGGCTTTGACGAGGTGGTGATTGCCACAGGCGTCACCCCGCGCGATCCGCAGATCCCCGGGCAGGACCGGGACAATGTGCTGAACTATATCGACGTGCTGCGCGGCAAGGCCCCGGTTGGCAAATCGGTGGCCGTGATCGGCGCCGGCGGCATCGGGTTCGACGTCTCGGAATACCTGCTGCATGAGGGCGAAAGCCCGACCGAGGATCTGCCTCTGTGGATGAAGGAATGGGGCGTGACCGACCCGGCGGAGCACCGCGCGGGCCTCGCCCCCGAAGGTCCGCAGCCCGAGGCACCCGCACGGCAGATCACGCTGCTGCAACGCAAGAAACAGGCGCATGGCAAGGGCTTGGGCAAGACCACCGGCTGGATTCACCGCGCCACGCTGAAGATGAAGGGTGTGAATTTCGTTGGCGGCGTGAACTATGAGCGCATCGACGACGCGGGCCTGCATGTGAGCTTTGGCGAGGCGCGCGAGAACCCGACCGTGATCGAGGCCGAGACCATCGTGCTGTGCGCCGGTCAGGTCTCGGACCGCTCGCTGGCGGACGCGCTGATCGACCGGGGCGTGACCCCGCATGTGATCGGCGGCGCGGATGTGGCCGCCGAGCTGGACGCCAAACGCGCGATCAATCAGGGGACGCGGCTGGCCGCGACGTTCTAGGGTCCTGAACAGTCGAACGTCGGATGACTTTGACCTTCACGTCACAAACTGACCCGAAATTGAACAACAGACCTTGGCGCAAGCTGCGGCGCAGGTGTCGAAAAGGGCCCGAGCAGGACATTCAATTGTCTTCGATCCAATGCTATTCATGTTGTCATGAAACCTACAACAATTTCCGAGTTTCACGGTGCTCAGTCGCCAGAAGACAGAGCTATATGTGACCTGCTACGTAGCGAGATTGACATTGGCCTCCCAAATGCCGAGAGCAAGATATGGCATGGCCATCCGGTCTGGTTTCTGGCTGGAAATCCGATTGTCGGGTATAGCAAGCTAAAGGGCTGTATCCGCCTGATGTTTTGGAGTGGCGCCGATTTTGGCGAGCCCAGTCTGAAGCCAGGGACGGGCAAATTCAAAGACGCATCAGTCCGCTACACCGCCACCGAAGAAATAGATGCGGAAGATCTGAAGCGGTGGCTGACAAAGGGTCAGAACATCCAGTGGGATTATAAGAACATTTACAAGCGTAAGGGGCGGTTGGAACGATTGATCTGAGGAGGTTCGCTAAATGACCTTTCGACCGTTTCGTCCGGCACAGCCGACGTTGGGTCGAATATGCTTGTCGTTTGGGCCAGTGATGCGCGACGCGGTTCACTGATCGGATTCAGAAAATCACGCTCTTCGACTCAAAGTTTCACGACGCTCCACATGAACCTAAGCAAACTTTGGGCAAATGAGGTGATGTGTTAACCTGTTGTCATTCTTTGAACCCGATTTGGATTGAATGACATGTCAGACGCACTCACCTACATCCCGCTGCTCGACGGCGATGAAACCCTGTCCGGCTATCGGTTCCGCGTGGGCGGCCCGTCCGGCGAAGAAGGCCTTGCGACGACGGCGGCCGGTGCGCCGGAGGACGTGGTGACTCTGGATCAGCATTTTGTCACCTCGGTCGCCTATACACGCGAGGCAAGCGGCAAGATGAGCTGGTTCGCGGGGCTGCTGAAGGGCGATGCCGAGGGTAAATCCGTCGGCGTCGTGCAAGAGGCCAAGATGTATACGGTCCGCGAGATCGAGGGCCAGCGGGTCGAGATCGGTGTCGCGGTGCAGCTCAAGATCGAGGCGACCACCTTCAAGAGCAGCGTTCAGGTCACCGTTCCCAACATCGCCGCCGAGGCGCAACTGGGCCTGTCGCGCGCGCAGATGGAGATCAGCGTTCGCGGCTATTGCGGCATGCTGGGTGAGATGCTGCCCGCGCCCAGCGGCGTCAACCTGGCCTCATACGCGCATTACATCGAAGCCTTTGCCAAGCTGCAAAAGCTTGTCTTTGGACCCAGCGGACAGGCGCATTTCTCGCCCGTCGTGCTGGGCCGGGTCATACGCGGGGAGGCCGGTGCGGCGTGACGTATCGGAGCGCGGAACAGGTCACCGCAGTTCCGGCAGGATTTCCGTCAGCAGGAAATAGCCGACCACGGCCTGGATCGCGACGATGATGAACAGCCATTTGACGAAGCCGCGCTTGCGGGTTTTGTGACGGAAGATCCAGCGTCCGACCAGCGCGCCGGGGCTGCCGCCGATGGCCGCCAGCCATAGCAGCCTGCGTTCCGGAATACGCCAGCGCCGCCGGCGGGCCTGCAGCTTGTCCCAGCCGAATGCCAGCACCGTCGCCCCGTTGACGATCCAGAGATACATGATCGCGATCCACATGGCCGCCGGGATAGCCGAGTAAGAATCCGAAGGCCAATGAAAAAACGTTTGGAAATTTCACCGATTCGCGGCATCGTGAAAATCAGCGAGAATTTTTCACGACCCGGACCACAGCCTTGAACAGTCAAGCTCCACAAAGTGCAACCTTGGGTGCCGATCTGAGGGCCCTGCGCAAGGCGCGTGGGCTGACCCTGGTGGACATTGCCGAGCGGCTCGACCGGTCCGTCGGCTGGCTCAGCCAGGTGGAGCGCGACAAGTCCGAGCCCTCGATCTCGGACCTGCGGCTGATCGCTGAGTGTCTGGGCGTGCCGATGTCGATGCTGTTTGCGCATCACTCGGTGCCCGCCGAGGAACAGGGGTACGTGGTGCGCGCCGGGGCGCGGCGGGCCATGGGGTCGGGTTATGAGGGGCTGATCGAAGAGCTGCTCTCGCCCGATCTGACAGACGATTTCGAGATGGTGCATTCCACGTTCCAGCCCCGGTCGCTGATGCAGAACCCGGCCGAGCGCCCGACGCAGGAGGTCGGGTACATGGTCTCGGGCCGGCTGGAACTGACCATCGGCGACCGGTTTTTTACCGTCGGCCCTGGCGACAGTTTCCGGATCCGGAACGAACCCTATCAATGGGCCAACCCCTATGACGAGCCAGCCGTGGCCGTCTGGGTCATCGCGCCACCGGTGTACTGATGAGTTTCGAGGCCTGGACCATATTCGCGCTGTTCTGGGTGGTCTTCGTCACCACCCCGGGGCCGAACGCGGTCAACTGCATCTCGAACGGGATGAGCCTGCCCTTTGCCAAGGCCCTGCTGGGCGTGCTGGCGATCCTGACGCAGGCCAGCGCGTTTCTGATCCTGTCGGCGCTGGGGGTCACCGCTCTGATCGCCGCCTCGCCGACCGGGTTCTTTGCCGCCAAGCTGATCGGCGCGGGGTTTCTGATCTGGCTGGGAGTGCGGGGCTGGATGAATGCGACCAAACCCGTGCCCGCCACCGAACGTCCGGCGCGCCACATCTATCTGCACGCGCTTGCCATCGCGACGATCAATCCCAAGAGCGTCGCGGGCTACCTTGCCGCGTTTTCGCAATTCGTGCAGCCCGGCGTGCCGATCTGGCAGCAGATGACCGTGATCATGCCCACCGCGCTCACCATCACCGCACTCAGCTATACCGGGTTCACCTTGCTTGGGGCTCTGATGGGCCGCGCGGCGATGGGGGCGGTGTTCAACGCGTGGGTGCGCCGGGTCATGGCCACCTGTTTCATCATCTACGGTGTGTTGCTGGGCACCAGCACCACGCCTGCAGCAAGGGGGTAAACAGATGCATACCGGTTCCTGCCTGTGCGGCTCGGTCGCCTTCCGCATCGACGGAGAGCTTTCCCCGCCCTCGGCCTGCCATTGCGGCCAGTGCCGCAGACAGTCGGGCCATATCTGGTCCTCGGCCTCGACCCACGAAAACAACCTGAGTTTCGCCGCCAGCGACACGCTCGGCTGGTTCCGCGCCTCGGACATCGCCAAGCGCGGCTTTTGCAGCAATTGCGGATCGTTCCTGTTCTGGAAGCACAATGACGAGGACACGATCTCGATCTCCATGGGGGCGCTCAATGCGCCCACCGGACTGACCCTCGCCCGTCACATCTTTGTGGCGGACAAGGGAGACTACTACGACATCACGGACGACCTGCCTCAAGAGGCATGAATAAAGGGAACAGAAAGACATGAGTGATTTTCCGACAAAGGCCCGCGTGGTCATTATCGGTGGCGGTGTGGTGGGGACCTCCTCGCTCTACCATCTGGCCAAGAAGGGATGGACCGATTGCGTTCTGCTGGAAAAGAACGAGCTGACCGCCGGCTCGACCTGGCATGCGGCGGGCAACGTGCCGACATTCTCGACCTCGTGGGCGATCATGAACATGCAGCGCTATTCGACCGAGCTGTATGCGCGGCTGGGGGAAGAGGTCGATTACCCGATGAACTATCACCAGTCGGGCTCGATCCGTCTGGCGCATACCAAGGAACGGGTGCAGGAGTTCGAGCGCGCCCACGCCATGGGCCGCTATCAGGGCATCGAGATGGAGATGTGGTCGCCCGAAGAGGCGAAGGAGCGCTATCCGTTCTTGGAAACCCACGACCTCGAAGGTGTTCTGTACGATCCCAGCGATGGCGACATCGACCCGGCGCAGCTGACCCAGGCGCTGGCCAAGGGTGCGCGCGACATGGGCGCCCGCATCCTGCGCTTCACCCCGGCCACCGGTGTGACCCAGCATCAGGACGGGACGTGGACCGTGCATACCGGGAAAGGCGTTATCGACTGCGATTATGTGGTCAACGCTGCCGGGTATTACGCACAGCGTGTCGGCGAATGGTTCAAGCCGTATGGCGGGCGCACCGTGCCGATGATGGTGATGAGCCACCAGTACCTGCTGACCGATGAAATCCCCGAGGTCGAAGCGTGGTCCAAGGCGCATGGCGGAAGCAAGCTGCCGCTGCTGCGCGACGTGGATATCTCGTACTACCTGCGGCAGGAGAAGCACGGCTTCAACCTCGGCCCGTATGAGCCGAACTGCAAGGCGCATTGGGATACCGACGCGGACCCGATGCCCGACGATTTCAGCTTTCAGCTCTGGTCCGACGATCTGGACCGGATCGAGGATATCGTCACCGATGCGATGGAGCGGGTGCCGCTGATGGCGACCTCGGGTGTGTCCCGGGTCATCAACGGCCCGATCCCCTATGCGCCCGACGGTCTGCCGCTGATCGGTCCGATGCCGGGCGTGAAGAACGCGTTCGAGGCCTGTGTCTTTACCTTCGGCATCGCCCAGGGCGGCGGCGCGGGCAAGGTGCTGGCCGAATGGATCGTCGATGGCGCCACCGAGTGGGACATGTGGGCGGTCGATCCGCGCCGCTACACCGACTACACCGATCACGACTATTGCGTGAAAAAGGGGATGGAGACCTACGGCAACGAATACTCCATGCATTTCCCCTATCACGAATGGCCCGCCGCGCGGGACAAGAAGCTGTCGCCGGTACATTCACGCGTCAAGGAACTGGGCGGTGTCATGGGCGCCTACAATGGCTGGGAACGCGCCAACTGGTTCGCGCAGCCGGGCGATGATGTGTCCGAGGAAAGCACCCACACCTGGGGCCGGTCGGGCCCGTGGGAGCAGCGGATCAAAGAGGAATGTGAGGCCGTGCGCGACCATTGCGGTGTGCTCGACCTGCCGGGTTTCTCGCGCTTCATGGTCAAGGGCGAGGGTGCCGCAGAGGCGCTGCGCGGTCTGGTTACCGGCGGTCTGCCCAAGGTGGGGCGCATCAACCTCGTCTATATCTCGGACCCCCGCGGCCGCATCCTGACCGAGATGTCCTGTGTCCGCATGGGCGAGGATGAGTTCATGATGATCACCGCCGCTCCCGCGCAATGGCATGACCGCGACCTGCTGCAGAACGTGATGCCTGCCGGTGTTACCGTCGAGGATGTGACCACCACCCGCGACACGCTGATCGTCACCGGCCCGAAATCGCGCGAGATTCTGTCGGGCCTGACCGACGCGGACCTGTCCTCGGGCTGGCTGACCCATCAGTCGGCCACCGTTGCGGGCCAGCCTGCCTATCTGATCCGAGTCTCGTTTGCCGGTGAGCTGGGCTGGGAGGTGCATGCGCTCAACGAGCATATGCCTGCGATCTACGAGGCCATCCTTGCCGCAGGTGCCAAGCCGTTCGGCATGTATGCGCTGAATTCCCTGCGCATCGAAAAGGGCTATCGCGCGTGGAAGGGCGATCTGAGCTCCGACTACTCGCTACTGGAAGGCGGGCTGGAGCGGTTCGTCAAGCTCGACAAGCCGCAGGACTTCCCCGGCAAGGCGGCGATCCTGAGCGAAAGGCAGCAGGGTGTGAAAAAGGCCTTTGTCACCATGACGGTGGATGCGGGCGATTGCGACGCGCCGTATATGTCCTGCATCTGGCAGAATGGCGAGATCGTGGGCGAGACCACGTCCGGCGCCTGGGGTTATCGCGTCGGCAAGTCCATCGCGCTGGGCATGATCCGGGCCGAGCTTGCCAACCCGGGCACCGAGCTTGAGGTCGAGATCTACGGCGAGAAGCGCCGCGCGATTGTCGAGCAGGACCAACCCCTGTGGGATCCGGCCAACGAGCGCCTGCGCGCCTGATGTGACGGACCCGGCCCGCCCGTGAAAAGGAGAGAGCGATGACCCGGCTGATGCAAGGCGTCTATCTCACCCGGCATGGCGGGCCGGAGGCGCTGGAATGGCGCGAAGACATTCCTGTTCCGGTCCCCGGGCCGGGGCAGGTTCTGGTCCGGGTGGCAGCCGCCGGGGTCAACAACACCGACATCAATACCCGCGTTGGGTGGTATTCCCCGGACGTGACCGGCGCGACGGATGCTGTGGATCAGGAGGTGGATGCAGGCGGCTGGGGCGGTGCCCTGGCCTTTCCCCGCATTCAGGGCGGGGATCTGTGCGGCATCGTCGAAGAGGCCGGTCCTGATGCCGGGTTCAGCCCCGGGCAGCGGGTTACCTGCCCGATCAACCTGCCGCGCCCGTGCCCGGGCAACCCGCAGGGCTTTATCGCGTTGGGTTCGGAAATCGACGGCGCCTTTGCCCAATATTGTGTGGTTGACGTGGGGGATCTCTATGACGTCACCGCCTCGCCGCTGTCGGATGCGGAGATTGCCGCCATCCCTTGCGCGTTCGGCACCGCCGAAAACCTGCTGACCCGGGCCGGCGTCACTGCCGGGCACAAGGTTCTGATCACCGGTGCCTCGGGCGGGGTCGGGCTGGCGGCGGTGCAACTGGCCGCCTTGCGGGGTGCGTCGGTCTGGGGCGTGACCAGCCCGGCCAAGGCCGAGGTGGTCAGGGCGCAAGGCGCCGCCGAGACCTTTGACCGGGGCGCGCCGCTACCCAGGGACAAGTTCGACGTTGTCATCGACGTGGTGGGCGGCCCGGCCTGGCCCGGGCTTATCCTGGCGCTGAAACCCGGCGGGCATTATGCCGTCTCGGGGGCCATCGCAGGCCCGATGGTCGAGGCCGATCTGCGCGACATCTACCTGCGGGACATCACCATCCACGGCTGCACCCATCAGGCGCCCGAGGTTTTTGGCCGCCTTGTCACCCTGATCAACGAGGGCCGGATCAAGCCATTGATCTCAAAGACGTATCCGCTGCGCGACATAGCAACCGCACAGGAGGACTTTCAGTCCAAGGCCCTGCCCGGAAAACTGGTTCTGATTCCGTAAGAGGCTCGCATGGCACAAATCACGCTTCTGGATGGCTCGATCGGGCAGGAACTGGTGAAACGCAGCGGCGACCGGGCGACGCCGCTGTGGTCGACGCGGGTGATGATCGATTATCCCGATCTGGTGGGCGAGGTGCATGGTGAATACTTTCGCTGCGGCGCCACGGTTGCCACCACCAACACCTATGCCGTCCACCGCTCGCGCCTGGTGCGGGTGGGGATGGAGGATCAGGTGCCGACCCTGATCGACACCGCCCTGACGCAGGCCGAGCGCGCCCGCGCGGGAACCGGGAGCCGGATCGCCGGAGCACTGGGGCCGCTTCTGGCCTCGTACCGGCCCGACCTGAACCCTGACCCGGCGGACGCGGCGGAGAAGTTCGGCGAGCTTGTGGCCCTGATGGCGCCGCGCGTCGATCTGTTCCTGATCGAAACCGTGTCCTCGGTGCAGGAGGGCGAAGGCGCCCTGCGCGGCACGGAAGGCTGCGGCAAGCCGGTCTGGCTGGCGCTGACGGTGATGGACGATGACGGCACCCGCCTGCGCTCGGGCGAGGCGCTGGGCGACATTGCGCCGCTGGTCGCGCGCTTTGCCCCAACGGCGGTGCTGATAAACTGTTCCCGTCCCGAGGCGATCCCGGCGGCGCTGGAGATCGTCAAGGGGCTGGGCTGCCCGTTCGGGGCCTATGCCAACGGCTTCACCCGGATTTCTGACGGGTTCCTAAAGGACGCGCCCACCGTGGATGCGCTGGAACAGCGGCAGGATCTCGGCCCGCACGCCTATGCAACCCTCGCCATGGGCTGGGTCGAACAGGGTGCCACCATTGTCGGCGGCTGTTGCGAGGTTGGTCCCGATCACATCGCCGAGCTGGCCCGCGCCCTGCGCGCCGCCGGGCACGAGATCGTCTGAGGAGGCGGCGACATGGCAGTCAGAGGAGATTACGCATCGGCATCCGGCATTGCCCGGCAATGGCAGTTCGACATCATCGTGGCCGATGGGTTCGTGCTGACCGAGCTGGCGGGCGTGGTAGACGTGCTGCGGATCGCCAACCGTGTCTGCCCGATGCCGCCCTTCACCTTTACCTACCGCTCGCTCAAGGGCGGGCTGGTGTCCAGCAGCGCCGGGGCCTATGTGCCGACCGACCCGATCCCGGCTCAGCCGCGTGCGGATTATGTCTTTGTCATCGGCAACACCGATCCGGACAACCCGGAACTGTCGCTGGCGCGGGTGATCTCGGACTACACCTATCGCGATGCGAAGGTGTTCCTGCTGGCGGAGGCCGCCAGCCGCTATATCAAGGACAAGGGCGCCGAGGATCACGCGACCCATTGGGAAAACGCCTCGTTCCTGCGCGAGCGCGGCGCCGGGTTCGATGCCAAGTTTTCGATTGCCACCGAGCATGGCCCCGTCGTCACCTGCGCCGGGATGGGGGCCACGGTGGACGTCGCGCTGGCGGTGATCGGGCGGCATATCTCGGGCGCGGCGCGGATGACCGTGGCCGACATCATGCTGCATGAAAACATCCGCGATTTCAGCTCGATGCAGCCGTTTTCCGGGATCAAGACCACCACCACCGGCGATCAGACGCTGGACCAGTGCATCAAGATCATGCAGGCCAATATCGAAGAACCGGTGCCGATTAACGAACTGGTCAACGCGCTGGGCCTGTCCAACCGCTCGCTGGAACGCAAGTTCAAGTCCTATCTGGGCACCACCCCCAACGGGTTCTACCGCGAGATGCGGCTGGCCAAGGCCAACAACCTGCTGCTCAACACCACCATGAGCGTGCGCGAGATCGGTCTTGCCTGCGGCTTCCCGAACGGGTTTTCGGCGGTCTACAAGAGCTTTTACGGCATCACGCCCTTTGTCCTGCGCCGTCAGCGGCGGGCCGTCGGGCCGGGGTGATTATCGCCATTGGTGTGACGTTTTTGGTGGATTTTCTGCCGCCTTCCCATGGCAGGATGCGGCAAATCTGAAGATTCGGAGAGATGAGGATGGTTGATCTTCCCACCAAGGCCCGCGTGGTCATCATTGGCGGCGGCGTGATCGGATGTTCGGTCGCCTATCACCTGACGAAGAAGGGCTGGACCGATGTTGTGCTGCTGGAACGTAAGCAACTGACATCCGGCACCACCTGGCACGCCGCCGGTCTGATCGCCCAGCTGCGTGCAACGGCGAACATGACCAAGCTGGCGAAATACAGCCAGGAACTCTATGGCTCGCTGGAGGAAGAGACCGGCGTGGCCACCGGCTTCAAGCGCAACGGGTCGATCACCGTGGCGCTGACAGAAGAGCGCAAGGAAGAGATCTATCGTCAGGCCGCCATGGCCCGCGCCTTTGGCGTCGAGGTCGAGGAGATTTCCAACGAGCGGGTGCAGGAGCTTTATCCGCATCTGAACCTCGAAGGGGTCAAGGGCGCCGTGCACCTGCCGCTCGACGGACAGGGCGATCCGGCCAATATCGCGCTGGCGCTGGCCAAGGGCGCACGTCAGCGCGGCGGCATCGTCAAGGAGCGTGTGAAAGTCACCGATATCGTCAAGGACGGCCGCACCGTCATCGGTGTGGACTGGGTGGCCGATGATGGCAGCGTCTCGGGCCATATCGAATGCGACATGGTGGTGAACTGTGCGGGCATGTGGGGGCACGAAGTGGGCCGCATGGCGGGTGTCAACGTGCCGCTGCACGCCTGCGAGCATTTCTACATCGTCACCGAAAACATCGACGGCCTGACTCAGTTGCCGGTGCTGCGCGTGCCGGATGAATGCGCCTATTACAAGGAAGATGCGGGCAAGATCCTGCTGGGCGCGTTCGAGCCCAACGCCAAGCCCTGGGCGATGGAGGGCATTCCGGACACGTTCGAGTTCGACCAACTGCCCGAGGATTTCGACCATTTCGAACCGATCTTGGAAGCGGCGTGTGAACGCATGCCGATTCTGGCCGAGGCCGGTATCCACACCTTCTTCAACGGCCCGGAATCCTTCACGCCCGACGATGCCTATCACCTTGGGTTGGCTCCCGAGATGGACAATGTCTGGATCGCGGCGGGCTTCAACTCGATCGGTATCCAGTCTGCCGGGGGCGCGGGCATGGCGCTGGCCGAGTGGATGGACACGGGCGAGAAGCCGTTCGATCTGGGTGACGTGGACATCAGCCGGATGCAGCCGTTCCAGGGCAACAAACAGTACCTCTTTGAACGCTCGAAAGAAACGCTGGGTCTGCTTTATGCCGACCACTACCCCTATCGCCAAAAGGCCACCGCGCGCGGCGTACGGCGGACGCCGTTCCATCACCATCTGCTGGAACAGGGCGCGGTTATGGGCGAGCTGGCCGGGTGGGAACGTGCCAACTGGTTTGCGAACGAAGGGCAGGAGCGCGAATACCAGTACAGCTGGAAGCGCCAGAACTGGTTCGAGAACTCGGCCGCCGAGCACCGCGCCGTGCGCGAGAATGTGGGCATGTACGACATGTCCTCGTTCGGCAAGATCCGGGTCGAGGGGCCGGACGCGCAGGCCTTCATGAACTATATCGGTGGCGGCGATTATGCAGTGCCCAACGGCAAAATTGTCTACACCCAGTTCCTCAACCGTACCGGCGGGATCGAGGCTGACGTGACCGTCACCCGCCTGTCCGAGACCGCCTATCTGGTCGTCACCCCCGCCGCCACCAGGCTGGCCGACCAGACCTGGATGATGCGCCATTTGGGTGATTTCCGCGTCGTCATCACCGACGTGACCGCAGGCGAAGGCGTGCTGGCGGTCATGGGCCCGAACGCGCGCGCGCTGCTGGAGAAGGTTTCGCCCAACGATTTCTCGAACGCCGCCAACCCGTTTGGCACCGCGCAAAAGATCGAGCTGGGCATGGGCCTCGCCCGCGTCCACCGGGTAACTTACGTGGGTGAGCTTGGGTGGGAGGTCTATGTCTCCTCCGACATGGCGGGCCATGTGTTTGAGACGCTGCACGCGGCGGGTCAGGATATGGGGCTCAAGCTCTGCGGCATGCACATGATGGACAGCTGCCGGATCGAAAAGGGCTTCCGCCATTTCGGCCACGACATCACCTGCGAGGATCATGTGGTAGATGCGGGGCTGGGCTTTGCCGTCAAGGTCGACAAGGGCTGCGATTTCATCGGGCGCGAGGCTGTGATCGCGCGCAAGGAAAGCGGGCCCAAGAACCGTCTGGTGCAGTTCAGGCTGACCGATCCCGAGCCGCTGCTGTTCCACAATGAGCCGATCCTCCGTGACGGCGAATATGTGGGCTATCTGAGCTCGGGCAACTATGGCCACACGCTGGGGGGCGCCATCGGTCTGGGCTACGTGCCTTGCGAAGGCGAAAAGGCGGCGGATGTGCTGGGCTCGACCTACGAGATCGACGTTTGCGGTGTGAAGGTCAAAGCGGAAGCTTCCTTGAAGCCGATGTACGATCCAAAATCCGAACGGGTGAAGGTCTGAGCGGGTCGCCGGGCGGGGGCTCTGCCCCCATCGCGCATCGCGTCCGGGAAGCCTGTTCATCCCACCGGGATGTTTTCAAACAGAAGAAGGACAGAACACATTCCCCTGCTTCTTCTGTTCATAAATATCCCGGAGCGCGAGGCAGAGCCTCGCAATAAACAAACCTGAAAGCCGCCGGGTCGATGCGGCCGATCGCTCATCACAAACCGTGATGGCGCGTCGCACAGTTTAAGGTGTTTCCTTTATCGTCTGCCCTGCCATAAAGGCCGCCAGAATCGTGCGGAGACCGAGATGGCGCAGCAGCCTCACCCTTCCGAGAATGTGGACACGCCGCAGGGGCTGGCTTTTGCCGTCACGGCGTATCTGCTGTGGGGGTTTCTGCCGCTCTACATGAAGACGATTGCCCATATTCCCCCGGTCGAGGTCGTGGCGCATCGCGTGATCTGGTCGGTTCCGGTTGCGGGTCTGTTGTTGATCGCGCTGGGGCGGACGCGGGATTTGAAGGCGGCGCTGCGCAATCCGAAGATGTTGGGCATGGCGTGCCTGACGGCGGCGCTGATCTCGATCAACTGGGCGATCTTCGTCTGGGCGATTGCCAATGACCACGCGCTGGACGCGGCGCTGGGATATTACATCAACCCGCTGTTCAGCATCGCGCTGGGCGCGATTCTGCTGCGCGAGCGCCTGACGAAGGTGCAGTTGGCGGCGGTGCTGCTGGCGGCATTGGGCGTGCTGGTTCTGGTGCTGGAGGCGGGGCAGATCCCCTGGGCGGCGCTGGGCATGATGGTGACCTGGGGGTTTTATGCGTTTTTTAAGAAATCCCTGCCCATCGGTCCCAATCAGGGCTTTCTGCTTGAGGTGCTGATTCTGCTTCTTCCCGCGCTGGCTTATGTCCTTTGGCTGGGCGCCGGGGGTGGCGGGCATTTCGGGGCGCCGACGATGGACACCGCCCTGCTGATCGGGGCAGGCGTAGTGACGGCGGTGCCGCTGTTGATCTATGCCAATGGCGCCAAGCTGCTGCGGCTGTCGACCATCGGCATCCTGCAATACATCGCGCCGACGATGATCTTTCTGACCGCCATCTTCGTGTTCGGAGAAGCGCTGGACCGAGGCCGGATGATCGCCTTTCCGATGATCTGGTCGGCGCTGGTGATCTATTCGGTGCCGCTGGTCCGGCAGATGCGCGCCCGGGTCTGAGCGTGGATGTCCTGCGCCAGCCGCTCGGCCCATAGCGCATAGGCGCGCGGGCTGGGGTGGTAGCCGTCGGGAGCCGCCAGGGCGGGATCGTCGGGAAAGTCCAGCGCCAGGTGGTGAGCCTGCGGAAACCGGGCCGCGACCTGATGCAGCCCTGCATCCAGGCGCGCCGCCTGCTGGCCCAGAACCCAGGCCAGCGGCTGCGGCAATGCCGGAAAGCGCTGCATCTGTGGCACGCCGGTCAGGACCACGCAGTTCGCGCCCAGCGGGACAGTGAGGTGTTCAAGCAGCGCGGTCTGGCGCGCCATGAACTGCGCCCGCGTCGTGGCGCGGGTCACGTCGTTGACACCCAGCGCGGTCACCGCCACGTCGAACGGGCCGTCGATCTGCCGCAAGCGGTCCAGCGTGTCGCGCGTGGTGTGCCCTGTGGTGGCCTCCAACCGCCACGCGACGCGATAGTCTTGGGCGAGGCGTTGCACGAGTTGGCCCGAGAGCGCCTGCGCCTGCGTCTCGGCCCCGACACCCGCTGCCGAGCTGTCGCCCGCGATCAGCAGCCGCAGCCGGGGTCCATGCCCTTCGCACCCTGCGCGCGGCCCTGATGGTTCCGGCAAAAGCCGGGCCGTGCGCCGCACCCACAGGCCCTGCGCCGCCAATACCGGCAGCAGCGGCAGGCGCAGGATCTGGTCGGCGGCGATCGGGGCGGGCATGGTCAGGACAGCGCCTCGCGGAATTTCAGGAACCGCGCATCGGTCATCACCCGTGCGTTCATCGCATCGCGCAGGGCGCCGACGGTCTTGTAGGGGCGCATCACCACTTCGAACTCCTGAATTTGGCCCGCGTCGTTCAGGGTGATGAGATCGACGCCCACGGCATCCAGGTCGCCGACCTTGCACTGGAACTCCAGCGCCCAATCCGAGCCTTCGCCCATGACCCGGCGATAGCGGAAATCCGAGAACACCTGTCCCACATGGCCCAGCACGGCAGCCACCGGCGCGCGGCCTGTCCATGTCTTGTAATAGGTCGGCGGCATGAACCGCACGTCCTCGGCCAGCAGGTCGTGGATCAGGCTCTCGTCGCCCTTGGCCACGACCTCCTGCAATCTGGCGATGGTGGGGTGCATGATCTCTCCTTTCCCGGTTGCGCCAAGGGTTGCGGAAGCGCGCGGCACACACAAGGACGACGTTGCGGGAGGTTGCCCCCTGCGATAGGCAGGCGCGCATGAGCGAGACCTATGATCCCCCGCAAACGCCGCTGGATGTGCTGCACGAGGATGCGCAGCTGATCGTGGTGAACAAACCCTCGGGCCTGTTGTCGGTGCCGGGGCGGGGGGCGCATCTGGCCGATTGCCTGCTGGCCCGGGTGCAGGCGGCGTTCCCGCAGGCGCTGCTGGTGCATCGGCTCGACCGGGACACGTCCGGCGTGATGGTCTTTGCCCAGACCCCCCACGCGCAGCGCCATCTTGGGCTGCAATTCGAGAAGCGGCAGACCCGGAAGACCTATGTCGCCCGTGTCTGGGGACGGCTTGAGCCCAAGACCGGCACCGTCGACCTGCCGCTGATCGTGGACTGGCCGAACCGGCCCCGGCAGATGGTCTGTCACGAGACCGGCAAACCGGCGGTGACCGAATGGCGGGTGCAGCGCTATGAGAATGGTACCACCCGCGTCCGGCTCAGCCCGAGGACCGGACGCTCGCACCAGTTGCGGGTGCACATGCAGGCGCTGGGCCATCCGATCCTGGGCGACCCGTTCTATGCGGAGGGCGCCGCGCGCGATTTTCCCCGCCTGATGCTGCATTCCGAGGAATTGCGGCTGAAACATCCCGATGGCGGCATCTCGATGAAGTTCCGGGCGGACGCGGAGTTCTAGAGCGAAATCGAGTTAATTTGCAGAGTTTTCGATTTCTACTCTGGGGGCCGCGCCGCTTTGGTTCAGCGCCGCCCCTTCCTCTTGTTCGCCCAGAACGGAGGGACATCGCCCGCCATGATGCACCCATAGGGGTCGATGTAATCCTCGATCTCGGCCAGATCGTAGGATTTTATCTGCGCCACGACGCTTTTCGCGCTCTTGTAGCTGGACGGCAGCTCGGACGCGTCGACCCCACCGGCGTGAAAGCGGATATCCAGCCCCTCGGTCTCGGCCTTCAGCATCTGGTCGGGCGTCACCGACCCCATCCGGCGCTTGTGCTCGGAGCGCGAGAAGTTGCGCCCGGCACCGTGCGGCGAGAAGCCCAGCCCTTTCCTGGCGTCCTTGCCGCGCACGACCAGCACCGGCTCGGACATGTTGAGCGGGATGAGCGTCAGACCCGTGGCATCCGCCGCATAGTCATCCCACGCAGGCGTTGCCCCCTTGCCGTGGTAGTAGAGATCGCCGCGTTTGAAGACGAAGTTGTGCTCGTTCCAGTACCGGTCGCCGACATCGCCGATGCGCGCGGCCTCGACCGTCGCCTGATGGATCGCGTTGTGGTTTGCCTTGGTCCACTTGCGGATCAGTTGCAGGGCCTCCCAATAGTCGCGCCCCTCTTCGGTGTCCGTCGGGATCCAGGCATTCTGTTTCGCGGTTTGCGGCGAGAGCTGCTTGCGGAACTTTTCAGCCACATGCATCCCGTGCTTATACAGAACAGCACCCGGCCCACGCGACCCGTGATGGGTCACGATCGCGGTGCGTCCGGTCTTGCGCGAGCGTCCGACGAACAGGAAATGGTTGCCGTCGCCTTGCGTCCCCATATGCTCCTGCGCCATCCGCAGCGACTTGGGATTGTCCAGAAACGGGTTTTCCCGGAACGCGTCCAGCAGTTTCAGCGAGGTCGTGAACCGCTTGCCTTGCGGGCGGCCGCCCGGGCCGAAATGCGTGACCGACTGCGCGGCGTCCAGCACCGCCTTGGGGTCGGCATTGCCCAGATCCGTGATCATCACCGAGCAGCAGATATCGGCGGAATGCATTCCCGGATGGATGGCGTTGCGTGCCGCGGCCACACCGCCGACCGGAATGGTTCCGACCGGACCTGCCGGGCAGGCGTCGGGCATGATGGCACCGGCCTCGATAGTGGGCGTGCGCATCAGCTCGCCCATGGTTTCGCGTACCTTGCCGATGTTGTCCTGTTCGTCCGGGTGGCTGCTTTCGATATTCTCGAAATAGGCAACGTCACCGGTCGCGCGCAGCTCCATCCGAACCGGCGCGGGGGGAATTTCGCTCTCCAGCTCCTGCCGGATACGCACCAGCCCGAACCCTTCGGCCCGCATCTCGTTGGCTTTTGCCAGCAGTGCCGGGAAATGCTTGCCGGGGCGATGGCCCCAGTCTTTCAGGTGGTCCCCGGTCACCGGGTCGTATGTGTTTTCTTCACTCATCTGTTCAACTCACTCTAACACCAGTCACGACAACGAGGGGGTGACTTTAGTTCCGTCGGCATTCGCCGTGATAACTTGTGTCCGGGAGACAAGGGGTTCGTGAGAGGCCTTTCGGCGGATCGTTTCAAGCGATGTACTCCCACGGGCATTCCCCCGGATGATTTCCTTTCGTTTCTCTGGCTCGGTTGCAGGGCTCGAACCTGCGACATACGGGGTAACAACCCGCTGCTCTGCCAGCTGAGCTACAACCGATCATGTCTGGCCCCGGCGACAAGGGGAGAAGAAACAACCCGGAGACCCGCCCCGCATCTGAATGGGCAGATGCGTTTGCCGTCTGGGCGCCGGCAAGGAGGGGAGTTGAACCCGCTCGGTCTCCGGTCAGGTTGAGCCATGTAGTTCCTTCGGCATTCGCCGGGGGTATCCTTTCGTTTCGGGTCAGGAGGACAATCGGTTGCGAGACATTCTAACCCCGAAGGGCGAGCCTGAATCGAACAGGCAGCACCAGATGTAGTCTCGCAGGCATTCCTCCTGCTGCGAAGATGAAGGAATCGAACCTTCGATTACCGCTTGCAAATGCGGCGCTCTATCCAACACGAGCCCACCTTCGTCGGTTTCATTAAGTCCCGGCGACAAGGCGGTCGCGTTTGCACGCAAATCGCGACCATGGTGAAACGCCCTGCTCTACCTGACTGAGCTACATCGCGCCTGCGATGGCGGGATTCGAACCCGCGACACGGAGATTAACAATCTGTAGTTCCACCGGCATTCGCCGAGTTTGTTCCTTTCATCTCATCTTGGGTGGGTCAGGCGGACAAATGTGTTTGCGAGACATCCGACAGGTTGCAGCTGTAGTCCCGCAGGCATTCCGCCTGACCCGTTTTCAAAGTTTGATCTTTTCGATCTCGCCGACCCAGTGATCCGGGCCGGCCCGACCGGCGGCAAATGCCGCGATCTGGCCAAAGACCGCATCCGAGAACCCGCCGATATTCAGAACGTCCTCGCGGGTCTGCGCCTGCGTGGTCCCGTATGGGGCGATGTCGATACAGACCAGTCTGGCCTTCGGGTTGCGACGCTTGATCACCTCCCATTCTTTCATCATCGCCGTTGCCTGACCGCCCGTGCGGGCATCCACCCACGACTGGTTGTCAGACACGAACACCACCAGATCCGGCGACCGTCCGCGACCGTTCAACCACTTGAGCGGTGCGGAACAGTTGGTTCCGCCACCGCCCAGCGCGGCCAGACGCTCGGCATTGGTCAGGATCGTGTCGCGCGGCCTCAGACGTACATCGCGCACGTCGAAGTCGAACGGCAGCACCTGACATCCACGGTTCACCCGCGCAAACGCTGCCGCCGTCAGTGCGGCCACGTCCACGTGGCGAACGGCCGAGGTCGCGCCCGGACGATACCCGGTCACCGACCAGGTCATCGAGCCGGACACGTCCGGGCAGACGACAACCTGCCCCGCGATCTTCGGCACGTTCTGCACCGCGATTTCCATCGCGTCGTGCAGCGCGTCCACGATCTGATGCGGCATGTCCGCGGCCACGTTCTGCGCCGCCACCATCAACTGGTACGGAAACGCACGCGCCTTGGCGATGGCCTCGGGGTTGCGCAGCAGGGCAGCCACGTGCTCCACATTCCGGGCCACGCCGAAAACGCCGTGGCGGTGGAAGGTGTTCAGGTTCTGGCGCACCATCTGCCACGACCCGTTGCGCGCGATCCGGGCCCAGTCATGGGCGGACAGATCCAGCTGCGTCAGCATCTGAAACGGCACATCCGGCACCGGGCCTTTCCCGGTCTCCCGGAACGCGATCCAATTCTGCAGGGCCCCTGGCAGCCGTGCCAGATTGCACGGCCGCCCGACGATCCAGGCAAACAGCGCCTCCCGCTCCGGGCTTGCCGGTTTCGGGTGCACCATCTTGATCACGTCAGCCAGGGACGGATCGTTGCCGATATTGGCGTTCAGCAGCGCGCGTTCGGATGCCGCGTTCAGCCAGTTCTGCACCATCGCCTTCGGGGCCGACCCCAGAGATTTGCGCCCGGTCTGCCCCGAGCGGACGACCTGCACAAAGGTGCGCAGCATCTTGCCGTTGTCGACCACGCGATCAAAGACGGCGCGGAACAGCACCGGATCGCGCCGGGCCAGAACCGCCAGCAACACCGCCGGCATGTCCTTCATGTGCCCGCTTTTGCGCGCATAGATTGCTGCCCGGGCCAGAAACCGCGTGTCGACGGCCTCGGCCACGTCCACGACATATTCCAGTTCCTCCTGCGGAGACTGATAGAACATGCCCCCGAAGGTGCCGGTCACGGCAACCTGAGCCAAGGCATGTGCTTCGGAATAGGCGTAGGCCGGCGCCGCGTGGGCGTTCCTTGCAGTTGCCTTTGGCAGCAACCGGCCTTTAATCGATGCAAACATGGATTTGTTTGCCATTTCTCTGATCCTCTTAGTTAGCGAGGATGTTTTTGGCATGGAACGCCCTGGTTTCCGACAAGAAATCGTTTTTCGCTTAATGCATTGTTCCTAAATCATAAAATCCGATATTGCTGAAATACGCTCTGCAAAATATTATACGTGTAGATACAAACTTATCCAAATGGATATACACATGAAGAATGTCGTTCTGGGCTTTCTGGGTACGCAGCTCGATATGGGCAAAAAGCGGCGCTGGCGGCCGACGCTCAGCCTGATCCAGCATGACGATTTCCCGATCGAGCGGCTGGAGATTCTGTACGACATGAATTTCCATCGTCTGGCCCGGCAGGTGCAGCGCGAGATTCAGGAGGCATCGCCGGATACCGAGGTTCTGTTACAGAACCTGGATCTGGACGATCCGTGGGATTTTCAGGAGGTCTATGGCAAGCTTTTCGATTTTGCGCGCACCTACGGGTTCGATGAAGAGCGCGAGCGCTATCACGTTCACCTGACCACCGGCTCGCACGTGGCGCAGATTTGCTGGTTCCTGCTGACTGAAAGCCGTCACATCCCGGCCCGTCTGATCCAGACCGGACCGCCCGGTGCTGGCGAGGACGCGCCAAAATTCGACATCATCGATCTGGACCTGAGCCGGTACAACGCGCTGCAACAGCGGTTCGATCAGCTTTCGCGCGAATACAGCGATCAGCTGAAGGGCGGGATCGAAACGAAAAACGCCGCGTACAACACCCTGATCGACCGGATCGAACTGGTGGCCAGCAATTCGGATGAGCCGATCCTGTTGCTGGGCGAAACCGGCACCGGCAAGACAGAACTGGCCGAGCGGATCTACAACCTCAAACTGGATCGCCGCCGCGTCAAGGGCCGGCTGGTCCATGTCAACTGCGCCACCCTGAATGGCCCGGATGCGCTGGCATCGCTGTTCGGCCAGCGCCGCAGCTATACCGGTCAGGCCGGGTCCGAGCGCAGCGGGCTGTTGCGCGAGGCCGATGGCGGGGTCCTGTTTCTGGACGAGGTGGACGAGCTGAACCCGAATGCCCAATCGATCCTGTTGCACGCGATGGAAACCGGACGTTTTTACCCGTTGGGCTCCGATCATGAGGTGACCAGCCGGTTTCAGGTCATTGCCGGCGCCAACCGCGACCTGCGCGCGCTGGCCGCTGACGGCGGGTTTCGCCCCGATCTGTTGGCGCGGCTTGATATGTGGAGCTTCGTGCTGCCGCCGCTGAGGAGCCGGCGCGAGGATATCGAGGCCAATCTGGCGTTCGAGCTTGTCCGCTCGGAAAAGAGCCTGGGCGTTCAGGTCGGCTTCAACACCGACGCGCGCGAGAAGTTTCTGCGCTTTGCAGAAAACCCGGCCACGCTCTGGCCGGGCAACTTCCGGGATTTCAGCGCCTCGGTCCGGCGGCTGTGCACTCTGGCGCCCCGGGGGCGGATCACGCGGGCCATGGTGGACGAAGAAATCGCAGCCCTTCGCAGCGGGTGGAGCCGGGCGGATGCGGACCACGATTTCCGGCTGGTTCACGCTGTGCTGGGGGACGGGGTCAACGACCTCGACCGGTTCGATCTGGTCCAGCTTGCCGAGGTCATCCGGGTCTGCCGCGAATCCTCCAGCCTGAGCGAGGCCGGGCGTACCCTGTTTTCGGTGTCGCGCAGCAAGCGGAAAACGCAGAACGACGCGGATCGGTTGCGAAAGTACATGGCCAAGTTCGGATTGGAGTGGGAGGCGATTTGAGGGTGGCATGAGGGGCATGCTCACCGGATGTGATCCAAACAAACAGGCAGGATTTATGGCACCCGGGATGCCAGTTCCCGCGCCAACTCAATCGCGACGTCCAGAGTTGGCGCGACCACCAGCAGACCCACCTCGCCGTGCACGACCCGAACGGACGCCATGTTTGACAGCTCCTGACCCACGGCCAGATACCCTTGGATATCCACCACTTGCCAGGGCGGGAAATCCGCGGTGAAGCTGCTGGCGCGCTGTATCTCGTTCAGCTTGTCCGCCAGATCCTGTGCGTTGCCGTCGGCATAGGCGCTGGCGTTCTCAATGCTGACCGCGACCGATTGGTAAGCTGCATTGGAGTATCCACAATAGCTGTCCGGCGTGTTCAGCGGCCCGTCGACGGCAGCTCCCAAGTGCTGCTCGGCGTCTTGCAGGGTGAGGAGCGCACAGGGATCAATCGCCTCCGCCTGAGTTGGCTGCGAGGACAGCATAACGAGGATTGGAAACACGATTGCGGCTTGGTTCGGCATCGGGCCGGGCGGTTGGAAATTGACACTGGGGTTGACGGGGAGAGGATATCACATCGCCAGATTGCGCCCTATCCATCCCATCCGACCTGCTGCTTCACTGCCCGTTCGGGAAATACGCCACGACAGTGTCGTTCAACGCATAAGGCGCCCTGGCCGGAGTCCAGGGCGCCTTGTTTGTTGAGAGCTGCATCCGCTCAGAAGCAGAATCGGCCCGTCTCCCTGACCGCGCTGCCAGGGGCAGGCGCGGTTCAGGGATCGCCTGCAGGCTTCAGAACCCCCACTCGTAAGAGGCCCAGACGCCTTGCGTCGATACGTCCGCGCCCAGCGTGGATTTCGCCTCCAACAGCAAAAGGCCGCCATGATCAAAGGTCTTTTCATAGCTGAGCCCCAGTTCGCCGAACGTATCCGAGCCGCTGCCACCGGACGCCAGGGTCGCGCTGTTGCCGAAGATCACGACGTCGATGGCCGAGGGCGCGTCGGCGTCCTGATGCACCGCCGCCAGCGAGGCCGAGAATGTTCCGCCTGCGGCCGGGGTGGCAAACGCGCCTCCGATCCGGGTTTCGTTGAAGGTGATTTTGCGGTCGCCCACGGTGGCGTTCGTCACGGATCCCGTCTCGGTGTACCCATCCAGGTTCTGCTCGCCATAGAGGAAGCTTGCCCGCGGGGTCAGGGTCATTCCGTTCGTCAGGGCCAGCTCGCGCTCAGCCGCGACAAGGGCGGTGAACATGTCGCTGGAATAGTCCGCGTTGGCATCGGACGCACCGATGATCGTGCGCGTTTCGCTGTGGTCCAGATTGCCGTAGCCCAGCCCGAAACTCACATCCGCAAAACCGAAGTTCTGGGCGACGATGGCGCTGAGGTAGGCCCCCGAGGTCTCGAAGGAGCTGGCCCCGAATGTGCCGTCGTTTTCCAGATAGCTGGCCCCGAACCCGTATCTCAGCCCGGTGCCCAGATCGCGTGTCAGCCCGGCACTGACGCTCCACATGTTGGACGAGAGCGCGGGGGCGCTGCTGTTGCCGTCACGATCGCTCCGGCTGCCAGAGATCAGGACGTAAGGCCGGAAGCCTTCGATCGGGCCGCTGCCGCTGGTGCTGAGGATGAAATCCCCACCCCCGACACCGTCGCCCGAGGCGCGATTGAGTTGCTGCCCAAGCGTGTAGGACAGCCCGGCGATCTCGAAGGCCTGATTGCTGTTGGGCTGAACGTTGTCGGTGTCGAATGTCGCATAGACCGGTGCGCTTCCGCCTTCGTCACCCACGAACCACCCCTGGGTGGCGGAGGTCACCTCGGTGGTGAAGGTCCCGTTTGCGGTGTCGTCATCCTGGAACCGGTAGACGCGTCTTTCGCCCACGTTCTTCAGGTTCACGTCGTGATCGCTCACACGGATCGTACCGTCGATATCTGCCGAGGTCTCGATGTTCAGCGTGCCGCCACCGTCCCCCAGAAACACCGCATAGGCGTCGCCGGACGACGTGACGGAGATGTCTCCGGTCACGTTGATCGTGCCTTGGGCGGTATCCACGTAGAGGCCATAGGCCTCAACGTCGGTGCCCTGGGCCGAAACCGTGATCGAGCCGCTATGGGTCAGCACCCCGTCGGATGACAGCGTTCCGGCGCCCAGGCCATAGGCGCGCACGGATTGATCGCCCGTGGCCGAGACCGAGATGTCGCCTGCATTCTCCAACATGCCGTCCACGTCCGACGCGGCGATGCCAAGCGCAAACAGGTCCGAGACGTCTGTTGCGGCGGCCGAGACTGAGATCGCGCCGGAATTCAGGAACGTGGCATCCGCCAGAATATCGTTGGGCTCCATTCCAAGCGCAGCGGCCGACAGGCCGCCGTTGTGCTCAAGCTGGACAGCGATATCCCCGCTGTTCTCAAACGTTCCTTCGATATGGGAAACGTCGATGCCAAAGGCGCTTGCATCGGTGACATCGGTCGCGGCCAGCGCAACATTGATGGCACCCGCGTTGGAAAACTGCCCGTCGGTGCCGATGTCGCCCGCATCGATACCGAAGGCCATCGCCTCTTCACCCCGGCTGCCGCTCACCGAGACCGCGATGTCCCCGGTATTAGTCAGCGTGCCGTCGATGTGGCCTTGCGTGAAACCATGTCCGTCCGCGTAAAGCGCGCTGTCGCCCTGCACCAGAACCGTTATCGCCCCAGAGTTCGTCAGGGTTCCGCCGGCCTCGACATTGTCGGTCTCAATGCCATAGGCCGAGACCGAGCTGCCGCCTGCGGTGCTGGCAGACGTCACGATATCGCCTGAGTTCGAAAAGCTGCCGCCGATGGCGTCGGCTTCGATGCCGGTTGCGTTGGCGGTTGAGGCGCCGGTGGCCTGCACGGTCAGCGTGCCGGCGTTGACAAAGGACCCGGTGATATCATCCACCTCGATCCCGTCGCCACGCGCAAACTCACCCTCGACGGCCACCGTGATGGCGCCTGAATTGGTGACCTGCCCGTCGACATCGCGGATATCCATGCCGTTTGCATGTGCGGATGAGACGCCGGTAGCCGATACCGTCACATCGCCGCTGTTGGTCACGGTGCCTGTGACTGTGCTCATGTCGATGCCCTCGGCAAAGGCCGAAGAACCCTGCGCGGTGGCCGAGATCATCCCGGTGTTCGAGAACTGACCGCCGATATCCTGGGCATCGAGGCCGGTTGCAGAGGCGGAATAATCGCCAACCGCCTGCACCGTCAGTGTCCCGCTGTTGCTTACGGTGCCGGTGACGTCAAAGACGTCGATCCCTTCGGCGGTCGCGGTGGACCCATTGGCAACGACGGACATCGAGCCGCTGTTGTTGAGCGTGCCGGAAACCTTGTGCGCCGAAATCCCCTGAGACAATGCCTGAGAGGTTGCCGTGGCGGACACGGTCAGCGTCCCGGTATTGCTGAGCTGACCGTCGATATCGGATACCTCGATCCCCTGCGCCCGTACCGACCCGCTGGACGCATCGGCCTGTACGGTGACGGCACCGCCGTTCGACAAGGTGCCGTTGATGTCGTTGGCCTCGATCCCTCTGGCCCGGGCCGAGGTGACGCCACTTGCGACCGCTGACAGGGTTCCGCTGTTTGTCACCGATCCGTCGATGGTCGAGAAATCCAGCGCGTCGGCATAGGCGCTGGATGTCGTGGCCGTCGCCTCGACCGTGATCGCGCCGGCATTCTCGAAACTGCCGGTTTCGCTGATGTCCCCGGCGTCGATCCCGTCAACGGATGCCCGACCCGCCGTCGCCGCGCCGATGAGGGTGCCGGTGTTCAGAACACTGCCGCTCACGTCCAGCGACTCGATGATGTCGAAGAAAGCGGCGCCTGAGTCGCTGCCGGTCATTGACACCGTAAGGTTGCCGCTGTTCTCCAGACTTCCACTGATACGAAGCACCTCGAGGGCGTCGCCATTCGCATTCGAGGTCGCGTTGCCGGAGACCGAGATATTGCCGGAATTGACCAGAGTGCCGTTCAGGGTACCGATCCCGATACCGTCGGCACCGGCTCTGGACCCGCCCCACGCGTCGACCGTGATCTGACCGGAGTTTTCCAGACTTCCGTTGACCGTATCCAGAACGATACCATTTGCAGCGCCGCGCGACCCGTCGCCTGCAACGGTGATGGTGATGGCGCCGCTGTTGCTGACGGACCCGTCCACGGTGTTGGCCTGAATGCCGTTTGCGTCGGCCTGAGTGCTTGTCTCGACCAGCAGATCGATTGTGCCGCTGTTCGACACATCTCCGGCGATGTTATCCGCCGCGATGCCGACCGCCGTGCCGAAGGTCAGGGCAGAGTTGGCGATACGGATGGTGCCGGTGTTTTCGACCGTGCCCGAGACCGTTCCGGCCACGTCGATACCCCTGAGATCCGCGCTGTCTCCGTTGGTTTCGCCCAGGGTAATCAGGTTGGAGTTCACCACCGCGCCCGAAACGTCTCCGTTGATGTGGATCCCGGCACGGTTGCGGACCAGCCCCCCGTCCGAGATCAGCTGACCCGCGTTTTCCAGCGTGCTGGAATATTCGCTGACATTGATTACGACCAGTCCGGACGTGGTGAGCGGATCGACATTGATCGAACCCGATGCGGTAATCGTGTGATCCACGTCATCGGAACTGACGAAGGCGCTGGTTTGCGCCGAGTCGATCACGTCCGACCGGACCTCACCGGCAGAGATCGCCAGTACGGACACCGAACACAAAAAAACCGAGGGCGCGATACTCGCTACCTTGCCTTTCCACTTGGTCAAACGCCCCCCGCGCGCCAGGGCGCGTTTTCGTTGCTCTGTCAGATTCATTCCTGCCTCTTCTGGCCTGAGTTTCCGTTCCCAGCACCTTCGGGTTTGTTTCCTTAGGGTCACCCGTTCTGGTGCATTTTGCGCCGTTTCGTGGCACACCCGAAAACCTCGGTATAGGGGTAAAAGAGGCGTAATTGAGGCCAATATGGCCCGTTATGACTTTGGTTTATGCCCTAATTGGCAATAGTTTAGGTGACCCGGCGTCAGAAGTCTCAGGGTGGGGCCCTGGACGTCTCATCGTGACACGGGGGCGCATCCCGGAACCTCATCGTGACGAGCTGGCAACCGATCCGCCATCGGTCAGGTCTTCGAGGAACGCGCTGAGCAGTTGCGCCTTACCCGCATAGCCGGATTTCTTGTAAATCGAACTGGTCTGCGCCTTGATGGTGCCTTCCTTGGCGTTGCGAATCTCTGCCATCTCGGCGGTCGAGCATCCCTTGATCAAAAGGCGCGTGATCTCGCGCTCGGCGGTCGAAAAGGCCCATTTGTCGAAATAGGCGTTCAGCAACTCTTCGAACGCGCCCGAGGCCCGGGCCACCTTGTCCTCAAGCGTGTCCTGATAGCGGCGCATTTTCAGGATTTCGAGGCCCAGCATGATGATGGCCCCGAATAGGGACAGCATGATCAGAACCTCCCACACGTGGATCTCGTCCCATTCGTCGATCCACGCCACCCCCATGGCCTCGCCAATATCCTCAAACAGCATGATGCAGGCGCAAAACAGGGCGGCGAAGAATATGATTGTAAGGCGGCTTTTGGACGGCATGGATGGGTTCCCGAGTTTGCTGAGTTCTGTCGGGCGGCTGCTTATTGCATTCGGCACTCGAATCACAACCCGGAACGCTGCGACTCACGGAACGGTTCCGGCCCGGGGGCCATCCAGCCCGAAAACCGGCATCTCGGCATCAAAAACCGGCCCCGCGCCGCCACGTCCAACTTATGTTTAGTTGCCGGGTGACTGGGTTGAGACTAACAAGTGGCAGATCTCAGGAAGAAGCCCGCGCATGCAGACCCAAACCACTCAGACACTCAGCGCCGATCAGGCGATAGCGATGGCCCGGCAGAACTTTCAGGCTGGAGAGCTTGAGGCCTGCGCCTATCTCTGCGACCGGATTCTGGCGAGCCTTCCCGAACATGTCGAGGCGCTGCATCTGATCGGCCTTGCGCGGTTTCGGCAGGGGCAGATGCAGCAATCGCTTTCCCATCTGCGCCGCGCGCTGGACCTTGCCCCGAAAAACGCGGCGCTGTTGGCCAATGCGGTTGAGATCATGCGATCCGCCGGTCACCGGCAGGAGGCGATCGAACTGGGAAAGCGTGCCGTTGCGGCCGCACCCAACTCGGCCCCGGCGCTCGCCAATCTGGCGCTGGCCTATTACGATTGTGGAGAGTTCGACCTTTCTAAAGACCTGCATGAGCGCGCTCTGCAGCTTGCCCCCGGTCACATTTCGTCCCTCAACAATCTGGGCAGCATGGCACGGGATGAAAAGAACCGCCCGCTGGCCATCACGTATTATCGCCGCGTCCTCGAACTGGCGCCGGACAATGCTGAAACGCACAACAATCTCGTGACGGTCCTCATCGAGGACGAGCAGCTCGATCTCGCCCAGACCGAGCTGTCACGGCTGCTGTCCAAGGCCCCCGACAACGCCGAAGCGCATCGCAACCAGGGGCGCATTCACCTGATGTATGCCCGGCTCGATGCCGCCGAGACGTCGTTCCGCCGGTCGATCGAAATCAACCCGGCACTGGCCCAGTCTCATGTGGGGCTGTCGCAGGTGATGCTGGAAAAGAACCATCCCGACCTCGCCCTTGCCGCGGCGCGCAAGGCCGTGGAGATCGAGCCGGACAGCGCGCTTTGCCTGCACCAGATGGGGCTGTGCCACAGCAATCTGTCGGACGAGAAACTGGCCCTTGATGCTTATGACAAGGCGCTGGCCATCGATCCCGCCTTTTCCGCCAGCATCATGGGGCGCGGTCACCTGCTCATGGAAATGGGCGACATGGCCTCGGCGCGGGATGCGTTCGAACAGGCGCGTGATCTGGACCTGGACGATCTGTCCCCGACGATGGCGCTCTGCCGGCTCGACAAGGTGAAAACACCGGACGATCCGTTGCTGGCCGCGCTTGAGGCGAACCTGCCGCGTTCCGAGAACATGGCACCTCAGAAACGGGCCTCGTTCCACTTCGCACTCGGAGAATGCTACGACGCCCTCGGCCGGCATGACGACGCGTTCGGGCAATACGCGATGGGGGCGAGGGTCAAGCGGTCGCTGCTGAGCTATGACGCGGACCTGTATGACCGGCACGTCGATCAGATCATTCAGACATTTACGCCGGAGTTCATTGATCATTTGCGGTCGGCGGCCCTGCCATCGGCGAAACCGATCTTCGTGCTGGGAATGCCCCGGTCGGGCACAACCCTGACCGAATCCATCCTCGCCAGCCACCCGCAGGTTCACGGCGCGGGTGAACTGAACGACCTGCAGCGGATTTTCGGCTTCGACGCTCAGGGCAAATCCAAGCAGTTCCCCGAGACCCTGAAGGCATTGTCCGACGAGGCACTCTCTGCCCTCGCGCGGGACTATGTGGACCGGTTGACGGCGCACGCGCCGGATGCGGCCATGATCACCGACAAGATGCCCGCGAATTTTCACATGGTGGGACTGATCCACGCGTTGCTGCCGAATGCCCGGATTGTCCATATCCAGCGGCACCCGATGGACACCTGCCTGTCCTGTTTTACCCGGCTGTTCGAACGCAGCCAGCATCATAGCTATGATCTGGAGGAGTTGGGGCGGGCCTATGACGGTTATCGCCGGCTGATGCAGCACTGGAGGCGTGTTCTGCCCCCAACCGCATTCCACGAGCTGCAATACGAGGCGTTGGTGGCCGATACCGAGCAGGAGGCCAGGAACCTGCTGCAATATTGCGGGCTGGACTGGGATGAGCGGTGTCTGGACTTTCACAAATCACGCCGACGGGTCCGCACCGCCAGCTTGTCCCAGGTGCGCCAGCCCGTGTACCGGGGCTCAATCGAGAAATGGCGCCGGTATCAGGATCATCTGCAGCCGCTCCACGACATCGTTGAGAAATGGTGCGGGCAGACAGCATAGCCCTGCGGTGACAGTTTCCCCGGGCCAGGATCAGCCAAAGGCCGCAGGGGCTCAGGCTACCCCACCACCTGCAGGTGCTGTGCCAGTTTGTCGATCTCACCCATCCAAGCCTCGACCAGCTTCGGATCGCTGGGGGCTGCATGCACGCCCGCCGGGATGGCGCGGTTCAGCACCGCTTCGACCGCCAGCGACACCGGCACCGAAACCAGACGGGCCATCGCGGTGCCGCGCGCGTCGCCCCAGGCGTCCATCACATAGGTCTTGTCCCAGACCGCGACGCCATCCTTCTCGGCCTTGAGGCCCACGCACAACACCACCCGGTCCGGCTCGCCCTCGTCATAAGCGTTTTCGGCCCAGAACTGGTCGGACATCTCCTTGAGGCGCGCGTCGCCCTCGGGACCAGACAGCGTTTCGACCTCTTTGAACACGCCGCCCCACGCCTCCGCCCAGCCATTCAGACGCAGGGTGCCGCGGACGAATTCCCGGACCGGCCAGTTCTCCTCGAAGTGGTACTGCGCCATGAAGGGCAGCGAGTCGCGGTTGGGGTAGACCTCGAAGCTCTCGGGCGTGGGCAGCGGCGCGACATAGCTGGAGATCGCGTCCCAGGGCCGCGCCACATCCAAAAGCGCGTAGTTGCGGATCGAGCGCGAGGGCGAACGCAGCGCCTTGAGCACGCCCAGCGGCGACCAGCTGAACTTGTAGCGAAACGGGTTGGGATGTTTCGGGATGCCGCCGCAATAAGAGATGAAACTCAGGTGGTTGGCCGCGTCGAAGGCGTCCGAGGCGCGATAGTCTGCCACCAGCGCATGCGCCATCAGGTGGTCGATACCCGGGTCCAGCCCGACCTCGTTGACCAGCGCCACCCCGGCCTCGCGTGCGGTTTCGTCCAGCGCGCGCATCTCGGGGGCGATGTAGGAGGAGGAGACGAAGTTCGCGCCCTTTGAGATCGCCAGTTCTGCCAACGGCACGTGCCAGTCCCCGGGCAGCATCGACACGATCACATCGCCCTTGGCCAGCACCGCGCCCAGCGCGTCGATGTCAAAGGCGTGGATGTCGTCGGTCAGATCTCCGACCTCGTCGCGCGCCTTGGAGACGGTCCGGTTCCAGACGGTGACGGGATGACCCGCCCCGATCAGCCGCCGCAACCCGGGAATGGCCGAAAGGCCGGTGCCGCACCAATGGATGGTCATCTGTCAGATCCTCTCGATATGGGTTTGATAGGTGGCCTTGGCCCGGCCCCAGACGCCGGTTTCGATCCGCCCAAGCGTCAGCAACGAGGGCAGCAGTTGCGCCGCGTAGTCTTTGGAGCTTTCGACCGGCAGCATCGACGGCAGGTTGTCGATGGCCATCACGTCCAGCACCGGGTCGGTGGCGACGCGCAGGGTGGGCTGGTCCCACGTCGTCGCGCGGTCATAGACCGGCACCGGGTTGTAATCGCTGTCCGGGTCGCAGGCCACATCGCCGATGGCGGTCAGCTTGCGCGGCGCGGTCAGCGCCTCACGCGGAACGAAGACCGGCGTGCCGGGACGGGCGAAGATGCAGTTCAGGAACAGGTCATGGCCGAGGATCTCCGGGAACGGCCCGCCGCTTGCGGTCTCGGCCATGTCCCATTTGGTGACGGCAACACCCATCGCCTCGCAGAGATCGGCGGCCCCGGTACCGACCCGGCCAAGCGCTCCGATAACGATGGCGCTGGAGCGGGGCGCACCGGTGGCGTCAAGCTCGGCGCCCAACTCTGCAATCAGCGCATCCTTGCCGGGATAGACACCGACCGGGCCGCATTGCGCGCCCCGCTGCTGCGCGGCCCATGCCTTCAGCGTCACGGCGGCCCCGGCATAGCCCGCCCAATAACCGAATGCGGCCACCCGGCGGCCGGTTTCATCCACCAGATATTCCAGATCGTAGAGCGTGCCACCGCCCGCCTTGAACCGCTCCAGCAGTGCCCGGCCAGAATGCTGGCCCTTGAAGGCATGGCCGAACATGATGTGGCGATGAGGCAGGGGCGTGCCGTCCTCGGGCAGTTCCTTGAGGCCGAAGACGATGGCATCCGCCGGGGCCTCGGGCCAGCTGTTCTCGGTTGCGATCCCGCATCCCGCCGCCCGGTAGCCGTCCAGCGGGAGGGCGCGGACCGAGCTGTCCTCGACCGTCACCCGGATCCCCGCTGCAATCAGCTGCGCCGCCCCCTCGGGCGTCAGGCCCACCCGTTCCTCGTTCGGGCGCTGTTCGGCCCGGACCCAGAGATGTGTCATCGTTCGTCCTTCGCTAAAGCATACCGGCGGCCTTAACCGCCTGAACCGAGGCACGCGCCGCCATCGCCTCGCGGAAGGCGAGGATCTTGGGAAAGGCCGAGGCATCGACGCCGTCGCCTTCCAGCCAGCCGCACACAACGTAGAGGTAACAATCGGCAAGGCTGATCCGGTCGCCCAACACGAGCGGCCCGCGCAAGCCGTTGTGCTCGATATAGTCGCACGAGGCGGTCATGGTCTCGGGCACCTTGGCCGCCATATCCCTGAAACTGCTTTCCTTGCTGGCCCAGCGGGGCCCGCGCAGCTTGTGGGCGTGGTTCACATGCATGGTCGAGGCCAGGTAATACATCACCTCGCGCATCCGCGCCGCCATCACCGGATCCTCCGGCACCAGCCCGGCCTGCGGCGCCTTGGCGGCCACAAAGTCCAGCAGCGCGCCGGTCTCGGTCAGGATGCCGCCTTCGACCGCCAGCGCCGGCACGCGGCCCTTGGGGTTGATCTGGGCATAGGCCGGTTTGGTCTGCTCGCCGCTGGCGAAATTCAGCTTCACCGCGTCATAGTCCAGCCCCGCCTCTTCCAGCGCGATGGCGACAGCGACGGAAATGGTGCCGGGGGCGTAATAGAGCTGCATCCCAAGCCTCCTGCCTTACAAATGGGTTTGCGCGAATTGCCGCTCTGGCGGTTCCAGATGCGGGACGGCGTTGAACAGCACCGGGCTCAGATGCGCGCCAATCGGGTAGAGACGATGCATCGACGTGTTCATGATGGCAAGGGCGACCCGCGCCATTGACGGGATGTCCAGCCCCATCGCCTGCCGCATCACCATCGAGATCAGCCCGCCCGAAGTCACCACGATGGCCGGTCCGCCCTCGGTCCCGATCTCGCCCAACGCGTCGCGGACGCGGGTTTCGAACTGGTCGAAACTTTCGGGCGGGTCGGCGATCTCGCCCCGCGACCAGGCCACGAACGTGCGCGGCAGGTGATCGACAAACCCCTCGCGGTCGTCGGGAATGGCGACGCCGTGCTGCTCCTCGAAGCGCTGAGCGAGGGCGAAATACTCGATCTCGTTCAGCCGCGCGTCCTGCACCGGATCCGCCAGCCCCATGCTGGCCGCGGTTTCCAGATGCCGGGTCAGGGTGCCGCAATAGACCCGCGTGTGATGCGACCGCGTCTCGGCCAGATGCTCGCCCAGCCAGCGGGCCTGCTGGTGGCCCAGATCGCTGAGGCGGTCATAGCTCTCTTCGTCGCGCGCCTCGGTATTGGCCTGACCGTGGCGGACAAGGGTGATGTGGGACATGTGTGCTCCTCTTGGCGCCAAGTCTTAGGCGAGGTTTCGGGGATGGGCCAGAGGGGTTTGGAGGCCGCTTGCGCGAAATTGTCAGCGTGGGCGTTTGTGGTGCCTTGCGGGAGCCTCCGGCGGGGATATTTTCAAACAGAAGAAGCAGGGGAGGCGAAAGGTTCGATATGGCGGTGAATGCGGAACGGTTTCTGGCGGATTTGCACAAGTTGCGGTCGTTTGGCGCCTCAGGCGTGGGCAAGGGCGTGGTACGGCCTGCCTATAGTGAGGCTGACATCGCCGCGCGGCGCTGGCTGGCGGGGCGGATGGAGGAGGCCGGGCTGCAGGTCAGGTTCGATCCGGTCGGTAACCTTTTTGGTCTGGCGGAGGGGCCATCGCTGCTCATGGGCTCGCATTCCGACAGCCAGCCCGAGGGCGGCTGGCTCGATGGCGCGCTGGGTGTGATCGCGGCGCTGGAGGTGGCGCGATCCTCGGATCGGCCGGTTTCGGTGGTCAGCTTTCAGGATGAAGAGGGGCGGTTTGGGGTCACCACCGGCTCGGCGATCTGGTCGGGGCATCTGCCGCTGGACCAGGCGGATGGGCTGGCCGATCACGCCGGTATCCGTTTCGGTGCCGCGCGGACGGCGATGGCGGATCTGGCGGGTGATTTCGTCGACCCGGGCCAGTTCTCCGGTTTTGTCGAGATGCATATCGAGCAGGGGCCGACGCTGGACACCGAAGACGATCAGATTGGCGTGGTCACCGATATCGTCGGCATCCGCGACATGAAGATCACCTTCGATGGCCAGCAGAACCACGCGGGCACCACGCCCATGCATCTGCGCCGCGACGCGTTTCAGGCGCTGTCGCGGTTCAATTCGCTGATCAACGAGCGGTTCCGCAACGTGGTCACGCCGCGCACGGTCTGGACCATCGGCCATGTATCACTGCATCCCAATGCGTCCTCCATCGTGCCGGGGCGGGCGCAGTTCTCGATGCAGTGGCGCGACGGCGATGCCGGGAGATTGGCGCGGATGGAGGAGATCATTCGCCAAACAGCCGAGGAGGTGGCCGGGGATATGGGGCTGGAGTTCGGCCCGCTGCTGGGGCTGGAGCCGGTGGCGATGGACGACCGCCTGAAAGCCGCGCTGGAGCATGGGGCCGAGGCAATGGCACCCGGGCGGTGGCGGCACATGCCGTCGGGCGCGCTGCACGACGCTACCAATGTCTCGCGCCTGATGCCGGTGGCGATGCTGTTCGTTCCGTCCATTGGCGGCATCAGCCACGATTTTGCCGAGGACACGGATGAGGCGGATCTGGTGGCCGGATTGAAGGTGTTGGATAAAGCGACTCAAAGGTTGTAGTTTGTAATCTTAATCATCTCATGATTGTTAAACTTTCCGAGCTGTGATCCAATTTGCGTTAACGGAATCACAATTCTTTTTGCGCAGCTTGGTCCCATGACTTTTGATCGCCTTAAACCCCTTTTGCTTACTCTCATTGCCGCCCTGCCGCTGACGGCCTGTCAGGAATCGTTCAGCCAGAACAGTGGCGCCCGAATTCTGGCCGTGGGAGATTCTCTGATGGCCTGGAATGCGGTCTGGGGCAGTTCGATCTCTGACACGATTGAGCAGGAGTTGGGTGAGGCCGTCGTGGATCGCTCGGTCGCCGGCGCCTGGATGCAAATCCGCCCGGATGCCGAGGACCAGAAAGGCTTCAACATTCCCTACCAGTACGTCAAGGGCGACTGGGATTGGGTGGTGGTCAATGGCGGCGGCAATGACCTGCTGTTCGGATGTGGATGCGGGCGCTGCGACCGGATCATGAACCGGATGATTTCCGCGGACGGTTCGACCGGACAGATACCGGATTTTCTGCGCCGCATTCGGGATGACGGCGCCAGGGTGCTGTATACCGGTTATCTGCGCAGCCCCGGCCTGCTAACCCCAATCGACCATTGCAAATCCGAAGGCGATGAGTTGGAGGCGCGGATCGCGCGGTTGGCACAGCAGGAAAAGGGTATCGAATATGTGTCGATGCAGGATGTGGTGCCACGTGGCGGGCTGTTCTATTTCGCGCCTGATTTGATCCATCCGTCCCCCCGTTCCAGCCACCTGATCGGCAAACGGCTGGCCGCGATGATCCGCAGGATCGAGGCGCAGTAGTCCGGCGCTCGGGGTTCTTGCGGTGCGCTATTCCGAAGGAATTGCCTGCAAGCTGCCAAAAGCAGGGGGTCAGCGCCAACTCACATCGCCCAGAAAGATATAACCCGCGCCGTAGATCGTCTTGATCAGCCGGGGGTTTTTCGGGTCCTCGCCCAGCTTGGTGCGCAGCCGCGAGATGCGGACGTCCATCGCCCGGTCAAAGCTCTCACCCGCCGCACCGCCCAGCATCTCCTGCATCTGGGCGCGGCTGATCAGGCGTTTGGGACTTTCCAGAAACAGGCGCAGCACTTCGCCCTCGGCATGGCTGAACGGGGTTTCGCCGCCCGTGTCATCCTCCAGCACGTAACGGTCGAAATGCGCGGTCCAGCCGTTGAAGAGCGCAGTGTCGCCCCCCTGCGCGACCGGGCGTGGGCTGCGCAGTCGGGCGCGGATGCGGGCCACGACCTCGGCCGGATCGAAGGGTTTGGTGATGTAGTCGTCGGCGCCCAGCTCCAGTCCGGTCACCCGGTCCTGCACCTGCGCCCGGCCCGAGATGATGATCACCGCCGCGCCCTGTTCCAGAGCCAGCCGGTGCACCAGCGCCAGCCCGTCGGTATCGGGCAGCGACAGATCGACCAGGCACACATCCGGCGTCACCCGCTTTAGCGAGGCTTCAAACTCGCGCGCGCGGGCAAAGCTCTGGGTGCGAAACCCCGCCTCTTCCAGCGCATCCGTCAGGATCTGCCGGATTTCGGGTTCGTCGTCGAGAATGGTCACCAGCGGTTGGGTCATCAGGCGGCCTCGGTCCGGATCAGCGCAGAGAGTTGCGCGCGCGAGAAGGGTTTGCGCAGAACCGGCCCCTGCGCAAGGGCCTCGCGGTGCAGCGGATCGGACAGCGGCAGCGAGGTCATCAGCACGCAGGGCAGGCCGGGTTTCAGGCGGCGGATCAGATCCAGCCCGGTGCCGGCGCCCTCCAGTCTGATATCCGACAGCACCAGCGAGATATCCTCGAGATCGGCGGCCAGCGCGCAGGCCTCATCGGCCGAGGTCGCCTCGATCACCGAATGGCCCAGATCGACTAGCATGTCGCGGAACTGGCTGCGCAACTCGTCATTGTCCTCGACCAGCAATGCCAGCCCGCCGTGGGTCGCCGGTGCCGGACGATAAGGCAGGCGCAGCATCACCGACGCGCCCGAGGGCGTGTTGCGCAGTTGCAGATCGCCGCCTGCCAGCTTGACCATGTCATAGACCATCGGCAGGCCCAGCCCCGAACCCTCGCTGCCCTTGGTGGTAAAGAACGGGTTCAGCGCCTTGTCCAGTGCTTCGGCGGAAAAGCCCGGGCCAGTATCGCCGACGGTGATCTCGATCCAGATCCGCCCGATGGCGTGGGCGCTGACCGTGATCTGCCCGTTGGTGCCGCAGGCATCGCGGGCGTTCAGTACTAGGTTCAGCAGCGCGTCCTGCAACATGCCCGGGTCCAGCATCAGCGCCTCGTCCGGCATGTGGTTGACCACCGACAGGCCCATCCCGCGCGGCAGCGAGGGCGAGGCGAGGATCTTGAGATCCTCTAGCACCCCGCGCATATCCGTCGCTTGCGGCTGCAGGATGCGGTTGCCGGTCATGTCGGCGATCCGGTTCAAAAGCTGCCCGCCGCGCCGCGCCGTCTGCTGCGTGGCTGTGACCAGTTCGGCGGCCTCATCGGGCAGATCCATCCGCTCCAGCCTGCTCTGCATCCCCAGAATGATGGTCAGCAGGTTCGAGAAATCATGCGCCAGCCCGCTGGTCATCTGCGCTGCCAGCGCCCGCCGCCGCGACTGCTGCAGCGCCACGCGGGCCTGGGTTTCCTCGGTGACGTCCATCGACAGGATATAGACCCCGCCCGCCTGATCCGGCGTGAACGAGACCCGGATGCGGCGCTGATCGTGATCCTCGGTAAACTCGAAGACCGAGTTGCGCCCGCCATAGGCCTTTTGCAGATGCGGCGCGATGCGGGCAAAGGCCGAGGGCCCCAGCGCCTCCGAGATATGCAGACCCACGATATCCGACGGCCTCCCCGGCATCACCGCGCTCAGCCGCCGGTTGGAATAGGTATAGTGCCCGTCGGCGCCCACATGGGCGATATGGGCGGGCATCATCTCGGTGGTCAGGCGGGTGCGCGACTCGATCTCGGTCAGTTGCCGCTTGGCCTCTTCCAGCGCGGTGATGGTGGCAGCCAGCTTGCGGTTGGTGGCCGACAGTTCCTCGGCATGAGTCAGCAGCTGATCCGAAAGCTCCTCGGACCGGGCGCGCAGCAGCTCCTCGGCCTGTTTTGTTCGGGTGATGTCGGTATAGACCGCGACCCAGCCGCCCTGCGGCAGCGGCGCCCCCTCGACCGAGATCACCATCCCGTTGGGGCGGATGCGTTCCATGTAATGCGGCTCGAACGCCAGCGCCTGATCCACCCTCACTTGTACGGCGTCCTCGATATCCCTGACCGGGCCATACTCGCCCTGTGTGGCCAGATGGCGGATGGTGTCGGAAAACGCGGCCCCGGGACGAACCAGATGATCGGGCAGATCGAACATCTCCTGAAACCGGCGGTTGCTGAGCACCAGTTTCAGATCGTTGTCATAGATCGACAGGGCCTGCCCGATCAGGTTCAGCCCCGCGGTCGTCATTGCCTTGATGCGCTGGTTGGAAATGTCCAATGCCGTTCTCCCCGGGACATAGGCCTAGCACCGGATGTGCGCCGGGGGTAGGGGCCTTTCGGTCGCTGCCCGCGCGGGACATGGGCAGGTGTAACAGGCAGCCACCCGCCTGCGCGAAGGCTGTTACAATTCGTAAGATTTGGGAAAACATCAGGAAAAAGTTGACGCCGACCGTTGAGGCCGTCCCTAATCGGGGCAGAATCGCATCGGCGATCGCGTTCGGTCCGGGATGGGGCCGGAAAGGGGAGGAGAAAGACATTGGCTCAGACGCAGTCGGGCGCCGGAGGGTTGCAATCCCTACCGGCACTGCTTCATCGCAACGCGACCCAGTTCGGGGATGCTCCGGCCTATCGGGAAAAGGAATTCGGCATCTGGCAGAGCTGGACCTGGGCTGAAACCGCGAAAGAGATCGAGGCACTGGCGCTGGGCCTGATCAATCTCGGCGTGAACGAGGGCGATTTCGTCGCCATCATCGGCCGCAACCGCCCCTATCTCTATTGGTCCATGGTCGCCGTGCAATCGGTTGGTGCGGTGCCGGTGCCGGTCTATCAGGACGCGGTCGCCGAAGAGATGGCCTATGTGCTGGGCCATTGCGGTGCGCGTTTCGTGATCGCCAGCGATCAGGAGCAGGTCGACAAGGTGATTGAGGTGCAGGACGAACTGCACCAGCTGGAGCATGTGCTCTACCTCGACCCGCGCGGCCTGCGCAAATACGACCATCACACGCTGCACCAGTATTCCCATGTGCAGGATCAGGGCCGCGCCGCGCGGGATGAGTGGATCACCGACCTGCAGGACCGTCAGGCCAAGCTGACTTATGAAAGCACCTGCGTGATGCTCTACACCAGCGGAACGACCGGCAAGCCCAAGGGCGTGGTGCTGTCCAACCGCAACGTGATCGAAAGCGCCAAGAACTCGGCGGATTTCGACCATCTGACCCGGGGCGAGAACATCCTGTCCTACCTGCCGATGGCCTGGGTGGGCGATTTCATCTTTTCCATCGGCCAGGCCTATTGGTGCGGCTTCTGCGTGAACTGCCCGGAAAGCCAGGACACGATGATGACCGATCTGCGCGAGATCGGGCCGACCTATTTCTTCGCCCCACCGCGCGTATTCGAGACCCAACTGACCAATGTGATGATCCGGATGGAGGATGCGGGCGCGCTGAAGCGCCGGATGTTCCACCACTTCCTCGGCCACGCCAAGAAGGTCGGCGGCGACATTCTGGACGGCAATCCGGTCGGGTTCATGGACCGGCTGAAATATCAGCTGGGCAACCTGCTGGTTTACGGACCGCTCAAGGACACTCTGGGCTACAGCCGTATTCGTGTGGGCTATACGGCGGGCGAGGCGATCGGGCCCGAGATCTTCGACTTCTACCGCTCGCTCGGCATCAACCTCAAACAGCTCTATGGTCAGACTGAGGCGACGGTGTTCATCACCGTGCAGCCCGATGGCGAGGTGCGCGCCGACACCGTGGGCGTTCCGGCCCCGGACGTGGAAATCAGGATCGACGACAAGGGCGAGATCCACTACCGCTCGCCCGGGGTGTTCGTGGAATACTACAAGAACCCCGAATCCACCGCCTCGACCAAAGATGCCGAGGGCTGGGTTGCCACCGGTGATGCCGGTTTCATCGAGGAAGGCAGCGGCCATCTGCGCATCATCGACCGCGCCAAGGATGTGGGAAAGATGGCCAACGGCTCGATGTTCGCGCCGAAATATGTCGAGAACAAGCTCAAGTTCTATCCCGACATTCTTGAGGTCGTGCTGTTCGGCAACGGCAAGGACCGCTGCGCGGCCTTCATCAATATAGACCTGACGGCGGTCGGAAACTGGGCCGAGCGCAACAACATCGCCTATGCCTCGTATCAGGAACTGGCGGGCCATCCCAAGGTGCTGGCGTCGATCCAGAGTCATGTGGAAGAGGTCAACCGCTCGGTCGCGGCGGACGAGATGCTGTCGGGCTGTCAGGTGCACCGCTTCGTGGTGCTGCACAAGGAACTGGATGCCGATGACGGCGAAATCACCCGCACCCGCAAGGTGCGCCGGGGGTTCGTCGAGGACAAATACGACGACATCATCACCGCGCTCTATGATGGGTCGGACACGATCTCGACCACGACCGAGGTGACCTATGAGGACGGCCGCAAGGGCTCGATCAGCGCGACGCTGAACATCGTCGATGCCGCGGTCGTGCCGGTGGCACAGCACAAGGTGGCGGCGGAATGAGGTCCGGCCGTGCGCCGCTCGACCTGCGGTCATCGCCCCGCCCGCCGTCCCGTTTCCGCGCAGTTCAGGGAGTAGCCGATGCTTGATGCATCCGAAGGATATGTCACCGAGGACGGCCGCAAGATCGGCGGCGTGGTGATGGAGATGAAGAACATCACCCTGCGGTTCGGCGGCGTGGTGGCGATCAAGGATATCTCGTTCGACATCCGCGAGGGTGAGATCCGCGCGATCATCGGACCCAACGGGGCAGGCAAGTCCTCGATGCTGAACGTGATCTCGGGGTTCTATGTCCCGCAGGAGGGTGAGGTCTGGTTCCGGGGCGCCAAACGCCCGCAGATGCGCCCCTATGAGGTGGCGCGGCAGGGCATCGCCCGGACGTTCCAGAACATCGCCCTGTTCGAGGGCATGAGCGTGCTGGACAACGTGATGACCGGGCGGCTCAACTACATGAAAACCAACATCTTTCAGCAGGCTTTGTGGATGGGCAAGGCCGAGCGGGAAGAGACCGAGAACCGCGAAATGGTCGAGAAGGTCATCGACTTTCTGGAAATCCAGCACATCCGCAAGACACCGGTCGCGCGCCTGCCCTACGGGCTGAAAAAGCGCGTGGAACTGGCCCGGGCGCTGGCCGCCGAGCCCAAGCTGCTGCTGCTGGATGAGCCCATGGCGGGCATGAATGTCGAAGAGAAAGAGGACATGTCCCGCTTCATCCTCGACGTGAATGACGAGTTCGGCACCACCATCGCGCTGATCGAGCATGACATGGGCGTGGTGATGGACCTGAGCGACCGGGTCGTGGTGATGGATTACGGCAAGAAGATCGGCGACGGCACGCCAGACGAGGTGCGCAACAACCAGGAAGTCATCGACGCCTATCTGGGGGTGAGCCATGACTGAAGCGGGGTGCGTGAACGCGCAGACAGTTGCCAGAAGGTCTCGGTGCGCGTGCATTGCGGCGTTCCTTGCCCTTACAGTTGCAGTGCCAGCCAAGTCATCGGATTTGGCCGACGAGGTCTTTGACGCATTTTCTGAAACCTGCTTTTCGCAGTTGAACAATTCTGCGATATCCGTGAACCCAACGGTCACAGCATTCACCCGCGAACAGATATCCGAACTTTCCAGAAATTTGGGATTTTCCGAGGAACCGGACGCTGTCTGGGTGCCGCCAAGTGGGAACTGGTTTCAGGTCCAAATGCGCCTGGATCAGCCCGGAAACTGCTCGATCATGACCATGCGTGTGCCCGTCGAACAGGCCAAGGACCAATGGAACAGAAAATTCTCGGCAAACACGTCAGAATTTCGCAGCAACTCGCGTGCGAAGATCCAGATGCGTGGCGATGAGAGCCATACCGTGAACGGGTGGGCAAGTCGCCCGCAGAATGGCGGTTTTTTGCAAATCAGTATGTCGGGCTGGGAGGCGCAGGAACGCCATCTCGTGGGACTGTACGCGGTCAAGACCGGGAAAACTCCGGCGTCTTGTGATCTTTGGCAGGGAGAATGCGAATAATGCCTGAACAACTCGTATTCGCGATGGAGGTCATCCTGAACGGCCTGATGGCCGGGGTGCTCTATGCGCTGGTGGCTCTGGGCTTTGTGCTGATCTACAAGGCGTCCGGGATCTTCAACTATGCCCAAGGCGTGATGGCGCTGTTTGCGGCGATGACTCTGGTGGGGATCATGCAGGGGCAGGTGCCGTTTGCGCATCTGATCAACGCGATCTTCGGCGGGCATGTCACGCATTTCGGCTGGAACATACCCGGCGCTCTGGCCATCCTGCTGACCATGTCGGTGATGGTGCTGCTGGCCTGGGCGGTGCAGCGCTTCGTGATGCGGCATCTGGTGGGGCAGGAGCCGATCATCCTGTTCATGGCCACCATCGGTCTAGCCTATTTCCTCGAAGGCGTGGCCGACCTGATGTGGGGCTCCGAGATCAAGACGCTGGATGTGGGCCTGCCGCAGGGCATCAACCTGTGGATCGACGAGACCACGTTCAACATCTTCGGCTATGGCTTCTTCATCGACAATCTGGACATCGTGGCCACCGTCATCGCGGCGCTGCTGGTGGCGGCCCTTGTGGCGTTCAGCCAATACACCAAGCAGGGCCGGGCGATGCGCGCAGTGGCGGACGACCATCAGGCGGCGCTGTCGGTGGGCATTTCGCTGAACTTCATCTGGATCATGGTCTGGTCGGTCGCGGGCTTCGTGGCGCTGGTCGCGGGCATCATGTGGGGCACCAAGTCGGGTGTGCAGTTCTCGCTGAGCCTCATCGCGCTCAAGGCGCTGCCGGTGCTGATGCTGGGCGGGTTCACCTCGATCCCTGGCGCCATCGTCGGCGGGCTGATCATCGGGGTGGGCGAGAAGCTGTTCGAATTCGCAATCGGTCCCTTGGTGGGCGGCGCCACCGAGAACTGGTTCGCCTATGTGCTGGCGCTGATCTTCCTGGTGTTCCGCCCGCAGGGTCTGTTCGGGGAGAAGATCATTGAAAGAGTTTAGGCACAGATTGATGTTTGCATCGGCTGTGTCCTGCCTCGCAGCCGTGATTTCCGGTTTCTCGGTCCACTCAAATGGTGGGCACCGGGGGCCGGGGGCGGAGCCTGCGCCCGATTTGTTGGGAACAATCGCGATTATGGGCGCCGCCGCTGCGGCCATGTTCCTACTGATGCTTTGGGTAACAGGGTGGGGATCGAGATGAACAAGCTGATCGCCATCGTCAATGTCATCGCCTGGGCGGGGTTCTGGGCTTTCGGTTACCTCGCTGTCACCGCCGAAGGGCTGACCGATACCCAGCTTGTCGTTGCCGCGGTTCTTGCCTTCGCCGGGCTGGTCACGGGCGTCGTGGCCTACATGAAGCTGGTGCGGGTCACCGAGCAGAGCGGCTACGCCAAGTCGTCGAAACAACTGGATGCCGCGGCCCGCGAGCGGGCGCAGGAAGAATGGGGAAAGTAAGCCATGTTCTACCGTGAAGCCGGAGATTTCAAAGTCTCCTACAGGGATGACAGCCAGACCTTTCCAATCAGGTTCGACCGGTACCGGTATTACTTCGTGCTGGCCGTAGCCTTTGGCATCATCCCCTTCTTCATCAACGACTACTGGGCCAACGCGCTGCTGCTGCCGTTCCTGATCTACGCCATCGCGGCGATCGGGCTGAACATCCTGGTGGGTTATTGCGGGCAGGTCTCGCTGGGCACCGGCGGGTTCATGGCCGTGGGGGCCTATGCCTGCTACAAGCTGATGACCGCGCTTCCCGATGTCTCCATGTTCATCCACGTGATCCTTGCGGGCGGCATCACTGCTCTGGTGGGGGTCCTGTTCGGCCTGCCAAGCTTGCGGATCAAGGGCTTCTACCTCGCCGTGGCCACGCTGGCGGCGCAATTCTTCCTTGTCTGGCTCTTCAACCGGGTGCCGTGGTTCTACAACTACTCGGCCTCGGGCCAGATCAACGCGCCTGAGCGTGACGTGTTCGGCATCATCATCACCGGCCCCAACGCGCCGGCCTGGGCCACCTACTTGTTCTGCCTGATCTTCCTGACGGTCTGCGCGCTGATCGCCCGCAACCTGACACGCGGCACCACCGGCCGGAGCTGGATGGCGATCCGCGACATGGACATCGCCGCCGAGATCATCGGGGTGAACCCGCTCAAGGCCAAGCTGACCGCCTTTGCCGTCAGCTCCTTCTTCGTCGGCGTCTCGGGGGCGCTGTTTTTCTCGGTCTATCTGGGCGCGGTCGAGGTCGGTGAGGCCTTTGGCATCCAGAAATCGTTCCTGGTGCTGTTCATGGTGATCATCGGCGGGCTGGGCTCGATCTTCGGCTCGTTTGCCGGGGCGGCGTTCCTGGTGCTGCTGCCGGTGGTGCTCAAGGTGGTGGGGGCCGACATGCTGGGCTGGCCCACCGATATCGTGGCGCATCTGCAGCTGGTGATCGTGGGCGCGCTGATCGTCATGTTCCTGATCCTCGAACCGCACGGGCTGGCGCAGCTGTGGCGCGTGGCCAAGGAAAAACTCAGGCTCTGGCCCTTCCCGCACTAGGGCCGCCGACATCGAAGGGGGCCGCTGGAGAGCCCCGACCCAACATCGGACAAACCAAGGGAGGAGAAACCCGATGAACAAGAAACTGGCAACCGTGGCGCTGAGCGCCCTGATGGCCGCAGGCCCGGCGATGGCCGACCTCGTGTTCCCGTCGCTCAGCTATCGCACCGGCCCCTATGCTGCGGGCGGTATCCCGTTTGCGGATGGCTATGCCGACTATTTCACCCTGCTGAACGAGCGCGATGGCGGCATCGGCGGCGTTCCGATCAAGGTGATCGAATGCGAAACCGGCTATAACACCGAAAAAGGCGTGGAGTGCTACGAATCCACCAAGGGCGAAGGCGCGCTGGTCTATCAGCCGCTCTCGACCGGGATCACCTATCAGCTGATTCCCAAAGCCACGGTGGATGATATTCCGATCCATTCGATGGGCTATGGCCGCACCTCGGCCAAGAACGGCACCGTGTTCAGCCACACCTTCAACTATCCCGCCAACTACTGGGATGGCGCTTCGGGCGCGGTCAACTACCTGCTGGACGAAAACGGCGGCGACCTGAGCGGCAAGAAAATCGCGCTGGTCTACCACAACTCGGCCTATGGCAAAGAACCGATCCGCACGCTCGAGGAACTGTCCAAGAAGCACGGCTATGAACTGGTCGCGCTGCCGGTCGACCACCCGGGGCAGGAGCAGAAGTCGCAGTGGCTGCAAATCCGCCGTGACCGTCCCGACTATGTCCTGATGTGGGGCTGGGGCGTGATGAACCAGGTTGCGGTGCAGGAAGCCGCGAACATCCGCTTCCCGATGGAGAACTTCATCGGCATCTGGTGGTCGGGCGCCGAGCATGACGTCATGCCCGCCGGCGAAGCCGCCAACGGCTACAAGGCGTTGACCTTCCACAATGTGGGCACCGACTTCCCGGTCTTTGAAGACCTCAAGACCCACGTGATCGACGCGGGCAAGGCGGCCGGTGCGGGCGATCAGGTCGGTACCGTGCTCTACAACCGGGGTCTCTATGCCGCGATGCTGGCGGCGGAAGCCGCCAAGAAGGCGCAGGAAATCCACGGCACCGCCGACATCACGTCTGCAATGATGCGGGACGGGATGGAAGCGCTGGAGATGACCGAAGCCAAGATGACCGAACTGGGCCTGCCCAACTTTGGTCCGGCGTTCTCGGTTACCTGCGAAAACCACGGCGGCGACGCGCTGGTTGGTGTGACCCAGTGGGATGCGGCCAACAAGACATGGTCGCTGATCTCCGACTTCAAACCCACCGATGGCGAAGTGATCGGTGCATTGATCGAAGAAGATTCCGGCGCCTACGCCTCGGAAAACAACATCTCGGCGGGCTGCAATTAAGCCGAGCCTGCCCCGGCCCGGCGCCGGGACGGACAAACACCAGGGGCGGCAGGTGCCTTGCCGCTCCGAACCGGACAAGTCCTGCAAGGGACAGGCATGAGGACGAACGCTGATGCTGGATGCGGCAAATACCACCGACGTGCAGGCCGACACCCTGCTTGAGGTCAACAATATCGAGGTGATCTACAACCACGTGATCCTCGTGCTCAAGGGCGTCAGCCTCACCGTGCCCAAGGGCGGCATCACCGCCCTGCTCGGCGGCAATGGCGCGGGCAAGACCACCACGCTCAAGGCGGTGTCGAACCTGCTGCATTCCGAACGGGGCGAGGTCACCAAGGGCTCGATCAAGTATCGCGGCCAGAGCGTGCATGAAAGCGACCCGGCCGATCTGGTCGAGAAAGGCGTGATCCAGGTGATGGAGGGGCGCCACTGCTTCGAACACCTGACCGTCGAGGAAAACCTGCTGACCGGCGCCTACACGCGCAAGGACGGCAAGGCCAACATCCAGCAGGATCTGGAACTGGTCTACAACTATTTCCCCCGCCTCAAGGAACGCCGTCGCTCTCAGGCCGGCTATACCTCGGGCGGCGAGCAGCAGATGGTGGCGATGGGCCGCGCGCTGATGTCCAGGCCCGAGACCATCCTGCTGGACGAACCTTCGATGGGTCTGGCGCCGCAGCTGGTCGAGGAGATCTTCGGCATCGTGAAGGACCTCAACGAGAAAGAGGGCGTATCCTTCCTGCTTGCCGAGCAGAACACCAACGTGGCGCTGCGCTTTGCCCATTACGGCTACATTCTGGAATCGGGGCGCGTGGTGATGGACGGCCCCGCCGCCGAACTGCGCGAGAACCCGGACGTCAAGGAGTTTTACCTCGGCATGTCGGACGAGGGGCGCAAAAGCTTCCGCGACGTGCGCTCCTACCGCCGCCGCAAGAGGTGGTTGTGAGCCAATGACAGATCCAGTCACCCTCGCGGATTTCATAGGTCTCTACGAAAAAGAGTATCTGCTTCTCGTGAAGACCTACGAGGATTACAACAATCAGAGCCTCCTGATTAAAGGGTGGAGCGTCACCGTCGGCATGGCGTCGATCCTGGCGGCCTATCTTGCAAAACCGCCCGACCGTCCGGGCCGTCTGGCCGTGCTGATCGCTGCCTGCTCGGTCCTGCCGTTCCTTGCTCTTGACACCTTGTGGAAGGCGCTTCAGCATGGGTATCTGCTGCGCATCGACGAAATCGAAGAGGTTTTGCGTCAAGTTGTCCAAAACCCGCAGGTCGAATTGTCGAAACTCTCGACACAGCCACTGCAAGGGTTTGAAACCTGGGCAAACGGCTTCGACAAGGTTTCTCTGTCAGGTTACCTCAAGGCGTTCTGGAACAGCACGGTGCTGCTTCCGCACATCATGATCATCGGCTTCGGAATACTCCTTGCCTGGCGCTTTCCTCCCAAACCCGCTCAGCAGACAGCTCAGGGAAACTTGTCATGACGACCGTTCACTATGATGCCCTCGAGACCCGCAGCGCGGATCAACGCGCGGCGGACATAGCCAAGGCACTGCCCGAACAGATCGCGCGGGCCAAGGCCGCGCCCGGCTTTGCCGCGCTGGCAGATGCCGACCCCGCCGCCGTCACCAGCCCCGAGGCGCTGGCCGCCCTGCCGGTACTGCGCAAGTCCGAGCTTAGCCGAGCACAGGCCGAGCATCCGCCCTTTGGCGGCTTCACGGTCAAACCCGCGCATGGGTTCGCGCATATCTTCCAGTCCCCGGGTCCGATCTATGAACCGGGCGGGGTGGATCACGACTGGTGGCGCATGGGCCGGTTCCTGCACGCCGCCGGGATCGGGCAGGGCGATATCGTGCAGAACTGCTTTGGCTACCACCTGACCCCTGCGGGCATGATCTTTGAAAACGGCGCCCGTGCTGTCGGTGCCGCCGTGCTGCCCGCCGGCACCGGCCAGACCGAGCTGCAGGTGAGCGCCGCCCGCGATGTGGGCTGTACGGCCTACGCGGGCACGCCGGATTACCTCAAGGTGATCCTCGACAAGGCCGACGAGATGGGCGTGGCGCTCAGCTTCTCCAAGGCCGCCGTGGGGGGCGGGGCGCTGTTCCCGTCCCTGCGTCAGGAATATGCCGACCGTGGCATTACCTGTCTGCAAAGCTATGCCACCGCCGATCTGGGCAACATCGCCTATGAAAGCCCGGCGATGGAGGGGATGATCGTGGACGAGCACGTCATCGTCGAGATCGTCACCCCCGGCACCGGCACCCCCGTGGCCCCCGGCGAGGTGGGTGAGGTCGTGGTGACCTCGCTGAACCCCGACTATCCACTCATTCGCTTCGCCACTGGCGACCTGTCGGCGATGATGCCGGGGCAGAGCCCTTGCGGCCGCACCAACATGCGGATCAAGGGCTGGATGGGCCGCGCCGATCAGACCACCAAGATCAAGGGCATGTTCGTGCGCCCCGAGCAAGTGGCCGCGCTGGTCGAGAAACACGACGAGATCGTCAAGGCCCGCGTCATCGCCTCGCGCCAGGGCGAGATGGACGCCATGACCGTCCAGATCGAAAGCCCCTGCGGCAATGACGACGCCTATGCCAGATCGGTGGTCGAGGTACTGAAGCTCAAAGGCGCGGTCGAGGTCGTGGCCCCCGGCTCCCTGCCCAAGGACGGGCTGGTGATCGAGGATCAGCGCGTCTACGACTGACCGGTTCGGCCCTGGCCGCCCCGCTTGCCATCGCCCCGATCCAAGGTATCCTTGGCCGATGACAGGGGCGGCGCGATGATGCGGGTGATGAGGGTTCTGTCGATACTGGGCCTGCTCTTGGGCTGTTCCGCCCCGCATCCCCGGCCGCCATCCGCACCCGACCCTTTTGTCTATCGGCAGGAAGAACTGGCCCGGGCGCACAGCATCGTGTTCCTGCTGCCGGGCGTCTTGACCCCCGGCCAGATCTTCGACCCGGTCCGGTCCTGGGCGCCGTCGGGCTATGCGCCGGTCTACTACCGGTTTCCCGGCATGGACGGAGCGCCGTCGAATTACGATCTGGTCATATCTCAGGCCGCGGCCGAGATCGCCGCCTTTGCCAATCGCCACCCCGGCAAGAAAATCCGGCTGATCGGCTATTCGACCGGCGCCCCCATCGCCCTGATCGCCGCGGCCGGGATCGATCGCGACGACACCCGCGTGGCGGCGATGTCCTCAGCAGTCGAGCACGCAGGCGGCCTGCGCACCGCGCTGAACGGTGCCGCCGATATCCTTGCGGCGGCTCTTCGCAGCGGCAGTCTCGACCTCAACCGGGTCTGGCTGGAGTATTACAAGACCCTCCTGTTCGGCCGCGACGGGCTGCGCGACCCCGACCGGCGCAAACGAGCCACGCAGCTGCTCGAGCAGGAGCGTGACAGGTTGATCCAGCCCGACATTGCGCTCAGCCGCGCACAGACCCGCGATCTGCGCCGTTGGCGCCTGCCTCCGGTGCCGGTGCTGGATGCCGACCGGATCCGGTTCTTTGTCGGGACCAGCGATCCGGTTTTCCGCCCTACCCAGACCCGGCGCTTCGCCCGCAAGCTCGGTAGCCCGCGCATCCTGGGCTATCCCGGCCATGGGCATGTCCTGTTCGTGTCCCGGCCCGAAGTCTTCGACGATATCCGCGCGTTCTTCGAGGAGCCCGGGATCAGGGACCATTAAGCCCGTCCGCGATCATCATCGAAAAGAGCGAGATCAGTAGCGCGTCGCTGAATACCGGCCAACCGACCGTCCGGGGCATCCTGAAATCGAAAGATCCATGCACGCTTTCGGCCCGGCCCCGGCTCTGCTGCGGTGGCATTTTTTGGCCCTGGCCATGCGATTGCGCGGCAGGGGCACTGGTATTTCCGACCAATCTGGTCGAATAAGAGGCAAAGGCAATCCCGCAACCGACCCGCCATGGCCGATATCGAGTATTCAGAACAGGGCTCACGCCACCGCAACGCGCTTGGAACACGGGTGCTGGGCGGGATCGCCTTTGCCGTGGCGGCGGCCTGCCTGCTGCCGATGCTGGCCGTGGCGCTGGCGGCGATCACCGGCGGCACCGACACGATCTCGCACCTGATCAGAACGGTGCTGCCCGGCTATGCGCTGACCACGCTGCTGCTGGTGGGGCTGGTGGCCTGTGGCACCTTCTGTCTGGGCGTGGGCGCGGCCTGGCTGGTGACCATGACCCGCTTTCCCGGCGTCCGCCTGATGGAGATCGCGCTGGTTCTGCCGCTGGCCTTTCCCGCTTACGTGCTGGCCTATGCCTATACTTTCGTGCTGGATCACCCCGGCATCGTGCAATCCACGCTCCGGCAGGTGACCGGCTGGGGTCCGCGCGACTACTGGTTCCCCGAGATCCGCTCGACCGAGGGCGCCGCGATCATGCTGATCCTCGTGCTCTATCCTTACGTCTATCTGCTGGCCCGCGCGGCGTTCCTGCAGCAGAGCGCCACCGCCTTCCTTGCGGCCCGCGCGCTGGGGTCGAGCCCGTGGTCGGCTTTCTGGAAGGTCTCGCTGCCGATGGCGCGCCCGGCCATTGCCGGCGGTGTTCTGCTGGCGGTGATGGAGACCATCGCCGATTTCGGCACCGTCGCCTATTTCGGCGTCCAGACCTTTGCCACCGGCATCTACACCAGCTGGTTCTCGATGGCCGACCGGGCGGCGGCGGCGCAGCTGGCGCTGTGCCTGCTCAGCTTCGCGCTGCTGCTTGCGGTGATCGAGCGCACCCAGCGCGGCAAGGCGAAATACTACCAGTCGGGCAAGCGGCACGCGGCGATGCCCGCGTCCGAGCTTCACGGCTGGCAGGCGGTCGCCGCGTTCATCCTGTGCGCCATTCCGGTGGTGCTCGGCTTTCTGCTGCCGGTGGTGATCCTGGTGCAGATGGGGATGGATTCGGAACAGAACTTGCTGTCGAAGCGCTATGTCGGCTTCATCCGCAACTCGCTGACACTGGCCGGAACCGCCGCCTTTGTCACCGTCTGCGCTGCCATATGCGTGGGGTTCTTCCAGCGCCTGAAACCGGGCCGCAACTCGGCCACAGCGGCTTATCTGGCGCGGCTCGGCTACGCGGTGCCCGGAGGCGTCATCGCCGTGGGCCTGATCGTGCCCTTCGCCGCCTTCGACAACACGCTGGACGCGTGGATGCGGGCGACGTTCGACATCTCCACCGGGCTTTTGCTCACCGGCTCGATCTGGCTGCTGGTCGCGGCCTATATGGTGCGGTTTCTGGCAGCGGCACTGGGGGCCTATGAAGGCGGGCAGAGCATGGTGCATTCCAACATGGACGCCGCCGCCCGCTCGCTTGGTCAAACCCCGTTCGGCACCCTGCGCCGGGTGCATCTGCCGATCCTGACGCCCTCGCTGCTGACGGCGCTGCTGATCGTGTTTGTCGACGTGATGAAGGAACTGCCCGCGACGCTGATCATGCGCCCCTTCAACTTCGACACGCTGGCGGTGCAGGCCTACCGGCTGGCCTCGGATGAAAGGCTCGAAGGGGCGGCGGTGCCATCGCTGGCCATCCTCGCCGTGGGGCTGCTGCCGGTGATCCTGATCTGCCGTCAGGTCGGGCGCAACCGTTAGCGGCTGGCGAAAAAGGCGTTTGGAAACGCCTTGAAGCGGTTTGCAAACCGCTTAAGCCGCTTGCAAGCGGCTTCGCCCGTGTCATCGCCAGACCACCAACACCGCCCCGGCACCCACCATTGCCAGCCCCACCAGATTAGCCACCGAGAACTCCCGCGCCGCCATCCCAAACGCTCCCGCCCGGTCATAGGCATAGCTTGCCGCAAGCTGCCCCAGGATCACGCAGACCATGTACGAGGCCACGCCCAGCCGTGGCACGGCGAGGATCGAGACCAGCACCACATAGACCCCGATCAACCCGCCAGCCCAGACCCAAAGGGGCACCGCCGCCATCTCCGCGCGCCGGGGAAATGGGCCGCCCAGGCCTGCAAGCAAGGCCAAAAGCGCCAGCGCCCCAACGGCAAAGGCCAGCATCGACGCCTGTACCGGCCCGCCCAGCATCCCGGCCATGCGGGTATAGATCGGCCCCTGCGCCGCGATCAGCGCGCCGCCCGCGATCACGGCGAGGACCAGAACCCCGATCACGCCAGCACCTTATAGAGATAGGTGGTCGGCTCATAGAGCTCCTCGAACGTGTTGCGGCAATAGTTCGGGATCTCTCCGGCCACTTGGAACCCCAACCCCTGATACAGCGCCTGCGAGGGGTCGCCGCTGCGCGTATCCAGTACCAGCAGCGTCTTGCCCAGCTCTCGCGCCCGCGCCTCGAGCGCCTGCATCAGGGCCCGGCCCAGCCCCTGCCGCCGTGCGTCGGGATGCACCAGCAGCTTGGCCACATCTGCGCGGTGCGGCTGGTTTGGCATCGCCGCCATGGCCAGATGCACCGTTCCCACGACCCGCCCACCATAGCAGGCCGCAAACAGCTCGACCCCGCGCCCCACGGATGGAAACACCTGGTCCGCCCAATAGGCCCGCGCCTCTGACACCGGGAAGGGCAGGACGAACCCCACGCTGGCGCCCGCCTGCACGCAGTCCCGCAACAGGCCGGTCAAATCCTCCAGCGCCTCCGGCAGCGCCGCGCGCTCCAACCGCCGGATCAAATCAGCACCAGCATGTACCGCGCTCCGCGGCCCGGAGCGGTCACGAACTCGGTCGTGCCTGACAGGTGATAGCGCAGGCAGTCGCCGCCGCTCAGCGCATGCGGCACGCCATCCACGGTCAGGGTCAGCGCCCCGTCGAGCATGATCAGATGGTGCTCCTGCCCCGGTTTCGGAGGCGCGTCATAGGCGATCCGCGTACCCGGCGGCAGGTGGCATTCCAGCACCTCACCGCTCAGCCCCCCGGCAGGCGGCGACACTGAGCGGCGGGTATAGCCGGTCTCGGGATCGGTCCACTCGGTCTGCCGCTCGTAGGGCACCTTGGGCGCAAAGGTCTCCTCGACCATCATCATCAGCCGCGACATCGGCAGGCCATAAGCGGCACACAAACGTCCCAGGCTTTCGGCGGTCGGGCTCACCTCACCCTTTTCCATGCGCGACAGGGTCGCCCGGCTCAGCCCGCTCTGCGCGGCAAGTTGGTCCAGCGACCAGCCGCGCCCCTGCCGCAGTTCCTTCAGCCGCAGTGACAGGCGGTGGGAGAGGTCATCCAGCATATCTCATATCCGAAATAGATTCTCATATCCGGAAATGCTGCGCTGAACTGGAATGGAAAGCAAACAGAAAAGGGCGCAGAGAATTCCTCTGCGCCCAAGACTGCCTGATTTTCCGGCAGATTACTTCCAGCCGACCTCGTTAAAGATCTTCTGTGCCTCGGGGATGTTCTTGGCCACGTCGGACAGGTTCACCTCATCCGCCTTGAACGCACCCAGCGCCGAGACGTTCTCGGCCAGCGGCACATCGGCGACGGCGGGGTATTCGTCGTTACCGTTCGAGAAATAGACCTGCGCCTGTTCACCGGCGAGATATTCCAGGAACTTGACCGCGTTATCCTTGTTCGGCGCGTGTGCCGCCACACCGGCCCCCGACAGGTTCATATGCGCGCCCTCGGCTTCCTGCGAGGGGAACTGCACCGACACCGAGTCAATCGCATCCGACAGGCCCTTCACGTCCTTGCGCAGCGCCCGGGCGTAGTAATAGGAGTTCGACACCGAAATCTCGCACTCGCCCGACACGATACCGCGCAGCTGGTCGGTGTCGCCGCCCTGCGGTTCGCGCGCCATGTTGTCGACCACGCCGGCGGCCCAGTCCTTGGCGGCTTCGGCGCCGTGATGGGTGATGATCGAGGCCAGCAGCGTCTGGTTGTACGTGTTGGTCGACGAGCGGATGCAGACCAGACCTTTGTATTCGGGCTTGGCCAGATCCAGATAGGTTGCCGGAGGGTTGGCCACGTCGTTCTTGTCGTAGAAGATGATACGTGCGCGCTGCGAGAAGCCGAACCACTGGTTGTCGGCGTCCTGCAGGTTGGCGGGGATGCGCTCTTCCAGCGTGGTGCTGTCGATGGCTTGCAGGATGCCCGCCTCCTTGGCGCGTGCCAGGCGCGAGGTGTCCACGGTCAGCAGCACGTCGGCAGGCGAGTTGGCGCCCTCGGCCTCCATCCGCGCGATCAGCTCGTCGGCCTTGCCCTCGATGCGGTTGATGGTGATGCCGGTGGCCTCTTCGAAATCGGTATAAAGGCGCTCATCAGTGTCGTAGTGGCGCGACGAATAGAGGTTCAGCTCGCCCTCGGCGGCGGCCGATGTTGCGATCAGCGCCGTCAGCGCGGCAGCGATGCAGGTGGAAGATTTCAGCATGGCGTGTCCCAGTATCTCTTGTGCAACGGGCAATAACCCGACTGATTTGCTCAATTATACGATTCCACGCCGGATGCAAGTATTTCCGACAGAATTACTCGGACAAAATCGTCGCAAGCGTCACCCTTCGGCGCTGTCCATCTCCCAGGCCGCCAGCAATCGCGGCAGGGCGGCGTTCCAATCCAGCACGCCGGTCTTGTCCGCCCAGTCCTGATAGTGCCGGATCAGATCGCGGGCGCGGTCCTGCTCGGCATGGATCAGATCGTGCAACTCGGTCCGGTCCGCCTCGATATCGTAAAGCTCCCAGTCCTTGCCATGCAGGCGCACCAGCTTGAACTGGCCCAGACGGATCGCCGCGTTGCCCTCATGCTCGAAAAAGATCGGCTGCTCGCGCTCCCACGCCTGACCGCGCAGCAGGGGCACAAGGCTTTCACCCTGACAGGGCTGGATCGCGTGCCCGCCCAGCTCGCTCAGATACCCGGCGCCGGTCACCTCCAGGATCGTCGGCAGGAGGTCGACCACATGACAGGCCGCATGCACCGGCGCCTGCGGGGCAAAGCCGCGGGGCCAATGCGCGATCAACGGAGTCGAGATCCCACCCTCATGCACATAATGCTTGAACAGCCGGAACGGCGCGTTCGAGACATTGGCCCACGGCCTGTCATAGCTCTGATAGGTCAGCGCATCGCCGGGCATGACATCGGGGCGGTTGCCCATCGCGATCCGGCGTCCGTCATGGGTGGTGTCGGGAAAGAACTTGGCCCAGCCATCCTCGGCCATGAACTCGGCACAGCCGCCATTGTCGCTGAGAAACAGGATCAGGGTATCCTTGAACTGCCCAAGCCGTTTCAGCGCGGCAATCAGCGTGCCGATGGACTGATCCATCCGGTCCACCATCGCCGCATAGGTCGCCATCTTGCGCGCTTCCCAGTCGCGGTTGGTTTCCGCCACCCAGGGCTGCACGTCCGTGTCGCGCGGACTGATCTGCCAGTTGGTCTGAAACAGCCCCATCGCATTCATGGTCTCGTGCCGGGCCGTGCGGGTTGCATCCCAGCCCTTGTCGTAGACACCGTCATAGCGGGCGATATCCTCGGGATGGGCGTGCAGCGGCCAATGCGGGGCGGTATGCGCGAGATACAGGAAGAACGGCTGCTTCATCGCCACCGATTCCTCGATCATCCCGATGGCTTTGTCGGTGATCGCATCCGTGAAGTAGAAGTCGTCGGGATAGGTTTCGACGCGGGCGTCATCCTCAAGCATGTAATGCGGCGAGAAGAAGTGAGTGACCCCGTCCACGATGCCGTAGAACCGGTCAAACCCGCGCTGGCGCGGTGTGGGGTGGTCGATATCGCCGACCCGCCAGCTGTCGACCTCGCGCGCCATGAAATCACCGCCCACATGCCACTTGCCGGACATGCCGGTCCGGTAGCCTGCCGCGCGCAGATGCTCGGCAATGGTGGCCGCGTCATTGCGCAGGAACCCCTGATAGGCGGGGGTGCCCAGATCGGCGCCCATATGCCCGATCCCCGCGTTGTGCGGATAAAGCCCGGTCAGCAGCGAGGCGCGCGTCGGACAGCAACGGGCGCAGTTATACATGGCCGTCAGCAGCGCGCCGTCCCGCGCCAGCGCGTCGATATTGGGCGTTCTGATCTCGGACCCGGTGCAGCCGAGATCGGCAAATCCCATATCGTCGGCAAGGATCAGGATGACATTGGGTGCTCGGGTCATGCGGGCTCCTGCCGATGGGGAATGGGGCGCCGGGTTCTACGCCTGGTCCAGCACCTCGACCGCCAGAATGGTCGGCAGATGCCGGGCCACCTCGTCCCAGCTTGCACCCTCATCGGTGCTGGCAAAGACCGAGCCGCTGTTGGTGCCGAAATAGATCCCCGCCGGATCACGCGTATCGCCCGCCATCGCCTGACGCAGCACGGTGAAGAAACAGCCCTTTTGCGGCAGCCCCTGCCGGTGGTCCTGCCAGCTCTGCCCGCCGTCGCAGGACCGCCACACCGCCGCCGCCGCATCCGGCGGATAGCGTCCGATGCTGTCGCCGTTCAGGGGCAGCGTCCAGATCATGTTGGGATCGCGGGGGTGGACATGAATCGGAAATCCGAAGGTCGAGGGCAGGCCCTCTGTGATATCCTCCCAACTGCGGCCCCCGTCGCCCGAGCGCCAGACCCCGTGGTGGTTCTGCTGATAGAGCAGATCCGCCGACCCGTTTGCCCGCATCATGTTGTGCACGCAATGCCCGGTCTCGCCGTCCCGCGGTGCCGCCGGATGGTCATGATGCCTGCAGGCATCGGCGTTCGAGAGCCGGTTGCGCCGCTCCCAGGTCTCGCCGCCATCCTCGGTGGCAAAAACCCCGGCGGCCGATATGCCGACCCACAGCTTTTGCGCATCGGCGGGATCGGACAGGATGGTATGCAGGACCAGCCCCGCCCCGCCGGGGTTCCAGCTGTCCGCCGAAGGATGGTTGGTCAGACCGTCCAGTGTCTCCCACGTGCGCCCGCCATCGCGGCTGGCCAGCAGCCGGGCGGGTTTGGTCCCGGCCAGCAGCGTGCCATGGGCATAGCGCAGCGACCAGATCTGCGAGAACCGGTCGCCAAAGGGCAGCGGGTCGTCCGTCCATCCGATCATCTCGGCAAAGCCCGGATCATTGGCGGCCCACTCGTCCTGCTCACCCTTGGTCAGCCGGGTGACCTCCCAGCTCTCACCGCCATCGTCCGAGCGCCAGACCCCCGCGCCATGCCAGTCGCTACCACCCCCGGCCCACAGCGTGCCGGTCTCGGTGTCGCCGATCACATGGTTGATCGACCAGCCATCGCAATAGGGGCCTTTGACCGTCCAGCCGGACCGGTCCGCTCCTCCATTCACGATGAACGTGCCCTTGGTGGTGCCCACAAGAACCTTGATGTCCGATCCCGACATGTCATCCCCGCTCCGTTGTTCTGGCCAAAGGATAACACGTGACCGGAAATGACGCATCTCAGCCCCGGTTCACCGGCCTCCTGGTCCGGAATCAAGGGCAAAGCCCGCCGGGCCGCGCCCTCCCTTCCGCACGGGAGGGCGCACTGGCGATGTCATGTGCCGCTCAAACGTCGTTCGGAGCTTTCAGGATAAATCGCAGACCACACTCGTCGCGGGCGCCCACCCGAGGGAGGGCGCGGCCCTCTGTTGGATCCAACTCTCTGCGACGGCCCAAAAAGAAAAACCGCGCCCGAAGGCGCGGCTTTCGTAAATCTCGGTATGCGACGTTCTCAGCCCTGACGAGCTTTGAACTTGCGCTGCGTCTTGTTGATCACATAGACGCGGCCTTTGCGACGCACGACCCGGCAGTCACGGTGCCGGTTCTTCAGCGAGCGGAGCGAGTTCTTGACCTTCATGGCCTGTCTCCTGTTCCTTCGGCGCGGGCCAGCGCCTTCATGTTGCGGGTGCCCCGGTGACCTCTTGCAAGGGCCGAAACAGTGAATTCATGGTGGGCGGTACAAGGATCGAACTTGTGACCCCTTCGATGTCAACGAAGTGCTCTACCGCTGAGCTAACCGCCCATGAAACCTTTGCGTGCCCTGCCCCATAACGAAATGGGGCGCGGAACTCCGCGCCGGTGGAGGGGTCTATAAAAGGAGTCGCGGCGGGGATCAAGGGCTTTGGAAGAACTATTTTCCGGTCTATGTTTCTTCCCGACAAGGAGTGACCATGCAGAACGCAGCCTACCATCTCAGTGCCCCGGCAGACCGCAGCTCCTGCGTGGTTTTTTCCTCGCCCCATAGCGGTCGCGACTATCCGCAGGACTTCCTGCGGCGTTCGGTTCTGGACCGGCACGCGATTCGGTCGTCCGAGGATGCCTTTGTCGATCTGCTTTTCGAACCGGCGGCCGAGTTTGGCGCGCCGCTGCTTAAGGCGGCGGTCCCGCGCGCCTATCTGGACCTCAACCGCAGTGTTGAGGAGCTGGACCCGGCGCTGGTGCAGGGCGCGCGCAAGCACGGGCACAATCCCCGGGTGGCCTCGGGGCTGGGGGTGATTCCACGGGTGGTGGCAAACGGGCGCGCGATCTACAGCGGCAAACTGCCGATGTCCGAGGCGCAGCGTCGGATCAACGCCTACTGGCGGCCCTATCACGCGCGGCTGCAATCGCTTCTGACCGAGTCGTTCGATGCGTTCGGGCAAGCCATCGTGATCGACTGCCATTCGATGCCGCATGAGGCGGTCGCCGGCCTCGCCCGTGGCAAGACGTCCTGCCCCGAGATCGTGCTGGGCGACCGCTTCGGTGCCGCGGCCAGCGCGGATGTCGTGGACCGGATCGAGGCCGCTTTTGCCGCCGCCGGGTTCAACGTCACCCGCAACACGCCCTTTGCGGGCGCCTATGTGACCCAGACCTATGGCCGCCCGTCCCGGCATCAGCACGCGGTGCAGGTTGAGATTGACCGCTCGCTCTATATCGACGAAGAGCGCATCCTGCCCAATGCCAATTTCAACACCTTCCGCACCGCATTGCGCAGCGTGATCGAAGAGATTGCGGGGATCGGGCGGGACGAGGTTCCGCTGGCCGCCGAGTAACTGCTCCCACCGGGCTTTGGCCGCTACCGCAGCGCCCGTCCTTTCAGGATCGCATCCGTCCCGAACCGCTTGCGGATCTCGTCCGTGGCCCGCTCGGCGCCCGACCGCTGCGAGGCGCCGGGGTCCAGCAGATCGCCCGAGACATCCGCCTGCTCCGCATCGCACAGATCTGACAGGCCGCAGCCCAGCAACCGGTACGGCCCCTCATCGCCCACCTGATCGAACAGCCCCCGCGCGGTGCGATAAATCCGGTCGGCCATCTGTGTCGGATCCCGCAGCGACACCCGCCGGGTCAGGATCTTATGATTGGCCTTCTTCAGCTTCAGCGTCACCACCCGCCCGGCCAACTCCTTGGCTTTGGCCCGGTCCGAGACCTTCTCGGCCATCCGCCACAAATGCCCGTCCAGCACATCCGGGTTGGCTGTGTCCTCGAAGAACGTGGTCTCGTTGCTGATCGACTTCATCGGCTCATGTGCCGACACTTTCCGTCGGTCCTGCCCCCGCGCCAGATGCCACAGCCGATAGCCCATCGAGCCGAACCGCGCGGTCAGCGCCTCCTGCTCCCAGCGCAGGAGGTCGGAGAAGGTGCGGATACCGGCGCGCTCCAGCGACTCCTGCGCCGCCGGGCCGATGCCCCAGATCAGACGCACCGGCTTGTCATGCAGAAATTCCGCCGTCTCGGCCTGACCGATCACCGAAAACCCGCGCGGCTTGTCCAGATCCGAGGCCACCTTGGCCAGGAACTTGTTGTGGGACAGGCCGATCGAGCCGGTCAGCCCCAACTCATCCTTCATCCGCCTGACCAGCCGCGCCAGCATCACCGCAGGCGGCGCGCCGTGCAGCCGCTCGGTGCCGGACAGATCCATGAATGCCTCATCCAGCGACAGCGGCTCCACCACCGGCGTCAGCTCATCCATCATCGCCCGGATCTGTTTCGAGATCGCCGCATAGACCGACATGCGCGGCTTGATCACCACCGCGTCGGGGCACAGCGTCAGCGCCTTGAACATCGGCATCGCCGAGCGCACGCCCCGGATGCGCGCCACATAACACGCGGTCGACACCACGCCCCGTTTGCCGCCCCCGATGATCACCGGCTTGCCCGCAAGCTCCGGATTGTCGCGCTTTTCCACCGAGGCATAGAAGGCGTCGCAATCCATATGCGCGATGCTCAGATCGAACAGCTCGGGATGCAGCGTGACCCTCGGGCTGCCGCAGTCGGGACAGCGCCGTGCATCGTCAAAACAGGTCAGGCAGTCGCGACACAGGCCGGGCATCAACTCTTTTACGCGCATGAGGTTTCGTTTCGGGGTATAAGCGGCCCATATCTAACCCGAGTCGCGGCATCGTTCAAAGGCAAGGCAGTCCTTCATGGAGTTTTCAGGCGCGAAAATCGCCCTTTTCATGGGCCCCGATCTGCTGGTGATCCGCCGGGACGACAACCCCGACATTCCCTATCCCGATCACTGGGACTTTCCCGGTGGCGGGCGCGAGGATGGCGAGGCACCGCTCGACTGTGCCCTGCGCGAGACCCTCGAAGAGGTCGGACTGAGCCTCAGTGCCGACGATATTGCCTGGAGCAACGCCTATCACCGCCCGCGCGGCGATGTTTGGTTCTTCGTGGCTCACCTGCCGCCGGAAACGGTGGACCGGGTTCGCTTCGGCTCAGAAGGGCAGGGCTGGCGCCTGATGCCGCCCGAGGAATATGCCGATCACCCCAAGGCGGTGCCGCATTTCGCCGATCAGATCCGGCGCTACCTGATCCTGCGCCGCCAGACCGCGTCGGCCTGACCGGCGCGGCTCCGGGTAAATCACTGTCTTCTCAGAAAATCCCCCCGCAAAGTGGGCGGGGGGGAGGTAACGAACCACAGGAAGAGACGGTTCGTTGGGGAGTGTCTCAGTCTTAGAATCGCTCAAAAACGCTCTTGGTGGTAGTCCGGATTTCCCGCACCCCAAAACCTGCCTGTATCATGTGCTTTTGCGGGCACAGGGTGGATTGGCGTGGCCAGTGAGGAGAAACGAGGCTGTTCGGCTCAAGCACCCAGCCCGGAATCAAGGCACGCAGTGCCGCCGGGCAGCGCCCGACCGCCCCTATGGGCGGGCGCTATGTTGATGTTTGTGACCCGCACATGCGCTGGATGTGGCGGCGCCATAAAGTGCAAACCGCCATCGGCAGAAGCGCCCACCCACGGTCGGGCGCTGCCCTCTGTTCTGCGATATCGTCAACTGCGGTTGGTTCGGCCCGCCCGTCGTGTCGACCTCAATGCACCTGCAGCGACCCCATCTCCTCCAGGATCGCCGCCACCGCCGCCTTCGGATCGGCAGCCTGATAGACCGGGCGTCCCACCACGATGTGATCCGCCCCGTCGCCGATCGCTTGGGCCGGGGTTGCCACCCGTTTCTGGTCACCCGCCGCCGCCCCAGCCGGGCGCACACCGGGGGTGACGATCAGACGGCCCTCCGCTTCGGGCAAGACACGGATCAAGGCCGCCTCTTGCGGGCTGGCGATAACGCCATCCGCCCCGGCCTCGAACGCCCGGGCGGCACGCTCAAGCACAAGCTCCTGCACCTCGCCCGGCTTGATCAGCCCCGCATCCAGATCGGCGCGGTTCAGCGAGGTCAGGACCGTCACCGCAAGGATCTTCAGGTCTTTGCCGGCCGCGCCCTCCCTGGCCGCCCGCACCACATGCGGATCGCCATGCACGGTCAGGAAATCCAGATCGAACTGCGCCAGCCCGCGCACCGCATTCTCAACCGTGTTGCTGATGTCAAAGAGCTTCATGTCCAGAAAGATGCGCTTGCCGTGGTCCTGTTTCAGCTCATTGGCCAGCGCCAGCCCGCCCCCGGTCAGCATCCCCAGCCCGATCTTGTAGAACGACACGCTGTCCCCCAGCTTTTCGGCCATCGCCAGCCCCTGCAGGGCGTTGGGCACGTCAAGGGCGACAATCAGGCGGTCATCGGACATTCGGCGGGCTCCTTTTTGACAAACGCTTGCGTCCTAGCGGGTTTGGCGCGATCTGTCCATGCGTGGCGCGCTGATGACTTGTGTTATGGTACCCGCACTTGAGACGCTTGTTCAATACGGGGGACAGAACATGAGAAAGCTGGCTTTGCTTGGAGTGCTGCTGGCCATAGGGGCCTGTGACGAGGCTCCGGAATGGGAAAGAGGCGCCGCACCGGACCCGACAAATGACGATCTGAAATTTGTGCGCGGCTACCGGGCCGGGGATGACTGGTGCCAGCTGACCGGCGAAACCGCCTTTACCGCAGAATTTCTGGATCACACCGCCGATCTGGTTTCTTGCCCGACCGGCAGCACCGCCGCGCAAACTCTGGTCGAGGCTTACGGCGCGCAGCAAGTGGCCGAGACGGGCGGTTACACGGTCTACACGATACCGCAAATATAGGGCTGGTTTCTGTGCCTTAGCCTCTTGAACCGTCAAAGATATCTCCCAGATTGAATGCGAGGCCCAGACCGACGCGTGCCGCCAAGCGGGCGCAGAGACCTTGGGCGCTTGGAAAAGGAGAGAAAGATGGACTTGTCGAAGTTCACCGAGCGGGCACGAGGCTTCGTGCAGGCGGCGCAGACGATTGCATTGCGCGAGGGGCACCAGAGGTTGGCGCCCGAACATATTCTCAAAGCATTGATGGATGACGACCAGGGGCTGGCAAGCAACCTGATCACCCGTGCCGGCGGCGCGCCCAACCGCGTGGTCGAGGCGCTGGATGTGGCGCTGTCCAAGATCCCGCAAGTCAGCGGCGATGCCGGTCAGGTCTATCTGGACGGCCAGACCGCCAAGGTGCTGGATGAGGCCGAAAAGATCGCCAAGAAGGCAGGCGACAGCTTTGTCCCGGTCGAACGGGTGCTGATGGCCCTCTGCATGGTGAAATCCAAGGCCAAGGAGGCGCTGGACGCCGGTGCCGTGACCGCCCAGAAACTCAACGAAGCGATCAACGACATCCGCAAGGGCCGCACCGCCGATACCGCGTCGGCGGAAGAGGGCTATGACGCACTCAAGAAATACGCGCGCGACCTGACCGAGGCGGCGGCCGAAGGCAAGATCGACCCGATCATCGGGCGCGATGAGGAAATCCGCCGCTCGATGCAGGTGCTCAGCCGCCGCACCAAGAACAACCCGGTCCTGATCGGGGAACCCGGCGTCGGTAAGACCGCGATTGCCGAGGGCATGGCCCTGCGCATCATCAACGGCGATGTGCCCGAGAGTCTGCGCGACAAGAAACTGCTCGCGCTCGACATGGGCGCGCTGATCGCCGGTGCCAAATACCGCGGCGAGTTCGAAGAGCGGCTCAAGGCAGTCCTGACCGAGGTCACCGAGGCCGCAGGCGAGATCATCCTCTTCATCGACGAGATGCACACGCTGGTCGGCGCCGGTAAATCCGACGGTGCCATGGATGCCGCCAACCTGATCAAACCGGCGCTTGCACGCGGGGAGCTGCACTGTATCGGCGCCACCACGCTCGACGAATACCGCAAATACGTGGAAAAGGACGCAGCCCTGGCCCGCCGGTTCCAGCCGGTCATGGTCACCGAACCCACAGTCGAGGACACCATCTCGATCCTGCGCGGCATCAAGGAGAAATACGAACTCCATCACGGTGTCCGCGTCTCGGATTCGGCGCTGGTCTCGGCGGCGACGCTTTCGCATCGCTACATCACCGACCGCTTCCTGCCCGACAAGGCCATCGACCTTGTGGACGAAGCCGCCTCGCGCCTGCGCATGGAGGTGGATTCGAAACCCGAAGAGCTCGACCAGCTCGACCGCCAGATCCTGCAGATGCAGATCGAGGAAGAGGCGTTGAAGCTCGAAGACGATGCGGCCTCGAAGGACCGGCTGGAAACCCTGCAAAAGGATCTGGCCGAGCTGCAGGAACGCTCGGCTGAGATGACCGCCCAGTGGCAGGCCGAACGCGACAAGTTGAACGCGGCGCAGTCGCTCAAGGAACAGCTCGACAAGGCCCGTGCCGAACTGGACATCGCCAAGCGCGAGGGCAACCTGGCCAAGGCCGGGGAGCTCTCCTATGGCGTCATCCCGGGGCTGGAAAAACAGCTACAAGAGGCCGAAAGCCGCGAAGAGGGCGGCATGATGGCCGAGGAAACCGTGCGCCCGGAACAGATTGCCAGCGTGGTCGAACGCTGGACGGGTATCCCGACCTCGAAAATGCTCGAAGGCGAGCGCGAGAAACTCCTGCGCATGGAGGACCAGCTGCACACCCGCGTGATCGGCCAGAACACCGCCGTCACCGCCGTCGCCAATGCCGTGCGCCGGGCGCGCGCGGGCCTGAACGATGAGAACCGCCCGCTGGGCAGCTTCCTCTTCCTCGGGCCGACCGGCGTGGGCAAGACGGAACTGACCAAGGCCGTGGCCGAGTTCCTGTTCGACGACGAACACGCGATGGTCCGCATCGACATGTCCGAGTTCATGGAGAAACACGCGGTTGCCCGCCTGATCGGCGCCCCTCCGGGCTATGTCGGCTATGACGAGGGCGGTGTCCTGACCGAGGCCGTCCGCCGCCGTCCCTATCAGGTGGTGCTGTTCGATGAGGTGGAAAAGGCGCATCCGGATGTGTTCAACGTGCTGTTGCAGGTGCTCGATGACGGGGTGCTGACCGACGGTCAGGGCCGCACGGTGGACTTCAAGCAGACGCTGATCGTGCTGACCTCGAACCTCGGCGCGCAGGCACTCAGCCAGCTGCCCGAAGGCGCCGATGCCTCGGACGCGCGGCGCGACGTGATGGATGCGGTGCGGGCCCATTTCCGCCCCGAATTCCTCAACCGTCTGGATGAGACCATCATCTTCGACCGGCTCGCCCGCGCCGATATGGACGGCATCGTCGACATCCAGCTGGCCCGCCTGCGCAAACGTCTGGCCGGCCGCAAGATCACGCTGGACCTGGACGAGGGCGCCCGCAAATGGCTGGCCGACGAAGGCTATGACCCGGTCTTCGGCGCCCGCCCGCTCAAGCGCGTGATCCAGCGCGCCCTGCAGAACCCGCTGGCGGAACTGCTGCTGGCTGGAGACGTCAAGGACGGCGAAACCGTTCCGGTGACCGCAGGCACCGACGGCCTGATCATCGGAGACCGCCTCGGCACCTCCGACCGCCCCCGCCCGGACGACGCGGTGATCCACTGACCAAGGGGCGGGGCCGCACCCCGCCGCACAACAAGAAGGCCCGCCGAAACCGGCGGGCCTTCTTGTGTGGGTGAATGTCAATTCTGAGTCCACTGCGATCAATATGGCACTCCGACTGAATATCCGCTCTGTTGTATCCCGTAATTCATGCAACTTGCGACGTGACCAGAAAACACGAAGGTCAAAATGTGGGTGCGTTGGAATAATTAGGCGCAAGTTTAAGGCCGATTTGACATGTTAAAAGCATGGTTATCGTTGTGACTGATTATCAGCTCGCAAGTCCGATCGGTAATGCCACAAGTGACCTAATTAAGAAGATCAGTGAATGGGGAGTTTTCAGCCGTGGATTATTTCATTTTTTATCAACGGATTAGGAACAGTCATTTTTTCCCGGTTTAAATCATCCGGTGTCGGCAAAAATCGCCGCGTCGGGCATTGGACCGATTTCACCGTGAGCAGCCATCAAGGAGAGTGTGGTGCTTTGGACGCCCGCGCCCAGCGAAAACACTCTGAGGTCTGCGTTCTCGACTGGCTCACTGACCCCGGGCCAAGTCGTGTGTTTGTATTGGGTCACATCGAACACGGTTGTATCTCCCGCCGGGGATAGGGCGCATTCGCGCTCTGCTGGTTTCAGAAGCACTCGGGAACCCAAGCGTCGATGCGGGCTTTCTGCTCGGCGGTCACGCCCAACGCTTTCTGGTGGTCGGCATCGTTGAACAGCTTGTGCATCGCCTCGTACTTCTCACCCTTCTTCGACTTGGCGAAGGCCCGGAAGGCATCCGCCGCATCGGTGAGGTCCAGAAGCTCCTTGTAGAGGGCATCAAGCTGCCAGCCCTTGAGCCGCTTGAAACAGTTCGTCGCGGAAGGCGTCCAGGCTCATGTTCCAAAGAGAGAGAGCAAGCACTATGACACCGGCAAGTTCGCCAATCGGTATAAGAATGATCATGCTGGTGCCGAGGCGATCGTCACTGCGGCACGTCAGCCTGATATGCCTTTCGTTGAGCCGAAGACGGCAAAGCTTCAATCCACGCCCGTACTACCAATCGCAACGGACCACTTAAGTGGGGTTGGCCACGGGCGCCGAGCAACTATCTCTGCTGATCAGGGTTACGTCGATCGTTTTAATCTCGCACGCAGCGCTAAGCTCTCCATCGTTTTCAAGCCGTTTAAGCAGTTGACCCGCAGCTTGCTCTCCCAGGGCGCTACGGTCCTGGCGTATCGTGGTCAGGGACGGAAGGCTGAATGCCGCCAGTTCGATGTCGTCAAACCCAACAACCGACATGTCTTGAGGCACCGAAAGGCCCGCTGCGTTTAGACGTGCAATCAGGCCAAGCGCAACCATGTCGGAAGCACAAAAAACTGCTGTGGGGCGCTCCTTCATTTTCAAGATATCGTCACCCGACTTCCACCCTGACTGCACCGAAAAATCGCCACGTATGATCCATTCATCTCTCAGCGGGAGGTCCAGCTCGCGACGGGCGTGCAGCATGCCTTCACGCCGTGCTGCCGTAAGGACGTTTCCGCGCGGCCCAGTGATGTGGGCAATCTTTCTATGGCCGAACTCATAGAGATGTTCGACCGCCATTATCGCACCCTCGCGATTGTTGCTTCGCACCGACGGGTAAGGGGCATCCTGGAGCCATTCGCAGGCAAAAACGATGCGGTTCTCCAGGCCGTTCAAACGGAATTGTTCGAGATCGTCATTCGTGAGAGAGCCATCCAGGCAGACGACCCCGTCAACCCTTCCGTCAAGCAAATAGTCGACCACCTGGCGCCCCGGTGATTCCTGCACGTTCGAGTCGGAGATCAGAACTGAGTACCCGCCATTGGAGAATGTCGCATTCAAACTGGCAAGGATTTGCGAGAAGAACGGGTTTCCAAGATTGGGTACAAGCACAAGAACTGCACCCGACCTCTTTTTGCGCAAGTTGCGTGCAGCCTGATTGACTCGGTATCCGGTATGCTGAATGGCTTCGAGAACCAGATCCCGGGTCTGCTCACTGACGACTTCCGGCGTACTGATCGTGCGGCTGACAGTTGCCGCCGACACGCCGGCCTGTCGCGCAACATCTTGTACTGTAACTGATTTTTCTGGTTCTCGTCTGGGCATCAAAGACCTTCTGGTTTTCCCATCAAGGGGCGCTTGACAGCTTTCCACAAGACATGATTATCTATGTAATCGATTACATGCAAGGCGATTCGACCTCAAATGTAATCGATTACAGCGCCGCTCTTGCGTGAACCAGGCGGGCAAGGCCCAGGCTCAAGTTGAGAATTGGGCCCGATCAGGGAGGAGAGAAGATGAAAGCAATTCGGAAGACGTTGATAGCCACCAGTACACTTTGCGCTGCCACATCGGTTGCCGCAGCGGACTTGGAGGTCACCCATTGGTGGACGTCCGGAGGCGAGGCCGCGGCCGTCAGTGAACTGGCGAAAGCCTTCGATGACACGGAACACAATTGGGTCGACGGCGCTATCGCCGGGTCCGGAGGTACAGCCCGCCCGATCATCATCAGCCGCATTCTCGGTGGCGATCCGATGGGCGCAACGCAGCTAAATCATGGTCGCCAGGCGGAAGAGTTGATCGAGGCAGGCCTTCTCACAGACCTGACCGAATTGGCGGAACAGGAAGGCTGGCGGGACATCGTCAACCCGCCTTCATTGCTTGATGCCTGCACCTATGAGGGCCGCATATACTGCGCGCCGGTCAATATCCATTCAGCCCAGTGGCTATGGCTTAGCCACAGCGCGTATGAGCAAGCCGGTCTTGATGTGCCAGCAAACTGGGCGGAGTTTGTTACTGCGGCACCCAAACTGGAAGAAGCCGGTATAGTGCCATTGGCAATGGGCCAGCAAGGCTGGCAGCAAAATCTGGCCTTTGGCACGTTGCAGATTGCCATTGCCGGTGTTGACGCCTGGCGCAAGGTTCTGGTCGACAAGGATGCAGAGGTCGCAGCCGGGCCAGAATACGCAAAAGTGTTTCAGGCCGCCGCCGACGCCCGCGAACTTGCCCGTTCCTCCAACGTCCAGGACTGGAACCTGGCCACAAACATGGTCATTACCGGCAAAGCTGGCGGCCAGATCATGGGGGACTGGGCGCAGGGTGAATTCCAGATTGCCGGGCAGGTTGCCGGAACCGACTATACCTGTCTTCCAGGGCTCGGCGTGAATGAAATTCTGGATACCGGTGGAGATGCCTTTTATTTCCCGGTTATCGAAGACGATGACATCAAAGCGGCGCAACTGGAACTGGCCTCGCTTATTGTGTCACCCAAGGTTCAGGTCGCTTTCAACCTGAAGAAGGGGTCGCTGCCGGTCCGTGGCGACATTGACCTCTCGACAGCGAACGACTGCATGCAAAAGGGTCTGCAAATTCTCGCTAAGGGGAATGTCCTTCCGTCAGGAGACATGAACCTGAGCGCGGATACGCAGACCCAGATTGAAGATCTTATGGCCGAGTTCTGGACCTCAGACATGAGCGCTGCAGACGCTCAGGAGCGCTACGCAAGCATTGTTGCTTCGGCCGATTGATTACTCCTGACGCAGGTGCGCTGTACCGTTGGCGCACCTGCTCCGGAAAAACTCGTGTCCAGGGAGGGTGAAAATGGAGTCGGCCCGGAAGCCTCTTTCCGTATTCAAGAACTTAAGCGCCAAAATCGCATCTGTTCCGATGATCCTGACGGCTCTGGTCGTCTTTGTCGGCGGAACCGCCTGGACGGTTCTGCATTCCTTTACAGGCTCCCGACTGTTGCCCAAGCTCAAATTCGTTGGCTTCGACCAATACGAGCGGCTTTGGTCCACCCGGCGATGGCTTGTTTCCATCGAAAATCTCGCGATCTATGGGGTTTGCTCTCTGATCCTGACACTGTCCATTGGCTTCTTCCTGGCTGCACTTCTGGATCGCAAAATCCGTGGGGAGGCGGTGTTCCGGACGATTTTTCTCTATCCCTTTGCTTTGTCCTTCGTGGTCACGGGGTTGGCTTGGCAATGGATCCTGAACCCTGACTTCGGTATCCAGAACACGGTGCGCAGCCTTGGATGGCAAAGCTTCACGTTCGACCCGCTGAACAATCCGGACATCGTGATTTTTGGCATCCTGATTGCCGGTCTCTGGCAAGGCACCGGGCTGATCATGGTGATAATGCTCGCGGGACTGCGCGGAATCGACGAGGACATTTGGAAGGCAACGCGGGTTGACGGCATTCCCACCTGGAAGACCTATATCCGCGTAATCATCCCCATGATGCGCCCGGTGTTCATCACCGCGCTCGTGCTGATCGCCTCGGGCATCATCAAGCTCTATGACCTCGTTGTCGCACAAACCAACGGCGGCCCAGGCATCGCCTCGGAGGTGCCTGCGAAATACGTGATCAACTACATGTTTCGGGCGCAGAATCTCGGGCAAGGTTTTGCGGCCTCCACCATGATGCTGGTTTCGGTCATCATCATCCTCGTGCCCTGGGCGTATCTCGAGTTCGGGGGAAAGAAACGTGACTGACGTCCAGCTCTCGTTTGACGGTCCCAGAGGACCAAAGCCGCGCCGTCGTTTGAGTCCGGCAAACATCATGCTCTATGGCACTTTGCTTGTGGTATCGCTCTACTATTTGCTGCCGCTTTACGTGATGGTCGTGACCTCGCTCAAGGGCATGCCAGAGATCCGGCTTGGCAACATCTTCAGCCCGCCGGTGGAGGTCACGCTCGAGCCCTGGGTCAAGGCCTGGGCCGAAGCATGTACCGGGATCAATTGCGACGGGCTATCGCGTGGCTTCTGGAACTCGGTCCAGATCCTCATACCCTCGGTGATACTGTCCATAGCGGTGGCGTCGGTGAACGGCTACGCGCTGGCAAACTGGAAATTCCGCGGCTCCGAGCTGTTTTTCACCATCCTCATCATCGGGGCATTCATCCCCTATCAAACCATGCTTTACCCGTTGGTGATCATCCTCCGCGAGATCGGCCTTATGGGCAAACTCGGTGGGCTGGTGCTGGTTCATACGGTCTTCGGCATGCCGATCCTGACACTTCTGTTCCGCAACTATTTCGCGGCAATTCCAGAGGAGCTGTTCAAAGCTGCACGCATCGATGGAGCCGGTTTCTGGGGCATCTACTTTCGCATCATGCTGCCGATGTCACTGCCGATCTTCGTCGTCGCGATCATCCTGCAGGTCACCGGCATCTGGAACGACTTTCTCTTTGGTGTGATCTACACAAAGCCAGACACTTACCCGATGACGGTGCAACTGAACAACATCGTCAACTCGGTTCAGGGTATCAAGGAATATAACGTCAACATGGCCGCAACCCTGCTTACGGGGCTGGTGCCGCTGATCATCTATTTCGTTTCCGGAAAACTGTTTGTGCGCGGCATTGCTGCCGGCGCTGTGAAAGGTTGATCATAATGGACACAAATATCGCCATCAAGAACCTCGACCTTAGCTTTGGCGCAATCAACGTTCTTCAGGATCTCAATCTGGACGTCGCCAAGGGCGAGTTTCTGGTGCTGTTAGGCTCTTCTGGCTGTGGCAAATCCACCCTGCTGAACTGCATCGCCGGTTTGTTGGATGTCACGGACGGCCAGATTCACATTGGAGGACGCAACGTGACCTGGGAGGAGCCATCTAACCGAGGCATCGGCATGGTCTTCCAGTCCTATGCGCTCTATCCGCAGATGACCGTCGAAGGTAATCTCAGCTTCGGGCTGAAAAACGCGGGGGTGTCACGAGAGCAGATCACCGAAAAGGTAGCGCAAGCGGCCAAGACACTTCAGATCGAACCTTTACTCAAGCGCAAACCGCGCGCCTTGTCTGGCGGCCAGCGCCAGCGCGTCGCCATTGGTCGGGCTCTGGTTCGGGACGTCGAGGTGTTTCTGTTTGACGAACCGCTTTCCAATTTGGACGCAAAGCTGCGCGCCGAGCTTCGGGTCGAGATCAAGCAACTACACCAGACGCTTGGCAATACCATGATCTACGTGACTCATGACCAGATCGAGGCGATGACACTTGCGGATCGTATCGCGATCATGAAGGGCGGCAAGATCCTGCAGCTCGATACCCCGAACCAGATCTATAACCGCCCGGCGAACAAGTACGTTGCCGAATTCATAGGCTCGCCCACCATGAATTTCTTTGACGGCACGTTATCGGGAACGGCATTTTCGTGCCCGCAGGGTGATTTCTCGGTCGAAGGTTACGAGTTTGCTGCAACTCCGTCAGCTGGTGCCACCCTGCTTGGTATTCGTCCCGAACATATTCTGACCGGTGATCAGGCCGCGACTGCTCAGGTGCGGCTGCCGGCAACCGTCGACCTGGTCGAGCCACTTGGTTCCGACACATTGGTGCGGTGCGACGTTGCGGGTCAATCGGTCTGGGCGCGTCTGGACGGACAAACGCCGATCGAACCGGGCGCTGACCTGCCTCTCGGTTTCAACGCCAATCTCGTCAACCTGTTCTCCAAGACCAGTGAAAACCGGCTTTGAAACGTCTTGGACCCGGAAAGGAATCCTAAATGAGCGTCTCTTATCAGCTCTACTCGTCACGAAATTTTACGCCCTGGTCCAACGTGATAGAGACTCTGGCTACGCTTGGTTACACGCAAGTCGAGGGTTTCGGCGCAGTCTACGATGACCCGGTAAGGTTTCGCCAGTTGCTGGATGAGAACGGGCTGTCCATGCCCTCGGGGCATTTCAGCATCGAGGCGCTGGAAGACGATTTCGACGCCACGGTGGCTCAGGCAAGGCTGCTTGGAGTGCAGAAGATCTTTGCGCCTTATCTCGGAGAAGAGGATCGGGCGCGTGACACGGCAGGCTGGACCGATTTCGCTGCCAGATTGTCGGCCATCGGAGACAAACTCAGAAATGCGGGTTTTGGTTTCGGCTGGCACAACCACGACTTTGAGTTCAGACCATTGGAGGATGGCGGCATCCCGATGCGGATCCTTCTTGAGGCTGATCCCGCGCTGGAGTGGGAAGCTGACATCGCCTGGATCATCCGCGGTGGTGCAGACCCGGTTGAATGGATCGAAACATACGGCCACCGGATCACCGCCGCACATGTCAAGGACATAGCACCCGATGGCCTGAATGCGGACGAAGATGGCTGGTCCGATCTCGGCCATGGAATTGTGGACTGGGCCGGGCTGACCGCAAGTCTGCGCAGAAAGGGGGTCACCCTCTTTATCATGGAGCACGACAACCCGTCAGATGATGCTCGGTTTGCCCGGAATTCCATCGAAACCTTCAAGAGCTTCTGAGGAGACACCATGAACAAGCTCGGTATCGGCGTGATGGGCTGCGGCAATATCTCGGCGGCATACATGCGCCTTGCGCCGCTCTTCAAAGGGATCGAAATACGTGCCTGCGCTGACGTAAATGCGAAGGCCGCCCAAACCAGGGCCAGGGAATTCGGCCTCCGCGCGCAGGGCGTCGAAGATCTGTTGGCTGCCGACGATATTGACATCGTTGTGAACCTGACGGTTCCCTCCGCCCATTTCGAGGTGTCGAAACAGGCACTGAAGGCCGGAAAGCACGTCTATTCGGAAAAGCCATTTGTACTGAGCCTTCAGGAAGGGCTTGATCTGACCGCAATCGCCAAGGAACAAGGTCTGCGCATCGGCTCGGCACCGGATACGTTTCTGGGCGGCGCTCATCAATTGGCCCGTAAGTTGATCGATGATGGTGCAGTGGGCAAAGTGACATCCGGCACGTGTTTCGTGCAAAGCGCCGGCATGGAAATGTGGCACCCCCATCCTGATTTCTTCTTCAAGCCGGGTGGAGGTCCGGTCCTTGATTTGGGGCCGTATTACATCTCGAACCTTGTACAGCTCCTGGGATCCGTTCATCGGGTGGCGGCCATCACGTCCGCCGCAACCGAGTATCGCACCATCACATCCAAACCGCGGCGCGGAGAGAAGATAAAGGTGGAAACGCCGACCACCGTACACGCCCTTCTGTCATTCGAAACCGGCGCGCAGATCTTATACGGCACGTCTTGGGACGTGCAGCACCACGGGCACTCCAACATGGAGCTCTACGGTACCGAAGGTACGCTTTATGTGCCGGATCCGAATTTCTTCGGGGGAGAAGTGAAAGTCACCTCCGGCGGGAAGTTCGCTAAGGTTCCGAAGTGGGATCACCCGTTTGCACGGGTCAACGAAAGACCAAACGCCAATTACCGCGCCGCTGGTCTGGCCGACATGGCCAGCGCCATAATCGAAGAGCAAACACATCGCTGCAACAGTGTGTTTGCGTTGCATGTGGTCGAGGTGATGACCGCTATCCTTCGCTCCGGCGAAGAGGGGGCATTTATCGACATATCGACGCGATGCGATCGGCCGGCGCCGCTTTCTCCGGCAGAGGCAAGAGAGTTGCTGCAATGAAGGACGGGTATCGCCGCAATCGGAAAATCTAAAGGCCGCTGGCGCATAACACATGCGCCTGACAATCACGCACATGTCAAGGAGAGAATAATGCCGGGAAAAATCAAGGGGCCGGCGCTGTTTTTGGCGCAGTTCGCCGGAGATGAACCACCGTTTAACTCGCTGGAATCTATTGTCGGATGGGCCGCAGGTCTTGGTTACAAAGGGGTCCAGATACCCACATTTGATGCGCGTCTTTTCGATCTGGATAAAGCGGCTCAAAGCGACACTTATTGCCAGGAAGTCCAAGGGGTCTGCGCTGATGCCGGTGTCGAGATCACTGAGATTTCGACCCACCTGCAAGGCCAATTGGTGGCCGTGAACCCGGCCTATGACGTTGCCTTTGACGCCTTTGCGCCCAAATCCTTGCAGGGTAATTCGACCGCACGAACACAGTGGGCGACAGAGCAGCTGAAAAAGGCTGCCAAAGTCAGCCGCAGGCTTGGCCTGGATACTTCGGTGAGCTTCACAGGCTCGTTGGCCTTTCCGTTTCTCTATCCTTGGCCACAGCGGCCGGCGGGTCTGATCGACGAGGCATTTGCCGAACTGGCCCGGCGCTGGCGCCCAATCCTGGATGTTTACGAAGAGCACGGAGTGGATGTCGGATTTGAAATCCACCCGGGCGAAGACGTCTTTGACGGCGCCACATTCGAAATGTTCCTTGACGCGCTGGATCAACACAATCGCTGCCGGATCAACTATGACCCGTCGCATTTCCTGCTGCAGCAACTGGACTACCTGGCCTTCATCGACATCTACCATGAGCGTATCTGCGCCTTTCACGTCAAGGACGCCGAGTTCAATCCGGACGGACGCCAAGGGGTTTATTCAGGTTATCAGCCTTGGATTTCACGCGCGGGTCGTTTTCGCAGTTTGGGCGACGGTCAAGTGGATTTTGCCGGCATCTTTTCCCGCCTTGCCACCCATGGTTACGACAGCTGGGCAGTGCTGGAATGGGAATGCTGTCTCAAATCACCGGAACAAGGCGCTATCGAGGGGGCTCCGTTCATCTCCCGTCACATTATCGATGTGACCGACAAGGCGTTTGACGATTTCGCAGGCGGCGACACGGACGCTGGTCGGATCAAAGCCATGCTGGGGACTGCGTGATGAAGAAACTAAAGCTTGGCATGGTCGGTGGCGGTCAAGGGGCGTTCATCGGCGCGGTTCATCGGATGGCTGCCCGGCTTGACGGCCACTGGGAGTTGGTGGCCGGGGCGCTCAGTTCAGATCCCACGCGTGCCAGAACCTCGGCCGCCGAGTTGGGTCTGGCATCCGATCGCACATATACTGACTTCCAGGAGATGGCCCGCGCGGAAGCAGCACGCTCTGATGGAATTGACGCGGTGGCAATCGTGACGCCAAACCACATGCATGCTCCCGTCGCACTCGCATTTCTGAAGGCGGGCATTCACGTCATATGCGACAAGCCCTTGGCGGCCACGCTGGCTGAGGCGGAGACCATTGCGAAAGCGGTGGAAGACAGCGGCAAGCATCTGATCCTGACCCACAATTACACCGGCTATCCTCTGGTGCGACAGGCGCGTGAGATGGTGGCGCGCGGAGATTTGGGCAAAATTCGTGTGGTGCAAGTGGAGTATGCTCAGGACTGGCTGGCCGAACCCTTGGACAATAAACAAGCCGATTGGCGCACCGATCCAAAGCGCGCAGGCGCAGGCGGCTGCGTCGGAGACATTGGCACGCACGCCCTGAATCTGGCCCATTTTGTGACGGGTCTTGAAGTCAAAGAACTGTCTGCCGATCTCGATAAATTTGTCGAAGGCCGGCAACTGGATGACAACGTGCAGGTTCTTCTGCGCTTCAAAGGGGGCGCAAAGGGAATGCTCTGGGCATCTCAGGTCGCTGTAGGAGAAGAAAACGGGCTGCGCCTTCGCATCTATGGCGACAAGGGGGGGCTCGCCTGGCAACAGGAGAATCCAAATGCCATGACATTCACCCGTTTCGGACAACCAAAACAGATAATGACCAGAGGCGGTGCAGGAGCTACCAAAGGTGGCCTCCGCACGATCCGAGTGCCTCCCGGTCACCCCGAAGGATACATCGAAGGTTTCGCAACAATTTACTCGGAGGCAGCAGCGCTGATCCGAGAGGCCGGGGTCAATCCCCGTCGATCGCACTTAAACCAACTACCAGGGATCATGGATGGCCGCCTGGGGATGCAGTTTATTATGGCTTGCATCCGTTCTTCTATGGCTGACGCACGGTGGACGTCTCTGGAAACCTGTGGCGAAGTTCATCTGCCGAACTCCTGACGGATCCGCCCGTTCTAGTTGGAAAAATCAAGAACGGAGACATCCTTCAGGTTGTTCCACTCCCTTCGGTGCCGATTGCGCGCACTTGATCCAAACCGCTTGATCCCGTGCACGGGGAGTGGTGAGCGCATGGGGCTCCAGGCCTGCTCGGCTTGCAGCGCGAGTACTGTCCCGAAGCTCGGCCCGAGGGCTGGCTGTTCCCGGGTAAGCCGAAGAACAGCCCGATCCCGCCGTGCCAACTGAGCCGCACCTTCACGTCAGCCAAGAACATGGCAGGGATTAATAAGGTCGCGACACTGCACACCCTCCGGCAAAGCTTCGCGACGCATCTCCTGGAAGCCAACACCGATGGGCGCGTTACCCAGGTCCTGCTCGGCCACGCCAAGCTGGCAACCACGGCGCGATACACCCATGTCGCCACCAAGACGATCCACGACACCGTCAGTCCCTACGACATCCGACTATCTCGGTTTCGATCTGTTCATGGCAGGCAATCCGCCCACGCCGAGCGTCCTGCTGGCTGACCGTGGCTACGACGCCGACAGCATTCGCAAAACCATGAACAGCCGCGACGTGCTGCCGGTCATCCCCATGCGGAAATCACGCAAGAAACGTGTCGGTGTCCACCGGTGGCTCTATCGCCTTCACAACTTGGTGGAGCGCGGCTTCAACAAGCTGAAGAATGCCCGCCGTGTCGCCACCCGTTATCACAAGACCGCCGAAAGCTACCTTGGCTTCATCGACATCACATCAATCCGCCTCTGGCTGCGCCATTTGTTAAAAATGACTTAGCGAAAATGATGAATGGAAAATCCTGCGATTGGTGCTGTGTATTGTCACTCCACTGGCATATACCGTTGCTGCGATACGGTGGAGAGATTTCCCGCGCTTGTTGCTTAAACTAGGCTCAGAAAACCAGCATTCTCACCACGATGGTTTCAAGCATAGTGATTGGCACGACACAATGAAACTTGTGTGTTTCTAGCGATCCAAAGCGGTTATTCGGCGAATCCATCGAGTGGCAACTTTGCCTCGCATTGATAATCCACTAACCGGCTCTATCGAGACCTTTCGACCCGCGACGCCAAACGCACGCCCTCAAACCACCAAACCCAGTGCCGCCCCAATCTGCGCCCCGGTATTGGTCGCCTGATACAACGGGCGCGGTGGGTGCGACGATGTGTTGACGCGGCGCTGCAGCCAGTGTTGCGCCTGAAGATGCTGCAGGGATTGTGAAAGCGCGCGGTCGGTGATCGGCGGCAGCGCGGTCTTGATCTCGGAGAAATGCCTGGGCGCCTGACTGACCGCCAATATTGGAACCGTCCACGATCTGCGCAGCAGGGCGGTCTCGTCGGGCCGCGGCGCCAGCATTTCGATGCGCCGGGCAACCTGCGCGATCTGCGCACCAAGAGCCGTCAGCCGGTATTCCGGGCGCAGCGGATGGCCGTGGCCGGGGTTCCGCTCGATCAGCCCAAGGTCGACCAGATGTTTCAGGCTCTGGGAAAACGCTGTCCGGCTGGCTCCCGACGCGGACAACAACGGCGCCTGCCGGCCCGGAACACCGGCCTGCATCAGGGCAAGGATCTTCAGCGACCAGGCGCGAGAGGTAATCTTGACAACCAGATCAATGTCCATAAAGTATAGTTACTATATTTTAGGATCGAAGGGAAGTACCATGTCCGTTATCTCTCTGGAAAACACGATCACCATCGCCCTGTCCGTCCGCGACCGGCACGCCAGCGCCAAATGGTACTCCGAGAAACTGGGGTTCGATCTTCTCTACCATGCTGACGAGGCCGGATGGAGCGAACTGGAAACCAGGACCAGCGGCGTGACCCTCGGTCTGGGAGAGCAGGCCGAGCCCTCGCCGGGCAACATGGTTCCCGTCTTCGGCATCGCCGACATTCATGACGCGCGCCGCAAGCTCGAGGCCGAAGGCGTCCGGTTCGATGGCGACACCGACACGATCGAGGGCATGGTCAGCACCGCCACCTTCTATGACCCCGATGGCAACGCCCTGATGCTCGCGCAGGATCTGACCCAGGGCGGCTGAGCCCCGATGCCGGGCTGCACTTTGGCCCGGATCGTCATCTCTGCTTTGAGTTCTCGCCCGGCCTGCGTCTATGCTGTGTGCAGGAAACAGGCAGGTGCAGGCGGATGGGCAGTTCCGGGCCGGACATAGATGAGCTGAAAAACCTGATCGCACTGTCACGGCAGCGCGACCTGAGCTTTGGGTTCTGCCTGGGTAAAAAGGTCGAGACCTCGGTTCTGGTCATGCACCGCGACCGCGCGCCCGACGCCATGGCCCGCGAGGCGCGTCAACAGGGAGAGACCCCAAAGATCGCTTTCGGCACCGCGTCGACCAAGGGCAGGGTGCTCACCCTGACCTGCGCGAACCGGCCCCCGCCCAGACTGGCGCGCAAGGTCAAACGCTACCTGCACAGCCACGGCCTGAAGCTGCGGGTGCAACTGGCCGAGCCCGCCACACCCCATAAAGAGGCGCAACAACCACCGCCCGAATCCGAGGCCCCGCAAAAACCCCCGTCTTGGGAAGCGCTGCGCAAGGCGGTCGGACGGCTGGCCGACAGAAAAACTCGGCAAAACCCCGAGATCGGCGACAAGCTGACCACCGCGCTGGGGATCGCCGACCGCAAATCGCGCGACGGCGAAACCAAAGCCGCAGCCAAAGCCCTCCGCCAGATCGTCCGCGCCTTCGGCCTGTCCACAAAAGAGTAGGGCGGGCTTCAGCCCGCCACAGATCGCTGACAGCCCTCGTCTTTATTGCGGGGGTTTGCTTGCGATGCGGATAAATAATGCACGTTTTAGCATACGGCGCGTTTCGACACGGCCAGCAGAAACAGCCGCACCGCATCGGATCCAGCGCAACAGGAAAAACCGCATATGGCAGCACTGCGGACCATTGCTGCCATTCGAGTCGTGCGCTGGACAATCATACAATCGCCTGTTTGCCCCCAAGAGGGTTGCTCAGGCGAGAACCTGCGGCCATCTCTAGGAAACGTGTTATCGTTGGCAATTGTTGGAACAAGTTTCAGGGAGGAACAAATGCCGACTTTTATCGTTACCGGAAATTACACGGCCAAGGCGATCCAGGGTATGATTGCAAACCCATCGGATCGAGCCGCTGCCGTCAAACCGTTGGTCGAGGCCGCAGGCGGACAGATGCTGTCCTATTATGCAACGACGGGAGAGACCGATTTTTTGATGATCTGCGAGGCTGCTGACGGGGAAGATATTCTCCCTGCTCTGATGGTCGCGGGAGCATCAGGTACGGTGTCGAATTTGAAAACGGTTCGGGCTTACTCAAGCGCAGATTTCGCGACGGCGCAGCAGAAGGCTGGCGGGATAGCCGCCAAGTTCAAACCGGCTGGTTAGAGCGGTCACGCAGCTTCGAGAATTCGAAGTCCGTGCTTTTTTGCTCCCGAGGTCTGTTGAGCGGACAAAGCCACTTTTCATTCAGCAGACCGGAATGTCTGCCGCATAGCCCGAAGCGGACGCTGCTAAAACGGAATTTCATCGGGGATTGGGTCAGGCAATGCCTCCTTCGGCGTTAGCATGTCCTCCAATTTTTCTTTCGAGGCAGGCTTCATGGCGTCGCTGTACTTCCCCAAGATACCTTTGTAGAATTCCATGACGTCATCGTCGTCGATGATCCAACCGACTTGATTGTTTAACTCGGCAATGTTGACCAACTCTTCGACCTGATGAGCCGAGAAATCAGTGAACTTGCTCAGAGAGGCGATGACGGCGTGCGTCGTTGCGAACGAGCCAGATTGCGCCAGTTGTTCTACTAAAGAGGCAGTTTTAACGTCACTGGCGAGGTGAATATGCGGAAACTTGTCCTTCAGGAAGTCAGACAGCGACTTATAGAAATGAATTTTGGACGCCTTCTTCTCTTCCCATTCTTCGAGAAGGAATGCGTTTAGGGTGTCGCCATCAATGGGCGAACAGAAGTCTCCATCACCGGAGATAAACATGAGGTCCTCTTCGTCGGGTACACCGGCAAGTAGGGACTCCCAGTTGATTTCGTCCCCGAGTGTGACTTTCTTCTTGCCCGGCGGATTACCCAGTCGGAAGCGCTTGATAGCGGCATCAAAGAGCTTCTTCACTGGCTCAATGTTCTTGGACTTTCCAAGTAGATCTTCAATCAACACGTCGGCAGCAAGGCAGCGACCCTTCACATCGCTCATAGCCTTCTGGACCAACTCTGCATGCTTCTTATTCGCATCATTTATGCACGTGCGTAGCTCTTCGTATTCGTCATAGTGCTTACAAAATGCCGGGAACGAGAGCTTAAAGCTGGCTTTCCTGAAATCTCGCATAGCGTCAGATATCTTGGCGTCGCGGTTGCGCTTGACCTCTTCTCGGAGCTGGGGTGATGAGTACAATGCTATATCGCCGTTCTCGACTAGCGCTACGAGCTTCTTCAACTCCTCAATGTCGCCGCCGCTAAGGTGGTAAAAGTCCAAAAATATGTTGGCATCAATGAACAGGTTCATTCGTCAATCTCGTTTTTCTTTATTGCTGCGCTAGAGAAAATCATACTCCGTCGACGATACGGTCTTCAATTCTTGATTGATCTGCTTGAGGCCTCACTAAACTTCCCGATGTTCGCTCCTCTGCGCGTTGGCGTCTTTAGAAAACCTTGCAGCATTCGACACTTTGGGCTCACACCGGTCATCTGAGGGATTTGGTCGGGCTTATGGCGGGTCATGCGGCGTCAACGACGGCAGTGCGGACGTCGCCGACATTTGCTGCGATCAGCGCCAACGAAGGTATTGGCGTCACTTTGACTGCGACCGCTCGTACTCCATACGCGCCGTCTTCACGTGCTCCATTTGCTCGTGCGACCAGAAAACAAGCGGCTTCAGCAGTTCCAGCAGGCTGCGGCCCAATGGGGTCAGTTCGTAGGATACGGCAACCGGAGGGCCCGGATCGACGGTACGGGTCAGGTAGCCGTCGCGCTGCAGGCCGCGCAGGTTCTCGGTCAGCACGCGCTGCGTCACATCTCCGATGCAGCGTTTGATCTCTCCAAACCGTTTGGGTTCGTCTTCCAGCGCCAGAATGATGATCATCCGCCACTTACCCGTGACATTGGACAGAACGGAACGAATGGAGCAGTTCGATGCTTCCGCTTTACTGTTGACACCTACAGGTAGCATTGAAACCTCTGGTTCATTTTTCATACTAGAGACGATCATAGTACCATATCTTCCTGATTCAAGCACCTGAATTTCAACGCGGTATCCTCGACACAACCACGTTCCTAACAAGTGCGTAATTGCAATGTGGTGCAGATTTAATACCAACTATTGCCATAACGCGAATCGAAAGGAATCACATCATGACCCCCAAAGAACTGGTCCTTGCCCTGTTCACCGCAGCCTTCGTCGAGCACGACCCCGAGGCCGCGGGCCAACTGGTGACGCCCGACTACATCCAGCATAATCCGCAGGTCCCCACCGGCGCTGAAGGTCTGTTGGGGCTCATACCGCTGGTCGAACAATCCGGCATGACGGTGACAACGCACCGGGTGATCGCCGAGGGCGATCTGGTGGTGCTCCACAACACTTATGAAAATGCCGATGCCTTTGGCGCATCGTCACTTGCCGCATTCGATGTCTTCCGGGTCAAGGACGGCAAAGTCGCCGAACATTGGGACAATCTGCAGCCGGTTCCGGACACCACCGTATCCGGTCGCGGAATGACAGACGGCGCCACGGAAATCACCGACCTGGATCAGTCCCAGGCCAACAAAGAGCTTGTCCTTGGTTTTGTTCGCGACGTGCTGGCCGGGGCGGCCCCGGAAAATGTCGCCAATTACATGGATCCCGAGGTCTACATGCAGCACAACCCGATGATCGACGATGGTCTGGACGGGCTCATGGCAGCGGTTGAATCCTTTGCCGCGCAGGGTCAGGTCATCACCAAATTCGAACCCCAATTCGCGGTGGCCGAGGGGAATTTCGTCTTCGTCGCGACCGATGCAATCATGGGTGGCCAACCCTGGGCCTTTTTTGGCCTCTGGCGCGTCGAAGACGGCAAGATCGTTGAGCATTGGGATGTCGTTTCGCCGATCCCCGAAGAAATGGCGCACGAAAACGGAAAGTTCTGACACCTTCCGCAACACGGCTCGGTGGGCAGCTCTCCGATGGCGGCCCGCCGACCGACACAGCCATTTGCGGTCTCGCGACGCAGTTGCAAGTTGGACTCCAGGGCGTCATCCAAGAATGGTCGGAACCCACCTGAACTTTGCCCTCAAACCGCAACTCGCACCACCAAACCCTTTGTACAATTCGAAAGATCGCCCCTTCAAACCCTGTACAATCCGGAAGAATTCACTCGCCCGCCGCTTCCCGGGCGATCTCGTCGAGCAGCGCCTGAACCTCCTGCATCGGTCCCTCCGGATAGCCGCGATAGCCCACGATCACCTCTCCGGGTCGGTCCGCCAACTCTGCAACGAAGACGTCATAGGGGCAGAACATGATGTTCATCGGGTCTGCCTCCATCACCTTGCGCGACAGTGACGCCGAGCAGAACGAGTAGACATTCGCGTTTGAAAACAGTACCTTGTCTGAGCCCACATCGGCCCGCGTCCGCTCCAGCATCTCGCCCACATGGGCCACATGCTCGATCCGCAGCCCCCGGTCCAGAATGGCGCTTTCGACTCCAAAGGTAACGTCGTCGAAACTCTCGGAGGTCGTGTAGCTCACCATATCTTGTGCCGTCACGGAAGAAGCCCACAAAATAAGCGCCAAACTCACCAAAATCTGTTTCAAATTTCTTCTCCCTTTGTGAACACCCGTGGGTTGCGCAGGTGGCCGTTCCCGCCCAGTCTGGCCCCAACGCGCCAGATTAACATATCGGAGTTTTCGCATGGGTTTTGCGATGAATGCAATCGAGGCCATGGCTTTCCTCTTCGTCAGCCTCATCGGCCTTGTCGCCCTGACCGCTCTGGTCTTCTTCTTCATCGACCGGTTCCAGACCAGCGATGCGATCCGCCGCAACTATCCGGTGATCGGGAGATTCCGCCATATTTTCAGCGAGTTGGGAGAGTTCTTCCGGCAGTATTTCTTTGCCATGGACCGTGAGGAACTGCCCTTTAACCGCGCCCAGCGGGACTGGGTCGGACGGGCCTCGGACGGCAAGGGGAACACCGTCGCCTTCGGCTCGACCCGCAACCTGAATGTCCCCGGCACCGCGATCTTCGTGAATGCGCCCTTTCCGCCGCTCGATGATCAGGCCGCCAAAACCGAGCCGCTGATGATCGGCCCCACCGCCCGCCAACCCTTTATGGCGCCGTCCTTTTTCAACATTTCCGGCATGAGCTACGGCGCCATTTCGAAACCCGCCGTGCAGGCTCTGAGCCGCGGCGCGAAAGAGGCAGGCGTATGGCTGAACACCGGCGAAGGCGGCCTCAGCCCCTTCCACCTCGAAGGCGGCTGCGACATCGTCTTTCAGATCGGCACCGCCAAATACGGCGTCCGCGATACCGACGGCAATCTGAGTGATGAAAAACTGCGCGAGATCGCCGCGCATGAGACGGTGCGCATGTTCGAAATCAAGCTGTCGCAAGGCGCAAAACCCGGCAAGGGCGGCATCCTGCCGGCCGAAAAGATCACCAACGAAATCGCCACGATAAGGGGCATCCATCGGGGTAAGGACAGCCAGTCCCCGAACCGGCACCATGAGGTCAAAAGCTTTGATGACCTTCTGAACATGATCACGCGCGTGCGCGACGTGACCGGAAAACCCGTTGGAATCAAGACGGTCGTCGGCTCGGAAGAAGTCATGCGCGACCTGTTCCAGACCATTCAGGAACGCGGCGCCGACTGTGCCCCTGACTTCATCACCATCGATGGCGGCGAGGGCGGCACTGGCGCCGCGCCGATGCCGCTCATCGATCTGGTCGGCATGTCGGTGCGCGAGGCGCTGCCTCTGGTTGCCAATCTGCGCGATGAACACGGGCTCAAGGATCGGATTCGCGTGATTTCCAGCGGCAAGCTGATCAACCCCAGCGACGTGGCTTGGGCACTGGCGGCGGGGGCGGATTTCATCACCTCCGCCAGGGGGTTCATGTTTGCGTTGGGCTGCATTCAGGCGCTGAAATGCAACCGCAACACCTGCCCGACTGGCATCACCACCCATAATCCTCGTTTCCAGAAGGGGCTGGTGGTCAAGCATAAATACCAACGCGTCGCCCGTTATGCGCGCGAAATGATCCACGAGGTCGAGACCATTGCCCACTCCGTCGGCGTCCCCGAGCCGCGCCAGATGCGGCGGCGGCATGTGCGGATCATGCAGGCCAATGGACGGTCGGTGCCGATGAATGAGATTCTGCCAAGTTACAATCCGATAGCCTGATTGTGAGAGCATTTGCTTTGGCTTTGCCTGTATGCAGGGCTAAGTCGATTGCGACTGAAATGACCGGAGACCCCAATGGCCCATCGCTGGACGAATGACCTGACCCACGCCGACGCGACCCCCGAGGCCGCCTTTCTCAACCGGCGGCACTTCATGGCCGGGGCGATGGGTCTAGGACTGGCCGCGATGGCCCGCCCCGTGGCCGCCGAAGAACTGGAGCTGAACAGTTGGGAAGAGATCACCAACTACAACAACTATTATGAGTTCGGCACCCGCAAGGAGGATCCGGCGAAATATGCCCACAGGCTCACCACCGAACCGTGGAGCGTCAAGATCGATGGTCTGGTGGAGCGACCGGGCGATTACGACTTCAAGGACATCCTGTCCGAGATGACCATCGAGGAACGCATCTATCGCTTCCGCTGTGTCGAAGCCTGGTCGATGGTGGTGCCGTGGAACGGGTTTGAACTGGCCGACCTGCTGAACATGGCAGGCGTCAAGGAAGGGGCGAAATACGTGGCCTTCGAAACCCTCTACCGGCCCGAGGAAATGCCCGGCACGCAATTCCCGGTGCTGCAATGGCCCTATCGTGAGGGGCTGCGGCTGGACGAGGCGATGCACCCGCTGACGCTGATGGCCACTGGCATCTATGGCAAGCCGATCCCGAACCAGAACGGCGCGCCGCTGCGTCTGGTGGTGCCGTGGAAATACGGGTTCAAGTCGATCAAGTCGATCGTCCGCATCACGCTGACCGACAAGGAGCCGCCGACAAGCTGGAACATGGCCAATGCGGGCGAGTATGGCTTTTATAGCAATGTGAACCCGAACGTGGATCATCCCCGCTGGTCGCAGACCAGCGAGCGGCGTCTGGGCGGCGGATTGTTCGCCAAGCGCCAGCCGACGCTGATGTTCAACGGGTATGAAAAAGAGGTCGCGGGTCTATACGAAGGCATGGACCTGTCGAAATACTATTAATCCCATGAGCAACGTGAACTCGATACTCCGCCGTGTGCCGGTCTGGCTGATCTATCTGATCGGAGCTCTGCCCGCGCCCTGGCTGTTCTATCTGGGCATGACCGGCGGTCTCGGGGTCGAACCGGTCAAGGCGCTTGAGCACGAGCTGGGCGAGTTGGCGCTGCAACTGCTGATCCTGGGGCTGGCAGTGACGCCGCTGCGGCGGCTCGCGGGGCTCAACCTGATGAAGTTCCGGCGCGCTATCGGGGTTCTGACCTTTTCTTATGTGGCGCTGCATCTGCTGGTCTGGTTGGTGCTGGACGTGCAGATCCTCAGCCAGATCTGGGCGGATATCCTCAAGCGGCCCTACATTACAATCGGCATGACCGGTTTCGCGCTGCTGCTGCCGCTGGCGGTGACGTCGAACAACTGGTCGGTGCGCAAGCTGGGGCCGCGCTGGCGGTCGCTGCACAAGCTGGTTTATCCGGCGGCGGTTCTGGGCGGGCTGCACTATGTGATGCTGGCTAAGGGGTTCCAGCTTGAACCGCTCGTGTATCTCGCGGTCATCCTCGGGTTGTTGGCCCTGCGCCTGCCGTTGCCTCGCCGCAAACTGGCGGCTTGATCCAGCCAGGATTCGAGGCCGAGTCGCCGCTTCAGGTCAGCGAGTCTGTAGGTAACTTTGTGAGTTTCTGCCGCTGTGCCGGGGATTCTGTGGTTGAGGCGTATGAGAGTTGTCTGCCCGGATGCGGTTTCAGCCGAATTTCGCCGTTCCAGTGGCGCATAACTCACTGAATAAGAACAGCAAACCAATATTCCTCCAAGTTTTTCCGTTTTTTTATGTGAAATGGGGGTTGCGGGTATTTGAGGTGTTCCGTAAATAGCCCTTCACCGGCGCTTGAGGGTTGCTGGTGACGGGCCGGAGAGACGGTTGTGAC
>NZ_WPZY01000089.1 GCF_013031405.1 Ruegeria sp. HKCCD8929 | reverse complement strand
GCCGAAAATCACGATGATTGCAGGTCGAGCCAATTATGTTCGCAGGTCGTTACACCTATCTGCCTGCCGCATCCCCTGCCCTCTCCGCAGCCGATCAGGAGGCGCTCACCGACCTCTATGTGCGCGGTACTCCAGAAAACACGCTGCGCGCCTATGAACGGGATCTGCTTTATATCACCGCCTGGAAACAGGCACGGTTTGGGGCCGCATTGGATTGGCCCGAGAGCGAGGCCACTGCGCTGGCCTTCATCCTGGATCACGCCCGCGGTCTCAGCGACATGCCGGAGACGGATTTGGCGCGCGAGGCTGCCGAGGCTCTGATCGCACAAGGATTGCGTAAATCCCTCACCTGCCCGGCCCCTTCCACGCTGGACCGCCGTATCGCCTCCTGGCTGGCGTTTCACCGGATGAAAAACCTCGCAAGCCCCTTTGGCGCACCGCAGGTGAAACAGGCCCGGGCCAAGGCCCGCCGCGCCGCAGCCCGACCCCCTGCCCCGAAATCGCAGCACCCGATCACCCGCGACGTGTTGGAACAGCTGCTGGCCACCTGCCGGGGCTCCCGCCGAGATTGCCGCGACTGCGCCATCCTGATGCTGGGTTGGGCCTCGGGCGGTCGACGCCGGTCCGAGATCACCGGGCTGATGCGTGACGATATCTCTCTCAAGGAATTCGACAAGAGTGGCGTGGTCTGGCTCGCGCTGCTGGAGACCAAGACCACGACCAAGGGCGAGACGCCGCGCCTGGTGCTCAAAGGCCGTGCGGCGCAGGCGTTGGTGCTTTGGATCGAGGTGGGCGGGATCAACGACGGCCCTTTGTTCCGACCCATTTCCAAGGCCGACCGGGTACTGAAACGCCGCCTCAGCCCGGATGCGATCTATCAGTTTGTTCGGCACCGCCTGAAACTGGCAGGACTGCCAGAAGATTTTGCCTCCCCCCATGGACTGCGCTCAGGCTTCCTGACCCAGACCGCGCTGGACGGCGCCCCAATCCAGGCCGCTATGCGCCTGTCGTTACACCGGTCCATGGCCCAGGCGCAGAAATATTATGATGATGTCGATATTACTGAAAACCCGGCGACCGATCTTTTGGGGTGAGCACTTACTGAGAGTTCAATGGAATGCCAGCCTGCAGGATATTCTGACTGCAATGTCGATGTCTTGTTCGCCGTCGCATTCGTCAGGGTAGCCAACGCAGAAACATGTCGCAGTAGATCGCAATAGATCCCCAGACAAATCGATTAGCTGACGAAGTTACAAACATGTCCAGAAATTTAGGTGTCACTCTGTACTCCGCTGGAACAAATCCCGACAGGCTCCCAAGAGCACGGGATGCGAAGCACTCATACAAAAAAAGCATGCGCTTTGTCTCAGCGCAAAAAGTTCACAGCTGTGAACTTTTTTCCCAACATGTAGTAGGGCTCATAGTCCACTACCCTACATGTAAAAAAAGGTTGACTTGAATCACTTCATCAGGTCTCAGTGATGGTAGAGCGTAAATCGCCAATTCGAGCATATAGATGTAACCATGATCCCAACCACACCTATCGCATCAACCTCCCCAGTTGATATCAGTAGTGAGATCAGTAGTCGACTGAATCTCGCAATCAAAGAACACCTACTTGCGGCCTATGCTCCAGACTCGACAAAGCAGCTGCGGCTTTTCCCGGCTCAAGAAGTTTGTGACCTGATTGGCATCAGCCATCAGTATCTTCGCAAAGCGACTGTTGAGGGCGCCATTCCCGAGGCTAGTGAAATCAAGCACGGTCGCAGGTATTATACAGGTCAGGAAGTTTGGGAATTGCGGCAGCTTCTGGACGCCCGCAGTAAAACTCCAGGACGATATCTCCCCAGTCGGCGCGAGGGTGAGCCACTACAACGAATTCAGGTGATGAATTTCAAGGGCGGCTCCAGCAAATCCACGACATGTATTCACCTTGCACATTACCTCGCACTACAAGGCTTCAGGGTGCTTTGTGTTGACCTTGATCCTCAAGCTTCGCTTTCGGCAATGTGCGGCCTTCAAACCGAGCTGGATGAGAGTATTGATACCGTCTACGACGCGATCACTTACCATGATCCGATTTCGATGAAGGAAGTCATCCGAGAAACGTACTTTCCTGGCCTTTCGATCGCGCCAGGCGGGCTGATGCTTTCTGAGTTTGAGGCAGAGTCGGCAAAGCTAAACAGCAAGCAGCACCCCTTCTTTGCGCGCCTTCACGACGCCATCATGTCGGTGGAGGCCGATTACGATGTGGTTCTGATCGATAGCCCCCCCAGCCTTGGCTTTATCACAATGGGTGGTATGGCCGCCGCAACGTCGGTGATTGTACCACTAACGCCCTCGATGCTCGATGTCGCATCCACCGCGCAGTTTCTCAAAATGACTTCGTCGTACATGGAGGTAATTGAAAGAAGCGGAGCAAAACTTGTTTATGATAACTACCGCCTCTTGGTTACACGGGACGAGCCGGTCGATACACCATCTCAGACAATTGTCGCGTTCATGCGAGCCCTCTTCCAAGAGCGAGTAATGACTGCGACCAGCCTAAAAAGCACCGCCATCAGTGATGCAGCCATGCTTCAGCAATCAATCTATGAGCTGAACAGGTCTGACCTGACACGGGCAACTTACGACCGAGCCAAGGCATCAATGGATGCCGTCGGTAAAGAAGTAGAAAACATGGTTCTTGAAGCATGGGGGCGCATCTGATGGCAAAAGAGCGCAGAGCAAGAAAGCGTCATTCCAGCATGATGGAGATCGCAGAGCAAGCAACTATGGAGGTCAAGGACACGGCCCCTTCCCCTGCCCGACCAATCACTCCGGGCCTTCAATTCATTGAGGACACATATAACGCTATTGATGAGATCGACCCCGATCTTGTTGATGATTGGGGCGTGGAGGATCGGCTCGAGAAGTTCACAGCTGTGAACTCCGGAGCTGACGAAGACACGGACGTCCCCAACCATTCACTTGAACAACTGGCGGACAGTATTCGAGAGAATGGTCAGCAGGTGCCAATTCAGGTGCGCCATGAGCCTGGTCGAACCGGGCGTTATCAAATCATTTATGGTCGCCGTCGACTGGCTGCCTGCCGCTATCTGAAAGAAAACTACCCGGATGAAAACATTAAGATTAAAGCTAACGTTGTCGACCTCGATGATGACAAGGCTCTGATCGCCAAAGCTCTCGAAAATGCGTCCAGGAAGGACCTCACATTCTATGAGCGCGCACGCTTTGCTACAGACATCATTGCTTCAGGTAAGAACAGATCAGAGGTCATAACAATAATGTCTCTGACAAAGTCCGGGCTATCCAACCTGGAGCGCATTACGAAATCAGTACCGCGCGAACTGGGTGATGCCATTGGTGCTGCACCAGGCTTCGGTCGCACCAAGTGGATGATCTTGGTAGACGCTTTGGATCAAAAAAAGATCACACCTCGCAACGCACTCCGGGAACTGGAGAAGCTGCCTCCCAGCTCTTCTTCAGATGAACGTCTCTTGGCACTGCTTGATGAGATAAAAAGGAAATCCGAAACACCTAGACCGAACCCCAGAATCGTCGGAGAAGGCCTAGCAACTGTTAAACAAGGGGCCTCCGGGCTAAACATCAGCATTAATGACAGTGCAGCCCCCGGCTTCTCTGATTGGCTGGATGAGCACATTGAAACTTTAATGAAGGAATTCCGAGACCGCTTTGAGGCAGTGAGCGGCCGGAAGTAAGAAGTTCACAGCTGTGAACTAAATCAAAGGCAAGCGAGCAAAGGAGAAAGGTAGAAAGAGATAGCCCCCGAAAGCGGTGATGCTCCCGAGGACCAAATCTTGTCTAGCAGCTTGAATTTAACTCCTCTCGAATCACCACACAAGAAAAAACACCCTTGGGTGGGCGATATTTCTGTGTCTGCTGACAAAAAACCATGAGGACAGTAACAAATTGCGCTCCAATAGGAGCAGTCAGGTCATTAACCGGGCAGGGGAGTAGTGCGCCCAAATGGATGCAGCTCCGTGCTATCGAAGAAGCCCGTGAACCGCTTGGACTGAAGGCGACGAGCATCTCAATTATGCGAGCTATGCTATCATTTATGTCAGCTGATCGTGTCAGCGAATTAGCCGATGACCATCACATCGTCTATGCTAGCAACGCTACAATAGCTGGGCGCGCCCACGTGAGCATTCAGACAGTGGAGCGTCACATCTCGAAGCTGATCAAGTTGGGCATCATTCAACGCGTTACCGCCGCAAACGGCAAAAGATGGTGCAGACGAGATGAAGCAGGGAAGGTGGCACTGGTCAGCGGCTTGTCACTACTACCACTGGCAACCCGTCATGCAGAGTTCACAGCCCTTGCCAGTGAGTATCGACGCACACAAGAGGCCCTTCGGATGCTGCGGGATGAGTGCACACTGGCGCTGGCCCGACTTCAGGATGCCATCTCAGATGGTGTTCAGGATCTACTCGTTCGGGCGCGACTGATCCTGCGCCGTCGGCCGCAATATGACGTTCTTTTGGAGCTGCTGGACGAGATCAATGACAGCGCTTCTGTGGACAACCACCCATCAGAACCCTGCGAGGCCATCAATTTGAGGGGTGGCGACGGTGAAATTGAGGGGCACAAAGAACATTCACTGATTCATAATTGTAAAAAAAAGGAAGATCATTCTCAGATTAAAGCATCCCGCCGAAAACTTGAATCGGGGGATTCCCAAATGGTTGTCAGTGTG
>NZ_WPZY01000088.1 GCF_013031405.1 Ruegeria sp. HKCCD8929 | reverse complement strand
ACCCGCGACGTCGATGTTTGACACGGTCAATGTCAATGCCGGCACTGTGGATGTGGCCGCCGGGGCTGCGATCTCCGATGTGAGCACGGCAACCATTGCATCGGGTGCGACGCTGGATCTGGCCGGTGCGCTCGATTTTACCCCGGGCGGTGACACGTTTGATGTCGCGGGTGCCCTGACCGGTGCCGGAACCGTCGATATGCTGGACGGTGATGACACGTTCACCCTCCGGGATGGTGCGGATCTGTCGGGTCTGACCGGCCTGATTGACGGCGGCTCCAACACAGCGACCGGCGATACGGTTGTTGTTGACACGGCGACAACCCAGACCTTTGACGGCGCGCAGGTTGTGGACTTCGAGAACCTGCAGAAGGACAACACCGGCACTTTGATCCTGACGGGGGCTCAGACATTCTTGGTCGGGACCGCGATCAATGGCGGCACGCTGGATGTGGACGGAACGCTGGGCACGGCCATGATCGCCATGGCGGATGACACGAGCCTGATCGTTGACGGCACGGTCGACGATGGCGCGGGCGGTCAGACGCTGATCACCGGATCTGCGGGTGTCAACACAGTCACGGTGACAAGCACGCTTACGCTTCTGGCGACCGGTGATCTGGGAGACGGCGCGGATGTGCTGGATGTCTCCGGCACGCTTGACACTGGGGCCGGCACCCTTTCCCTGGGGGCAGGCGATGACATGTTCACCATCCATGATGGCACGATGGTGACCGGCCTTGTCGATGGTGGTGTTGGCACGGATACCTTCAATACCGACATCAACGGTGTGGCCAGCATCGGTGCGGTGACGGGCTTTGAGACCCTGCTGAAGACCGGGACGGGGACACTGAACATCACCGGACCCGCGACGTCGACATTTGACACGGTCAATGTTGATGAGGGCACTGTGGATGTGACCGGGACGATCAGCGGGATCAACGCGGCGTCTGTTCTGGCAGGCGCGACGGTGAGCGTGGATGGCGCGATCAGCTTTACCGACGGGACCGATACCTTCGATGTCGCGGGCACCCTGACCGGCACCGGAAGCTTTGACATGCTCGATGGCGATGACACACTGACCTTCACAGGTAGTGCGGATCTGTCGGGCCTGACCGGTCTGGTTGATGGAGGAGCCGGAGCGGACGACAATGTCCTGTTCGATGGTTGGGATGGCACAGTGGACGGGTCTGCTTTCCAGAACTGGGAAGCGATCACCGTTGTTGACGGCGCAGTTGAATTTGGATCTATCCTGACTGTTGGCAGTGGGCCCGGGTATGGGATGATCGCGGGGGCAGATGGTGTCATCAGCAACTGGGGTGATTTTGACCTGACCGGTGATCTGGTGACACTTGCGGGTGGCAGGTACCAAAACACCTCTGGCTCCATGTCGATGATCAACGTCATCGGGAATATCCGCAATGCCGGAGCAATCGATCTTCAGGATGATGTTGTGGGTGACACGCTTACGGTGAGTGGCGATTACTCCGGCGATGGGGCGCTGCAGATTGACGTCGATGCCACAGGTGACACGGCTGATACGCTGGTGATCTCCGGAGATGTCGTTGCCGGCGGGACAACGATCTTTGTCGCGGACATCTCCTCTGGCAAGGCCAGCGGCAATGACATACTCCTCGTCGACGTTCAGGGTGCAACCTCTGAGGGCGATTTTCAGCTTGATGGCGGAACCTTGGATCTTGGCGGGGTTGCATACGGGCTTGTCCTGGATGGGTCCCAGTGGTTCTTGCAGCGCCTGTTCCTGCCGTCGAACCAGGTCTATGAAGCCTACCCGCAAAATCTGAATGCTCTGAACACGCTCGAAGGTCATAGCCGCCGCGTTCAAGGTCGGGCGTGGCTGGCAGGCGGTGATCCGTTTTGTGGCAACGGAATTCAACCTGCTGCTGATCAGATTGGCCCAGACTGCATTGACGCCGGATTGTGGATGAAGGTCTCGGGCGGCAGGGCAGACCTTGACCTCAGAACTTCAACAACCGCACTGGAACTTGGGGTGTCAGATTCCAACTATGACGTCAGCACCTACAAGTTTGAAATGGGTCTGGACACACTTCTCGGGGAGTATGGGAGCGGCCGCCTTGTCGGTGGTGTCCGTGCCTTCTACGGGTCCGCATCCCTGTCCGGGACTTCGTCGATTGGTAGTGGGGCCGCCGACACTGACGCTGTAGGGATTGGCACGACCCTCACGTGGTATGACGATTCAGGTTTGTATGTCGACGCACAGCTGCAATATGCGGATTTCGAAAGCGAATTGACTTTTGACGGGGCACCCTTGGTTGAGGACAATAGCGGCTCGGGCTATGCAGCCTCTCTTGAGATCGGCAAGACCTTTGCGTTGAGCGATACGTTCTCGATCACACCAGAAATACAATATATGTACTATGACGTGGATTTCGACAGTTTCACCGGCGCGAATGGTGAGATCGTCTCGCTCGAAGATGGCTCGACCTCGGAGGTCCGGGTGGGCGGCGTCCTGGCATATCAATCGCCTGGCCGCGGCGACGCGAAAAGCAACATCTACCTGTCGGCCAATGTTTTCCACCAGTTCGATGCGACCACTGCGGTGCGGTCAGACGATACCACGCTGATACAGGAAGCTCGTCCCTGGCGGGGAGAAATCGGATTTGGTGGTTCTTATGAATGGTTTTCCTCAAATGGAACCCGCTCCGCAATCTATGCCGAAATGACGGCTGGTTCGGTGCTCGGAACGAGCCTGAGTTCGGGTAAAACTTTGGGGGGCAGCTTTGGTGTCAAGATCGAGTTCTGAACCGGTAAAACACTTAGTTGTGCATGTCGGCAAGGTAAGCCTGCTTCCCGCAGTCGTCGCGCTCGCACTGACAACTAGTGCAGGTTCCGCGCAGGAGCCCAACGCGCTGTCAGAAACCTATGGTGTCTGGGCAGTGCAGTGCAAAACCGCCAACGCGCCCGAGGGCGATGAAACAATACGCACCTGCCAGGTTTCTCAGGAGCTCAGGCAAGCCGACACACAACAAAGGGTCATTTCCGCCGTTTTCACCGCAAATCCTGACAAGCTGACCCTGATCACGCCATTTGGTCTGCAGCTTGGGGAAGGCGTCAGGTTTTCTACCGGGAATGGCGAACTTCCGGTTGGATGGTTTTCGACTTGCCTGCAAACTGTCGGGTGTGTCGCTGATATTGCGCCGGATGCTGATGGAATGGAAAACCTGCAGTCCTCCCAGACGCTTACTGTTCTCATGACAAGTATCAATGGTCAGACACTACGGGCCGATTTGTCTCTCAACGGGTTCAAGGATGCTGTCAAACGGCTGCGAGTGCTCCAATAGCGCCGTGGACAGTGTGATTGCCGCGCCAACCGGGGTTTTACGCTCAACTATCTGAGGAAATAGCACCAACTCATTTCGAATTGACACTAAAGCGTCCTTCCAACAACCTGAATCGCTGGGATCCCCATGTTGCGGATTTTGTGCTTCATCCTGTTTGGGAGGATGGATCATGTCAGCACCATTGCCGGAAGCGCTTCGTGTGCGATTTCAGAGATTAGTTGAAGAAGGTTTAAGCAGGCGCGCGGCGGCGTTGCGGCTGAAGCTGTCGCCTGCGACAGGCGCGCGATGGGGGCTTGCGATCCGGCGTACGGGAGTGCACGAGCAGCACCGCAGGGCCGTCCGAAGGGCAAAGGCAAACTGGACCTGCACCGCGCCTTTTTCGCGCAGATCATAAGCCAGGATGGCGACATCACGATGCCGGAGCTGGCCTCGGCTCTGTTCGATGCGACCGGTGTCCACGCGCATCCCGATACGACAGGGCGTTTTCTGCGAAGGCTCGGCTATTCGTGCAAAAAAAGTCGCGGGTCGACGCCGAACGCCGCCGTGCCAAGGTAAGAAAACAACGTGACGCATGGTTCAGGCATCGCGTTCCCGCGGTGTCAGCCCGACCAGAACATGTTGTCTTCATTCCCTCTCATCGCTGCAAGCAGCAACTGCCGGCCAGGTGCTTTTTTCCCGCCTCCAGGAACTCCTTCGGCCACGAGTAATACAGACTCGTGGCGATCCCCTCGCGCCGGCACAAAGCGGCGATACTCTCTTCGCCGCGCAGGTCCTCCAACACAATGCGGATCTTCTCTTCCGCTGAATGGTGCTTCCGCGTCTTGCGGCGAATGTCTTTGACGACTCGTTCGGCCGTCGGTTTGTCGGTTCCAATTTTCCGTCTCATCTTCTCTCCTTGATGGTTCAGATGAGCCAGATACCTTCCGTTATGAAAATCTTCTGATCAGTCCCACAAGTGCTGATCCCGGACATCGCTCGATGATGGCCGTTTCGAAGGTCTGCTTGCGCAGCTTCGGCATCTTCAGCTTCACCGGACCGGCCTTCGTGTCGAGCGATCGCTCCTAGCTGCCCGCCCGCGTGTCCTTGCGGCCTTCGGTGCGCTCGTACTTGCTGGCACCGCACAAGCGGTCAGCTTCGGCATCCAGCATCGCGTTTAACGCTTCTTCTACGGTGCCGCGAACCATCTCGCCGAGGAGGTGATCGCGTATCCGCGCCTCGTCGATCTGTATCACTTGCCCCATCGGTTTGGGTTTCTCGTTGTCATCCATTCTCTGCTCCTCTCAGACAGTGTGAAAGGAGCCTCCGTCACGGTCAAATGTGCGAAAGAGTTTGTACGTTATCGAAGCTCTCAAATTTCCCAAGCGAATGACCTAAATTATTGTGTTTGAGCCGAAAAAATCAGAGCGACGTTGCGATTCTTGTCAATCGGTCACAAGGCAATAGTTGCAGCGGCGCTGACGTG
>NZ_WPZY01000087.1 GCF_013031405.1 Ruegeria sp. HKCCD8929 | reverse complement strand
CCGCCATGCGCCTGTCACTGCACCGCTCAATGGCCCAGGCGCAGAAATACTATGACGACGTTGAGATCACCGACAACCCGGCGACGGATTTGTTGGGGTGACACGTTTGCCGCGCTTGCCGCGAGAGCCACGACCGTTTCATTGTCGCGTTTTGCATCAATCCAATCGACAATGCTTGTCATCGCTTCTCCCGATTGATGACTTACAACTTGGTTGAACACCAATCATTCGCTGCACCCTTCATTATGCAATCACCCAAACACTTGAACCAAATAGGCGGTAACCCACGGGTTACCGCCTTCACAATTTGCGCCCGAGACGCTCGTAACCCGTGGGTTACTCCTCCCTTAGCACCGCCTCGAATGCCTCCACTGCCTTCTGCAATTTGCCCCGATCCACGGCCGAAAAATCATGATCGGATAGAATCCTGCACTCTCCATTCCGTGCTGTGACCTTGGAAGCTCCTACATGAAACTCATACTTCACGCTTTCCTTTTTGCCGCGCGATTTCGTATCGGCAGTCTCCACTTCCACATCACCCAAAAACGCCTCCAACATCCGATTTTGATCTTCTGCTGAACCGGCACTCGCCAAACTCTCTCTGAGTTTCTCAACTCGCTGAGGATCGGCACGCATCTTCCTGACTACCTCAACTCCAAGATTTCGGGACACTGCCTTTGGAAACATAAGAGCATCACCAAGCTCGTTGAGAAGCAGAACAAAACTGCGAATATACGAGCGCTTCATTTTGTGCAAAGACGAGTACAGACGCCCGACCAAAGCTTCGGCATCCGATGCATCAAGTTCCTGATCACGAGACGCAATGATCGCAACTTGTGCCATCTCTGCAAATGTCAGATCTTCCCGGATTACGTTCTCCTCTACCATGTCGACATAGAGATCAATTCGGTCCTTTTGGGGATCCGAGACTCTAGCAACAACATCAGTAAACCGCTTATCACCCGTTTCTTGATAAAGTTGTTGAAGCGCTGTTAGACGCCGCCAACCTTTCTTGAGCTGATACCGGCCGCCGCGGTCCACATACAGCTCGATTGGTTCCTTCTGACCGCGCTCGTAAATGGAAGACTTGAGCTCATCCATTTCGTCCGAGTGTGCAACGCCGGAAAGGTCCAGACGATCTCTTGGCAGATCATCAGTATGAATGTCACTGGTCTTTACAGTCACAAGAATGCGCCCCTCCTCTCGAGCGCGGCGAAACTCCTTTGCGTCAGCGGCGTTTTGCCGGCGCTGCTCAACAAGGTTCTCAGTGCTATCATGCAGATTATTCGCGGTCTCCCTCACGGCTGCTCCCATAGGACCCACCTCCCGGCGGCGAGGCTTATTTAGGTCAGTCTCATCAATCGGAGTGAAGCCGAATTTGTTGTTGCTGCTCATTCTACGCCCTCCTCAACTTTGGTCCGCGCATCCCATGACCGCAGCACTACATCTTTGAATTCCTTGTATGCATTGTCGAAGGATTGCCGTGCTCGCTTCCAGGTGTCGCGCGTCATCTGTCGGTAATCTTGCTCATAAACCGACATCTGAAACCTGCCCGATTGCTCAACGGCACGTGTCATTTCAATCGGATGCTGGCAAACATCCGCTCCGAAGACATTCTTGAATGCATCCATCATCGCGTTGTGAAGCGAGTTACTAGCCTCGTAGCGTGTCATAAGGATACGCACATCATCAAAGCGCTTGGGCAGTGTAATACCGGCGTCATGTGCAATACGTGCGAAACCGTTGGTGATGTCCTCCAAGGCATCACCAAGCTGACCTAAATAACTCGTTGTACTGTCGTATTCCCAGTATCCAGGACCAGACGGAATATATAGGATGTCAGCTGCGAAGGCTGCGTTTAGCGACTGATAGCCAATTGCCGGAGGGCAATCGAAAATTATCAGATCATATTGATCATCCGGTAATTCATCGAGGTACCGAGCGACGCACCCAAAGAAACTCCATGCCTTATGAAGCGACCTGTATTGGGCTGAGGCAAACTCCACAAATGCGGCATTGGCGCAACTTGGAATGATATCGATAGTGGACCAGGATGTTCTCTGGATGAAGTCCTGGACCCGCTGGGCACCAATCGACTGGACATCCTGTGGCAACTCATCCGCAGTAGGGTAGGGGCAATCCGCCGGATCATCATACTCCTCGGCTATCCGGTCTGCTTCCCGACAAAGATCGCGGCACATGATCCCCCAAACGGTGTTCCACTCTCTAACTTCGACCAACCCCATAGAGTGAGTGAGAGTTGCTTGAGGGTCAAAATCGACAACAAGAACGCGGTACCCATCGAGCGCGGCCGCATTCGCCAAATGCTGAGCAACAACTGTCTTGCCAACACCGCCCTTGAAGTTAGAGACGGCCACTCGCATCGCACGACCAGAGGGTCTTTTTGGCAGCAAGCTCTTGCCGCGGAACCGCAACCGGCGTCTTAATTCATTGATTTCCGCCAGCGAGAACCAACGTTGACGACCATCGTCCTCTGTCGAACCTTGCGGCAAAGATGGATCATCGGCGAGTTTCTTTCTCAGGGTATCCGCTGGCACATCAAACATGAACTGGCTTATTTCCCAGATAGAGAATGGGCGAAGCACCTTTTCCTCTGCAGGGGAAAAGGTTGCTCGACGAACTGCAGCCTGTTGCGCAAGGCTTCGTTCGTTCATTGTCTGAAGGTCTGTATGATCTCGCATGACACTGCTCTTGTTATACTGTAGACAACCTCTAATAACGCGATTTTGCGAATGTTCAAAACTGAAAGATCAGGTTTTCCGGTTTTTCTTGCCGACAGGGGGAAGTACGGGAGAACGCGACGGACGCTTACCCGGTTTTGGTGACACTGACCTAGCGTCCACCAGATATATGGTGACATGACGGGGCATATAAGGTGACAACAGAGTGTCACCCATAACCTATTAACCGGCTTCTTTTTGATTAGATTAGAAATTTGCTCTCTTCGCGTTTTTCCTAGCCCGTTGACAAACTACGGGATTTCCTGACACTTATTCACAACAAAGGAATCGGTCGACGAAACCGGTCCTCTCGAGGCACAACAGTGGTAGACCAGTATGGAACCTAAGCGATTTACAGGACCACATGCCGGTTCACAGAAGTACGATCTTCTTACTGCGATTTCTGTTGCAGGCTTGAACGGAACTAATGGATTTCAGTGCTCTATGATGCGGCTTATTGCCTTGATCACGGCACGGTATAACTGGCGCTCTGATGAATTGACTGTCGGACAAAGGGAAATGGCGCGTCTCTGGTCCGTCGATGAACGGACCGTAAAGCGTGAAATTAAACGACTTACAGAAAGAAGAATTCTTCTTCAGTTGCGGCCAGGTGTCAGGGGAAGAGTCGCTGCCTATCGTCTAAATTGTTCGGAGATCTACCGTTTAAGTGAACCAGTTTGGTGCAATGTAGGGCCCGACTTTGCATCGAGGATGGAGATGCAGAACCCAGAACCCGCACAAAAAGTAGTGCACGTGAAATTCGGTCAGCAAGCAGCGGACGCTTCTGAACCGGAAGAGCTCCGGGAGGTTGGTCCTTGGGGTAGGGTGCTTTCGAGGTTATTGGAAAGCGAAGCAGCGTTGTTCAGAAACTGGTTTTCCGAGCTCAAATTTGTGGGAACCGAAGGACCGTCAATCATATTGCGCGCACCGAACAAGTTTGTCGCTCAGTACGTTCAAACCCACTATCTGCGCCCTCTACTCGGAGCGATTCAGCTTGAGTTCGGCTCGATTCGACGAGTGTGCTTCGTCGACTAACAATGGCTGTCACGAGGATAATACCGTCTAAAGATTGCCACCCCAGGCGTGAGATGATGTCGCGCCCATCTTCAGTTCCTTTTTCACAAGAACTCAGATGACGGACTTGTCGCCTCACGCAAACAAAATACGAAGCGCTGCCTCAAAGTTCTGCGAAATTGCTGGGCAGAAGTTCATTCACAGTCCTGCTGCTTTGGTTAGGTTCACCCGGAACCGATCCCGGCGGCGCTGATATCGCCGTGTCATCTCAGCGGAAGCGTGTCCGAGCTGCTTTTGGACAAAACGTTCGTCGACTTCGGCTGAACTGGCGAGCCCGGCGCGCAAGGAGTGGCCTGAAAACAGCGCGAGGCGGTCTTTCTCGGGGAGCTCGGCGCGAATGCCGGATTTCAGCACGGTGGCCTTGATCAACCGGGCGACGTGTTTGTCATTCAGACGACTCTCGAGTGCGCGTTTGCCATCTCGAGATGTCCTCACGAAGACCGGACCGAAGTCGATCTTGGCGAAGTGCAGCCATTGCTCCAACGCATGCACCGGGCAGGTCTGGTCGGAGGAGCCGCGGCCAATCTCGACCTCGCGCCAGCCGGTCTTGGCATTCAGGGTCAGCACCGCGCCCCCGCCATCTTTGCCGTCGAGGATCTCGATCCAACCGCCGGAATCGTCGGTGTCGTCCTTGCCGACATCCAGGCTGACGATTTCCGAGCGCCTGAGGCCGCCGGCATATCCGATAAGCAGGATAGCCCGGTCGCGCAGCCCACGCAGACCGAATGGCAGGGTCGCAACCATGGCGAGGATGTCCTCCGGCAGGATGGCCTCTTTCTGAACCGGCGGCTTGCCATGTTTGCGTTTGATCCCGGCCAGCACGGTGGCGATGTGGCGCTCCTTCCGGTCCAACGTGAAACCTCGCTGCGCATAGTTCCAGGCAAGTCCGGACAGGCGGCGGTCTATCGTACTGACAGAAAGGGCAGGGGAGGGGCCTGTCGGCGCGGCCAGGTCGGTCAGGTAAAGGCCGATCATCTCCGGAGAAGGCGGCAGCGGATCCGTGCCCTTCAGCCTGCACCAGCGCGCGAAATGCTTCCAGTCGGCTGCGTAGGCCTTGTTGGTGTTCTCGGCGGTCGAGGCTTTGGCGTAGTCGCGGGCGGTGTCGACCAGCCGATCAAGGCTGCCGGACCCAGCAACATGATCGGGCAGGGCGATCGTATCGCCGCTTGCAGTTTCTCTCTCGTTGCGCCCGTCTTCGTTTGTCGTATCTAGGGACTCTGAGCGCGATTTCTTGGCGTCTGGGGGCTCAATTTTGGGTGTTTCGCTCATGATTGGCCCAACCGGCCCGAAGCTGCGAGATCGGACAGAATTCAGAACATTTGTGAACG
>NZ_WPZY01000086.1 GCF_013031405.1 Ruegeria sp. HKCCD8929 | reverse complement strand
AGGCGATGTCGCCTGCAAATGCGTCGTCTGCGTCCATGCGGGTGATTTTTCCGTCAAGCATCGTTTTGTCTCCTGATTTCGATGATGATGTTGTGGCCGGATTGGCCAGTGTCTTCTCATGCCCCCTTCCCCGGGGACATGAATTCACGAAGAAATCTCTTTCTCTCGGCTATGCCGCCTCCGCCGCGCCGCCGTTGGGAGTGAGCGGTTCCCCTGCCAGCAGCTGCTTCAGCTCGGTGACCTGGCCGCGGCCCAGCATGTCGTGAATGCGTTCGGGATCCGCCTCGACCCGCTCCCGTACCAGGCGGAGCTGTTTCCGGCTGTAGCGCTCCAACGGAACGATCAGGAGGTAGCCGTCGCCTTTCTGGCCCGTCGACCAGGTCCGAATGGCGCCGGCGGTCGTGTCGGTCTTCTGGTAGAGATGACTGGCGAAGTAGATGCCTTTTGGTTTCTGGCTGTAATCCCAAAAGCTGATCCCGCCGCGGTCATAATAGACCTGCAGGTCGCGCCAGAGATTGCCTTCTAGGTTTTTGCTGTGAACGGTTCTGTCTTGTGCCATCGGTGGTCTCCTTGTCTGTCTCGATCCCCAATCGGGATCGCAAGGCCGGAAAGGCCACCTCTTCCTTTTCGGAGGGCACCGCTACATGTAGTATTTGTGTCGCAAGCAACCGCAATATGATTGAACACGCCCCCTGTTTGTTCTATATTGGGAGCAAGCTGCCAGAGGGGGAAATCTGATGTCCGGACAGACTGCCACTGTTCCATCCCAGACATTGCCTGCGACGCCAAAACAGCTCGCCTATGCCCGGCGGATCTCCCAGGAGCGGAACGTTGTTCTGCCCTGGGAGATTCAGCAGGATCGCTATGAGCTGAGCCGCTGGATCGATGCCCAGCTGCAGGCACCGGCCGCAGACAAGGATCCTCGGCCGAGCTCGAAGCAGGTTGCTTTTGCGGAACGCATCGCCCGGATCAAGCGCAGCGTGGTCCCGGACGAATGCTTCCGCGATCGCGTACTGATGTCTCGCTGGATCGACAGCAACAAGCCCTGATCCTCCTCAGCTCAGGCCTCCATCTTCTTCGTAGAGATCCACAACCGTGGCTTCGCGTTCCGGACCGACACAGGTGAACACAGTGGCCGTGTTGAGCGGATCATTGTCCCGCATGATCGCAAGGGCTCTTGCTGCAGCCTCAGTCGCCGAGTCGGCTTCGATGTCGATCTCCCATGTAACGCGCCAGGTCTGCATCACGCGGCCTCCTGCTCTGAAGGTACGCCCGGCTCCCCTGCCCGCTCGAATGCCCAGTCCGCGGCGGCTTGAGCGTTGGCGGCAGCTCGCAGGATCGCTTTGTGATCGTCGGAAATTGCTTTGACCCAACTGGCAACGTATGCGGCATTCTGCTCGAAGGAGGGCTGAACGCCGAGCCGGGCGCACAGGAAGGCGCTGCAGATTTCCGCAAAAAGCTCTTCGTGAACAAGCTGGTCTCGCTGGGTCTTGCCAGGAAACGTTAGATCCAGCCGCCGGCAGTCGGCGATCGCGTGGGCTGACTCATGACCGAGCGTGTAGAAGTAGCCGTGAGCAGTCTCGAACGTGCGGACTGGCGGCATGTGGATCAGATCCCGGGCCGGATCGTAATAGGCGCGGGGATCATCGCTGTGGCGGATCTCCAGGCCGAGCCTGTGGAACCAGGCATCGAGCTCCGGATCGAGTTCGGTGCCAAAGTTCCGGATCTCGGCCGGGGGATCGTACCAGTGGTCGTCGAGCCCATCGATCTGGTCGCAATTGAACACCCGGTAGGCCCGCGCATAGCGGATCACACGGCCTTCTCCGGCGACGTCATCGCAGTCGTCCTTCCGGATCTCGCCGTATTTGATCACGGTGGTCGACCGTTCTCCGCGGCGGACCTGCCCGCCGAGATCCTGCGCCTGCCGATAGGTCATCCAGGAAGTCGAGCTGTAACCGCGGTTCAAGGCAGCGATCCAGAGCATGACCACGTTGATGCCGCGATAATGCTCACCGGTCACCCTGCGCGGCAGGGTCAGACCCCCCTGCCCGCCTGACCACGGCTTTCGCCAGGGGACAGTGCCCTTCTTCAGTTCGTCGAGGATCTGATTGGTGACGTGGCTGTAGACATCGAATTTCGGCTTGCCCATGATGGCCTCCTGATCGTGAATGGATTCACGACGACAGAAGGCCTTCTTTCACTTTGCAGCGCGAAACGGACACCAGCAGAAAATACGGCACCCTTCTCAGAGCCATTTCAACCCATGGTCTGTGGGTGGAGTGCCGCGCCTGCGGCCACGGGGCGGAGCTGCGGGTTTCAGATCTTCTGGAGGTGGCCGCACCCGATGCCGCTGTCCGTGACATCCTGCCCCGGCTGGAATGTAAGAAATGCCGGGAAAAGGAGATTGGCGACGTCGTGATCCTGTCTCCGGATGTGGGCAACAAGCACCAAGGAGGGTGGCAGATGAATGAACGGGAGCGGCAGCCGGATGAACAATAACGAAGAAAGGGGCCAAAATTAGAACCTTGAAGGCCGGTCAAAGTGAACTGATTGGAAAGCCGTACATTGAGCACCTCCATTGCTCGGCGGTTCTTCGGACTAGAAAGACTACGTTTCATCCTTGGCCGGATGTATGGCGATTATGCACTCTGCGATCAGATCACCAATCATCATTGCTTGGTCGGAATCCCCAGGCGGCAAACCGATAATCTCGGCATGCGAAGGATCTTCTTCAAACCTTTCTTCAGCTTCTTGCGGTTCATGGACAATTCGCAGTGATTCCAGCTCTTCTGCCACTCTCTCATGCACCGTACCAACGTTCAGTTCCGCAAATCGGCCACTTTTTTTGACCGCAAGGCGATATAACCGCCGTACTTCGGAGAGCTGATGCGCTTTATCGGGATCGAAGACCTCAAGCCAGTTGACAGATACACCCACCTCGTCAGGCCGGTGCGGCCGCAGTCGGAATTCTGCACCATTAACAACACCGTCCTCGTCGATCATGCTTGGCTTGACATACCTTACAATGTGGTCCGTCGAAGGAAGATCATCGCCCTTCAAGCGTAGACCAGTGACTGAAGATCAAAGGCTTGTATTTGACGCTTTACGCCATCAAAGCTATCGCGCCCAGCAACACGGGAAATTTTGGCGACCGCTTCGCGCCGCTTGAAGATCACGTATTGCACCATCCGACCCCCTATGAATTGCAGGCCGATATGATTGCGATGCTGATCCCGCCACATTGCGCGTAAATTGCCGTTATCCATCAGGATCAAATTTCCTTTGCGAATGAAGGGCTCAGAGCAGATGAATCTCCAGAAATCGTGTTTGGAGGCCGCATTCAAACTGTAGCCTTCTTGCACCGCGTGGGCACACAGGGCTTCGATCCTGATCTTGTAAGCCAGGAGATCTGATCGGCGCTGGTTGGCTCTCTCGCCAAGTTCGTGGGCTAGCGCTAAGTCTGGGTCATAGATTTGAACGATATTGTCGGTCAGCGCGACGGGTTGATCCAAGGGATCAGTAAACTGTGGTCGGAAAGTCGGCTTGTGATGGTCGACCACAGGCAAGGCAAATTCGAATGCCGAGGCGTTATCAAGCTCTTCCATCATCGGTGACGGCAGATACCCTGGGTCTCGCGTCACACTTTCCATTTCACGTGCTTGGATCATGCGTCCTCTCTAACCGGTTTCCAGAATTCTTCTTGTATGCCCTTGCTTGTCAGGTTGACAAAACTGGCGATGATCGCTTCATGAGCCCGACCGAACCACCTATCGGCAGAAGACTTTCCAACTTGCCCAAGCCGACCGGTGGCCTTGATTTCAAACACGAGCACCGGCGTTCCGGGCTTTGCCTTAGCTTCTCCGTTCCGAATGTTCACTCGAAGTTGCAGATCGTTTGATTGCAGATATACATAAGTGCAGTTGAATGAAGGGGCCGTGGTCGGTTCAATCTCCGTCTCCGGTATTGAGAATGAAGGAATGACTTTAGCGGTGTCCTCCGGTCCTTGCCAATACTCACAAACCTCAATTGCGTTGATGTAGGTTAATTCACACTGGTCGATTTGGATGTCTTGAACGCCGACATTCTCGCGGGCAAAATCCTCGAAAGCCGCGTAATACTTATCGAATGCCGGCTTAAGATTTTCAGCGAAGTGGGGGTACTCAGCATCTCGGCGACGCCAGTTGAACATAAAGGCATTTTTCTGCAGCTGGATCAAATTGATCTGGTCTTCTGCTACAAACCAGAAACGCGGCATCGGGAAGATCTCGCCACCAACCTGTTCAAAGCTCGCAACTCCACCGTACGGTGTCTGCTGCTCGACTTCTGGAAACCCATCGCGGATTTTCGACCAAAACAAACCGATGTGTTCATTCCGCAACGTGAACAGCGGCGGATTGAAGTAAGTTGCAATGATCAGCTCGTTGATCGGAGGGTTTTGAAACCGGACCTTCATAGTACCTCAGTTGACAGGTTCTACCGCTCTTAGGTGCAACCCTTGTGCCTCTAACGTCATATGGGGTTGTCGCCACAGTCTTCCAATATATGGCGTCAGAAGTGAAGTAAAATCTCAATATGGTGCGCGTCAAAGCAGTGGCGTTTAGTATGCATTGGTTTGTGTTAGGAACTGCCATGGTATCGTAGCGGCCACTTGGATTTCTCATTTGTTCCCATCTCTACCCCGGAAATATCAGCCCTGTTCTGATCGCGCGCGCAACGGCCTGGGGCGTGGTCAGCGCGTTCAACTTTTCGCGGCTCGAGCGCAGGTGCACCTCAACGGTGCGATGCGAAATCGACAGGATGTCGCCGATGTCGTGCTGCGTCTTGCCGGCGGCGACCCATTGCAGGATTTCGACCTCTCGGTTTGACAAGGTGGGGTGATGCAGCAGCTGGTGGATCTTGTCCGAGCTCATGACGGAATCGTGGATATGAACGGCCAGGGACTGCAGATCTCCGATTACGTGGCGGATCAGTTTCTGCCATTCGGTCTTTGAGCAATCGCGGGTGGCGCTGAGCATGCCGACGTCGCCATAGGGTCCACGGATCGGGATCGTGATGCCCTGGTTGGAGATCCCGAAGTCATTGGCGTCCCGAAACACCGTGTCAAAATTCGGGCTGTTCTGCAGCCGGCTCCAATCGACAGGCGCGACCGAACGCTTTGCCATGTGCAGCGTCGGATCGATCATCTGGAAACCCTGCTCCACATAATGGAGCTTCCAGGCATCGTCGTAGGTCACATGCCCGTGTACCGTTCCGGCAGACGGGTTGAGCCCGGCATAGGACGCGTGGTCCATCTCGAGCTTTTCGCGCACCTGGTAGAGGAATTTGGCGTATGTCGTATCCGACGGCGGCAGCGTGCTGAGATCGACGACATCCATGCTTCAGCCTGTGGCCC
>NZ_WPZY01000085.1 GCF_013031405.1 Ruegeria sp. HKCCD8929 | reverse complement strand
GGCCCAACCGGCCCGAAGCTGCGAGATCGGACAGAATTCAGAACATTTGTGAACGGATTGAGTCGAGCGGTGCTCTGTATCAGATAGTCAACACGTTTTGGCTTGGGATATAGGGGGTCGTTCATGGATTCGGGGTTTGCAGAGAATTGGCGAGTTTCGTTTGACGACCTGCGGTTCTTGGCTGAGCTGCCGCGCAACGTTTGGTTAGAGGCGGCCTTGCAGCTTTGTCATCTCCGTCTTCATGGCCGGTTTGTTGAGGATTGGTTGGACGTGTCTGGAGACGCACTGTCCTATGTGGCCTCGCAAATGGAATTGCAGGATAAGCGACCGTCGCGGGCGTTTTCAGACAGAACCGGGCGGCGGTATCGGCAGGCGATTGCAGAGCATTGTGGGCTCTCGCGGATGTCTGCGCGCGACCAAGCTGAGTTTCAGGCATGGCTGGCAGATATCTGTCCCCAGGTTGCTTTCCGGGGCGAGCTGGTTGACCGGGGGTTTGACCGGCTCCGGCAACAGGGTTTCATTCCGCCCTCGGAAGGTTCCGTTCTGCGCCTCGTGCGATCAGTGCGCCGGGGTTTTCTCGACCGGTTCCTGGCCTCGGTCACGGATCGACTGTGCGTTGCGGCAGTAATGTCTCTGGAAAAAAGCTTGGCGGAGCCGCGCGAGACGACCGGGTTTGGCAAACTGAAGGATGATGCAGGCGCTGCCAGTTTGGAGAAAGTGTTGGCTGCGGCGGCGCGGTTGGCTTTCATCCAGGATCAGGACCTCCCTTTCGATGTGTTGGACGGGTTGGCCCCTGAATGGATCAAAAAACTGGCGCGGCGTGTCGAGGGTGAAACTGCAACAGAGATGCGCCGTCATGACAGGCCCCGCCGTCTCGGTCTCTTTGCCGTTTATCTGATGACACGCCGATCCCAGATGATCGACGGCCTGGTCGATCTGCTGATTGAGGTCGTGCATCGGCTTGGCACCAAGTCGCGGCGCAAGGTTATCAGCAGGATCGCCGCCGATATCGAGAAGGTGCATGGCAAGGAGCGCTTGCTGGTCGATATCGCCATGGCGGCCATTGATGATCCCGATGGCCGGGTATCGGATGTGATCTACCCTGTCGCGGCGGCTGCGAAGCTGAAAGCTGTGATCGATGAGCACCGCGCCAAGGGCACGCTAGACCGGCGTGTTCAAACCGTGATGCGCGCCTCTTACGCCAGCCATTACCGGCGCATGCTGCCATCACTGTTATCTGCCCTGGAGTTCCGCTCGAACAACACGGCTTGGCGTCCGCTCATGGAGGCGCTGCAGCTCATCATCCGTCTGACCCGAGAGGGTCGGCGGTTCGTACCGGCATCCACCGCGCCCACCGGGTCAATTCCAGCCAAATGGCGGGAGACGGTGATCGATGCCAAGGGCCGCCTGAACGTCATCTCCTTCGAGCTTTGCGTGCTGACGCAGTTGCGCGAACGTATCCGGGCGAAGGAAATCTGGATTGAAGGTGCCGACCGCTACCGCAACCCGGATGACGATCTGCCGAGGGATTTTCCGGAGCGCCGGGCCACTTACTATGCGCAGTTGAACCTGACTCAGGATGCCCGCGATTTTACAATGACCGTCAAAGCCCAAATGGAAGAGGAACTGCTCAATCTGAATGCCGCTTTGCCACACGACGACAAGGTGCGGCTTCGTTGGCGGGGAGAGAACAGGATCAGCATCACACCGTTTGCCCCGGCACCGGAACCGGCAGGACTGGCGGCGTTGAAGTCCGAGGTTGCCAGGCGTTGGCCGATGACCGGACTTCTGGATACTCTCAAAGAAGCTGCTTTGGACACGGGTTTTCTGAATGCCTTCGAGACCTCGGCCAGCCGAGAGGCGCTGCCGAGTGGCATCCGGGATCAACGCCTGTTGCTATGCCTCTATGGTCTCGGAACGAATGCCGGGTTGAAGCGCGTGGCGGCAGGCATGCCGGGTGTGAGCCACGATGAGCTGCTGCATATTCGCCGCCGCTATATTGATCCCGCGTCTTTGCGGGCCGCTGCTGCTCGCGTCGCGGATGCCACACTGGCCATTCGCAATCCGGTGGTCTGGGGTGAGGCAGGCACGGCCTGCGGTGCGGATTCCACCAAGTTCGGGGCTTGGGATCGCAACTTGATGACCGAATGGCATGCCCGGTACGGTGGCCGAGGCGTGATGATTTACTGGCATGTCGAGCGCCAGGCGACCTGCATTTATTCTCAGCTCAAGCGATGTTCCTCGTCCGAGGTGGCCGCGATGATCGAAGGCGTGCTGCGCCATTGTACGGATATGGAGATCCAGCGCCAGTACGTGGATAGTCATGGTCAAAGTGCTGTTGGTTTTGCCTTCTGCCATCTGCTTGGGTTTGAACTCGCCCCGCGCCTGAAAGCCATTGCTCGCCAGAAACTGGCCCTGCCGAGTGCGGGATTGCGGGGGCGATTACCCAACCTCCTACCGATCCTGTCCGGCGTGGTCGATTGGGACGAAATTGAGCAACAGTATGACGAGATGGTCAAATACACCGCCGCCATGCGCAACGGCACCGCCGACCCGGAGGCCATCCTGCGCCGGTTCGCCCGGACGGATGTGATGCACCCGACCTACAAGGCACTGGCCGAGTTGGGCCGCGTCATAAAGACAATCTTCCTGTGCCGGTATCTGCGATCCGAGGTATATCGCCGTGAGATCCACGAAGGATTGAACGTGGTCGAGAATTGGAACAGCGCCAACGGTTTTGTCTTTTTTGGCAAAGGCGGAGAAATCGCGTCCAATCGTGTAGCCGATCAGGAAATCTCGGCTCATGCTCTTCATCTGCTTCAGGCATCGCTGGTCTACGTCAACACGCGGATGATCCAGTCCGTGCTCGCCGACAACGCATGGGCGGGCCGTTTATCGGAGCGCGACTATCGCGGGTTATCGCCACTGATCTACCTGCACATCAATCCTTATGGCCGGTTCGAGGTCGATCTCGCCAAGCGGATCTATTTCGGCGCGATGGCCGCATGATCCAAGCGTCACAAATGGGCGCACACAAAGATGGCATATGAATGTGACACAATCATCGCCTAAGTTTCGTCACAGTTGGGTGCAATAAGCCGCATGTTACAAATTCAGCAGCAAACCCACTCAAATGTGACAGGAACCTATGGCCAAGATTGGATACGCCCGCGTCAGCTCCTCAAGCCAGGATCTGGATATTCAAAAAGCCAAGCTGAAGGCGGCAGGCTGTGAGGTCATCCGCTCGGAAACCGTTTCTGGTGCTTCCCGTGATGATCGTTCTGAGCTGGCGACAGTGATGGAGTTCTTGCGTGACGGTGACGAGTTGGTCGTGCATCGTCTGGATCGTCTCGGCCGATCCACCCGCGATGTGCTGAACCTGGTCTATGAACTGGATGCCAAATGCGCATCGCTCCGAGTGCTCGAACCTGAAGTCACCACCGCCGGGGACATGGGCCGGATGGTCATCACCGTTCTCGGCATGGTCGCCGACATGGAACTCAAGTTCATTCGTGACAGGCAGCGTGCCGGGATTGAGGCGGCCAAAGGTAAGGGCGTCTACAAGGGGAGGCAAAAAACGGTCGACGACGCGGAAATCCAAAGGCGTGTCGAATTTGGTGTTCCAAAAGCTCAGGTCGCGCGTGACCTCGGCGTTTCAAGAATGACTGTCTATAGGGCACTAAAGAACGCCACCTCCGCCAACTGTTATGAGGAAACAGCCAATGGCTGACCCATACTTTTCAGAGCTAAAATATTTGGGCGGCGCGTCTCTGGATTTCATAGAAGTGGCTGTCGACGCTGGCACCGACATATCCGATCTCGAAATTACCATCTATTTTTCTAATGGAACTATTCGATCCACGAACACGCTCGTCGGTATCACGCCTACGACAATCGCCGGGAAAGACGTATATGTCATCGATACATCGTCTTCTGGAACCTTCAATGGTCTCGGCCTTTCCAACGCGGTATCTCTTTCAGACAGCAGTGACGGGACCGTGTTTTCGTTCGTATCATTTTCCGATACTGCCGCCGCCGTAACTGCTACCGAAGGCCCGGCTAATGGTCTGACGTCGACAGAAATCGGCAGCGCCGGAAGTGGGTCGTCACTAGAATCCACAGATGGTTCCTCCTATACGCTTCAGACTAATCCAACGCCGGGAACGGTACCTTGCTTCACAAGTGGAACCATGGTTGCCGTACTTGGCGGAACTCAGAAAATTGAACAGCTAGCTGAAGGTGACCTTGTCTTGACGAAGGATAGGGAATTTCAGGCAATACGCTGGATTGGGCGACGCAAATACACCGCTCAACAGCTGGAACAAAACCCCAAACTGCGGCCTGTTCGAATTATAGCAGGAGCTTTAGCACAAGGACTTCCTGAACGTGATATGCTGGTTTCACGCCAACATCGCATGTTGCTTCAATCCAAGATTGCGGAGCGCATGTTTGGCAAATCCGAAGTTCTGATCCCAGCAATAAAACTCACAGAACTTCCGGGCATTTTCGTGGATGAGGCCGTACAAAGCATCGAGTACATTCACCTGTTGTTTGACCAACATGAGATCATCTATGCCGAGGGTGCCCTAACCGAAAGCCTGTTCACCGGCCCGGAAACATTGAAGTCAATCAGCCCGGAAGCCCGTCAGGAAATTCTCTCCATCTTCCCCGAAGTTAAAAAGCTGGACTACCGACCCAAACCGGCCCGGCTCATCCCGCCTGGGAAAAGCCAAAAACAGCTCATCGCTAGGCATTTGAAGAACAACAGGCCCTGCATAAGCCCGGAAAACATCCAGTATTCACAAATGTTCTGAATTTTGGCCACTTTTGCAGCGAAAGCTGACTTTGTCCGCATCTTTTAAGTTCAAACAGCGAGCAACGAAGGGGTGAAAATTTGCGCGTTCTCTTTGTGTTCCTCATAACCCCCACCTGTGCACGTTCGGGGCGGTTGGGCCAACCTGCCAGGTTCATTCCCGACGGAAAGCGCCGGAAAAGAATCATCAAACGGCACCTGAAGAATGGCAAAAGCCCCCTTTCGCCAGCTATGACGCGCTGAACCCCAAGTGGCTATTACCGACGAGCCCCTTGCATTGTGGTTTTCAGCGCATGACAAGATCTGACAGAACCGGCCATAATCGCGAGCGTCGGACCGGCGCAGATCAATACGGCGAGTGCCTGCTGAACGTTCGCCGTCGGATGGCAACCACAGCAATGACGCTTGTTTATTCGCGCTCCCATGGCAACCGAATGTCTGCTCCCGATACAGCCACCCAATCGGTTCGCAGATGCGGAGAAGGTCCGCCTCCCCGCTCGAGGTGCTGGGCACAACGGTCGCGATGCGTCACCACCGGTCTACGACTTCACCTGGATGTGGCAGGAACTGGGCGTCATTGAACTCAGAAAGTAATGTTCACAAATGTTCCAGAATTTGTCCGATTTCACAGCCTCAAGCCGGTTGGGCCT
>NZ_WPZY01000084.1 GCF_013031405.1 Ruegeria sp. HKCCD8929 | reverse complement strand
TTGCCCTCAACCTCGCCGACAAGGCCGAGGCCAAAGGCATCAAGGCCATGCGGATCGAAAAGCCGAAAACCCCAAAATCCTGAACCCAGACCGGGCAGGGGCCTTGCCCCTGCCCGCCAACTCGGAGAGCCCCCATGGTACGCCTCATCAGCCACACGATGACACTCGACGAACTTGAGCTTGCCACCGTGATTGCCGGGTTGCGGCTGTTGCAGCTTGCAGACGGTGATGGGCCGTCAGGCACATTATGCAGCAGCCACCGTTTCAGCGCGGCCTCGGCCTGGGCCCGGGACGGTCCGCCTGCCGGCACCTGCGATTCAAACGTGATGACGTGCTTGTCCGGCACCGTTCCGTCATTGCAGGCGGACAGGATTGCGGCGGTCGCAACGCAAGCGAGTATGTGTCTGAGGGTCATCGTGTTCCTTTCATTTCGAGGTCATCACTGCGCTTTGGCCCAGCTCCGCCAGGATCCCGCGTTCCGCTGCCCGCCAAAGGACGAGATCCACCGTGGCGATCCTGTCGCCACTCTCTTCAGAAAGCTTTGCGCAAAGCGCATGCGGATCTGTCTGGAAATGCTCTGCGAGCCGGACCAGCCAGCGATCCGGCTTGGCGCAATCCACACCGAGGTTCTTGGCGAGATGGTATTTCGTGATCGGACCGATCCATGGCAACCGCGCGAGGTATTCCAATCGCTCTGTGTCCGTTGTCTTTCGCGAAAACCAGTAGAACAGGCGGTCCCTGTCGGTCCAGATCCGGTCGATCGCGGCAACCTTGCCTTTGTGGCCAAAGACACCGGATGCCGATTGGCCAGACGCCACCAGTGGCATAACCGCATCGAAGATCTTGCGGGCAACCGTCCATCTCATCCCGGAATTGCAGATGATGTAGATGGCTTCGCGCGCAAACTCTTCCGCATTCCCAGGCGGCTTGACAGTCTCTGCCCATTGGATCTCTTCCGCAAAACCAGCGGCCTCGATCCGCACCCGGATGTCTTTGTACCTTGCTAGATCCATGGAAACCTCCAATCACAGGGCTCCGGCTTCAGCTCCGGTTCCTCGGTACTGCGCCGCTTACTCCAGGTTCGCCATCGACTGAGGACGCATCACCACCTTCGATGTCCTTATTTTCAGCCCCGCGCGCTGCCAGCCGGTACAGCCGTCCCGTCAGTTCACCGGCGGTTTCAACGTCCTCGAGGTCTTCTCTCGGCAGATCGAGGAGATCCGCGAGCTTGAGGACATTGCGGCGAACGACTTCAGTTTCGCCTTCGGCATTTGCCTGTTCATCTGCGCCTGAGTTGAGCAGGGCATCAATTGCGGTTCTAAAGGGCCGGTCACGGGCGCTCATCTCAGCACCCCTTGTCCAGCTTCACACGCTCAAGCACCGCGCTGCGCTCGCTGATGGCCAGTGCTTCGTTATAGGTCTGCGCATTTGGCCCGGAGCCCCGGGTTGCCGATTGCGCGGCGGTCCCCACCAGGTTGGTTGCGGTGCCGACATTGCGGATGCCCTGAGCCGATCCCGCATTGGCGATCGCGCCGGCACCGAGGACGGACAACCCGGCATCGACCAGGCCCCCGGTGAGGTTTGTCTGCCGCTCCCGGGCTCGCTCGGCGCGGTTGATCTCTTCCATCCGGGCATAATGCCGGGCCAGTTCCGCCTCGATCTGCGCGCAGTTCATTGCCAATTCCTTCTCCGATGGCGCGGCAAGTGCTGCACGCTGCACACCTGAGATGGATTGCAGGCCCAAAACATTGGCCGAGGTCTGGCTGGTGCCGCCTGAACACGCCGACAGGATAAGAGTGGCGCTCATCAGGGCGGGGATCAGTTTTACGGTGACTTGCATGGTGTTGCCTCATTTTCGTTAGAATTTGGGGGAATCCTGCGGCGCGGCCTTTCAAGCGGGCCGCGGCGGGAGGGGGTCATTTGGTGACGATGGGAAGCCATCCCTGGTGCCACTCGAGGTGAACAGGAGATCTCCTTCCGCCACTTCCAACCGTGAAAGGGCTTTGCCCGTGTGTGCCATGGCCGTTATCCCCCGCCTCCTGTCTGGTCTTGCTCGGGATCAGTCTCCGGCGGCAGCGTGATCGCTGACAGGTCTTCCGGAGATCCAAACCCTCGGACAAGTCCGCCCGGGCCGACAAAATACGGCGTTCCTCGCGCACCCACCTGCCGGGCGAGCCGTTCCGCGCGGCTGAGATCGTCGTCGCCAACGCCCTCTGCTGCCGCCTGGATCACGGCTTCCGCATCAAACCCCAGATCCGTGAGCGTGGCGCGCACCGAGACCGGATCGGCATTGCCCTGCAGGGTCATCAGCGCATCCGCGAACCGTTCATAGGCGTCCGCCCCTTCGGTCGCTTTCAACGCCAGGGCAACCTCAGCCGCGTGTCTGGAGGCCTCCCCCAGGACCGGCGTTTCCAACAGCACCACCTGCAGATCCGGACGCTGCCGCTTCAGCTCGGCCACATTGGCATGCACGCGGCGGCAGTAGCCGCAGTTGTAGTCCTGGAACTCGACCAGGATCGGCTTCGCGGGATCGAGGCCCTCGAACAGCTCATGGGCAACGGAGGCCACGATCTCGAGATCTGCGACGGCCTCCTGGGCACTCTGCTGTTCTTCAAGCAGGGCGAAGACTTCGAGCATGATTTCCGGGCGCTGCAGCAGCGCCTGGCGCACTTGCTCGATGAACTCCGGTGACGGGGGTGGAAAATTCTCCGCTCCGGCCGGAACCGCACGGGCGAGATCCGCTGCGATCAGGGCGGCAATGAAGGCCTTGCTAAACTTATGTGCCATCTGCTTTCTTCCTCTATTGAACTACTGTGAAAACCCGGGAACACATCCAGGGGTGCAATTTCTCCCCGGATTGAATGTTCCCCTTTTGTGCGCTATAATTCGTTCCCCAGAAGGAGACCGGCCATGACGCGCCTGAAACAGAACTGGAAAGGGCTTGCCGCCTACGCCGCCGTGATGCTTGTGCTCACGGCGCTGGTGCTTGTGCTTGGCCTTGCGAACCGCGCCGGATTCAACCCGGGCACGCTCGATAGTGTTGGTCCCGCGATCATGCTTCTGTGGCTTGCCGTCCTCGTCTTTGGACCGTTCGCTGTCCTGGCTGATGATGGGCCAACGGGCTGGTTCAAACGTTATTGGAAACTGCTTGCCTACGTAGGTGGCCTGTTTCCCATCTCCGTTCTGGCCCCGGACGCTGTTTCGCTGATCTATGTTGGCATCGGCGGCGTTTGGCTTGCGGTCTACTTCGTTAAGCACGGGAAGCAGGTGTCTCAATCCGGCTCCGATGATACCTACCAACACGATGGAGGAGTCTATGGGATCGGTGCGAGGAACACGACGGTTCTCCAACACCTGCGGCGTTTTCCGCTCGGACAATAACCGGCTCATTCGTCGCGCCTCCGTCCGGTAAACACGTGACCACCAATCCTGACGTTTTCTCCACCACGCGCATTGGTCTCTCGGGACAGCCATGTGGGGATCTCGTTTGACTGCTCGCCCGCTTCGACGTGGGCGCGCATGCCGGCCGGTGAGTAATAATGTGTGGCACCGCCGGTGGGGTCCTCGATCTCGCCGGCGGCAACGGCATCGACGATGCGGCCGATGCGTTCGTATTGCTCGCTGCCCTCTTCCAGCTTGGTCGGTAGGCTGTTGCCCCCTACCCCGCTGTTCCAGGCTGAGAACTGCTTGAGCTGCAGGCTGACCTCTGCCGGGTTATCGCCCCACCGATCATCGGCCACCCGGTTCATGATCACATGGGCGACAGCCGCCTGACCAAGGTCGCTTTGTCGGCCGGCCTCCCCGTGGATCGTGCGGATCATCACGTCGCGGTCATAGTTAGTGAGGTTGCTTGCGCCAAATGCACCATTCCATGCATCCTTGGTCGAGTCCCAGACATCCGCACCCGTGGTTCCCAACTTGTAGCCAATTCCTGGGATCACGCCGAAATCCTGGCCCTCAACCACTTGGCGCTTATGGGAAGCAGCCTTTCCAGTAGCCTTACCTTCCAGAACCTGCTGGCGGTCGCTGATGGCCCCTTCCAGCTTCTTCGTCGCATCCGTCACCCGCTGATGCTCCGCCCGATGCTCGGTTCCGGAAGATGGCAGCTGCTGTGTCGTGATCTCCTGTTGTGGCCGGCTCAGGGTGAATGCGCTGGTGAGATCGGGTGTCGGTTTATCCAGCCCCAGATCCTCAAGGAGGCCGGGAAGCACCTGTTCCACGGCCTTCTCCTGACGCAGTACACCTTTGGTGGTTTTGGGGTTGAGGAAGCCGGTAATCTGTTCATCGCTGAACCCGGCCTGACGCCACTCATCGATCACGGCATCGGTCAGTTGCTGATCGTAATTGATACCTTTGGAATAGAGGTTGGCTTCCGCAGCCGATAGCGTTTCGGCCTCCTCCCGCGCCTCGGCATAGGTATTGCCCATGCGGCGCACGTCTTCCATGCTCCAGCGGTTGCCGCCACTTTCGGTGTTGGTCTCAGAGGATTGCTGTCCAGCCCGTACCGAGTGGCTGGCCTCGGCAAACTTGGACACACTTTCTGACAGTCCGGATTCCCGCGCTGCTTTGCTGATCCGGTCATAGCTGTCTCGATCGACACCAACTAATTCCGCAGTCGCATTTCCACCAAGTACCTTGCTACCCGGCGTACCTGCTGTGAGGGCAATCTTGTAGGCGGCATCAACAGAAATCCCATGCTGCTTCGAAAAATCCTCAACAGCCTGGTGTGCTTCCCGCGCCTCCTTGATGCTCCGGAGGTTTGAGGTAGACGACGCATCATTGCCAACACTGGTCCCGCTGCTCAGGCTGCGTCCGAAGTCGGCATAATCGGCTGCGGTTTCGTTGACAGCCGTTGACCATTCATCCCGCGCCGAGGTGGCCGTGCGGATTGCGGCGTCCTTGCGGTCGGAGACCTCTTCGCGAATGGTCTGGCCGACCCGCGCGGACATGCCGCTTGTCGTCTGCGCCGTTCCGGTCGAATAGGTCTGTGATCCGTCCGCGTTGCGATGATGCAGCGCGCCATCTGCCAGGCGGCGGGTTGCCAGTCCGGTGTCGTAGAGGCTGGAGGTGTTGTACTTGTTGGCCGCCATGTTGTTCATCGACGCATTGGCCAATGAGATATTGCCGGTCGCTGTCTCGCGCCCCGCTTCCATCGCAGCCCCCTGCCCCACATTGAGGAAGGACGTCGCCAGCCCGGCCATGCGGCCGGCGCCAAAGAAGATGATGGTGGCGATGAAAGGCACCGACATCATCAGGTATCCGGCCACTGTGCTGACATCTTGCTGGACGGCGCGGATGCCGAACTGATTGGCAAAGCTCATCACATAGTCGATGTTGGAGCCATTGAAGGTCCCCATGGCCTCGCGGTAATAGCCGGCACTCCGGCCCATCAGGGTGGAATGCAGGATGGCCGAGAGAGGATCCCAGGCCGCAAGCCACACAAAGCCGCCGAAATACCCCTTGATCACCGTCCACACGAGCGGCGTCATCATCAGCAGCATCGCCAGCGGGAAGGCGCCGTAGTAGATCGTCTCGAAGATGATCTTCAGGAGCGGCACCCATTTGAGTGCGTTCACCCCGATCGTGCTGTAGCTCGCCGAGGTCTGCGCCTCGGACCGCGC
>NZ_WPZY01000083.1 GCF_013031405.1 Ruegeria sp. HKCCD8929 | reverse complement strand
ACCGCGACAAGTATCGCCGGTTTCTCGCCAGGGCTTTCGTCACCGAACAGGACGTTGCCGGGATCCTCATCTCCGAAGGCCTGGCACGGCCCTATGCGGGCGGCCAGAGACAGTCGTGGTGCCGGTGATGGGACAGGGAAAGGAGCAAGACCGATGAACAGCCTGAACGCTCGATTGATGGCCCTCGCTGGTTGGTTCAAGCCTCGCCTCTTTGGCGATGAGAAGTACGTGCCGGTGCCCATCAAGGGGGGCTTTGTTGTCCAACGCCAGGTGAGATTGGGCTTCCTGAACTGTTTTTCCTCCGACCGTATCCAGTGGAAGGAATATCTCAACAAGGATGGCGAGTTCACGAGGTTGGCCGGCGAGGTGATCTCAAACCTGGACAACTACATGTTCAAGACCGCCGAAGACGCTCAGGCATTCATTGATGAGTATGTCGCGAAGCAGGACCAGTTCAGCGCCGATTGCAAGACTTTGGAAAAAGCCTGGAGGCGCTCATGACCCTCCGCGCTTTCCTTCTCGCGCTTGTGTTTGCAATCTCCGCCACCCAAGCCGCTGCGATCTGCAACAAGAAGTTCCTCAATCCGATCAGCGAGATCTGCTGGGATTGCATTTTTCCGATCTCCATCGGCGCGATCAGCCTCGGCGGGGGCGGGCGGCCCGATACCAAGAACCAGGCCTTCCCGCTCTGCATCTGTCCCGGCATTCCACCCCGGCTGGGCCTCGCCATCGGGCTCTGGGAACCTGCGCGGCTGGTCGATGTGGCCAATGAGCCCGGCTGCTTCGTGAACATGGGATTCGATCTCGACTTCGGGTTGCTGTCGCTGGGTAAATCGTCGGCAACACAGCAGAGTGGCGGCAGCACCGGATCGAGCTGGCAGGCGCATTATTACTTCTACCCCCTGATCTCCTGGCTGGGCGTGATCGTAGACGGTCTCTGCCTGCAGAACGCGCAGTTCGATGTCGCCTATATCTCGGAGATCGATCCGCTCTGGCAGGACGCCGAGCTGAACAATCTCATCAACCCCGAGGCCATCCTCTTTGCCAACCCGATTGCGCAGGCCGCCTGTGCCGCGGATTGCGTGCGGGCGTCCTCGGGCAACCTGCCGCTCGACCAGCTGTTCTGGTGCGCCGGCTGCGGTGGCTCGATCTATCCGATTCAGGGGGATGTCGCTGCCCATGTGGGCGGTGTGATGGCCAGCCAGGTGGTGGCCACCAAGATGCAGGCGCGCATGCACCGGCTGTTCCTGGCCCGCAAGACAGCCGACAGCAAGGCGCTCTGTCAGACGCAATCCCAGCCGGTGATCAAGAAAAGCCAGTACCGGATGCAGATCACCCGGCCGGTGGCCAAGACCTCTGGCCGGTATGGCTGCGGACCGATGGGGTTTTCAACGCAATACGTGGATCGGCTCCGGGAGTTTCCCTACCGGGGTGAATCCTTCGGCTGGCTGATGTGGAGGAAGAGAAATTGCTGCGCATTGTGAATCCTGTTCCTTCTCTGTTGCTCGCATTCTGCCTCTCCACTGCAGCCGCTGCGCAGGAGGCGGGCGAAGATGTGCCAGAGCAAGGCGTTGTCGAATATGCGCCCGGCTCCACCGGCCCCATCGACGCGCCACTGGCAACCATCGTGGACGAGGCCAAGCGCCGGGGCGAGGCGTTGCGCGAGGAACTCCGGCCGCAGCTGCCGGCAGAGGGTGCATTCGAGGGCACCAACTTTGACGCGCTGCGCGAACAGGCGCTGAACAACCCGCGTGTGCGTCGGCTTCTCAACATCGATGACGGGGCAGGGCAGGGGGCTGGTCCGGACGGACCCCGCTATGACGGTGCCAAGATCTACCTGCTGGCGTCCTTCTCCATGCCCAAGCCCTCGCTGCGGCAGTTGATGGCGGAGGCCAACACCTATGGCCTGCCCATCGTGTTCCGGGGGTTTCTGAACAACTCCGTCTACGACACGCAAGCCGCGCTGGAGGAGACCTTCGGCACGCTGGATGACGCGGTGGGCTTCTCGATCGATCCCACGCTCTTCACCCGCTTTGCGGTGGAAGCGGTGCCGCAGGTGATCGCCGTGAACCAGGTGCTCGATGTCTGCGAGACGCCGGGCTGTGAGAGCGATCCGATCCCGCCCCATGACGTCGTGAAGGGCAATGTGCCCGTTGCCTTCGCCCTCGATCTCATTGCGGCCAAGGGCGAGGTGGCCGCCGATGAGGCCGCCCGTCTGCTGAGAAAAGGGGAATGACATGAGCTACCTTTTCAAAACCGCACTTGTCATTGCCTTGTGTGTCGCCGGATCCGCGCAGGCGCAAAGCCAGCGGGGCCGGGCCGATCAGGCGCTCGGGAACATGCCCTCGACGGGCAACACCTTCACAGGATCCAAAGTCGATGAGGTGGTGACACCGTACAAGACCGACACACCGCCTGAAGCTGGCCTGGACCATTCGCAGTTCGGCGACCGCATCATCGACATCCGCGAGGGCAACAGCCAGCAGGGCCGGGTGCTCAGATCGACGGAAGAGGGCGCGCAGGTGCGCCCGCAAGTAGACATCGATGCGCAGGGCCCGCTCTTTGACGATGCCAACTGGGCGCATGAGAACGCTCGAGCGGTTGCGGACCGGTATTTCATCGACAACACCGGCACCTGCCGTCCATTCGACCTGCCCGTCAGCAACATCATGGACAAGTTCTGCGAGAGCTTCCCGGCCCGGCAGACCAATACCTGCGATCTGATCCGCAAGATCTGGGTGGACCGCACCGACTTCTACCGCTGCGACAAGCGGGCCTCGGACTTCATCAAGGTCTGCGAGAAGCAGATCCAGTACAATTGCAAAAAGAACAACGGTCTGAATCCTTGCGTCCGGAACAATATCCGGGTGAGCGGGGCACAGTCCTGGTGGTCCGGAACCAACCTGATCGTCAACATGCCGGCCCCAACCCGGATCAACGTGGCGGCGGGCACGTCGATCCTGCGGTTGCGCAGCTTCGATCTCGAAATCGCCGATCACCTGAAGTTCTCCACCGCCCGGCTGGTGAATGTCCGCGCAAAAGGCGCTGTGCAGGTGAGACTGCCGTCAGGCGTCGTGGGCACCTGGGCCCAGAACATCCTGCCCGTCTTTGGCCGCAACACCTACAATCAGTGCCCAGCGAATGACAGGGACGGCAAGCTGCTGCCGGTCACCAAGCTGCCATTCTACAATCCCTACCGTTGCGGGCAGTTTAATCGGAACCGCAGTTCCGTGGCCGTCATTGCCAACGGGCCGATGAACCGGGACAACGCCACCCGCAGCACCCGCAACCCGACCTGGGATATGGGGGGCGGGGTGTCGCCGTTTAACCGGGAACCGGGCTGGATCGAGGTTGACGATCAGGGCAATGCGGACGCGGCGATCAGGTATATCTGCCATTCCTACCCGCAACAGGATTGCCATGACTTCGCGGACGTCACCGCGCGCCCGGATGTCAACCGCAACACCAACCGGTTTCTGACCCTCAACCAGTACACGGCCGTCAAGCCGGGCGGAAAGCGATTCCGCAAGACGCGGGTCAATGTGCGCGTCGTGCATGACAGCCGGCACACCAATGGCGGCTGGGTCCGTCTCACCTTCAAGTTCGATGATCCCAACTGCTGCGATCGCTTCCAGCCACAGGAGGTTCAGACATGCAAGTGAGACAGCTTTCACTGGCGATTGCCCTGCTGGGTATGACAGCGGCGTGGTCAAAAACCGCAGATGCGGCCGTCACCTGCGACACTCCGGTCTATCAATGCACGAAGACGCAATCCTTCACTATTGGCGGCTTCCAGCTGCTGGACTTTTGCGTGGAGGCCGCAGGCACCCAGCAATGCCACGACGATGACCCGCTGAACCAGTGCGCCAAGCTTGAGGTCAGCCTGAAATGCACCAAGCTCAGCGAGGAGTGCATCGACTATCAGAACGGGCAGTGCCGTCAGACGCGGTTCAAGTACAGCTGCCTGAATGAAGACGATGACATGTCGCCCGCAATCCTGGAGCGGACGGAGTTTGGCCCAGTGCAGGAAGAGATCGTGTCGGAGTGCGGGGCTTTCGAGAACAATTCCGATTGCGAGCTGAAGAAGACCTGGGATGTGGAAGGCCCCGAGATCCGCGACATCAACCGGCGCGACTTCTCCCGGGCCTGGTGGCGCAAGCGGCGGGAATACTCCTGCCTTGCCGGGGGAGCGACCGACACCGATTGCGCCCCGCTGCAGGCCGATCCCACCTGCAAGCTGGTCGATCAGTCCTGCCTGGTCATGACAAACGGCACCTGCACCAACACGCAATTCCGCTATCAGTGCGGGGTGGACAGTTCGGATCTGCGCGCAAGCTGCGAGCCGATCAATGTCTGCGAAGGCGACAATTGCGACGGAACCCCACCCGATCCGGCGACAAGCTTCGGCAATGCGGCCGCCTGGCTGAATCTGCTGGCGCAGATGCAGCAGGAATTCCGCGATCAGAACTCGACCGATCCCAATGATCTGAAGTTCTTCGTGGGCACCGAGATGACCTGCAGCAAGGCGCCCGGCCGGGATTGCTGTGATGGCTCGGGAATCTTCGCGCAATGCTCCCAGCAAAACGAGATCCTCTGGGACATGCGGCAGGCTGGATCGACCCACTATGTCGGGGAGACTTGTCAGCAGTCGGTGCTCGGGGTCTGCGTCAAACGCCGGCACTATTACTGCACCTACAACAGCAAGCTCGGCCGCGTCTTCATCGAAGAGCTCAAGCGCCTGAAGGGCGAGAACTGGGGTCCCGACATGCTGGCCATCGATTGTGGCTACGCCACCCTCGAGGATCTCGACAATGTGGACATCGATGACATGGACCTGTCGCCGGTCTTCGATGACATGCTCAACCAGGCCAGCATCCCGCTGCAGGGCGCGCTGAAGGATTTCTACGACCAGCGGTTCCCCAGCGGACCCGACGACGCACAAACGATCTTCAACAGCGGAATGAGGCCGTGATTATGCTCTGCTTAACTCGCCGTCGTTTTTTGACAACGCTGCTTGCTGCAGGCGCCGGCAGCGGCCTGGTCGCGCAGGAGGCACCCCCCGTGGGCGTAATCCTGGTTGGTGCGGGCTGGTGTTCTGTCTGCAAATCGGCGGCCCCTGTTCTCGCCGCCCTGACGCAACCGGCTGGGGTGCCGGTGCTGGTGGCCTCAAAAGATGGTCGGCCGATTCCGCCGTTCCTGGAAATCAGCGATGCAAGCGATCATCCGGTGGCTGCTCGGATTACGACGCTGCCGACGACGCTGGTCTGGTCGAAGGCGACAAACACGGTCACGGCGGAAATCGTCGGTTATAGGAACGCCCGGCACTATGCGCAGAGTGTCAGCGTGGCAGTCCGGGCTGCATTTCAACTGGAGGGATCGTGAAAATGCTCCTCTCCATGACAGCCCGGACCCTGATGGCGGCGCACTCACGGAATTCCGCCATCAGGGCCACGAGGGTAAGGGGCTCGCACGAAAAAAACGAGGGCCGCGGTCATGTGTTTGCCATCCGTAGGAGGGACCGTTTGACCGCGGCCACGACCAGGCCACGAGAACAGCCAGTCAAATTCAATCTATGCAATGGTCACGGGTGTGTCGAGGGCCGCAGCGACAAGCGGAATGGACACAAAAACGCTCTGGCCGCCGCGACCCAGGCCCCGGCTCCTCCCCCCAGGACGGAAACCACTCTAGACTTGATCTGGAGAAAAATCGAGGGTTGCGCCGGACCTAAAACGCGCACCGCTTGCATGGTCCTTCTGGC
>NZ_WPZY01000082.1 GCF_013031405.1 Ruegeria sp. HKCCD8929 | reverse complement strand
CCACGCTTTCGGTATGGCGCAGTGCGCGCTCGCGCTTGGCCAGGTCCGCCTCGCGCGTCGCGAGGTCTTTGGGATCTCCACCCATGGAGGTCTCCTCTTCTTGGGGTTGGGGTCTGAGGGCATGGATAATTTGCTCCATCGCGTAAATGATGGAGGCAAACTAACCGGCTCATTTTAGGGGAAATACCTGAACTGAGTTCAGGGGAGGGTCACTGGGTGACTACCCTGATCATGGCGAAGATCGGACGGTTCGCAAGCGATTTGTGAAATCGCAGTCGAGGGAAGGATATCAGGATCGCAGGAGAGCGATTTTAACGGGGGGTTTAGCGCGGGGAACGGGATTGCTGGGGGAACCATAGCCGCGCGGTGTTCTCAGCGCCTCCGTGGCGTTCGTCTGCAAATCGATCGTCGGTGAGTGTTTTGTTGCACTTCATACTGTAAAGGAGCAGGCACGTTGATCGAGCATGTTTAAGCGGCTTTCTCGAATATGAGAACGTGCTCAGATCGCATCCTTTTTGACAAGGTAGACCCACCAGAAGTCCGGAGAGGCATGTACCTGCGGTTCTCCGGAATATCTCTCTCATAGCGATCACGGAGTAGAAGGCCGCTTCGCAGTGCGGCAAAGATCAGCAGGTCGGAATTCTTGACTTCATGCCCTTTGACGCTCGAATTCCCGATTACGTAGGTGGCAGTCTTCGTCGGCTTCAGAACTCGGTGTGCTTCGGCAGTCAAGTCATATAGGTCTCGATAGTATCGCCTCAGAATACGTCGTTTTTTTTCGTCCACATCCTTGTGCAACAAAGAAAAAAACGTGCGCAACTCGTCGCAGTCAGCTCGGTTATCGACTATTTCAGCTCCGACGGAACGCGCTCGTATCTTTCGAAGCTCCGAGACGCTGTACCCCATCCAAACCAACGACAGGCGATGACCCCGCATGTAGTCAATAGCGTTAAGGTAGGGAGGGGAGGTAACGATGCAGTCGACTGAGCATTCGTCCAGACGCCCCATTCTCCGCGCGTCCCCACGATATGTTTTTGCATTCGCCTTGATCCTCCCTGGCTGAAGTGCTGCCAGAACGTGCTCAACGGACTTCGTCAACGCTTCGAAAACATCAAATTTGTTCTCTGTAATGGTTCTGTGCGGTCGACTATGAGCCGTGTCTCTAGCAAGAGATGCTTTTGGATCTTTGGTCACAATCAAGCGCGATACCGCAATCTTTAGCAGATCCAAGTACTTTGGTGTAGAAATAAACGGTTGCGCGACAAGCAGGTGGCTCAATGCCCGAAGTTGTTTTTGCTGCCCAGCTGCAAACCAAAAATCGATATACTCTTGCGTCTCAACGTCTGAATCGATCCATGGCAAGTGCACTTCCTCAGGACAAACTTGCCTGCAAAGTTCCAGCAACCTACTGCAGTGCTTCCGGACCTTGTCAGGGCTAAGTGAATTCCCATTCGCTCTTGAGATCATACAAGCCAATGGGTCAAGATCGTACCCTATCGAGTTGAGACCAAGTTTTGACGCTGTGCCAATGACCATTCCTGAGCCTGACATTGGGTCGAGTACCAAAGAATCCTTCGGCAAATCTTCGAGACCTTTCAGGGCAATTTCAGGTGCCATTCTGGCTGGAAACGGATGAATATGAATCATAATTGCCCTGCGCTCATTATTGTTGCTGTTAGTTTTTCGAACACTGAACGCCGAGCAACGCGGTTCTCGAGTTCACCGTCTCTTCCCTTGATGTGATACATCGTCTTTAACCGGCGTCGGACAGAAACGCACTCCTGTTCCTCGAAGTTTCCATCAAGAACTTGTCTGAATTCTGCCATGCTCAAACCTGCAATACCATCTTGCCCGCAAATCATGCAGGTGAAACACTCACCATACTTCTCAAAAAGCGTCTGTTGAGCGACTTGATGTGAGCGAAAGAAATTAAAAGCCCAAGGTCCTTTGCGCTTAGTTGAGTGCTTTAGGTAGACCGGAATTCTTTCGGCGAGCAGGTAGCAGCCAACGCCGTATTCTGACAGCCTTTCAACTATCAAGGGCTGATCAACTTCGTCGAACAGAAGCGTAAAGAATGAGCCATGATATCTTGCTGTGTCGGAAATCATCTTCGGTTCTGAATGAATTTAATAGCGCCACCGTTGATCTTGTAGAACAGCCGCGCCTTGCCCATGCCATTGTGAAACACCTTCAAATGGTGCCGTGCAGTTGGATTCTCACTACGTCTATACTCATTGGTGGCGAATATTCCTTTTGTCCTTCGAATGTTGTGCTTTTCTTCTTCGGTGTACTTTCTTGCGTTGGTACCGAACCCGCTGGGTCTGTGGAAGGAGATGATTCTGGAACCTGGTCGCAGCTCCTGATCCAAGTAGCTTCGCACATAATGGGGGAATTCCTCGGCGTTCAGGCTTGAATAGATGTCAGACAGCACTTCTTGATCGTCTCGGTCCCGGCGTTTGAACAAGTCACAGATCTTCTCCTCATCAAAGTCAAAAAGAGCAAAAGACATTTCTCCACCCTCGAAATCCACACTCGACTTATCAATGGAAGCGGGAGACGTGGGTGTCGTTTTGTGGTCCGAAAGCCAAACAGGTGCGCCGGCGCCAATACGTAAAGCTTCAAGTGCCAGTTTGTGAAAAGCAAAACACTTGCTCCAATTACCCATCACAGTTTCTGGAATCCAGAGTTGGAAATACTCCTTGTACCCCTCCCTTGAGCCAAACATTCGGGCCCTCTGGATATAAGTATCTTGTGAGAACTTTCCTTTGACTGACCTTGTGAAATACATGGACAGCAAATTGTCGAAGGTGACCCCCCGCGAAATGATGTTTCCACCGACTCCGAAAGAAAACAAACTGGTCGGGTTTGCGATTTCAGCTACTTTGCCTGGCTTTGGGTTCCGTGAATTTATCTCAACTAACGTGTTCTTTCGGATGTTGCGCAGGACAAATATTCCAATCGTGTCCGCATCCCCGTATTGAGAAGCGATATTCCACAGCTTCTTTCTAAGCCCTTCAAATCCTGGGCTGCTGGCGTTCGAGAGTGTCGCAAGGGTCGATTGGATCAGTTCCACATCCTCGGCATGCTCCACTTTCTTGCCGCTTGTATGAACGAGCATCGTGAAATTTTGGTTTTTTCCTAGTTGATGAAGTTCAGCGACGCCACACAAGAAGTGCAGTATCGCCTTCTGAATCTCCGCACGCTCACTTCCTTCGTCTACTGCAAAAGTATGCAGGCGATATCCACACTCTTCACTATGCGGAAAGAAGAAGTCCTGCCCCACGTAGAAAGGGTGCGGCACAAAATCAACCCAGCGTTCGCTTTCGTTGTCGAAAGTGTTGTTTAGATTTAGGCGAGCCGGAGTTGCTGTCACCCCAATATAAATGCCGTCCTTGCCGATCAAATCGGATATAAGTTTGTTAATTTTTGTTTTGTCGTATTCCGGTTTGTTGACGTTGCCATCAGGAGATGCGTAGTCGGCTTCATCGTCGACGACGATCAATCCAGATTCTAGTCGAAGGAACTCTATCAGTTTTTCGAGATCACGTGCATTTTTCTTGCAAAAAACCACCCATTCTTGACCTCTCAAACGTTTAGGATCACTTGGAAGGTCGCTAAACTGTTTAGGTGAGGGGTTGAGCCCTGACCCTCGAAAGCGCTTAAGGCTTTGGTCGAGCAAGTCTACACTGTCGGTCAGCAGATTAATGATTATTGGATAACCCTGATCGAGAAGTTTGGCGTTCAATGCGATCATCATCTCGGTTTTGCCGCTCTGAGGTTCACCGAAAATCACGAATGATCGAGCTTCTTGTTGCTGCAGATTCTGAATGGTTTGATCGACAGTCGCCTCAATTGATGACGTATCAATCTCTTTCGATTTCAGGGCTGCGACTCGGTTCTCGTACTGGTTGTTCCCAGACTTTCCTACAATTGTGGACCAATCCGTAGCGTTCATGTAGAAGACATCCCCAATATATGCGCGCATCCTCAACCTAGGGAAGAATGTTTGAACAGTAAACCCACATCTAGCGTTCCGCAGTGCTAGCATTCAGAGCTGATATGGAGTTTTGTCTTAGACACAACGGGAAGATTCGTCGACATTGTTGCCACATCAGCATGCATCTACTCAACTGAGAGCACGAATGACACATCTCTCGAAAAATACTCATGATGCCGGAATTGCCGCTCGGTCAACCAGTGTCGGCTTCCATGGGCCGCATGCGGCAATCCCGACTATCATCTGCTCTGGCTGTTTCGTCATGCTCCGTGAGCGAATTTCAGCGCTCTAGTTGACGGCCTTGGCTCTGTGCCGACATTCGTCAGTACCAGAAATATCCAACAGCCTCTTCCTCGATCAGCGCCATGTCATCGTCCGAGAATCCGAGATAAGGGCGCGCCGGGATGACCGCCCTCAGGCCGCGCCCCGCGTCGCCGCCAAACTGGTGGATTGCGGCGTAGTCTTCCACCTCCTTGCCCGCGCCAATCTTCAGGGTACCGCCACCAACCTGGTAATTGATCGACCCCGCCAGATGACCTCGCATGCGTAGGATGGTCATCGGTGCATTGCCGTATTGTTTTTGACGGCGGCGGACAGTCTTATCCGCCAGCGGTGCCCAGGGCGTACCATCGGGACCTTTCTCCTGCTTGAACCGGGTGTTGATGATACCACCCGCACCTGCGAATTCTTCGCCGATGGATTTAAGGAACGGTTCCGGATCCTCGAGCTGAGCCAGCTTGCGGCGCAGATCTGCGCGAAGTGTACTGTCATTGAAGCTGAATTCCAGTAGTGTGCCGGTCAAAGAATGCCCTTTCTGAAGGTCTCTCAATCGTTCTTTAGTCGCTCCCGGCTATTCCGGGTGCATGAAGCGGATCAGGTTATACAGCCCCGAGGAACTCGATGTGATCGAGGTCGTTATTTTCAATGGCCGCACAGTGCGGGTGTATTGGCCGAAGGAGGAAATGCACCGCTAAACTCGGTTCTGTGCGCTTGGCGGCCACCATCCACGGATCGTTGCATCGTCCTCCTCCTCGGCCTATATTTGATACGCGCGATGACGGAGACAGTTGGAGATGTCACCAGACCCTGTCATCAGCACGAGGCCGGGCACCAACCCCCGGCCTCTTGTCACTCCCTCCGATAGGCGAGCGCGCCCCGGCGGTGTTTTTCCAGATAGCTCTGATCGGGTTTACCCTTGCCGCCGCGTTTGCGCGGGGCAAAGGACGTGAGGCCTTGCCAGATATGTGAGGTCCAGACGAAAGAGCTGTAGCTGCCCGTTTCCGAGTGCCAGCGCAGATACCTGCGCACGAGACGGCGTGACCCGTCCGGCATGACGACCCAGTCGACCCAGATCTCGTCCGGATCAAAGATCGCCTCCGCCAGGCGCTCAATGTCGACCTCGCGCCCGAACTTCAGAACTTTCCATGCTCCGGCTGCATTGCGGAAGAGCTGGTCGGAGATGACAACAGCATGGCCGGAGCGATCCCGGTAGACGACACCCCGTCCGATGTCGGCGCCGAACCGCTGCAGGAAGCGCTGGACGTAATAATCGGGCTCCTTGCCCTTGGGCAGCTGCCGTGAAGCAAACGGTCGGCCAAGCTGATCGAGCGGCGGCGACACCGGCAACGGTAGCTCCGGCTCGGCGAGTTGCAGGGGTTTCTGCAGCTCACGCGGCACGAGTCCGCGCTCCCATGTATCGCCCGGCTGATAACCGCCGAAGTCATCGCTTCCTGCCCCTCGCCCTTCATCGTGGCGGCGGCGCGCGCGATATCCCAGTCGTCGCCGGACT
>NZ_WPZY01000081.1:0-2500 GCF_013031405.1 Ruegeria sp. HKCCD8929 | reverse complement strand
CTGGTTCTCTGCGAAATCTATTTAGGTAGAGCGTCATCCGAATACCCCGGGGGGTAGAGCACTGGATGGGTAATGGGGCCCCACAGGCTTACTGATCCTAACCAAACTCCGAATACCCGGGAGTACTAGATGGCAGACACACTGCGGATGCTAACGTCCGTAGTGGAGAGGGAAACAACCCTGACCTACGACTAAGGCCCCCAATTCATGGCTAAGTGGGAAAGCAGGTGGGACGACCAAAACAACCAGGAGGTTGGCTTAGAAGCAGCCATCCTTTAAAGATAGCGTAACAGCTCACTGGTCTAAATAAGTTGTCCTGCGGCGAAGATGTAACGGGGCTCAAGCCATGAGCCGAAGTCTAGGGATGCGTAAGCATCGGTAGCAGAGCGTAGTGTGACATAGTCTCATTCCTCCTTCATGCCTTCGGGCAGATTGGAGGAGAGAGGCTTTCGATGAAGCCGGGGCGTGAGCCATCCGGTGGAGAGATCACTAGTGAGAATGATGACATGAGTAGCGACAAAGAGTGTGAGAGACACTCTCGCCGAAAGTCCAAGGGTTCCTGCTTAAAGCTAATCTGAGCAGGGTAAGCCGGCCCCTAAGCCGAGGCCGAAAGGCGTAGGCGATGGGAACTAGGTTAATATTCCTAGGCCGTGGAGTGGTGACGGATCTCAAAGGTAGTTCATCCTTATCGGATTGAATGGGCTGCTGAGAGGTTCCTGGAAATAGCCCTCCTATAAGACCGTACCCTAAACCGACACAGGTGGACTGGTAGAGCATACCAAGGCGCTTGAGAGAACGATGTTGAAGGAACTCGGCAAAATACCTCCGTAAGTTCGCGAGAAGGAGGCCCGGTTCCTAGGCAACTAGGGGCTGGGGGCACAAACCAGGGGGTGGCGACTGTTTATTAAAAACACAGGGCTCTGCGAAGTCGCAAGACGACGTATAGGGTCTGACGCCTGCCCGGTGCCTGAAGGTTAAAAGGAGAGGTGAGAGCCTTGAATTGAAGCCCAGGTAAACGGCGGCCGTAACTATAACGGTCCTAAGGTAGCGAAATTCCTTGTCGGGTAAGTTCCGACCTGCACGAATGGCGTAACGACTTCCCCGCTGTCTCCAACATCGACTCAGCGAAATTGAATTGCCTGTCAAGATGCAGGCTTCCCGCGGTTAGACGGAAAGACCCCGTGCACCTTTACTACAGCTTCGCACTGGCATCAGGATTGTGATGTGCAGGATAGGTGGTGGGCTTTGAAGCAGGAACGCAAGTCCCTGTGGAGCCTCCCTTGAGATACCACCCTTCGCACTCTTGATGTCTAACCGCGGTCCGTTATCCGGATCCGGGACCCTGCGTGGCGGGTAGTTTGACTGGGGCGGTCGCCTCCTAAAGCGTAACGGAGGCGCGCGAAGGTTGGCTCAGAGCGGTCGGAAATCGCTCGTTGAGTGCAATGGCAGAAGCCAGCCTGACTGCGAGACTGACAAGTCGAGCAGAGTCGAAAGACGGCCATAGTGATCCGGTGGTCCCGAGTGGAAGGGCCATCGCTCAACGGATAAAAGGTACGCCGGGGATAACAGGCTGATACTGCCCAAGAGTCCATATCGACGGCAGTGTTTGGCACCTCGATGTCGGCTCATCTCATCCTGGGGCTGGAGCAGGTCCCAAGGGTACGGCTGTTCGCCGTTTAAAGAGGTACGTGAGCTGGGTTTAGAACGTCGTGAGACAGTTCGGTCCCTATCTGCCGTGGGTGTAGGAGACTTGAGAGGAGTTGCCCCTAGTACGAGAGGACCGGGGTGAACGATCCACTGGTGGACCAGTTGTCGTGCCAACGGCAGTGCTGGGTAGCTATGATCGGACAGGATAACCGCTGAAGGCATCTAAGCGGGAAGCCCCCCTCAAAACAAGGTCTCCCTGAGGGCCGTGGAAGACCACCACGTCAATAGGCCGGAGATGTAAGCGCAGTAATGCGTTCAGTTGACCGGTACTAATCGCCCGATAGGCTTGATTTGATCCAGTAATGGAAAGACAAAGCCAAAAGCATACACAAGACTTTGACAATGGATGGCGTCGCAGCACCTAGCCGCGATGTTGGTTGATTATACAACCGTGCGGGAACGCGCATTCGCAAGCGAATACGCTGCCTCCCGCGCGTCGCCTTTTTGCAAAGCAAAAAGAGCGACGGGGATTTTCCTCGGTTTGGTGGTCATAGCGCGAGCAAAACACCCGGTCCCATCCCGAACCCGGAAGTTAAGTGCCGCCGCGCCAATGGTACTTGGGCTTAAGCCCCGGGAGAGTAGGTCACCGCCAAACCTAGAAAAATCCCCCAATCCTCTCTAAACGATCAACAGAACACGACCCGGTCTCAAAAGCCAAACAGGCGGTAGACCAACCACGACCTCAAGTAGCGTAAGCGATAGGTCTCATAAAGTGTCGCGGGATGGAGCAGTCCGGTAGCTCGTCAGGCTCATAACCTGAAGGTCGCAGGTTCAAATCCTGCTCCCGCAACCA
>NZ_WPZY01000080.1 GCF_013031405.1 Ruegeria sp. HKCCD8929 | reverse complement strand
AATGATGCACGAAAGCGTGCTCGACGCCTACGGACGCGTCATCCATATGTGAGGCGACAGGTGCAGACGCGAGCCGCGCAAGAAAAACCCGCGGCTAAGAAGATGCGGGGGTTCACTTTTCTGGAAAAGCGTATCAGGCCGAAGAATACCCGGCATCAGCCATCAACAGTTGTCCGGTGATACCGCTGGCCGCATCAGAGGCCAGAAAGGCGACGGCCCGCGCAATTTCGGCGGGCTCCAGCAGTCGGCTCATCGGAATATCATCAATCCATTGGGCCATGACCTCTGGTTGCTCGATTCCCACTTTCTGTAACATTTCGGTATTGGTATAGCCCGGCCCAACCGCGTTGACGCGAACGCCACGTTCGGCCCATTCGACGCCGACGACCTTGCAGAAATGCGCAACGCCGGCCTTTGTGACATCGTAACCGGCGTGCAGCTCAGGACGCACTGCCTTTACCCCGGCAATTGACGAAATCGCGACGACCGAACCCTTGCCCTGATCCAGCATGATGTTGCCGAACGCGCGCACTGTATAAAACACCCCGTCCAGGTTTATCGACATCACGCGCCGCCACTCGTCGTCGCTGTGGTTCTCTGTGTTGCTTTCGTAGGCGACGCCAGCGTTGGCAACGACAATGTCCACCCGCCCGTGCTTTGCCTTTATTCGGGTGACAACAAAACCCGCGAAGGGTTCCTCGGACAGATCGGTGGTTTTGGTCAACTTGTCCCTGATCTGAAATGGGCCGTCGAGGCCATGCATCAGGACGGCAACTTCGTCACCGTCCGCAGCCGCGCCACAGGAACTCCCGTCGGACCGATGTTCGGCGTCGATGGCGAAGGCCGCAGCTTCGACATCATGACGATCGACATCCATGAGCTGGAAGACGGCAAGATTGCTCGTTCCTACCACGTTGAAGACTGGGCCGGTGCCTTGGGCCAACTCTCCGGTCGTTGAACCGAAACACTGGCATCGGAACAAAGCGGCGACATCTCAAATCAGAGGAAAATAACAAATGGAACGCAGAACTCTATTGAAGGCAACGGGCCTATCGGCATTGGCGCTGGTCGTTGGCAATCAAGCACAGGCGGACGGCAATACCGAAGCCAGCTTTGACATCGTCATGCGCTTTATGGGCGCAATGGGTAACGGAGATATGGAGACCGTGGGTGCGCTCATGGCCGATGATATGGTCTGGCACAACGAAGGCGATACGACCCTGCCCTGGGTGGGTGGTGCCGAGGGGAAAGAGGCGATCTTTGCGTTTCTTGGTGTCTTCTCGTCGAACTTCGAGACCACGATGTGGGAGAACACCGACGCGTTCGCCTCAGATGACACCGTTGCCGTCTTCGGCAAGATGAACGGAAGAACGACGAATTCTGGCAAAGAGATTGGGGAGTTCACCTTTGCGCTTCGTGCCAAGGTCCGCGACGGCCAAGTCGCTTTGTGGCATTGGTTCGAAGACAGCTTTGCCGTCAGCCAAGCCTATCACGGGTAGCCGACAAGGGAGACGTGCCATGTCGATCCGAAGAACCTTTCTCAGCGCAATGGTAATGCTTGCCGCGGCGTCATCGGTATTTGCCGCGAATGAACTGCCGAGGCGGACAACCCCTATTCCGGAAACCACTAAGGGTGTGCCGCATGTGCAGATCGGAGTTGAGCCCGTTCCGGAAATCTCGGCGGCTTTGTTGGACAGGGTCGCCATGGTTCCCGGCGTTGACATCCGCAACACCGTGATCTCATTACCCGGCGCTTTGGGGTTCTGGATCACCGAGGATGTCGCCCTGGCACGTCCCGAAGTCATCGTGGGCGGACGAGAGTTCGCCCACATTCACCCCGATGGCAGCTTGCATGCATCCCTACCGCCGGCTCTTGCCAAGCATGCGGTTGAAACGGGCTGGGCTGTCAGCCACCCTTGGGCAAACCAACGACCGGGTTGGGAGGGGTTCGTCATGATCTTCACTCCAACCAATGCAGAGGAGCTGGAGGTTGTTCTGGATCTTGTTCAGGCGTCCTACGACTTCGTGACCGGTCAAGAATAGCGCTCTATCTGCGAATTCGCGCTTCCAAACCCTCGCGCTCGCTGTGCGGTGAACATGCCTCAACCGGCCATCTGCAAAGTGCATTGAGCATCGCGGCGACGGAAACTTCCCGCAGACCCGTTAAAGAGGCGTGGTCTCAAGTCAGGACGCAATCATGTTCAGGAAAACCGTCGACTCCCGCCTCTTCATTTGGGCCCTGTTGGCAGTGCCGTCCATTCCGATGGTCGGTGCGCTGCTCTCTGGCCAACCTGGCCCCGAAGGCAAACCGGTCACAGAGATGTTGTTGCATCCAACCGGAGAATTTGCGGCACGGTTCCTGATCATCGCATTGATACTGACGCCAATGCGGATGTTGTTTCCTGGATCAGGGTTCTGGCGTTGGATGATGAAACGAAGACGCTATTTCGGCGTTGCGGCCTTCGCCTACGCAACGTTTCACACGGTCCTCTACATCGTCGATATGGGCAGCCTGCGAGCCATCTTGGGCGAGGTGCTGGCACTTGGGATTTGGACCGGCTGGTTGGCCTTTTTTGTCTTTTTGCCGCTCGCTATCACCTCCAACGGCTGGTCGGTAAGGCGAATGGGTTCGGCTTGGAAAGCTTTGCAACGCTGGGTCTATGTCGCAGCTGTCGGGACTTTGTTGCACTGGATATTTGTGCACAACAACATCGGTCCAGCACTGGTCCACTTTGTGCCCCTTGTCGGTCTTGAAGCCTATCGCTTGCGGCACAACTTCACCCGCCGCACCCAACTTTCATAGGAGAACATCATGAATCCGAAAACCAATCTGTTAGCTTTTTCAGTGACGCTTCTGCTGCCGACTGGCGCGCTTGCGACCGGACTGCACTCCTGTGGAGAAACAGACAAAACAGCCTGGCTCAGCCAGTCCGCTTTGACTGAAAAACTCGAGGCCGAAGGATGGTCTGTCCGTCGCATGAAGGAAGACGGTGGATGTTGGGAGGTCTACGGCACGACGCCGGAGGGGCAGCGGGTCGAAGGGTATTTCCATCCGGTCACAGGTGAGCCTGAATTGATCGCTCAACGCGGACGCATTCTGTTTCGAGCGAACGATTGAGCACCCAGATCGTCATTCAGTGACTCTTCTGCCGGTGTGAAGCACCCTAGGCAGAACTACGTTTCGTTGCCACTGGGGCCCAACCGGTCCGCGATCTGTTTGTGCGAAAACTACCCTTGAATGTGTCTGTAACGAATGGCTGCTTTTGCGGGCTGCACTCGCAGAAATCTAATGTCGCGTCGAGTGACCGCTTTGGGCCGCTCTAACCACGAAGCTTCGGAGAACCTGCGCTCTTGATTTCCCGCCCATAGAACATTTGACCGACACTGGACCAGAATGCCGCTGCTTCACACATGGGACATGGTCTGGAAGATGAGTACAGGACTGCACCGCTCAAATCTCGATCATTGAGGCGACGCGCCGCGTCCCTGATCGCGGCCATTTCAGCGTGGCCTGTGGGGTCTTGATCCAAGATAACCCTGCTCGATGATTGGCCAATAATCACATTGTCGCGCACCACGACTGCACCATACCCCTGATCTCCAAGGTCAATTGCTTGCTGACGCAGCATGAAGGCGCGCTCCATGAATGCGCCATCGTTAGGATCACTTGGTTGTGGGATCGTGTCGATCGTTTCCGTAGATGTTTGGCCCATGACGGAGCCGCTCAATCCGATTGTCAGCGCGCAAAAGCTCGTTGCAGCAAGAAAACACCGCCTCGCGTTAACAGATGCGTTAATGCAGTTCTGTTCACCTTGTCCGGTCCTGTCCATTGGGTCGTCATCCGCGATTTTTTGTCGGCACTACCTTACCACGAGACCACGTTGATCGGAGACCGATCTTGACGCAGTTGCGGGTCGCCAGCGGTGTTCTTAGGCGAAACTCAAAGCTCCATTCTGCCAGACCGTTCTCAGTCCTCCATTCTCAGCCGCGCTGCCATCTCGTCATATCCACGCAACTCAGCGTGACGGAGTGGCGTGATGCCGTCCCGATCCGCAAGTGTCCGATCGCTCCCTGCCGAGAGTAGGGCGTCCAGCACCGCCTGATGGTTCTCGCCCCCGTCGCCCAGAACCACAGCCTCCATCACTGCTGTCCAATGCAAGTTATTGACATGATCGAGCGGCGCGCCGGCCGCAATCAGTCACCGGACAACTTTGACATGGCCGAGATGCGCTGCGGCGATAAGAGCCGTTCCGTCATAAGGGCTGGTCGTTAGGCCAGGATCGTTGCCAAGCTCGATTGCAAGCGTCATCAATGCTGGATCGTTTGCAACGGCCGCAATCGTGACCACGTCGTAAGCCTGATCTTCAAGCGCGTTCATATCGGCACCGGCCTCAGCCAGTGCACGCAACGCTTCGTCCTCGGAGGCAAATGCTGCCACATGTGCTGGGGTACGGCCTCGTGGGTCGCGCGCGTTGACATTTTTTCCCGCCGCCACGAGTTGCTGGATCATTTTGACGTCGCCATTGTGAGCAGCTCTGAAGAGACCGCCATAATCCGCGACCTCACGATCCGAGGGCGTTGTCTGCGCCGATCCCGCGTTGGCGTCGAGAACAGCTACGAAAGCAATCAGCAATAGTCGAAACATGGCCAATCCACTTATTTGCATGACCGGTGGAAGTCTCCCGTGATGCGGCCCTTCCATCAAGGAAAATGCTGCAAAATGCGCCAGCGACCGCTGTTCGGAGCCTGGTCGAGAGTTTCTGAACATTGGCAATGGGCCGTCCTCGAAGTCTAAGCTTAAATCCCAGGGCTAGGTGCTACGTCGCTTCCGAGGTCCGCGGAGAGCCCAAGCCTACCAAGGTCGCGCGCACAGATCTTGCCCCTTCAATTGGGGAAAGTGCGCCGGACACGCTGATTGCGAAGGTGCAGTTGCGTTGATCCTAGTTCGGAATCGTCGTCGCTGCGATCTTGGCCGTATCATAATATTCGCCATATTCGCAGATCCTTCCGTTTCGCCAACGGGTGACGATGATGATCGGTGTCACAAACGATTTTCCGGTTCCCTTGTGCGTCCAACCGGTTGAGCCAATGCCGATCACATGATCGCCTTCCGCTACCGCGTCATCGATCCGCCAATGATCCATGGAAAACGTTCCGACAAGACCCTCTAAATAGAGTTCAACCTCCGCAAAGCCCTGCCTGGCGGCCGTAAACGGAGTACGTGGATCACCATCTGAGAGGGAGAACAACTTCACATCCTCGGTCATGTAGCCTTCCCACATGGACGGGTTGTGTCCTTTGCAGTCATTCCAATTAGCCCAGGCTTCGCGCAGGCGCAGAACGTTTTCATACGCTTCGTCTGACATAAAGCACCTCCCAATTCTGGATTCATTTAGGCTAGCGTGACGAAGGACCCCATTCAACGATCTCTAAAATGACATTGGGAACGAGCCCGGAGGCAGAGGTCGGCTCCGAGCCCCAAAGGGACGAAGGCAAGAACGCATGTTGGCATTGGCTCACACGCAATGGAGGTCCCCATGTCCGACATCGCTTTTTCTGGGGTCGGGTCTTTCGTCACAGATCGGGGCGTTCAGACCTTGCACGGAGAGCGCTATTGGATCGAGCAATCGGTGAATTGATCGCACAACGCGCTTCACCCCGGCCTTGAGCAGCGCTAGTCTCGGATCCGAGCAACGCTGAAAGGAGCCGCCCCATGTCCCTCTTCTCAAAACTCTTCGGCGGCGGCGAAAAGTCGGATCCGGAACCGGTTGCGTACAAAGGGTTCAACATCTTCCCCGACCTGATGGCCGAGGGTGGCAAGTACCGCCTGTCGGCCCGTATCGAAAAGACCGTCGACGGAGATCGCAAGACCTATGTGGTGATCCGGGCGGATGTCTTTGACAGCCGGGATCAGGCCGAAAGCTTCAGCATCGCTAAGGCGAAGCAGGTGATCGACGAGCAGGGCGAACGCATTTTCGCTTCAGGAAACCGGTAGCTTGAAGCCCGCAGCGGATGCCGGGAATGTGGGTCGCAGCGTTGAATCTCATCGTTAACGGCAGGTTTGGGCCGCCCTTCGCTACTGACTCAAGCAGGGCGACGGGACCTTGCTGGCTTATGGCGGCTCCGGCTTCAGTTCACCGACGCGTGCCCAGAACCCAGATTTACGGGAGTACGCTTTCGTAAGCTTGGCAAGATAGGTTGCGTGATCGACTATTTCACCGAGGTGAGTGGGGTCCGCCTCTTCAGCCAGCAGGGCCAGTTTACCGAGGTATTTCGCGCCGTGCCCGTAGGCCTTGGAGCGGGTTCTGTTGCAAACTTTTTGACATTGACGCTGGTTAGGCTAGCGCGTGAGTGAT
>NZ_WPZY01000008.1 GCF_013031405.1 Ruegeria sp. HKCCD8929 | reverse complement strand
CAACCGTGCCAATGTTCACGTGCGGTTTCGTACGCTCAAACTTTTCCTTTGCCATGATGGCCTCCTTGTTTTGCGGGGGCCGGGCTGAAGCCCGGCCTATGAGTTGTGGGTAGGCCGGGCTTCAGCCCGGCCCTCCCGTATTAGGCATATTTCGACTGGATCTCGTCCGAGATGTTCTGCGGAACCGGATCGTAGTGGTCGAACTGCATGGTGAACTGGGCACGGCCCGACGACATCGAACGCAGGGTGTTGATGTAGCCGAACATGTTGGCCAGCGGCACGAACGCGTCAATCGCGATGGCGTTGCCGCGCGGTTCCTGACCCGACACCTGGCCCCGACGCGAGGTGAGGTCGCCAATGATACCGCCGGTATATTCTTCCGGGGTGATCACTTCGACCTTCATGATCGGTTCCAGCAGTTTCGCACCTGCCTTGCGCATCCCTTCGCGCATGCACATACGGGCGGCGATTTCAAAGGCCAGAACGCTGGAGTCCACGTCGTGGAACTTACCGTCGATCAGGGCAACCTTGAAGTCGATCACCGGGAAGCCGGCCATCGGACCCGAGTCCATAACCGAGTTGATGCCCTTTTCGACGCCCGGGATGTATTCCTTGGGCACCGAACCACCAACGATGCGGCTCTCGAACGAGTAACCTTCGGCAGGCTCTGTCGGCGAGATGATCATCTTCACCTCGGCGAACTGACCCGAACCACCCGACTGTTTCTTGTGGGTGTAGGTGTGCTCGACCTCGTGACCGATGGTCTCACGATAGGCCACCTGCGGCGCACCGATGTTGGCCTCGACTTTGAATTCACGCTTGAGACGGTCCACCAGGATGTCCAGGTGAAGTTCGCCCATGCCCTTCATGATGGTCTGACCGGATTCGATATCGGTCTCCACGCGGAAGGACGGGTCTTCGGCGGCCAGACGGGCCAGACCCTGGGACATCTTCTCCTGGTCGCCCTTGGTCTTGGGCTCGACCGCGATCTCGATCACCGGATCGGGGAAAGTCATGGTTTCCAGAACCACCGGATCCTTCGCATCACACAGGGTGTCACCGGTGGTGGTGTCTTTCAGACCCGCCAGCGCGATGATGTCGCCTGCAAACGCTTCTTCGATCTCTTCCCGGTTGTTCGAGTGCATCATCATCATACGACCGATGCGCTCTTTCTTACCTTTGGTCGAGTTCAGGATCGAGTCGCCCTTGTTCATGACACCCGAGTAGATCCGGGTGAAGGTCAGCGAGCCGACGAAGGGGTCGTTCATGATTTTGAACGCCAGACCCGAGAACGCCATGGCGTCGTCGGCACGGCGGGCGATGTCACGAACTTCTTCCTCGTCGCCGGGTTTGAAGCCCATGTAATCGACAACGTCCAGCGGGCTGGGCAGATAGTCGATCACAGCGTTCAAGAGCGGCTGAACGCCCTTGTTCTTGAACGCGGACCCACCCAGAACCGGAACGAAGTCCAGCGCCAGCGTGCCCTTGCGCAGCAGTTTGCGCAGGGTTGCAACGTCGGGCTCGTTGCCTTCCAGGTATTCCATCATGGCGTCGTCGTCCTGCTCGACGGCCGCTTCGACCATCTTGCCGCGCCATTCCTCGGCCATGTCCTTCAGCTCGTCGCGGATCGGAGCCTTGACCCAGCTTGCGCCCAGGTCTTCGCCCTGCCACAGCCACTCTTCCATGGTGACCAGGTCGATCAGGCCTTCGAGCTCGGATTCTGCGCCGATCGGGATACCGACCGGAACCGCGCGGGCGCCGGTGCGGTCTTCGATCATGTTGACGCAGTTGAAGAAGTCGGCGCCGATCTTGTCCATCTTGTTGACGAACACCATGCGCGGAACCTTGTAGCGATCAGCCTGACGCCACACGGTTTCGGTTTGGGGCTCAACACCGGCGTTTGCGTCCAGAACGCAGACGGCACCGTCGAGAACCGCCAGCGAACGCTCGACTTCGATGGTGAAGTCAACGTGGCCGGGGGTGTCGATGATGTTCAGGCGGTGCTTGGGGGTATCGGCGGTCTGACCGTCCTCGGTGCGCTCCCAGAAGGTGGTGGTCGCAGCCGAGGTGATGGTGATGCCGCGTTCCTGCTCCTGCTCCATCCAGTCCATGGTGGCTGCACCATCGTGCACCTCACCGATGTTGTGGGATTTGCCGGTGTAATACAGGATACGCTCCGAGCAGGTGGTCTTGCCTGCGTCGATGTGCGCCATGATACCGAAGTTACGGTATAGTTCGAGCGGATATTCGCGTGCCATTGGTCTAAGCCTCTCGGATTACCAACGATAATGGCTGAAGGCTTTGTTCGCCTCGGCCATCTTGTGGGTGTCTTCACGCTTTTTCACGGCGGTACCGCGGGACTGAACGGCGTCCAGCAGTTCGCCGGCAAGGCGTTCTTCCATGGTGTTTTCGTTACGGCCACGGGCAGCGGTGATCAGCCAGCGGATGGCCAGAGCTTCGCGGCGCTCGGGGCGCACTTCGACCGGAACCTGATAGGTGGCACCACCAACCCGGCGCGAGCGGACCTCGACCGACGGTTTGATGTTGTCGAGCGCTTCGTGGAACACTTCGACAGGAGCGCGCTTGATCTTGTTCTCAACGCGATCAAAGGCGTTGTAGACGATGCGCTCGGCGACCGACTTCTTGCCGTCGATCATCAGGTTGTTCATGAATTTGGTCAGAACCTTGTCGCCAAATTTGGCGTCAGGCAGGACTTCGCGTTTTTCGGCGGCGTGACGACGGGACATCTCGGCCTCTCCTTCTTACTTGGGACGCTTCGCGCCGTATTTCGAACGACGCTGCTTACGGTCTTTGACGCCCTGGGTATCCAGAACACCGCGCAGGATGTGGTAACGCACACCGGGAAGGTCTTTCACACGGCCGCCACGGATCAGAACAACCGAGTGTTCCTGCAGGTTGTGGCTTTCCCCGGGGATGTACGAGATGACCTCGAACCCGTTGGTCAGGCGCACCTTGGCAACCTTACGCATCGCCGAGTTCGGCTTTTTCGGCGTGGTGGTGTACACGCGGGTGCAGACGCCGCGTTTCTGCGGGCACTGCTCCAGGTGCATGGACTTCGAGCGTTTTACTTTCGGCTGCCGCGGTTTGCGGATCAGCTGTTGAATAGTTGGCATTCCGGTTTCTTCCCCGTTTTGCAACACACATGACATGCACGCGCGTTGCGTGCGGTTTCAATTCACTGCGCCGATGCGTCCACAAGCGCAAAACCCGCGAGCGTTCCCATTCCGAGGTGAACGTCGCGGTTGGTTATCAGAGGGCGCGAACGGCAAAATTGTCCGGGCCTTGACCAGTTCATTACTGAAATCGGTTTTGGGGCGGCCCCCGGCACCGAGATGTCGCGCGTAATAGGGGGAGTCGCAGCCGGTGTCAACAGCGGTACCCTCGATGCAGGGGATACGTTGGTTTGCATGGGCTTATTGGGGGTTTGATCGCAGTGCAAGCCTTTGGTGTTCTTGCGCGCTCAGGGTGCGCTCGGCATAGTCCGGTGCAAAGCCCTGCCCGCGTGAAAGGCCCCCCATGCAAGCAATCGGTCTATGCCGTTTTTCCTACCCGGCCATCGGTGGTTTTCAGGTCGGGCATGACAGTATCGAGGAGCGTATCCGCTACCTCTATCAGCCCGACCGGATCGAAGAACGCTTTCGTCTGTTCGAGACCGTCGCCCTGCCGGGCCTGCGCGCGCAGACACGACAGAATTTCGATCTGATCATCGTGATCGGGGACAGTTTGTCTGCACCGCATCGCGACCGGCTGCACGATCTGACGGCGGACATGCCGCAGGTTCGGATCGTGGTGCAGCCGCCGCGCAGGCATCGGGAAGTGATGAAAGAGGTGCTGAATGCCGCCCGCCGGAACCCGGACAAACCCTGCCTGCAGTTCCGGTTCGATGATGACGATGCGGTGGCCGTCGATTTCATCGAGCGGATGCGCCAGGCGGTGCGCGATTGCGACGGGCTAATCCGCAAGAACAAGACCGTGGCTATCGACTATAATCGCGGCTTCATTGCGCGGCTCGGGGCCGATGGCATCGCCGCCGAGGAGGTGGTGCGGCCCTTTGCGACGCCAGCGCTCGGCATGTATGTCCAGGGCGGTTGCAAGCAGACCATCATGAACTTCGCCCATACCAAGATCGGGCGTTTCATGCCGGTGGTGAGCTTTACCGATGCGCCGATGTGGCTGCGCAGCCATAACCGGTACAACGACTCGCCGCAGGTGAAGGCGAAACCGGTGGAACTGAGCCCGCTGACGCCGGGGCAGGAGGGTGAGTTCGCCACCCGGTTTGCCATCGACGCCGATCAGGTGTGCCGGGTGTTTGCCGCGTCCTGACGCGCCCGCTCGCGGAACAAGGTGAAGAGGCCCGCCGCAACGACCAGCCCCGCGCCCAGTAGCGTCACCGGGTCTGGCCAGTCGCCGAACACCGCCCAGCCCAGCAGCAGCGCCCAGATCAGACCGGAATAGCGGAACGGCGCGACAAAACCCACCTCTCCCACCCGCATCACCATCACGCTAAACAGGTATCCCATCAGGATGAACCCCGCCGCCGCCACGATCAGGACACCGCTTTCGGCGCTGACCGGCACCCATCCGGTGGTAACCGAGGCCAGCGCGGCGGTGAGCGTGACCGCGAGCGAGGTGGCCAGCGTGACGACCATCGAGGGCACCTCGGCCGACATCCGCCGCGTCAGCAGGTCCCGCGCGGTGATGCAGACCACGGACATCAGCGCATAGATCGCATGGATCGAGAACCCGTCCGGCCCGGGCCGGACGATCAGCAGCATGCCCAGAAAGCCTATCCCGATGGCGGTCATCCTCCGCCAGCCCACTTGCTCGCCGAAAACCAGCGCCGCCCCCAGTGTCACCGTCAGCGGCAGCGCCTGCAGCACCGCGGTGACATTGGCCAGCGGCATGTGCATCAGCGCGGTCAGGAAAAAGAAGGTCACGCCAATCTCGGTCATGCACCGGAGCAGGATCAGCACCTTGTCGCGGCGCGGAAAGCGCAGGTGCAGGGCGCCGAGGTGGCCGGCCAAGGCATAGATCAGCACCGTCGCCAGTATCCCGCGCAGGGTGACAAGCTGGAACAGGGGCAGGTCGGCGCCGACCGCCTTGACCAGTGTGTCGTTCACGGTGAAGGCGGCCATGCTGCCCATCATCAAAAGGGCGCCTGTCAGGTTCGGTGCCATGATCTGTTACCCAATGGTGTCGATATGTTTCGGGCCGCGTGGAGCCAGCGCTGGTTCAATGTCCACTGTTTCGGCACATTGGGGGGACACCTGCGGAATGGCAATCGCAGATTTATGGCAACCAAGATGACTGTGGCTGCACTGTTGTCAGCGCCCGAAGCCGCTAACATGCGCCTCGAACGCCCGCTATTGGGACTGTGAAACCACATCAAGAACGAAGTCCGCACGCTGCTTGACGCCGGTTTTTGGCAAGAGCTGGATGTCGTAGTTCATTCCGGCACATGCGGCTTGCAGGCGTTCGAATTCCTCAATGGCCGAGGTCAGATCGTGGCGGCGATCCGGGTCCTGAGTGAAAATCTCGGGCCAGGGTGGCGCAAGGAAAACCGGGTTCGAATAGGGCCTGCGGCTGCCGATGGTCTCGCGATAGGGCACACCGGCTGAATGTTCCAAAGCCACGGCAGCATCGACTAACCCCCTGTCGAAGAACACCAATCCCTGAACGTCGCGCGCCTTGGACAAATCGGTTCGAGACACCGCGACCGCGCGCCGGGCGAAGGCGGCCATGTCCACCCAGGGCAAGGCTGAGCCCGATCCGGCCTTTTCTTCCGCGACGATGCGGCGGCCCGGCTCTTCGACAACTGCATGCCCGCGCCGTTCAAGCTCGGTCAGCAGCGTCGACTTTCCACCGCCGGAACAGCCCGAGATCAGGACAAATCTGTTCGCCAAGGGCCTCACCTCTCGTTCGTTTGGCACCGACATTGCAAAACCCTACAATTCCGGTTCTGTCACAGCACCAACCCCACCGCAAAAACAACGATCTGACCCAAAGGCAACCGGGAAACAGACCGTTGAAAACAGTAAGGCCCCACATTTCTGCGGGGCCTTACTCAGTTCAAATCGGCAAGGGTTACTCGCGGCTTTCCGGGGTATCGACCAGGGTGTCGAACTCGTCCCCGATGATGTCGTCCTCCATGATCGGAGCCGCCAGAGCAGCCGCCGCTTCGGCCTCTTCCCGGCGCGCTTCGATCACCACGTTGTCGCGCTGCTGCGCGATGTGGCGGACGCGCTGGGTGGCGCCACCGGTACCGGCCGGGATCAGACGGCCCACGATGACGTTCTCCTTGAGGCCGACCAGCTTATCCTTCTTGCCCTGAACCGAGGCTTCGGTCAGCACGCGGGTAGTCTCCTGGAAGGAGGCCGCCGAGATGAACGAACGGGTCTGCAGCGAGGCCTTGGTAATGCCCAGCAGGATCGGCTCGCCCTGTGCCGGACGGCCACCGCGCGACAACGTCTTCTCGTTGGCCGCGTCGAACTCCTGCTTGTCGACATGTTCGCCCTTGAGCAGGGTGGTGTCGCCCGAATCCAGGATCTCCCACTTCTGCAACATCTGGCGCACGATGACCTCGATGTGCTTGTCGTTGATCTTAACGCCCTGCAGACGATAGACCTCCTGCACCTCGTTGATCATGTAATCGGCCAGAGCCTCGACACCCATGATCGACAGGATGTCATGCGGGGCCGGGTTGCCGTCCATGATATAGTCACCCTTCTGCACGAAGTCGCCTTCCTGCACCGGGATGTGCTTGCCCTTAGGCACCATGTATTCGACCGGCTCCATCGACTCGTCGCTGGGCTCGATGGTGATGCGGCGCTTGTTCTTGTAGTCGCGGCCAAAGCGCACGTAACCATCGGCTTCGGCGATGATCGCGTGATCCTTGGGACGACGGGCCTCGAACAGTTCGGCCACACGCGGCAGACCACCGGTGATGTCCTTGGTCTTGGCGCCTTCACGCGGGATACGCGCGACAACGTCACCGGCTTCGATGGTCTGACCATCTTCAACCGACAGGATCGCATCCACCGACATCGGATAGTGAACCGGGTTGCCCGCATCGTTGCGGACCGGCTCGCCATCTTCACCGACCAGAATGATCTCAGGCTTCAGATCGCTGCCTTTGGGGGCAGCGCGCCAGTCGATCACGATCTTCTGGGTCATGCCGGTTGCATCGTCGGTCTCGTCACGGACAGCAAGGCCCGAAACAAGGTCGACATATTTCGCGGTACCGGCTTTCTCTGCGATGATCGGCAGGGTGTAGGGATCCCATTCGAACAGCTTGTCGCCACGCGCCACCTTGGTGCCGTCCTTGACGAACAGCTTGGAGCCGTAGCCCAGCTTGAAGCTGGCACGCTCTTCGCCGTGCTCGTCGTTGATCACCAGCTTCATGTTCCGGCCCATGACCAGGCTTTCGCCTGCGGCATTGGCCAGGATCTGCGGGTTCTCGAACGCAACGACACCGTCCTGGCTGGCTTCCTGGAACGACTGCTGGCCACCCTGGGCAACGCCGCCGATGTGGAAGGTTCGCATCGTCAGCTGGGTGCCGGGTTCACCGATGGACTGGGCGGCGATGATGCCGACCGCTTCACCGGTGTTCACCATGGTGCCGCGTGCAAGGTCACGGCCGTAGCAGGTGGCGCAGACGCCTTCCTCGGACTCACAGGTCAGAGGCGAACGGATGCGGGTCGACTGAACGCCGGCCTCATCGATGGTGTCGGCCATACGCTCGTCGATCAGCTGACCGGCGGCCACAATCACCTCATCCGTGCCCGGACGCAGGATGTCGTCGGCAGCCACACGGCCCAGCACACGCTCGGCCAGCGAGGCAACGACCTCACCATCGTTGACCGCTGCCTCGGCAGTGATCGCACGGTCGGTGCCGCAGTCGTGGTCGCGCACGATGCAGTCCTGCGCCACGTCCACCAGACGGCGGGTCAGGTAGCCCGAGTTCGCCGTCTTAAGAGCGGTATCCGACAGACCCTTACGGGCGCCGTGGGTCGAGTTGAAGTATTCAAGAACGGTCAGACCTTCCTTGAAGTTCGAGATGATCGGCGTCTCGATGATGTCGCCGTTCGGCTTGGCCATCAGGCCGCGCATCCCGCCCAGCTGTTTCATCTGAGTGACCGAGCCCCGCGCGCCCGAGTGAGCCATCATGTAGACCGAGTTCGGTTCCTGTTCGGCGCCGCCCTCGTCCTTGGCCGAGGACGAGATGGTGTTCATCATCGCCTCGGTGACGCGGTCGTTACATTTCGACCAGGCATCGACAACTTTGTTGTACTTTTCGCCCTGCGTGATCAGGCCGTCCATGTACTGCTGTTCAAAGTCCTTCACCTGGCTGCGGGTATCGTCCACGATGCCCCATTTGTCACCGGGGATCACCATGTCGTCCTTGCCGAACGAGATACCGGCCTTGAACGCCTCCTTGAAGCCCATCGACATGATCTGGTCGCAGAAGATCACCGACTCTTTCTGGCCGCAGTAACGGTAGACGGTGTCGATCACCTGCTGCACTTCTTTCTTCCGCAGCAGACGGTTGACCAATTCGAACGGGGCCTTGTTGTTCATCGGCAGAAGAGCACCCAGGCGCACACGGCCCGGGGTGGTCTCGAACCGCTGGAGAACCTCGTTGCCCTCGTCGTCGATCTGCGCGATCCGCGCGGTGATCTTCGAGTGCAGGTGCACCTCGCCCGCGTCCAGCGCGTGCTGCACCTCGTCGATGGAGCCGAACACCTTGCCTTCGCCCGGCATGCCTTCGCGTTCCAACGTCAGGTAGTAGAGACCAAGGATCATGTCCTGCGACGGAACGATGATCGGCGCGCCGTTTGCGGGCGACAGAACGTTGTTCGTCGACATCATCAGAACACGCGCTTCCAGCTGCGCCTCAAGGCTCAGCGGCACGTGAACCGCCATCTGGTCACCGTCGAAGTCGGCGTTAAAGGCCGAACAGACCAGCGGGTGCAGCTGGATCGCTTTACCTTCGATCAGAACCGGCTCGAACGCCTGGATGCCAAGACGGTGCAGCGTCGGCGCACGGTTCAGCATGACCGGGTGTTCGCGGATCACCTCGTCGAGGATATCCCACACTTCGGGACGCTCTTTCTCGACCAGTTTCTTCGCCTGTTTCACGGTCGAAGACAGACCTTTGGCTTCAAGGCGCGAGTAGATGAACGGCTTGAACAACTCCAGCGCCATCTTCTTGGGCAGACCACACTGGTGCAGCTTGAGTTCCGGACCGGTCACGATGACCGAACGGCCCGAGAAGTCGACGCGCTTACCCAGAAGGTTCTGACGGAAGCGGCCCTGTTTACCTTTCAGCATGTCCGACAGCGATTTTAGCGGACGCTTGTTGGCGCCGGTGATTACGCGGCCGCGACGGCCGTTGTCGAACAGAGCGTCAACGGATTCCTGCAGCATCCGCTTTTCGTTGCGGACAATGATGTCAGGCGCGCGCAGTTCAATCAGACGCTTCAGACGGTTGTTCCGGTTGATGACGCGGCGATACAGATCGTTCAGATCCGAGGTCGCGAAACGGCCACCATCCAGCGGAACCAGCGGACGCAGTTCCGGCGGAATGACCGGGATCACGGTCATCACCATCCATTCAGGCCGGTTGCCCGACTCGAGGAAGGATTCAACAACTTTCAGACGCTTGATGATCTTCTTGGGCTTCAGCTCGCCGGTTGCCTCGGCCAGATCAGCGCGCAGCTGTTCGGCCTCGGCTTCCAGATCGATCTGGGCCAGCATCTCACGGATGGCTTCGGCACCGATATTGGCGGTGAACGCATCCATGCCGTAAGCATCCTGCGCATCCATGTACTCTTCTTCGGTCAGCATCTGGCCATAGGTCAGGTCGGTCAGACCGGGCTCGATGACAACATAGTTTTCAAAGTACAGAACGCGTTCCAGATCGCGCAGCGTCATGTCCAGCATCAGACCGATGCGGGACGGCAGCGATTTCAGGAACCAGATGTGTGCGACCGGCGCGGCCAGTTCGATGTGGCCCATACGCTCGCGGCGGACTTTCTGCAGGGTGACTTCCACGCCACACTTTTCGCAGACAACGCCGCGATACTTCATCCGCTTATATTTGCCGCACAGACATTCGTAATCCTTGATCGGGCCAAAGATACGCGCGCAGAACAGGCCGTCACGCTCGGGCTTGAACGTCCGGTAGTTGATGGTTTCGGGTTTCTTGATCTCGCCATAGGACCAAGACAGGATCCGCTCGGGCGACGCCAGCGAGACCTTGATCTCGTCGAAGACCTTCGGGGGCGTCAGCGGGTTGAACGGGTTGTTGGTGATTTCCTGGTTCATTTGTTACCTCAAATCTTGCGGAAGGGGGGAGAGGTGAGCGGAAACTTCAAAAGTTTCCGCCCAAGAATTTTTTAAAATTCTTATTCCTCAACCTCCGCATCCAGGAGTTCCATATTCAGGCCGAGGCCGCGGACTTCTTTAACCAGAACGTTGAACGATTCCGGTACGCCCGCTTCAAAGTTATCCTCGCCCTTGACGATCGACTCGTAGACCTTGGTCCGGCCGGCGACGTCATCCGATTTCACGGTGAGCATCTCCTGCAGGGTGTAGGCGGCGCCGTAAGCTTCCAGAGCCCAGACTTCCATCTCACCAAAGCGCTGACCACCGAACTGCGCCTTACCACCCAGCGGCTGCTGAGTAACCAGGCTGTACGGCCCGGTCGAACGCGCGTGGATCTTATCGTCCACAAGGTGGTGCAGTTTCAGCAGGTACTTGATGCCCACGGTCACCGGACGCGCGAATTGCTCACCGGTGCGACCGTCGAACAGAACCGACTGACCGCTTTCCGAGAAGCCCGCGCGCACCAGTGCGTCGTTGACGTCTGCTTCCTTGGCACCGTCAAAGACCGGGGTTGCGATCGGAACACCGCGGGTCACGTTGCCCGCAGCCTCGATCAGGCCATCCTCGTCCAGACCGGTGATGCCTTCTTCGTAGACATCTTCGCCATAGGCCAGCTTCATCGCTTCGCGCACCGGGGTCAGGTCGCCGGAACGGCGGTATTCACCCAGAGCCTCGTCGATGTTGAGACCCAGACCGCGCGCGGCCCAACCCATGTGGGTCTCAAGGATCTGACCCACGTTCATACGCGAAGGCACGCCCAGCGGGTTCAGGCAGAAGTCAACCGGTGTACCATCGGCCAGGAACGGCATGTCTTCCATCGGAACAACCTTGGAGATCACACCTTTGTTCCCGTGACGACCGGCCATCTTGTCGCCCGGCTGCAGCTTACGCTTCACGGCGATGAAGACTTTGACCATCTTCATCACACCCGGCGGCAGGTCGTCGCCACGACGAACCTTCTCGACCTTGTCCTCGAAACGGGCGTCCAGAGCACGCTTTTGCACTTCGTACTGCTCGTTCAGAGCCTCAACGATCTGTGCATCCTGCTCGCCTTCCAGCGCCAGCTGCCACCACTGACCGCGGGTCAGGGTCTCCAGCAGTTCCTCGGTGATCACCGACCCTGCCTTGACGCCTTTCGGGCCTTTGACAGCGGTTTTACCCAGGATCAAGCCTTGCAGACGCGCATAGATGTTGCGGTCCAGGATCGCCAGCTCGTCGTCCCGGTCACGGGCCAGACGTTCGACTTCCTCACGCTCGATCTGCAGCGCACGCTCGTCTTTCTCGACGCCGTGACGGTTGAAGACGCGAACCTCAACAACCGTACCGTAATCGCCCGGCTTCACGCGCAGCGAGGTGTCGCGCACGTCGGATGCTTTCTCACCAAAGATGGCGCGCAGCAGCTTTTCTTCCGGGGTCATCGGGCTTTCGCCCTTCGGAGTGATCTTGCCGACCAGAATATCGCCCGGCTCAACATCCGCGCCGATGTAAACGATGCCCGCCTCGTCGAGGTTGCGCAGCGCTTCTTCACCGACGTTCGGGATGTCGCGGGTGATCTCTTCCGGGCCCAGCTTGGTATCACGGGCGGCGACTTCAAACTCCTCGATATGGACCGAGGTGAAGACGTCGTCACGCGCGATACGTTCCGAGATCAGGATCGAGTCTTCGTAGTTGTACCCGTTCCACGGCATGAACGCGACGACCACGTTCTTACCCAGGGCCAGTTCGCCCATATCGGTCGACGGACCATCGGCAATAACCTCGCCCTTCTGGACGGTGTCACCCACCTTGATCAGCGGACGCTGGTTGATGCAGGTGTTCTGGTTCGAACGCTGGAATTTGCGCAGACGATAGATGTCAACGCCAGCGTCGCCCAGTTCCAAATCCTCGGTGGCGCGGATAACGATACGCTGGGCATCGACCTGGTCGATGATACCGGCGCGTTTCGCCTGAATCGCAGCACCCGAGTCGATCGCAACCTTTTCCTCGATGCCGGTACCGACCAGCGGTGCCTCGGCCCGCAGCAGCGGAACCGCCTGACGTTGCATGTTCGAGCCCATCAGAGCGCGGTTGGCGTCGTCGTTTTCAAGGAACGGGATCAGCGATGCAGCGACCGAGACCAGCTGTTTCGGGCTGACGTCGATCAGGTCCACATTCTCGCGCGGGGCGAGGGTGTAGTCACCGGCCTGACGGGTCGAAACCAGATCGTTGATGAACTTCCCATCAGCGTCCAGCGTCGCATTCGCCTGCGCCACGGTGTGACGCATTTCCTCGGTCGCGGACATGTAGTGGACCTCATCGGTCACCTCGGCGTCTTTGACGACGCGGTATGGTGTTTCGATGAAGCCGTACTTGTTCACGCGGGCGAATGTGGCCAGCGAGTTGATCAGACCGATGTTCGGACCTTCCGGCGTTTCAATCGGGCACATCCGGCCATAGTGGGTCGGGTGCACGTCGCGCACCTCAAAGCCCGCACGCTCACGCGTCAGACCACCCGGGCCAAGCGCCGAGAGACGGCGTTTGTGGGTAACCTCGGACAGCGGGTTGGTCTGGTCCATGAACTGCGACAGCTGCGACGAGCCGAAGAATTCGCGGACAGCAGCCGCGGCCGGTTTCGCGTTGATCAGATCCTGCGGCATGACGGTGTCGATCTCGACCGACGACATACGCTCTTTGATCGCGCGCTCCATGCGCAGCAGACCGACGCGGTACTGGTTTTCCATCAGTTCGCCGACCGAACGCACACGACGGTTGCCGAGGTGGTCGATATCGTCCACGTCGCCCTTGCCGTCACGCAGCTCAACCAGCGCCTTGATGCAGGCCACGATGTCTTCGCGGCGCAGGGTGCGCATGGTGTCCGGCGCGTCCAGAGCAAGACGCATGTTCATCTTCACGCGGCCAACGGCACTGAGGTCATAGCGCTCGCTGTCGAAGAACAGCGTGTCGAACAGTGCCGAGGCCGCTTCGACGGTAGGCGGCTCGCCCGGGCGCATGACGCGGTAGATGTCCATGAGCGCGGTTTCGCGGTTCATGTTCTTGTCCTGCGCCATGGTGTTGCGCATGTACGGACCGACATTGACGTTGTCGATGTCCAGAACCGGAATGTCGGTGATGCCCGCATCGATCAGTTCCTTCGCGGTACCACCGATCAGCTCGCCATCTTTGTCGTATTCCAGCGTCAGCTCGTCCCCGGCTTCGACATAGATCGCGCCGGTTTCCTCGTTGATGATGTCCTTGGCGACAAACTTGCCGACGATGTGATCGAACGGAACCAGCAGGTCGGTGACCACGCCTTCTTCGATCAACTTCTTGACCGCGCGCGGGGTAACCTTCTTGCCCGCTTCGGCAATCACTTCACCGCTCTTGGCGTCGACCAGATCATAGGTCGGACGGGTGCCGCGCACACGCTCGGGGAAGAACGGTGTGATCCAGCCCTTCTTCTTGTCCAGCTTGTAGGACACGGTGTTGTAATACGCGTCCATGATCGCTTCCTGGTCGAGACCCAGCGCATAGAGCAGGGTCGTCACAGGCAGTTTGCGGCGGCGGTCGATCCGGGCAAAGACGATGTCCTTGGCGTCGAACTCGAAGTCCAGCCAGCTGCCGCGATACGGGATGATGCGGCAGGCAAACAGCAGCTTGCCCGAGGAGTGGGTCTTGCCCTTGTCGTGGTCAAAGAACACACCGGGCGAGCGGTGCATCTGCGAGACGATCACACGTTCGGTGCCGTTGACGATGAAGGTCCCGTTTGGCGTCATCAGGGGCATGTCGCCCATGAACACGTCCTGTTCCTTGATGTCCTTGACCGATTTGGCGCCAGTGTCTTCGTCGACATCGAACACGATCAGGCGCAGAGTGACCTTCAGCGGCGCGCTGTAGGTCATGTCGCGCTGCATGCACTCTTCGACGTCGTATTTGGGTTTTTCCAGATCATATTTCACGAACTCCAGAACGGAGGTTTCGTTGAAATCCTTGATCGGGAAAACCGACTGGAACACGCCCTTGATGCCTTCGCCGTCAGTGGGTTGATCGGCATCGCCGGAGCGCAGGAAAAGATCGTAAGAAGATTTCTGGACCTCGATGAGGTTCGGCATTTCCAGCACTTCGCGGATTTTGCCGTAATATTTGCGAAGACGTTTCTGGCCAAGGAACGATTGAGCCATGTCAGATGTCACCTTTCGATGTTCTCAGCGGGCAAAGACACCGTCGGGCCCCGGCGCCTTGCACATACGAGACGACACGTCCGGATCAATTCATGGCCACCGTCCCGAGTGGCGGCCTCCCGATCCGCGAACCGCGTCTTAGAAAACGCCCCAATCCATGAGGCCCTTTCTAAGACAGGTTCGGCTGGACCCGGATTTCTCCGGGCCCAGCCAAATTCTGCGATGCATCTGCGATGCACCAGAAGAAGGGCTTAGGCCAGTTCGACCTCGGCGCCAGCTGCTTCCAGCTTGCCTTTGACTTCTTCGGCTTCGTCTTTCGACACAGCTTCTTTGATCTTGCCGCCGGCTTCGACCAGTTCCTTGGCTTCTTTCAGGCCCAGGCCGGTCAGTGCGCGAACTTCTTTGATCACGTTGATCTTCGAAGCGCCGGCGTTCTTCAGAACGACGTCGAATTCGGTCTTCTCTTCCTCGGCTGCGCCACCGGCGGCGTCGCCACCAGCTGCAACCATGACGGCGCCGCCGGCTGCGGGCTCGATGCCGTACTCGTCCTTGAGGATGGTTTTCAGTTCTTGTGCTTCCAGCAGGGTCAGACCAACGATCTCTTCTGCCAGTTTCTTCAGATCAGCCATTGTATCAGCTCTTTCCGTTTACAGTGTGTGTTCCAACGTCAGGGTGTTCACCCCACGCAGATCATTCAGTGCCAACCGCTTACGCAGCTTCCGCCTTCTCTTCGATGGTGGAAAGGATGCTTGCGATGTTGCTTGCAGGTGCGCCAATCGCGCCAGCGATGTTCGAAGCAGGTGCGCCGATGCAACCCACGATCGAAGCAATAAGCTCCTCGCGGGACGGCATTTTCGACACGGCTTCAACGCCGGCACGGTCCAGAGCGTTCTCGCCCATTGCACCGCCGAGGATTTCAAATTTCTTGTTATCCTTGGCGAAGTCCTCGGCCACCTTGGCTGCTGCCACGGGGTCCTCGGAATAGGTCAGAACGGTCATACCCGTCAGCAGGTCGGCCATGCTTTCACACGGCTTTCCCTCAAGGGCGATTTTGGCGAGCCTGTTCTTGGCAACACGCACGGACCCGCCCGCTTCGCGTGCACGCGCGCGCAGGTCCTGCATCTCGGCAACTGTCAGACCGACGTAGTGGGCAACCACAACGACGCCAGAGCTTTCGAAGATCTGGCCGAGTTCCTCGACCACTTTCTCTTTCTGGGCTCTATCCACAGTTCTCTCCAAGTTAGGGATGATGGGTCATCCCGGCTCATATTTGCCGAGGGCAAAACCCCGGCGTTCAGGTCCGTTGTTACGGGGTTGAGCCAAAATTCGCCCGAGGGCGGGACCCTCGAATTCTTTGGTCTTTCCCGTCTCAGGCAGGAGATTAAGGGGCCATATGGACCCACCCACCGTCTTGGACGAAACGAAATAAAGCGCACGACGAATCGCACGCTTTATTCCGCAGTTCTCTTTAGGCCAGAGCGCCGGGGTTTCCAAGGGGTAAATTGCAGGTGTTTGCTACTGTTCAGCGACCGGATCGCGGTACCGGGGATTTCAGAACTTTCCGTTGTTGTTCTTCCACTCTTCGCGGGGCGGAATCGCCTCGACCGTATCCCAGTGTTCGACGATCAAACCGGCCTCAATGCGGAACAGCTCATAGAAGCTCGTGTGCACGCCCTTTCGCTGGCCTTCGCAGACGCAGAGCACGAAATTGCCCTCGGCCAGAACCCGATGGAGACGCTCGTAGACCAGCACCGGATGGCCATTTTCTGTTTGCTCCAGAGCTGTGCGCAGGGCGGGCAGGCCATCGGCAAGGTCCGGGCTGTGCTGTATCAGATCCTCCGCAATGAAATCCGCCAACCTCTCTGGCTGGCGACCGATCAGCACCTCTTCGACAAAGGTGCGCGCCAAGGCCCGATTGGCCTCGGTCTTGTCCAGATCGGTGATCTCGGTAGAGCCGTCCAGCATACCGCGCCCCGAGTGGTTGGGGCCGAGCAAAGGCTGAATGTTGTCCCAGTGCTCAACGGCCTGACCATCCTCGAACCGAAACACCTCGAAGGCCGCGCGCAGGCTGGCGAAATCGTATTCGTTATGAGCAAAGGCAAAATCGCCGTCTTCGAACACCCGTTTGAATGTCACCCGTGGCGAGGTCTTGGACAGTCGGGCAAACAGCGCCGCAATGCCTTCGCTGCCTTCGTGGGTCTGGGGGTTGTGCTGAATGTACTTGTCTTCGTTGACGACCGCCGCAGCCATGGCATCCCCGGTTTCGATCCCTTTCAGGAACCGCTGGAGGAGGTCCCGTTTTGTCTCCATGATCTCCTCCTTACCGCGAGAAACACCAACCCGGGCCGCCAAGGCCGCCTTGCCCAACCCTGACACTGAATGCGGCAAAAGAAAATCCCGGGCGGTTTGCACCACCCGGGACTCATCTTTCAAACCTGACGGCCTGAGCTTATTCGCCCGAGGCCTGCGCCACGTCCACGGTCACACCCGGACCCATGGTCGAACTCAGCGCGATTTTCTTCATGTAGGTGCCCTTGGCGCCCGTCGGCTTGGCCTTGGCCACGGCCGAGATGAAGGCACGGACGTTTTCAACCAGCTTGGCTTCGTCGAACGAGGCTTTGCCGACGCCGGCGTGCACGACACCGCCTTTTTCCGCCTTGAACTGGACCTCACCGCCCTTGGCTGCTTCCACGGCCGCTTTCACGTCCATGGTCACGGTGCCGACCTTGGGGTTCGGCATCAGGTTGCGCGGGCCGAGGATCTTACCCAGACGGCCAACGACAGGCATCATGTCCGGGGTCGCGATGCAGCGATCGAACTCGATGGTGCCGCCCTGAATGGTTTCCATCAGGTCCTCTGCGCCGATGATGTCGGCGCCGGCCTCTTTGGCTTCGTCCGCCTTGGGGCCGCGGGCGAAGACGGCAACGCGCATGGCTTTACCGGTGCCGTTCGGCAGGCCGACCACGCCGCGCACCATCTGGTCCGCATGGCGGGTGTCAACACCCAGGTTCATGGCGATCTCGACGGTCTCATCGAATTTGGCCGAGGCGTTTGCCTTGACCAGCGAGACAGCTTCTTCCACCGACAGGTTGTCCTTGCCGGCGAAAGCTTCGCGCGCGGCGCGGGTGCGTTTTCCGAGTTTAGCCATCTTACTTCACCTCGATGCCCATGGAGCGGGCCGAGCCCAGGATGATCTGCATTGCGCCTTCGACGTCGTTGGCGTTCAGATCCTTCATTTTGGCTTCGGCGATTTCACGAACCTGCTTTGAGGTCACGGTGGCCACGGTCTCACGACCGGGGTTTTCCGCACCACGCGGGCGGTTCCGCTTGCCGACGGGTTTCAGACCAGCCGCTTTTTTCAGGTAGTAAGACGCGGGCGGCGTCTTGATGTCCATGGTGAAGGACTTGTCCTGATAATAGGTGATCACGGTCGGGCACGGAGCGCCGGGCTCCATGTCTGCGGTCTTGGCGTTGAACGCCTTGCAGAATTCCATGATGTTGATGCCGCGCTGACCCAGCGCCGGACCAACTGGCGGCGACGGGTTCGCCTGACCTGCAGGAACCTGCAGCTTCATTGTACCAGCAAGCTTCTTGGCCATTTGGTTTTCCTTTCAACTAAGTCAGGGCGCGCCCCGACCAGATTATGTTGCGTGGTCCGACCCAAGATCGCGATCCCGGAATCTCCCACGAGAGAATCTCGCCCGAAGACGATAGAGGCGGCGTGTACATTGGTACGGAGAGGTTGGCAAGTGGCTGGCGTCACAATCTGAGGCGACCGCTTCGAGCCCAGTACTACCGTTCCTTTCTTGTAAATCGCTACCCTAATCCGTTACATCGTGCCTTGCATCTTTAGCGTTAAGTTCGTTGTCAGGCTCAATCGGTTCTCCCCGCATGAATGCCTCTAGCTCTTTCGGCGAAGTGTCGCTGAGCCCTTCTGCGACCATAGCGTGCTGCCACTCGATCACTGCTTCGGCCATGCGAGCTTGATTGTAGTGAGGTCCGACGATCTCCGCCCAAAGCTCAATCTCGCGCGTTGTGATCGAGCGGCCACCCCACATCATTTCAGCCGATGACACCAAGGACCGAACTAAAGGTTCATCAATTACCTCATTGGGAATACTCCAATGAGCCTTAGCAAGACAATCAGTGTAGAAGCTTATCTGCTTCAGCGCGTCTAGTACGACAGCATGTTCGGCGTTGTAATCGACTACCGTCGCCATGCTTTGCATGGTTCTCGCCCCGTCTTGAACGAGTTGTGGGATGATCCATCCAGCATTTTTCGCACGATGGCTGCGATACTCGCGCCACGTCGTCTTCAAATCAGCTGGCTCCCGCACAAGAGCAAGCCTTTTAAGCACGATGGTTTTGCCACGCTCCTCGATGGAAAGAATGGCCAGTGCAGCAGCAGATGGAAGCCGTCCCGCTTCCAGCAACAGTCTTGCATCGTCAATCAAGCGGCGCGCGTTCTCTTGAGCCGCCGAAATTCCCTCCGCGATCTGCGTCGGCGTGAGCGGGCCACGGTATTGATTGAGTACATTCTTCAAGTCAAATAGCCCTTACCACCACCACGACCTCAGCTTCGCAAAAGACGCGAACGACCACAATGTCTGGACAAATGACAAATAAGAAAAAAAGCCGCGCTGCCCGTGGCATCGCGGCTTCGCGTATCTTGTCGGAAAGCTCTTTAGCTCTGCTTCGTAACCTGCGTGAAGTCCAACTCGACCGGAGTTTCCCGGCCAAAGATCGAGACGGTGACCTTGAGCTTCTGGTTCTCGTCGTCGACGCCTTCGACCATGCCGTCGAAATCCTCGAACGGGCCGTCGTTGACCTTGACCTTTTCGCCCACCTCGAAGGTGATCATCAGCTTGGGCGCTTCTTCACCTTCCTGAACGCGGTTGAGGATCTGGTTCACCTCGGCATCGCGCATCGGCATCGGGCGGCCCTGGGGGCCGAGGAAGCCGGTGACCCGGTTGATCGAGTTGACCAGGTGATAGCCCTGGTCGGACATTTCCATATGCACCAGCACATAGCCGGGCATGAAGCGGCGTTCGGTCGTGACCTTCTTGCCCCGGCGCACTTCGATCACCTCTTCGGTGGGTACCAGAACCTCGTCGATGTCATCCTCAAGGCCCTGTTCGGCCACGGACGTGCGGATCTGTTCTGCGATCTTTTTTTCGAAGTTCGAAAGAACGCTGACCGAGTACCACCGTTTCGCCATGAACCTGCCGTCCTTGCTTTGCCTTTGGCCCGTTCCTACCGTGAACGTGCCCGTTACTGAATCTGTTCGCGGCGCTGCCGCGGTTTCCGGAATAAAAAGCGGCGCGCAGCCCGAATCGCCGCACGCCCATCCCGAAAGGTATCGCGTCACCTACTCCGACATCGCGCGCGGTGCAAGAGGGCGCCTGAGTTTTGGCGGGCGAAATGCCTAGTTAAAAGCGCCCAGAACCAATTGCAGGCCGCCGCGGATGGCCAGATCGACCAGCGCAAAGAACACAGCGGTCAGAGCGGCCATGATGAACACCATCACCGTGGTCAGCAGCACCTCGCGGCGGGTCGGCCAGACGACCTTGGATACCTCGGCGCGGACCTGCTGGATGAACTGGATCGGATTGGTGGTGGCCATGTGGCTTAAGTCTCTCTGCTAGCGATTGGCCGGGACATAGCCGGGCATTGCGGCAAATTCAAGAGCGCCCTGCGGCCCGGACCGGATTGTGAACACCGGGCGCAGTTGTTGCACCCCTTACGTTCTGAGATAGTCCGCGTCCGAGACTTTCTCAAGCCAGTCGGCCACACGCCCGTCCAGTGCCTCCTGAATGGCCAGATGTTCCATCGCCGTCTCGGGACCCGCGCCGTGCCAATGCTCCTCTCCCGGCGGGATCCAGACCGTATCGCCGGGGCGGATCACGCGCGGCGCCTCACTCCGCAAACCAACCAGCCCGCAACCTGACAGTACGTGCAGGGTCTGGCCCAGTGGATGCGTATGCCATGCGGTGCGTGCTCCGGGTTCGAACGCAACCCGCAGTGCCCGCACACGGGCGGGCTCAGACGCTTCGATCACCGGGTCCTGCCAGACGGTGCCGGTGAACCAGTCCGCGTTTGCCCTGCGGGTGGGTCGGCTGCCTGCCGGGTGTATCTCCATGGCGTGTCCTCCCTGCAGGCCTGCGCCGGTCACGGCTTGGGGCGGTCGTCCCATTCCTTATTCAGAATGCGCCGCGCGTCGCCTTCGGGGTCGTCATATTGGTTGCTGCGCACGGTGTAGATGAAGGCGACCAGTCCGACGCCGCCCAGAAAGAGCGAGATCGGAATCAGATAGGCCAGCACTTCCATGACGTCACCTCAGCCGCAGCGCGTTGAGAGATACCGTAATCGACGAGGTCGACATCGCCAATGCGGCAATCAGCGGCGTGGCGAGGCCTGCAACCGCCAGGGGCACGGCAATCACGTTATAGACCGTGGCGATGCGGAAGTTCTCACGGATCCGTTTCGTGGCCCGAACGGCGGTGTCGCAGGCGTCAGCGATGGGTGAAAGGTCCTGCCCCAGCAGCACGATGTCCGACGCCACCCGCGCCGCATCCAGCGCCGAGGCGGGTGAGATCGACACATGCGCCGCCGCCAGCGCAGCGGTGTCATTGAGGCCATCGCCCACCATCAGCACCCGGCGCCGCTGTTCGGCCAGCGCCTGTACGCGGGCGGCCTTGTCCTGCGGCAGCGCCTCGGCCAGCCAGTCGGTGATGCCGAGCCGTCCGGCCAGTGCCTCAACCGCGGCGCAAGTATCGCCCGAGATCAGCAGGACCTCTTTACCCGCCTGCCGCAGGGCCGAGACCGCCTCGGCGGCCCCGGGGCGCAAGGCATCGGTGAAATAGAACCCCAGCGGCGCGCGGTCGCCCACGGCCAGCCAGGCCGCGGTCTGAGTGCCTTGTTCGGCTCCGGTCCAACCCGCGCGGCCCAGCCGGACCCGCTGACCGCGGAACTGGCCCTCGGTGCCGTATCCCGGGACCTCAGTCACTTCGGTCACGTTCGCGGGCTTGATCCCGGCGTCGCGCGCCGCCCGGGCCAGCGATACCGAAAGCGGATGCGCGGAGGCTTCGGCCAGCGCCAGCGCAATTTCCAGATCAGCACGGGCGTGATCGCCCAGATTGGTCAGTTCCGGCGTGCCTGCGGTCAGGGTGCCGGTCTTGTCGAAAACGACCGTGTCCACCTCGGCCAGCCGTTCCAGCGCGGTGGCGTGCTTGATCAGCATCCCCTTGCGGAACAGCCGCCCCGAGGCTGCCGTGGTCACCGCAGGCACGGCGAGCCCCAGCGCACAGGGGCAGGTGATGATCAGCACCGCCGCCGCGATGTTCAGCGCGGTGCGGACATCGCCGGAATAGATGTACCAGCCCACGAAGCTGAGCGCGGACAGGATATGCACCCCCGGCGCGTAGAGCTTGGCGGCGCTGTCGGCCAGCGAGGTGTAGCGCGACCGCCCGGATTCAGCGATGGCCACCAGATCGGCCATGCGGTGGAGCGAGGTGTCCTGCCCTACGGCGGTCGCCCGGATGGTCAGCGGGCCGGTCAGGTTGACCTCACCGGCGCTGACGTTCAGACCCGGCTCGGCAAAGACCGGCAGCGTCTCGCCGGTCAGCAGCGAGCGGTCGAGTTCGGACTGCCCCTCGACAATCTCGCCATCCACCGGCATCCGCCCACCGGGGCGGACAAGGACCAGATCGCCGAGTCGCAATGTGGAAACGGCCACCTCTTCTTCGACCCCGTTCGTCAGAAGGATGGCACGGGGCACTTCCAGCGCGGCCAGTTCCTCGGCCGCCGAGCGGGCGACGGCGCGGGTGCGGTAATCCAGATAACGCCCGGCCAGCAGGAAGAAGGTCAGGGCCAGGGCGGCGTCGAAATAGGCATGCTCACCGCTGAGTGCGGTTTCCCAGAGCGAGGTCACCAGCGCCAGCAGGATTGCCAGCACGATGGGCACATCCATGTTTAGCCGCCGCACGCGCAGGGCGCTCCAGGCGTTGACGAAAAAGGGCTGCGCCGAGAAGGCAATCGCGGGCAGTGCAATCGCCGCCGAGATCCAGTGGAACATGTCCCGCGTGGCGTCCGAGGCGCCGGACCAGACCGACACCGACAGGAGCATCACGTTCATCGAGGCGAACCCGGCCACCGCCAGCCGCATCAGCAGGTCGCGCCCGGCCTTGTCCGATTGCGTCGCCGATAGGGCGCCGGGATCAAGCTCATGCGCCTCATAGCCCGCGCGTTCCAGCACCGGGATCAGATCGGCGGCGCGCACCTCCGGCCCGGCCTGTACCATCGCCCGTTTGAGCGTCAGGTTGACCCGGGCACTGTCCACGCCGGGGCAGGCGTTCAGCTCACGCTCGACCGTGGCGATACAGGCCGAGCAGTGGATGCCCGGCAGCGACAGCGCGATCTGCACGTCCTTGGGGATGGGCCGCGCCGGTTCGCCCGGAGTGGCGATGCAGCCGGGGCAGGCGGCCGTGCCGGGACGTATCTGCGCGGTCATTCGTTCAGCCCTTCACATGCAGTACGACGCGCTGACTGAATTCGGTGCCTTGCGCATCCTTGGCCACCATGCGGATGTTCCAGTTGCCCGGCGCCAGTTCGGCCTTGGCGACATAAGCAGTGCCGTCAAAGCGGAACTCGGGCGTGATGTCCTGCTGCACATGGGTCGCGCGCCCGATGGTCGCTTTCAGCTCGGCCACCTCGACCGGTTGCTCGGCATCGTCGGTGATGGCGATGAACACCAGCCCGCCAGCGGCATCGGCCCGGACGGACCACCCCAGGGCCTCTTGCGCGTCGCGACGCTCGTTGAACTCCTGACTGGCGACGTAGGAGTTCTTGACCTCGAGCCCCGGGAAGGTTTTGACGGCGCTGTAGGCCAGCACCAGGTTGACGGCGATGATCACCCCAAAGGCCGCCACGAACAGGGCCAGCGCGTGCTTGCCGGTGAATTGACGTTCAGCCATGGTCAGTTCCCTCGTCCGTTGAACGTGGTGTCCTTGTAGGCGCGCTCGCCGCTGGTCAGGTCCTCGACCCAGATGCGCACCGGCGTATTGGCCGTGTTCGACGGCGCGGCATCCTTGGAGGCCACGATGTATACACGAGTCAGCTGTGCTGTGTCAGCCGGAACATTGACGACGTCGTATAGCGTCCCCTCGATCTGCAGCCGCATGGACGGATCGCCCGATGCCGACAGCTTGAAGACCCGGCCCTCGCCATGCTTGTTGCGCAACCGGACGTCGTAGGTGTTGCGGATCGCGCCGTCAGAGAGCGTGACGAAAGTCGGGTTGCGCACCGGGGCCACGGTCAGGTCGATGTCCGAACGGATGAACAGCGCAAAAAGCAGGGCAAAGCCCACCGCCGCCCACATGCTGGTATACATGATCGTGCGCGGGCGCAGGATATGCTTCCACACGTCCTTGGGCGGTTTCCCGGCCCGCTCATTGGCCTCATCGCTGAGCGCCATATAGTCGATCAGGCCGCGCGGCTTGCCGATCTTGGCCATCATGTCGTCGCAGGCGTCGATGCACAGAGCGCAGGTGATACATTCGAGTTGCTGACCGTCGCGGATGTCGATGCCCACCGGGCAGACATTGACGCAGGCCATGCAGTCGATGCAGTCGCCCAGTTCCGAATCCGCCGTGCGCTTGCCCTTGCCGCGTGGTTCACCGCGCCATTCGCGATAACCGACAACCAGCGTGTCCTCGTCCATCATCGCGGCCTGAATGCGCGGCCACGGGCAGGCATAGATGCAGATCTGTTCGCGGGCGATCCCTCCGAAGAAGAAGGTGGTGCCGGTCAGGATCAACATGGTCGTGTAGGCGATGGGATGCGCATTGCCGGTCACCAGATCGCGCGCCAGCGTCGGCGCGTCGGCAAAGTAGAACACCCAGGCCCCGCCGGTGGCGAGGCCGATCAGCAGCCATGCGATCCATTTGGTCAATCGCAGCCTTACCTTGCGAAGGTCGAGCTTTTTCTGCCGGTGCAGCCGCAGACGGGCGTTGCGGTCGCCCTCGATCCAGCGCTCGACCAGAATGAAGAGGTCGGTCCACACGGTTTGCGGGCAGGCATAGCCGCACCAGACCCGGCCCAGTGCCGAGGTGAACAGGAACAGGCCCAGCCCGGCCATGATCAGCAGGCCGGCGACGAAATAGAACTCGTGCGGCCAGATCTCGATCCAGAAGAAGTAGAAGCGCCGGTTGGCCATATCCAGCAGCACTGCCTGATCCGGCAGGCTGGGGCCGCGGTCCCAGCGAATCCACGGGGTCAGGTAGTAGATCCCCAGCGTCACCGCCATAATGATCCATTTCAGATTGCGGAACGTGCCCGAGACGCGGCGCGGAAAGATCGGCTCCCTGGCGGCGTAGAGGCTTGGGGCTGGATTGGAATCGCTCACGGATGTGCTCCAGATCTGGGGGCTTATGAAAGCGTCTTCTCACAGATCATACATGGTCCAACTTTGACATGGGTCAAAACGCGCATCGGGCACGCATCTTTATTGCCCGGCCCGTGCCTGCCGCCTGAGCCACGTAACAAAGGTCTTCACGTGCGGACGCAACGGAGAATGGCCGGTTACGAGGTGATATCCGCTTTGGCCGGGTTCACGATAGAGCTCGGTCAGTTGCCCGGTTTCGATCTCACGTTCGACGAAATGCCGCACCGTGACGGTCACCCCCTGCCCGGCCCTGAGCCCGTCCAGCAGCAAGTTTCCGGGCAAGGCAATCCGACCGGCGTTGCCAATCCGCTCGACGCCCCGCGATGCCAGCCAAGCCGAGGCCTCGGTCGTTCCAAGCTCTTCAAGCCAGGGAAGTTCAGCCAGTTCGGCAGGCGTAAGCGCGGTTTTGTCGCCGAGCAGCGACGGGGCGGCAACGACCACCATCGGCGTTTCGATGAACATCTCGGACTGAACCCCGGGCCAGCCGCCCGCGCCGTATCTGAGCGCGAGGTCGATACCGCCCGGGCGGAACTCGATCAACTCGGGCGTGGGGTCCAGAACCAGATCAATGCCCGGATGCGCCTCGCGGAACCCGGGAAGGCGCGGCATCAACCATGAAGCTGCAAAAGATGACGTCAGCGAAACATGCACTGGGCGCGCGTCACCGCCCTGCGCGAGATCTCCGACGGCGGCACCAATGGCCCCGAACCCCAGTTCCAGCGCGCGGGCCAGATGCCGCCCTTCGTCGGTCAGCGTCAGGTTCCTGCCGGACCGGTCCAGCAGGGCCACGCCAAGATGCCGTTCCAGCGCGCGCAATTGCTGGCTGATGGCAGCGTGGCTGACATTCAGCGCATCACCGGCCTGTACCACATTCTCCTTCTCGGCAAAGGCAGAAAAGGCTCTGAGCGCGGCCAGCGGTGGGAGTTTCAACCAATCCATATGTAATTTCTTCTTACATGTAAGAACACCAATTGAGTCGCATTTCCGGCCCACACAATCAATATGGATTGCAGGAGAAGACAGCAGACACGGAGAAGCGGGATGCTTTCGATCTATGCAAGAGCTTTCATGACCGCCACCCGGCAGGACGCCACTCGGATCAGCGACGCACCCAAACCGGGTGATGCGAATCCGCGCCGGGGGGTGCGGAAACAGCGCTGGTGGCCGCGCTGGGCGGGTGATGTGAACCTGAACAACCTGTGATCGGCCCAAACGGAAAAACACCCCGTCTGGCATCTGGACCGGGCGGGGGTTCTGTCTATAGTCTGGAAAAATTGGCGCCGGCTGTCCAGGAAACGCGCGAACAGATTGAACAGCCGGCACCTCACCCTTCAGGCAGCCCCGCTGCCTGAAGGTATCTCTTAGCTCTTACTCACCGCCGCCCAGCTGGTGGACGTAGGCCGACACGGCGCGAATCTGCGCCTCAGTCAGGCGCGTGTTCCACGCGGGCATGACGCCAAAGCGGCTGTTGCTCACGGTGTCGACCAGCGTGTCGTAGTCGCCGCCATAGAGCCACAGGGCATCCGCCAGGTTCGGTGCTCCCTGCTCGCGGTCGCCGGTGCCGTCTTCGGCGTGGCATGCGGCACAGTTGTCGGCATAGACCACCGAACCGGCCTCGACTGCACCCGCATCCTGCGGATCACCCGACAGCGACATGACATAGTTCACAACCTGGTCGATCTCTTCACTGCTCAGCAGTTCGTCACGGCCAAAGGCGGGCATCTCGGAATAGCGCACCTCGTCGCTGTCCTCATTGCGGATACCGTGGGTGATGGTGAAGTGGATGGCCTCCATGTCGCCGCCCCACAGCCAGCTGTCATCCAGCAGGTTGGGATAGCCCTTGGCGCCCGCCGCGCCCGAGCCGTGGCACTGGGCGCACCAGGTCTTGAACACCGCGCTGCCTGACGACACCGCGTAGCTGTTCAACTCGGCATCAGCCGCGATCGCGGTCAGTTCGACCGAGGCTAGACGGTCGTTGATCGGCGCGTTGGCCTCTTCCACGGCTGCGATCTCGGTGGCTACGTCGGCGCGGGTGGACCAGCCCAGCACCCCTGCGGTGGCCGAGTTGACCAGCGGCCAGGCCGGATAGGCGATGGTGTAGATCACGCCCCAGATGATGGTGGCGTAGAAGGTCCACAGCCACCAGCGCGGCATCGGGTTGTCGAATTCCTGGATACCGTCCCAGACATGGCCGGTTGTCTTCGGATCACCCGGTTGCTTTTCAGGTGTCTTGCTCATTGCCGCGCCTCCTCGGATGTGGCGGGTTTGTCTTGATGCCGGAACGGGATGTTGGCGGTGTCCTTGTATCCTTTGCTGGCACCGGGGCGGAAAACCCAGATGACGATGCCGACGAAGAAGGCAAAGAGCAGCAGCAACATCCAGCTATCCGCGAACTGCCTGAGGATTGTGTATTCTTCCATCACGATCCTCCCTAGCGGCTTTCATCCGGGGTGAAGGTCGAGAAATCGACCAGCGTGCCCAGCATCTGCAGATAGGCGATCATCGCATCGGCCTCGGAAACGCCCGGCTGACCGTCGAAGTTGCGCACATTGACCTTGTCGCCGTAGCGCTCGAGCAGACCGTCATAGTCGCTGTCCGGATCGGCCTGTGCCCTGAAATCGGCGACGGCGTTGTCGACCATCTCTTCGGTATATGGCGTGCCGACCAGCGCATTCGCTGCCATGATGTCGCCAATGTACCTGCCGTCGATCTTCCGGTCTTCGAGGAAGCCGTATTTCGGCATCACCGATTCCGGCACCACCGCCTGCGGGTCGCGCAGGTGATCCACATGCCACTCGTCCGAGTAGCGGCCACCGACACGGGCCAGATCGGGCCCGGTCCGCTTGGATCCCCACTGGAACGGATGGTCATACATCGACTCGGCCGCCAGCGAATAGTGGCCGTAGCGTTCGACCTCGTCCCGCATCGGACGGATCATCTGGCTATGACAGACATAGCAGCCTTCGCGGATGTAGATCTCGCGCCCCGCCATTTCGAGAGGGGTGTAGGGGCGCATCCCCTCCACCTTCTCGATGGTGTTTTCCAGCCAGAACAGCGGAGCGATCTGCACGATGCCGCCGATGGTCACGACCAGAAAGCTGAAGATCAGCAGGAGGGTCGCGTTGGTCTCGAGGATCTTATGTTTGTCGAGAATTGCCATTGCTCCGGCCCTCCTTATTCAGCCGGGACCGCGACGGTCAGGCTGGCCTCTTTGGCCGGCGCTTTCCGCACAGTCATCCACAGGTTGTAGCACATGATCAGTGAGCCAGCGAGGAACAGAACCCCACCCAGACCACGCACCACATACATCGGGAACTTGGCGGCCACGGTGTCGGCGAACGAGTTCACCAGGAAGCCGTTGGCATCCACTTCACGCCACATCAGGCCTTCCATGATACCGGTGACCCACATCGACGCGGCGTAGAGCACGATGCCGATGGTGGCGAGCCAGAAGTGCCAGCTGACCATCTGCAGCGAGTACAGACGCTCACGCTTCCACAGGACAGGCACCAGGAAGTACAGCGCACCGAAGGTGATCATGCCGTTCCAGCCCAGCGCGCCGGAATGCACGTGACCGATGGTCCAGTCGGTGTAGTGACTCAGCGAGTTCACCGCGCGGATCGACATCATCGGACCTTCGAAGGTTGACATGCCATAGAAGCCGACCGAGATCACCATCATGCGGATGATCGGGTCGGTGCGCAGCTTGTCCCAGGCGCCGCTGAGGGTCATCAGGCCGTTGATCATGCCGCCCCAGGACGGCATCCACAGCACCACCGAGAACACCATGCCCAGCGTCGAGGCCCAGTCAGGCAGCGCGGTATAATGCAGGTGGTGCGGACCGGCCCAGATATACAGGAAGATCAGCGCCCAGAAGTGGATGATCGACAGCTTGTAGCTGAACACCGGACGCTCGGCTTGTTTCGGGATGAAGTAGTACATCATGCCCAGGAAGCCCGCAGTCAGGAAGAAGCCGACAGCGTTGTGGCCATACCACCACTGGATCATGGCGTCCTGCACACCGGCCCAAACGATGACCGATTTCGAACCCCAGATGCTGACCGGGATGGTCATGTTGTTGACCAGGTGCAGCATGGCAACCGTCACAATGAAGGACAGGTAGAACCAGTTGGCCACGTAGATATGCGGCTCTTTCCGCTTGATGATGGTGCCCAGGAATACCGCCAGATAGGCAACCCAGACAATGGTCAGCCACAGATCCACGTACCATTCCGGTTCGGCATATTCCTTGGACTGGGTGCCACCCAGCAGATAGCCGGTTGCCGCCAGCACGATGAACAGCTGATAGCCCCAGAACACGAACCAGGCCAGATTGCCGCCCCAAAGACGCGCGGCGCTGGTGCGCTGCACCACGTAAAACGAGGTTGCGATCAGCGCGTTACCGCCAAAGGCAAAGATCACCGCCGAGGTATGCAGCGGGCGCAGCCGGCCGAAATTGGCATATCCTTGCGCCCATTCGAAATTCAGGACCGGAAAGGCCAGTTGGAATGCGATGAATGTACCTGCCAGAAATCCGACCACACCCCAAAAGGCGGTCGCGATCACACCGTAGCGCACCACGTCATCCATGTATTCGCCCGAGCGATCGGTCAGGATGTCCGGTTCGTCGGTGTTGCGCAGAGTCCAGATAAACAGTCCGCCCGCGATCAGCATCACCAGCACGGCATGCACCTGATAGGCTATATCGCGCGCATAGTTGGTCCCGATCGCAGCAAATACCACGACCAGACCAAGCGCGATCAGCTTGATATAATTCGACATATTGCGTCCCTTTGCCATGTCCCGTGCGATTCTTGCGGCGCGCGGGACTCTTTAGACTGGCTGCTGTATTGGAGAACGGCAGCCAAGGTTGCTTTGATCTGTGTCAAGACAGTACCCCGATTTCTATGACAGGCATAACCCAATGATGGGAAAAACGGCGCGCATTTTGGCGCACCGGAACCGAGAGGTTGAGATGGCATACAAATCCCTGCTGACCGTAATGACAGAGACCAAACTGGCCGAATCCGCGCTGGCTCAGATGGTGGCGTTGGCGCAGGCGCAGGACGGCCATGCCGAAGCGCTGTGCCTGGGCGTCGACCGCAGCCAGACCGGCTATTATTACGCCGGGGCCAACGCGCTGATCCTGCAGGAGACACTGAGCCGGGCCAATGCCGAGGCCGAGGGGATTCTGGGCTTTGCCGAGGATTATCTGGGAAAATCCGGCGTCCGCTGGTCTGCCGAAAACGGCGTGGCGCAGATCGCCGACCTGGGCCGCCACGTGGCGCACCGGGCGCGATTCTCGGATCTTGTGGTACTGCCACGTCCTTATGGCGAAGATCGCGGCGCCGAGGCCGAGCCGATTGTCGAAGCGGCCATGTTCGATGGCCACGCGCCTGTTTTGGTGGTTCCAGATGAGGCGCAGGCGTTCTCCAAACCCGGCACCATCCTGATAGGCTGGAACGAAGGCGTCGAGGCGATGCGCGCAATCCGCCGCGCCCTGCCCTTCCTGCAGGCCGCCGAGACGGTGCGCATCGTGGTGATCGACCCGCCGCAGCACGGGCCGGACCGGTCAGATCCCGGCGGAATGTTGTCGCAAATGCTGTCGCGGCACGGCGTCAGGTGTGAAATCGACGTTCTGAGCAAGACGATGACACGGGTCTCGGACATCCTGAACCGCCACGCCGCCGACACCGATGCCGACATGATCGTGATGGGCGCATATGGTCATTCCCGCTTCCGCGAGGCGATTCTGGGCGGCGCCACCCGCAACATGCTGGAACAGGCGACCGTGCCGGTGTTCATGGCGCACTAGGCGAGGAAGCAGTGAAAGCCGCTTGCAAGCGGCTTGAGCGGTTTTGAAACAGCTTGCTTCAAGGCGTTTGCAAACGCCTTGCGCCCAAATGGAAAAGCCGCCCCGAGGGGGCGGTTTTCTCATTTGGCCTTGCGGATCAGCCCGATCAGGAACAGCAGGATCACCGCCCCGATGGTCGCATGAAGGATCGAAGCGAACAGCCCGCCCCCGACCGAGAACCCCAACGCGGGAAAGATCGTGCCGGCCAGAAAGGCGCCGACCACTCCAACAACGATATTGCCGAGGACGCCAAAGCCGCGCCCCTCCATGATCTTGCCCGACAGCCAACCGGCCACCGCGCCCACGATCAGCATTCCCAACAGGCTTCCGAACTGCATCACCGCCTCCGTATTTCTCTCGCTTCTGCGCCACTAGAACACGCAGCGGCGCGGAGGTCACGTCCGCACGTAATGCATGCCCTGAAACTTTCCGCGCAATTCGCGGGTCCGTACAGCGACTTGCTCGGGGTCGTTGCCGGTCAGCCCCTGCGCCACTAGCTCCGCCAGTTCCGCCGCGTGATCCCGCGTCACCCCGCGCCGCACCAGTTCCGGCGTGCCGATGCGCAGCCCGTTCATGTCTCCGTCAACCGGAGCAATCGGCAACCCGATGCCGCAGGCCAGGAACCCGGCCCGGCGCAGGGTTTTGGATGCGGCCTGACCGCCTCCGAATGCGGCCGCCTCAATCGCAAACTGGTGCGAGGCCGTGGCCCCGCCCTCGCCCTTGAACACCGGCAGGCCCCGCGCCTCCATCTCGGCGGCCAGGGCCTGCGCCAGATCGACCATAGCGGCGCCATAGGCTGGGCCATAGTCGACCCAATCCAGCAGAGACAGGGCCAATGCCGCCGATTTCGCCGCATCGAAATTAGCGGTCATTCCGGGAAAGGCGATGGCGTCAAGACGCTCGGCAATGTCGGCATCATTGGTCACGATCAGTCCGCCTGCGGGCCCGCCGAGGCTCTTGTAGGTGCTCATCGTCATCAGATGCGCGCCCTCGTCCAGCGGATTGGCCCAGACACGACTCGCGATGATGCCGCATTGATGCGCCGCGTCGAACAGGACCTTGGCCCCGACCTCGTCGGCAATCTGGCGCACCTTGGCCACCGGGTGCGGAAACAGGTTCAGCGAGCCACCCACGGTGATCAGGCGAGGCCGCTCGGCCTGCGCCAGCGCCCGCAACCCGTCCAGATCGAGGCTGTATCCATCCGCATCGACAGACGCATTCACGGTTTTCAGCCCATAGAGCCCCGCACAGCCATCGGAGTGATGGGTCACGTGGCCCCCGATGCTGGCGGGCGGTGCGATGATCGTGTCCCCGGGCCGGGTCAGCGCCATGAAGCCGTAGAGATTGGCCAGCGCGCCCGAGCCCACCCGGATCTCGGCATAGCGCGCGCCAAAGACGCGGGCCGCGAGTTCCGCCGCGATTACCTCGATCTCTTCGATCGCCTCAAGCCCCATCTCGTATTTGTCGCCCGGATAGCCCAGTGACGGACGGCTGCCCAACCCTTCGGCCAGCACCGCTTCGGCGCGGGGGTTCATCACATTGGTCGCCGGGTTGAGATTGAAACATTCGGTATCGTGGATCTCGCGGTTGCGGGCGATCAGAGCGTCGATCCGGCTGGCGGTTGCGGCACTGTCGGCGCCTGCCGCGAGGGCGGCAATCTCCTGCACCCGTGTTTCGCAATGGGCGGGCACCCAGGGGCGGTGGGCAAGCTGTGACATTCGATCCTCCATGATTTGGCGGCAGAATGCGCCACGTGCCACTTGCGTACAAACCAGTTTTCCGAAAAATTAGGGTCAGAAAAACTGAGGCTTATTCGATGCCCATTGCCCCTCCACGCCCGAAGTCCTTTCCGCTTAACGCGCTGCGCGCATTCGAAGCTGCCGCACGGCTGGAAGGGTTTGCGGCAGCAGCCGAAGAATTGGGCGTCAGCCCCGGCGCGATCTCGGCGCATGTGAAATCGCTGGAGGAGGAGTTAGGGGCGCCGCTGTTCGATCGAACCGCACGGGGCGTGATCCTGACTGCGGTCGCGCGCCGGGTGTTGCCGGAGTTGACGCAGGCCTTTGACGCGCTCGGACATGCAACCCAGACGCTGCGTGACGAGGCGATGCCACATGTCGTTCACGTGGTCGCACTGCCCTCCGTGGCTCAGCTTTGGCTATCTCCGCGCCTACCGGAACTGCGAGCCGCTGCGCCGGATATCGAAATCTCTCTGACCGCGATGGAAACGCCGCCCAATCACAAACGTGCGCCTTATGATCTTTACCTGTTCTACGGGGACATGCCGGGCGAGATCGTGGCGGATGACACGATCTATCCGGTGTGCGCCCCGGCATTGGCCGAGCGTCTGGACACGCCGGAGGACCTGCGCAAAGTGCCCTGCATTTCCGATACCACATGGGCGGATGACTGGCGCCTCTGGGCGGAGTCTGCGTTCAAGGGCACTGAGTTTGCACCGCGCGGGCCGGCATTCTCGCTCTACTCACTGGCTGTGCAGGAGGCGGTGAACGGCGCCGGTGTCCTGATGGGGCATGAGGCCCTGATCGCGCCTTACCTGCGCAGCGGCGAGTTGACCGCGCCGTTCGACATCCGGGTCCAGTTGAACAGCAAGCTCAAGCTCTGGAGCCCCAAACCGCTCCGGTCGAATTCTCCGGTCGGGAAGGTTGCGAACTGGCTGCGCGAAATGGCCTAGACCAGAAACCCGCCATCGGTGTCGTCGCCCGCCTCTTCCATTAGGCGGCCCATATCGGGGATGGTCACGTGACGCTTGCCTTCCAGCAGAATCACACCGTCCCGCTTGAGCGCGGATATCTGGCGGCTGACCGTTTCCAGCGTCAGGCCCAGGTAGTCGGCCATCGCCTCGCGCGTCAGCGGAAGGTCGAACACCATCGGCCCGGACATGCCGCCCTTGGTCAGCGATGCATCGCGGCGGGCGATGATCGACAACAGACTTGCGATCTTTTCCCGCGCGGTCTTGCGGCCCAGAACCAGCATCCATTCGCGCGCCGCGTCCAGCTCATCGAGCGTCATCTGCAGCAGACGCTGGGCGATATGCGGGGTGCGCGCCATCAGATCCTCGAACGGCTTCTTGCGGAAGCAGCACATGACGATATCCGTCGTGGCAACAACGTCATACGGTGCAAAGTCGCGCCCCGGGCGGCCCACGAAATCGCTGGGCAGCAACAGGCCCACCATCTGGGTGCGTCCGTCCTCCATCGTCTGGGTCAGGCTGGCGATGCCGGAGACCATCGAGCCGACAAAGCTCATCTGATCGCCCGACCAGATGATCGTCTGCCCCGCCTCGAAGCTGCGGTAGTACTTTATTTCCTCCAGCGCCTCGAGCTCATCCTGATCGCAATGCGCGCACACAGCACGGTGCCGGATCGGGCAGTCTCCGCATTTGGAATGGTCCGTGTGTATCTGAAAATTCATCCGATCATCCACTTGATCTCGGTCAAGGCATCCGTTTCAGGCGTCACATAACGATAATTGCATGATAGCGAAATCTCAATTGGCCCGGCTCGGACTTTTTGACGCGAAAGTTCCGCGCTATACGAGCTACCCGACCGCCCCCCATTTCAGCAATGACGTGGGGGCTGACATGTTTGGCAAGTGGATTTCCGGCATTCAGCCCGGTAGTTCCGTCTCGCTCTACATCCATGTGCCGTTCTGCCGGCGGCTGTGCTGGTTCTGCGCCTGCCGTACCCAGGGCACACAGACCGACAATCCGGTCATCGCCTATGTGGACACGCTGAAGGCCGAGCTGGACCTGCTGGCCGCGCGCCTGCCCGAGGGGGTCACCCTGTCGCGGCTGCATTGGGGCGGCGGCACGCCCACGCTGCTGCAACCGGACCTGATGCGGGATCTGGCCGGGCGGATTCTGGATATCGTGCCGCTAGGCCCCGAGGCCGAATTCTCGGTCGAGATCGACCCGAACGAGATCGACGAGGCGCGGCTGGACGCGCTGGCCGAGGCGGGGATGAACCGCGCCTCGATCGGGGTGCAGGATTTCGACGGCGAGATCCAGAAAACCATCGGGCGCATCCAGAGCTATGACGTCACCCGCAAGGCCGCCGACATGATTCGCGCCCGCGGCATCCGCAGTCTGAACGCAGATATACTGTATGGCCTGCCGCACCAGACCAAGGCGCGGATGACAGAAAGCGTGCAGAAACTGCTGTCGCTCAATCCCGACCGGGTGGCGCTTTATGGATACGCGCATGTGCCATGGATGGCGAAGCGGCAGCAACTGATCCCGTCGGACGCGCTGCCCACCCCGGAAGAGCGGCTGGAGCTGTTCGAAACCGCCCGGAAACTGTTCATGTGGGACAATTATGCCGAAATCGGCATCGACCACTTTGCCACGCAGGAGGACCGGCTGACCCAGGCGCTGAAGGCCGGGCGGCTCAAGCGAAACTTCCAGGGCTATACCGACGATCAGGCCGAGGTTCTGATCGGTGTCGGCGCCAGCTCGATCTCACGCTTCCCGCAAGGTTATGCGCAAAACGCACCCGCGACGTCCGTCCACACCAAGGCCATTCGCGAAGGCCAGTTCTCAACCTCGCGCGGGCATCTGTTCAAAGGGCAGGACATCCTGCGGTCGCGCCTGATCGAGGCGCTGATGTGCGATTTCCGGATCGACCGGGGCGAGATCCTGCGCGACTACGACGTCACACCAACGGCCTTGAACGAGATGTTTGCCGACGCCGAACGTGCCTTTCCCGGCCTTTTGCGCATCAGCGACAACGGGCTGCTCATCCCGCCCGAGGCCCGTCCTCTGACCCGCATGATCGCCCGCAGTTTCGACGCTTATGATCTGAGCAAGGCGGGGCACAGCTCGGCCATCTAAGCCGGGTGGAAAACACATTGGGGCGGCGGGCCGCAGGAAAAGGTCCGCCGTTTCTCTGCGCAGGGGCTTGACGCCAGCCGCCCGGATTTCCCACACTCGACAGGCCGGGGCAGACCCCCGCCCCGCGCACCTGAGGCAGGCACCATACGGACAGACGCCGCTAACGCTTGCGCGTTCGCGACACTCTCATCGTGCAGCAAACTGCAACCTGAGAGAGGGACTGCACTCATGCGCGTCTTCACCGTCCTCGGCCCGACTCAATCGGGCAAATCTACCCTCGTCGAGGCTATTAGCCGCCTCGACGGCAGGCCCACCACATTCGATGTATCCGGGACCGTGCACTTGCACGGTTTTTCTTACTTGGGCGAGCCGTGGTGCGCGATCGATGTGGACGGGGGCGGAGATTGTCTGGCCTATGGCGGCCCGGCGATGGCCATTTCAGATGCCGCCGTTGTGGTGGTTCCGCCCGACCCGGACACCGCCGTGCTCTGCGCGCCTTATCTGCGGCTGGTGGAAGAGGCGGGCATTCCCTGTTTCCTGTTCATCAACCGGATGGACCATCCCAACGGCCGTATCCGCGACATCATCGCGGCGCTGCAAACCTACTGCACCCACCACATCGCCCTGCGCCAGGTGCCAATCCGCGATGGCGACCAGATCGTCGGCGCGGTGGACCTGATCTCGGAACGCGCATGGAAGTATCAGGAGGGGCAGCCCTCGGCCCTGATCGAATTGCCGCAGGCGGTGGAGGAGCGCGAGCAGGAGGCACGGGCTGAACTGCTCGAAACCCTGTCGGATTTCGACGATAACCTGCTGGAGCAGCTGATCGAGGACAAGCAGCCGCCCAGCGCCGAGATTTACGATCTGGCGGCGCAAGTGCTGCAGAACCACCAGTTGATCCCCGCCTGCCTGGGTGCGGCCTGCCATGGCAACGGGCTGACCCGGCTGATGAAGGCGCTGCGCCACGAGGCCCCCGAGTTCGACATCGCCGCCGGCCGCGATGAGGCCGAGGAAGGCGCACGCGCCATTGCCGGGTTTGCCGATGTGAAGAAACATATCGGCAAGATCACCGTGCTGCGCGGCCTGGGCAAAGGCGTGCAGGCGCATGAGGCGCTGGGTGGTGAAACCGTGGGCAGCCTGACCACGCTGGATGCCAAGACCCAGATTCCCACGCTGGAAGCGGGGCAAATCGGGCTGGCGGTGAAGTCGGATCACCTCAACCCCGGATTCCTCTATGACAGCAAATCGGCGACCCAGTTGCCGGAATGGGCCAGCCCGCACCCGTCGGGCCACCGGCAGAGCGTGTCGCCCGCGCATGAGCGCGACGATGTGCGCCTGTCCAATGCGCTGGCCCGCCTTGGTGAAATCGACCCCGGTCTGCAGGTCGGCCATGCCGAGGGCAGCGGCCATGCGGTTCTGGGCACCCAGGGCCCGCAGCACATGCGGCGGCTGGTCGCCAAGCTGGACGAAGATTTCGGCATCGAGGTCCAAACCGAACCGGTCGAAACCGCCTATCGCGAAACCATCCAGAAACCGATCGAACACCGCCACCGCCACCGCAAACAATCGGGCGGCGCAGGGCAATTCGCCGATGTGGTGATCTCGGTCGAGCCGATGCCACGCGGTGCAGGGTTCCAGTTTGATGAGATCGTCAAGGGCGGCGCGGTGCCCAAGAACTATATCCCCGCCGTTGAGCACGGGGCCGAGGACGCGCTGGTTGAGGGACCCGAAGGCTTTCCGGTGGTGGACGTCAAGGTGACGCTCAAGGACGGCAAGCACCATGCGGTGGACAGCTCGGATTATGCGTTCCGCACAGCGGGTAAGAATGCCGTGCGTGAGGCGCTGCCGGAGGCGAAACCGGTGGTCCTGCAACCGATTCTGCATGCCGAGATCCATCTGCCTTCGGTCTATGTGGGCGATCTGGTGCCCACGATCAGCTCACTTCAGGGACAGGTGCTGGGGTTCGAGGGCAATCCAAACGCCTCGGGTTGGGAGATCTTCAACGCGCTGCTGCCGGCAGTGGCCGAAGACGAGTTGCACCGCACGCTGGCCAGCGCATCGCGCGGAACGGGATGGGTGAAGCTGAACTTCGATCATTACGAGGAACTGCGCGGACAGGTGCCGAAATCGGCGCGCGAGAAGGTGGAGAGCGCCTGAGCTCTCCCGCCCTGACGCGGGTTATTCAGGGGTCAAGGCGTTTGCAAACGCCTTGCAACGCGGTTTTCGAACCGCGTTAAGCCGCTTCCAAGCGGCTTGGCCCCTACCCGGCCGCTGCGACCAGTTCGCGGGTGTAGTCGGTCCGTGCGTTTTCGAACAGATCGTCGGCGGCGCCCATCTCGACCACATCGCCCTGCCGCATCACGATCACCTGATGCGACATGGCCCGCACCACTTTCAGATCGTGTGAGATGAACAGGTAGGCCAGCCCGTATTTGCGCTGCAAATCCCGTAGAAGATCGACGATCTGTACCTGCACCGTCATGTCCAGCGCACTTGTAGGCTCGTCCAGCACCAGCAGCTTGGGCCGCAGCACCATCGCCCGAGCGATCGCGATCCGCTGGCGCTGACCGCCCGAGAACTCGTGCGGGTAACGGTCCATCGCTGCCGGGTCGAGCCCAACTTCGGTCATCACCTCGGCCACAAGCTCGCGCGGAGCGCGGTGTGGGTCGACTTTGTGTATGGCCAACCCCTCGGCAATGATCTGCATGCAGGTCATGCGCGGGCTGAGCGAGCCGAACGGGTCCTGGAACACGATCTGCATGTCCTTGCGCAGCCGCCGCAACTCGCGCGTGGACCAGTCGCGCACATCCTGCCCGCGAAAGGTGATTTCGCCCTCGGACGAGATCAGCCGCATCAGCGCCAGCGCCATCGTGGTCTTGCCTGAGCCGGATTCGCCCACAATCCCCAGCGTCTCGCCGGCGCGCACGGTGATGGTGGCGTCGTTGACCGCCTTCACATGACCTACTGTGCGCTTGAGAAACCCGCGCTGGATCGGGAACCAGACTTTGAGCTTGTCGGTCCGCGCGATTTCTTCGGCGTCCAGCGCCACCGGATCGGGTGAGCCCGAAGGTTCCGCAGCCAGCAGTTTCTGCGTGTAGGGGTGCTGCGGGTTGTCGAAAATCTCGGCGGTCGGGCCGGTCTCGACAATCTCGCCATCCTTCATTACGCAGACCCGGTCGGCAATGCGCCGCACGATGCCCAGATCGTGGGTGATGAACAGCATCCCCATGTTCTCGGCCTTCTGCAAATCGGCCAGCAGCTCGAGAATCTGCGCCTGAATGGTCACATCGAGCGCCGTCGTCGGCTCGTCCGCGATCAGAATGTCGGGCTTGTTGGCCAGCGCCATGGCGATCATCACACGCTGGCGCTGCCCGCCCGAAAGCTGGTGCGGATAGCTGTCCAGCCGCTCACGCGCGTCGCGGATGCCCACCTTGTCCAGCAGTTCGACAATCCGGTCGCGCGCAGCCTTGCCGGTCAGGCCCTGATGCAGGGCCAGCGATTCCGCCATCTGTTTCTGGATCGTGTGCAGCGGGTTGAGTGAAGTCATCGGCTCCTGAAAGATGAAGCTGATGTCGTTGCCACGCACGTCCATCAGCCGCTGTTCCGAGGCGCCGATCATCTCTTGCCCGTCATAGGTGACCGAGCCTTCGATCTCGGCGCTTTCGCCCAGCAGCGAGACGGTGGACAGCGCAGTTACCGACTTTCCGGACCCGGATTCACCCACCAGCGCCACGGTCTCGCCCCGGTCCACGTTGAACGACACGCCCCTGACCGCGGCCGTCACCTGCCCATCCTGCCGGAAGGACACATTCAGGTTCTTTACGTCCAGCAGGCTCATGAGAACGTCTTTCTGGGATCGAACGCGTCGCGCACGCCTTCGAAGATGAAGACCAGAAGCGACAGCATGATGGCAAAGGTGAAGAACGCGGTGAAGGCCAACCACGGCGCCTGCAGGTTCTGTTTCGCCTGCAGGGTCAACTCGCCCAGCGACGGGGCCGAGGACGGAAGACCAAAGCCCAGAAAGTCCAGCGACGCCAGACCTCCGATGGTTCCGGTCACGATGAACGGCATGAAGGTCAGCGTCGCCACCATCGCGTTGGGCAGCATGTGACGGAACATGATGGTCTTGTTACCCACACCCAGCGCCTTGGCGGCACGCACATATTCCAGATTGCGCGCCCGCAGGAATTCGGCCCGGACCACACCCACAAGGCCGGTCCACGAGAACAGGATCATCAGCGCCACCAGCAGCCAGAAACTTCGACCCAGAATGGCGAACATGATGATGATGACGTAAAGCGACGGGGTGGCCGACCAGATCTCGATAATGCGCTGAAAGATCAAATCCAGCCAGCCGCCGAAATAGCCCTGAATGGCACCGGCGAAGATGCCGATAAGGCTGGCCACACCGGTGACAAACAGCGTGAACAGGATCGACAGGCGGAAGCCGTAGATCACCCGTGCCAGCACGTCACGTTTGGTGTCATCCGTTCCCAGCCAGTTCTGGGAATTGGGCGGCAGCGGCGCCGCACCGGGGCGATCGACAGAGGTGTTGTAAGAATACGGAATAAGCGGCCAGATGGCCCAGCCCCGTTCGAATCCCTCTGCGGCGTAGGTTCCGGCCTCGATCTTCTCCAAAACGCCATCGGGATCATCGAAGCATTCCTCCTGCCCGCCGCTTGCGATCAGGCACCGCACCTCGGGGTCACGGTAAATCGCCTCGGTCTGGAAGTCTCCGCCGAACGCGGTCTCGGGATAGATTTTGAAGATGGGCGTGAAATACTCGCCCCGATAGTTGATCAGGATCGGTTTGTCGTTGGCCAGAAACTCGGCAAAGAGCGACAGGCCGAACAACACGGTGAAGATGATCAGCGACCAGTAGGCCCGGCCATTGCGACGGAAGTTGCGCCAGCGGCGCTGGTTTAGTGGTGACAGCGCCATCTACCCCTCCCGCTTTTCGAAATCAATGCGCGGATCGACCAGCACATACATCAGGTCGCTGATGATGCCGACCACGAGGCTCATCAGGCCAAAGATGAAAAGCGTGCCGAAGATAACCGGATAGTCGCGCGCTACGGCGGCCTCGAACCCCAGACGACCCAGACCGTCGAGCGAAAAGATCGTCTCGATGATGATCGAGCCCGAGAAGAAGACACCGATGAACACCGCCGGAAAGCCCGCGATTACGATCAGCATCGCGTTACGGAACACATGGCCGTAAAGCACCTTGCTTTCGCTCAGACCCTTGGCCCGCGCGGTCATCACATAGTGTTTCTTGATTTCGTCCAGAAATGAATTCTTGGTCAGCAGCGTCAGGGTGGCAAATGCGGAAATCGTCGAGGCGACCACCGGCAGGGTGATGTGCCAGAAATAATCCACGATCTTGCCGCCGAGGCTGAGGTTATCCCAATTGTCCGAGGTCAGACCCCGCAGCGGGAAGATCTGCCAGTAGGACCCTCCCGCGAAAAGCACCAGTAGGAGAATCGCGAACAAAAAGCCGGGGATCGCATAGGCAACAATGATCGTTCCGCTGGTCCAGGTATCGAAGGTCGATCCATCCTTGATCGCCTTACGAATGCCCATTGGAATCGAGACCAGGTAAGCGATCAGTGTTGACCACAAGCCAAGCGAGATCGAAACCGGCATCTTCTCCAGAACCAGATCGATCACGCTAATCGAGCGGAAATAGCTCTGCCCAAAGTCCAGCGTCAGATAGTTGCCCATCATGCTCAGGAACCGTTGGAGTGGCGGTTTGTCGAACCCGAACTCTTTTTCAAGCTCCTCGATAAACTCTTTAGGCAACCCCCGTGCGCCGAGGTATTCGCTGTCGGACCCGAACGTCTCTTCAGTGGGTGCGCTTTCACCACCGGCGAAACCCGCAAAAACGTCCCCTTCACCTTGCATTTGGGCAAGGATTTGCTCGATGGGCCCACCCGGCACGAACTGTACCAGTGTAAAGTTGACCACCATGATCCCAAGAAGTGTCGGGATGACCAGCAGCAGTCGTCGTAGAATATATGCTCCCAAGGCTTCGTTACCTCAGTGCGCCGGCAGCTTTGAGCGCCTTGTATTTGTCTTCGTTGAACCACCAGAAATCCAGATACCCGACCCCGAGCGGCGGTAACTCTTCCGGATGTTCGTACATGTCGTAATACGCGACCCAATTGTCTGCGACATATCCTGCAGGAATCTGGATACGCAAATAGCGCAGTGTACGATCCAGCGCTTTCAGCGATGCGATTTCTTCTTCGCGCGACTCGGTCAGCAATGCGGCCTCGATGATCGCATCGACAAGCGGATCTTGCAGGGACTGCGGGTTATAGGACGATACTACGGCAGTTTCCGATCCGTATGACTGCTTCAAGCCAGTAGACGCAATCTGAAACGGTTGATTGCGGAAGAAGATCATGTCCCAATCTTTGTCGTAGTAGCGCTGCGTATATTGCGCGGTGTCGACTTTTTCCGCCTCGGCGCTGATCCCAAAGCTGGCAAGATTTGAAACATAAGTAGTGATGATTGCTTGCGCTGTGTCCGAAGACGCTGCCGATTGCATAATCTTGAACCGCATGGGCTCGCCGGACGCATTGCGCAGCTTACCTCCCGCACCTACTTCCCAACCCGCTTCGGCAAGAAGTTTCAGCGCCTTACGTTTGTTTCGACGATCCGTTTGCCGGTCGGCGTTGGACGTGTGCGCCAGAACGGCCTCTTCGGACAACAACTCGGCCGGAACAAGATCACCAAGGCTTTCCAGGAACGCCTTTTCCAGGCCTTCTGGTACGCCCTTGGCCTCGACTTCGGAGTTTTCCGCAAAGGAATGGCGCTGCTTGGTCAGCCCATATTGCAGCGATGCTGAGGTCCATTCAAAATTGAACGCCAGACTCAGCGCTTCACGAACGCGTTTGTCCTTGAATGGGTCGCGCAGGAAGTTGAACACGAATCCTGTCGGGATCGGCGGGTTCTGATCCGCGATGGTTTCGAGCTTGACCTCCCCCTTCTGCACGGCAGGAAAATCATATCCTGTTGCCCACTTCTTGGTGCTACCTTCTGCCCTGAAGGTGTAGATACCAGCCTTGAAAGCCTCAAACTCGGCTGCATCGTCAGCGAAATACTCGACCCGGACCCGTTCGAAATTGTGGCGCCCCTTGTTGATCGGCAGGTGCCAACCCCAATAGTCGGGATTTCGCTTGTAGACGATGTATCTGTTGATCTCGAAATCATCGACCACGTAAGGACCGCTGCCCATCGGCGTTTTCAGGCTCTGCTTGTCAAGCCTTTCACCAGTTTCTTCGTACCAGGCCTTTGAAAAAACAGGGGTTCCGCCAACTTGCGAGATGAGCGACCGCCGAGAGATGCCATCGACGAAGTTATACTTCAGAGTATGGTCGTCGATGATTTCGTACCCTTCGATTCGTTCCTTCACTGCCCGTGCATAGCTGCGGATGCCCTGCTCAAGGAACAGGTCGTGAGTGAACGCGGCATCGTGCGCCGTTAGCGGTGTACCATCGGCAAAACGCGCTTCGGGGCGCATGTGGAATACACACCACCGCTTGCTTTTTGGGTACTCGACGGTTTCGGCAATCAGACCATAGGCGTCCGTGATTGAATCCGCCGGGGTTGCCGTCCCGAATGGGCCATCCCCGAACATGCCTTCTGCGATAAGGCCGGAAAAGAGACCCGCTTTGCCCTGCCAATTGAACCGGTTCATACCGTCAAAGGTGCCGCGCGTGCTGACCGAAATCTCGCCTCCAACCGGAGCATTCGGATTCACGTAGTCGAAATGAGGGTAGCCAGCAGGATATTTCAGGTCACCAAAATATGAATAACCGTGCGAGATAATGATCTCATCTTCGCCTGCAGCGCTGGCCAGACCTGTGACAGAATTTGTCGCGGCAGCCATCGCTCCGGCCCCAAGGAACTGCAGTGCCGTCCTCCGGTCGATATCGAATCTGATATCAGGGAACTGTCTGTTCGTCATAACGGCCTCTCCTGCGGTTCGTGTCATTCTTGATCTTGTGGCCGATAGCTAAAGGTCCAGCCGGGCGAGATTCAAGTTTAGAATATGTGAACGCTTCGTGAAGATAGCTTCAAGCGCCCGGAAAACAAAAAACCGCTGCGTTTCCACAGCGGCTTTGTCTTAACGCAGGAGCCAACCTGATCAGTCGTCCAGGCTGTCCAGATAGGCGATCACGTTTACCCGGTCTGCCGCCTTCTTGAGACCGGCAAAGCTCATGGATGTGCCCGGAACATCCGCGCTCGGCTTGGCCAGGAAGGCATCCAGCGCTTCCGGGGTCCAGTCGCCGCCCTTGTCCTGCAGCGCGCCCGAATAGGCGCCAAAGCCAGCAGCCGAGGCTACCGGGCGACCGACAACGCCATACAGATAGGGCCCGGTGCCGTTCGCGCCGTCTTCCAGCTTGTGGCAGGCTGCGCATTTCTTGAACACTCTGGCGCCTTTTTCGACGTCAGCGGCCATCATCATCTCGTCAAAGCTGACTTCCTCGGCCTCACTGATCTCGTCAGCCGACCCCTCGGTTTCGATAATGTACGAAGCCTCTCCGTGGCTATCCACGTGATAGAGGGCTTCGGCCGCCCATTTTGCCAGAAGCAGCGCCAGGAAGGCGCCAAACAGGCCAGCGGCGGCCTTGGTAACTGTCATCGTGTCAAACATTGATCGCGAGTCCATTTCAGCTGTCTGCGCGGCTGTCTAAGGCTTCCCCTTGCAAGAGGCAAGGTATAGACACCGCGACCAAACGCCCAATTGATGAACTTGTTGCACGGAAACGACCAAATGACCAACCGTATCGCCTTTCAGGGAGAGCCCGGCGCCTACAGTCACGAGGCTTGCCGCAATGCACGGCCCGGCATGGATGCGTTGCCTTGCCGCACCTTCGAGGACGTGATCGAAGCGGTGCGGTCGGGGGATGCCGACCTGGCGATGTTGCCAGTCGAGAACTCGACCTATGGCCGGGTGGCCGACATCCATCGGCTGCTGCCCCATAGCGGGCTGCATATCATCGACGAGGCCTTTGTGCGTGTGCATATCAACCTTCTTGCGGTGCCCGGTGCGCGGCTTGAGGACATTGCCGAGGCGCATTCCCATCTGGTCCTGCTGCCCCAGTGCCAGGGATTTCTGCGCCAACACAATATCCGTGGGCGGGTCAGCCCGGACAATGCCCGTGCAGCGCGTGAGGTTGCCGAGCGTGGAGACAAGGCTCATGCGGCGCTGGCCAGCGAACTGGCAGCCGAGATCTACGGGCTCGACGTGTTAGCCCGGCATATCGAGGATCGGGGCGACAATACCACCCGCTTTCTGGTCATGTCCCGCGAGATGGACGAATCACGCCGCGGCGATCACGAAATGATCACCAGCTTCGTGTTTCAGGTGCGCAACATCCCTGCCGCTCTCTACAAGGCGATGGGTGGGTTCGCGACCAACGGCGTGAACATGGTCAAGCTAGAAAGCTACATGGTCGATGGGTCCTTCACCGCGACCCAGTTCTATGCCGATATCGTCGGACACCCGGAGGACAAAAACGTTCAGCTGGCCATGGACGAGCTGGAGCATTTCACCACCAATGTCGAGATTCTCGGCGTCTATCCCGCAGCCCGGTCGCGCAGCTAGACGGCTGGCCAGGGCGGTGCAGTGCGTTTGGAAGCGGCTTTCCCGCCGGGCTTTCCGGCTAAGCCGAAGAACGGGAGTGACGCTCTTCCAGATCCCTTGCCAACTCGGCCAGCCTGAGCTCGAACTGCCGCTTCAGCCGCGCCCGCGCCAGCTTTAGAGATTGCAGAAACAGACGTGCCGGCAGCGTCTTTGGCGTGAGGTTGAGGTCAAAGATCAAACGGGTTCGACTGGCAGACAATGCCAGCAGTTCGATCCCCGTGATTGCGTCCACGCCCTTGCTCGTGGCCTGAAAGCGCATCAGGTGCGGGGGCTCGTAGTGTTCGAGCACAACCTGCATCTCGCGGTATTTTCCCCGGATCCTGAGAACCGTATCCCATGTCAACCCAACCGGTGATGCGACCGATCCCGCTGACCTCGTTACCTCGACACCGCGCCGGATTGCCAGACGTTCGAACCGCTCAAACTCCGAGAGCATATCAAACACCGCCGCGATAGGTGCCTCGATATCTTCCCTGCCAGAAAAATGCATCTATTCCCTGCGCGTTTCGTTATCCAGGTCACTGTCGATTTAATCCAACGTATCCGCAAGCCAGTTCTGCAGGAGAAAATGGGCGATGGCCCCTTTCCGGGCAGGCAGCAGATTCGGGTGCTCGCCCGCAAATACCTGCATCATCTCGCCCTTGCCAACCCAAAGCGCATCCTCGATCTCAACCGGGTCGATCCGAATATCACGGGACAGCGCCTTGCCCGCGCAGCCAAACATCAGCGACGCCGGGAAGGGCCATGGCTGGCTGGCGAGGTAGTCCACTTGCCCCACACGCACGCCGGCCTCTTCCATTACCTCGCGGCGCACGGCGGCTTCCAGCGTCTCTCCGGGTTCAACGAACCCCGCCAAGAGCGAGTACATGCCCTCGGGCCATCCGGGCGAGCGGCCCATCAGCACCGAATCGCCATATGTGATCAGCATGATCACCACCGGGTCGGTACGCGGGAAATGCTGGCCGCCACAGGTGGGGCAACTGCGCTGCCAACCCGCCTGAACCATCTCGCTTTGCGCACCGCAGCGTGCGCAGAACCGGTGTGTTTCATGCCAGCCGATGACAGCCTTGGCGCTGGCCGCAAGCTCCGCATCGCGCGGGCTGAGCCGCGACATGATGCGGCGAAGCTCAGCAAAGACGTGGCCTGCGGGCAGATCGGGGTGCTGCTGTTCGGTCGGGTCGACGAAATTACCCAGGCCCGACAAGTCCTGCCCTTCGGGTTGCCAGGCCGAGATGTCGGCGGCAAAAAGTGGCGCCTCATCCTCAGCCAGACCCAGCAGAACCGGCCCGTCGGCGGCACCGCCCGACCCGGATTGCACCAGCGGATGGGTCATCGGTACCAGAGACAGTCGATCCAGCCGCTCGCCCTGCACCAGCGGTTTGCCGCGCCAGAGCAACAGACAGGCCGCCTTTGGATGCGCCCTTGCGGCGGCCAGAGCCGCGGCATCGCCCCGAAGATGCGCTGCCCGGTTCAGCCCGGACCCGCCGAAAGTGACCTGCTCTGCCCGCTTCATTCCCTGCTTCCCTTTGCCATTCGGCATAGGGCTGCCATGGCCCGCGCGGCTGTGCAATGGCAATCAATGCCCGGTCGTTTCACTAATTCAGCGCTAAACCGCAGAATTTTCACAACACATTTTGCATGAGTTCACTTTTTCAGCGTTTTTAATTCATTTAGAACAACCATAAAAAGAAACCCAAACGATTTGGTATAGATGGCATTGTTATCCACCGGTGGCGGCGACGCGTCTCAAGAACGGGACCAGCCTGCCCAAGGCACCACCGCCCGGCTGCGGCTGCTGGCGACGTCCGACCTGCATATGAATCTGCTCAGCTTCGACTATTACGCCGACAGATCAGAGCCGACCGTAGGGCTGACCCGCACAGCGAGCCTCATCAGCGCAGCCCGTGCCGAGGCCAATGCGTCGGGTACAACTACTCTTTTGGTGGACAATGGCGATTCCCTGCAAGGCACGCCACTGGGTGATTGGGCGGCTGAGGAAAGTGACGTTCCGCACCCCCTTATGCAGGCTTTCGACCATTTGGGATACGATGCGATCGGTTTGGGAAACCACGATTTCAACTTCGGGCTGGACGCGCTGGACCAAATCCTGACGCAGGCACCTTGCCCGGTGCTGTGTTCGAACCTGCTCCGACTAAGAGGCTCTACCACCTGGCGGGTCACGGCAATCCTGACGCGAACCGTCGCCGCCGGCGGACAAACCCATCAATTGCGAATCGGCCTGTTCTCGGTCCTGCCGCCACAGACGATGGAATGGGAAGCGCATGTGCTTGAAGGCCAAGCGGACGCCTCGGACATTTTGAGCGCTGCTGAACAGGCAGTGAAGGAGCTGCGCGGACAGGGATGTGATCTGATCGTCGCGCTGGCGCACACCGGGTTGGACGATGGCACCGCGCGGCCCAACATGGAAAACGCCGCGATACCACTGGCCTATTTGGATGGTATAGACGCCGTCGTGGCCGGACACACTCACCTGCTTCTTCCCGATGGAGAGCATAAGGGGCTGGAACGGATGGAGGCCGAACGCGGGCTGGTGAATGGAAAACCGATGGTGATGCCAGGCGCATCGGGATCCCATCTGGGCGTGATCGACCTGACATTGGCGGCCGATGGGCAGGGAGGATGGCAGATCACCGAGCGCAGAGCCGAGTTGCGCCCGATCTCTGAGCGAGACGCCAGCGGCGATGCGGTTCCGACAACACCTGAGGACCCTGAACTGACAGAGTTGCTCGCCCCAGCACACGCCGCAACCCGTGCCCGAATGGGGCAGCCGGTGGGACAGATCGAACACCCCCTGCACAGCTACTTCAGTTTCTGCGCGCCCGACCGAGGGCTGGCGCTGGTAGCAGCTGCCCAAGCTGCTGCGCTACGTCCTTACCTGTCGGGCAGGCCAGAGGCCGAGCTGCCGCTGCTTTCGGCGGCGGCCCCATCGAAATTCGGCGGGCGGGCTGGCCCCCGGCATTATACCGAGGTGCCCCCAGGCCAGATCTCTCTGCGACACGTGGCCGATCTGCATGTCTTTCCCAACGAATTACGCGCGCGCATCGTGTCCGGCGCGCAGCTCCGGGACTGGCTCGAGATGTCCGCTGTGCTGTTCCACCAAATCACTCCCGGCAGCTGCGGGACCGAGCTGGTAGACCGCGACCGTGCAGGACATAATTTCGATGTGTTGCACGGGGTGGAGTACGAAATCGACCTGTCCGCCCCGGCACGGTTTCACCCTGACGGCACCCTGACGGACCCTGCCCATCACCGGATTCACGGCTTGAGGCTGAATGGCACCCCGGTGACGGACGATCAACGCTTTGTGGTTGCCCTGAACAACTATCGCGCCGCAGGTGGAGGCCATTTCGCAGCGCTTTCAGGTGCTGACAAGATCTCTATCCCACCTCTACGCATTCAGGACATCCTGCGCGACTATCTCACCGGGCGTCTACCCTCCGACCCGCTGGAAAACGCGCCGCCTTCGTGGAGGTTTTCGCCCCTGAAGGAAACGCAAGTGACCCTGCGCACCGGACCGGGTGCCAGGCGATATCTGGACGAGCTTGCAAAGTATCAGCCCGAGCCACTGGGCATGGATCAAGACGGCTTTTTGCGCTTCGGGCTGCGGCTCTGACGGGTTGCCTTTCCCTACCAGCGTGACTATATCGACAATCGAGAGGTTGGCGCGGGCGAGCGCCTCGCCAACCTGGTCAGGTCCGGAAGGAAGCAGCCACAACGAGTCCCGCTTGGGTCGATGTCCAGCCTCTCACTAGACCGCATCCAGCGGCACACCAGAACCAGAAAGCCAAAGGGGGGCTTTTATGATTGTAGCAAAATCCCTTCAGGCGCGGTTCTGACCGAAGTTATCCAGTCCCCTGCCTGAACCCATCCCAAGCGGGTGCGCGTGCGCCATCGGCTTGGCTTGCGTGATTCCTACACAGGCAGAGCAATGTCTTTTACTTACCCGGACCTCGGATGGTCCTCCTTTTTCGCAGCCCAAGCGGCAGCGGACCCCCACCTTGTGCCCTTACGCATCGCGGCAGTCCATCGCGACCGGATGACCGGATTGTCGCCGGACAGCGAACACCCACTGTTGGCTCCTGCAGGCCAGACCACCGGCGGGTTTGCCGTCGGCGACTGGGTGCTGGCCAATGACGCCAACCGCATCATTCGCCTGCTGGACCGGCGCACGGAACTCAAGCGCCGCGCGGCGGGCACGGATGCGCAATCGCAACTGATCGCAGCAAATGTGGATGTGCTCTTCATCACCAGTTCCTGCAATGCCGATTTCAACCCGGCGCGGCTGGAGCGATACCTGGCGCTGGCCAATCGGGCCGGATGTTACCCTGTGGTCGTCCTGACCAAAGCCGACACGTGTGATGACCCCGACGACTACATCAAGCAAGCCGAGGCACTGGCGCCCTTTCTCACAGTCCTTTCAGTCAACGCGCGCGATGAAGAAGACCTGCACCGAGTCGCTGAGTGGTGTCCGGCAGGGCAAACCGGCGCTTTGCTCGGATCCTCGGGCGTCGGCAAGACGACGCTCACCAATGGCCTCACTGGTTCGGTGGATGCGACCGCTGGGATTCGCGAGGACGATGCCAAGGGCCGCCACACCACCACCTTCCGCTCGCTGCGCCGGATGACCAACGGCGGTTGGTTGATCGACACGCCCGGCATGCGCGCCCTGCGCCTGCTGGATGCAGGCGAGGGTGTTGATGCGGTCTTTGCCGATCTGCTGGAACTGGCGGCGGCGTGCCGGTTTTCCGACTGTTCCCATCAGGGCGAACCCGGCTGTGCCATCGAGGCCGCAATTACTGCGGGTGAACTTGATCCCGACCGCCTGAATCGCTGGCAGAAACTACAGCGCGAGGACCGGTACAACTCGGAAACCGTGGCCGAAGCACGGGCGCGGCATCGGGAGTTCGGAAAGATGATCAAGTCGGTCCAGCGCGCCCATAAGGGGCGCAAAGGTTACTGACCGGGCGGGGGCGCCTGTCAGGGCGCCCCTATGCCTCACCTAGCAGCGCAGGCCAGATCGCGGCATTGCGGCGGGCAAAGGCGCCGAGATGCCCCACCGCCTTCAACCCGAAATCACGCGGGTTCAGCTCCTGTTTCCGCGCTGCCGGACCATAGACCTGTTCCAGCCGCCAGACACATTTGGCCGGGATCATTACGTCATCACTTAGCGCAACCAGATCGACCGGCGCTCCGGAGCGGCCCCAGTCCGGTGCGGGCAGGGTCACACCCGTCTCGGGCAGGTAGCTCTGGCGCGAGGTGCACCATTTGCGCCATTGCCAGTAAACTCGCGGCGGGAGATCGGCGCCAAAACCGGTGATCTTACCGGGCAGATAGCCAAGCGTCTTCACCATCAGCGGGACATGGCCAAACCAGAAAAGCCGCGCCAGCGCCTGATAAGGCCACGGGTGGTCGACGTGATGCACTAACCCGGCGCAGACGCAGATCATGCGGTCGATATCCTCGATCCCGTCCTGCAGCGGCATCAGCATACCGCCCACCGAATGACCGATCACCCAGAGGGGCACGCCGGGATAGCGGCGGCGCATTTCTGCCCGTGCCGCAGGCATGTCCGTCAGCGCCCAATCGGCCATGTTCACGTTTGAGTCCTGCAACTGCCCGTTCAGAGAGGTTCCGAAGTCGCGGTAGTCATAGATCAGGCAGGCCATCCCCCGCTCGGCAGCCAGCCAGCGGGCGAAATGGCGGTAGTAATCGCGCGGCACGCCGGTGGCGCCGTTCAGAACGACAGCCGCTGCAGGAGCCTCTGCCGGCTGGTGAAGCACCGCCGACAACTCGGCAGATCCTGCCGGGAACCTAAATTCCTCGACCGTTACCGTTCCTTGCGCGTCTAGCATCGTCACCTCCCGCGACCTCCTAGACCAATCGGTCTACATCCCTTTCTGGACCAATCGGTCTAGCCCTGTCAATATGGCAGCCAAATGACCGAACGTCCGCTACCGACCAAAGACCGCCTGATCCGTACCGCCGCCGACCTGTTCCGACGGTCAGGCTATCACGGCGTGGGGCTGAGCGAGTTGCTGAGCGCCGCCGATGCGCCCAAGGGTTCGCTCTATCACCACTTTCCCAACGGCAAATCCGACCTTGCCGTCGCCGCTGCCACCTGGGCCTCGGACGGGATGCTGCGGCTGATCGCAGCCTCATTCGAACCGGCAGACAGCTTTCAGGACGGGGTCGAGACCCTGTGCCACAAGGTCGCGAAACTGTTCGATAAATCGGGACAGTGGGATGGCTGTCCGATCTCCTCCACATTGTTCGAGGGGCCCGACAACGCCACCTTCCGCGATCACGCGCATCACCTCTACGAAGGCTGGATCACCGAGGTGGCGCATCATGCCGGGCGATTTGGCATCGACAACCCGCTAGAGACCGCCGATACGCTGTTCATCCTGCTCCAGGGCGGCTGGCAATTGGCGCGGGCACGGCAAAGCTCGGATGTCCTGCGCGCGCTACCGCAGAAGATGCGCCTTACCAAAATCCATTGACGTCAGCCCATGCAACCCGCTAGCCATCAGGTGATGGTTCCCGCGCCGAATCTGCGGCCGGGATGAAAAGGGAACACGGTGCGGTCCGGACCGGGAAACCGGGATGGACCAAGGCCGCGACTGCCCCCGCAACTGTAGGCGGAGAGCGATGCCGGAATGCCACTGGCCGTAAGGCTGGGAAGGTCGGCAAAGCTGTGACCCGCAAGTCAGGAGACCTGCCATCGGAACTGTAACTCGAACTCGGGCGGGGTGTCCGGGGTGGGTCCGATAGCCGCCCGCTGTCTTTCCCCTCCTGTGTCCCCGGCCAACGCGCGGAGGGCGCATCATGATCTGGAAGACCAACTCTCACATATTCACGGCAACCCTGTGCCGCCACACCGGTAAAACCTGTCCGGCTCTTGCCCGTATGGCCGAGAAGCTGGCGCAAGCCATGGACAAAGCCAAACCGGTGACCACCGAAGACTTCGAGATCGAGGGCAACAGCACCTTGAAGAACTGCCCGCAGGTCTGCTCCGCGCGGTTTCGGGCCAGCCACGAGCGTATCCGGGTGTTCTGCGGCGTGGAGGCGGATGAGGATGGCGACCGGCTCGATCAATTTGCCGATACGCTTTTGTCGTCCGAGGCTCGGATGCTTCCGGCAGGCTGGTTGGCGCAACCGCCCTGCGCGCTGCTCGAAGCAGTTCCATTGGGCGGGGAATACAACGCCAGCCAGCACACCGTTTCCCTCTGACATGATACGGCACAACTCGCGCGGGCAAGGCGTTTGCAAACGCCTTCATGCGGTTTCCAGCCGCATCAAGCCCCTTGCAAGGGGCTTGGTCCCGGTTGAGCCGTTTCGCTCCGAATGACCGTCAGGACCCAGCGGACTGCTTTTGCCCCTGCAGCGCCCAGTTCATCTGCCCTTCAGTCTCGACCGCGCAGGCCCGCACGGTGCGCAGGTGATCCAGCGCGTCTTTGGGTGTTTCGCCGCACTCGATCATCAATCGCAGCGCCACCATGCCGGATCTGCCACAGCCGCCTCGGCAATGCACCAGAACCCGGCCACCGCCTGCCAGCGCTTGCCGCGCAGCGGCGCTGACGTCCGGCCATTTCAACTGCACCGCACGGGGCGGCGCCCCGAAATCCTCGACCGGAAGATGCGCCCAGCGGCACGCACGGCCCTGAATGTCCGATCCGAAATTGCGCGCGCCGTCCTGAATCATTTCGATCTCGGTGGTCATCGAGATCACCAGTCCGGGTTCCCATGCAGCGATAGTATCGAGGTCCTCGGGATAGTTGCCATACCGCCCCGGCATCGGGCTGATCGCCAGCGTTCCGCCGCCGACCTGCAAGGCGTAGATCACAAATTCAGACATGCCCGGCCCCCTCCCGAAAACCGCAAACTCAAAACCGGAAATTCAAACCAAGGTCTCAATGTTGTACCGCCGGTTGCCCTGAAACCAAAAGAAAAACGCAACAGGCGGCTGTGGACGCGGGCCACGCGGCGCTCTACGCTGCCGCCTCAAGACACGAATCCGGCAGAGCAGAGATGACCGACACCGCACCCGCCCCCTATCAGGTCCTTGCCCGCAAATACCGCCCCGAAACCTTTGCCGATCTGGTCGGTCAGGATGCAATGGTGCGGACGTTGAAGAACGCGTTCGAAGCGGACCGGATCGCGCAGGCGTTCATCATGACCGGCATTCGCGGCACCGGAAAAACCACCACCGCGCGGATCATCGCCAAGGGCATGAACTGCGTCGGTCCCGATGGCGAGGGCGGCCCCACCACCGAACCCTGCGGCCAGTGTGAGCATTGTGTGGCGATCATGGAAGGCCGCCATGTCGACGTGATGGAGATGGACGCGGCATCCCGCACCGGGGTGAACGATATCCGCGAGATCATCGACAGCGTCCGCTACCGCGCCGCCAGCGCGCGCTACAAGATCTACATCATCGACGAGGTCCACATGCTCTCGACCAGCGCTTTCAACGCGCTGCTCAAGACGCTCGAGGAACCGCCCGAGCACGTGAAGTTCATCTTCGCCACCACCGAGATTCGCAAAGTGCCGGTGACGGTGCTGTCGCGCTGTCAGCGGTTTGACCTGCGCCGGATCGAGCCCGAAGACATGATCGGCCTGATGCGCAAGATCGCCGCCGCCGAAGGTGCCGAGATTGCCGAGGATGCGCTGGCGCTGATCACCCGCGCCGCCGAGGGTTCGGCCCGCGATGCCACCTCGCTGCTGGATCAGGCGATCAGCCATGGGGCGGGTGAGACCAGTGCCGATCAGGTGCGCGCCATGCTGGGGCTGGCCGACCGGGGCCGGGTGCTCGATCTGATGGACATGATCCTGCGTGGCGACGCGGCCGCTGCCCTGACCGAACTGGGCGGCCAATATGCCGAGGGCGCCGATCCGCTGGCGGTGCTGCGCGATCTGGCCGAGATCACCCATTGGGTCTCGGTGGTCAAGATCACGCCGGACGCGGCAGAGGACCCCACCGTCTCGCCAGATGAACGCTCGCGCGGCGTGCAGATGGCCGGGGCGCTGCCGATGCGGGTACTGACCCGGATGTGGCAGATGCTGCTGAAAGCGCTGGAAGAGGTGGCCGCCGCGCCCAACGCAATGATGGCCGCCGAAATGGCGGTGATCCGGCTGACCCATGTCGCGGACCTGCCCAGCCCCGAGGAACTGATCAAGCGGCTGCAGGATGCACCGCCTCCGCCCGCTCCGGGACCCGGCGGCGGGATGCCGCTGCAAAGCATGGGTGCCGCTCCGGTGGCGAACGCACCGGGCCCCGCCTACACCGCCGCCCCGCGCAGAAATGGCGGTGCGCCGTCCGCTGCGCTGGCGCAGGATGTGCAGGCCGCACTGGCGCGCTACCCCAGCTTTGAGCATGTGGTGGAACTGATCCGCGCCAACCGCGACGTGAAGCTGCTGGTCGAGGTGGAAACCGGCATCCGGCTGGTCTCCTACCAGCCTGGGCGGATCGAGTTCACGCCCGCCGAACAGGCGCCGACCGACCTGGCCCAACGCCTCGGCTCGCGCCTGCAGGGCTGGACCGGCAACCGCTGGGTGGTGTCGGTGGTGCCGGACGGCGACGCCCCGACCATCGCCGAACTGCGCGACGCCGCCGAGACGGCACTGAAAGCCGAGGCCGAGGCGCATCCGCTGGTGCAGGCCGTGATGGCAGAGTTCCCAAAGGCGAAGATCGTCAGGATCGAAACTCCTGAACAGCGCGCCGCCAAGGTCGAGACAGAAGCCCTGCCCGAGGTCGAAGACGAATGGGACCCGTTCGAAGAGGATTGAGCGGACGCGCATGCGCACTGAATTCGAAATTCTGGAAGACGTAAAAACGCTCGCCATTGAGTATTACAACGTAACCGAAAAGCCCTTGGGCGTTACCGGCGAGATCGCAGAGTTCGAGGCCGCCCGCCTTTTGGACCTGCACCTGACGGAGGCGCATAGCGAAGGCTACGACGCTGTTCGAGTGACCGGTGGAAAGCGGCAAACCGTACAAATCAAGGGGCGCCGCAAAGGCAAGCGGCGAAGTTGGGGTATGGTCCCCTCGATCAACACCGACAAGGCCTTCTACACGGTTGTTCTGGTTCTGTTGACCGAGGGTTTTGCAGTGCACGAGATCTGGGAAGCGCCGCGAAGGGCTGTTGTCGACACATTGGACAAGCCGGGATCGACGGCCCGCAACGAACGCCGCGCGATGCCAATGTCGAAGTTCAAATCCATCGGCCATCGGGTCTGGTCGCCCGCATCCAAATAGTGTTGCCGCCCCGTTCGATGATGCGCTGAAGCTTGGAAACGCCCTCGCCTCTTCTAGCGCTCCCTCTGCTGTCCCTAAGCCAACCCGTCCAGCACGCATGTACATACTCGAGATCACCCCAAAGGTCGCAAACCCGCTAGATGCGACGCTTTTCTCCCCGCATTCTGACCGGAAATTCCGCGAGGGAGCCTCGACATGCACACCACACTGCTTCACCCGCGTTTCGGGCTGACCGTCCATGGCGTCGACCTGCGCGAGGTGACCGCTGACCATCTGTTCCCCGAGATCCGGCGGATGTTCGAAACCCATTCCGCTTTGCTCTTTCCGGCGCAGTCCATCACAGATGCGGATCACGTTCGGCTGGGGGAACTGTTCGGCCCGCTGGAAAACCGCGAAGCGATGGCAGCGGGGCGCGATGTGGAATTTCAGGTCTCGGATCTGTCAAACCAAACCCAGGCCGGGCTGCGCGCCCGCGACGACCTGCGCCTGCTGGATTTGCAGGGCAATATGCTCTGGCACACCGACAGCACCTTTCTGCCAATCCCAGCGCTGGTCAACGTCCTGACGGCGCTGGTGGTGCCGCCCGCGGGCGGGGAGACCGAGATCGCCTCGACCCGCGCGGCCTGGACCGACATGCCCCAGCGACTGAAGGCGCGGTTGCAGGATGCGATTATCTGGCACCGGCTGTCCCATTCCCGTTCCAAGATCTCGGCCAAGCTGGCCAGCTTGCCAAAAATGACCCGCTGGCCGGACCGGCCGTGGCGGGCGGTCTGGCCCAACCCGGTGACCGGCGAAGAGGCGCTGTTCATCGCCTCGCATGCCTTTGCTATTGAGGGCATGGGCCACGCCGACAGCCAGGCGCTGCTGGAAGAGGCCATCGAATTCTGCACCCGGCCGGATTACGTCTACAGCCACACATGGCAGGTGGGGGATGTGCTGATCTGGGACGAGCGCGCCACTTTGCACCGGGGCCGTCCATGGAACTACGACCACCCCCGCACGCTGAAATCCATCTGCTGCTCGGTCACCGACGCGGACGGGCTTGCCTCGGTCCGGGTGATCTAAACAGGCCCGAGAGAACAAGGGCTCCCGCGCCCGCCACGGGCCATCGGCTGCTGCCGATGACCCTGAGCGGCCTTGGGCCCGGCACGGTGCGGGCATGGCCCGCACCGTGCCGGGCCCAACGGGAGGAGATGTCTCGCAAGGGACATCGACGACGGGCGGGAGCACCTGTTCCTCGGGTCCAGCGCATACATCAGGGTATGTGACCCTTGTGCTGGCCCCATCCCACCCGTATCTAGGCAGCAAACCGACTTTCAGGAGATACCCTCATGCTCAAAGGCCTCGGCGGTCTTGGCGATATGGCCAAGATGATGAAATCCGCACAGGAACTGCAGACCAAGATGACCCAGATGCAGGATGATCTGAACGACATCCTGGTCACTGGCGAATCCGGTGCCGGTCTGGTCAAGGCCACCGCCTCGGCCAAGGGCGAGCTCAAGGGGCTCGACATCGACCCGTCGATCTTCAACGGCGACGACAAGGAAGTGGTCGAGGATCTGATCCTGGCCGCCATCAAGGACGCGCAGGCCAAGGCGGCCGAACGCTCGCAGGACGAGATGGCCAAGCTGACCGAAAGCATGGGCCTGCCCAAGGACATGAAACTGCCCTTCTGATCCCCTCAATCGCGCAGCCGGAGGCCAGGCCTCTGGCGTCTGGACAGGCCGACACGTGAGCTCAACCCGTGACATCGATGCCCTGATCGAACTGATGGCCAAGCTGCCTGGCCTCGGCCCGCGTTCGGCGCGGCGGGCGGTGCTGCATCTGATCCGCAAGCGTGCCCTGTTGCTGACACCTCTGGCCGACACGCTGCAGACTGTGGCCGAGACCGCGCGCGAATGCCTGAACTGCGGCAATGTGGGCACCGCCGACATCTGCGACATCTGCGAAAGCGAAGCGCGCGCCACTGGCGAGCTGTGCGTGGTCGAGGATGTGGCCGACCTCTGGGCGATGGAACGCGCGGCGGTCTTCAAGGGGCGCTATCACGTGCTGGGCGGCACCCTCTCTGCACTGGACGGCATCGGCCCCGAGGACCTGCGTATTCCCCGCCTGAAGGACCGGGTCACCGCAGAAGGCATTACCGAGGTGATCCTGGCGCTGAATGCCACCGTCGACGGCCAGACCACCGCCCACTACATCGCTGACCAGTTGGAGGGGCAGGTCCGGCTTACCTCTCTGGCGCAAGGGGTGCCGATTGGGGGCGAGTTGGACTATCTGGATGACGGGACGATCACGGCTGCACTGCGGGCGCGGAAGGAGTTGTGAAGCCGGCTTTCTCAGCGCAACGGGTCGGTATCCGGTAGCATGTCCAGAGTGGCAATCTGATCCCACCAACCGCGCAAAAATCGAAACGGATGAAGCGCCCGTTTGCCTTCGTCCGCTTCGACAAAATAGGCCAGCATCGGTGCGAAGTGGCAATCGGCAAGCGTGATGACGCGCCCGTCAAGGATATTTCCCTCTGCCGCCAGATCGTCCAGCACCGACAGCACCTGTTTGGACGCTTCTAGGCCTATTGCGACCTCGTCACTATTGGATGCTTCTCCCATCAGCGGTCGAAACACGCCGTGCGAAAAGACCTGTCTGACCATCGGCCAATAGGCGTAATTGTCGATGATCGAGATGACCTGATCCATTCTTGCCAGGGCGTTGGCGTCCTCGGGCTGCAACGGCGGGCCCTCAAATGCCCGGTCGACATAGCGCGTGATGGCACCCGTTTCGAACAGGTTGAACGAGCCGTGCGAAAGCACCGGGACACGACCGAACGGATGCAATTCGAGATAACTCTCCGGCAGGTCGGAAAACGGATCAACCTCGATCACCTCATAGTTGACCTGCTTGTAGTGCAGGGCCAGCCGGGCGATCCGGTTGTATACGCTGTATCGGTATCCATGAAATTTCACAGGGGCCGCCATCTCATTCCCCGTTCAGCGAATCGGATCCAACACCGCATCCTTGGCTCGGCAATCCCGGATGACGTCCGCGCCGCAGGGCACCGGGTCGAGGTCGCGTGAGAGACAAACCCGCACCTCCTCGATATGGCCATCGCGGCAGGTGACGGTGACCATGTCCCGCTCTAGCGCAAGATTGGCCTTCAGAAATGCCTCTTCCACCACCGAAGCAGGCAGTTTTACGCTGCGGTCGAGTTTGCGGAACACCTCAGGTCGCGTCACTTCCTCATAGGCACGGCGGGACAGGGTAAAATAGTCCGCTGCGCTCAATCCTGAACAAGTGCCATGCTTCTTCCACTGGTGCCAAGCGAGACCGGAACTTGCCTGAATGTCTTCCATTTCCCGCGTCATGCGGCGGCTGGGCGGGGCCTCGGGCGTGCGGCAGTAGGATGGCCAGCCGCGATGGAATTGCGGCCAGAGCCCGTGCAAAATCCAGCCGTAATCATGCCGGGGATCGCACTGGTCAGAACCGCGCGCATCGCCTTCGGTCGCGCACCAGTTCGGCGACCAGCTGAGCGACAGCACATAATAGTCGAACTCACCCGCCTTCTCACCCTCGGCCAGAGCCGGCAGCGCGCTCAGAACCCAGAAAACCAACCAGCGCATTCGCCTCTTCCCTTATTGAGTGGTGGCGACTATATACGGCTCAAGTTCCCCGACAACGGAAACCCGCCCCGCCATTCCGGGGCCGCCGACTTCCGGCGACGGGACAGATGTATTCAAAGGAGTGAGGCTTATGGCAAAACCTCTGATGGCCAAGGCAACCGCCGTATGGCTGGTGGACAACACGACGATCAGCTTCAAGCAGATCGCCGATTTCGTGGGTATGCACGAGCTGGAAATCCAGGGCATCGCCGATGGCGACGTGGCCGCAGGCGTCAAGGGCTTTGACCCGCTCGCGAACAACCAGCTGACCCAGGAAGAGATCAGCAGCGCAGAGAACAATCCGCTGCACAAGCTGAAGCTCAAGTTCAACCCGGCCGCCGCAGGCGAGGAAAAGCGCCGTGGCCCGCGTTACACGCCGCTCAGCAAGCGGCAGGACCGCCCGAACTCGATCCTGTGGCTGGTCAAGTTCCATCCCGAGCTCAGCGATGGCCAGATTGCCAAGCTGGTGGGCACCACCAAGCCGACGATCCAATCGATCCGCGAGCGCACGCACTGGAACATCTCGAACATGCAGCCCATCGACCCGGTCGCACTGGGCCTGTGCAAACAGTCCGAGCTGGACGCGGTCGTGCAGAAGGCCGCTGCCAAGAAGGCTGCCGAAGGCGGCGTGATGAGCGATGACGAGCGCCGCAAGCTGGTGTCGACCGAGCAGTCGCTGGAAATGGATGCCGCACCCAAAATCCCGACCGCCATCGAGGGGCTTGAGACCTTCTCGCTGTCCGACAGCGAGGACAAGACCGAAGAGAAGGAAGAGATCATTGACGCAGACAGCTTCTTCAACCTGCCCAAGAGCGGTGACGAGGACGAAGAAGACGACAGCGACGATCCCCGTTTCTGATCTTGATACAGGCCCCGGCCAACTGGACTGGGGCCGTTTTGTAACTGCAGATCTGCCATGCTGAATATTCTTTCGACACTCCTCGGCCCACACCGCGCCGTCTCCGTCTACGCCTTTTTGCAAACCCGTGGCCTGGCCGTGCTGGGCGGGCTGTTTCTGGCCGCCATCATCGGCGTGCTTTACATGATGGGCAGCGATGACGAGCACCGGCATGAGGCGTACATGACGGTCCCGGTTCTTTCGGCGACCGCTATCGGTGGGGATCTGGCGAATGGAGTTATTGCCTCGGTACGACTGCCCGATGGCTCGGCAGCCTCGCTCAATTCGACCGAGGGGCAGATCGCGCAGACGGTCGGCACCACTGCCTGCATCGAAAAACGGATCTATGTAAACAGCGGCGAGCCGCGCTATCGGCTGAAACTGCCTCATAACTGCACCGACGGGTAGCCGGGCGGCTGGGCGGCAGACACCGCCCAACCTGTTGGTCAGACCATCTGGAACAGGATCCCGGCGACGATTGCACCGCTGATCCCCAGAACCAGATACATCGCAAACACCCGGGGCCGAACCAACGACCAGACCGCTGCCATGGCAGGGATCGAACTGACCGCACCCGCGACCATGAAGGCCATTGCGGCCCCCGGGCTCATCCCCTGCTCCATCAGCCCCGCCAGAAGCGGCGGTGCGACATAGGAGTTCAGGTAAGCGGGCATCCCGACCAACGCCGCAGTCACGATGGGCGCAACGCCCTCGCCCCCCACCACGCGGGCGATCAGGTCGGCAGGCACATAGCTGACCAGCAGCGCCTCGAGCACATAAGCCAGCGCCAGCCATTTGAGCAGAAACACCCCGTTCTGAACGAATTCCAACCAAAACCGGGCGCGGCGCTCAGGCTCCTGCCAGAACCGCCAATGAGGTTTGTCACCCTTCTTTGTGGCCGAGCCGCAGCATCCGGCGGGCTTGTAAGCCTTCAAAGGCTGGGCAAAGGCCCCTTGCTTCATCAGAGCTTTGACGACGAAGCCGCCGAACAGGCCCAGCGCCACTGCCACCACTGCCTTGCCGATGGCAAAGGGCCATCCCAAGGCGCCTGCGGTGATAAGCAAGGTTGGCGGGTCGATGAGCGGCGAGCTGAGCCAGAACGCCATCACGGCTGACAACGGCGCCCCCAGCGCCAGCAGACCGGCGATGAACGGGATCACCTCGCAGGAACAGAACGGCGCCAGCCCGCCGAACAGCGCGGCCAGAAAGATCATCCGCACCTCGCGCCCTTCAAAGGCACGGGCCACCATCAACTCGGCCCCGGTGGCCTTGAGGTAGGACAGCAGAAGCACTGCAAACAGGATGTATTGCCCTGTGTGTGCCAGCGCCTTGCCCGCAAAAGTCACCACCTCGGCCCAGTTGCCCGGGTCCAGCACCGCCACTGCGATCAAAATCGCCACGATCAGCGCCCAAGGCGTCTTCAGCGCCTCGACCGCGCTTTTCCACGAACGCCCGGGGTTTTGCGTCAGATCAGCCATCGTTTGCCGCCTTTTTTTTCACATCTGCACAGCACTCGCTCAGAATGAACTGCGCCAGCTTCTCCAGTTCATCGAACTGCGCCCGGTTAATCGTGCTACGACCCGCCTTTTCCTGCTCGACCAGCCCTCCGGCTGCCAGGAATTTCAGATGATGCGCAAGCGTTGAGGGCGCGATGCCCGTCCGCTCCTGTATCTGCCCGACGCTCAGCCCCGGCTCCCCGGCGCGAACCAGGGTCTTGAGCACCAGCAACCGCGCCTCGGACCCCATGGCGGCAAACCCTGCCGCTGCCGTTTCCCACATCTGCCTTATCTCCATTAAACTAGAAATCTAGTTATATAGTGATGATCTCGCTGTCAAGACTTGCAAAACCGAACCAAACGTAATCCCCTCGGAGCCGAAGACTGTTTTCTACTTTGATTTGATGACGAACCTGCAAGCGGAGCCTTCGGATGTCCGACAAAAGAAATGCCAACCTTCTCGCCACATCGCTTCAATTGCAGGAGGCCGCGGACAATCTGTCGAACCAGACACGCGCGCTCGACACCGTTCGGGACAAGATCACCAAGCTGGAACGCCAGCGGGCCGATCTGATCGAGTCGCTGTTTGGCGGCAAGGACATTCAGGGCAACAGCCTCAACGTCTCGCTGAACCACAAGTTCAAGAACCAGAAGAACGCGCTGCTCAAGAACCAGAAAGAGTTCGAGGCCGCGTTGGGCGCCTATTCCCGGCAACTCACTGAATTTGAAGAGACAATCCTGCGATACAATCATCGCGAGGCCGACGATTTCGCCGATGCCATCTCGGCCCGGTTCTGTTCAGGCGCGCTGCACCGGGCATTCGAGGGAATAGTCAAACGGCTGGTGACCGAGGCGAAGGCCGAACTGCCCGACAGCGATTTCGAGCTGCCGGAGGATTCGCATGACTACATTCCATTTCCGATCCAGAAATATCTGGATGCGCTGATCCGGGTAGATGGTTACCTGTCGCTCGATCCCGATTATGTCGACCCTTCGCTGCGCTATCGCCCCGTGGCGTTTCTGGAAATGGGCTGCGCCACCGGGCGCAACCTGTTGCTGACGAAACTGTCGCAAGTGCTGCTGCTCGACCGTTGCGCCGGGTTCGACCTGAACGATCACCTGATCGCCATTGGGCAGGCCGCACTAGGGCTGGACGACGAGATCTTCGTGGCCGATGCATTCGAATTCGACTACTCGGGCTACGACATCCTGTTCTCTTACCGCCCGATCCGGACACCCGAGGTGCAGGCCGAACTTGAGAAATCCATGGTCGCCTCGATGCGGCAGAACGCCTATCTGATCGCCCCAATGGCCGAAAGCCTAGACCAGTTCCCCGAGCTTCAATGCCTGAACCGCAGCCTGGACATCTGGAAGAAAACCGCCTGACGACCCGGCTGGAATTTCTCCATAAGTCCAGATTGCACTCGGATTAAGGCCAGCATATGGTGGCCGCCATGGGGATTTCAGTCGACACCTTCTTTCTCAAGCCGGACGCGCAGGGCACGCTGCAGGCGCAGATCCAGCAGATGATCGCCGAGGGGATCCTCTCGGGCCGGTTCCATGTGGGCGAAAAACTCCCCTCGTCGCGCAAGCTGGCCACCCATCTGGGCGTCAGCCGGATCACGGTGACACTGGCCTATACCGAGCTTCTGGCCAATGACTACCTGACCTCGCGCGGGCGGTCCGGCTATTACGTGTCCGAGAACGCGCCGATCCCGCCAGTCTATTCGCCGACACAGCGAGGCGAGGAAATCGTCGACTGGAACCGGGCCATCGCGCGGAAGTTCTGTGGCGGTGACGTGCTGCACAAACCCAGCGACTGGCGCGACTTCCGTTACCCCTTCATCTACGGGCAGGCCGATCCGACCCTGTTCGATCACGCCAACTGGCGCCTTTGCGCGGTTCGGGCGTTGGGGCAAAAGGACTTTGCCTCGCTCACCGCCGATTACGTGGATCAGGACGACCCGCTGCTGGTCGAGTTCATCGCCCGCCACACCCTGCCCCGGCGCGGCATCACCGCCCGGCCCGAGGAGATCCTGATCACGCTGGGCGCCCAGAATGCGCTGTGGCTGGCCTCGCGCGTGCTGCTGAGCGGCAACCGCAAGGCCGCGATCGAGGACCCCTGCTATTATGCCCTGCGCGAGTTGCTGCTCCGGTCGGAATGTCAGCTCGCGCCGCTGCGCGTCGATCTGGATGGTCTGCCCCCGGATGCGATCCCCGAAGATACGGATGTGATCTTTACCACCCCCAGCCATCAATGCCCGACCACCGCGACGATGCCGTTCGAGCGCCGCCGCGCCCTGTTGCAGCGCGCGCGCGAAATTGGCGCGATGATCGTCGAGGACGATTATGAGTTCGAGATGGCCTTTCTGGGCGCGCCCTCTCCGGCGCTGAAATCGCTCGATAGGGGCGGCTGTGTCGTTTATGTCGGCAGTTTCTCGAAATCGTTGTTCCCGGGGCTGCGGCTGGGCTACATGGTTGGGTCCGAGCCCTTTATCCGCGAGGCGCGCGCCTTGCGCTCGCTGGTGCTGCGGCATCCTCCCGGCCACATCCAGCGCACTGCCGCCTATTTCCTGTCGCTCGGCCACTACGACGCCCAGATCCGGCGGATGTCCACCGCGCTGCTGGAACGGCGCCAGAGCATGGAAGACGCCATCGCGCGGCACGGCCTGACCATCGCGGGCCGCGGCGCCTATGGGGGCTCGTCCCTTTGGATGAAAGCGCCTGAGCACGTGAATACCTCCCAACTGGCCGAGACCCTGCGCCAGCAAAGCGTGCATATCGAACCGGGCGAGCCGTTCTTCAGCGGCCCGGAACGGCCGCACAATTACTACCGTCTGGGCTATTCCTCGATCCCCACCGACCGCATCCCCGCCGGTATCGAGCGCGTCGCCAAAGCCATTCAAACCGGTTAGCGGCGGATTCTGGACATAACCCGGAAACATGTCTGGCCCTAACGCCCGACTGCCCCTTGCGCCTACACCAAATGCAACACCTCGCCGGAGCCCCGCCCCGGCTTTCATTCATATTGCATGGAGTGCGCCCCAATGAAGATGACGACGGAAGAGGCCTTTGTTAAGACGTTGCAGATGCATGGCATTGAGCATGCGTTTGGGATCATTGGCTCGGCGATGATGCCGATCTCGGATATTTTTCCGGCGGCGGGGATCACGTTCTGGGACTGCGCGCATGAGGGGTCCGGGGGCATGATGGCCGATGGCTACACCCGTGCCACCGGCAAGATGAGCATGATGATCGCGCAGAACGGGCCGGGCATCACCAACTTCGTCACCGCCGTCAAGACCGCCTACTGGAACCACACACCGGTGCTGCTGATCACCCCGCAGGCGGCCAACAAGACCATCGGTCAGGGCGGCTTTCAGGAGATGGAGCAGATGCGCATGTTCGCCGACTGCGTCGCCTATCAGGAAGAGCTGCGCGACCCGAGCCGCGTGGCCGAGGTTCTGAACCGGGTGATCCTGCAGGCCAAGCGCGCCAGCGCCCCGGCCCAGATGAACATCCCGCGCGACATGTGGACCCAGGTGGTCGATATCGAGCTGCCGAAAATCGTCGAGTTCGCCCGCAACGCAGGCGGCGACGACGCGCTGCAGCAAGCCGCGGACATCCTGTCCGAAGCCAAGTTCCCGGTCATCCTGAACGGTGCCGGCGTGGTTCTGTCCGGCGCGATCCCGGCCTCGGCCGAGCTGGCCGAGCGTCTGACCGCCCCGGTCTGCGTCGGCTACCAGCACAACGACGCCTTCCCCGGCTCGCACCCGCTGTTTGCCGGTCCGCTGGGCTATAACGGCTCCAAGGCCGGTATGGAACTGATCGCGAAGGCGGATGTCGTTCTGGCTCTGGGCACCCGTCTGAACCCGTTCTCGACCCTGCCCGGCTACGGTATCGAATACTGGCCGACCAACGCCAAGATCATCCAGGTCGACCTGAACCCCGACCGCATCGGCCTGACCAAGGACGTCACCGTCGGCATCGTCGGCGACGCGAAGAAAGTGGCCGAAGGTCTGCTGGCCCGTCTGGGCGACAGCGCCGGTGACGCAGGCCGCGAGGATCGCAAGAACCTGATCGCCACCACCAAGTCGGCCTGGGCGCAGGAGCTGAGCTCGCTGACCCATGAGAACGACGATCCCGGCACCACCTGGAACGAGCGTGCCCGGGCCGCCAAGCCGGACTGGATGAGCCCGCGCATGGCATGGCGCGCGATCCAGGCGGCGCTGCCGACCGAGGCGATCATCTCGTCCGACATCGGCAACAACTGCGCCATCGGCAACGCCTACCCGTCGTTCGAAGAGGGCCGCAAATACCTGGCCCCCGGCCTGTTCGGCCCCTGCGGCTACGGCCTGCCCGCGGTGATCGGCGCCAAGATCGGCTGCCCGGACACACCCGTTGTCGGTTTCTCCGGTGACGGCGCCTTTGGCATCGCGGTGAACGAGCTGACCGCGATCGGCCGCGAGGAATGGCCCGCCGTGACCCAGATCGTATTCCGCAACTATCAGTGGGGCGCCGAGAAGCGCAACTCGACCCTGTGGTTCGACGACAACTTCGTGGGCACCGAACTGGATCAGCAGGTGTCTTATGCGGGGATCGCCAATGCCTGTGGCCTGAAAGGTGTGGTCGCCCGCACCCAGGACGAGCTGACCGCCGCCCTGAACCAGGCCATCGCGGACCAGAAGAGCGGCATCACCACGCTGATCGAGGCGATGATCAACCAGGAACTGGGCGACCCGTTCCGCCGCGACGCCATGAAAAAACCTGTCCGCGTCGCCGGTATCAACGCCGCGGATATGCGCGAACAGCAAGTGTAATCGACACAGGGGCCGGGGCGCATGACCAAGACACCCATCGAGTTGTTGGCGGCAAGCGCCCCGGCCTCCCGCCCTGTTGTTGCTCTAAGCGAAGGCAGCGATCCCCGCATCGTCGCGGGGGCGCTCGCTGCACATGCGGCCAATTTGGCCGATGTCATTCTTGTCGGACCACAGGCCGAGGTCGAGGCCGCGCTTCAAGCCGAAGGCGCAAGCGCAGGCAATGGCGTCGCGATCCACGATCCCGCCACATCCGACCTGACCGAAGCCTTTGCCGCCGAATACCATGCCCTGCGCAAGCACAAAGGCGTGGACGAGGCCGCCGCGCGTAAGGCCGCAGAGACTCCGCTGGTCTATGCCGCGATGCTGGTGCGGCTGGGCCATGCCACCGGCACCGTCGGCGGCGCCATCCACACTACCGGCGACGTCGTCCGTACCGCGATTCAGGTGATCGGCATGACGCCCGATGCGGGCATGGTGTCGTCGTTCTTTCTGATGTACCCGCCCGAGGACGCTCGTGAAGGCGCGCGGGCGATGCTCTATTCCGATTGCGGGCTGGTGATCGACCCGAACCCGGCCGAGCTGACCTCGATTGCCGCTGCCTCGGCCAATTCCGCCCGCGCCCTGCTGCGCGAAGAGCCCAAGATCGCCATGCTGAGCTTCTCCACCAAAGGCAGCGCCAGCCACCCGGCGGTGGACAAGGTGACCGAGGCCACCGACACCCTGCGCAGCCAGCACCCCGGATTGGAGGTGGATGGTGAGTTGCAGTTCGACGCGGCCTTCGTCCCCTCGGTCGGTGCGCGCAAGTCGCCGGGATCATCGGTGGCCGGGCAGGCCAACGTGATGATCTTCCCCAATCTGGACGCGGGCAATATCGGCTACAAGATCACCCAGCGTCTTGGCGGATACGCCGCCATCGGCCCGGTGATGCAGGGGCTGGCCAAACCCGCCAACGACCTCTCGCGTGGCTGCACTGCCGAGGATGTGACGCAGATCATCGCCGTCACCATCCTGCAAGCCATCGGAACGGAATAACAAAAAACGCCACTGTTCTCAGGAACGGTGTTCCAAATTCGGGCGAAAACCGACATCTTTTGCCCGGACCAACTGACAGGACCCGCCAATGACCCATCAGCAGCCGATCCTCAACACCTCGCCCAAGGTCTCGGACGAGATCCGGCGCACCACCTGCTACATGTGCGCCTGCCGCTGCGGGATCAACGTGCACATGAAGGATGGCAAGGTTGCCTATATCGAAGGCAACCGCGACCACCCGGTGAACAAGGGCGTTTTGTGCGCCAAGGGCTCGGCGGGGATCATGCAGGTCAACGCGCCCTCGCGGCTGAAGGCGCCGATGATCCGCACCGGCCCGCGCGGCTCGGGCGAGTTCAAGGAGATCAGTTGGGACGAGGCTCTGGCAATCGCCGTGGGCTGGATGGAGCCCGTCCGCCACGAGGCGCCGGAGCAACTGGCATTCTTCACGGGCCGCGATCAGTCGCAGTCTTTCACCAGCTTCTGGGCGCAGAGCTTCGGCACCCCGAACTACGCGGCGCATGGCGGGTTTTGCTCGGTCAACATGGCCACGGCGGGCATCTACACGATGGGCGGCGCGTTCTGGGAGTTCGGGCAGCCCGATTGGGACCACACCAAGCTGTTCATGCTGTTTGGCGTGGCCGAGGATCATGACAGCAACCCGATCAAGATGGGGCTTGGCAAGATCAAGAAGCGCGGCGCCAAAGTGATTGGGGTGAACCCGATCCGCTCGGGCTATAATGCCGTGGCCGATGAATGGGTGGGGATCACGCCCGGTACCGATGGCCTCTTCATCCTGTCGCTGATCCATGTGCTGATGAAGGCGGGCAAGATCGACCTGGACTATCTCAGCCGTTATACCAACGCGCCGGTGCTGGTGAACGCCGCCGAAGGACCGGACAAGGGCCTCTTCCTGCGCGATAACGACGGCAAGCCACTTGTGATCGACCGGGTGACCGGCGAGCTCACCGCCTTCGACAAGCCCGGCGTGCGCCCCGATCTATCGGCAACCTACGAAAAGGACGGAGTCACCCACCGCCCGGTCTTCCACCTGATGGCCGAGCGCTATCTGGCCGACGAATACGCCCCCGAGGCTATCGCCGAGCAATGCGGCGTCCCCGCCAAGCGCATCCGCGCCATCGCCGGGGAACTGGCCCGAGTGGCCTTTGACGAGGCGTTTGAGCTGGATCACGAATGGACCGACTTCCGGGGTGAAAAGCATACCAAGATGATCGGTCGCCCGGTCTCGATGCACTCGATGCGCGGTGTCTCGGCCCATGCCAACGGCTTCCAGACTTGCCGCGCGCTGCATGTGCTGCAAATCATCCTCGGCACGGTCGAGGTCCCCGGCGGCTTCCGCTTCAAACCGCCCTACCCCAAACCGGTCGAGGCGCACCCGACCCCGCACTCGAAATCCACGCCCGATACGCCGCTGGACGGCCCTCACCTGGGCTTTGTCCGTGGCCCTGAGCATCTGGCGCTGAAAGAGGATGGCAGCCCGGCCCGGATCGACAAGGCGTTCACCTGGGAAAACCCGATGAGCGCCCACGGCCTCATGCACATGGTCATCTCGAACGCGCATGCGGGTGATCCCTACAAGATCGACACCCTGTTCATGTATATGGCCAACATGTCCTGGAACTCGTCCATGAACACCAAGGGTGTCATGGAGATGCTGACGGATAAGGATGAGAACGGCGATTACAAGATCCCGCATATCATCTATTCCGACGCCTATTCCTCGGAAATGGTGGCCTATGCCGATCTGATCCTGCCCGACACCACTTATCTGGAACGCCACGACTGTATCTCGCTGCTCGACCGCCCGATCTGCGAGGCGGACGCGGCCGCAGACGCGATCCGCTGGCCGGTGATCGAGCCCGACCGCAATGTGCGCGGCTTCCAGACCGTGCTGATCCAACTCGCCAACCGGATGAAGCTGCCGGGCTTCACCAACGAGGACCGCTCGCCGAAGTGGAAGGATTACGCCGACTACATCATCAATCACGAGCGCAAACCGGGCATCGGCCCGCTGGCAGGTTTCCGCGGTGAGAACGGCGACAAGGAAGGCCGGGGCGAAGTGAACCCCGAGCAGCTGAACCGCTATATCGAGAACGGCGGCTTCTACGTGGCGCATATCCCCGAGGGCGCGGATTACTACAAGCCGTGGAACAGCGCCTACCAAGACTGGGCCGTGGGCATGGGCATCTATGATAGCCCGCAACCCTATCTGTTCCAGCTTTACGTGGAACCCATGCGCAAGTTCCAGCTGGCCGCCGAGGGCCATGGCGACCGCCAGCCTCCCGACCATCTGCGCGGTCGCATCAAGGATGTGATGGACCCGCTGCCGATCTGGTACGAAACCGATCAGACCGGCAACGAAGGCTTTACCGTCAACGCCCTGACCCAGCGCCCGATGGCGATGTATCACAGCTGGGGCACGCAGAACGCCTGGCTACGGCAGTTGCACGGGCGCAACCCGCTCTACGTGCCCACCAAGCTGATGCGCGAGCTTGGGCTAAAGGATGGCGACTGGGCCAAGGTGACCTCACCGCATGGTGAGATCACGGTGCCAGTGATGGAGATGGCGGCGCTCAACGACAACACCATCTGGACCTGGAACGCCATCGGCAAACGCAAAGGCGCCTGGGCGCTGGAGGAGGACGCGCCCGAAGCCACCAAGGGCTTCCTGCTCAACCACCTGATCCACGAGTTGCTGCCGCCCAAGGGCGATGGCCTCCGCTGGGCCAACTCGGACCCGATCACCGGTCAGGCGGCGTGGTTCGACCTGAAGGTAAAGATCGAAAAGGCCGCCAACCCCGACGAGATGACCGAAAGTCAGCCCGCATTCGACCCGCTCGAATCCCCGGTCGGCACGGGCCCGAAGAACCTGGCGTGGAAGGTCGGCGAATGACCCCGCTTCTTCTGTTCAAAAATATCCCGGGGTCTGGGGCAGAGCCCCAGTCTGCGCTCACCACATTCGCGGAGGTCTGCTGACATGACCCAGCTCCCCACATCCACCGACCGCAAGATGGGTCTGGTCATCGACCTCGACACCTGCGTCGGCTGCCATGCCTGCGTGATCTCGTGCAAAGGCTGGAACACCGAAAACTACGGCGCGCCGCTGTCGGATCAGGACGCCTATGGCGGCAACCCGTCTGGCACCTTCCTGAACCGGGTACATTCCTACGAGGTACAGCCCGAGCAGGGCGCAGCACAGCTCATCCACTTCCCCAAGTCCTGCCTGCATTGCGAGGACGCGCCTTGCGTCACCGTCTGCCCCACCGGCGCCAGCTACAAGCGGGCCGAGGACGGCATCGTGCTGGTCAACGAAAGCGACTGCATCGGCTGCGGGCTTTGTGCATGGTCGTGCCCCTATGGCGCGCGCGAGTTGGATCAGGCCGAGGGTGTGATGAAGAAATGCACCCTCTGCGTCGACCGGATTTACAACGAGAACCTGCCCGAGGTAGACCGCATCCCCTCCTGCGTGCGCACCTGCCCGGCGGGCGCGCGGCATTTCGGCGATCTGGGCGATCCGGAAAGCGATGTCTCGAAACTGGTCGCCGAACGCGGCGGCATGGACCTGATGCCCGAAATGGGCACCAAACCCGTCAACAAATACCTGCCGCCCCGGCCCAAGGACAAGATCGAGGATCAGATCGACATCCTCGCCCCTCTGCTCGCACCCGTGGCCGATGAGCCCAAGGGCTTCATGGGCTGGCTCGATAAAGCACTGGAGAAACTGTAATGCATCCGGCGCCATCCGTTATCATCTTCACCACCCTGTCCGGCCTGGGCTTTGGCCTGCTGTTCTTTCTGGGCCTCGGTCTTCCGGCCGTGTCCGGCACGGTGGCCTTCATCTTCTTCGCCATCGCCTTCGGCCTGGCGGTTGCGGGTCTGCTGGCCTCGACCTTCCACCTTGGGCATCCCGAGCGCGCGTGGAAGGCCTTCACCCAATGGAAAACCAGTTGGCTGAGCCGCGAGGGCTGGTGCGCAGTCATCGCGTTGGTGGTCATGGGGCTTTATGCCATCAGCGTGATCTTTCTGGACCAGCGCTGGGGCGTGTTAGGCGTGATCGGGTCACTGGCCTCGCTGGCGACGGTCTTTACCACCTCGATGATCTATACCCAGCTCAAGACCATCCCGCGCTGGAACATGAAGCTGACACCTGCGATGTTTCTGTCCTTCAGCCTCGCCGGCGGCGCATTGCTCGCCGGTCAGATGAGGCTCGCACTGCCATTTCTGCTGATTGCAGCGCTAGTGCAGATCCTCTATTGGCGGCAGGGCGACAAGGCGCTGGCGGCCTCGGGCACCGATCTTGGCACCGCCACGGGGCTGGGCAGTCGCGGAACCGTCCGCGCCTTTGAGCCGCCGCATACCGGCACAAACTATCTGCTGCGCGAGTTCGTGCACGTCGTAGGTCGCAAGCACGCGGAAAAACTGCGCGTGATCGCCTTTGCGCTCGCCTTTGTTTTGCCGGTTATCCTGCTTGTGCTTCCGTTCAGCCATTTCTTCGCCTTGCTTGCCATTCTTTCGCATCTGGCGGGCGTGGCAACCTCGCGCTGGCTGTTCTTTGCACAGGCAGAACATGTGGTTGGTTTGTACTACGGAAAACGCTAACATTCACCGGGGCGCTCAAACGAGCGCCCTTTCTTCTACCTGCATGTCACAAAACCGCTGGCTGCGTCGTCCTGTTCCTGAAATCAGAAAAAAGGAACAGAATGATGTCTCAGCGTCTCGATCACTTCACCATCGCCCCGGACCTCTTCAAGCCACTGCTTGAACAGGAAGAGCTGATCAAAGCAAGCGGGCTGGAGCATAGCCTTGTCGAGTTGGTGAAGCTGCGCGCCTCGCAAATCAACGGCTGCGCCTTTTGCATCCATATGCACACCCATGACGCCCGCGCCCATGGCGAAACCGAAGATCGCCTGCATCTGCTGAATGCATGGCGGGAGTCGGCGCTTTATTCGGAGCGCGAGCAGGCAGCGCTTTCCTGGACCGAAGCCTTGACCAGGATCGAAGCAACCGGCGCACCCGATGAGGATTACGACCGTGTTTCGCAACAATTCTCGCCCAAAGAGCAGGTCGCGCTTACCCTGCTGATCGCCGCCATCAATTCCTGGAATCGGATTGCCATCGGCTTTCGCACTCCGCATCCTGTTGCGCAGGAGGTTGATGCCGCGTGAGCGTGAGTTCTCATTCCGACCAGACCGATACGTTCCTGGCAGTGCGACCGCGGCTTTTTGCGGTCGCCTACCGTATGCTGGGCACGGTCAGCGACACCGAGGATATCCTGCAAGAGGCGTTTTTGCGCTGGCAATCCGCCCCTGTTTCGGAAATCCGCGACGCAACGGGGTATCTGGTGCGGGTCACGACCCGGCTGTGCCTTGACCAGTTAAAATCCGCACGCGCCCGGCGAGAAACATATCCCGGCGAATGGTTGCCCGAACCGCTGCTGACCGAGGATTCGACGGAACGGCTGGACCATGATGTGTCCGTCGCGTTGCTGCTCGCGCTGGAACGGTTGACCCCGCTGGAGCGCGCCGCGTTCCTGCTCCACGACGTTTTTGACAGCTCATACGAAGAAGTGGCGGCCGCGCTCGGGCGCAGCGCCGGAACCTGTCGGCAGCTCGCGGCGCGAGCGCGCAAGAATGTGCAACAGGCGCGGCCACGAGCACCGGTGCCCGCCGAGGAGGGTCAGGAAATCACGCTGGCTTTCTTTCACGCGGCCAAGACCGGCGATACCGGCTCTTTGGCCCGGCTTCTTTCAAAGGATGTGCGCCTCATATCCGATGGCGGCGGCAAGGTGATGGCCGCCCTGAACCCGATCAAAGGGCTGGATCGGGTCGTTCGGCTTTTGGAGGGGATCTCGCGGAAAACAGGAGCCGAGCCGCCTCGGCAGTGGCGGCACTGCGTGCTGAACGGCCTGCCCGCAATCCTGAGCCGCGAACCGGACGGCATATTGCAGGCCACGTCCGTGGAAATCCGGGACGGTCTGATTACCCACATCTACGTGACGCGCAATCCGGACAAGACCGCGCATCTGGTGCAGGCGCTGCCCTTGCCTGAATAATGAAAGGCGGCCTGCGCTACACAGATCGCCTTAATGTTCTAAGCAAGCTCCGATCAGAGCAGACCGGCGTGCCCCATCGCCGCGTCAATCGCCGCCTTGGTGACGTCTTCGAGCCCTGTCAGCGGCGAGCGCACCTCTTCCGTGCAAAGACCCAGTTTGCTGAGTGCGTATTTCGCACCGACCAGCCCGGGCTCGATAAAGATCGCCTCGTGCAGCGGCATCAGGCGGTCCTGATACTCCAGCGCCTTGGCATAATCGCCCTCCAGCGTGGCCTGCTGGAATTCGGCGCACAGTTGCGGAGCGACGTTTGCCGTCACCGAGATACAACCCACGCCGCCATGGGCGTTGAACCCGAGCGCCGAGGCGTCTTCGCCCGAGAGCTGGCAAAAATCGATGCCGCAGGCGGCGCGCTGCTGGCTGACGCGGGTGATGTCTCCGGTCGCGTCCTTGACCCCGACGATGCGCGGCAGCCCGGCCAGTTCACCCATGGTTGCGGGGGTCATGTCCACCACCGAGCGACCCGGGATGTTGTAAATGATGATCGGAACATTGGCACAATCGTGCAGCGCGGTGAAATGAGCCACCATACCCCGCTGGGTCGGCTTGTTGTAATAAGGCGTGACCACCAGAGCCGCATCGGCGCCGACCTTCTCGGCGAATTGCACGAATCGGATCGCCTCGATCGTGTTGTTCGACCCTGCGCCTGCGATCACCGGCACCCGACCCGCGGCGGCCTTGACCACCTCTTCGACCACGGTTTCATGTTCTTCATGGGTCAGGGTCGGACTTTCACCGGTGGTGCCCACGGGCACCAGACCGGTCGATCCCTCGCCGATTTGCCATTCCACCAGGTGTTTGAGCGTTTCCAGGTCCAACTCGCCGTTGCGGAACGGGGTGACGAGGGCTGGCATTGAGCCTTTGAACATGAAAAACGCTCCCTAGATATCAACGTGGACGGGCGAGGCCCGCAGGAAATGCGCGTTGGCGGGATTGTGTGTTGATCCCGACGACGCACGGTTTATCGTGAAAGGCTCTAGCCTTGGTTTGTTGGGAAATGCAAGGGATGACGCGCGTTCTGAAGGTCGTTGTGTCCGCGATAATGTGCTGCATGGCCCTGATGGCGCCTGCACGCGCGGATGCGGTGGATGATTTGCGGCAGGCGCTCGCCGAAATGCGGGACGAGAACTGGAACGAGGCGCTGCGCATCGCCGGGCAGCGCGGCTCGGTGGCGCGGGACGTCATCGTCTGGCACTGGCTGCGCAAGGGATTCGGCACCTCGGGCGATGTGCTGGTGTTCCTCGACCGGCGCCCGGACTGGCCCGGACTGGACTGGCTGCGCCGCAAAAGCGAGCCGTCCTTTACCAATGCCGATCCCGACCGGGCGCTGAAATTCTACGCCGACAACCCACCGCAGACCGCTGAAGGCGCGCTGAACCATGCGGTGGCCCTACTGGCCAAAGGGCAGCGCGGCGATGCCGAGGCCGATCTGGTCACAGCCTGGCGCACGATGGCGATGGGTGCCGGGCTGCAAAAGAACTATCTGGAGAACTTCTCGAAACTGCTGAAGCCGCATCACGAGGCGCGGCTGGACCGGATGCTGTGGGACGGCAATCTGATCAGCGCAAAGCAGATGCTACCTCTTGTCAGTGAGGGCCAGAAGAAGCTGGCGCAGGCGCGGATCGGGCTGCAGGAGCGCGTGCCGGGCGTGAACGCGCTGATCGACGCCATTCCGAGATCGCTGATGAACTCACCCGGGCTGGCCTATGACCGATTCGTGTGGCGCGACCGGAAAGAGCTGGACGACAGCGCCATCGACCTGATGCTGGAACGCTCGACCGGGCCCGAGGCGCTGGGTGAGCCGGACAAATGGTCCGAAGGGCGTCGTAGGCTCGCGCGGCTTGAGATGCGGAACGGCGACCCCAAGCGCGCTTATCGGATCGCCTCCCGGCACCATATGACGCCGGAAATGGGCTATGCCTATGCCGATCTGGAATGGCTTTCGGGCTTTCTCGCACTGCGCAGGCTGAACGACCCGGCCACCGCCGTGCGGCATTTCCAGCGCTTCAACGAGGCGGTGCAATCGCCGATCTCCAAAGGGCGCGCGGGGTATTGGCTGGGCCGCGCCTACGCAGCGTCGGGTGACGCGGAGAAGGCCTATGAGGCCTATGCGACGGGGGCTGATTATCAGACCTCGTTCTACGGCCTGCTGGCGGCAGAACAGATCGGGCGGCCCTTCGACCCTGACCTTGCCGAACCTCGCCGGGCGCCGCGCTGGCGCGAAGCGGCGTTCATGCAGTCGAGCGTGCTGGAGGCCGGAGTGCTGCTGCTGCGCGCGGGCGAGCGCGATCTGGCCGAGCGCTTCCTGACCCATCTGGTCGAGGGGCTGGACCAGATGCAGGCGGCACAGTTGGGCGATATGGCGCTTGAGATGAATGAGCCGCATCTGGCGGTTATGATCGCCAAGCGGGCGGCGCGCATCGGCGTGGTTCTGCCCGCCGCCTATTACCCGGTGCATCCGGTGGCCGATCTGCGCCTGCCGATGGCCAAAGAGATGACGCTGGCCATCGCCCGGCGCGAAAGCGAGTTCGACCCGGTGGTGATCAGCGGTGCGGGCGCGCGGGGCCTCATGCAGGTGATGCCAGCCACTGCCAAGCTGGTGGCACGGGATCTGGGCATTCTGGGTGGCTTTCAGACCGGGCGGCTGACCTCGGATTGGAAATACAACGCCAAGCTGGGCGCAAACTATCTTGCGGGTCTGGCTGCAGACTTCAACGGCAACATCGTGATGATGTCGGCAGGCTACAACGCCGGGCCCAGACGCCCGATATCTTGGATGGAACGCTTTGGCGATCCCCGCACCGGGCAGGTGGATATGATCGACTGGATCGAGCACATCCCGTTTTCCGAAACCCGCAACTATGTCATGCGTGTGGCCGAAAGCATGCCGGTCTACCGCGCCCGGCTCGGCAAACCGGCGTTGCCGGTGCCATTCTCGCAGGAACTGGTGGGTTCAACCCTGCTGGCGTTCGCGCCATAGGGTGAACAGCCCGGCGGCCACGATCAACGCCGCCCCCGCCACCACGGCTGGGCGCAGTACCTCGCCAAAGATCGTGATGCCTAGAATCGCGCTCCACAGCAGGTGGAAATAGGCGAAGGGCTGCACGGCGCTGGCCTCGGCCATCTCGTAGCATTTGATCAGCAGCCAGTGACCGGTCACCCCCAGCAGGCTGAGCGCACCCATCCAGTACCAGTCCTGCCGGGCCATCGGCTCCCAGAACCAGATGCCGACGGCGGTCATGGCGACGGCCCCGGCGATGCCGGTCCAGAAAAAGCTGGTCGCCGCACTGTCGCGCCGCGCGGCGTAGCGGGTCAGCAGCGCGTAGAGCGCGAACATGAAGGCCGAGATCAGCGGGATGATGGCCCATGGGTTGAACACGCCCATACCGGGCTGAAGGATGATCAGCACGCCGATGCAACCGACGCCAATTGCGCTCCACCGCCGCCAGCCGACCTGCTCGCCCAGCACCGGGCCGCTGAGGGCGGCGACCAGCAGCGGGTAGCAAATGAACACCGCAAGGCTCTCGATCAGGCCCAGCACGGTAAAGCTATAGACGGCCACGCAAATCTCGGTCACAAGCAGCACGCCACGAAAGACCTGCAACCGGATCTGGCTGGTTCGTGCGGCGGCCCCCAATCCGCCGTGTGCCCGCGCCGCAAGCGCCACCACGAAGGCGGCGAAGAACCAGTAGCGGATCATCACCACCATGTAGGTGTTATAGGCCCCCGCCAGATGGCGTGAGATCCCGTCCTGCAGGGCAAAGACGACGGTGGCGCCGATCATCAGGGCGATGCCCGCCGGAATGTTGTTCTTTTGCGTCACGCTTTGATGGCCCGCGTCATGTGTCTTTTGCGGCCAAAGCCGGGGGAGCGTGTGACGGTAAAACCGGCCTCTTCCAACCCCCGGCGGACAAAGCCCGCTGCGGTATAGGTTGCAGCGGTGCCGGATGGTGCTGTGTGGTTTGCGACCTCGTGCAACAAATCCGACTCCCAAAGTTCGGGGTTCTTGGCCGGAGAGAAGCCGTCGAGAAACCAGGCATCCGCCTGTCCCGCCCATGCGGGCAGGGTTTGGCGGGCATCGCCTTCGATCACCTCAAGCCGCAAGGTGCCTAGATCACAAGCGCCGCCCTGCCAGACGGCCAGAAACCGATGGCTCCACTCGGCCAGTTCCGGAAAGGCGGCCAGCGCGCGGCCCATGTCCGTGGGCGTCATGGGGAAAGCCTCGAAACTGGTGAAGTGCAGGGGACCGCTCTGCCCCGATCGCTCCCATTCCGACCACGCGGTCAGCATGTTCAACCCGGTGCCAAAGCCCAGCTCGGCAATCCGGAAGCCGGGCGCGAACCGCGCCGGCAGGTCGTTGCCCGCCAGAAACACGTGCCGCGTCTCCTCCAGCCCGTTCTGGAGCGAGAAATACGGATCGTCAAAGCGCTCGGACACCGGCACCTTGTCTTCGATCCATGTCAATTTGGCGCGCTGGTCTGCCATCGGGTAATCCTGTAGCTAGAGCGCAATCCGAAAGATGGGAACAGGTTTTCGGGGCAAACTGCGCGTGAGACTGACAATCCGCAACGGCGCGACACTGAACAAGGAAAAGGGGATTGGCAATGGTCGATGTGACGGTGCGCGGAGCAGGGATTTTCGGCTTGTCCATCGCCTGGACCTGCGCCCGACACGGCGCCAAGGTCCGTGTGGTCGATCCCTTTGGCCCCGGCGCAGGCTCAAGCGGCGGCCTGGTCGGCGCGCTGGCCCCGCATGTGCCCGAGAACTGGAATGAGAAGAAGGCGTTTCAGTTCGACAGCCTGATCATGGCCAAGCCGTTCTGGGCTCAGGTCGAGGCCACGGGCGGCGTTTCGCCCGGCTATGCCCGCCTTGGCCGCCTGCAACCCATCGCCGACGACCGCGCGCTGGATCTGGCCCGACAGCGCGAGGGCTCGGCGACTGAGCTGTGGCAGGGTCAGGCCGACTGGCGGGTGGTACCGGTGGCCGATCTCGGCCCCTGGTGCCCCCCCAGCGCGACCGGCTATGTGATCCACGACACGCTCAGCGCCCGCATGCACCCGCGCCGCGCCTGCGCTGCCTTGGTGGCGGCGCTGGGGGTCATGGGGGTCGAAGTGGAGGCCGAGGCCCCGGATGCCGGACAGGTCATCCATGCCACCGGTCTCGCCGGGCTCGAAGAACTCAGCCGCGCCATGGGCAAGACCGTTGGCAACGGGGTCAAAGGACAGGCAGCGCTCTTGCGCTTCGATGCCGGTGAGGCGCCGCAACTCTTTGCCGATGCGATCCACATCGTGCCGCATGGCGACGGTACGCTGGCCATCGGCTCGACCTCGGAACGCGAGTATGACGATCCGTCCAGCACCGACACGGCGCTGGAAGACGTGATCGAGCGCGCCATGCGGGCGGTGCCGGTGCTGCACGGCGCCAAGGTGATCGAGCGCTGGGCCGGGGTCCGCCCCCGCGCCAAAAGCCGGGCGCCGATGCTGGGGGCGCATCCGCTCCAACCCGGTCAGTTCATCGCCAATGGCGGCTTCAAGATCGGATTTGGCATGGCCCCGAAAGTGGCCGAGGTGATGGCCGATCTGGCACTCGAAGGCCGCAACAACATCCCCGACGGTTTCCGGCCCGAGGCTTCACTATGAGCGTTTCGGACGCGCCCCGCCGCATCCTTGCCGACGACCCAAACCTTGCCGGTGTTCTGTCGCTGATCCGCACGAGCTTTGCTTATATGGAGGGCCGGATCGACCCTCCTTCCTCCATGCACCGCCTGACCATGGAAACGGTGCACCAGCAGGCCACCGAGGGTGAGATCTGGGCCATCGGTGCCCAGCCCGACGCCGTGATCTTCCTGACCCCGCATCCCGGATGCCTCTATCTGGGCAAGCTGGCAGTGGCTGAAGCGCGGCGCGGATCCGGGCTGGCGCGGCAACTGGTGGAACTGGCCGAGGCGCGAGCACAGGAGATGGGATTGGATGCGCTGGAACTGCAGACGCGGGTCGAGCTTGTGGAGAACCACGCCACCTTCGCCCGCATGGGTTTTGTCAAAACCGGGGAGACCGCACATCCCGGTTATGACCGGGCGACGTCAATCACCATGCGCAAGCGTTTGGGCTGAGGCGCGCGCCTGCATCACCTGCCGCCCATCCGGGCCGCGCACCCACAAATCCGGACCGTTCCGGCACAGGGTTGCGGTCTCGAAATGCATCAGCGGTGAGGAGGCGCGGAACGAGAATTCGGCCAGCGGCCCCATCAACTCCTCGACCATCAGTATCAACTGCTGCGCCAGCAGCGGGCCATGCACCACCAGCCCGGAATAGCCCTCAACATCACGGGCATAGTCCAGATCGTAATGGATGCGGTGTCCGTTGAAGGTGAGGGCCGAGTAACGAAACAGCAGGGTTGAATCGAACCGCACCTCACGCCGGTCGGTCTCATCTGTACGCGCGGTCGGGGGCACGGGGCGTGGCGCATCCGATGCCGGGTCTTCGCGATAGACCAGATCCTGCCATTCGGTGAGACACAGCGCACCCTCCTGCCAGATCTCGTGCCGCAGGGTGACAAACGCCAAAGGGCCGGTGCGCCCGATCTTTGTGGCGGCACTTTCCAGAACTGAGCGTTTCTCGGCCGGAATACCGGCTCGCAGATCCTGTTCAAAGCGCAATCGCCCTCCGGCCCACATCCGGCGCGGCAGGCCCATATCGGGGATCAGGCCACCGCCGACCCGAGGATGGCCGTCGCGGCCCAGCGTGTCGGGCCGACGCGGTGTCCAGAAATAGAGCTGATGAAAGAACGGCGGCAGCGGAGAGCCCGGTCCGATAGATGCCGACTGCCCCAGCGCCACCTCGAACGCGGCGGCGCGGGCCGGGTCCATCACATCACTTTGACTTTCGGACACCACATCGTCTTTCATGCCGCCGACCCTAGGTAGACCTGCCAAAAAGGACAAGCCATGCCCGCCGTCTCGGCCCTCGACCATCTCGTTCTGACCGTTGCCGACCTTGATGCCACCGTCGCCTTCTATTCCGACGTGCTGGGCATGAGCGCAGTCCAGTTTCACCCCACCGACGGCTCGACCCGCTGGGCGCTGAGCTTTGGGTCGCAAAAGATCAATCTGCACCCGGCCAGCGCGCCATTTGCACCGATGGCCGCGCACCCCGCGCCGGGAACGGCGGATCTGTGTTTTTTGACCGACACCCCGCTGTCAGACTGGCAGGCCCACCTGGCCGCGAAGGGCGTGACCATAGAGGAAGGACCAGTGCCCCGCACCGGGGCAACCGGCCCGATCCTGTCACTCTATCTGCGCGATCCCGACGGCAATCTGATCGAGATCGCCACTGTCGCCAACAGCACTTCGTAAAACTCCTGAATCACCCAGCGCTGCGTGAAATCAAAGATCTCAACGCGCTGGTTGATGCTGGTTGTGTCAGGTTTTTCGCGAAGTGCATCAACGTCCGATCTCGGCCCGCAGCTTCTCCATCAGTGTCTGCAATGTCTGGGCATAGCGGTCACTGGTCAGGTGACCATTCTCGTCGAACGCGTTCGAGCTGTTGGCCAGATGCACCTCGGGGCCCTGCAGGATGCACGGCTGGAACGGCACCATGAAACCGCGCAGTACCATCTGTGCCCGCTCGCCTCCGGCGCGGCCTGCTGCTGCCGACATCACCGCCACAGGCTTGTTCGCCCACGGGCTGCCTGCAGTGCGACTGACCCAGTCGAGCGCATTCTTCAGCACGCCCGAGGGACCCTTGTTGTATTCCGGCGTCGAGATGACCACCGCATCCGCTGCCGCGATCTGATCCGCCAACGCCTGCGCCGAAGCAGGAATGCCATCCGCCGCTTCAAGATCCCCATCGTAAAGCGGCAGGTTCAGATCCGCCTCGATATAGGTGCAAGGCCCGAACAGCCGAGCCGCTTCACGCAGCAGCTTTCGGTTGGTGGCCTCGCGGCGCAGTGAACCGGACAGACCAAGCAGGGTGTGATCAGACATTCGTGCCTCCGAAATACATCATTCCGACCATACCTAGCGGGTGGATGCGCCGAGCCAAACCCCTGACCGCGCGCAAGGCGTGTGGATTTCTGCATATCCTTCCAACCAAAAAAGAGGCCGCATGGTGCGACCCCTTCTCTTCGTCAGTTCTGGTGCGATCACGCGCTGCGCGGGATGATCACGATCTCGACCCGACGGTTCTGCGCCTTGCCCGCCGGTGTCAGGTTCGAGGCGATCGGGTTGTTCTCGCCCTGACCGATGGTCGAGATCCGGCCATAGGTCACGCCGCCGGCCTGCAGGATATCGGCCACCGCGTTGGCGCGGCGCTCGGACAGGCCCTGATTGTACCCGGCATCGCCATCGCTGTCGGTGTGGCCGATGATCTGTACGCTGGAGTCAGGATAGCGCAGCAAGTTCTGCGCCACCCTCTGCAGGTCGGCCCGCAGCGCCGGGCGAACCGTGTAGCTGTCGGTGTCGAACGTTATGTCGTTGGGCACCGAGACCACCAGCCTATCGCCGGTATTGGTGATGGTGATGCCATCATTGGCCAGCTGCTGGCGCAACTCGGCGGCCTGCCGGTCCAGCTGGTTGCCCGCGATGCCGCCCGCTGCGGCACCGATGGCCGCGCCGGCCAGAGCACCCAGCCCCGGGTCGGAATCGTTGGCAATGGCGCCAACCCCGGCGCCGACAAGACCGCCCAGTAAGGCGCCCTGCCTTGCGTTCTGGTTCGGGTCGGTTTGCGTGCTGAGGGTCAGCGGATCGGTGCAGGCACTCAGAACCAGTACAGCGCTCAGACCACTTGCCAGCGCAAATTTCGAAATCGTCATGGATTCACCTTCTGCTCAGGGACCCGGTTGGTTCGGGTTTGTTTCATTCCTGTCCTGTATAACACGGCGGATCAGAGCGGGCTCAAGCAACAATGCGGTGATATCGGCAATTCCCCGCCCAAAACTCAGCCTACTGAACCGTGGGGCCCCATTCCTCCCACCGGTCCTGCTCCTGCCAGATTTCGCGCAAGGTATTGCCCTGCCCGGTAAAACGCATCTCAAGCGGTTCACAGCTCCAGATCCGATCAACCCGGAAATTCCGGAACGCCTGCCGTAATTCGCACCAACCCGCCAGCATGGTGCATTCCAGGTGATAGATGAGCGCCACGGGGCGCACCACGCGGTCTGTCTCATTATCGTCGCCGTCCCGATAGGTCAGCCGCAGCTTGCGCTCCTCCCGGATCGCCCCGCGCAGCAGCGAAACCGAGACGCAGCCCCGCATCGGGTCGTCAGCAGGCGCCCCCCATGGCGCGACCTGCAACCAGTCCGCGGGGTCATGCAGCGCCTCGATCTTGTGGCAAATCCGCTGGGCCGCCTGCTGCAACGCGCTGTCCCCGGTTCGGGCCAGCATCGACAGGCCGACGCGCAGTGCCTCGACCTCTTCGGCATCGAAATTGAGCGGCGGCAGGTCGTAGCCGCGACGCATGACATAACCCAGCCCGGCCTCACCTTCGATGGGCGTGCGCATGGCTTGCAGGGCCGCGATGTCGCGGTAGATCGTGCGCACCGAAACCTCAAGCTGTTCGGCCAGCACCTCAGCCGTGACCGGACCATCAGCGGCGCGCAGAATCTGGATGATTTCGAACAGGCGGGTCAAACGACGCATGGATGTCTCCGTCAAGCTGCTGACAGCCTAGCACACCCCACTGACAACGGGATGTCAGGAGGGCTTGGCCATTATGAGACTGAGCCGAAAAACTGGAGGGAAGCAAAAGATGACCTTCTACGACAACCATGTCCTCATGACCCTGAAATTGGACCGTTGGTCCCAGGATCACTCTCTGCGCGCATACGAGATCGAACGTGAACTGGCGGCTCAGCGCGCACCCCAGCCGGTCAGACGCAGACGGAAGTTCTTGCTGGCTCCGTTCTGGCGGCGGAGTGTGGCCTAGGCCTCGGCCCGCGCTGCCTCATAGGCCAGCATGGCGCGTTTGACGGGCAGGCCCCAGTGGTAACCGCCCAGACCGCCGGACTTGCGCAGGGCGCGGTGGCAGGGGATCAGCCAACTGATCGGATTGCGCCCGACAGCGGTGCCCACTGCGCGCACCGCCTGTGGATTGCCGATGGTCTGCGCGATTTCGGAATAGGTGGTGACATGGCCCGAAGGGATGTGAAGCAGCGCCTCCCACACCTTGATCTGCAGGGGCGCCCCGATGAGGTAGAGCGGGGTCGGTTCCAGCCGGTCGCTGGCACTGCCGAAGGCGCTGAGAGCCCAGGGGCGCAGTCGCATCGGATCCTCGACAAACTCTGCCTTGGGCCAGCGCGAAAACAGATCCTCCATCGCCGCTTTCTCGCCTGTTTCGGCGGCAAAGCCGACACCGCAGATGCCCTTGTCGGTGCCCATCACTATGGCCGGGCCAAAGGGGCTTTCGAACCACCGCCAATAGATGCGCAGCCCCTCGCCCTTGCGGGCGTATTCGCCGGGGCTCATCGCTTCCCATCGGACAAAAAGGTCGTGCAGGCGGCCAGTCCCGGATAGTCCGACGCTGTGCGCCGCCTCAAGCGTCGTAAAACGATCTGCAAGCAGTGCCTTGGCATGGCCCAGCGTCAGATATTGCTGGAATTTCTTGGGCGAAACCCCGGCCCAGCGCGAAAACAGGCGCTGGAAATGCGCGGGGCTCATATTCATCTGCGCCGCGAGTTCCTCGAGCGATAGCGTCTTGTCGTTTTGATCGATCAGCTCGATCGCCCGGCGCATGACGCCATAGTGATAGCCTTCCTCACCGGTTCGAATATTCATGACACACCTCTTTGCGATTTGAGGTCAGTCTACCCCCTGCCCCACCGGGCACGCGACCCGGAACTTGCGCAACCGCATTTCTTCCCGGATCACCCTGACCTATCCTGCCGCCAATCAACGAACATGCATAGAGGTGACAGGGTGATTTCGGCGGCCATAGACCGGACAGGGGCTGTTCTGCTGGATGAAGGCGGGCCAGCCCTGTTTCCCTGGTGGAGTTTCACCAAACCGGTGATCGCCGCGCTTGTGCTGAAAGCCAGTGAACGCGGCCTGTGCGATCTGGACGCTCCTTACGACGATCACCCCTTCACGCTGCGCCAACTGATGCAGCACCGCACCGGGCTGCGGGACTACGGCCCGCTTCCGTCTTATGGCGCGGCTGTGGCAGCGGGTGAGGACCCGTGGCCGGTAGAGCAGGTATTGAGCGAAACTCGCTATCGGGAGCTGGCTTATCCTCCGGGCGAGGGCTGGATGTATTCCAACCTTGGGTATCTGCTGCTGCGCCAATTTCTGGAGCGGCTGCATGATATGCCGCTGCGAGACATCATCGAAACGCAGGTTTGCGCTCCTCTGGGCCTGTCGGCAAAGCTGGCTGAGACGCGAGCGGATTTCGACCGGCTGCTCTGGGACGCGAAAGGCTACCACCCCGGCTGGGTTTATCACGGCTGCCTGATGGGAACTGCGCTGGATGCGCTGCATTTGCTGCAAGCGCTGCTGCATGGCGATGTGCTTTCAGAGGCCAGCAAGGCGCAGATGCAGGCCCATGCGATGAACGGCCCGGCCATTCCCAGTCGGGTCTGGCGCAAAACGGGCTATGGGCTGGGTTTGATGATTGGCGAGGCCGATCCTGTCGGGCGCATTCTCGGGCACGCGGGTTGTGGCCCGTTCTCCGCCAATCTGGTGGCGCATTTCCCGGATGTACCGGACGGGCCGTTTGTGGCTAGCTTCTGTCCGGGCGGGGATGAAACTCCGGCGGAATTTGCCGCCGTTGCTGTCGCAAAACGGCACATCTCCCAGGATTCGTAGGGCCCCTGCGCCTATTTTCAATTGCGGCTCGTTTCGCCGCACGGCATTAAGGCCCGGATGGCAAAGCAACTCGATTATCATACGATCCGCGAGATTTTCACGCGGTTTCAGGCAGCCGAGCCCGAGCCGAAAGGCGAGCTTGAGCATGTCAACGTCTACACGCTGGTCGTCGCCGTGGCACTGAGTGCGCAGGCGACGGATGCGGGCGTAAACAAGGCCACCCGGGCGCTGTTCAAGATTGCCGACACGCCGCAAAAGATGCTCGATCTGGGCGAGGACAAGCTGATCGAGCATATCAAAACCATCGGGCTTTATCGCAACAAAGCCAAGAACGTGATGAAACTGTCGCGTATTCTGGTCGAGGAGTACGGCGGCGAGGTCCCCAATTCGCGCGCGGCGCTGCAATCGTTGCCCGGCGTGGGGCGCAAGACCGCCAATGTAGTTCTGAACATGTGGTGGCGGCACCCGGCGCAGGCGGTGGACACCCACATTTTCCGCGTCGGCAACCGCACCGGCATCTGCCCCGGCAAGGACGTGGATGCCGTCGAACGCGCCATAGAGGACAACATCCCGGCCGATTTTCAGCTTCACGCCCATCACTGGCTGATCCTGCATGGCCGTTATCACTGCAAAGCACGCAAGCCGATGTGCGGCACCTGCCTCATCCGCGACCTGTGCCAATTCGAGGACAAGAATCTATGAAAACCTACCAGCTCGTCGGCATCGGCAATGCCGTCGTGGACGTCATCTCGCAGAGCGACGACAGCTTTCTCGACCTCATGGGGATCGAGAAAGGGATCATGCAACTGATCGAGCGCGAGCGGGGCGAAGTGCTCTATGCCGCGATGGACAGCCGGGTGCAGACACCGGGCGGTTCTGTGGCTAACACCATTGCGGGTGCAGGCGCGCTAGGGCTGGATTCCGCGTTCATTGGCCGGGTCCATGACGACGCTTTGGGGCGGTTCTACGCGGATGCGATGAACGAGGATGGGGTGGATTTCGTGAACCCGCCGGTCGCCGGTGGCGAGTTGCCCACATCCCGGTCGATGATCTTCGTCTCGCCCGATGGCGAGCGGTCGATGAACACCTATCTGGGGATCTCGTCGGAGCTATCGTCGAAAGACGTCTCCAAGGATGTGGCGGGGAACAGTCAGATCATGTTCCTCGAGGGCTATCTGTTCGACAAGGACAAGGGCAAGACCGCTTTCATGGAAGCGGCGCGTGATTGCCACGAAGGCGGCGGTAAAACCGGTATCGCGATCTCGGACCCGTTCTGCGTTGAGCGGCATCGGGCGGATTTTCTGTCGCTGATCGAGAACGATCTGGATTTTGTGATCGGCAACGAAGCCGAAATCCGATCGCTCTATGAAACCGACGATCTGGAAGAAGCATTGACCAAAACCTCGGCCATCTGCCCGCTGGTCATCTGCACCCGTTCCGGCGATGGTGTGACTGTGCTGAGCGAAGGAAAGCGGATCGACGTACCGGTGGAAAAGGTTGTGCCGGTGGACGCGACCGGCGCGGGCGATCAGTTCGCCGCCGGGTTCCTGTTCGGGATGGCAACGGGCCGCGATCTGGAGACCTGTGCCCGCATCGGCTGCGTCTGCGCCCGTGAGGTGATCAGTCATATAGGTCCACGGCCCGAGGCAAACATGCTGGAACTCCTGCGTACGGAAGGGCTGCTGTAGCTGCACCGCTAGGCCCCTTGGCCGGGGCCTGTCTGTCCGACGGGCCCTGTTGCAGGCCGACCCTGTAACGGCTCGCTATCCTGCGAAGGTCTGCGACAAAATCGCGGTCAGCACCTGGGCGTCCGTCTGGCTGAACGCATCCGCCTGATCGCTGTCGATGTCGAATACCGCGATGATATCTCCGCTCGCGTTTCGAACAGGTAAGACGAGCTCGGACCGGGTGGACGAGGCGCAGGCGATGTGGCCGGGGAAGGCATCGACATCCGGCACCAGTTGCACTTCGCCCGTGCGGGCGGCAGCGCCGCAGACGCCCCGGTCGAACGGGATCATCAGACAGCCATGGCCGCCCTGATAGGGTCCGATCTTGAGCAGGCCCGGTTCGGTGACGCGGTAGAAGCCGGTCCAGTCGAACCGGTCGTCGGAATGGTGCACCTCGCAGGCAACCGTGGCCATCAGGGCGATCTCATCGGTTTCGCCTTCGGTCAGCGCGGCGATGGTCTTGGCGAGCGTGTCGTAGTCGGCGGTCATGTCGGTGCCTTTGGTCGAGGTCGGCTGAGGGGGCTGTCTGCCCCCTCTTGACCCAAGGGTCAATTCACCCCCGAGGATATTTTCGAACAGAAGAAGTCATGGGCGTTCGATCGCGATGGCCGTGCCTTCGCCGCCACCGATACAGATGGCAGCGACACCGCGTTTGAGGCCACGCTTTTCCATTGCGTTGAGCAGGGTGACCATGATGCGGGCACCCGAGGCGCCGATGGGGTGGCCCAGCGCACAGGCGCCACCGTTGACGTTCACCTTGTCGCGGGGAAGGCCCATTTCGCGCATGAAGGCCATGGGAACGACGGCGAAGGCCTCGTTGACCTCCCACAGGTCCACGTCATCCTTGCTCCAACCGATGCGGTCGAGCAGTTTCTGCGCCGCCGGGACCGGAGCGGTTGTGAAAAGGCCGGGCGCCTGCGCGTGACTGGCATGGCCCATGATGCGGGCGCGGACGGTGAGACCCCGCGCGTCGGCAGCCTCGGCGGAGGCCAGCACCAATGCGGCGGCACCATCGGAGATCGAGGAGGAGTTGGCCGCCGTCACTGTGCCGTCCTTGCGGAAGGCCGGTTTCAGGGTAGGGATCTTGTCGGGGCGGGCGGATTTGGGTTGCTCGTCGGCTTCGTGAGAGAGGTCGCCCTTGCGGGTCTTGACGGTGACCGGGGTGATTTCGCCATCGAACGCGCCGTTTTCCTGAGCCGCCAGCGCGTTGGAGAGGGATTGCAGTGCGTATTCATCCTGCTCTTCGCGGGTGAACTGGTAGGATTCGGCGCAGTCCTCGGCGAAAGTGCCCATCAGGCGGCCCTTGTCATAGGCGTCTTCGAGCCCGTCGAGGAACATGTGGTCGATCACCTGACCATGGCCGATCCGGGCACCGCCGCGCATCTTGGGCAAGAGGTACGGGGCGTTCGTCATGCTCTCCATCCCGCCTGCGATCATAGTGTCCGCATGGCCCAGCGCGATCTGGTCGAAGGCCATCATCGCCGCCTTCATGCCCGAGCCGCACATCTTGTTGAGCGTGGTTGCGGGCACCCCTTCGCCCAGACCGGCAGCAAACCCCGCCTGCCGCGCGGGGGCCTGGCCTTGCCCGGCGGGCAAAACGCAGCCCATCAAAACCTCGTCCACTGTCTTTGTCCCTGCCCCGGCAAGTGCGGCACGGATGGCGGCTCCGCCCAGTTCCGCAGCCCCAACGCCATCGAACATGCCCTGAAACCCACCCATCGGGGTGCGTGCCGCGCCTGCGATCACAACCTCTTTCATTCGCAAATCCTCCTGATCTCGGGAAGATGAATACCGAATGGTAAGAATTGCCGTCTAGCGTATTTCTACGGAACTCGTGCAATTTGGAGGACCCCGGATATGAGCCTGACCAGTACCGTGACCGGCGATGCGCAGATCATCACGGTCAATGCCGACCGGATCGACGCGGCGATGGCCATTCAGTTTAAGGAGGATATGCGCAGCGAAACCGACGGTGGGCCGGAGCGGGTGATTCTGGATCTGTCGGGGGTCAGTTTCATCGATTCCAGCGGCCTGGGGGCGATTGTTGCGTCGATGAAGCAGCTTGGCGGGGCGCGCAGGCTGGATCTGGCCGGGCTGACGCCGGTGGTGGAGAAGGTGTTTCGCCTGACCCGCATGGACACGGTGTTCAACCTGTTCCCATCCCTTGATGACGCCCTGACCGAAGACGCCGGTTGAAGCGCCCGGGAGTTGAGCGGCGTGGACCAGAACGGATTTGAATTATCCTTCCCGGCGACCGAGGTCGAGGCAAGCGCGGGGATCGCAGCGCTTGCGGAGCAGCTTAGCGAACAGGGGCTGCCCGAAGCCCATGCCGGCGATGTACGGATCGCCCTGGCTGAAGCAATCAACAATGTGGTTGAACATGCCTATGTCGGTGTCGAAGCCGCACAGGTTCAGGTGAATTGCGCCTTGCGGGCAAATTGGCTGGAGATTCGAATCTCGGACACGGGCCTGCCGTTACCGGATAGGCAACCGCCGGAGGGTATTCCCGCAAGCGTTGAGACCGAGTTGCAGGATTTGCCCGAGGGCGGGTTCGGCTGGTTTCTGATCCGCCAACTGGCCAGCGACATCCGGTACGAACGGCGCAAGGGCTTTAATCACCTGTTTCTGAGGTTTGATCTGCTGAGCTCGTCCAATGGTTAGAGGCGAGCCACAATAAGGCCCAAATCGCACCATTGTGCCGCCGCAAACCGATTTCATACATTGACTTGTAGCTCACCAAAGCTTCCCTCGGCGCCAAGCGTCACAGCCCCCACCCAGTGATCGGCGCCGAGGCTACCCTCCCCCAGACATTGTTATTGGACATCCGCGGTTTAGGACCTAACCTCCGCTCGTTTGATTGGGGGAACTGGCACATGCGCGATTTTCACATGCCGGGCCGGTCCGAGGTTCTGGCGACCGAAGGGATGTGCGCAACGTCCCATCCGCTGGCAGCTCAGGCGGCGCTGGATATTCTCAAGGCTGGCGGCAACGCCGTGGACGGGGCGATTGCCGGGGCAGTGCTGCTCGGGATCTGCGAGCCGCAGATGACCGGTATCGGCGGCGATTGTTTTGTGCTGTACAACTGCCCCGGCAAGACAGCGGTGCGCGCTCTAAACGGCTCGGGCCGCGCCTCTGCGGCAGCTACGGCCCAACCATTGCGGGAATGCGGGCTGGCAGACGTACCTTTAGGCAGCGCCCATGCGGTGACCGTGCCGGGGGCGGTAGATGCCTTTTGCCATTTGTCCGAGTCCGAAGGGCGACTGGGCCTCGACGCGCTGCTGCAACCCGCCATTCGCTATGCCGAAACCGGGGTCCCCGTTGCCCCGCGTGTCGCCAGCGACTGGGTACTCGGGGCGCCTACACTGCAGGAGACTGCGCGGGATCATTATCTGGTCGATGGCCATGTGCCGAATATCGGTCAGGTCTTTCGCACCCCCAAACAGGCCGAGGTTCTGCGCCGGATCGCACAGCAGGGCCGCGACGCCTTCTATACCGGTGAAATTGCCGAGGACATGCTTGCCGCGCTCACAGCGCTGGGTGGGGTGCATACAGCCGAGGATTTCGCCGCCACGCGCTGCACGGAGGCCGAACCAATCAGCGGCATCTACAAGGGCACCGAGTTGGTCGAGCATCCGCCCAACGGTCAGGGCGCCACAGCGATCCTAATGCTCAATATCCTGAGTCATTTCGACATCGCCGGGATGGACCCGCTGGGCTCTGAACGAGTTCACATCGAGGCCGAGGCTGCCAAGCTGGCCTATGACGCGCGCAATCGCCTGATCGCCGATCCGGATCATACCACCCGCTTGGAGCATATGCTGGCGCCGGAAACGGCGGCGCGACTGGCGGCGCTGATCGACCCGGCTCGCGCCATGCCTGCCGCTGCACCGCTGACCGAGGCGGTGCACAAAGACACGGTCTATATCACCGTGGTCGACCGCGACCGAATGGCGGTGTCGCTGATCTATTCGATCTTCCACAGCTTCGGCTCGGGCATCGCGTCCGAAAAATTCGGCATCCTGCTGCAAAATCGCGGCGCCGGGTTCACGCTGGAACCGGGGCATCCGAACGAATTGAGCGGCGGAAAGCGGCCGATGCACACGATCATCCCGGGGATGTTGCGCGAAAATGGGCGCATCACGATGCCGTTCGGCGTGATGGGCGGGGCCTATCAGCCCAACGGACACGCGCGGTTTGTCTCGAATCTGAACGATTTCGGGATGGGCCTGCAGGCCACCATCGACGCCCCGCGTGCCTTTGCCGATGGCGGCGTGCTGAAACTTGAGCGCGGCTATTCTGACACTGTCCGCCAGCAGCTTTCGGATCTGGGTCATCGGATCGAGACACCGGACACCGCCATCGGTGGCGCGCAGGCGATCCACATCCGCGAGGACGGCGTGCTTGAAGGCGCCAGCGATCCACGCAAGGACGGCTGTGCGCTCGGGTACTAGGCCGGTGTGCCGGTCAATTCAGGTTGAAATGCAAGGGGTAAGAGCCATCTTGGAACGGTCCGAACATGTCGGGGATGTCGGGATGGTCCACCGGTTCGCCCGAACTGTCGGCGATCAGGTTCTGTTCGGACACATAGGCCACATAATAAGTCTGATCGTTCTCGGCCAGCAGGTGGTAGAACGGCTGTTCCTTGATGGGGCGGCTGTCCTCGGGAATCGCCTCATACCATTCTTCGGTGTTGGAAAACTCTGGATCCACGTCAAAAACCACCCCCCGGAAGGGATGTTTCTTATGACGGACCACCTGGCCCAGATGATACTTGGCTCGCGTCTTCAACATGATTTCAGCCCCCGCGGCTGTTACTAACCCCATGCTACAGCAAATGTCCAACAATTGATCTGAATTCTGGGGAAACAGTCTGTGAACCTCGCCCTTACAGTGCTCGAGATTGTGGCACCGGTGTTCCTGCTTGCAGCCTTGGGCTTTGGCTGGGTCAAGATGGGATTTGAATACCGTATCCAGTTCGTGACCCGTCTGGCGACGACTTTGGCAGTCCCTTGTCTGATCTTTGTGGCCCTCATGCAGACCGAGATCGCGGGGGGCGATCTGACCCGGTTTTCGCTGGCTGTGATCGGCGCGAATCTGGCGCTGACCGTGGTGTTCTGGGTCTTTGTTCGCACCACCGGCCTGAACCGGCGCACCTATCTGCCGCCGCTGATCTTTGGCAATACCGGCAATCTGGGCCTGCCGCTGTGCATCTTTGCCTTTGGGCAGGCGGGGCTGGGATATGCGGTGATCTTTCTGTCGGTCACCGCGCTCTGGTCGTTTTCCTACGGCATCTATCTGGTGGCCGGGCGCGGTTCACTGGGCAAGGTGGTGCGCGAGCCGATGGTTTGGGCCACCATTCTGGGGGCCCTGTTTTTGTGGCGTGGTTGGCAGACGCCGGTGTTTCTGACCAACACGCTGGAGTTGATTGGCCAGATGGCAGTGCCGATGATGCTGATCACTCTGGGTGTCGCCGTGGCGCGGCTGACCACGGGCAAGCTGGGTCAGGCGATCTGGCTGTCGGCGATAAAGCTCGCCATTTGTTTCGGGTTGGGCTGGGGTATCGCCCTGGCCTTTGACCTGGACAAGGTGGCGTTTGGTGTTCTGGTGGTGCAGATGTGCACGCCGGTGGCCGTCACCTCGTATCTGTTGGCCGAGCGGTTCGGGGCGGATTCGGATGCCGTGGCCGGAATGGTCATGGTTTCGACATTGCTGGCAGTGGGCGCGTTGCCGCTGGTATTGGCGCTGGTGCTGTAGCGTTTGTGATTCCCTCAGTCCGCAAAATGCGCTAAACTTGCACAAAAAAGGCAAGAGGCACATGAGCAGATCTCTTTGCGCACTGTTTGCAGTGCTTGTTCTCGCGACCTGCAGTGGCGGGTCCAAGGCGCCGCCGCGTAATCTGGACAATGCGTGCAGCATTGCCCGGGAACGTCCGGATTATATCAAGGCGTTCCGGAGCACCGAGCGGAAATGGGGCGTGCCGGTGCATGTCCAGATGGCGACCATCTATCAGGAAAGCCGTTATCGCGCGAATGCCCGCACGCCGCATAAATACGTGCTGGGCGTGATCCCGATGGGTCGGCAGAGCAGCGCCTATGGGTTCAGCCAAGCGCTTGATGGCACGTGGGAGCAATACCAGCGCGAGACCGGCAAGCGCCGGGCCAAGCGGGACCGTATCCGGGACGCTTCGGATTTCATGGGTTGGTACATGAATAAAAGCTACGAGCGGAACGGCATCCATCCATCGGATACCCGCAACCAGTACCTGGCCTATCACGAAGGTCACACCGGTTATGCCCGGGGCACCTATAACAGCAAGTCGTGGCTGCTACGGGTAGCCAATGACGTGGATGCGCGTGCCAAACTCTATCAGCAACAACTGGCCAGCTGCCGTATTTGATCGGCGGCTGACTCACACGTCCTATAGCACTTCGCGAAATACCTGAATCACCCAAGGCTGCCTGAAATCGGAGATTTTGGGCGCCTTAGGTGATGCCGGGTGCGTCAAGTTTTTCGCAAAGCGCCTTAGCGATCCGACGATGGTTTCCCGCTGGAAAACAGACTCGGATTGAGGCGTGCGCCTTTTTCAAGCTGCCCCAGGATCACCGTCGTCTTGGTGCCTGCGCTGTCATGGACCACCCATTTGCGCAACTCCACCGGATCGGCGGTGAACATCATCTCGATGCGGCCATATTCGGGGTTCTTGGGGTCCTGCGCCGTCACCACAGTCGCGGTGCCATCAAAATCGTGTCCCACCACCATGTTGGCCTGGCGCAAATTCACATTTCTTGCCAGGACAATGGACAGCGGCGTGCGCTTCAGCGGATATTGCTCGGGCGGTTGGTTCGATTTCGGGTCGTGGATGATCACGGTCCCGGCGCGCGCCGTAACCACGCCGCGATCCGGCGGGTCGTATTCGAACCGCATCCGACCGGGCCGCTGCATCCACAATTTGCCGGTGCTCAGCGATCCGTCATCATTGACCTGAGTAAAGGTGGTCTGAACGGTACTCAGCCCGTTCAGATAGTTCGAAATCTCGGACAGGGGCAGCTTGTCGGCGGCCCAGGCGGCGGGCGCCGCCAGTGTCAGGGCGAGAGCAAGGGCAAACTTTTTCATGTGACCTCAGATAAGCACTTTGCCCCGGATTTGAAGCACTCTTACTGCTCGGGGACAAGGATCTCGCGCTTGCCAACGTGGTTGGCCGGCGAAACTACGCCTTCCTCCTCCATCTGCTCAACCAGCCGCGCGGCCTTGTTATAGCCGATGGCCAGTTTCCGCTGGATATAAGAGGTCGAGCACTTGCGGTCCTTGATCACAATCGCGACAGCGGTGTCATAAAGCGCATCCTCGCCATCGGTGTTGCCGCCAGTGTTCAGCCCCAGCACCGCGTCGATATTGTCGGCCTTTTCTTCATCCGGGCCTTCAACGACACCTCCGATATAGTCCGGTGGGCCAAAGGCCTTGAGGTGGTTCACGACCTCTTCGACCTCTTCATCCGACACGAACGGGCCATGGCAGCGAGTGATCTTGGCGCCGCCAGCCATGTAGAGCATGTCACCCTGCCCCAGCAGCTGTTCGGCACCCATTTCGCCAAGGATAGTGCGGCTGTCCACTTTCGAGGTCACCTGGAACGAGATCCGGGTCGGGAAGTTGGCCTTGATCGTGCCGGTGATGACATCCACCGACGGGCGCTGCGTGGCCATGATCAGGTGGATGCCCGAGGCCCGCGCCATCTGCGCCAGACGTTGAATGCAGGCCTCGATTTCTTTGCCGGCGACCATCATCAGGTCGGCCATTTCGTCGACGATGACGACGATATAGGGCATCGCCTTGGGCTCGAATTCCTCGGTCTCGAACACCGGTTCGCCGGTTTCATCGTCAAAGCCGGTCTGGACCGTGCGCGAGAACATCTCGCCCTTGGACAGCGCATCCTTCACCCGGCCGTTGTAGCCTGCAATGTTGCGCACGCCCATCTTGGACATCTTGCGATAGCGGTCCTCCATCTCGCCGACGACCCATTTCAGGGCCACGACTGCCTTTTTCGGGTCGGTCACAACCGGGCTTAGCAGATGCGGGATGCCGTCATAGACGCTGAGTTCCAACATCTTGGGGTCGATCATGATCAGGCGGCACTCTTCCGGCGTCAGCTTGTAGAGCAGCGACAAGATCATCGTGTTAATCGCCACCGACTTGCCCGAACCGGTCGTACCCGCAATCAGCAGATGGGGCATCTTGGCGAGGTTGGCCACGACGGAATCGCCACCGATATCCTTGCCCAGCGCCAGCGGCAGGGCGTGATTGCCATCGCCGAAATCGCGGCTGGCAAGGATTTCGCGCAGCACCACCATCTCGCGATTGTCATTGGGCAGTTCGATGCCGATGACCGAGCGGCCCGGCACGGTCGAAACACGCGCGGACAGGGCCGACATCGAGCGCGCGATGTCATCGGCCAGGCCGATGACGCGGGAGGCTTTCAGGCCCGGCGCCGGTTCCAACTCGTACATGGTGACGACGGGGCCGGGGCGAACGCTGACGATCTCACCCTTTACGCCGTAGTCGTCCAGCACGTTCTCCAGCATCCGCGCGTTTTCTTCCAGCGCCTCGTCACTGAGGTGGTGGCGTTGGATGTTTGACGGGTTGGACAGCAGGCTGAGCGGTGGCAGCTCAAAATCGGCTGCGTTGTCTTCGAAGGACAGGGCGGGCTGCGCCTCAGCCTGCGCGCGGCGCGAGGGTTGCGGCGCGCGTCGCACGGGCTGCGCCACCACCGGCTTGCGCGGTTCGGCCACGGGGATCGACGCGGCGGGCACCGGGCGGGTCACTGGCGCCGGTTCACCTTCGAAGACCGCCTTGGGATCGGGATCATAATCCTGATCGAAATCTGCATCGGGCTGTGCCGCATACTCCGCAGGCTCAGGCTGCATCCATACGGGCACCTCACCGGCTGTCACCGGGGGTTCCGGCGGCAGGCCCGCGGCGGTCAGCGGCGGTTCGGGCGGCAGGTCGGCACTCTGCGTGCTCAGCACCAGCGGATCGGGCCCCCGGCCCCGGCCCTTGGTCAGCGGACGGTCCGGATCGGGCTCGGGCGCCTCGACGCCAGCAGCCAACTTGCGCGAGCGCACGGCGGCGGAAATCTTGGAGCGGATGCGATCCTCGCCTGGCATTTCGTCGATATCGCCGAGCGGCACGGGTTCGATCAATTCCGGTTCGGGCATCGGCTCGGGTCGGCGTATCAGCGCGGGCATGCGGGACAGCAGGCCGCCTTTGGGCTCAGGCTCGGGCATATCGAACTCGGGCGCTTCGATCAGCGGGTCGGCATAGGCGAACTCATCCCCCATCGCGGCCTCGGCCCCCATGGCGCGTTCGGCGGCCCGGCGCTCGGCCCATTGCGCGCGGCGTTGGCGGGCGGCTTGCGCGGTGGCCGAGGCGCTACGTCCCAGCATGGTCATCAGCGCGTCATAGGTCACCACCAGCCCCAGCAGGAAGGCGCGGAAGCCACGTTTGACATCCACCATGGTGAAGCCCAGCACGAAGGCGCCCAGCGCCAGCATCCCCAAGGCCATCATCAGCGACATCAGTTTGACCATGAAATGCGACGAGATCGGCAGCAGCGTCAGCAGCGCGCCCATCACGGTGTCACCGAAGAGGCCACCCAAACCAAAGCTGTGCGTCGCGCGCCATTCGGCGCCAGGAACCAGCGTGGCAGCATAGATCGACACCACGGCGATCCAGATCGGCGCAAAGATCAGCCGCGCCACCGCGCGCTCCTCACCCGCATGGACGGCAAAACGCAGGCCCCAGCCGACCAGCACCAGCGCGATGCCCCAGCTGCCCCAGCCTACGATCATGAACAAGGGCGCGGCGATCGAGGCACCGATCCGGCCCATCCAGTTCTGCACCGGCGCATCGGTCGAGACCATCCAGTTCGGATCGTCCGGCGTATAGGACCCGATCATCCCCGCGGCGGCCAGGCCCAGCAGGATCAGCGCGATGCCGATCAGTTCCTTGCCCCGCTTTTCGATGGCCGCCTGCGTCGTGCTGTCCAGCAGGGGATCGCGGTTGCGCGCGTTATAAGATGCCATGCTACCCTCGTACCTTACCTATAGATGCAGTCGCGCAGCGTGATCAGCCCGCGCCGCAACTCTGTTTTTGGGGCCACCATAGCGGCCCGGAGGTATCCTTCACCCGGGTTCTGTCCCGGTTCACCTTGGGCAAGATAGGCGCCGGGCAATACCCGGACCCCCGTTTCCTGCCAGAGTTTCAATGCCGTCGCCTCTCCGTCATCGACGGGCAGCCACAAGAAGAACCCAGCCTCGGGCGGCATATAGCCCTGAACGCCTGCGAAAATCTCGTCGGCGATGGCGTATTTCTCCTGATAGAGCGCCCGGTTTTCCCGAACATGCGCCTCATCGGCCCAGACCTTTGCCGCCGCCGCCTGCAGGGGCGCGGGCAAGGGCGCACCGGAATAGGCGCGCAGTTGCTTGACCCGCTTGATGGTCTCGGGCCCGCCCGCAATCAGACCCGAACGCAGGCCCGCCAGATTCGAGCGTTTCGACAGTGAATTGAACAGCGTGATCCGCTCGGGGTCTGCACCCAGTTCCTGCGCCACAGTCAGCACGCCGGTCGGAGCGTCGTTGCGGTAGATCTCGGAATAGCATTCGTCGGCGAAGACGCGGAAATCGTACTGCTCGGCCAGCCGGATCAGCTCGGCCCAGTAGTCGCGCGAAGCAACCGCGCCCTGCGGGTTGGCGGGTGAGCAGATATAGGCCACGGCGGTGCGGTTCAGCGCATCCTCGGGCAGCCCGGCGTAGTCCGGCAGGTGGCCCGTCGCGGCGGTGGCCGGTACGAAATGCGGCTCGGCTCCGACGGAAAGCGAGGCCACCATATAGACCTGATAAAACGGGTTGGGACACAGAACGATGGGCTTCTGCCCGTTCTTCTGCTCAGGACACAGCGCCATGGCGGCGTTATACAACCCCTCACGCGTGCCGTTCAGCGCCATGACGTTGGTCTCGGGGTTCAGCATCACGCCATAGCGGCGCGCGATCCAATCGGTGATGGCGCCGCGCAATTCGTCCGAGCCATCGTTGTTCGGATAGCCCTGAAACCCGGCGGCATTTTTGACGATTACATCCGTAACCCAGCCGGGAAACGCATGTTTCGGCTCGCCAATGGTCATATGCACGACCTCACCGCCCGGCTCGTGATGGTCGAGCAAGACGCGAAGACGCGGGAATGCATATGCCGGTAGGTTCGAGAACCGCTCGGGGAAATTCATCACAACTGCCTCAATTACGGGATCATTACCGCCCCGTTTGAGATCAAGTTACAGCCCGCACCCCGCTTCGTCCAGACAAAGCGGTGTCGAAACAGGGGATTGTGGCATTCAGGTCAGCGCCGCTTCGACCGCCGCACCAACGCGCAACAACATCTCTTCGGTGTCAGGCGGGCTGAGCAGCATGAGGCCGCAGGACGGGGTTCCGGTGGGCAAGGTCAGCGCCGCCAACCCCATCAGGTTGCCGATCCGCGTATTGCGCAGGGCTAGCAGGTTTTCCGCGACGAAATAGTCGTGATCGTTCAGCAGGCGCTCCAGATTCGGTGGCGTGATCGGCGCTGTCGGGGCCAGAACCGCATCGAATCCGGCGGTGGCGGCATCCCAGGCCGCTCGGCAGCTTTCCAGCATGGCCCAGGCCGCCACATAATCCGGCCCCGAATAGTTGCGCCCGGCCCGGAAGCGTTCGAGGATTTCCGAGAACATCGCCTCTGGGTTGGCCTCGATCACGTCGCGCCACAGCCCGTAAGCCTCGGTGGTATAAAGCACACCGCTCAGTTCGATCGCGTCCGCAAGCTCGGGCACTTCCAAGGGTACGATCTCGGCACCGGCATCGGCGAGCCGTTGCACCGCGCCTTCATAGACCGTGCCGGGCGCATCGCGCAGGTCGTCCAGCGCGACGGTTTGCAGGGCAGCAAAGCGGCGGCCCTTGAGCGAGATGCCGCGCAGATCGGCAGGCGTTCCGCCTTCGAGCAGCGCCAGCATCTGCGCTGCATCCTCGACCGAGCGCGCCAGTGGTCCCACCGTGTCGAATTTCAGGCAAAGCGGTACGACGCCTTCAAGGCTGATGCGCCCGGATGTGGTTTTCAGACCCACCAGATCGTTCCACGCCGATGGGATACGCACCGATCCGCCTGTGTCGGACCCGATCCCGCAAGCAGCGAGGTTCCACGCCACCGAGGCCCCGGCGCCCGAGGACGATCCGCCGGGCACCGCGGCCTCGTCATGAACGCAGGGCGGCGTGCCGGTGATCGGGTTCAGGCCCAGCCCGGAGAACGCCAACTCGCTCATATGCGTCTTGCCGAGACAGACCGCGCCCATCGCGGTGGCATTGCGCAGCACCACGGCATCGGTGTCCGGCACCCGCCCCTTGAGCAAAGCCGAGCCCGCCTCGGTTCCCACCCCGGCAGTGTCAAACAGGTCTTTCCAGCTGATCGGCACCCCGTCGAGCAGCGACCGGCGCAGGCCCAGCTTGGCACGCTCCTGCGCCGCCTTCGCCTCGGCTCGGGCGCGGTCGTGGGTGACGCGGGCATAAATGCGGTCGCGATGGGGGTGGGCGTCGATGGCGTCCAAGTAGCATTCGGTCAGGTCCACCGCGTCGATCTCGCCCGCGTCGATCCCCCGGCCCAGATCGCTTGCGGTCATCGTCAGCCAATCCTGCATCGCACCCTCCCTCGCGTTTCCCGCGACGGTAGCGACAGGACTGCACATGGACAATCCCGAATGGGCGCGCATATTGCACGTCATGGACAACACATCCGATATCCTGATCGTGGGCGGCGGGCTGAACGGCCCCGCCCTGGCCCTGGCACTGGCGCAGACCGGGCATTCGGTGACGGTGATCGACGCCTTAGCGGAGAAGGTGCGCAAGAACGCCGCCTTTGACGGGCGGGCCTATGCGCTGGCGCTGGCCTCGCAACGGCTGCTGGCGGCCATCGGAGTCTGGGACCGGGTGGCTAAGCATGCCCAGCCGATGCTTGAGATCAAGGTGACCGACGGCCATGCGGGCGCGGGCCCCTCGCCGTTTTTCATGCATTTCGATCATGCGGAAATCGAAGAAGGCCCGATGGGCTACATGGTCGAGGACCGCCACCTGCGCCGCGCCTTTCTGGACGCGATGGCCGAGGAGAAGCGGATCACCCAGATCAGCGGCAAGACCGTGGTCTCGCAAGAGGCCGACGCCACCGGCGTGAGTGTGACGCTGGACGATGGCTCGGATCTACGCGGAGGTCTGCTGGCCGGGTGTGACGGACGGCGTAGCGGCACCGCCCAGCGCGCCGGGATCAAGCGGACCGGCTGGGATTACGGCCAGACCGCGCTGGTCTGCGCCATCGAACACGATCTGCCGCATCACGGGGTGGCGCATCAGTTCTTCATGCCGCCGGGGCCGCTGGCGATCCTGCCGCTGACCGGCAACCGCAGTTCCATTGTCTGGAGCGAACGCACCGAAATGGCGCAGCGCATTAACGCTATGTCCGAAGCCGATTATCTGCAGGTTCTGCGCCCCCGCTTTGGTGACTTTCTGGGCGAGATCCGGCTGCAGGGCGACCGGTTCACCTACCCGCTGAACCTGACCATCGCGAATTCCTTCATCAGTGAGCGAATGGCACTGGTGGGGGATGCGGCCCACGGGATGCACCCCATCGCCGGGCAGGGCTTGAACGCCGGTCTGCGGGACGTAGGTGCGCTGGCCGAGGTGCTGACGCTGGCCAGACGGCGGGGTGAGGATATCGGCGCGACCCTGGTTCTGGAGCGTTATCAGGAGTGGCGCCGGTTCGACACTGCAACACTGGCGATGGCGACAGATGTGTTCAACAGGCTGTTTTCGAACGACAATCCGATCCTTCGGATGGGCCGCGACATTGGCATGGGTATTGTCGGATCGCTACCCGGCCTGCGCCGTGGTTTCGTACGCGAGGCTGCCGGGCTGACTGGAGACCTGCCGAAACTGCTGCAGGGGCGCGCTATCTGAGCCGCTCATCCGCCCTTCCGGGCGTGCTCGCTCAGTCCAGCGTGCGCGCCTCATCCACCAGCATCACCGGGATACCGTTACGGATGGGAAAAGCGAGGCCCGCCCCCCGGGACACCAGCTCCTGCCGCTCGGCATCATATTCCAGCGTGGCGTGGGTCTGCGGACAGACCAGCGCTTCGAGCATGCGGCGATCGAAATCGGGTTGGGTTTCGGTCATTGCAGGGTTTCCTCGTTTGAGCCACCGCGCAGGGCGAACTCGATCAACGTAACCAGCGTCTCGCGCCGGGTGGCCAGGCAAGGCGCCTCAAGCAGGGCCTGTTTGTCCTCGGGGTCGAAATCCAGCAGCATCGACAGCGAATTGACCAGCAATTCGTCGTCGGCATCCTTCAGCGTCTCCCAATCGGTCGAAAGCTGTTTGGCGCTGAAGAACCGCTCGAGCAGGCGCAGGAACCGCATCCGGTCAAACTCCTGATCGGCCTCGGCGCGTCCCAGATCGCGTTCGAACCCGTTCCAACACACTTCGCAACGCCGGTAGGGGGTGAACCCCTCAACCTCGGACCGGACCCGGAACCGGGAAATACCGCTGAGCGTAATCAGATAGCGCCCATCCTCGGTTTCGGAAAATTGGGTGACGCGCCCGGCGCAGCCGATCATGTGCAGCTTGTCGTCGCTGCTCTGGCACGGGTTGGGCTGCACCATTCCGATCAGCCGCTGCGGCGTTTTCAGCGCATCGTCCAGCATCTGCAGGTAGCGCGGCTCGAAGATGTGCAGCGGCAGGCGCGACCGGGGCAGCAACAGCGCCCCGGGCAACGGGAAGACCGAGATCGTATCCGGCAGATCGGCGGGGTGCATCATGTACCCGAGTGTAGCCCTGATCCGGATTTAGGCAAATATCATCGAGCTGAGCTTGCGTCGGCCGTTCAGCACCACCGGATCGTTCGGCTTGAGCGCATCGAAGATGGTGAAAAGCTGCGTCTTGGCGGCCGCGTCGTTCCACTCGCGGTCACGGCGGAACAGTTCCAGCAGTTGCGCGACAGCCTCTTCGACATCGCCATTGGCATGCAGCGCCTGCGCCAGATCGAACCGGGCCTGATGGTCGTCCGGGTTGGCCTCGACCGCGGCGGTCAGATCGGCCACAGGGCCGGCATCGGCGGCCTGGCGGGCTAGCTCAAGCTGCGCATGGGCCGCTTCCAGTTCGGGCGAGGCCGAAATCTCGGCCGGGGCGCCGTTCAGAACCGCTTCGGCCTGATCGAGATCGCCTGTGGCGATGTGGGCGCGCACTAGACCGCCATAGGCGGCGGCGTGCTTTGGATCTTCGCCCAGAATGGCGGCAAAGGTCTGGGCCGCATCGACCGCAGCGCCCTGCTCCAGCATCTCTTCGGCGGCGGCCACGGCATCGGCCAACTGGTCCCCGGGCGCCTCTCCACCGCCTGCAGCGATCGCGCGGTCGACAAAGGCCTTGATCTCGGATCCGGACACCGCACCCTGGAACCCATCGACCGGTTGGCCCTTGTAGAAGGCATAAACCGTCGGGATCGACTGCACTCGCATCTGGCCCGCGATCATCTGATTTTCGTCAACATTGACCTTGACCATCTTCACCGCGCCCTTGGCGGCGGTCACGGCCTCTTCCAGCTGCGGGCCAAGCGTCTTGCAGGGGCCGCACCACGGCGCCCAGAAATCCACGATCACCGGAACCTGCTGGCTGGCCTCGATCACGTCAGTCATGAACGTGGCCTCGGTCGTGTCCTTAATCAGGTCGGGGGCTGAGGCGCCATCTGCGCCGCTTAGAATTTCCATGGCTCATATTCTCCGGTTCGGACTTGGCCTCTATATGCAGCGGCTGAGCTGGGAAACCAAGAGAGGAGTTGATGCTTATTTCGGCTCGTGTGCCTGACCTTACAGATCGAAGGTCGCAAAAACCGGCGCGTGATCGCTAGGTTTCTCCCACCCGCGCGCATCACGCAAGATGCGGCTGGAATGGCCGGAATTCGCGATATCGGGCGTGGCCCAGACATGATCAAGCCGCCGACCCTTGTCCGCCGCATCCCAGTCGCGCGCACGGTAGGACCACCAGCTATAGAGCTGCCCCTCGGGAATGTCCCGCCTCGTGATGTCGATCCAGCCGCCCGCGTCCTGTGTCTCGGCCAGATGCTCGACCTCGATAGGCGTGTGCGAGACGACCTTGAGCAACTGCTTGTGCGACCAGACGTCATCCTCACGCGGGGCAATGTTGAGGTCACCCACCAGGATGGATTTCTCGGGCGTCTCGGCCCGGAACCAGTCGCGCATATCGGTAAGGTAGTCGAGCTTTTGCCCGAATTTCTTGTTCACCTGGCGATCCGGTACATCGCCGCCGGCAGGGACATAGAAGTTATGGATGATCACGCCGTTTTCGAGCCGCCCCGCCACGTGACGGGCATGACCCAGACCGGCGAAATCCTTGTCACCAATATCCTCGATCGGCAGGCGCGACAGGATGGCGACGCCGTTATACCCCTTTTGCCCGCGCGCGATCAGGTGGGAGTATCCCAGCTCGGCAAACGCCTCGGTCGGGATCTTTTCGACCGGCGATTTGCACTCCTGCAGGCAGAGCACATCCGGCGCCTCTTCCTGCAACAGCTTTAGCACGATGGGTTCGCGCAGGCGGACCGAGTTGATGTTCCAGGTGGCGAGGGTAATGGGCATGGCGCGTCTTCCACTGTCGGATTTTCGCGCAGCCTAACGTGAGGGCGCCCGGGATGCCATGGGGCAGGTGCCACAAAAAAGAGGCCGGGCACGAGGCCCGGCCAGTCCAACAGGGAGGTACATGTCATAACCCGGACATGCGCGGGATGGTTGAACTCTAAATATGTGACCAAAGTATCACTTTGATCCAAATCAATCTACCTTTGCATTTAAGAAACCAGCCGATACCCGCCGGATTCCGTCACCAGAAGGCGTGCGTTCGAGGGATCGGGCTCGATTTTTTGGCGCAAACGGTAGATATGGGTTTCCAATGTGTGCGTGGTGACGCCCGCATTGTAGCCCCACACCTCATGCAGCAGCACATCCCGCGCCACAACACCGTCGGTTGAGCGGTAAAGGAACTTGAGGATGTTCGTCTCTTTCTCGGTCAGCCGGATTTTGCGGTCCTCTTCGGTGATCAGCATCTTCATCGCCGGTTTGAACGTGTAGGGCCCCAGCACGAAAACCGCGTCCTCGGATTGCTCATGCTGGCGCAGCTGGGCACGAATACGGGCCAGCAGGACCGGGAACTTGAACGGCTTGGACACATAATCGTTGGCGCCGGCGTCGAGGCCCAGAATGGTGTCGGCATCGCTGTCATGACCGGTCAGCATCAGGATCGGGCTCTTGACCCCCTGCTTACGCATCAGACGACAAAGCTCACGGCCATCGGTATCGGGCAGACCCACGTCCAGGATGACCAGATCGTAAATCGCCTCTTTCGCCCGCTCCATCGCACCCTGACCATCAGCGGCTTCGAACACGTCGAAATCCTCGGTCATCACCAATTGCTCGCTGAGCGCCTCGCGCAAATCCTCGTCGTCATCCACCAGCAGGATCTTCTTGAGCTGAGCCATTTCCCGGTCCTCCTTTGCCGTTTCGCAACACTTGAGCGTGGACTGCTCCATCGGCAAGATATGCTGCAATTCTCTCACGCCCTCGTGTCTGTAGTCCGGGATTTGTTTCACATTTCTTTCAGGAACGACTAGGTAAGGCGCTGAACGTTACAGGATAACAGGCATGAGTCTCATTCCCGACATCACCGAACTCTTGGCGCGGGCGCGGGCCGATCTGCGGATGGGGGTGCCCGTGGTGCTGACCGATGACACCGGGTTCAGCGTGCTGTCGCTGTCGGCCGAGGCGCTCAGTGCGCAGCGGCTGGCGGATCTGCGGGCACTGGGAGGTGAGCCGGTGATTGCGATCACTGTGCGACGGGCCGAAACGCTCAAGGCGCGGGCCTATGACGGCGATCTGGCGCGGGTCCTGATCCCGGCGGATGCGGACCTTAGCTGGGTGCAGGCATTGGCCGACCCGTCCGACGATCTGAACGCGCCGATGAAGGGCCCGCTGATGACCGAGCGGCAGGGCAGCGCCAACCTGCATCGGATCGCCATCGCGCTGACCAAATCCGCGCGACTGTTGCCCGCAGCCGTGGTTCTGCCCATCGAGGACGGGAGCGGCTTTGCCGCAGCACACGGCCTGACCTGCATCGACCACGCCCGCGCCGCGCCGCATCTGACCGAACGCAGCCCGCTGCGCGAGGTGGTGGCCGCACGCCTGCCGATGGAAGTGTCCGAGGCTGGGCGCCTGCATGTCTTCCGCCCCGACGATGGCGGCGAAGAGCATTACGCGGTCGAGATTGGCCGCCCCGACCGGGACAAGCCGGTTCTGGCCCGGCTGCATTCGGCCTGTTTCACCGGCGACCTGATGGGCAGCCTAAAATGCGACTGCGGCCCGCAGTTGCGCGGCGCGCTGGCGCAGATGGGGACCGAGGGGGCGGGTGTGTTGCTGTACCTCAATCAAGAGGGGCGTGGGATTGGCCTGGCCAACAAGATGCGCGCCTATTTCCTGCAGGATCAGGGGTTCGACACGGTCGAGGCCAATCACCGGCTGGGGTTTGAGGATGACGAGCGCGATTTCCGTCTGGGCTCGGACATCCTGAAATCGCTGGGGTTCCGCTCGGTGCGTTTGTTGACCAATAACCCGGCCAAGATCGCTATGATGGAGCACACTGGTATCGCCGTAACTGAGCGCGTGCCGCTCAAAGTCGGCGAAACCGCGCATAACCGCGGCTATCTGGCCACCAAGGCGGCCAAGTCGGGCCATCTGCTGTGAACCCACACGATCTGGTGCTGGCGCCGCTAGGTGTGCGGTTTTACGGGCGGCGGTTTCCCTGCGCCATCGGTAAGGGCGGGCTGAGCGCTGACAAACGCGAAGGCGATGGCGCCACGCCAACTGGCATCCATCGGATCGTAGGCATGCTTTATCGCCCCGACCGGATCACGGCCCCTGCCCCTTGGGCGCGACCCATTGGCCCCGGCGATCTATGGTCGGACGATGTGCGGGACGCGAGTTACAATCGTCTGGTCCGCGCGCCTTATGGGCATAGCTACGAACGGCTGCGCCGCGCCGATCCGCTCTATGATCTGGTGCTGATCACTGACTGGAACTGGCCCGATGCGGTACCCGGGCGCGGCTCGGCGATCTTTTTACACCAATGGCGCCGTCCCGGCTATCCGACCGAGGGTTGCGTTGCCTTCCGTCGCGACCACCTGCGCTGGATCGCGGAACGCATCGCGCCTGGCACCCGGTTGATCATCCCTGAGGTCTGACCCGCTCACCAAAAATGGCCGAACCCACCCGCACATGGGTCGCGCCCAGCGCGATGGCGGATTCGAAGTCGCCGCTCATGCCCATGGACAGGCCTTTTAGTCCGTTACGCTCGGCAATCTTGGCCAGAAGAGCAAAATGCAGCGCGGGTTCTTCGTCAACCGGCGGGATGCACATCAACCCTTGGATCGGCAGATCGAGCGCGCGGCACTCGGCGATGAATTCGTCAGCGTCAGCGGGCATGACCCCGGCCTTCTGCTCTTCCTCGCCGGTATTCACCTGAACGAATAGGTCCGGGCATTTGCCCAGCTCCTGCGCCAGCCGCGCCAGTGTCTTGGCGAGTTTGGGCCGGTCGACCGAGTGGATCGCGTGGCACAGCTCCATCGCCTGCCTCGCCTTGTTGGTCTGCAAAGGGCCGATCAGATGCAGGTCGATCCCGTTGAACCGCTCCATGAAGCCGGGCCATTTGCCCGCGGCCTCCTGCACCCGATTTTCACCGAAACAACGATGCCCCTGCTCCAACACCGCTTCGACCCGCTCGTCGGGCTGAACCTTGGATACGGCGATCAGCTTGACCGATCCTTCGGGACGGCCAGCCGCCTGTTCGGCCTTAGCAATGCGGGCGGTGATGTCTTGCAGCGGCATGGGGCTCCTCAAGTCTGCTTTGCCGGCAGAGAAACACCATGTGGCGGCAAAAGAAAAGGGCAGGTCCGAAGACCTGCCCAAAACCTTGCGGTTTACGTCGACTTAGAAGTCGAAGCGTGCACCGAAGTCTGCGCGGAGATAGTCATCACCTGCAGTACCCGGATCGATGCTGCCGATACCACCACGCAGCGAGGTACCGCCGCCCAGATCGTGGATGAAGCCAAGACCAACATGCCGTTCGTCAGCATCGCCCGAACCGTCGCCATAGGCGAAGGTCACCGTGGTTGCGGCGCCAACTTCATAGGCAGCCGACACACCATAGAAGGTGTCCGAACGGCTAGCGTCTTCGGTTGTACCGGTTGCGTCAGTCACGGTTTCGTCACCAACGAACAGAGTACCCGAGAAGGGACCCCAGTCGCCGCCCAGAGTCAGAACCAGCAGTTCTTCGTTGGCGTCGTTTTCACCGTATGCGATGGCCGCGGTGATGTTGTTGAACGAGTAAGTCGCGCTCAGGTCCCAGCGGTCGCCACGGTTGTCTGCGTCGATCGGAGCGCTGTTCTCATCATACGATGCAGCAAAACCGAAATCGCCAACCGCGTAGTTGAAGAACACACCGTTGCTGCCTGCGCCAGTCGACGAGTAGCCCATGAAGCTATAGTCAACAGCCGAGTACTGACCGACGAAGTTTTCCAGGCCAGGCTCGTTGCCGTAGTAGTTGGCCAAGTTGTCGATTGCGCCAGCCACGTTGCCGACGTCGACACGCAGACCGCCATATGCAACGGTGAAACGTGCACCGTTCAGACCGGCTGCGTTTGCTTCGCCGCTGTCAGCATCTTCGTCAGCCTGCAGACGAACACGGCCCGAGAACTCAACGCCGCCATCGGATTCGGCAACGGCATCGATGTTCAGACGGAAGCGGTGCACCAGGATGGTGTCGGACACGCCGGCGTCGCCACCATTGAGTTCACGATCTTCCAAGTAGCCAAGGCCGAACCGGCCATAACCGCTCATGCGGATGTTTGCGATGTCTGCGGATGCAACGGTTGCAGTTGCCATCAGCGCAGTAGTCGCGAAGAGAACTTTTTTCATCTTGTTTCCCTCGGTTCTTAAGATTCTACTCGACACATGCCTCGTCGCACATGTCTCAGCACGCACACCGTGTCGCTCTTTTTGGGTGGTTTGCGCAAGCTTGCCTTAAATTGATCCCGCCCATTCGCCCGAAATTGGTGCAAGGATGCCACAGTCTTAAGCAGCCCCGGATTGGACAGCCAAGAATACATCCATAAAGAATAGGGTTGTTGCGGCCCAAGGGCTTGTCTAGGAGTAATGCCTGACAAGTTGATCCAAGTAACAGGACCTGCCCGATATGCGCCGGCTGACGATTCTGGGTTTTATTGTGCTGATAACCGCCGTAGCCGCTTGCGGGAATCGGAGGAGCGGCCCGCCCGCCTTTAATGAAAACGTGATCGGTGGGAATCCGGACGACACCTTTGACGAAGATCGCTCGACCATCTGGGACATCTTCGACCGCTCCAATGCCGAGCAAACGACTCAGGTTAACCGCTATCTCTGGGCTGCCACACTGGATGTTCTGAGCTTTCTTCCGGTGCAGTCCGTCGATCCGTTCACCGGCGTCATTGTCACCGGATACGGCACCCCTCCGGGTGGCGGGCGGTCCTATCGCGCAACCGTGCATATCAAGGATCCCGCGCTTGAGGCACGTGCATTGAATGTTGCCCTGCAGTCCAGCGGTGGCCGCGCGGTCAGCCCGGCAACAACCCGCGCAGTCGAGGACGCAATCCTGTCGCGGGCGCGTCAGCTACGCATCGCCGACGGCAGACTCTAGAATCCGGACGAGATACGCTCTATCACCACGCCGGGTTCACACCCGGCGTTTTCATTCACGAAGGACCGCACGATGTCGCGCTACTCCGCCACCGAAATCGAAGCAAAATGGCAAGAGGCCTGGGACAAGGCCGGGATTTTCACTGCGACCCGGCATGGCGACAAGCCCAAATACTACGTGCTTGAGATGTTCCCCTACCCTTCGGGACGCATCCATATGGGGCACGTGCGCAACTACACGATGGGCGACGTGATCGCGCGGCACAAACTGGCGACCGGCCACAACGTGCTGCACCCGATGGGCTGGGACGCGTTCGGGATGCCGGCGGAAAACGCCGCAATGGCCATTGGCGGTCATCCGAAGGAGTGGACCTATGGCAACATCGCCGACATGCGCGGGCAGATGAAGCCTCTGGGGCTTTCCATCGACTGGTCCCGCGAATTTGCCACCTGTGATCCGGAATACTACGGCCAGCAGCAGGCACTGTTCCTGGATATGCTCAACGCGGGTCTTGTCTATCGCAAGAACGCCGTGGTGAACTGGGACCCGGTGGACATGACCGTGCTGGCCAACGAGCAGGTCGAGAACGGGCGTGGCTGGCGCTCGGGCGCGCTGGTCGAGCGGCGCGAGTTGACGCAGTGGTTCTTCAATATCTCCTCAATGTCCGAAGAACTGCTCTCGGCGCTGGATACGCTTGAGAACTGGCCCGCCAAGGTGCGGTTAATGCAGGAGAACTGGATCGGCAAGTCGCGTGGCCTGCAATTCTCGTTCGAGCGCACCGATGCCGCAGAGCCAATCACCGTCTACACCACCCGTCCCGACACGCTGTTGGGCGCGTCTTTTGTCGGCATCTCGCCAGATCATCCGATTGCCAAACAGCTTGAGGCCGAGAACCCGGAAGTCTCTGAATTTGTTGCGGAATGCCGCAAGGGCGGCACCACGGAAGAGGCCATCGAGACCGCCGAGAAGCTGGGCTATGACACCGGCATCCGGGTGAAACACCCGCTGGATCCGAATTGGGAACTGCCGGTCTGGATCGCGAATTTCATCCTGATGGATTACGGCACCGGTGCAGTCTTTGCCTGCCCGGCGCATGACCAACGCGACCTGGACTTCTGCCGCAAATACGACCTGCCCGTGATCGATACGTTCTTTGCACTGGGTGATGATACGCCGGTCGACAAGATCGCTTTCGTCCCCCCCAAGACCGAAAAGGTGCGCTGGGTGGATCATTTCGCCGGTCTGACCGAAGCCACGGGTGATGAAGCGATCAACGCCACCGTGGATTTTGCTGAAAAGGCGGGTTGGGGCGAAGGCGTCACCAAATACCGCCTGCGCGACTGGGGTCTGTCCCGTCAGCGTTATTGGGGCTGCCCGATTCCGGTGGTGCATTGTGACAGCTGCGGTGTGGTGCCCGAGAAGAAAGAGAACCTGCCCATCCGCCTGCCCGATGACGTATCGTTCGACAAACCGGGCAACCCGCTGGACCGCCACCCGACCTGGCGTGACTGCGAATGCCCCTCCTGCGGAGCGCCCGCCAAACGCGAAACCGACACGATGGACACCTTCGTCGATTCGTCATGGTATTTCGCCCGTTTCACCGCTCCCCACGCCAACACACCCACCGATCTGGCCGAGGCGGAATACTGGATGAATGTCGACCAGTATATCGGCGGCATCGAGCACGCGATTCTGCACCTGCTCTATTCCCGCTTCTTCGCGCGGGCGATGCAGATCACCGGGCACCTGCCGAAAAAGGCCATCGAGCCCTTCGATGCACTGTTCACGCAGGGCATGGTGACACATGAAATTTATCAAACCCGCGACGATAAAGGCCGTCCGGTCTATCACCTGCCGGAAGAAGTTTCCACAAAAGCAGTCTATGAAGCCGCGAACGCAACTGTCGAAGCAAGCGGCGATGTAACATTGCCTGCAGTACAAGTTTCGGGCAGCGCTTTGGTAACTAAACCTGACGGGCAACCCAGAGTCGAAAGAGAAACAGGCTTTGTTCTAAAGGCTACCGGAGAAACAGTTGAAATCATCCCCTCGGCCAAAATGTCCAAGTCCAAGAAGAACGTGGTCGATCCGGTCAACATCATCTCAGCCTTCGGCGCCGACACCGCGCGCTGGTTCGTACTGTCCGATTCGCCGCCCGAGCGCGACGTGGAGTGGACAGCCGCCGGTGCCGAGGCCGCGCACAAACACCTGAGCCGCGTCTATCGCATCGCCTCCGAGGTCGCCGCATCGGACAACCCCGCCAATGGCGAGGACGAAGCCCTGCTGCGCGAGATGCACAAGACCATCCATGACGTGACGGTGGGCGTGGAATCCTTCGGATTCAACGCCTCGATCGCCAAGCTCTACGCCTTCACCAACACGCTGGCCAAATCCAAGGCAGGCACCACCGCCAAGCGCGAGGCAGCCAGGACGCTGGCACAGCTCATGTCGCCGATGACGCCGCATCTGTCCGAAGAACTCTGGCAGTTGCTGGGAGGCGAAGGGCTGATCGTCACCGCACCCTGGCCCGTGGCCGACGAAGAGATGCTGGTCGATGACACCGTCACCCTGCCGATCCAGATCAACGGCAAGCGCCGCGCCGAAATCAGCGTGGCCAAGGATATGGACAAGGCAGAGGTTGAAAAAGTCGCGCTCAGCACCGAAGCTGTGCAGAAGGCGCTGGATGGCGCTGCGCCAAAGAAGGTAATCGTTGTCCCGGGCCGGATCGTGAATGTCGTTGTCTGAAGCATGCCGCGCAAAAGTGGGAACCGGTTTTGCGCTATAAGGTATGCTGCGCTGAACGATCCATGCGGGTGGAGAAAATGCAAATGAACGCAACACGCGTGGTCCGCAGAACTCTGCTGATGCTCCCGCTGGCGATAGCCGCCTGCGGGTTCGAACCGGTCTATGCCCCCGGAGGCTCGGGCGCGGCACTAGATGGCAAGGTTCAGGTCTCGGCTCCGAACTCGGTCGAGACCTATCTGCTGGTGCAGAATCTCGAACAGAGGCTGGGGCGCCAGGCGGGCTCGGGAGCCGACTATAACCTGAATGTGCGGCTGAATACCTTCCGTCAGGGTCAGGCCATCACCGCGACCAACGAAACCACCCGTTTCACCATCGTCGGCAAAGTCAGATACACCCTGACCCAGATCGACAACGGCGCGGTCGTGGCCTCGGGTCAGGTGGACAATTTCACTGGCTACTCGGCCACCGGCTCAACCGTGGAAACGCTGGCGGGTGAGCGCGATGCGCGCGAGCGGTTGATGACTATTCTCGCCGATCAGCTGACCACGCAGCTCATTGCCACGGTGGACCTGCCCTCATGAAACTCAGCCCGCGCGAGGCGGACGGCTATTTCGCCAAGCCCGACGCGGGCAAGGCGGGGCTGCTGATCTACGGCGCGGACGCGATGCGGGTGGCGCTCAAGCGGCAGCAGGTGATCGGTGCGCTGCTGGGTGACGGGGCCGAGGAAGAGATGCGGCTGACCCGTATACCGGGTTCCGATCTGCGTGGCGATCCGGCGCTGCTGCTGGACGCGATCAAGGCGGTTGGGTTCTTTCCCGGACCCCGGGCGGCCTTTGTCGAGGACGCCACGGACACCGCCGCCCCGGCGATTCTGACCGCGCTCGAGGATTGGACCCCGGGTGATGCGCAGATCGTCGTCACAGCGGGCCAGCTGAAACCCAGCTCCAAGATCCGCAAGGCTTTCGAGACGCATCCCAACGCCTATGCGGTGGGTATCTATGACGACCCGCCCTCGCGCGCCGAGATCGAGCGGACGCTGGCGCAGGCTGGAATTCAGGCCGTGCCGCGCGATTCGATGGCTGCGCTCACCGATCTAGCGGGCGAGCTTGGTCCCGGAGACTTCACGCAAACCATCGAGAAATTGGCGCTCTACAAGCGCGGCGACGCGTCGGACCTGACGCTTGAGGATATCGACGCCTGCGCCCCGCGCTCGACCGAGGCGGCGCTGGACGATGTGCTTAACGTGGTGGCCGAGGGCCGCACGGGTGAGATCGGGCCGCTGATCCGCCGCCTCCAGGCGCAGGGCACCAACGCGGTCTCGCTCTGCATCGGCGCCACCCGCCATTTCCGCACGCTCTATGCCTGCGCCTCGGACCCCGGCGGCGCGGCGCAGGGCATCGGCAAGTTGCGCCCGCCGGTCTACGGTAAGCGCCGCGACCGCATCCTGCGGCAGGCGCAGGGCTGGGGAGCGCCCAGGCTGGAAACCGCGCTGACGGTGCTGACCGATACCGACCTACAACTGCGATCGGCAGGCCAAGTGGCGCCCGCCATGGCGCTGGTCGAACGGGCGATGATCCGTCTGGCGATGCTGGCCCGCTCACGCTGAGGTGACGTGACCGGGTGTTCCCCTTGACGCCCAAACGCATCGCCTCATCCTTCGATGCGAACGGATCAACAGGGATTGCCGCCATGTACAAGCTTTACGGACGTATCCAAAGCCGTGCTTCGCGGGTTCTGTGGCTGCTCGAAGAGTTGGAGCAGGAGTACGAATTCATCGATGTGGGTCCGCATGACCCGCAGGTGCTGGAGGTGAACCCGTCCGGCAAGATCCCGGTGCTGGTGGATGGCGATACGGTGCTAACCGATTCCTGCGCGATCATGACCTATCTTGCGGATAAACACGGCGCTTTTACCCACCCGGCGGGCACCCCGGAACGCGCCCAGCAGGATTCGCTCCTGCTCGCGCTGGTCGATGAGTTCGACGCGCTGCTCTGGACGGCCACCCGGCACAAGTTCATCCTGCCCGAGGACAAAAGGGTGCCGCAGATCGTCGAGACCTCGAAATGGGAGTTCGACCGGAATTTCCAGAGGATGGGCGAGCGGTTCCGGGGCCCGTTTCTGCAGGGCGAAAAGATGACAATTGCCGATATACTGTGTGGTCACTGCATGAGCTGGGCAAAGGGGTTCGATTTCCCGATGAATTCCGAGACGCTGAGGGCCTATGGCAATGAGTTGCGCAATCGCCCTGCATTCCAACGCATGGGCGCCCTGGCGGAGAGCTGAGCGCGACGTTAGCCAAGGGCAGCCAAGGCGTTTGCGAACGCCTTGAAGCGGTTTGAAAACCGCTTAAGCCGCGTTCAAGCGGCTCGTTCGCCTCTGACTATGCCTGTGCCTGGTCCTGCTGACGCAGCCAGCTTGCAGCAGAGCGGCCCGCCCAGCGACCGGTGGCAAAGCAACCGGTCAGCAGGTAGCCACCCGTCGGCGCCTCCCAATCCAGCATCTCTCCGACGCAGAAGACCCCCGGCAGCGCCTTCAGCATCAGTCCGTCATCAAGTGCCGCGCTTGCCACGCCACCAGCGGTCGAGATCGCCTCGTCTATCGGGCGCAAACCGGCATGACGGACTGGCACCGCCTTGATCAGCCGTGCCAGATCCGAGGCGTCCCGCGGCAGAGGCCGCCCGAACTCCATCAGCAGCGCCAGCCGCCCGGGCCCCAGTTTCAACGCCTTGCGAAGATGGTTCGACAGGCTCGCCTTGCCGCGCGGTCTGGAGAGACGGCGGGCCACGTCCTCAATCGGCAGGTCGGGCAGCATGTCAACGCTCAGCACCGCACCTTCGCGCACCGCCTTGCAGATCGTGTAAACCCCCCCGCCTTCCAGACCCCACTCCGAGATCACCGCCTCGCCCCGGGTCCGCACACCGCCCGCCTGCAGAGCGACATTCTTCAGCGGGTGGCCAAATCTTGATCGCGTGTGCTCCGACCAGTCCACCAGGAGACCCGCATTGGCAGGCGCGAAAGGCGTAAGCTCGACACCCTGCCCCGCCAATAACTGCGCCCATGCACCGTCCGAGCCCAACCGAGTCCAACTCGCCCCGCCCAACGCCAGCACCGTGGCCTGTGCCGCAACCCGCTGCACGCCCTCGGGCGTGTCGAAACGCGGCGCCTCATCCTCCCAACCGGTCCAGCGCCAGCGGGTCCGAATCTGGACCCCCAGCCTGCCCAGCCGCTCCAGCCAGGCGCGCAACAGCGGTGAGGCTTTCATCGCCTTGGGAAACACCCGCCCAGTCGAGCCGGTAAACAGCTCCTGCCCCAAGCCGCGCGCCCAGTCCTGAACTGCTTGGGCATCGAAGTCGGCGATCATCGGATGCAGCCAGTTCTCAGCCGCATCGTAGGCGCGCATCAGATCGTCGAACGGTTCGTCCTTGGTCAGGTTCAACCCCGATTTGCCCGCCATCAGGAACTTGCGCGCGACCGAGGGTTTGGCCTCGGCCACCAGCACCGAGATACCGGCGCGGGCCAGCTCCTCGGCAGCCATCAGCCCCGCCGGTCCGGCCCCGACCACAACCGCTTGCGTCATCCCGTGCGGGTCTCGATCGAGCCCGAAAGCTCCACCACCCGATGCGGATAGGGAATCTCGATCTCATGCTCTTTCAGCGCGTTCCAGATCAGGAACAGTACATCCGACATGAACTTGTTGCGGCCGTCATCAATCCCTTCGACCCAGAACTCGACCGCGAAATCCACCCCGCTGTCGCCGAATCCGCGCAACTCGCAATCGGGCGGAAACGGCTTGTCCAGCACGCCGGGGTGCTTAGCCACCGCCGCCTCGACCAAAGCAGGCACCTTATTGATGTCGGTGTCGTAACTGACGGAAAACGGCGCCTCATACCGGTTGGCCGAGCCGCTGTCCGAGAAATTGACCACGCGGGTGGTGATGAAATCCTCGTTCGGGACCACGATCCAGCGCCCGTCATAGGTTTCAAGGATCGCCGCGCGGGCGCCCATCTTGACGATAATGCCGGCCTCGCCGCCATCGAGTTCGACATAATCGCCCACTGTCGCTTGCCCTTCCAGCAGCAGGATAAGGCCGGAAATGAAGTTCGATGCGATCTTTTGCAGACCGAAGCCCAGCCCGACACCAATCGCACCGCCGAGAACCGCCAGTGAGGTCAGGCTGATGCCCATGATGTTCATCACCAGCAGGAAGGCGACGCCAAATATGCCGATCTCGATGGCCTTGGCAGTCAGTTCGCGCATGGCCGGGCGCATATCCTCCTGCTTTTTCAGGAATTGCGCGGATTGGTCGTTGGACCACCGCCCCAGCCAGAAGATCGCGCCACCCACGACGATGAAGCGCAGCGCGAACAGCAGCGAAAAGGACAGGTTTCCGAGTGGTACGATGGTCTCATCCAACTTGGCCATCACCGGTTCCAGCAGGCCCAGGGCATAAAGCGCGGCGACCGGGATCAGGACGTAGCGGCCCAGAAGCTTCATCAGCGGGTCGGTGATGATCTCGCGCACCAGGATGCGGGCGGCGAGGAACAGGAACACGCGCTTGCCAAAGGCAATCACCGCGCCCGAGCCAAAGAGCGAGCGAGTGACGCTTTCACCAATGCCGGTGAAGGCATAGGCCAGAAGCGGCAGCAGCAGTGGTACGAAAATCAGGATGAACCGGCGCGTCTTGGCCACCGGCCCTTGCTGCTCTTCGGACGGGGTCAGCAAGCGTGTCAGCGGTCCACGCAGCCGCCGCGCCACCAGCAGCGCCGCCAGAAAGGCTACCACCAACAGCGCGAATTGCGACCACGCGGCAGGGCTGGACACCCATGACAGTGCGGTATCACGCAAGCGCAGGGACTGCTCGGTCAGTTCCTGCATAAAATCAAATCCGACTTCCATTGCTCCCTCACGCCAACCCGTTACCATTCGATGCAGTGTCATGTCTGTCTACGACGTGGACGGCAAGAAAAACAGGACCCTAATGACCGAACCGATTTGTCTGCTTTGCGACCGCCCGATCCCCGATGGGTCCGGAAGCCTGCACCATCTGATCCCCAAGCTGAAGGGTGGCAAGGGCGGGCCGACGGTGTTGCTGCACCAGATATGTCACAAGGAAATCCACGCCACGCTGACCGAGACAGAGCTGGCGCGCGACTACAGCACCGTCGAGGCGCTGCGCGCCCATCCCCGGCTGGCAAAATTCCTTGGCTGGGTGCGTAAACGCCCGCCCGGGTTCCGGTCGAAAGTGCCGGGCAAGCGGCGGGTGCGGTGATCAGCCGGGCAGAAGCGGATCACCGAATGCGTCGCTTGCGGCCTCTGTCAAACCTTCGATCTCCATCCCGCGATAGTCAGGCGTCGGCACGAAGCTCGCGCCAGGAATGTGCTGGAATTCCAGCGTGGTGTAGGGGCGCTTCCACAGCCATTCGCGGTTATTGGCTGACCACAGATCGGGATCAGGCGGGGTGTCGACAGTGAACGCGTAGAAGTGCAGGTCAAAGCCGTAGGGTGCGACTTCCTGAATTGAAAGCAGCCGCATGCCCAGCGCTTTACAGCGCGTCTCCTCCGCCGCGATATCGCCGGTGCGCAGGGTGATCTGGCCGATGCAGGCCCCGGCGAAGGGCTGGGCAGGATCGCCTGCACCCCCGGGCCGGTTGCCCTCGAAATCATGTTGCAGCAGCTCGATCACGAACCCCTCGGGATCCGCCAGATGGCACATGTAACCGATATCGAGGAACTGGTGCGGGTCGCTGACCTCGACCCCCTGTTTGCGCAGATAATCGGTGGCTAGATCGACATTGGGCAAGGTGATCCCGATCTTCCAATAACGCTGGCCCCGGTCATGAGTATATGCTCCGCCGCCCGGCATCAGCAGCAGGTCGGCATCTGCGCCGTTATAGCCCACCCGCCAGTTGGCGCCCTGAGGCCGGGCCGTCATGCCAAGAACATCGGCGTAGAACCGGGCCAGCCTTTCGGGATCGGCCACGCGCAGCCGCAACGCTGAAAGTCTCATCGACACATCTCCGCAATACCTACAGCGATCTTGGGCCGGGCGGCCACACTGTCGGCCACCAACTCGCGCGCAGTGGGCATCAGCGCGTCGGGTTCAACGATGCGGTCCACAAGGCCAAAGCCATAGGCCTCCTGCGCCGTGATTTTCTGGCCCGCCATGAAGATCAGCTTGGTGCGCGAAGGCCCGATCAGGGCGGCCATGCGTTTGGGGTCCGAAGGCTGCGGCAGAAAGCCCAGCTTCATCACCGGGTAGAAGAACTTGGCGGCAGGCACGGCGATGCGTAGATCGCAGGCCAGCACCATGCCATTCGCGCCACCCGCCAGCGTCCCGTTCAGTGCAGCGACGGTCAGGCAAGGCAGCGCGGCGATGGCGTTCGACAACCGCTCCCACAGGTCCGAGGTGGCAAGACCCGCCCGCGCCTCGTCCAGATCGGCCCCGGCGCTGAATACGCTGCCAGCCCCAGTCAGGATCAACGCCTTGGCGTCAACCGCGGCCTCAGCGATCCCGGCCAGTTCCGCCAGCATCGCACCGGTCAGCGAATTGGCCTTATCGGGACGGTTGAGGGTGACAATCCACAATCCGTCCTCTTTCACCAGATCGATCATGTCAGCCCGGCCCGCTTGCGGATACCCTCATCCCGCAGCGAGATTTCAGTGCCCAAGAACTCATCCGCATCCGACGAGCACATCCACAACAGCGCCCTTGCAGGCCAGTCGGCTGGGATGTGCGCCTCCCAATCCAGCTGGCTGACCGGGTTGATGCCAGAGGCCTTGATCTCGCGCTGCATCTGGGTGGCAACGGTGCCAGGAGACAGGCCCATGGCACGGATGCCGTGATGCGCCTCTTCCAGATGCACGCAATCGGTCAGCATCGCCGCACCGGCCTTGGAGGCGCAGTAATGGCTCCATGCCTCGACCGGGTTATGGGCGGCCCCGGACGAGATGGTCAGGATGGTCCCCCCGCCGGCTGCGCGCATGACCGGCAGAGCCGCCCGCATCCCGTAGAACACGCCCTTGAGGTTGATGTCGATGACCTGCCCCCATGCAGCCGGGTCCGCGCGCGCGATATGGGCGATGGGCTCGATCGCCCCGGCATTGCCGATCAGCACGTCCAGACTGCCGAAATGCGAGACACAGGTGGCCACAGCCCGCTCGACCTGGGCGTAGTCGCCGACATCGCAGGGCAGCGCCAGAGCGCGCTCTCCAATCTCGGCAGCCAGTGCGGAAATCGCCTGCCCGCTGCGCGCGACCAGGGCCACATTTGCACCGGCTGCGGCAAAAACGCGCCCGGTCTCGGCCCCTATGCCGCGACTGGCGCCGGTGATCAGAACAGTTTTCCCTTGCATATCCATCGTCAAACCCCTGTTGTGACGCCCTTTCCGAAAGTCGTACTTTGCCAAGGGGGAGAAGGTCCAGCCCTTGCCCCCTTGACGCCCGCGCCGCCACACCCGACGATATATGCGACATTGATCAAGAAGGGTTCCCTTATGTCTGTTTTCCTCCGCCGCAGTTGCGGCGCAGTTATTGCCTATGCCGTTGTTTCTCAGAGTGCCTGGGCCGATCTCACAGCCAATGACGTCTGGGCCGACTGGCAGGCGTATCTGGGCGGGATGGGATATGAGGTTTCCGGCACGGCCAGCACCTCGGGCAACGTGACCACCGTTGCCAATGTGTCCCTCGCGATGGACCTGCCGGAACAGGACGGCCAGTTCACCATGAACTTCCCCGAAATGACGATGACCGAAAACGGTGACGGCACCGTCAGCATCGGCTTGCCCGCGTCATTCCCGCTGGTGATTGACGGCACCGCCGATGATGAGGTGTTCAAGGCCGCGCTGACCTATTCCCATGACGGCATGACCATGCTTGTTTCGGGCTCGCCCGAGGACATGACCTACGACTATTCGGCAAGCCGGCTTGGCGTGGTGCTCGACTCGGTCGAGGCGGATGGCGAAACCATTCCCTCGGATGTGGTTAAGGTTGCCTTTGACATGACCGGGGTTGCGGGCACGTCCCGCATGGTCATTGGCGAGAACCGCGACGTCGATCAGAGTTTCACCGCCGATGGTCTGACCTACGATATCGCCTTTGACGATCCCGAATCCGACGATCAGGGCAAGTTCAGCGGCAAGATGGATGCGCTGACCTTCAAAGGCGCCGGGATGATACCCATGGGGATCAACGCGGCAGATTATCAGAGCATGATCGAGGCCGGGTTCAACTTTGCAGGTGCGTTCACCTACGGCGCCGGCAGCTCGGACATTTCGGGCACCGGGGATGGCGAGCAGTTTGGAATGCAAAGCAGCTCACAGGGCGGAACTTTTGAGATTGCGATGGATGCCGACCATATCGGCTATGACATCGCGCAGAACAGTGTCGAGCTGTCTGTCACCTCGCAGGACCTGCCCTTTCCCATCGAACTGGCAATGGCTCAGGCTGGGATCAAGTTCGACGTTCCCGTGCAGGCCTCGGACGAAGCGCAGCCTTTTGCGTTTGGCATGAACCTGACCGATTTCACCATGTCCGACATCATTTGGGGCATGTTTGATCCTGCTGGCGCGCTACCTCGCGATCCGGCAACCATCGCGCTAGACGCAACAGGTACCGCCAAGGTGCTGGTCGATTTCCTCGACCCGACCGTGGCTGAGACGCTGGATGCAACCGAAGCAGCCCCTGGCGAGCTGGAAACGCTGGCGATCAACCAATTGACCGTGTCGATGGTCGGGGCAAAGCTGACCGGGACCGGTGCATTTGAGTTTGACAATTCCAACCTCGAGGCCTTCGACGGCATGCCTGCGCCCTCGGGTGAGGCGAACCTGCAGCTTGTAGGCGCCAACGCGCTGATCGACAAGCTGATCGGCATGGGTCTGATGTCGGACAGCGACGCCATGGGCGCCCGGATGATGATGGGCATGCTGGCCGTACCGGGCGACGCACCGGACACGCTGAACTCGAAGATCGAGATTAACAAAGAAGGCCACATTTCGGCCAACGGTCAGCGGATCAAGTAATCCTCGGCTTAGAAACGAACCGAAAGGCCGCCATCCGGCGGCCTTTTTTTTGGTTGCGATGTGACCATCCGGATTGGTTCGCTTCATGACAAAAAGCGATCCTCGAACACGCGGGTCATCAGCGCCACCATGTAAGCGGTGGAAAGACCAAACGCCAGCAACCCGGTAACAGACGCGAAGGCACCAAATATTCTCAGATTCTCGCCCAGAACGATGTCGCCATATCCCAGTGTCGTGAAGGTCACGAGCGAGAAATAGAGTGCGCTGTTCCAGTCGGGCAGCACCGAACTGAAGACCCAAACCATCGCCCATATCCAGACCTGTATCGTGTGGGTTAGCACGATGAACCCCAGCGCAACCGCAATCGGCGAAGCGGTTTGGATGGTGTGGCCCTTGCTCGCCCATTTCTCGGCCAGCCGTCGAATGACCAGGGTGCACCAGGTCAGCATCACGATCTCGATCACGAAACACAGGCCCAGATACATGCTGCCCCAGAGAATTTGTTGTGACAGTGTCATGCGACCGGCCTCATCTGCTGCTCAATTAAAGTTTGCGCTCAGAATGGACGGAGGTTTCACGAGGAACAAGCCCACAGGGTTGCTCCCGCTGCGGCTGCGGCGAATGGCTCCGCTGTCGGATCCGCGCTGGACACTTTTGTTGCTTGGTACACATTGTGGCTCCACCAAATATCGAGGGCCGGATGCTGCTGACCATCGACCATGTGCACAAGACCTACCCCGGTGGCCGACCGGTGTTACAGGATGTGTCTTTGACGTTGGAGGCCGGGCAGACGCTGGCGCTGACCGGCGAAAGCGGCAGCGGCAAGAGCACGCTTTTGAATCTCGCCGCCGCACTGGATGGTTTTGGCGCGGGCGAGATCACCTTGGACGGTGTGACACTCTCGGCGCTCGATGATGCGGGCCGGGCAGCGCTGCGGCGGGATCGCGTGGCGCTGGTGTTTCAGCAGTTCAACCTTATCCCCTCGCTAACGGTGGCCCAAAACCTGGCCTTTCACGCGCGTCTGGCGGGGCGGCTGGACACCGGCTGGCTGGCCGAGCTGACCGACCGGCTGGGCCTTTCCGATCTGCAATCGCGGTATCCCGAACACCTCTCGGGCGGCCAACAGCAGAGGGTGGCGATCGGACGGGCGGTGGCGGTGCGGCCCAAGCTGCTGCTGGCGGATGAGCCTACCGGCAATCTGGATGAAACCGCCAGCGCGTCGGTGCTGGGCCTGATGCTGGATCTGGTCAAAGCCTCAGGAGCGGCACTGTTGCTGGTCACCCACTCGCCCGAGATCGCCGCTCAACTCGACCGGCGCGCGCATCTGGCGGGCGGGCGGATCGCATGATCCGGCCTGCGGTCCAGGCGCTCTGGTCGCATTGGCGGCGCCACAAGGTGCAACTGGTCACCCTGCTGTGCGGGCTCGCTTTGGCGACCGCACTCTGGTCCGCCGTGCAGGCGATCAATTCCGAGGCGCGGGCCAGCTATGCCCGGGCCAACGCGCAGCTTGCGGTGGGCCAGTTGGACGAATTGCACGCGCCCGGCGGCTCCATCCCCCTGTCCCGCTATGTGGTCCTGCGGCGGGCTGGATGGCAGCTGGCAGCGGTGCTCGAAGGGCGCTTGCGGGTCGGCGGGCGCAGCCTGCGGCTGATGGGGGTGGACCTGCTGAGCTACCCTCCGCTGCCTGCGATTGAAGATGCAGAGCGTGGCAAAACCCCACCCGACCCGGCAGATGCCCTGACCGCGCCGGGGCGGCTGTTTGCCCGCTCCGAGCTGACGCCGTTACTGGCCGCGCAAACCGCCCTGCCGCCGGTGATCGCAAGCGAGGCGGTGCCGCCGGATCTGATTCTGACCGATATCGGCGTGGCCGAACGGCTGCTGAACAAGCCCGGACAGATCACCCGACTGGTGATCCTGCCCGATCAGCCCGTTGGCCTGCAACCACTAGCCGAACTGGCGCCGGAACTGGAGCGCAGGCCGCCCGAGGCAAGGACCGACACCGCGCGGCTGACCGACAGTTTTCACTTCAACCTGACGGCCTTCGGACTGCTCTCATTTGCCGTGGGGCTGTTCATCGTGCATGGCACCGTGGGGCTGGCGATGGCGCAGCGGCGAGGGATGATCCGCACCCTGCGCGCACTGGGTGTCCCGTTGCAGCTGCTGACCTGGCTGATCCTGGCCGAGCTGCTGGTGCTGGCACTGCTCGGCGGCGCCATTGGTCTGATCCTGGGATATCTGTTGGCCGGGGCGCTCCTGCCCGACGTTGCGGTAACCCTGCGCGGGCTCTACGGCGCGCCGGTGGATGGACAACTGGCGCTGCGCTCGGCCTGGGTGGCCTCAGGGCTGGCGATGGCCGTGGGCGGCACGATAATCGCCAGCGCACAGACGCTCTGGCGCCTATCGCGGATGCCGCTGCTGGCCGCCCCCGGCGCGCAGGCGTGGCGGATGCAGGCGGGGTCCGCATTGGTCGGGACCGCTGCCGGTCTCGCTCTGATCGCGGGCGGGATCATGGCCGTGCTTTTGTTCGACGGGCTGGTGGCCGGCTTTGCGTTTCTGGGCGGGCTGCTGATGGGGGCGGCACTGCTGCTGCCGCCGCTTCTGTCGCTCATATTGCGGCTTTGCGCCGAGCGCGCGCGGTGCCCGCTGGCGCAATGGGTCTGGGCGGATATGCGGGCGCAACTGCCGGGGCTGTCGCTGGCGCTGATGGCGCTGCTGCTGGCGCTGGCGGCCAATGTCGGGGTGGGCACCATGGTGTCGAGTTTCCGTCTGACCTTCACAGGCTGGCTGGATCAGCGCCTGACCTCCGAGCTGTACATCACCGCCCGGGACGACCAACAGGGCGCCGAGATCGCGGACTGGCTCAGCCAACGCGCCGATGCGGTGCTGCCGATCCGGCGGACCGAACTGGCGCATGAAACCGGGCCATTGTTTCTCTACGGCATCGTCGATCATTTCACCTACCGTAAGAATTGGCCACTGATCGCGTCGGACCGGGATGTCTGGGACCGGGTTAACGCTGGAGAAGCCATTCTGATCAACGAGCAACTTGCGCGCCGCGCCAATCTCTGGCCCGGCGACCGTCTGACCGTGCTGCCGGGGTGGGAATTGCCGATTGCCGGGGTCTATTCGGATTACGGCAACCCGACGGGTCAGGCCATCGTCTCGGTGGCGCTTCTGAACACACATGTTCCCGGCACCTCCAATCGCCGCTTCGGTGTCCGGGTCGCGCCCGGGAAGGCTTCGGATCTGGCACAAGCGCTGCGCACCCGGTTCGAGTTGCCGCCCGGCGCGGTGATCCATCAGGCCGCGCTCAAGGCGCAGTCGATGGTGATTTTCGAAAAGACCTTTGTGGTGACTGCCGCCCTGAATATCCTGACGCTGGGTGTGGCCAGCTTTGCCATCCTGACCAGCCTGCTGACACTCTGGACCCAGCGCCTGCCGCAATTGGCGCCGGTCTGGGCGCTGGGGCTGACGCGTGCGCAACTGGCGCGGCTGGAGCTGATGCGCAGCGTGCTGCTGGCGGCGTTGACCGCGCTGCTGGCGCTGCCGCTGGGGTTGCTGCTGGCCTGGGCACTGCTGGCGGTGATCAATGTCGAGGCGTTCGGGTGGCGGCTGCCTATGTATCTGTTCCCACTGGATTGGGTCCGGCTGCTGGTGCTGGCCCTGTTAGCCGCCGCTCTGGCGGCCGCGATACCGGCGCTCCGGCTACGGCGGCTGCCGCCCTCGGACCTGCTAAGAGTGTTTGCCAATGAACGTTAAGGCCCTCGCCCTGCTCCTGTTCCTGCCCATCGCCGCGATGGCGCAGGGCTTTGCCGGGCTGGGCACTGGGGCCGAGGGCTTTGCCGTGCCGCAACGCGGCTACGAGTTCGACTTTCCTGCCGATCACGGCCCCCACCCGGCGTTCCGTATCGAATGGTGGTATGTGACGGCGACGCTCACCGGCGAGGATGGCCGGGACTACGGCATCCAGTGGACCCTGTTCCGTTCGGCGCTGAAACCGCATGAGGCCGAAGGCTGGCAGAGCCCGCAGCTCTGGATGGGGCACGCCGCCGTCACCACACCCGACTACCACCGCTTTGCCGAGCGCCTGTCGCGCGGAGGGATCGGGCAGTCAGGTGTCACCGCCGCGCCATTTTCGGCCTGGATCGACGACTGGCAGATGACGGGGCCGGATTTCGACGACCTGACCCTGACCGCTCGCGGCGCCGATTTCAGCTATAACCTGTCTCTGAGGGCCGAGGGACCGCTGGTTTTTCACGGCGAAAACGGGTTTTCCGTGAAATCGGCGGACGGGCAGGCCAGCCATTACTACTCGCAGCCCGCCTATGCGGTGACCGGAACGCTGCACCTGCCCGAAGGCGGTGTCGTGGTGACCGGTCAGGCCTGGCTGGACCGTGAATGGTCCTCGCAACCCTTGTCCGAGGATCAGACCGGTTGGGACTGGTTCTCGCTGAGCTTCGACACCGGCGCACGGCTGATGGCGTTTAGCCTGCGCGGCGGGCGTGGGGATTTCACCTCGGCCACCTGGATTGCAGCTGACGGTTCGACCACGGCGCTGCCCGATGGGGCCATCATGGCCGAACCGCTTGAGCAAACCGATCTGGAAACCCGCCGCGTGCCGACTAAGTGGCGGCTGAAGGTGCCCGCCTATGATGTGGATGTCACCGTCGCGGCCCTTAACCAACGCGCTTGGATGGGCACCCGGTTTCCCTATTGGGAAGGCCCGGTTCACATCACAGGCAGCCATACCGGGCGTGGTTATCTTGAGATGACCGGATACTGACCGGGAACCCGCGCACTGAGGTGACGCAAGGGCAATTCCACCTCAACTGTTGCAATACGTGCAAAGGCCCGAAAAGATACGCGCCATGATGGCTGGCAACACAGCCGACCGTCTCTCAGGAGACGGGAGAACAATAAAACTGGGAGAGAAGTACATGACTTTCAAACATCTTCTTCTGGCGGCCAGCGCCACCGCGCTGATGGCCGCCGGAGCCTCGGCCGAGACGATCCGCTGGGCGCGCGCGGGTGACGCGCTGACGCTGGATCCGCATGCGCAGAACGAAGGCCCGACCTCTGCGCTGGCGCACCAGATCATGGAGCCGCTGGTGATGCGCGACATGACCGGCGCGATGGTACCGGCGCTGGCCACCGAATGGGGGCCGTCGGAAGAGAACCCTAATATCTGGGTGTTCAAGCTGCGCGAGGGCGTCACCTTTCATGACGGTGCCGAATTCGACAGCGAGGATGTGGTGTTCTCGCTCAACCGCGCGATGACACCGGATTCGGATTACAAGGAACTACTGGCTTCGGTGAAAGAGGTGCGCGCTGCCGACAAGTACACCGTCGAGATCGAGACCAACGGGCCAAACCCGATCATGCCCAACAACCTCACCAACATGTTCATGATGGATAAGACCTGGGCCGAGGCCAACGGCGCGGTCAAGGTGCAGGACTATGAGGGCGGCGAGGACACGTTTGCTGCCAAGAACGCCAACGGCACCGGACCGTACAAGCTGGTCAGCCGCGAACCGGACGTAAAAACCGTTCTGACGATGAACGAGAACTATTGGGGCAAAGACGAGTTCCCGATGGCTGTGACCGAGATCATCTACACTCCGATCCAGAACGCCGCGACCCGGGTTGCCGCGCTCTTGTCGGGTGAGGTGGACTTTATCCAGGACGTGCCGGTGCAGGATCTGGGCCGCGTGGCCGGAGCCGACGGTCTGGATGTGCGCACCGCGCCGCAGAACCGGGTGATCTTTTTCGGCATGAACCAGGGCGATGAGGATCTGGCCAACGACAATGTCGACGGCAAGAACCCCCTTGCGGATGTCCGCGTGCGTCAGGCCATGTCGATGGCAATCAACCGCGATGCCATCAAGCAGGTGGTGATGCGCGGTCAGTCGCAGCCCGCGGGCATGATCTCGCCCCCGTTTGTCAACGGCTGGGACGAGGCGATGGACAGCTCGTCCAAGACCGACATCGCCACCGCCAAGGGGCTGATGGAGGAAGCGGGCTATGGCGACGGGTTCTCGATCCAGCTCGACTGCCCGAACGACCGCTACATCAATGACGAGGCGATTTGTCAGGCCGCCGTCGGCATGCTGGCGCAAATCGGGGTCACGGTGAATCTGGATGCCAAACCCAAGGCACAGCACTTCCCGCTGATCAACAACCTTGAGACCGATTTCTACATGCTGGGCTGGGGTGTTCCGACCTACGACTCGGAGTACATCTTCAACTTCCTAGCCCACACCAAGGGTGAGAAATACGGCTCGTGGAATGGCACCCGCTTCTCGAACCCCGATCTCGACGCCAAGATCGAGGCGCTGGCATCCGAGACCAACCTGCCCAAGCGCGATGAAATGATCGCGGAGATTTGGCAAGTGGTGCAAGACGAACAGCTTTACATCCCGATCCACCATCAGGTGCTGAACTGGGGCATGAAGTCGAACGTGGGTACCATCGTGGCGCCGGACGACACCGCCAAGTTCAAGTATTTCACCATGAACTGAGCCTGATCACAGGCAAGGTAAGAATGGGCGGCGCGCAGGTGCCGCCCATTTTGGTTTTCGGCCACGCAGCATCAGTCTGTCGCTAGCAGCCAAGTTCTCGCGCCATGTCGCACGCTGCTTTTGCCGCAGCTCAACGAGATGAGCGCACCTGACCTCACCATTCTTTTCAGGCCCAGGGGCTTGCAGGACGGATGAGGCGCGGCTAGGTCCAAATCAAGGAAACGGAGGCCCCATGACCCGGACACCCGAAGAGATCAGCCAAGCCCTGCTGGACGCCGCCCGCAAGGCGGGGGCTGAGGCCGCCGATGCGATCGTGATCGAAGGGTCATCCGTTTCGGTCGAGGTGCGCGGCGGGGCGCTGGAACATGCCGAACGCTCCGAGGGCGCCGATCTGGGGCTACGGGTGTTGCTGGGCAAGCGGCAGGCCATCGTGTCCAGCTCGGACAGCCGTCCCGACACGCTGACATCCATGGCCGAGCGAGCTGTGGCGATGGCAAGGGAGGCGCCCGAGGACCCGTTTGCCGGGTTGGCCGCTGCGGATCAAGTGGCCCAGGACTGGGACGCGGACGTACTGGAATTGTTCGACGCCTCCCCCGAACCCTCCGCCGAGGCGCTGATGCAGGATGCCCTGACCGCCGAGGCCGAGGCCATGGCAGTCGAGGGTGTGACGCAGGTGTCGGACGCCGCGGCGGGCTATGGCGTGCACCGGGTGCATCTGGCCGCCACCAACGGGTTTTCGGGCGGGTATGCTCGGACCAGCCGCTCAGTCTCCTGCGTGGCGATCTCGGGCACTGGCACCGGCATGGAGCGCGACTACGACGGCGACAGTCGCACCTTTCAATCGGATCTGCGCAGCGCTTCCGAGATCGGTCGGAAAGCGGGCGAGCGGGCGACGCAACTGGTCGGCGCCCGGCAGCCGGCGACCGGCAGCTTTCCGGTTCTGTTCGATGAACGCATTTCCTCTTCGCTGATCGGTCATCTGGTGGCCGCCGCCAACGGCGCAGCGATTGCGCGTGGCGCCTCATGGCTCAAGGACAGTTTGGGAGAGCAGGTGCTGCCCGAGCATCTGTCGCTGATCGAAGACCCGCATCGCCCACGCATCGCCGGCTCGCGCCCGTTCGATGCCGAGGGGCTGCCGACCCGCCGCCGCGCGATTTTCGAGAACGGGGTTCTGACCGGATGGACGCTGGATCTGTCCAGCGCCCGCAAGCTTGAGATGACCTCGACCGGCAACGCGGCGCGCAGCGTGTCCGCACCGCCCTCGCCCAGCAACTGGAACCTCGGCCTGACGCAGGGCGACAAAAGCCGCGCGGACCTGCTGCGGGACATGGGTACCGGGCTGCTGGTCACCTCGATGATCGGCTCGACCATCAACCCCAATACCGGCGACTATTCGCGGGGCGCCTCGGGGTTCTGGGTCGAGAATGGCGAGATCACTCATCCGGTCAACGAATGCACCATCGCAGGCAATCTGCGCGACATGCTGAAACGGATCGTCCCGGCGAACGATGCGCGCACCTATCTCTCGCGCGTCGTCCCCTCGCTGCTGATCGAAGGGATGACCCTTGCCGGCAACTGACCTGCCCCTACTCATCGACGCCGCACTCGAGGCCGGGCGCATCGCCACAAGGTACTCGGGGCGCACGGCGCAGCGCTGGGACAAACCCGGGGACGCGGGCCCAGTGACCGAGGCCGATCTGGCCGTGAACACCATGCTCGAAGACCGGCTGCCGGGCGCCCGTCCCGGCTATGGCTGGCTCAGTGAAGAGACCGAGGACAGTACCGACCGGCTGGCTTGTGAGAGGGTATTTATCGTCGACCCTATCGACGGCACCCGCAGCTTTGCCGAAGGGTCCCGCACATGGGCGCATTCGCTGGCGGTGGCGCAGGGCGGTATCGTGACAGCGGCGGTGATCTATCTGCCGCAACGCGACCTGCTCTATGCCGCCGCCACCGGCCAGGGTGCCACGCTGAACGGCGAACCGATCAAGGTCTCGCAGAAAGCGACGCTGGCTGAGGCCGAGATACTGGCCGCAAAACCCAACCTGGACCCACGACATTGGCGGCAGGGTAGCGCGCCGGATTTCGCGCGCGCGTATCGCCCGTCACTGGCCTATCGCATGGCGCTTGTGGGACAGGGGCGGTTCGACGGAATGCTGACCCTGCGCCCCAGTTGGGAATGGGATATCGCCGCCGGCGACCTGATCCTGCGTGAGGCGTTGGGACGGTGCACGGATCGCACCGGGCAGCCCCTTCGGTTCAACAATCCACACCCCCGGCTGAACGGGATCGTCGCTGCGGGAACGCGCGTGCACCAGCAGTTGAGCGACGCGCTTGACCCCGCTGGAACCGGCATTCCCGGAACCGCAAAAACTTGACCTCGTTAATGAAAACCGTAGGTTGCCGGCAACCCCGCACCTCTGCGGGACTGGAAGGAGCGATCATTGACCCATCGCGCGCACCCTGCCCTTGACGGCACGTGCGACGCCCCGCTTGCGGGCACCGATGGAGGTACGCTTGCCGACGGCCAGAAGGCCGGGCTCACCTTACAAACCCGGACAGGGGCGGGCTGATCCCGTGGCGCGGTCTCGCTCACTCAGCCTCGCGGCCTACCGCGTGTTGTCGTGGCGCGGCGCGCCTCAAAACGGCGATGGGGCGCCGCAACGACCCGATGGAGAGCTTCTGTGGGTGCATGTCAGCGAGCGCGAGCGTCTTGCGCCGTTGAACGACCTGTGCCGCCGCCTGCTGGCGCAACGGGCAGAGCTCTCGGTGCTGTTGACCGGGCCCTCCGACGCCGACTTGGGCGAGTGGGGCGAAAGCTGCTCACCCTTGGTTCCGCTGCCGCAGGACAACGCAGGCGCCGTGCGCGGGTTTCTCGATCATTGGCGGCCCGAAATGGGGCTATGGTCCGGTGCGGGTCTGTTGCCCAACCTGATTTCAGACGCGGCGGGCCGGGATATCCCGATGGTGCTGCTTGAAGTCGATACACAGGAACTGGTCCCGCATAAGCCACGCTGGCTGCCCGATCTGCCTCGACAAACGTTGGAGTGTTTCGAATCCATTCTGGTCACGAATGACGAAACCGCCCGGCAGATCCGGCGGCTAGGCGTGATGTATGCCAAGGTCGCGATTTCGGCGCGTCTGCGCGTCAGCTCGAACCCCGCCCCGTGGCCCGAGGACGAATTGATCGAAACCAATCACGCGCTTGCAAGCCGGCCCGTATGGCTGGCCGCCTGGGTTCAGGACAAAGAGTTCATATCGGTCCTGACCGCTCATCGTCATGCATTGCGGCTGCTCCATCGGATGGTGCTGATCCTTCATGTCGCCGACGGCGCCGAGGCTGATCCGCTGCGCAAGAGGCTCGAGACAATGGATTTGCGTTGCGCCAATTGGGATGCCGGCGATGAGATCGAGGACACCACGCAGGTGATCCTGACCGCCTACCCCGAGGACTTGGGCCTATGGTACCGGGTGTCGCCTCTGACCTTCGTCGGCAGTTCACTGGAACCCGGCCCCGGCGGCAAGGATCCGCTAGTGGCGGTGGCTTTGGGCTCGGCGGTGATCCACGGACCCAATGTTGGCGAGCATGCGGACATATACAAGCGGTTGGCCGATGCCGGAGCGGCGCGTCAGGTCCGAACCGCCGAAGAGTTGGGCAAGGGCGTGGTCGAGCTGCTGTCGCCCGATCAGGCGGCCAGCGTGGCTCTGGCGGGCTGGCAAGTGGTCAGCGAGGGCGCGCAACTGACCGATCAGCTGATCGACATGGTGCAGGACCGGCTGGACAGGCGGAGGGCCGAACATGCGGGCACCTGAGTTCTGGCATACCGGCCCGGACCGCCTGGACTGGCGCGCCCGGCTGTTGTCACCACTGGGCAAGATCTACGCCCGTGCCACGGCTCGGCGGCTGGCTTCGGGCGCCGAGTTCCGGGCGCAGGTGCCGGTGATCTGCGTCGGTAACCTGAACGCAGGTGGCACCGGCAAGACCCCCACGGCGATATGGGTGGTGGAACAGCTGCGCGGCGCCGGGCACGAGCCGCATGTGGTCACACGCGGCTATGGCGGTTCGCTCGACGGGCCGGTGCAGGTCGATCCAGGGCGACACAAGGCCGACCAGGTGGGCGACGAGCCGCTGCTGCTGGCCGCCTTTGCCGAGGTCTGGGTCGCCAAGGATCGGGCCGCCGGTGCGCGTGCGGCGGCACAGGGCGGGGCGACTGTGATCGTGTTGGATGACGGGTTTCAGAATCCTGCCGTGGCCAAGGATTTCTCGCTAATCGTGGTGGATGCGGGCCAGGGTTTCGGCAACGGGCTGTGCCTGCCCGCCGGACCGTTGCGCGAGCCAGTCGATATCGGATTGCGGCGGGCGCATCTGGTGCTGTCGCTGGGAGACGAGGAGGCACAATGCGCGTTTTCTGATGTCTGGGGCGTGCGGTTGACCGTGCCTCACTCCACTGGCGAGGTGCGCGCATTGCAGACCGGGATGGACTGGAGCAGCACGCCGGTTCTGGCCTTTGCGGGCATCGGCAACCCGGCCAAGTTCTTTCGCACCCTGCGCCAGCAGGGCGCTCAGGTGCTACGGGCCGAGGCGCTGGACGACCACCAACCGCTGACGACTGCAATGATGACCCGGCTGGAGAATGAGGCGAAGCTGCTTGGCGCACAGATGGTGACGACCGAAAAGGACGCGGTGCGCCTGCCACCCGCATTCCGCAGCAAGGTGATCACCTTGCCGGTGCGCCTGCATGTGCCCGAGGCGGAGAAGGTACGCGCGATGATGCTGGCAGCCGCGCCTGCGCCTTAGCTGTCTTCGCCCAGCTTCGGCGCGGGCCGGTGCAGAGCCAGGTCCGCATCCGAAAAGACAAAGGGTGAGCGCACGCCCGGCACCCCGTCCAGCTCGATCTGCATCCCGCGCGCCACAACCTGCGGATCGGCCATCACTTCGTCCAGTGTGTTGATCGGCCCGGCGGGGATGCCCTGCGCCTCACAAGCGGCGAGCAGATCGAGCTTGGCCCATTGCGCCGTCGCCCCGTTCAGCCGCGCGATCATCACCCGGCGATTGGCCAGCCGGTCCTTGTTGCGCAGAAACTCGGGCGCCTCTGCCATATCATCGAGGCCCAGCACCCGGCAGAGCCGCTGATACTGCCGGTCATTGCCGGTGGCGATGATGATATGCCCGTCGTTACAATCGAAGACTTGATAGGGCGCGAGGTTCACATGCGCGTTGCCCATCCGCTCCGGCGCCTTGCCGGTGGTCAGATAGTTCAGCGCCTGATTTGCGGTGACGGCCACCGCCACGTCCAGCAGCGCCATATCCACATGCTGCCCGCGCCCGGTACTCTCACGTTGGTGCAGTGCCGCCAGAACCCCCGCAACCGCGTAGATACCGGTAAAGACATCGGTGATCGCCACACCTGCCTTTTGCGGCTGGCCATCGGGCTCACCGGTGATCGACATCAGCCCGGACATACCCTGAATGATGAAATCATAGCCCGCACGGTGCGCATAAGGCCCGGTTTGGCCGAACCCGGTGATCGAGCAGTAGATGAGGCGCGGGTTGACCCGTTTCAGGCTGTCATAGTCCAGCCCATATTTCTTCAACCCGCCGACCTTGAAGTTCTCGATCAGGATATCGGCATCCGCCACCAGCTCGCGCACTTGCGCCTGCCCTTCGGGGGTCGAAAAATCCACTGTGACCGAGGCCTTGCCCCGATTGGCCGAATGGTAATACGCGGCCGAGACATCTTCGCCCCGCGTCACAAACGGAGGGCCCCAGGCGCGGGTGTCATCGCCTGCGGGCGATTCCACCTTGATGACCTCGGCGCCCAGATCGGCAAAAGTCTGGCCGGCCCAGGGGCCAGCCAGAATACGTGCCAGTTCGATGACTTTCAGACCGGCAAGCGGTGCCGTCATCAGCTACCCAGTTCCGCTTCGATCAGTTTCTTGAATTCGGCATAAGACTGGTTATCCACTTTCTTGCCGTTCATCACGAAGCTGGGCGTCGCGTTGATTCCATCACGCTCGGCGTTTTCCTGATACCAGGCGACCAGCGTCTGCGCCCGTGTAGCGTCCTGCAGACAGGCATCCAGCTGCTCGTTGCTGATCCCGGCCTTCAGGCCGATCTTGCGCAACGCAGCCACGATCTCGGACGGACCGCCCGCGCGCGCCCAGTTGGACTGTTCCTTGAAGATCAGATCGGTCAGGCCAAAGAACTTGTCCGGCCCGGTGCAGCGCGCCACCATCGAGGCCCACAGCCCGTAGCGGTCAAAGTAGACCTCACGGTAGACGAATTTGACCTTGCCGGTGTCGATGAAATCCTTCTTGAGCTGCTTGTACGGCCCGTCATGGAACGACGCGCAATGCGGACAGGTGAACGAGGCGTATTCGATGATCTCGACCGGCGCGTCGTCTGCACCCTGAACCATCTCGACGATGGTCGAGGTGTCGATATCGGCCTCTTGCGCCTCGGCACTGCCGATCAGCGGATTGGCAGGCGTGTTCGAGGGCGACTGAGTCAGCCAGTAGGCGCCTGCCGCCATGGCGACGGCCGCACAGATTACGGTTGCAAAACGGGTCATTCTCAGCCCTTTCTCAGCGTTTTTGCTTGGATAAAACGTTGCGGCCCAGACGTTCAAGGGCAGAGCGCAGATCGGTGTCGTGCACGTCTCCGGCGGCCTTGCTCGCCTCGGCGGCAATTTCGGGTGCGATTTCGGGTTTTGCCGGTTTCGGCTTGTGTTCGAAACTGGCCTGCCCCTCGGCAAATCCGGTCGGAGCGGTCTGGGTGATGCGCACGCGGCTGATGGCGTTGTAGCCGTAGACGGCGTTCACCTTGGCGCGTAGCTGTTCCTTCTGCATTTCCAGCATCGGCGCCTGCGGCCCGGTGGTCAGCACGGTCAGCGTGGCCCCGAACCCGCCGCGCCCATAGCCCACATTGACGGGCCGCGCGATGGCGGCGATGTCCTGCCCCACGACCTCTGCCCAATGTGTCAGCAAACGCGACACCGCAAAGCCCCGGCTTTCCCCGGCACGCCGGATCTGGTCGTTGAGCAGCGTCGCGGTGCGTTTGAACCCGCGGGTGGTGGAACGTCTGGGCGGCATCTGGTTTCCGACTCCTCAGGCGCTATTGTAGTGAGCGTCTGGCCGGGTGCCAGCGAAACCCGACGGGCAGAGGAATAAAACTTGCGTGACGACGTTGAATTCGATGTGAGCGGGGCGCTGCTGGGCTGGTACGACCTGCATGCGCGTAAGATGCCGTGGCGGGTGGGCCCGGCGGACCGTGCGGCGGGTGTGCGGCCCGATCCCTATCGTGTGTGGCTGTCCGAGGTCATGTTGCAGCAGACCACTGTTGCGGCAGTGCGAGACTATTTCCAGCGCTTCACAGCCCGGTGGCCCAGGGTCGAGGCGCTGGCCGCGGCACCGGATGAGCACGTGATGGGCGAATGGGCCGGGCTTGGCTACTATGCCCGCGCGCGCAACCTGCTGAAATGCGCACGGGTGGTTGCGCGGGAGCACGATGGGCAGTTTCCCGACAGCTACGATACCTTACTGACCCTGCCCGGCATCGGCCCGTATACCGCCGCCGCCATCGCTGCCATTGCATTTGACAGACCCGAGACCGTGCTGGATGGCAATGTCGAGAGGGTCACGGCTCGGTTTCATGACATTCACGAGCCCCTACCCGGCTCGAAACCGCTGCTGAAACAGTATGCCGAGGCGCTGACACCGGCGATCCGTCCCGGAGATTACGCGCAGGCGGTGATGGATCTAGGTGCCACGATCTGCACCCCAAAATCCCCCGCCTGCGGCATATGCCCTCTCCGAGAACCGTGCCGCGCGCGGCTTGCTGGAACGGCGCCTGAACTGCCGAAGAAGAGCCCGAAAAAGCCCAAGCCAACCCGCTATGGATACGCCTATCTTGCCCGCCGGGCCGATGGGGCGGTGCTGCTGGAGCGACGGCCTGACAAGGGCCTGCTTGGGGGCATGCTGGGCTGGCCGGGCTCGCACTGGTCCGAAACGCCGGTCGAGATGCCGCCTTTTGAGGCGGGCTGGCAGGTTCTGACCGGCGAGGTTCGCCATACCTTCACCCACTTTCACCTGATCTTGCATCTGCGCAGCGCGGTTCTGCCCGACGATCTGGAACCGGACGGGCTGCAGATCATCGGCAAACACGCGTTCCGCCCCTCGGACCTGCCGACGGTGATGCGCAAGGCCTATGATCTCTGGCGCGGCCAATAGACCGGTGGGCACTGACTGAAACTGAGAGTAAACTGCCGCCGCAAAGCTCTGGAACAAAACGATGATCGCATCCGAAACCCTGTCGCGCTGGCAAACCGCCCTGCCCTTCTGGATCTCTCTGCTATTGGTCCCGCTGATCTGGCTGTCGGCAATGGCGGGCGGCTGGTGGCTGGTGCTGGTGCCGCTGTCGACTTGGTGGGCCTTCGCCGTGCTGGACGGGTTGACCGGACCCGAGTTGCAGAACGCGGACCCTGACACGCCGGACGACGATCTGCACTGGTACATCCTGCTGACGCAGATATGGGCTCCGATCCAGTTCCTGACCCTGTTCGGCCTGATCTGGTATGCCGCCCACAGCACGCATCTGGGAACGGTCGAAAAGATCGTGCTGTTTTTTGGCATGGGGGTGCTGTCGGGCACGATCGGGATCAATTACAGCCATGAGTTGATGCACCAGAAGGGCCGGACCGAGCGCTGGCTGGGCGATATCCTGCTGGCGATGGTGCTCTACTCACATTTCCGGTCTGAGCATCTGCTCGTCCATCACCGCTATGTCGGCACCCCGCGCGACCCGGTGACGGCGTGGTATAACGAGGGGTTTCACCGCTTCTATCCACGAGTGCTGCGCCAAAGCCTGCACTCGTCCTTCCGCGCCGAGCGCGAGAAACTGGCCCGCAGGGATCTGCCGTGGACCGATCCGTCAAACCCGTTCTGGCGCTACTGGGCGCTGCAGGGCGCGATGCTGCTGCTGGCGCTGCTGATCGGTGGCTGGGCCGGGTTGGGCCTGTTTCTGGTGCAGGCGGGCACCGCCATCTGGCAGCTTGAGCTGGTGAACTATGTAGAGCATTATGGCCTGACCCGCAAACATTTGGGGGACGGCAAATACGAGCATGTCCGCCCCCGGCATTCGTGGAACTCGGCGCAGAAGGCCTCGAACTGGCTGCTGATCAACCTGCAACGGCACTCGGACCATCATTACAAACCCGACCGCCGGTTCCCGTTGCTGCAGAATCACACGGATGATGCCGCGCCACAGCTGCCTTACGGCTATCCGGTGATGACCATTGCGGCGATGATCCCGCCGCTCTGGCGCGGCGTGATGAACCCGCGCGTGCGCGCCTGGCGGCGGCGGTACTATCCCGAGATCACCGACTGGCGGCCCTACAACAAGGCCGCCAACGCTCTGCCGCGTCAGAGCCCGTCGCGGTAAATCGCATCCTCCGGCAGTAGCGAACGCGTTATGCTTAGCAAACGCTGTCTCGCCGATGCCTTCGGGTTCACAATTCCGATCAAACGCGACCCGTTTTAGGGCCGTTTCGGCGCCCGCGCCATCCCGTCCCCGCGCAACGGAATCTCGATCCCGGGCGCAAAAACGCTGGGATCGCTGGCCGTGCGCAGCCGCGCTTTGACCGCCTCGCTTGTGGCCGGGAAGCCGCTGTTGGCGGCGCGCTGCCACCACAACGCGGCCAGTCCGGCGACATGCGGCGTTGCCATGCTGGTTCCATTCAGCGCACGCAGGCCGCCACCGACATTGGCCGACAGCACGTTTACCCCCGGCGCGCTGACCGTCGGGTTGGTGTTCGAGAAATCGGCGATCCCGAACCCGGCACCGGTGTTCGGAGACGCAGCACCCACCGAGACGATCCCGCGCGCAGCCGCCGGTAGCGAGGCGCTGACCTCCAGATCTGGGTTTACGTCACGCAGCGACTCGTTCCCGGTGGCCGCACACACGACGGCGCCACCATTGAACGCAGCCCGGGCCGCCATCAGGTCCATGATCCGGTCAAACACGCGCAGGTTCATCCGATACGCCTCAAGCGCGATCGACGCGGCAAGCAGCTCCGGCACGTCCTGTTCGATGAGCCGTTCGACCAGCCCTGGAAAGTCGAAGCCAAGCGACATCGAGAGCACCTTGGCATTGTTGTCCGAGGCCCAGTTCATTGCCTGAAACAGCCAGTCCGACTGCCCGCTTCCATCGTTGCCCAACACCTTACCGATCAGGGCATCCGTCACGCCCGGCGCCACACCGATGCGAGTGCCGTCCACGTCGCGGCCAAAGACGGTTCCGGCACAATGGGTGCCATGGCCCTGCACATCGCCATTCCCCGATCCGGTAAAATCCCGCTCGATCAGGTTCACCCCGGCGAACGCCGCATGGCCCGCGTCGATGCCGGTATCAAGCACGCAGACCCGAACACCGGACCCGTCCTCGGCTGCCGTGTCGGCCCCCACGGCAGTCACACCCCAGGTCGGTTCAGCCCCGGCCGGTGCCTCGCCTTCTGTCGGTTCGATCAAACGGGTGGGCATCGATCGGGCCATTTCGACGACTTCGGGATCGGCCTGCGCGTCTCGGATATCCGTCCCTTCCAGAGATTCGACGCTCAGCTCCGGCTCGGGTGCGTCGCTTGCTGCAAGGTTTCTGGGACCGAGGCCTTCCTCAAATGTCCGGCCAACATTCTTGTTGCGCAGAATAATAAAGTCGCTCATGGCGCTCTCCTAAAATCATCAAAAATAAATTCAGAAGGTCAGCATACCAGAAAACCCGGATCGCGTCTCACTATGAAACTCAGCCCACCGCGGTGTGAGCGAAGGCTTGCCTCAATCCAGAGACCAGACAGTCATCGGCGCCTCCAAACCCCGAACGGCCTGGTTTTCGTGAGACTCAAAGCCCGTTAGCAAATCTGCCTCTTTGGCGGATTCCGCCAGTGTCTGCGTCCGGATTGCATCGCTGATGACAACGCGCGCCTGCAAGTCACGGGTCGTGGCCTCAAGCTTGGCGGCTACGTTCACCGCATTGCCGATCACCGCGAACTCCAGCCGGTTGGCACCGATGTCACCGAGCACCACCTGACCGTAGTGCAGCCCTATTCCCGCCTGGATTTCGGGATCACCTGCGCGCCGCCGCTCCAGGTTCCAGCGTTCGATGACGTCGACCATCGACCGGGCGCAGGCCAGCGCGTTGGTGGCGTCCCGCTCGCCCGCGACCGGCGTGCCGAAGGTGGCCATCAGACCGTCGCCCAGATACTTGTCCAGGGTACCGTGATGTCGGAAGACTTCTGTCTCCATCCTGGCGTGAAAGCCGCGCAGCAGTTCGATAACCTCATAGGCGTCCCGGTTCGCCGCGAATTTGGTGAAACCCACGATGTCGATGAACAACACGGCGATATTCTCTTTACGGACCTGTTTCAGCGGCTCGTCATTCTGGCTCAATTCATCCACCACATTGGGCGAGAAATAGCGCGAGAGATTTGCCCTTTCCCGTTCCAGCCCGGCATTGGTCATCAACAGGCGGTTCAGCCGCCGCATCGACACGCCGAGGGTGACCGCGACCATCATGAAGACGATGACCTGTTGAATGCGTTGCGGGATCATGAAGCTGTTGGGATCGAGAAACTCTGCCACGTCGGGAAACCCGGCAAAGGCCTTGGACACCTGCTCGCTCAGTCCCGGGATGGGTGTGGCAAACCACCATGCGGCGATCCAGCCGATGGTCCACATGCCAGCGGTCCATGACCCGATGGCAATCACGGTGCGCCACGAATAAGCCAGCGTCCCAGCGGCCAGAATGATGAAAAAATATTGGAAGTTATCGAACCGGTATTGCATCGCCAAGGGCCGTACATCGTCGCTGAAGGGGTTGGGGACCACCATTCCCAGCGTCATGATCAACAGATCGAAAAAGATCAGCAACAACTCGACCCGCGACTGCCCGACCCGGCCCGCCCGACGGATCAGCCAGCCATTGGCGCAGATCAGGGCCAGGATGAAGTGATAATACAGAACGTCCCAGTTCGGGTTGAGATAGACGAGAAGGACCGCGGTCAGGCCCATCGCGATCCAGCGCGCGCGCACCGCCAGTTCCAACCCCTCGCGCTTGTGCCGTTCAAGCGCGGCCTCGGTGTATTTGTTGTCCAGATCGAACTCGTCCGGCTGGGTCAGAAAGAATCTGCCGGACCTCGGCTGGGCCACGCTGGTATCGGTCATGCCTCGGGCTCCCTCGTGTCATGACAGAAGATAGGGATCATGCTGCCACCCAACACCCCTGTGCTGCAAAGTAAATACCATTCTGGATGGGGGTACGCTTGATTGCCGTGATGTTGGAGTTTTCCAAAGCAAGAAAGGCACGGCACTCCTAGAAGCAACGCAGCGTTTCCGGCGCGGCGATGATCGGATGCACACCTCAGCGGGGCTTTGTTGCACAAATCGGGTTTTGAGCGGATTTCCCCTTACCCGAGACGGACTTATGCTACAGGCTCTGTGACGGGTATGCCAATAGCCGTGTAACGGTTGAGCACGACAATCCGGACCTGAAGCTCAGCGATCTGCCGATCAAAGTCGTGTGCCATGAGGCCTTGGCCAAGCAGTTTGACGCAGTTCATCTTTGTCTCTGCGCGGCTTCGTCGGTGATATCCGCTCAACTTTCGTCACAATGCCCGTCCGAGATATTTGCAGGCTCTTACGGCTTCGTTTCGCGCGATGGCGCCCGCCGTGGTTGGGTTCCAAAGCTGGGCATTTTTGCGCGGTGGGATGATGGCAGCGGCTCCCCGAGCAGCAATCACATTGTGACATCTTCGCGTGTCGTAAGCCCCGTCAGCGGTGACGGTGGCAATCTCTTGATCCGGTGGGATTTGCTCCAGCAGGTCGGGCAGCATTGGGGCATCGCCGATGTTGCTTGTCGTGACACCAACCGCGCGGATTTCCAGGGTTTCCTCATCCATTGCGAGGTGAAGCTTGCGCCACAGGCGTTTCTTGCTCCCGCCATGCTTACGCGCGTTCCATTCTCCTTCACCCTCAGCCTTGATCCCGGTCGCATCAATCAGCAGATGCAACGGCCCAGTTCCGCCACGATATGGGATGGAGACGCTCAACGTCTTTTGACGACGGCAAAGGGTGCTGAAGTCTGGCACTTTCCAGCCGAGCCCTGCCAGCCGCAGCAAGCTTTCGACGAAGCCGGGGTCTGGCGAAGCGGCATCCCAAACAGCACCTTCAATGTGAGGCAAACCTGGATCGCGGCATCGCTGTACTCCGGTTGATGCCCGCGCTTACCGGTTGCGGGCGGGCACCATTCCATCTCGGGATCAAGCCAGATCGAAAGTGAACCGCGTTGCTTCAGCGCGGTGTTGTACGAAGGCCAGTTCTTGGTCTTGTACTTCCTAGGGGACCAACTGCTCATGCCACCTCAGCTATCACGCTGGATTCACACAGTGAATCCCATCGGCCGATTTGTGCAACAAAGCCACCGCAACTGCATCGTCGGGCAACAGCGCATAGCGCCGATACCAGCGAAAGATCAAACCGACGCCGATAATGCCCTGACGCCAAAGTTCCGCAGCCCGCAAGGCCCCCATACTGGCCGCGCCGAAGACGGGAATGCCCTGCGACAGGGCCCAGAGTATTCCCGATGGCGCACGGTAGGGGCGTCTTTGAAAATCCCGTCGATCAATGCAATGGCTGGCGGAGCACTCGCGCAGGCACGAAAGATATCGCCCTGACCTGCCGGAGGCCGAAAGTCAGCCTCAACTATTGTCCGGGCTTCGTCCAAACCCAGGCTGGGTCCAAGAAACACCACGGGACGTTCTTCACTGTGAGTTCCGGGCTGGGTCATGGCTGTGGTGCAATCCTCTGGGGGTCCGCGATCAGACTCGGCGCAACGACTCTGGTGATGGCAAGCGGCAGATCAGGATCCCAAAAAAGTAGCACCGCAAAGACAGGTCCCACCTGAGAGGAAAGCTGGCGCACGCTCATATTCTGGACGGGTTTTTCTGCGGCCAGTTTAGCTGCGCCAGGCCCATGGCGCGCCCATTCCGCTTCCAATTCGATCCGGCTGTAGCCGTGCGCATATAACCTCTGAGTAATGTCCCGCGGACCCCGGAAATGACCGCGAGACGGGCTTGCACAACCTCAGCCAAAGCGGCCGCTATCGCGGCATGCGGACAGGCTCGCGCGGCATATCCGGACGCCGGTAACGGCAGCGACGAGGCACCCGACGCCTCCATTATGGATGCGTGGATCACGCAGGCGCTATCATTGCACGACAGATTTCTCACAACCACGCGCATCCCCAATTCCGCAAGGCGACACAACAATGGGCCATAGGCTGAGTGCGTTTCATCCAACGCAAATCTGTCGGCCCGACCCAAAAACTCACGCCTGATCCGTGCATCCGCTTCGATGCACTCCAATAACCCGTGCATCAGCGCAGCGCCCAGAGTCGCACCGGCCCTCAAGCCAATCGAATGACGCAATATCGGTGCAGCCTCTGCCGCTGCACCCAGTGAGAAATTCGTGCAGATCAGGTCCCGCGGCACCGCCGCCGGTTCGTCGTTCGCAAGATCCCAAGCCGCGACAAACGGGGTCTGATCCGTTGGCCACTTGGCACCCGGCGCCAGGTCCGACCACAGCCCCGTATCCCCTGAAGGGACCAACGGCAGCCGGTCCAGATTCTCACCCGCCGCCATCTCCAGACACTCCAGAACTGCGCCTATTGCGGCGCCCTCCGGGCTTTCGGCCTTTCCCTGCGTAACTGCATTCGATCGCGCCCAGGGCCGCACGGCCTGCATTACCGGAAAGCCAATCCGATCCAGCCCGGTGATGTCGGCAACGCGGCTGATCCCGAAGCGGTTGAGATGTGGGCGGAGCCGGCTCCAGTATCTCCCTGGTTCGAGACCGTGGGACGGATCGCCCTCCAATGCCGAGGACAACACGATTGGGGCGACCGGATCAGATTCCCAGCGCATTGGCGACCTGCCGGCGCAGCCTGCAATCTGAGACGTGACCAATCTTTTCGGCCATTGTCGCGACCTGATCCGATGGGATCGCCAATCCCAGGTCAATCCGAGCTGAGAGATTACGCAGGGCCAGCATTTGCGCGTTTTGGGCTTGCGCGATCTGAAAGCCCTCATCGAGTGCGGCTTCGGCAGCTGCACCATTGGTCAGAACGGCCTTGCGGCGCAGCAGCTCCGGCAACCAGAAGGTCAGACCGGTTGCCTTTGCGTCAGCAATGTCATCCTCAAGTCGCCCGACCGCGCGCGAGGACGCTCCGCCATGGGCCCGCACTTCCGCTGCGATGTCCGCATAAAAAGGCGTGTCCTCCAAAACACCGAACCCGTGCAGTGCGTGCAAACCTTGTTCCACGGCCTCGATGTCGGCATCACCGCCGTTCCTGACCCGCGCCCAACTCCGAAAGATCTGTCGTTTTGCGGCGATGACCGGGACCGCATCGGCCTGCGATATGGACTCGATCTTGGACAAAACCCGGTCAATTCCTGATGGATCCCGATTGAAGAACGCAACCTGCATCGCGATGTCCAGCGCGTGCAGGCGTGATGGCAAATGCCCAGTCTCGTCGGCCCATTCCTCGCACGCTTGAATGGATTGCGCGCTCAGGTCCAGCTGGCCGGTCAACCACGCGCTCAACGTGCGCTCGCCCAGCCCGCACACCCGGGCATCATGGCCATATTTATACCGCGAACGCTGTGCTGTTTCGGTGTCATAGAGCGACAGGCCATCAGTAATCGCTGTCAAACAGCGATCATGTGCGCCACCGTCAAACAGCGTCGCCCAGCCACAATGCAAGGCCTGTAGCCTGGACTCTCTGTCGGCATCCGGCGTGACATCTCGTATCAGAATTTCGGATCGCCGCGTCTGCTCGATCAGGTCACCGGCAGTGAACCACCATCCCCAGAGTACCGGGAAGAAAGGCGCACGCTCACTCGCGTGGACAGCAAAATATAGTTCTTTGCCAGTCTCATACAAAGCCGAAGCCGACCGGTGGCCATCAAGCAAGGTGACCAGAGGCCCCAGTAGCGAAATCGTTCTAAGCTGGATCAGATCCCGCTTGCCGCTCTGGTCCAGCTCCGCAGATAGCGCAAGAACACGTTCCAGCATTGAACGCGGAGCACGCAGGGCAGAACGGCGCAACGCATCTTCAGCCACCTGCAACAACAGTTCCAACCCCCGGATTGTCCGCTCTGCGGCCAAACAATGCTCAGCCAGCAGGATATCGGGAACATCCCGAGCCAGCGGCGGTTCGCTATCGACCAGATCGACAACCTGCCCGTGCATACCTCTGCGGACCGCGCGCAACTGGCTGTCATAAGCCACATCCCGCATCAAGGGGTGGCGGAACGTATAGTTGTAGCCGTTGTTTATCGCCTCCTGCAAACCATGGTCGGTCAACCGCTGAAGGTCTGCGTCCAACTCCTGCGTGGTGTAGGGCGGACTCAGCCGTGACAGCAGGCGATAGGGGTATTCCCGACCCAGCACGCTGGCCACCTGCGCCGTGCGCTTTGCTCGCCCGGCAGATTCCCAGAAGGTCCCGCAGGCTCATCACATTCGCGCCGCTGATATCCGTCAGATGCCCGTTCGCTGCCTCCGGATCAGACGCATAAGCGGTGAGCTCCAACAGAAACAGAGGATTCCCATCCACCTTTTCCACGATCCAATCGCATGTGGCCCGAGTTAAAGCGCCCGGCGCGGCAGCCTCTATCAGCGCATGTGCTTCCTTGGCGCCAACAGGCGCTAATGAAAGGTCCGAAAACGCCTCCAACTCGCCATTCAGATTTGCCTCGGGTCGCGAGGTCGCCAAGATCAGGATCGACCGTCCCCCGACATCGCGCCCGAGCCGTCGAAGAACGGCAAGAGTGACCTCGTCCGCCCAGTGCAGGTCTTCGGCCAGCATCAAAAGCGGCTGTGCCTCGGCCAGACCAAGAAACCCGTCGGCTACCGCGGTCACTATGGCCGCACGGCGTGTTTCGGGACCGAGCGATATGTCATCTTCAAGGGTTCCGATCCGCTCGGCGGTACGGACGGCTGCATTGGCAAGCGCGGGGTCTTCGGCCTCCTCATGTGCCCGGTCATACATGCGAATGATCGAAGAAAGCGCCTCTCCCTGGGTTCGGGGCTGGCACTGCAACAGGATTGTGTGGCATTCGCCCAAATGGTTGGCAAGTTCCGAAACGATCCGCGATTTGCCCACCCCCGGCTCACCCTCGATCAGGATTGCCGAGCCGTCACCCTTGCGTGCAAGCGCCCAAGCCGCCTGCAACTGGGCAACCTCATCCACACGGCCGATCAGCGGGCTTGAACTGTCCCGATCCCGTTGAAATCGTGATTCTGCAGGACGCATTGCAACAGGGCGCCATGCCCGGGTCACATCCGGAAACCCTTTCAGGTTTAGATTATCCACGGGCTGATAGTCGATGGCGCGGCACATCATTGCGTGGGTCGACTGGCTGACCAATGCCTGATTGACGCCCGACGCGGATTCCAAACGTGCCGCGAGATTGGGGCGGCCCCGATGGCACCCAGACGACCGCCGACGGCGGGGCCAGAGTCATCGGACAGAACGACCACTCCCGTTGCAACCCCGATACGAATATTGGGAGCACCAGATATTCCCGACCGCGCGTCAAGAAGCGCGAGTGCTGACTGGACCGCCGACAGCGCAGCGTCTTCGCTGCTGATGGGATATCCGAAATGTGCAATCCCGCCGTCTCCCATGATCTGTTCCAGGGACCCGCCATGCTCGGACAGGATCGAGCGGGCGGCCACATGGATCAGGTTCAAGGCCGCGCGCAGTTCCTCGGGATCGTTGTTGTCCACAAGCGAGGTGGAGCCGACAACGTCATAAAACAGCACCGTTAGCTGGCGCCGCTCCCCCGGATCTTCGGGCAAGGGCACCGATTTCTCGGCGCGTTTCCCGAACAGCGACATTCAATACCTCCCCCAAAATGCCACTACCTTGCCGTCAAAAAAAAATGCAAAAAGACAAACGAAACATTTCCGGGCATCCCAACGCTGGCCCAGTAGGCAGCGTGCCCCAGGCTTCCATCGTCAAGCAGTCTTCGGAACTGGCGCCGAGTATCGATTGCCGACTTATATGGCTAGGCTTCCAGGCGCTAGCCACGGCCTCGGCCAAACACTGTTGCCAAACGGTTTATTCATTCGAACTGGCTTCGAAGCATCCTGGATACAGACCCGCCAGGAATCTGCGGATCAAAGCCCCTGCACCTTTGCGAGAAAAGCCCTGCATGTCGGTCAGATAATTCACCCACATACCTTCCAGCAGGGCCAACGTCCCGCTGGTGGCATCGTCTGCCAAACCCGGATCATGTCCGCTTCGCTCCGCGATTTCCCTGAACGCCCTTCGCAAGGTATCGACCAGTTTCTCATCCTGGGTACTGCTGTAACTGGCAATTCCCGGGTGAGAGCTCGCGATCCCGCGGAAGGCGTGCCAGATTTTGGTACTGCGGGGGTTCAGCAAGACTTCGGACAGGTCGGCCTCGACCACAGCCATTACCCGATCTTCGGGTGATGCATCCGGGCCAAGGTCGGTCAACCGGTCCATTTCGGCATAGTATTCGGCGCTGAATTGCTGCGCCGCCGCGGTCAGCAGATTGTCCTTTCCCCCAAAATGCAAATGGATCATTCCCCGCGACAGACCAGAGCGCTCGCAGATGCGGCTGACCGAGGTGTCGGTTATTCCAATGTCGGCGATCGTGTCGAGAGTCGCCTTGATCAGAAGCTGTTTGTTGGCCTCGGGATCGCGCCTTGCGCCACGCTTTCTTCCCTTTGTGCCTTCTACTTTTTCCAATGATTCCATTTGCTTGACGTCTTTTCAGAGGGCTAGTTCACGGGAAGATTGACACGAAAGGCCTTTCTGGCGCAACATTAAATGGACGATCGTCCATTAAGAACTCGTGAAAATTGGGAAGGGAGGTTGGGTGATCTTTCGAAGCGAGACATCCCGCGGGTATGCCCTCAGCACGCCAGCCACCGCTTACGTGGGCTTTCTGGTGGCCGCGCCTTTGGTGATCCTGATCGCTTATTCCTTCTGGACCCAGACCTATGTGACGCTCGACAAAACCCCGACCCTGAAAAACTACCGCGACGCCTTTGCCGACCCGCTGGTTCGCCACCTGATGCTGCGGTCGATCTGGATTGCCGGGGCGGTTACCGTTGCAACCGTCGCGCTGGCCTATCCCATCGCCTATTTCATCGCGATGAAGGCACGGAAAAAGACCATCTGGCTTCTGCTCATCACCATTCCGTTCTGGTCCAGCTACCTCCTGCGCGTTTTCGCCTGGAAACTCATCCTCGGGTTCAACGGTGTGATGAATTCGGCGCTGCTGGGGCTTGGTCTGATCGACGAGCCGCTCGGCTTTCTCCTTTACAATGAGTTCGCCGTGGTGCTGACGCTTGCCCACGCCTGGGCACCTTTTGCGATCCTGCCGATCTATGTCTCGCTGCAAAAGATCGATCCGAGTCTTCTGGAGGCCGCCACCGATCTCGGGAATAGCCCGGTCCAACGCTTCATGCGGGTGACGTTGCCGCTGACAATCCCCGGCATCATTGCCGCCTGTCTGATCATCTTCATCCCGACCGTTGGCGATTATGTGACCCCGGCGCTGGTCGGCGGGTCGGATGGCAAGATGATCGCCAATCTCATTCAGGTGCAGTTCGGGGCTGCGAACAACTGGCCCCTCGGCGCCACGCTGTCATTGATCGCGATGCTCTCGGTCGGCTTCGTCGCTATCGTCTTTGTCATCACCGGCACCCGGTTGGGAAGGCGGATCAGATGAAGCGTCCCTCGACCCTGACAACCTACGCATTCCTGTATCTGACCTTCTTGTACCTGCCGGTTCTCTTCCTGCCGCTGTTTTCGTTCAACAGCGGAACCATCGTGGCCTTTCCAATAAAGGGCTGGACATTGGACTGGTACCGGAAGCTGGGCGAGCAGGACACGCTGATTCAGGCGCTTTGGAACTCGCTTGGCGTTGGCATGGTCGTTGCGCTTCTGTCCACCGCCATGGGTCTTTTTGCCGCCCGCGCCTTTGTACGATATCGTTTCCGGGGCCAGCGCGCAGCCGAGGGTCTGGTGATGCTGCCCCTGGTCATCCCGGGCATCATCGTGGCCTCCTCCATGCTGGTCCTGTTTCTGTTCCTCGGCCTCAAGCCGTCCCTGCTGACCGTCACGCTGGGCCATACCTTCCTTGCGCTGCCCTTCTCGGTCTCGATCCTGAAATCCGCCTTCGATGACTTTGACGCGTCGCTGGAGGAGGCATCTTACGATCTTGGTGTCGGCGTATTCGAAACCTTCCGCCGCGTGACGCTGCCGGTCGTCGCCCCCGGCATTGTGGCCAGCATGCTGGTCACCTTCACCGTTAGCTTCGACGAGTTTGTCCTGGCCTTTTTCCTGTCCGGCAACCAACCGACCCTGCCTGTCTATATCTGGAGCCAGATCCGCTTTCCCGCCAAGCTTCCAAACGTTCTGGCGTTGGGCTCGATCCTGCTGCTCACCTCGGTCCTGCTTTTGGTCCTGGCCGAGTATTTCCGCCGCCGTTCTTCCGCCCAAGAGGTCCGATGACTGAAAAAAACATCATAGAGCTCAGGGGCGTCGAAAAGCGCTATGGCAGTTTTGTAGCCGCCGGAGGGATCAACCTCGATCTGAAAGAGGGCGAGTTCTTCTCGCTTCTCGGTCCCTCGGGATGCGGCAAGACCACGGTTTTGCGGATGATTGCGGGCTTTCAGGAACCGACCGAGGGCACCGTACTGATTGACGGTCAGGACATGGAGGGCGTGCCAGCAAACAACCGCCCGACAAACATGGTCTTTCAAAGCTACGCGATCTTCCCGCACCTGAATGTCGGCAACAACGTAGCCTATGGTCTGCGTGGCCGAGCGCCCAAGGCCGAGATCGACCAGCGTGTGGCCGAGGCGCTGGACATGGTCGAATTGGGCGGTCTTCAGAATCGCGGCGCCAACGAATTGTCAGGCGGACAGCGGCAAAGGGTGGCACTGGCCCGGGCACTGATCATGCGGCCCAAGGTGCTGTTGCTGGACGAGCCCTTGTCTGCGCTCGACAAGAAACTTCGCGAACAGATGCAGTTTGAAATGCGTAACCTGCAGCAATCTCTTGGCATCACCTTTGTCATGGTCACCCACGACCAGTATGAGGCAATGACCATGTCCGATCGCATCGGGGTCATGTTCAATGGGCGGCTGAAGCAGGTCGACACGCCAGCCACCCTTTATGCCCGCCCCTGCGATCAGGAAGTGGCCAGCTTTATTGGCGAGATGAACATATTGCCAGCCGAGTTGCTGGGCGAGAACGGCGATACGCTCTCAATCAAAGCCGCCGCTTTCGGTCACATGGAGATCGACAGAAACCCCAATGTGCCCGCCCGCGCCCGAGAGATGAGTATTGGCATTCGACCTGAACAGTTGGAGATCAAGGCCAAAAAGCCCGAGGACTATCCCGCGACGGTTCAGGGTACGGTCAGCAACGTCGCCTTCTATGGTGAGAACATCCACTATCACATTCTCGTCGAAGGCGCCCCGCAGCCAGTGTCGGTGTCGGTCCCCAACTATTTTCACACGGTCGATTTCAACCGCGGCGATGCGGTTTGGCTGGGGCTTCAGGGCGCCAGCGTGATCGATCTCGGCAAGGACACAGAATAAAGACAATGGGAGGATAGAATGAAACTTCAGGGACTTGCAGCCTTTGCATGTGCGATGGCCATAAGCGCGGGAAGCGCCAGCGCCGGCGGCGCCGATCTGTCGGTATTCGATTGGTCCGGATACGAAGATCCAGGCTTTTTTGCCAGTTACATGAAAAAATATGGGGATGAGGCACCGAGCTATTCCTATTTCGGAAGTCAGGAAGAGGCCTTTACCAAACTGACCTCGGGTTTCACCGCCGACCTGGCTCACCCCTGTTCGGACGCGGTTCGGAAATGGGTCGCAGCCGACCTGATCCAGCCGCTGGACGAAAGCAAGCTGACCAACTGGACGGACGTGCTGCCCGAGATCAAGAAAGTGGATGCCATCGTTCTTGACGGCAAGCTCTACATGCTGCCGTTTGAATGGGGGAATACGGGCCTTATCTACCGCACCGACAAGATCTCGGCGGACGATATCTCGCTGCAATTGCTGGCTGACCCGGCCTATGCGGGCAAAATCGCCATCCCGGATGCCGCGTCTTCCGCCTATGCGCTGGCTTCGCTCGCCACCGGAAATGCCGACAATTACACCAACCTCAGCGATGAGCAGTTCAAGGAAGCATCGGACTTCCTGCGCTCGATCCACCCAAACATGCGCTTTTACTGGTCCGATGCCGGTCAGATGGATCAGGCCATGACCAGTGGTGAGATCGAAATGGGCTGGGCCTGGAACCAGTCCGAGCTGAACCTGATCTGGAACGAAGTGCCCGCCGCCATGATGCGTGACGTGGACAAGGGCATCGCCACCTGGGTGTGTGGCTACGTGCACCTGAAATCTTCGACGACGCCGGTCGATCAGGTCTATGACCTTCTGAACGCGCTCACCGATCCCGCCAGCGGCCAGTACATCATCGACAACTGGGGGTATCCGCATTCCAACACCAAAGCGTTTGAAATGGCCGATCAGGCCAACATCGAAGCCTATGGTTTCACCGACCCGACAAGCTTTTTTGAGGGCAGCCTGTTCTTTGACGCGGTGAACCCCGAGCTTGAAGCGAAGATGCTGGCCGAGTTCGAGCGGATCAAAGCCGGCTTCTAGAACATCAACTCTTTTCCGGGGCCGTTCGGCGCCCCGGAGCCAAATACAGGAAAACGCGTGAACATGTCAGACGCGAACCCATACGCGCTGCTTTTTGAGCCGGTCCGGATCGGTCCGGTCACGGCCAGGAACCGCTTCTATCAGGTGCCTCACTGTACCGGGCTGGGGCACGTCCGGCCGCGCGCCGATGCCGCTGTCCGAGGTATGAAGGCGGAAGGTGGTTGGGCCGTGGTTTCAAATCAGGAGACCGAGATTCATCCGACGTCTGACCTGTCTCCTTATGCCGAAGGGCGGCTATGGGATGAGCGTGATATCCCTGCATTGCGGCTAATGACGGATGCGGTGCACGCGCATGGAGCACTGGCGGCCATCCAACTGGCGCATAATGGCAATCACGCGCAAAACCTGCTGACCCGCGCGCCGGTTCTTGCGCCTTCCGAGATGTCCATCGACACATCACAGCCCAAGCAGGCGCAGGCCATGGACAAGGCCGATATCCGTGAATTCCGCCGCTGGCATCGCGACGCCGCCTTGCGCGCAAGGGATGCCGGGTTCGACATCATCTATGTCTATGCCGGGCACAACATGACATTGGCCCACCACTTCATGCTGCCGCATATGAACCAGCGCAGCGATGAATATGGCGGATCGCTGGAAAACCGTGTGCGCCTGACTCGCGAACTGCTGGAAGATACGCACGAGGCCGTCGGCGGTAGTTGCGCCGTGGCGTTCCGCTTTGCCATTGATGAGATGATGGGGGCCGATGGCATGCAGGCCGCGGAAGAAGGCCGTGCCGTGGTCGAGCTTTTGTCCGACCTGCCGGACCTGTGGGATGTGAATGTGGCCAACTGGTCCAACGACAGCGCCACGACACGGTTTCAGCCGGAAGACGGCTATCAGAACGCGTTCCTGTCCCACGTCAAACAGATGACCCGGAAACCGGTGGTCGGCGTCGGCCGCCTGACCTCGCCCGATATGATGCTGTCGATGGTCAAGAAGGGCATTGTCGACCTCATCGGCGCCGCGCGGCCCTCCATCGCGGACCCATTCATCCCGAAAAAGATCGAAGAAGGTCGGGTCGACGAAATCCGCGAATGCATCGGCTGCAACATCTGCGTGTCATCTGACAATCTGGGCATCCCGATCCGCTGCACCCAAAACCCGACCATGGGCGAGGAATGGCGGCGCGGCTGGCATCCTGAGATCATTGCGCCGAAAGAGAGCGACGCGGAAACGCTGGTAATCGGCGGCGGTCCAGCCGGTCTCGAATGCGCCATGCAACTGGCAAGACGCGGGTATCAGGTGACTCTGGCTGAGGCGTCCTCCGAATTTGGCGGGCGTGTCGCGAAAGAAAGCAGGCTTCCCGGCCTCGCCGCCTGGTCGCGTGTGGCAGACCATCGCCTGAACGATCTGAAACAGCGGGGCAATGTTCAGCTGTTCACCGACAGCCGGCTTGATGGCGAGCAAGTGGCAGAACTTGGCATCGAACATGTCTTTGTCGCCACCGGCTGCCATTGGCGCAAAGATGGGATTGGGCGAAGCACCCAACGCCACCCTACCATAATCGCGTCCGATGCCGAAGTGCTGACGCCCGATGACATCTTGAACGGCACGCTGCCCCCGGAAGGCCCGGTGACGATCTATGATGACGACCACATCTATCTGGCGGGCGTGATTGCCGAAAAGCTGGCAACCGCCGGATATCAGGTGATCTTCGTCACGCCTGAAAGTCTGGTCTCAGCCTACGCCGTCAACACTCTGGAGCAATCCCATATCCAGGCCCGGCTGATCGAGCTTGGCGTCGACATTCGCTGCAATCAGGTGCTGACGGCCTTGCAAAGCGACGTGGCGCGTATCGGCTGCGCCTTCACCGGTCGCGAAACCGATTTCCCCTGCGCCTCAACGGTTCTGGTCACCGAACGCCGCCGCGAGACGGCTCTTTACAACACGTTGAAAGGGGCTGGCTTGAAAACCCTGGAACTCATCGGCGATGCCGCGTCACCCGGGCTGATCGTCGATGCGGTCTTTGCAGGCCACCGCGCCGCCCGCGATTTCGAACGCCCCAAGGCAGAAGCCGACAAGGATTGGTTTCGCCGTGAAATAATCGACCTGGCAGAGGATGCGTCATGAACAGCACAACCGAAACACCCCGTTCGCGGCGCCGCGGTGGCGGTGGACGCGCCGCACGTATTGCCGTTCAGCAGGCAACAACCGGAAACGAGGCCGTGCGCGGCGGGCTCAGCGGCGGGCGCTACAAGCCGCTGACACAGCGCGACATGGAAAACATCCACAACGCCGCGCTCACCGTTCTGGAAAACACGGGCGTCACCGACCATTTTTCTGAGCTCCTGGACCTCGTGCTGCCCAAAGGGGCGGTGCTGAACGACCATGGTCGCCTGTGCTTTCCCCGCGCGCTGATGGACGACATCCTCGCCGGCGCCGCAAAGGAGTTCTACGTCTACGCCCGGGGTGAGCGTGAAGGCAAAGATGACATGCACTGCACGGCGGAAAGCGTCTATTTCGCAAACTCGGGCACTGCAGTCACGACCTTTGACTACGAAACCAGGTCCTATCGCCCGTCCGATCTGCGTGACGTCTATGATTTCACCCGGCTGGTGGACCAGCTCGAAAACATCCACATGCTGGGCGACACGGTGCTTGCAACCGATGTGGTCGACGATTTTACCCATGACATGAACGTCGTCTACGCAATGCTTGCCGGTAGCCAAAAGCCTGCCTGCCTGACGTTCCGTGATCGCAGCCATATCCCCTATGCCATCCGCATGTTCGACCTGGCCCAGGGCGGCGAGGGCAGCTTCATCAAAAAGCCCAGTGTCATCTTCGGCGGATGCCCGATCGTTTCGCCTCTGCGGATCGGCAAGGAAAACATGGAAATGCTGATCGACACCGCCAAGCTGGGCCTGACCGTCGATCTGGCCGTGCCACCGCAGGCCGGGGCCACGGCGCCGGCCACGCTTGCGGGCACGCTGGTGCAAACCGTGGCCGAAACGCTTGCCTGTTTCGCTATCGTCAACCTCGTCACGCCCGGCTGTCCGGTTTGCTTCGCCGCCTGGCCGTTCATCACCGACCTGCGCAGCGGGTCCTTCACCGGCGGCAGTGGTGAACAGGCGCTTATCGGGGCCGCGGCCATTCAGATGGGCAACTTCTATGGCCTGCCCACATCCGTGGGTGCGGGCATGACCGATGCCAAAATCCCCGACGCGCAATACGGGCTGGAAAAGGCGCTGACCTTCACGCTCGCCGCCCACGCCGGGGCCAATCGCCTGTGTGAATTCGGAGGCATGATCGGCAGCCTGATGGGATGCAGCTTTGAAAGCATGGTCATTGATGACGAAGCGGGGGGCATGATCCTGCGCTCTCTGCGCGGCATCGAGGTGACCGATGAAACCATGGCCGTGGACGTGATCCACCAATGCGCCATCGATCCGGGCCATTTCCTCGGCAACCCACACACGCTGAGCTACATGAACAGCGAATTCGTCTACCCGCGGCTGATGGATCGTGAGCGCACCGACACATGGGAAAACGAAGGCAAAACCGACCTGCTGGAGCGGGCCCGCGACAAAGCAACCACAATCCTGAACAGCCACTTCCCGAACTACTTTGGCGCGGCAGATGCTCAGGTCCGCGAAGAGTTCCCAATCGTCATGACAGCGCAAGAAATGGCGGCACCTCGTGGATAACACCGACGCCAAACAATGGGACAACGATCACTTCCTGCATCCGTGGGAGGGGATGGAAACCCTTGGCCGGAACGACAGGACCCTTGTCGAGGGGGCAAGCGGCATTTACTTGGTGAACGACAAGGGTGAAAAGCTGATCGACGGCCCGGGCGGCATGTGGTGCACGCAGATTGGCTACGGTCGCGAAGAAATGGCCCAGGCGATGGCTGAGCAGGCGCGGCAACTCGCGTATTTCTCGCCCTTCAGCAACACGAACTCCACCGCCGCCCGTTTCGCGCGAGAGATCGCCAAACGCGCGCCGGGTGATCTGAACCATGTCTTTTTCACCACCGGCGGCTCAACCGCGGTCGACACGGCAATTCGCTTTGTCCAGTTCCGCAACAATCTGCTTGGGCGGCCCGAGAAAAAGATCATCATCTCGCGCCAGAAAGCCTACCACGGCAGCACCTATCTGGCCGCCAGTGTCAGTGGAAAGGAACGTGATCGTCTGTGGCTCGACAAGGCAGACGATCTCACGCATTTCCTTCCCGACGTGAACCCGCTTTACCGCGCAAAAGATCAGACCGTCGAAGACTTTTTGAACGATAAAGTCGCCGATCTGGAAAACGCGATTCAGACACTGGGCGCCGACAAGGTGGCCGCCTTCATCGCCGAACCCATCCTCGCCTCGGGTGGCGTCATTGTCCCGCCAGCGGGTTACCACAAGCGCTGTCTTGAGGTCTGTCACCGCCACGACGTCCTCTACATCTCCGACGAGGTCGTCACCGCCTTTGGCCGTCTGGGCCACTGGTTCGCGTCAGAGGATGTCTTCGGCATCAAACCCGACATCATTACCTGCGCCAAAGGTCTGACGTCGGGCTATTCCCCGATGGGTGCGCTCATCGTCTCGGATCGGCTGATCGACGATGTGGCGGGGCGCGACGCAACCTTTTCCAACGGGTATACTTATTCCGGCCACCCGGTCAGCGCTGCCGTGGGTCTCAAAAACATGGAGATCATCGAGCGGGAAGGCCTCCTCGACCATGTGCGCCAAGTGACACCCGTCTTTCAGAGCCACTTGCAGGAGCTCTCACAGATAGACATCGTCGCAGACACCCGCGGAATGGGGTTGATGGGCTGCGTGCAATGCTCTGAGTCCGGCGATGCACAAAGCGATCTGGCGCGAGATTATCAGCTTGGTGCGATGATCGATGCAGAATGTCAGAAACGCGGGCTTATCCTGCGTCCCATCGTCAACATGTGCGTGTTCTCTCCACCGCTGATCATCAGCGAAGCGGAGATCCACCAGATGTTTGATATTCTGAAAGCAGGGATCACAGCAGCGATGAATGCCGTCTCAGCAGTCTGGCAAACATAGTATTTGTCTGAGTGCCGGTCACCCTTCACTCTCTGTCCGCACTGTAGTTAGCTCTCAAAAAGCGACAGGCTCCGTCGCTGAGGCCGCATCATAAAGCCTATTCAGCCGGATAGGTCTCCAGCAATGGCTTAGCGTTCTTTGCGTGCCTGGTAACGAGTTGCTTCTGTCGTCGGCCTTGAGGAACAGGGATCGCTGGCGCCGGGGCAAAAGCCCCATCCTCCAACTCAGGCAAGAGCGTCAGGATCTCCTGCCGCGCCTCAGGCGACACCGCTTTCAGAGCCTCGGCACCGGTATAAAGGCTCTCCGCCGGAGCATCCTCTGCAAAGATCACCTCGTGCCGGTCGAAAAGAAAATGGAAATATTCGACCTCTTCGACGTCCTCATCGACATAAATACCCGGAAGCTCGGACAGTTTGATGGCCGCAACCAATACATCCCGGGTGCCGAACATGTGCGCCGCGATCTTCGATGACACCAGTAAGCGGTGTTGGCGGGACACCAAAAGGTCCCGCCTCGGCAGACCGCCACCCAGGGCGCCTGCGGTGACCCGGACAGGGCGCAGTCTTTCCACCTCGCCACCGGCTTGGCTCAAATCAATACGCTTGGATCCGATCCAGCGAATCGGCTGCATTCCCCGATCCAGAGTGCAGACCAGATCGCCAGGTTGAAGATCTTCGACCCGCCGGTTGCCCTGCGCGGTCCGGATCAGCGTTCCCTTGGCAAAGCACACAAAATCAGTTGCCGCACGGTCAGCGGACAATCCGGAGATGTCAAAATCCCGGATCACAGAATTGATTGTCAGGCTTTGAATGGGTGCCGCGGTCAGAGCTGCCTGATCGGCGTTGTTCGTTGATTCCGGAGCCAGGTAGAGATTGCCATCGGTATCCTGCATCAAAACGGCAGAAATCACCGCCGGCGGCGTGCCGTCGGTATAGGTGATGGTCGCATTGTAGAGCACAGCCGAGTCAAAGGTCTGCGCCGGCCCGCCATTCAAACTGAACGTGTCATTGGAAAGATTGTTATCGGTGTCGTAAACGCCTGCGTTACCGCCGGAAAAGTTGACCGGGGTCAGCGTGCGCTGATTTCCAAAGGCCAGCGGATCTGCGGCGGACCCGAATGTCAAACCTACCAGGCTTGCCGCATTTTCCATGTCATCGTTGCCCTCGGTCGGATCGATATCCGCAAACGTGCCGAGGAACATAACTTCGAAGGTCGTCGGCATCCTTATGCCTTTCTTGACTTTGGTTAGAAGAAAACCGTCAGATTTGAATGTTTCGAGTTGGTTGCAAGCTAACTCCAACACAGAAGCGCCGTCAACAGATGCACTGGTCTGTATGGAAAGCCTTGAATTAACACGTCCAGGCGACATGCGAGGCGTAAAACAGAGACTGCCATTTGGGTGGAAAGAAGGGGAAATTCCGGCCAATCGCATGAAGACGCTCGGTGGTCTATCACTTTACGGGCACATCCGAAGCACTCAGGCTTCCAAGCTCAACAGATTTATGGTGGATTTGATCCCCCAACATGCCAGGGGCCAACAGCTCGAACGCGCGGAACGGCGCGAAGGCCGCAACCGTCAAACTCGTGTTCGAGCTGGCTGCCTTAAACCTCAAAAGCAGCCGTTCATTTCCATCGCGCCGCGCATAAACCGCCTTCCAATCGATCAGTCCCGACTGTCACGCACAAAGCGGGACACTTCACCTGCCCACATCAGGCGCCCAATGTGCGGCCGCCTGTACCTAAACTTCTATTCAAAATTGGCTCTAAGGGATGTAGCGAAGCATCATCGTATCAGCCGCGCATATGCGGAAAGCGATGATCTCAACATCCTCGTCTCGCACGTTCTGTATCAAACGCGTCCGAAGATCACCTATTCGCTCCCGTGCACCATACGAATAACCGATCGACATCAACATTGCGCGATACAAGTCGAGGTCATTCGGTTTCGCCGGGATCGTCTGCAGACCGAAATTTGGAGATGGCACAGTCCTTCCCGAACCCTGCGTCGTACGGGAAAGTTTCTCCTGAAGATCATTGAGCAGATCGGTCTTTCCGCATCTGGTGGGCCCAAGCAGCGGGATGACAGCGCCTTTTTGATGTCGCGCCAAATCAACAGCGCTGAGCATTTCATCGAAGCATTCGTCATATGCGTGATGCCGGATCCTGATATCCAAAATGCTTGGATCAAACGTGCCGGTCATTTCCTGTTTCTCCGTTCAATTTCGGGCAATGATTCTGGCCGCTTGAGAACGGTTCGAGACCCACTTGAAATCTCACTGACGGCCCGTTCGATTTCTTCCAGCGCTGGCGGGGCAGTTTTCGAGTTTTCGATAATCTCAGCATCCCGCATGCGTTGAACGTGTTGCTTTTGACGTTGCTTGCGTTTCGTTCCTGTAGGTTTGTCTCCGTGGTGGTGCTTTTTCGCAATCGCTGCCAGAACCTTCTGCCCTGAAAGATATTCATCGAGTTCAGGTGTCATGGTTTTACGAATACGCTTAAGCTCATGAAGAGAGATCGCCGGCAGGTCTTCTTCTTTGGCCGGGACGATAAGCATCGTATTTTCGGTTGGGTGGATGACCCCAATCGCGCGTATATCGGTTGGGTCATACCGGATCGCAAGTTTTTGGCCATCACCGAGATCATCGAACAGCTTCCTGAGCCCGCTTGATGAGTACTGGATGCGCTCGAATTCAATCCCATACCGGTGTAATACGCGCGTTTCATGGCCACCAAAAAACATCTGGTTTATTTGCTCGGGACTTGGCGGATCCGGAACGAAATACTCTTCGCTCAAACGTTGCGCGCACTTAAGTGGACTTTCGGTGGCCCTGATGGCCGACTCAATTCTACGCTGTGGGGTCGTCGCAAAAACATCATGGCGCCATCTCTGCAAAACAACTTCCAACTCTTGAAACGAGAGCCGTGCTTCTCGCATTCCCTTCTTTATGCGATCTTTGCCCGTCAATTCAGACGACACGGTGGCTCCGGGCAGAGTGATCAGGAACGAATTCATCGTCCTAAAAAACCGTTCTATGAATGGTTTTCTATGCGGGTGACCAGGTAGGTTTGGGTTCAATTCAAAGGAAGCAGCCTTGATTGCGCTTTCAATGACATCACCCGAATTCTCGGAACCTTGGTCCGTCACAACCTCCAGCGGGCGACCATAGTACTGAAACCTGTTGGTGATCTCGAACGCGTCAAAGAACTCGGCAGATTTGGGCTGCATCATTTCCTTTAACGTCTGGACCGTCAGTACAGATGATGGCTCCTTGATGCTGAGCTGCATACCTACACACTGCCCCGAAGCGCAATCAATGGCCGCACAGAGCCATGGTCGAACAGCGGTGTCCGCTTCGTCCACAACGACAAAAAGGTCGACTTGCGTGCAGTCCATTTCGACACGCTCGAATGGTCTCTCCACCCGGGCAAATCGCCCCGCCTGCAAGAGCCGCATTCTGGCCTCATGGCCGCCGATGCGAGATTTCACAACATCTGAATGCGGCAATTCGCGAATAATGCGATCAACAATCTTTTGGCCATGCGACTGGGGTTCAATGCCTTGGCTGTCGCAGCGTTCGAGGTAAACGGCCCGCGCGTCCCTCCAAACGGCTTTTGGCGTCTTGCGGTCGGTTTTCTTGTATTGCTTCTCGAGGATATCGAGGACGATCTCTTCAAAGAGCGCATCGTGACGCGTTGTCCTGTTGCCTGATCGGTAGCGACCGTCCTGAAGTCCTGCGTCGCCGCGCTCGCGATGTGCTTTGATCCATTTCTGGATAGCGCGAGCACCAGGAAAGCTTTCTGCATGTTTGGCGAAACGCTGGTCTTTGAGGAACCGCTCTCGCATCAACGCGATGCGCTTTTCCCAAGTGAAACCATCATTCCCCAGCTTTTTAGCCATGCTGATGACTTCAGAGCGAAACTCTGCGTTTAGCCTCTCTTCACCGCTCCTATACCGACCTGATGGCTGGGCCTCTTCGAGTTCTTCAACGTTGCCAAGTGAAATGTGCAACCGAAAATCTGCGTTGGATATTTCGTGTATGATGCCTTCCGGTGACTTGAGTTGCACGGCAGGTCGCCCAACAATTCGACCAATGACTTCGTGCTGAACTCCATCTATGACGATCCGGCGCCCGTCATACTTTTCAATCAGGTCCGTCATAGGCTTAGGATCTCAAGGTGGGCAGTACTGCCACCCGCTGCCCAAAGATATGTCTTCGGTTTGATTTCGTGGATCTGGATGTCACATCTGAGAGCGCCGCTCAGAATGGATCCGATGATGTCACGCTTACGCAGGCCGGTCGCTTGCATCGCGTCGACAACAGTAAAGGGACCCACTCCAAGTTTGGCGACCGCGTTCAACACAGGCGGGGTCAGAACACAATCGGCGTGAAGGCGCAGCAGCTTCACGTTATACGAAAGGGCTGACGTGATGACTTCGTCGGTCACCAAAAGAAGCCGGTGCCCAAAAAGAGCCAATCGTGCAGGTAGCTTGAGGCAGTCAGGATCTTTCGCGATAACCCAGTTGGATTTCGTCTCAACGAAAACCTGATCTCCGCAGTTGAGCGTGAACAGTAAATCGGGGGTATAAGCGCGTGGAGACTTGCCGGACCCTACGTATTCGCGCGTCAAATCATCCTTCGTTCCATAGATCTTACCCGTGTCCAAATCGAACGTGACCGGTTGGGGCGCGATCTCCCTCACCCGCGGGTCGATCATGCCCAAGTACACTGCGGCCGATTCCAAACTGCTCTCGGTCTGAACCATGCCAGCGAGCTTCGGCCCAGACAGGTAATTGGCCTTTTGGCTCTTGCCGCGCTTGTGAATTCGGCGGGCGGGGGTTTTTGCATCTGGGTCGATCTTCATTCCTCGGCAAATGCATCTACGACGCTTCGAGATCAAGAATTTAAGGTCATATTTTTCAGAGCGTTAGTAATCTCTCGCGGAAATTTTCGACCGTTTTTCTTCCGTCAGTCCTCACACGCGTTTGATTTCAAAGAAGAAGGACTTTTGAAAATTTTTAGCTTCAAAAACAGCAAATTGTGTGATTTTTGACGCACTCTTGCACTTTTCGAACTCTGTTCGTGTCGAAACCTAAAAAAATCGCTTCGCGCTGGTTACTCGCAACGCCCCCCGGTACCGATGATTGGACCCACTACATCAATCGAATTCTGGGAACTGCCTCCGCCTCAGCGCAAGCCGGTCGGCAAAGCGCTCGTCAAGCTTCAAGAGGAGTTCATTGAGGTAGGCCTTGTCTCCCTCAATGTCTTTGATGGCAACAGCAACCTGTGCCGCGAGCGCCTTCGCCAGATTACCCAAGGGGCGACGCAGTTCTGTGGTTTTGGGATCCGATGCCGCCGCAGCGACCGCCGCTCGCGCAGCCCAATCTGCCACTGCAAGGTATTCAAGGACACGTTTCTGCTCTGTCTCGTCTTGGGCAACTTGCAACGTTTGTAACGCCCGCGCGGTTCCGAAATGCTGATTGAGCAACCTTCCAACCAGACGTGGCCAGTCGTAGCTGCCCTTGGTGTGAATCGGCAGGATTTGATTTGGTAATGCTTCCCCTCGGATTGGTTGAGCGTGCGAAAGCAGGATTTGCAGTAGTGCTCGCAGCCGGACGAGCTCGGCGGTAGTGATTGGCCTGCCTTTCAGAGACCGGCATCTTTCTTCGAACGCGTCGACGGCCTCTTTCATCTTCTTTGCTGTCGCCACGGCCCGTTTCGTTGCGTTCGCGGGCTTATAGGCAATCTCTGGCTGCATAGGTTTTGTATTTTCTTCCGGAGCCTCGGGTTCTGTCACACGGAAATCCATGGCGGCGATGGTATTCAGCTCGCGGTCTTCGTCGGCATTCAAGTCGACACCGACAAGGCCGATAATCCGGTTCAACGCGACACTCAGCGAGTTGGCTGCGCTATCATGGTGTGTAGACAAAGATCCCGAAAATACACTGCCTTGCATAATCGCTCTGCTGCGCGCACGAACGAATTCCTCATAGGTCAGGACGGCATGCTGCTGGTCTTCGGACACCGGGGAGGGCGCAGTCATGGCTTTGGGCAGATTGCCGTCGTTCACGCTCGCCTCATCAAATTCGAGGGCTTCAAGTTGGTTCAAGGTCTCAATCAGGATCAGGTCTTCGTTCATGGTCTCGGCAAGGGTATCGATCAGCGACTTCTTTCGGCCTTGTGCCGGAGGCAATGTGCGTACTGAAAGGACGTCGAGGTCGATAATCTGGACCGGCGCAGAAACTGAGCCGTCCGCGTAACGGACTACACCAGATCGGGGTCGGCGTGTTTCAACGTCCACATGCCATTCCATGTTGTCCCCCCGGGTGAGGTCGATTGGCTTGCCGAACTCAGAGCCATCCCTATCCAGTAGGGCGATGGCAGCAGGCTTTCGCATGGTTTTGCTCGTGGGGGGAGTCCAAGCGATCCGTCCCGACTGCAAGATCAGGGTTCCACCATCGACGAACTTATCTTCATTAGGGCTTTTTATGGCAGCGAATGCCAAGTCGTGCAAATCCTGCATCTGCAAAGGCCTATTGCGGTAGGTTTCAAGACCGAGTGCAGCAAGCGCAGTACCGGACGGAACGCGTTTATATATTCCCGCCTCTGCATTGCCGCGGGCTACTGTTGGCCCAAGCAAAGCTGGTAAAGTGCAGTTCATGCTACCGGATATCACGTGATCCCAGGATCGCCCCTGCGCAATGATCAGTTTTGCATGGACGAAACGCTTGTTGTCGGAAGCAGCAACCCGAAATAGCTCAACGTCAGTCAACCGAGGCAATTCGGACTTCGGAAAATATGTAGTGTCTGCATCAATCAGCAGATCCGCGGGTGGCATTCCCAGATTCGCACGTAGGCGTGACAGTCCCTCGAGCTTCATATCCCAATAGGGCGATATAATGACCATCCGATCAATCGGATCACTTCCAATGTTCGTTGCGATTTGGTCGACTATTGTCGCATTTACACGATCTGTCAGCAGCGCAACTTCCGGCTCTGTATCTTCGGATGGCAGAGGGTTTTCGATCGCGTCTCGCAGCCAGGACGCAGAGCGAAGCGCCCTCTGCATTGCGGTCGCGAACCAAAGATCGCCCGGGGGAACCTTGCTGCGGATATAGGACAATGCATCGGCAAAATGGCCGGCATTGCCGGGTGCCTCTTCGTTGTAGTTTAGGTTTGCGATCAGTTCCTTGTTGCCGCCAAGACCCAGAGCAGTGAGGTTTGCGGACCCGACCAAAAGCCTGCCCTTTTTTGCTCCGATGAGAAGCGTGATCTTGGGGTGGAAAGCGCCCGGAGCATCTGCCTTGATAAGGTGGTAGCTGCTACCTGCGAACTGTGGCGACCCGAGTTCCGCGAAGCTCTGATTGGCCATCTGCCGGTCGGCGAGGATCACGATGTTCCGACATTTTGCCCCCCGTAGTTTCGAAAAGGGCACGTCCTCGAACGCCTGCGCGCCGAAGGCATAGGTCGTAAGGAATGCCGAGTGAAATCCGCTTTCGGCAAAAACGTCAAAGTACTTCATTCGACATCAGTTCCGCGCGGCCGAGAGCAGTCAGGCCAGTGTCATCGATCAGCTTCACGTCCCGGAGGAACTTCATCGCCTGCTCCAGGCGGGGGCTGCTTGGTGAAACCCGAAATCTATCCCTGTATCGCAATAGTCCCTCTTCGGGCTCAATCAGGAAGGTATAAGCTTTCTGGTTGCGAAACTTGCGTGACGCCACCCATAGGTGGCGTTTCAGGACACGTTCACGGATCATTGCATCCACGACGCTTTGGGCATCGTCGTGTGCTCTTGCTTCCAGAAAGCGAACCTCTGTCCTCAGGGAATGGAAGTGATCAGGTGCATCCAACGCATTATCTAACAACTCGCCGAAGGCTGCCGCCTTTTTCGCAAGGGCCGCTATGAGCACCAGGACAGCTTGCATCCGTTCAGAACGATCACCGGACGCACGCGCTTCCATCATAGTATCATCAGCAAGTCTCGCGGAGGCGGCAGGCTCGGCCTTCTCCACGAGGCCAGTAGAATACTCTACCCAAGTCATCCCTTTGGGCACGTCGGCCAAATCGAGTAGCTCAGCAACGAGCGCTCCCAAGGTCATTCGTCGCATCTCAGCGCCTTGCAAAATGTCCAACGCAAGATCAAGGGTGTTTTCGTAGGCGAGGCGCATCAGATCGCAGGCTTGATACAGGGCCCACATATCGCGGACGTCATCGGTATCGGAGTCATATCGCACCTCCTGCTTTCCGGCACCAAACCACTCCCATTTCACCGCCTCGGCGTGGGGAACATCGTTCGCCACGGCGATGAGCTGGAGTAACATCCGCGCAGTGGACCGTCTCAATTGGTCCGATACAGATGCAGACGAGACTCGGCCCAGAAGAACCTCGACCAACAGCGAATGCTCCTTACTGCCGGCAATGACCGAAGACGGCTTCATCGGCGCCAACCTATCGAGGTCTGGGAGAGACACCGTACCGGCTGCCACGCGCCCCAAGAACAGAACAGCCAAGTCACCGATTTCCTCAGCAAAGGCGTTTGCCAGTGGGAGCGCACGGTCTGTACAGACCGAGATTGGGTTCTGATCGTCACCTAACGTGATGAGCCCCATCTCGTACATCTGCGTCGCATAGATGCCACCGAAGGCACCACCTTTGTTCCGCAAGTAACGCTGGGCGAGGTCCGCTTCCGGATCAGCTCCCACCGAGAAGTCGATGTTAGCGGCTGAATTATCGGGGACGCTGGAAAGCTGCCTATGCGCCCAATCGATCCCTGCAACCCCCAACTCAGTGCTGCCCCGGGCAGCGATAAGGGCAAAAAGGGCTTCACAGCGACGCTGAAATCGCCTGAAAGCCGCGGGATCGGTGTTTCTATTCTCCTTGGCGTAGACCTCGAGCATCCAGACAAAGAAGGCATAGTACCTGAATCGCAACGTGATGGTGCTGATGCCTGGAAGAAGGGATTGATAAATCACCTCTATTGGCCGCTGCATACCAAGAGGGTCAAGGCCACCATCTTGGCCGAGTTCAGTCCATTCGGGGAACCCCGATCCCAAATCCTTCATCTTCAATTCACCGCGTTGAATCCAATGAATGGACGATGGAGACAACCTTGATCTTACGCAACCAAAAGATGACGTCCAAACTGGGCAAGCAAATGCAAATTGTGTCCCGAAGTGAGGCGCTATCAAACTCGTTGACAATTCGACTTCCACTGTTGGCCGGGGTGCCTTTGTGGCGACAGCCATTGTTTGGAATCCGCCCAACGTCCCAAGGTATTAGATGGCCCAAACCAGCCATTCAGAATGACCTGCGATACCGCGGTGCTACTTCCCGAAAACGGACAAAAACTAAATTCAAAAAATTGCCTTGTTAATTGGAACCAACCCGACAGGACCTTATCCAGATTTTTTTGATCGCCATCGTTTGTGGCTTTGCAACCAATGGGTTCAGTCATCACTTCCCGCCCGGGTTGTGCATAGTCTCAAAAAGGTATTCTCTAACTGCAGTGTTTGAATGGTTGCGCATCACAAATGAACGGTCGACATACCGAGTTACTTTCCAATTGTCTGTCCATCGATTTGGAGGTGGATCCAAAAACCGCGAAGGTATTTGCCTTTGCAGCCGTCCGAAACGATGAGCAACCTGCTTTGAAGTCGAAATCCAGCGCGCTGGAGAAAGATCTCGACCGCCTGGAAGAGGCTATCGCAGGTGCCCCACATCCGATTGGTCACAATTTCCTGCACCACGATATGGAACACCTAATTGCCGCCAGACCACGTCTGACCCAGATCATGCGGGCACCAATTGATACACTGTGGCTGAACCCGCTGGCCTTCCCACGCAACCCTTACCACCATCTGGTCAAACACTATCAGGACGGGCGGCTGGCTGCAGGGCATATCAATGATCCAGAACTTGACGCCCGGCTTGTTTTTGAGGTTTTCGCTAATCAGCTCGATGCCTTTCAAAACCTTGCCGACAGCGAACCAGATGCACTCGTAGCCTATCATTTCCTGACCACTCGAACGGAACAATCGGAAGGGTTCGATGCGGTTTTCAAATACCTAAGAAAAGCCAATTGCCCGCCGCAGGATGAAGCCCTTGCCGCCATCCGTCGGATGCTGGACGGTCGGGCTTGTAGTAAACGGGTCGAACAGACTCTGGGAAGGCTTAGCAATCCCCGAAACGGATGGCCTATGGCCTATGCGCTATCCTGGATCACCGTAGCGGGTGGGGACTCGGTTATGCCGCCATGGGTTCGGGCGCAGTTTCGCGAGGCATCTCTGATTGTTCGGCATCTCAGGGATACGTCCTGCAAAGATCCCGCCTGTCAGTGGTGTGCTGAACAGAATGACCCGGTCCGTGCGCTGAACAGGTGGTTCGGGTTCGACAGTTTCCGCCCACAGCCTGTGGACCCAGATGGTCGCCCTCTGCAGGAACGCATTGTCGATGAAGCCATGTCCGGAACAAGCCTGCTCGGCATCCTGCCAACAGGTACTGGAAAGTCCGTGTGTTATCAGGTGCCCGCTTTGTCGCGGTTCGACAAAATCGGGGCGTTGACCGTGGTCATTTCACCGTTGGTGGCGCTGATGGCAGATCAGGTTCAGGGTATGGAGCGCGTAGGCATTTCCTGTTCCGTGACTGTGAATGGTCAGATGTCCATGCCCGAGCGACAAGACGCCCTGGACAAGGTCCGCATGGGCGATGCGGGCATTTTGATCATCTCGCCCGAGCAATTGCGCAGCACATCAATCCGGTCGGTATTGGCTCAGCGCGAAGTTGGACTGTGGGCAATTGACGAGGCTCACTGCGTGTCGAAATGGGGTCATGATTTCAGGCCGGATTACAGATATCTGGGAAGGTTCATCAAAGAGTTCTCGGGCGATCAAGCCCCTGCCCCAATCCTATGTCTCACGGCCACCGCCAAACCAGAGGTCGTCGCCGATATCGTCGAGCATTTCCAGTCTCGCGCCGGGGTCAAGCTGCTCTCCCTTGATGGTGGCGCATCTCGGAAAAACCTGACATTTGATGTCAGGCCTACCACTAAGAACAGCAAACTGACCGATGTACTGAACGTGATCGAAGAGCTACTGCCCGCTGAGGGCCGATCCGGCGCCGTAGTCTATTGCGCGACGCGCAAAGAGACCGAGCGCGTCGCCGAGTTTCTAAAATCACAAGGTATGGACGCGGCACATTTCCACGCTGGACTTGGATCCGATGACAAACACGACGTCCAGGAACGCTTTCGGGTCGGAGACCTGCGGGTGATCGCGGCCACCAACGCTTTTGGCATGGGCATCGACAAACCCGACATCCGGCTGGTGGTGCATGCAGACATCCCAGGGTCCTTGGAAAACTACCTGCAGGAGGCTGGGCGCGCCGGACGCGACCGGGAAATCGCCGATTGCGTGCTTCTGTACACAGGGGATGATGTAGAACGCCAGTTCAGGCTGTCCGCGGGTTCGCGTTTGGCACGGCATGAAATCGGAGCCATCCTTAAAGCCCTTCGCCGGATCGACGAACGCTCACGCAAAACCGGCAAGATCGTCGCCACTGCGGGTGAGATTGTCCGGTTCGAAAAAGATCAAGAATTTGAACGGGACAGCGCGACTGATGACACACGAGTCAAGACGGCCGTATCTTGGCTTGAAGAAGCAACACTTGTTTCGCGAGAAGAGAACCGTGTTCGTATTTTTCCTTCGTCGCTAACAGTCCGCACACTGGACGAGGCGAAACAACGGCTTGCGGATGCGGAGATCACTCAAGCGCATCGCAAACAATTGCTGGCCATCGTGCAGCATCTGATTTTGGCCCCGGCGGATGAAGGGGTCTCAACCGATCAGCTTTGCGGCGTCAGCGGTTTGACACCCGGCGCACTGACCAAAGCGATGGCCGATCTCGAAAGCTTTGGCATCGCGCGCAACGACGTTGCGATGACGCTCTTCATCCACGTGGGTGTGGCGCAGTCTTCCTCCGGGCGCCTCACCGAGGCCGCAAACCTGGAACGGGATTTGATCGCGTCGATGCGAGAGCTGGCACCGGATGCGGACAAAGAGACTCGAATACCGCTGAACCTTCAGGAAACCTGCCAGCATCTGCGCAATCAGGACCACGCCGATGCGCGCCCCGATGTAATCGACAAACTGATCCGGGGCATAGCTCGGGATGGCAAGGGGCAGGATGGAGGCACCGGTAATATCCGCTTGCGCAAAATCAGCCGAAACACTCTAAACGTGACGCGGATAAGAACGTGGGAAGTCATTGCCCAAACCGCTGAGGTTCGGTGGCAAGCTGCCGGGATTCTTTTGAAGTTTCTGACGGGTCGAATCGACAAAGGCGCGCGCGGCAAAGATCTGCAGGTCGAAACTACCGTAGGTGACCTTCTGGCGCAGCTCACACAGGATGCCGTTCTGAAATCCAGCGGTCTGCGGGATATGACCAAACTGTTGGAACGCTCCCTGCTTTGGATGCATGAACAGGGCGTTTTGACACTGGGGAAAGGGTTGACCGTATTCCGCCCCGCCATGACCGTATTCCTCAATCCCGAAGGTGGTCAGTTCACGCAGTCGGACTTCCTCCCTCTGGAAGATCATTACGCCGAACAGACGCTTCAGACCCATGTTATGGCAACTTACGCGGAAACCGGCCTCGAGAAGATCACAGACGCCGAACGCCTATCGGAGGATTACTTCCTGCTCAACAAAGAGCAGTTCATGAAACGTTGGATGCCGGGCATGGCACGAGAGGTCAAGCGACAGACAACCAGCAAGTCCTGGACCGCCATTGTCGAAGATCTGGGCAACAAGGTCCAACAGGACATTGTTGCGGACGATCGGGACCAGACCAATGTGTTGGTTTTGGCGGGTCCCGGATCTGGGAAGACCCGTGTTTTAGTGCACCGGATCGCTTATCTATTACGGATGAAGCGCGAAGACCCGCGCGGTATCCTGGTACTGGCCTATAATCGCCATGCCGCTGCCGAAATCCGTGTTCGCCTACGAGCGCTGGTGGGCGATGATGCGGCGGGGGTTACGATCTCGACTTGCCATTCGCTTGCGATGAAGCTGGTTGGCGCCAGTTTTGCGGGGGTTCAGGCCGCGACAGAAGACTTCGACAATGTCATTATGGAGGCGGTGCGCCAGCTCAACCCCGAAGGCCTTACAAAAGCCGAAGCAGAGGCGCAGCGCGAGAGCCTGATTCAGGGGTTTCGCTGGATTTTGGTGGATGAATACCAGGACATTGGCCCGGAGGAATACGCGCTCATTTCCGCCGTGGCCGGTCGTTCTCTGGAAGATGCCGAGCTTAAACTTAGCCTGTTTGCCGTGGGCGATGACGACCAGAATATCTATGCTTTCAACGGGGCTTCCGTGGATTTCATCCGCAGATTTGAAGAGGACTATAAGGCCAGACCATCTTTTCTGATCGAAAACTACCGGTCGACAGCACATATTATCGAGGCCGCCAATCAGGTCATATCCAAAGCGCCTAAACGCATGAAAATGGATCACCAAATCACGATCAATCAGGCGCGGCTCTCTCAACCCAGCGGCGGGCGACTGGAGGGGAAGGATTCCGTTGCCCATGGCCGAGTGCAGTTGCTGGACGTCCCACCTGGCGCTATGCCGCAATCTGCAGCAGCAATCGACGAGCTGATACGCCTTTCTCGCCTGGACCCCAATTGGAACTGGTCCCGCGTTGCTGTGATTTCCCGAGACTGGAAATCACTGGATGCAGTTCGGACCTATGCCGAAGCACAAGGTCTGCGCGTGGATATGGCCAACGAAGACCTTCCAAATGTTTGGCGACTTAGGGAGACCCAACGTCTGGTGTCCGGGCTGCGCGAAAAACATGGCGCACTTCTGGGTATTCAGGATATCCTCACGGTCCTGAATGTTCAGTCTCGCAACAAATGGGTGGATTTGCTGGCAGAAGGTGTGGCGGAACTGGCCCGGGAGTTGGGCACCAAAACTATGCCGATACCTGACATCATTGAATGGATCGCGGACTGGTCCCGGGATACACGCGGTGAACAACGTGGACTGCTGTTGCTGACGGCGCACAGGGCCAAAGGCCTTGAGTTTGACCATGTCGCCATTCTAAACGGCGGTTGGACGCGAGTCTCGAAAGAGGAGGATAACGAAGCGCCTCGTCGCCTATTCTATGTGGCAATGACCCGCGCACAGCAAAGCCTCACAGTGCTGACATCCGGAACGCACCCCTTTCTGAAAACGGGTTCAGATTCAGTTCTTATCAGGCATGTGACGCCCGATCTCGGCGAAACCTCTTTGCCTGCAACAAAATACCAGATGCCCGCGCTCGATATTGTAGATTTGTCGTTCGCCGGTCGCCAAAGGGATGCACATGAAGTCCACAACGCCGTGCGCACAGCGAATGTAGGGGACACCATTTCCCTTGTGTTTCAACAACCTCATTGGGTTTTGCTGGACGCCCAAAAACGTGTTGTCGGACGTATGGCCAAATCGTGGAAGCCACCCGGCGGGCATGTATTTTCCACTGGGCAGATCGGGGCCATCATCAACTGGCGCAAGATCGATAGTGGCGAAGGCTACGCCCACTACCATCGGCACGATAGTTGGGAGACCATACTACCAGAGTTGATCTTCCGACATGAGAATGCCAAAGCCTCGCATAGTCAGCCGACAACAACAGCCCGAGAGGATGATCAGACGGACCTTGTCAGGGACAATCCATATCGACAAACGGCCGACCCTGCCGCAAACGCATTGGATACCTCGGTTCCAGAACCACAAAAGATCGATAGTCCGCCGGAACTCGACCTCAAAGCACTCATCCGCAAATCTATTGACGACACACGCTCCTGGGGTGAGCTTTCGGCAGCGTTGAAAGATAAAGATATAGCGCTGGCTGCAAAGGGAGGCGGCCTTGTGGTCAAAAACGCCTCAACCGGCGAGGAGATCAGAAAATTATCTGCGCTTGGGCTCAAATATATCGATCTGATCCGCCACTATGGCGCAGGTTTCCCTGATCACCCTGCCACATGGTTGGTCGAGAAAGCGTTAAACGACAATTACGTTCCCAAAGGCCCAAGACCCAGGAAAGCCAGAAACCGAAAAAGAAAATCGGGCGATGGCGACGATTTTTCGCTGATTGAGGACTGATGAGTTGGGTCAATATGGAGCGTTTCGGTGGTGTGCAGACGGCTCGTACCCGCCACTCATTGCCCAGATTACGCAATAGCGCTGCTCCATCAAAGCAGACATTGAATAGAGTAGATGCAAACGCACCTCTATTCCGTACTGTTCCTAAGACAGGATAACGACTACAACGTCTTAAACGTTTGAATTAGGCAAAAGAATTCGAGTAGAGGGCTGCAGATTCCTGGCGAGATTCACATTCCCCGCAGGCTTCGCAATGGCGACATGATCATTCCAGAAGCCGAGCTTCTGGCGGCGCCCGGAGTCGTGATCCTGCTTGCTGAGCCCGGCGCGGGGAAAACTGCGCTATTGGATAGTATTGCTGATCGGGTCGGGGCAAGTCGCGTCCGAGCCAGTGCTTTCCGACCGAAAGCGCAGTGCACTGGATCGACTTTGGTAATCGACGCCTTTGATGAAGTGGCGCGGATCGGTGATGCGCGCGTCTTCGACATCTTGCATCAAATTCGCGATGCTGAACCGGACAAAGTCCTGCTCTCCAGCCGATCCGGCGAATGGGAAGATGCCAAAACCCGGCTCGTAGGCGACCTTTTTGGAGTTAATCCGCACGTGGTTCGTCTCGTCCCGCTGGAGACTGACGAACAGCGGCGTCTCTTCGATCATTTTCATGCCGATTGGTCATTTGACGCATTTGCAGAAGATTTAAGCCGGTTTGACCTCCATCACCTTCTCGGTAATCCAGAGTTTCTGCGTCTGTTCGCCGGAGCCTATGTCGAGGCCGGGGGCCAGCTTCCGTCACGCTCAGTCGTCTTCACGCTGGCAATCGAGCACCTCGCCAGAGAAGTGAACCCAAACGTGCCTACCGCAGGTGCGCCAGCCCGACACAGACGAATTGCCTGGGCAAACGAAACCTTTGCAAAACTACTCCTGTCGGGAGCAGACGGTGTCGCAGTTGGAGACATCGCCGAAGATGACCTGCATCCGCAGTTTGAAACTATTGGGCTCAATGGCGACGGTCCGGTATCCACCCTATCAACCAAGCTCTTTCGGCCCGGAGCCGAAACCAATCAGCACGAACCCGTGCATAGGATCGTTGCCGAATACGGCGCGGCGCGGTACCTCGTTAGTCTCATCGACGATCCCGCAGCGCGGCTAAACCTGTCGCGGTGCATGGCGCTCATCGCTCCGAACGGTGTGGTGCGCGATGATTTGCGCGGTTTGTTGGGATGGATGGCTGCGCATGGCTCGCAGGCGGTTCAGGACACTGCCATCGAACTTGATGCCTACGCGGTGTTGTCGAATGGTGATCCGTCAAGACTGACATCGACCTCTCGCATCGCTCTTCTCGGTGCGTTGTCCGCGCTTAACGCGGACGACCCTTACTTTCGGCGAAGTGACAGATGGCGCACGTTCCGCGCAGCGGGATTTTTCACACCGGAAATACTGGAAGCCCTCCGGCCAATCCTTGCCCAAGAAGATCACGGACATCTGCGGGGGCTTTTGCTCGAACTGCTGGTAGGTTCTTCGGTCGTGCCCGATCTACGAACCGAGCTTGAAGCCATCTTGTTTGATGCAAATGCAAGCACAGGCCTGCGTTTTGATGCCCTGTCCTGCCTACTGAACGATGACCGGTATGATCAAACAGACGCTCTTCAAAGGCTTGTTGCCGACGGCACATCCGACGCACTCAGGCTCTCATCAGAAATCCTGATGTTCCTCGGACCCCAAGCCCTTTTTGCCGACGTCGTCGCCACACTCAGAGCCGCGGCTGCGCTCTACCCAACAGATGGGGGCGGTCGCCGCTCAAGGACATTCGAAGATGGGTATTTCCTGAAGCGCCTCTCGCGCGGATTTAATCAGGCGACGTGTGTCCGGCTGCTCGACGATCTGACGGCCGGGTTGCAATGCACCTGCGGAAATGACCGGCATGCCTGCCATTGCCGGGATGGCGTGAGTAAGATCGTGGGAATGCTCCTTGACCGCTTTTTCGAGTTGTCTGCGGGTCCCTACGACCCAGACCAAATCTGGGGTTGGATCCGCAGCTTGCACTACCACGGTCAAGTGGGCACGGGACAAAGCCGCGCGGTAGAAGTGCTACAGGGAGATGACACCTTGAGGCGGGCGCTGCATGAGCGTGCCTTTGCCGGGCTCACCGGCCGAGACGAGATATTCAATGTGCTCTTCGATGTGATCGGACACTACGGGCACTCAGGCTTGAATCTTTGTGAAGGTGACGACCGCCATCTGGTGGATCTCGCTTTCCAGAATGACAACCGGGCTCTATGGGGCCGTTTCATCAGCGGCCACCGCTACTTTGGGGAAGCGTCGAGCCGGGGGCCAGACGAGTTTCGGCGTTACTGCCGCGAGCAGGCGCTTGAAAAGCCTGTTCTCATGAGAGAATGGGCTTGGTTGAACCGGGCAAGGCGAGAGAGTTGGCGGGAACAACGACCAAGGCGCTATAGATTCGAAGCGCGCCGACGACGACGCGAGCGGCGGATTAAGGCTGCAAATACGGCCTTCTTTATTGAAAATAGGGACCAAATTGAACGCGGCGAGAACATTGGATGGACCCGTAGTGTTGCCCGGGCCTACCTCATTCAACCCGACAATCTGCCAGAGGTCACCCATGATCTCTTCGACCCAGAAAACACCCTCCGGCAGTGCCTTGTAAGCCTGTCCGATCACTGCCCAACGATTAGGGACGTTGGTGCAGGAAATGCCAGAGGATGGGTTCAGATCTTTCTCGCTGGTGCACTCGCCGAGTATCGGGCTTCAGGTACACTGGACGCGGTGGCGCCGGAAGTATTGCTTGCGATCCTGCCAGACACAGGCGGCTACGACACTTACGCAGAAGGTGAACATGAAGCTTTCCATGCCGAAGTGCAGCGACAGATCCAGCTCTCTCCCGATGAAAGCGAGGCCTATGCACGGGCCTATCTTGAACCTTCTCTGGAGGCGGCTAACGGGTTTTTTGATCTTCATATCTTGCACCGCGAGCCTGTGCTCAATCATCTGAGAGCCACACTGCCGCTCGAGTGGCTTCAGAGATTTCCGGAGCTTCCCATCCAAACCCTGGAGTCACTCTTCGATATGGCTGCAAGTTTTGGAGACCGCGACGCCCTTCTGGCGTTGATCCGTGACCGCTGTGCAGGCCTGGACGAAGGGGTTTTGCTCGACGGGCTCGAAGAGCAGCGGCAATTCTGGTTCTTGCGCGACTTTTGGTTTGCCCAGGACATCGACCCGGCGGTCTGGGCCTACATAGCGCGTAATCCGGACTTTGTCTTTTGGTTCGAGAACCTTCGAGACCACGGTCGAAATGGGGAAGGAATCTGGTCGATGATGTCCGCCGCGAAGATAGAGCTAATTCAGCTTGCCTATCGGCCACATTGGCCTGTCACTCCTCTTCCATCGAGCTGGGGAACAGGCAGCCCGAGAGGAGAAACAGCTTATCGGTACCTAAGAGACTCTTTGTGGCAAATTGGCCTTAATGAGCCGAATACGGCATTGCCGGTAATCGAAAGACTGCTCTCACAAGATGTCATGGCTCCGTCCTACAATGATCTTCGCAGCATCCGCGCTGAGCTTCGCCGCAGGTTGGCAGTGGCGACTACGCGTCCCGGACCTGCCCAGGTCGCAGAGTTTATCGACGCAGGCTTGCCGGCCAGCGTTGAGCAAATGCGCAGTCTTGTTGTGGAGCTTTTCGATGAGCTACAGAGAGACGTTCTGGCGGGTCACACTGGGCTCAGAGATCAGTTCTACGACGGTGGGGCTCGGCTGAATGAAGTCCAGGGAATGGCGCGCGTCGCAGCATGGCTGCGACCCCGTTTGACACCTATGGATATCCACGACGTGGTGGAGCATCAACTCGAAGAGAGAAACAGGTGCGACCTCACAACGACGCGCATGGTCAATGGCGCTCCACGGATGCTCGTCATTGAGGGCAAGGGCCAATGGCACCGTGATCTTTTTGGAGCAGCTGCAACGCAATTGGCGGATCGATATGCCATGCATCCGGACGCTGATGAACAGGGGGGCTACCTTGTTCTTTGGTATGGTTCTCAAGAGGTCGTCGCAGGATCAACAGGTCATAACTATCATTCTGCCTCAGAGCTCCAAGCTGCAATCGAAGCGCATTTGCCGGACGATTTGCGGGGCCGGATCGACGTTTTCGTGCTGGATGTTTCGCTGCCAAATCGGATATCTGCCTCGGCGAGTTCTTAGAATTGAGGAAATAACTGAGCCCTTACAAGAAATGTGGATGATCGTCTGCTTTGGCCGCAGGCTATTGTATCTCTCGTATCTGCAGCGAAATTCAGCTTCGCCGCTCGCAATCGATATTGGGATACAGCCCCGCGAGAAATTTCAAGCGAGGATTGGATCTTTCCTTTTGCAAGATTGCGTCGGTGTTATTTGTGGCTACTCCCAAAACTAACCACAGTAGATTCGCGAACGATTGTGGGCATCACGAACGATTATGGGAAATCCTACAACCAATTAAAAATCCAGGTTCTCCACGCTCAGCGCGTTTTGCTGGATGAATTCGCGGCGGGGTTCGACCACGTCTCCCATCAGCTTGGTGAACAAATCGTCTGCCTCGACCATGTCGTCCACGCGCACCTGCAGCAGCGTGCGCGCGTCCGGGTCCAGCGTGGTTTCCCAGAGCTGGTCGGGGTTCATTTCGCCCAGCCCCTTGTAGCGTTGCAGCGAGAGACCCTTTTCGCCCTCTTCCAGAATGGCGCGCAGAAGATCCAGCGGGCCGTGGATGGCCTGAGATCGGTCGCGGCGAATGAGGATGGCGGGGGAATTGTAGACCTCCTGCAGGCTCTGGGTGAAGCTGCCGGTCTTGCGAGCCTCGCCCGAGCGCAGCATCGGGCCGTCCAGCGTGCGCACCTCTTCCACCCCGCGCAGGATGCGGGCGAGGCGGATGCCGTGATCCTGCGTGATCCGGCCCTGCCAGCCGCGCTCGTATTCCAGCGCGATCAAGTCCAGACGGGCGGCGACTTTGTCGGCGACGCCTTGCAGGTCGGCATCCACCGCACCGGGCACAAAGGCGCCTGCGACGGCGGCCTGTTCCAGAATGTGGCGTGGGTAATGGGTCGGGAAAGCGTCCAGCACGCGTTTCAGTTGCCGTGCCTCGTCGACGACGCGGGTCAGGTCCTGGCCGATGATTTCTTCGCCCGAGCCCAGCTTCAGCACCGCGCCCTCAACACCTTGATTGATCAGATAGTCGTCCAGCGCCGCCTGGTCTTTCAGATAAACCTCTGACTTGCCGCGCGACACTTTGTAGAGGGGCGGCTGCGCGATGTAGAGGTAACCGCCCTCAATCAGCTCGGGCATTTGCCGGTAGAAGAAGGTCAGCAGAAGCGTGCGGATATGCGCGCCATCCACATCCGCATCGGTCATAATGACGATCTTGTGGTAGCGCAGCTTTTCGATGTTGAACTCATCCCGGCCAATGCCGGTCCCGAGCGCCATCACCAGATTGCCGATCTCCTGAGACGACAGCATCCGATCGAACCGGGCGCGTTCCACATTCAGGATCTTGCCGCGCAAGGGCAGCACCGCCTGCGTGCGCCGGTCGCGGCCGGTTTGCGCGGAACCGCCCGCCGAGTCCCCTTCGACCAGAAACACTTCGGTTTTGGCAGGGTCCTTTTCGGAACAGTCCTTGAGCTTGCCAGCGAGGTAGTTGACATCCATCGCCGTCTTGCGCCGGGTCAGTTCGCGCGCCTTGCGGGCGGCCTCGCGCGCCAGCGCGGCCTCGATGATCTTGCCGACGATCTGTTTGGCTTCGTTGGGGTTTTCCTCGAACCACTCAGCCAGCTTTTCGTTCACCAGGCTTTCGACCGCCGGACGCACCTCGGAACTGACCAGCTTGTCCTTGGTCTGGGATGAAAATTTCGGATCGGGCACCTTGACCGACAGCACGCAGGTCAGCCCTTCGCGCGCGTCGTCGCCGGTAAAGCTCACCTTTTCCTTCTTCGCGATGCCCGAAGACTGTGCGTAGTTGTTGATCGTCCGCGTCAGCGCACCCCGGAAGCCCGCCACATGGGTGCCGCCATCGCGCTGCGGGATGTTGTTGGTAAAGGGCAGCACCGTCTCGTGGTAGCTGTCGTTCCACCACATGGCAATTTCCACGCCAATATCGTCGCGATCGCCCTTGATGTAGATCGGCTGGTCCATCACGGCGGTCTTGGAGCGGTCGAGATACTTGACGAATTCCTTTACCCCCCCCTCGTAGAACAGCTCGGTCTCCAGCCGCTCGGCGGGGCGCTCGTCGATCAGAATGATCCGCACGCCCGAGTTCAGGAAGGCCAGTTCGCGTAGGCGTTTTTCAAGCGTCTCAAACGCGTATTCGAGGTTCGAGAACGTGTTGGTCGAGGCCAGAAACCGCACTTCGGTCCCGGTGCGCTCACCACATTCGCCGACAACGGTCAGGTGTTCGGTTGTCTCGCCGCCTTCAAAACGGGCGACATGTTCTTTGCCGTCGCGCCAGATCCGCAGTTCCAGCCAGTCCGACAGGGCGTTCACCACCGACACGCCGACGCCGTGCAGACCGCCCGACACCTTGTACGAGTTACTGTCGAACTTCCCGCCCGCATGCAGCTGGGTCATGATGACCTCGGCGGCGGACACGCCTTCCTCCTCGTGGATTCCCACCGGAATTCCGCGCCCGTTGTCGCTAACCGAGACGCTGGAATCGGCATGGATTTTCACCGTCACATGGTCGGCATGACCGGCCAAGGCCTCGTCGATACCATTGTCCACGACCTCGTACACCATATGGTGCAGACCCGAGCCATCGTCGGTGTCGCCGATATACATGCCCGGCCGTTTGCGAACGGCCTCCAACCCCTTGAGAACCTTAATGGAATCGGCGCCGTATTCTTCTGGCGTCTGTGCGTCGTCGGACATGCCGTCAGTACCTTCATTTTTTCGTCATCTTATACGTTCTCTGGTGGGGAATGTCACGCGATCCCACCAGATTTTGTGTGATGAACGGGTCTTGTTTACACCGATCGCCCGCGCCCGACTCAGGGGGCCGCAACCTGCGAGATTCCATCGGTTTCGATGACCTCCAAAACCTGTGCCCGACCGCCCAATTCAGCAAACAGTTCAGGCCCCGTTCCGGTCATCCAGGCCTGGGCGCCCAGCGCGCAGATCTCCTCATAAAGCGCCGCCCGACGGTCCGCATCCAGATGCGCCGCTACCTCGTCTAGCAGCACGATGGGTGGTGCCCCGATCATCCCGGCCAGCGCTCGCGCATTGGCAAGGATCAGCGACACCAAAAGCGCCTTTTGCTCGCCGGTCGAGCAATCACGGGCGGGAACGCCCTTGGCCGTATATGTACCATAGAGATCGCTGCGATGTGGTCCTACCAAAGTGCGCCCGGCAGCCAGATCGCGGAACCGGCTCTCTACCAGCGCCTCGCGCAAATCATCTTCGGTCTCGGGCATTGCGCCCTCGGTCTGGACCAGTTCCAGCTCCGCCGTTGGGAATGCGGTCTCAGCCTGTTCCTGCGCCACACGCAGACGCTCCAGCGCCGCAACACGGGCCAGATGTATCCGATGGCCCGAGGCCGCCATCTGCCCCTCAAGCGCGACATACCAATGCGCGTCCCGCACCTGCTCTTTCAGCAACCGGTTGCGCTCGCGCATGGCCTTTTCATAGGTCAGCGTGGCCTCGGCATGGTAGGGATCGAAACTCAGCGCCATCCGGTCCAGAAACCGCCGCCGCCCGTCGGCACCTTCGATCCACAAACGGTCCATCGAGGGGATCAGCCACACGACGCGGGCCAGCATGCCCAGTGCCACCTGACTGGCTGCCTTGCCGTCAACCCGTACCTGCCGCGCCGCGCCACCTTCGGACCAGGTCTCGACCTCGTAACTCTGACCCTGCGCCGCAAGCAGCCCGGTCAGCTTCCACCCTACCGCCTCGGGTCGCCGCGTCATCTCGGCGGCGCTGGCCCGGCGCAATCCGCGCCCGGGCGAAAATAGCGACACCGCCTCAAGGATATTGGTCTTGCCCGCCCCGTTGGGTCCGTGAATCGCCACTGGTCGGTCATCCAGAGATAACCGCGCCAGCTTGTGCGAGCGAAAATGGGAAATCGTGAGCGAGGTCAGGGCCAGCAAAAACCAAGCCCCCTTCTTCTGTTCAAAAATATCCCCGCCGGAGGCATCGCGCGTCAGCGCGATCAGACACGCATCGGCATGACCACATAGACCGCGCTCTGATCACTGCCTTCGCGCATCAGGGTCGGATCGCCCGCCGAGTTGAACAGGAACACGGCATTTTCGCGATCCACCTGAGACGCAATCTCAAGCAGGTACTTGGCGTTAAACCCGATCTCCAGCCGCTCGTCACCATAGGCCACGGCCAGTTCCTCTTCGGCGGCGCCGCTGTCGGGCGCGTTGACCGACAGCACCAGGCGATCCGTCTCAAGCTGCAGCTTAACCGCGCGCGATCGTTCAGAAGATACCGTGGCCACCCGGTCCACGGCTTGGGCGAATTCAGAGGCATCCACCTCAAGACGCCGCGTATTGGCCTGCGGGATCACGCGGGTATAGTCGGGGAAAGTGCCGTCGATAACCTTCGAGGTCAGGGTGATGTCGGGGGTGGCAAAGCGCACCTTGGTTTCACTAACCGACACGGCGATATCCATCTCATCATCGTCCAGCAGCTTGCGCAGCTCGCCCACGGTCTTGCGCGGCACGATCACGCCGGGCATTTCGGCAGCCCCAGTGGGCAGATCGGCGTCGATCCGTGCCAGACGGTGGCCATCCGTCGCCACGCAGCGCAGCGACTTGCCGCCTTCGGAGCCGTCCGCCACATGCATGTAGACGCCATTCAGATAATACCGGGTCTCTTCGGTCGAGATCGCGAATTTCGACTTGTCGAACAGCCGTCGCAGCAGCGCCGCCGACGCGGTGAAGTTGGACTGGTATTCCGAGGAGGCCATCACAGGGAAATCCTCACGCGGCAGGGTCGCTAGCGAGAAGTTTGAGCGCCCGGCCTCGACGGTCAAACGCCCAGCCGCGCTGTCGGCATTCAGCGTGACCAGCGCGCCGTCGGGCAGTTTGCGCACGATCTCGTGCAAGGTGGTGGCCGCGACGGTGGTAGCGCCTGCGCGCTCGACCTGAGCGGGCGCCTTGTCGACCACTTCGATATCCAGATCGGTGGCGCGGAACTGTACATGATCGTTTTCGGCTTCGATGAGAACGTTGGCCAGGATCGGGATCGTGTTGCGGCGCTCCACAACGGACTGGGCCTGAGACACGGCCTTGAGCAATGCGCCGCGTTCGATGCTGATCTTCATACCCTCAATTCCTCTGACTTAGGCCGGGATTGGCAACCTAGCGGTTTCCCCCTGCGGCACAAGGTTTTTTACGGATTTCTGGGTTGGAAAACCCGGAGGGTCAAGCGCCACGTGGCCGACAGGGCACAGTTCGCCGGCAACCGTGGGGTTAACCGCACAGAAAAACCCCGAAGCGGGCCCCGGGGTTCGAAAACGTGGCCCCGGATCACGCCCGGGGCGGGCAGATTATGCTTCCAGCGCGCGGCGCAGCATTTCGACATCCTCGGCGATTTGCCCGTCGGTCAGCTTGAGTTCTTCGATACGCCGCACCCCGTGCATGACGGTGGTGTGATCGCGCCCGCCAAAGCGGCGGCCGATCTCGGGCAGCGAGCGGCTGGTGAGTTGCTTGCACAGATACATCGCCACCTGACGCGGCCGGGCGTAGGAACGCAGGCGCTTGGGCCCGATGATGTCGCTGAGGCGAATGTTGTAATAGTCCGACACCTTGCGCTGGATCTCCTCGACGGTGATCTTGCGCTCGGATGCGCGCAGCACGTCGGCCAGACAATCCTGCGTCAGCTCCATATCGATCTCGCGCCCCACCAGCGAGGCAAAGGCAAAGAGCCGGGTCAGCGCGCCTTCGAGCACGCGGACATTTGTCGAAATGCGGTGAGCCAGGAATTCCAGCACCCCGTCGGCGATCTTGAGATCGGGATAGGTGCTGCGATACTGCTGCACCTTGGTCTGCAGGATGCCCAGACGCAGCTCGTAATCGGTGGGATGCAGATCGACGACCAGACCGCATTGCAGGCGCGATTTCACCCGGTCCTCCAGGTCCTTGATTTCGCCGGGCGCCCGATCGGCTGAGATGATGATCTGCTTGTTCTGATCCACCAGCGCATTGAAGGTGTGGAAGAATTCCTCCTGAGTGGAATCCTTGCCCGCGATGAACTGCACGTCATCCACCATCAGCACGTCGACCGAGCGGAACAGGTGCTTGAAATCCATCATCCGGCGCTCGCGCAGGGCCTGCACGAAACGGTACATGAACTGCTCCGCCGATAGGTAGAGTACGTTCAACTCGGGGTGCTTGACCTTCAGCTCCCACGCAATCGCGTGCATCAGGTGCGTCTTACCCAGACCAACGCCGCCATAGAGCACCAGCGGATTGAAGGTGACCGGCCCGCCCTCGGCCACACGGCGCGCGGCGGCATGGGCCAGTTCGTTGGGCTTGCCCACCACAAAGCTTTCAAAGGTGAACCGGGCGTCCAGAGGTGCGGCCTGAAGGGATTCCATCGGGTCGTTGGACGTCTGTGTCATATCGGCGCTCGGCTCTTCCTCGGCATCGGCTGTTACGGTCACTGGTGCGGCAGTGGCCTTCTTGGCAGGGCGCACCGGTGAGTTGGCCGCAACCCGAAACGCCAGGCGCTGCACGGCCTCGCCCGAAGTGTTCAGTTCATAGAGGATGAGATCTGCGAAATTCTGGCTGACATAGTTGCCCATGAAGTTGGTCGGGACCGAAAAAACCGCCACGCCGTCCTGCAATTCCTCGAACTCCAGCGGTTCGATCCAGGTGGTGTAGTTGTTCTGTCCAACTGTCTTGAGCAGTTTTTGACGAAGCTGTCCCCATTTCTCTTGTGTCATCCAGCGCCTCACGCATCCCATTGTTTATCGGCCTTTGGGCCTTGTATTCACCATCTACGCACCGGGGCATTGCCCGACTGGATCCACACGCAATAAGATACACACACACCGAAACGCAGCTTCGGCGGCAGTACCCTGACAGGTACGAAGGCAGAGGCCTAAAAGCACACGAGACAACCCGAGACCGGATCGCTACGAGCGACAGAGCCGCCTGCTACACTCTCATTTTACGACAGGGCCAAAGTCTCGGAGTGAGCCCGAAACCAAGAGCAGATCGGCAGGATCGGTTTGTCCCGACCGCCGACATTCGCTTTGAAACTGACCTGATGCCCGTCAGGTATAGGTTCCCAAGCAGCCTGTCCCCCCAAGCGAGTGAATCGCTGAAAACAGTCCTAGCAAGTCCGTGTGCGAAGCGGCAATGAAACTCTGATATTGACTCAGGCTTTTAACGCAAAGAATCTCTCTGGCCCGCCGAGACGCGGCTTTCCGGCAACAGCAACGGAAAAAGGCGCCGCATGACGCGACGCCTCTTTCAATGGATTTTTTTGTGAGTCGCGGACCGGGCTCAGCCCAGTTCTTTGACCCGTGCCGACAGGCGCGACATCTTGCGCGACGCGGTGTTTTTGTGGAACACGCCTTTGGTGACACCGCGCATCAGCTCGGGCTGAGCGGCGCGCAGGGCGGCGGTTGCGGCGTCCTTGTCGCCCGAGGCAATCGCCTCTTCGACTTTGCGCAGATAGGTACGGATCCGCGAGCGGCGGGCTTTGTTGACGGCGAAACGCTTTTCGTTCTGACGGGCGCGCTTCTTGGCTTGGGGCGAATTTGCCATGTGTGTCTATGACCTTTGTTCGGTTCGGTTATCTTCGGTTCGCGTGACGGACAAAGCCGCACCGGATCAGGGATCACGAGTGTGATTCTGGCCAAAGCGGGCCGCACGCGCATGTATAGCGGCGCTGCATAATCAAGTTTTCCGGGTTTGCCAAGCCGATTCTTCGGCGCCGGACAGGCTACGAAAAAAGGCGGGCGTTTGCCCGCCTGATCGGGCGCACGGTCCGCTGATCTTACTTGTCGCGGAACTGCGCCTCGCGTTTTTCAAGGAAGGCGGCCATGCCTTCCTTTTGGTCTTCGCTGGCGAACATCGAATGGAACACGCGGCGTTCGAACAACATGCCCTCGCTCAGCGGCAACTCATAGCTGCGGTTCACCGCCTCTTTCGCGGCCATCGTGCTGAGCATCGATTTCTCGGCGATCTTCTGGGCAGCGCCCACTGCTTCTTCGACCAGCTTCTTGGCGGGAACCACGCGGCTGACCAGGCCCGAGCGTTCGGCCTCTTCGGCGTCCATGAAACGGCCGGTCAGGTTCATGTCCATCGACTTGGACTTGCCCACGAAACGGGTCAGGCGCTGGCTGCCGCCCATGCCGGCGATCACACCAAGATTGATCTCGGGCTGGCCGAACTTGGCGCTGTCGGCGGCAATGATGAAATCGCACATCATCGCCAGCTCGCACCCACCACCCAGCGCATAGCCACCCACGGCAGCGATGATCGGCTTGCGGATGGCGGCAATACGGTCATTGGCGTCGGCAAAGAGGTTCGTGGTGAACACATCCACAAAGCTCATCTCCGACATTTCCTTGATGTCGGCGCCCGCGGCAAAGGCCTTGTCCGAACCGGTGGTGACGATACAGCGCACCTTGTCGTTGCTGTCCGCCTCTTCCAGCGCGCTGCACAACTCCCCCAGCAATTGGGTGTTCAGCGCGTTCAGGGCGTCCGGACGGTTGAGGCGGATAAGGGCGACGTGGTCTTCAATCTCGACGATGATCGTCTCAAAGGCCATGGGGCAAGTGCTTTCGGTTGTTCCGTTCAGGAACGATTCCTTACCACGCGAGCGGTCGCTTTCAAGCTATCTTTGGCATTGCGCGCAATAGAAGGAGGACCGGCCCGACTGAGTGATTCTCTGTATGGCGCCACTGCAACCCGGGGTGCGGCAGGCCTCACCCTCGCGCCCGTAGACGTCAAAGCGATGCTGAAAATACCCAAGTTCTCCATCGGCTTGGCGGAAATCCCGCAGCGACGATCCGCCCGCCTCGATGGCGTCCTGCAGCACCTGTCGGATCACCGGAACCAGCGCCGCCACCCGCTTGGCCGAGATCTGGCCCGCCTTGCGACGTGGAGTAATCCCGGCGCGGTAGAGCGCCTCGCAGACATAGATATTACCCAGTCCGGCGACGATTCCCTGATGCAGCAGCGCCGATTTGACCGGGGTGTTCCGGCCCCGAAACGACTCGATCAGGTGTTGCTCATGGAAATCGTTGCCCAAGGGCTCGGGCCCCAGAACCGCCAGCAGCTTGTGCGCCTCCGCCGTGGCCGTGGGCATCAGGTCCATCACCCCGAACCGGCGCGGATCGTTGAAAGTGACGCGGGCGCCATTGGCCATATGAAAGACCACGTGGTCGTGTTTCTCGGGCGCGGGGTGCTCATGCACGAACTGCCCCAGCGGATCGCCCGAGACGGTCATGCGCCCGGACATGCCCAGATGGATCAGCAGCGTCTCGCCCCCGCTCAGATCGGCCAGAATGTATTTCGACCGCCGCCGCAGCCGCTCCACCCGCTGCCCTGTAAGCCGTTCGGCCATGCGGTCGGGAAAGGGCCAGCGCAAATCGGGCCGGTTTACGTCCGCCTGCTCGATCACTACGCCCTCCATCGCAGGGCTCAGGCCGCGTCTTACTGTCTCGACCTCGGGCAATTCAGGCATTAGGACGCTCCCATTCCAATGGGCCGCATTGTGCCCAGGTTCCAGCGCCCTATAACAGGGGCGAAATTCGAAAAACGGCAAGGCCCATGTCTGAGACCAACGACAAAACCACCCATTTCGGGTTCGAAACCGTCCGCGAGGCTGAAAAGGCTGGGCGGGTGCAGGGTGTTTTCAACTCGGTCGCCTCGAAATACGACATCATGAACGATGTGATGAGCATGGGCATCCACCGGGTCTGGAAGGACGCGATGATGGACTGGCTGGCACCGCGCCCCGGTCAGCGCCTGCTGGACGTAGCAGGCGGCACCGGCGACATCTCGTTCCGTTTCCTGAGGCGCGCGGGACACGGCCATGCCACCGTGCTGGACCTGACCGAGCCGATGCTGGTTGAGGGCCGCAAACGCGCCGAGGCGGAACAGCGCGCCGACAGTCTGGACTGGGTGGTGGGCGACGCCATGGCGCTGCCGTTCGAAGATAACACGTTCGACGTCTACACCATCTCGTTCGGCATCCGGAACGTGACCCGCCCGCAGGACGCGTTGAACGAGGCTTACCGCGTGCTGAAACCCGGTGGCCGCCTGATGGTGCTGGAATTCAGCCAGTTGCCCAATGACGGGCTGCAGAAACTCTATGACCTCTACAGTTTCAACGTCATCCCGCGCATGGGGCAGATGATTGCGGGCGACCGCGACAGCTATCAATACCTCGTGGAATCGATCCGTAACTTCCCGGATCAAGAGACCTTTCTGAGCATGGTCCGTCAGGCTGGGTTCGGCAATGCCAAATACCGCAATCTCAGCATGGGCATCGCCGCTCTGCATTCCGGCTGGAAGCTCTGAATGCGCGGACCTCACAACATCATCCGCCTGATCCGCACAGGCGCCACTTTGGAGCGCACGGGTGCCATGAATGTGGTGCTCGACGCGTTCGAGGCCCCACGCGCCCTGCGCTTTCTGGCCCACGCGCTGGGCAAGCCTTTCCAGTGGCTGGGCTACAAGGGCGACCCGGACATGCCGCCCGCCACCCGCGCGCTCACGGCCATGGGCCCGGCCTATATCAAGTTCGGTCAGGTCCTCTCGACCCGCCCCGATGTGGTGGGCGATGAACTCGCCGAGCAACTCCGCGTGCTGCAAGACAAGCTGCCGCCCTTTCCGCGCACCGAGGCGATGAAAGAGGTCGAGAAAGAGCTGGGCCGCCCGGTCGACACGCTGTTCTCGGAATTCAGTGAACCCATCGCCGCCGCCTCCATCGCGCAGGTGCACAAGGCCAAGCTGGCTGCAACCGGCGAAGAAGTGGCGGTCAAGGTCCTGCGCCCCGGCATCGAACGCGCCTTCCGCAAGGATGTGGACGCCTTCTATTTCGCCGCCCGCATCGTCGATCTCTTCGCCCCCGGCGCGCGCCGGTTGCGCCCGATGGACGTGATCGAACATTTCGACGGCGTGGTGCGGGGAGAGCTGGACCTGCGGCTGGAAAGCGCCGCCGCCTCGGAATATGCCGACAACACCAAGGGTGACGAAGGCTTCTGGTTGCCGCCTGTGCGCTGGTCGCTTTCTGCGCGGCGGGTGATGACGCTCAGCTGGGCCGACGGCATCCCCTTGGGGGACAACGACGCGCTGGATGCGGCAAATCACAACCGCCGGGATCTGGGGGAACGCGTGCTGCGGATGTTCCTGCTACACGCCCTGCGCGACGGGTTTTTCCACGCCGATATGCACCAGGGCAACCTCAAGGTCGCCGCCAATGGCGACATTATCGCCTACGATTTCGGCATCATGGGCCATATCGACGAATACACCCGTCGGGTCTATGCTGAGATCCTGTTCGGCTTCATCCGCCGCGACTACAAACGCGTGGCCGAGGTGCATTTCGAGGCCGGTTATGTCCCCGCCGACCGGGATGTCGACGAGTTCGCCCGCGCTCTGCGCGCGGTGGGCGAGCCGATCTTCGGCATGGACGCCTCACATATCTCGATGGGCCGGCTTCTGAACTACCTGTTCGAGGTCACCGAACGCTTCGGCATGGAAACCCGGACCGAGCTGATCCTGCTGCAACGTACCATGGTGGTCGTCGAAGGCGTGGCCCGCTCGCTCGATCCCCATATTAACATATGGGAGGTCGCCCATCCGGTGGTCGAGGATTACATCAAAGGCTCCATCGGCCCACGCGCGATCATGCGCGACCTGGGCAACACCGCCCGCGTCCTCGCCCGCTTTGGCCCCCGTCTCCCGGCCTTGGTGGAAAACGCCTTAATCGCCCAGTCCCAAACCGAAGAAAGCACCGCGTCCGGCAAGACCTCGTGGCTCTTGCCCGCGCTGGCAGGCGTATTGGCTGGCGCAATCCTGACCCTGCTGCTCATCACGCTGATCTGACCGCAGCCCGGCTCCGATCTTCTTCTGTTCAAAAAACATCCTCGGGGGGAATCGCGCAACGCGCGATGGGGGGTAGACCGCCCCCCCCTTGCACCCTCACCGATCAGAGCCGCTCAATGGCAATGGCGATCCCCTGACCACCGCCGATGCACATGGTGACAAGCCCCTTCGACCCTCCGGTCCGTTCCAACTCATAAAGCGCCTTCAGCGTAATGATCGCCCCGGTCGCACCCACCGGATGACCCAGCGCTATTGCTCCGCCATTCGGGTTCACTTTGGCCGCATCCAGACCCAGCTCTTTGTTCACGGCCAAGGCCTGCGCTGCAAAGGCTTCATTCGACTCGATCACGTCGAAATCCGCAGCCGTCAGACCCGTCTTGGCAAACAGATTTTGTACCGCCGGAATCGGCCCGATCCCCATCACCTCGGGCCGCACGCCCGCATGAGCATAGCCTAGCACCCGCGCCTTAGGCTTAAGTCCGGCCTTCTCCGCCGCGTCCGCCGTCGCCAGCACCATCGCTGCAGCGCCGTCATTGATGCCCGAGGCATTGCCCGCCGTCACCCGACCGTCCTTCTTGAACACCGGCCTCAGCCCGGCCAGCGCCTCGGCGGTGGTAGCCTTGGGATGCTCATCGACCTTGAAGTCGACCATGTCACGCTTGACCTTCACTTGCACCGGCGTGATCTGGCTGTCGAAATGCCCCGCCCCAATGGCCGCCGCCGCCCGGTCCTGGCTGGCTAGCGCGAATTCATCCATCTGCTCGCGCGAGATCTGGTGCTCGTCGGCCACATTCTCAGCGGTCACACCCATATGACCGGTGCCAAACGGACAGTTCAGCGCCCCTAACATCATGTCGAGCGACTTCACATCGCCCATTTTCGCCCCCCAACGGGTCTGCGGTGTGATAAACGGGCTGCGCGACATGCTTTCGGAGCCGCCGGCCACCGCAAATTCTGCATCCCCCAGCATCAGCGACTGAACCGCCGACACAACCGCCTGCGCGCCGGACCCGCACAGGCGGTTCACGTTCATCGCAGGCGTCCCGTTCGGTATCCCCGCCTGCATCGCTGCCACCCGGCTCAGATACATGTCGCGCGGCTCGGTGTTGATCACATGGCCAAAGACCACATGACCGATCTGACCGCCCTCGACCTCCGACCGCTCCAGCGCGGCCTCGGTCGCCACGGTGGCCAGATCGATGGGCGCGGTCGAGGCCAACGCCCCGCCAAAAGTGCCGATTGCGGTGCGGGCGCCGTCCAGAATCACGATGTCGGTCATGTCTCTCTCCTCTTGGGTCTGGCGGCATTATGCACCTGCGGCATGACCCTGTCTCATGAGACGTACCGTCACGGGCGGAATTGACAAACCGGGCCCCAGGGCGCACAAGAATCCGTCATGACGGAAAATCCAGACGATATCCTGACACGCCTGCCCGCCCGTCTGAAAGAGGCGCGCCGGGCGCAAGGCCTGTCGCTTGAGGCGGTGGCCAATCTCAGCGGCGTGTCTCGCTCGATGGTCAGCCAGATCGAACGCGGCGAAAGCAGCCCGACCATCGCGACGCTCTGGAACCTGACCCGCGCCCTACAGGTGGATTTCGCGGGATTGCTCGAAGATGGCGACGGTGCAGACCGGATCGAAGTGCTGCGCAAGACGGATGTGCCGAGCATCGACAACATGGGACAGGGCTGCCGTATCCGCATCCTGTCGCCCCCCGAGGAGGCCGGCGGGCATGAGGTCTACGATATCCGCTTCGATCCCGGCGGCGCCCTCAACAGTCAGCCGCATGCGCGCGGGGCGCAGGAGCAGCTGACGGTGCTGGAAGGCTCTGTGCGGGTCACCTCGGGCACAGCGGCCAACGAGTTGAACGCTGGCGACACGGCGCGCTACGCGGCGGATGTGGTGCATTCGATCTCGGCGCCGGGCGAGGCGGCGCGGGTGTTCCTCATCGTGAAGAACGCCTGAACTGCGGCCAAAAAATATTGAAAAACTTGTTCTCTCCGATCTCGACTTTGCGCTGGATCGGGAGGTGATCCGCATATCCGATGGGGGCCAAGAAAACTCAAGTTTTCCTGGCTCAAAATTCTTCGAAGAGTCCAGTATCTGGCAAAGATGTCCGGTTTGGCGGATTTTTGTCCAACATATCGAATTCCCCTATTTCGGAAATCCATCCGTTATGCTAGACGTGCGACTCAGGCAAAGGAGGATGGCCCATGTCCGACACATTTCTGTCCCACGTCACGGACACGCTCGCGCAGATCGAAGCCGAGGGGCTCTACAAGCGCGAGCGAATGATCACCTCGCCTCAGGGCGGTGAGATCACGGTCGGCGGGCATCAGGTCATCAACCTGTGCGCCAACAACTATCTGGGCCTCGCCGATCACCCGGACCTGATCGCAGCGGCGAAATCCGCGATGGAGCCCCGCGGCTTCGGCATGGCCTCGGTCCGTTTCATCTGCGGCACGCAGGACCTCCACCGTGAGCTGGAGCAGCGACTGGCCAAGTTCCTGAACAAGGACGACGCCATCCTGTTCGCCGCCTGTTTCGACGCCAATGGCGGCTTGTTCGAGCCGCTTCTGGGCCCCGAGGATGCCATCATCTCGGACAGTCTAAACCACGCCTCGATCATCGACGGCGTGCGGCTGTGCAAGGCGAAACGCTACCGCTACCTCAACAACGACATGAACGACCTCGAAGCCTGGCTCAAACAGGCGCGCGAGGACGGGGCGCGGCACATCATGATCGCCACCGATGGCGTGTTCTCGATGGATGGCTATCTGGCCAACCTGCCGGCCATCCGCGAACTGGCCGACAAATATGACGCCGTGGTGATGGTCGATGACTGCCACGCCACCGGCTTCATGGGACCGCGCGGCGCGGGCACGCCGGATCACTTTGGCGTGGACGTGGACATCCTGACGGGGACGCTGGGCAAGGCACTTGGGGGGGCAATCGGCGGTTATATCGCCGGGCCGCAGCCAGTGATCGACCTTCTGCGGCAGCGGGCGCGGCCCTATCTGTTCTCAAACTCGCTGCCGCCCTCCATCGTCTCCGCCGGGCTTGAGGCGATCCGTTTGGTCGAAGAGGGCGACATGCTGCGCGCCCAACTCTTCGGCAACGCCAAATACTGGCGCGCGGGTCTCGAAAAACTGGGTTTTGATCTCTTGCCCGGCGAACACCCGATCATCCCGGTCATGCTGGGTGAGGCGACGTTGGCACAGGAAATGGCAGCACGTCTTTTTGACGAAGGCGTCTATGTCTCGGGCTTCTTCTTCCCGGTGGTGCCGCGCGGTCAGGCGCGGATCAGGACGCAGATGAATGCGGCTCTGACAAAGGGCGAACTGGACCGTGCGCTGGCCGCCTTTGGCAAGGTCGGCCAGGAGTTGGGAGTGATCGGATGATCCATGCCTCGGTCATTGGCGCAATGGCCAACTCTCCGCTGGTCGAGCTGTCGCGCGTGTGCGCTGCGCTCGGCCTGCAGGGCCGCATTCTGGCCAAGCTTGATTACCTGCTGCCCGGGTTCTCCAAAAAGGACCGGGCGGCTAGGGCCATCATCGAAGCGGCCCGGGCCAACGGCTCGCTCGCGCCCGGCCAGACCGTGGTAGAGCTGACATCGGGCAATATGGGGACCGGGCTGGCCATCGTGTGCGGTGTTCTGGGCCATCCTTTCGTGGCCGTCATGAGCGCCGGGAACTCCATCGAACGGGCGCGCATGATGCGGGCGCTTGGGGCCGAGGTGACAATCGTTCCGCAAGCAAAGGGCAGCAAGCCGGGAGAGGTCTCGGGCGCGGATCTGGCTCTGGTCGACGATGCCGCCCAACGGCTGACGGTCGAACGGGGTGCCTTCCGGGCCGACCAGTTCGGCCACAAGGGCAACCCGGATGCCCACGAAAGTGGAACCGCGCCGGAAATCTGGGCACAATCCAACGGTGAAATCACCGCGTTCTGCGACTTTGCAGGATCGGGCGGCACCCTTGGCGGCGCGGCCCGCTTCTTCGCCCGTCACGGTGTACGCTGCTACGTCGTGGAACCGGATGGCGCGCGCGCATTGGCGGAAGGCTCAGCGCGTTACCCGGACCATCCGATTCAAGGTGGCGGCTATGCCATGCCCGATCTTGCCCACCTGCGCGAGGCGCCTGTCACCGGCCACCTCGCCGTGACCGGCGGGCAGGCGCGCGATCATGCCCGCCTGCTGGCCCGTACCGAGGGCATCTTTGCCGGCTACTCTTCCGGCGCCAATCTTGCCGCCGCTGCCGAGTTGCTGCGCGGGCCGGAGCTGGGCGGCTGCGTTGCCATCGTGATGTGCGACAGCGGGCTGAAATACCTTTCGACCGATTTGTGGGAGTAATCCGATGCGACCCAATACTATGAAGGCCCTGGAGAAATCCAAACCGCAGGAAGGGCTTTGGATGGTACAGGCCCCGGTCCCCGAAATCGGTCCCGACGAGGTGCTGATCCGTATCAACAAGACCGGCATCTGCGGCACCGATATTCACATCTGGAACTGGGACGACTGGGCCTCGGCCACAGTGCCGGTTCCGCTCATCACGGGTCACGAATTCGCCGGTGAAATCATCGAGATCGGGCGCGACGTGACCGGGCTGGAAATCGGCCAGCGCTGCTCGGGCGAAGGGCACTTGATCGGCACCGACAGCCGCCAGAGCCGCGCGGGCAAGTTCCATCTCGACCCGGGCACGCGCGGGATCGGGGTTAACGAGCAGGGGGCTTTCGCCGAGTACCTGAAACTCCCCGCCTTCAACGTGGTGCCCTTGCCGGACGATATCCCCGACGAGATCGGCGCGATTCTCGATCCCCTGGGCAATGCGGTGCACACGGCGCTAAGTTTCGATCTGCTGGGCGAGGATGTGTTGATCACCGGCGCCGGCCCTATCGGCATCATGACCGCCGCCGTCGCCCGCCACGCCGGCGCGCGGCATGTGGTGATCACCGACATCAACCCGGACCGGCTGCAACTGGCCGGCCATGTCGTGCCGTCGGTTCGCACAGTCGATGTAACCAGCGAAGACTTGCAGGACGTAATCGCCGAACTTGGCATGAAAGAGGGCTTCGACGTCGGGCTTGAGATGTCGGGCTCGCAAGCCGCGCTGGATCAGATGGTCGAGGCGCTGGTGATGGGCGGCAAGATTGCCCTGCTGGGCATCCCGCCGGGCAAGTCTCCGGTGGACTGGAGCCGGATCGTCTTCAAGGCGATCACCATCAAGGGCGTCTACGGCCGCGAGATGTTCGAGACCTGGTACAAGATGATCGCCATGCTTCAGAACGGTCTGGATGTCACGCGCGTCATTACCCACCGGTACAGGGTGGATGAGTTCGCCAAGGGCTTTGCCGCGATGAAATCAGGACTGTCCGGCAAGGTTGTTCTTGAGTGGGGTGAATGACCGGCCGTCACTAGTCCTGCGGACGACTGGATTGGACCCCACCGCATTGAAAAGGCCCCGGCCAAAGCGGCGAGGCCTTCTTCAGAACTGGCCCGGGTCGGCTAGTTTGTGCAGCGTTTCTCGGCATCCTCGATCGCCGCCGTGAACCCCAGCAGCGAGAATGTGTCCTTGGTCTGTGTGCCCCGCTCGGACCGCGCGGTCAGAACGGCCTCGCTGCCGCGCTTCATGGCGGTCACGATCTTGGCGTCATCTGTCTCGGTCGCGGGCCAGGCCCATTCGCCTTCGGTGAACAGCTCGAACTCCTCACCTTCGACATTCAGGTTCACGGTCGATCCCGGCGCAAACGGGTAGCCGCCGGTAAAGGTCACCTGACCGCTCACCTCGGCCTTGGGACGGTAGAACACAAACAGCAGGATATCACTGCGGCGCACCGAAACGACACGGCCACCCCGGGTGTTGACGGTTTCCTTGGGCGACGACACGCTCCAGCACTCGGTCGGATCGTCCTCGACATACACATGCCAATCGGTCTTGGCGGCCACACGGTTGGTGCTTGTCGCCTGCTGAGCGATTGCGGTTGTGGCCATTCCTGCCATGCACAGGCCCGCAATTGCGCGGACGAGTTTCGATCCCATTTGTCCAGCCTCCTAGCCCGACCTTTACCTCAAGTTTCCCGGGGCGCGCCGCGGGTCTTGAAGCCCGTCTGCCTTGCGCATCCCATCGTTTGCCGACATAGACACACTATCGCAGGTTTCGCCATGGGCGAAAGGGCGATTGGCAGAAATTTGCGCAGGGATGGAGAGGACGTCATGACGCAGCCGGTGGCGATGACCGAAGTGTGGCGGGGACCGTTTCTGGAGAGCATTCACCTGGGTCATGCAGTGATTTGCGACGACACGGGCCAGATCGTGCGCAGCTGGGGTGACCCTAATGCGCTGATCTATCCGCGCTCGTCCTGTAAAATGATCCAGGCTTTACCGCTGGTTACCTCTGGTGCGGCGGCCAAATACGGACTGGGCCCGGAACATCTGGCGCTGGCCTGCGCCTCGCATAGCGGTGCCGCGATCCACACTGATCGGGTTTCCGCCTGGCTGGATCATCTGGGCCTGCATGACGACGATTTCCGCTGCGGCCCGCAGGAGCCGTCGGACATGGCCGCGCGCGACGGGCTGATCCTTGCCGATGTCCGCCCCTGCCAGACGCACAACAATTGCTCGGGCAAACATGCCGGTTTTCTGACGCTGGCGCAGCATATGGGCGCGGGCCCGGAATATGTCGAAATCGACCACCCGGTACAACAGGCCTGCCGCGCCGCGTTCGAAGAAGTAACGGATGAATCCAGCCCCGGTTACGGCATCGACGGCTGCTCGGCCCCGAACTTTGCGACCTCCTTGCTGGGGCTGGCGCGCTCGATGGCGTGGTTTGCTTCGGCCGCCGACCGGTCGGATCGTCAAAGCACCGCCGCCCAGCAACTAACGGCGGCGATGATCAAACATCCCGAGCTTGTCGCGGGCGAAGGCCGTGCCTGTACCGAACTAATGCGCGCCATGGATGGCCGCGCGGCGATCAAGACGGGCGCCGAAGCGGTGTTCGTCGCCATCATTCCGGAAAAGCGTGTGGGCGTGGCACTCAAGATCGCCGACGGCGCCACCCGTGCCAGCGAATGCGCCATCGCAGCGATTCTGGTAGGCCTCGGCATGCTGGATGCCGATCACCCGGCCACACGAAAGTTCATGAATGCGCCAATCCATAGCCGCAGGGGTATCGACTGCGGCAGCATCAGGCCGACTCAGAATCTGTTGGCCCCGCTCTGACGCAGCGCGGGTTCCCTCTCCCCACCGGGGAGAGGGTTAGGGGGATGATCTACATCTCCATAACTTCGGCAACCTCGACCGAGCCGTTGCCCGTCACCACCATCGGACACCCTTTGGCCATCTCGGTCGCGGCCCCGATATCGGCGGCCCTGACCACCGAATACCCCGAGATCGGATTGGCACCACCGTCATCGGCCACACCAGCCGAGCTGACGGTCTTGGACATCCCCACCGGTGCGCCGGGGATCACCACCGCCTCGCCCATATCGGCAAACCAAGCCTGCCATTGTGCCATCACCTTTTCGCCCTCCTCGGGGCTCTCAGGCGCCTTGCCGCCATGATATGCAAAAACGAATTCCGGCATTTCACTACCTCCCTTGCTGAAAACTCACGCCAACGCGGCTTCGAGCTTGCGCAGCGACGAGGTCCAGCCGCCTTCGTGGCTGGCGCTGATCTCGTCATCGCCCAACTCGCGGTGATCCAGCACCAGCCGCGCACCATTGTCCGTTGCCTCGACCGTGAAGGTCACGTGGCTTTCGTCGCCGCGCTTGTCATTCTCGTCATGCCAAGCCCAGGTGAACCCGACCGATTTGGGCGCATCCACATGGGTGACATGACCCGAGACCTTGAACCGCTGCCCCTCGCCATTCTCCATCACCGAGAACCACGCACCGGTGCGGGAGAAATCCAGGTCGTGCTCGGGCACGTGCAGCCCCTCGGGTCCCCACCATTGCAACAGCTTGGTGCCATCGCTGACCCATGCGAACAGCTGCTCGGGACCCACGGGAAACTCCCGCTCCAATCTCAGGTCGGCCATGTATTCTCCCTCTCCAAAATCGCCCCCAACCGGTCGAGGCTTGTCTCCCAGAATTCGCGCTTCGAGATGGTCCATTCGGCAATGGCGCGCAGTCCCTCGGGCCGGATGGAATAAAGCCGCTGCGGCCCCTTTGCACGTTGTTGTATCAGCCCCGCCTCGCGCAGCACCTTCAGATGACGCGAGATCGCGGCTCCGGACATGCCCTTGCCTTCGATCAGATCTCCGGCCGGCAACTCGCCATCCGCCATAAGCTGTTCGACAATGGACAGGCGGGTTTCATCGGACAGGGCCGAGAAGGCCTTGATAAGTGTGTTCATGCCCGACTATTAACATAAATGTTAAATGATGCAAACTCGATTCTTGGGGCGAGCGGGGCAGGTATAAACTGACCGGAAATCTATGATGGACAGACCTAACTTACTCAACGTAAGCTAAATTGTGCATATACGTTGAATAATTTGTCAGGGAGGCCCGTAATGGTCCGAGTTTCTTTACCGATTGTGGTGTGCAGTACGATGGTTCTGGTTGGGTGCACGCCGCTTTGGTTTGAAAATACCCAAACCGTGGAACCACAGCCCGCTCCGCAGCCGGCTCCGGTTGCCGCGCCAACTCCTGCCGCTGCAACAACGCCGACGGTGACAACAACGCAAGCGTCGTCCAATACTTCAGACTCCGGTGAAGAACGGGATAGCGATGGCGGCGGCGGTGGTGGCGGCGGTGCCGGTGGCGGTGGCGGCGGAAGCTGGAACTAGACACGGAGGGCCAATCATGTTTCGGCGCAGCCTGAGAGGCGGGATCTATCCGATCTTGGCCGGGATGCTTGCTTTGTCTCTGCCAACCGGACATGTGCTGGCCCAAACCGCCCCCCGCGAAGTATCACAATCGGCGACTGCCCCCAGGATTGCCATCGTGATCGGCAATCAGGACTATACGAATGTCGGCGACCTTACGAATGCGCGCAAGGACGCCCAAGATATCGCCTCGCTGCTGCGCGAGTTCAACTTCAAGGTCTATGACGGTTACGACCTTGAAAAACGTGAATTCGAGGAGCTTCTGCGCACGGCGGTGCTCAATATTCCGGATTCAGCGAACGTTCTGTTCTACTACGCCGGGCACGGCATTCAGATCGGCAGGCGAAACTACCTTCTGCCGGTGGATGCCAAGTTCGAGAGCATATACGACGTTCCCTTGGCGACCATGACACTGGACCGGGTGATCGACACGCTGTCGGCCCGAAGTTCCGCGCATGTGGCCATTCTGGATTCCTGCCGCGACAATCCGTTCAGCGACATCCGGCTGGCCGCGGATCTGGACGCAAACCTGTTCGAGACGCGCACCGGATTTGACGTGTTCCGCACCCCGCTGAACTCGCTTGTCGCCTATTCCACCTCGCCCGGTGCCGTGGCCAGTGACGGCGCGGCTGGTGAGAACAGCCCTTATACCGCGGCGGTTCTTGAAACCGCGCGCGCCACACCGTTTGAGAACATTCAGCAGCTGTTCCCGGTCATCCGCGAACGCGTGCATGACTCCACCCAGGGGCAACAGATTCCCTGGGAGAGCTCGACACTGGTAAAGCCGTTCTACCTGGCGCAGCTACAAACCGAAACAACGCCCGAACCGGTCACCGGCGGCGAGGCCCAATCACTTGATCTGACCCATCAGTTTGACAAGAACATCCCGCTGTCCCAAACCCTTGAGCAGGCGCTGGGTGCCGACATCTCCGAGGTGCATATTGTTGAGCGTCCCGACCGCGGTGTGATCGCGCTGGGGGATGAACAACAGTCCGGCTCAATCTCCTACGCGCCGGAAATCTCGGATGTCCGCGCGGTCGAGGTGAACAAGGCCGGGGTTCAGGACAAGTTCGTGGTCGAGGTCGTCACCTCCGGCCAGCAACGCCAGCGGGTCGACGTTTCCCTGCAACTGGACCTGAACGCATGTGACCTGGAAGCAGGCGATGCGCTTGATCTGAATGGTGTGGGCATCTTTCGCCTGCCGAACGAGATCAACATTCCAGACGGCTTGAAGGCGTGTGGCGAAGCCGTTGCAGCGCATCCTGACAATGCTCGTTTTCGGTATCAGCTGGGTCGCGTGCAGCAAGCCGCAGGCCAGTTGTCCGAAGCCTATGACAACATCTCGGCTGCGGCTGCGGCGGGGCATATCCGAGCAAAATTCGCTTTGGCCATGCTTCTTGATTCCGAACAGATCGACCGCGCGGTAACCAAGATCCCCCTTGATACGCAAAAAGCGCTTACACTGCTGGAAGAGGGCACTGCCGAACAAGACCCCTATGCCATGCACCGGCTGGGCAAGAAGCTGCTGCGCGAAGGCGAAACTGCCGAGGAGAAGAAGCGGGGCTTTGAACTGCTGGAGCGGGCGGTGGAACTGGGCCATACGTTTTCGATGAACGAATTGGGGCTCTATTTCCTGCGTGAAAACTCCGAGCACTACATTCCCGAGCGCGGCATGCGGTATCTGCGGGCCTCGGAATTGCGCAAAGACATCTACGGCTACGACAATCTGGCCTATGTCGCGCTGAACGGGCTGGGTGGCAATCCGGTCGACTACGAAAAGGCGCACCGGTACTTTCTTGCCGCTGCAGAAGGCGGCCATCCCACTGCGCCAGCCAGCATCGCCCGCATGATCCTGCGCGATCAGTTGCAGGGCCGCACACGTGCCGAGGCGCTCGAATGGTATGACATGTCGCTCGCACGGGGTGACGCCTGGGGTGGCGCCAACGGGGCCTATATCATTCTTGACGGCCAGGTGCGCGGCAAAGGTCCGGCAGACGCGGCCTTGCGGGCGGCCAAAGCGACGCTACTGGCAGATGAAGAAGCCGCAGGTCAGGCGCGTGAGCAGCTCGACGGCCTGCCGAACTCAGCGCTGGATCGCGCGTTGCAGATGGCGCTCAACGAGCTGGGTGAGCGTGTCGCGGTGGACGGACAGGTTGGTCCCGCGACCACCAGGGCGCTGGAAAACGTCACCGCCGCGCATGGGGTTCCCGTGCCCTTCGCTGCGCTGAATGATCCAAAGGAACGGCTCATCCTCGCCGCCCGGGTTTATTACGCGATAAACCCTGTGCGTTTCGATCTGTTCTGACGTTTTCTAACGGATGAAATCCTGTCGGGCGTAACCCTGCAGAAACAGCAGGGCCGTCAGATCCCCATGATTGATACGCACGTCGCATTGCTCGGCCACCGAGGGCTTGGCATGCAGCGCAACCCCGGTTCCAGCCAATCCCAGCATACCCAGGTCATTCGCCCCATCACCCACGGCGATCGCATCGGCCGGAGAAATTCCAAGCCGGGCCGTGATCTGCTCCAGCGCCTCAACCTTCGCCTCACGCCCCAAGATCGGACGCCCAACGTCGCCGGTCAGGACTCCGTTCTCGGCAAGCAGCGTGTTGGCCCGGTTCTCATCGAACCCCAGCACCCCAGCCACGTTGGCCGTGAAGGCGGTAAACCCGCCTGAGACCAGCGCGGCATAGCCGCCGCCCGCGCGCATCGTCGCCACCAGCTCCCGCCCGCCGGGCATGAAGGTGATCCGCTCGGCCAGCACTTTAGCAATCACCGCCTCATCGAGCCCTTTGAGCAGCCCAACCCGCTCGATCAGCGCGCCTTCGAAGTCCAACTCGCCATTCATCGCCCGCGCGGTGATGTCTTTCACATGAGCACCCACCCCGGCTTCATCCGCCAATTCGTCGATGCATTCCTGTTGGATCATGGTGCTGTCCATATCCGCCAGCAGCATCCGCTTGCGCCGCCCCTCGGCAAGCTGGACGACAAGATCGACCCCGAGGCCCTGCACCTCGGTCCAAACCTCCCAGCGATTCCTCGGCATCACGTCCAGCGCAAACTCCGCCGCCTCGTCCGGACTCAACCAAACCGCCTCGCCCCCGCCCCAGGCATTGCGCAGCGACTCGACCAGCACAGGGTCCAGCGATGGCGCGGCTGGGTTGGTCAGCAGAGTGACGACATACATGGGGCATCTCCTGTTTCGTTGCCTGCGCATACCGCAGGCACAGAAAATCCGCCAGCTACCGAATCCGAGTGTCCGTCCCACCCGACCGCCCGACCCTCGGCGCTCCACCCTCCGAGCTCGCTAACGCCAACGGACTGAAATACTTCATCTTTTCACAAATACTCATGGCCGACCCGTGCCACGCCCCGCTGCTCCTCCGGCTTTGCCCATCCCGGAACACAAGTTTCCGATCATAGTCATCAGCGTCGGATTTGAACGCCAAGGCGCCGAAATCCGGCCATTTCGCGCTTGCACGCCGCGCCGCAGCGGCCTAGCTCTGTCGGTGGGACACTCCTCCCCAACGAGGGGCGCATATCTGTAAGGGTAACACCGATGACTATCGAACAACCGGCGACGCGGCCGGCTAATCCGCGTTTTTCCTCTGGCCCCTGCGCCAAACCCCCCACATTCGATCTGACCAAACTCGCCGGCGCCGCGCTGGGCCGTTCGCACCGTGCCGCCATCGGCAAGGACAAGCTGAAGGCCGCCATCGAGGGCACACGCGAGGTTCTGGGCATCCCCGCCGATTACCGCATCGGCATCGTCCCGGCCTCGGATACCGGTGCCGTCGAGATGGCGCTCTGGTCCTTACTGGGCGCGCGCAAGGTCGAGATGCTGGCTTGGGAGAGCTTTGGTGCGGGCTGGGCGACCGATGTGGTCAAGCAGCTCAAGATCGACGCCGAGGTGAAAACCGCCGAATACGGGCAGATCGTCGATTTGGCCTCGGTCGATTTTGCCAATGATGTCGTGTTCACCTGGAACGGCACTACCTCGGGCGTGCGTGTACCGAATGGCGACTGGATCGCCGATGACCGCGCGGGGCTGACCATTTGCGACGCCACCTCCGCCGCCTTCGCCATGGACCTGCCCTGGGACAAGCTGGATGTGACCACGTTTAGCTGGCAGAAGGTTCTGGGCGGCGAGGCAGCACACGGGATGCTGATCCTGTCCCCACGCGCGGTGGAGCGGCTGGAAAGCTACACCCCCGCTTGGCCCCTGCCCAAGATCTTCCGCCTGACCAAGGGCGGCAAGCTGATCGAAGGGATCTTTACCGGCGCCACCATCAACACCCCGTCGATGCTGGCGGTCGAGGATTACTTGTTTGCATTAGACTGGGCTCGATCCGCGGGCGGCCTGCAGGGCCTGATCGCCCGCGCAGATGCCAATGCGGGCGCCATCCACGCCTTTTGCGATATGCAGCCTTGGATCGCCAACCTGGCCGAGGATGCGGCGACACGCTCGAACACCTCTGTCTGCCTGAAATTCACCGACGACCGCATCCGCGACGGCGCAGCCTTCGCCAAGGCGGTGGCCAAGCGGCTGGAGGCCGAAAACATCGCTCTGGATATCGGCGCCTATCGCGATGCGCCCGCGGGCCTGCGTGTCTGGTGCGGGGGTACGGTCGAAACCTCGGATATCGAGGCGATGCTGCCCTGGCTCGAATGGGCCTTTGAGGCCGAGATCGAGGCTCAGGTACAAACTGCCTGAAGCCCGACCTACGCCAGACGCAAACGTAAGGCGGACCTCAGCCCGCCACTCCCAAGACCCATTCAAAGGACCAAATCAAATGGCCCCCAAAGTTCTCATTTCCGACAAGCTGTCGGACGCCGCCGTCCAGATCTTCCGCGATCACGGCATCGACGTGGATTTCCTGCCCGAAGTGGGCAAGGACAAGGAAAAGCTGGCCGAGATCATCGGCCAATATGACGGCCTTGCCATCCGGTCGGCCACCAAGGTGACCGAGAAGATCCTGGAAAAGGCCGACAACCTGAAAGTCGTCGGCCGCGCCGGGATCGGCACCGACAATGTCGACAAGGATGCCGCGTCAAAAAAGGGGGTGATCGTGATGAACACGCCCTTCGGCAACATGATCACCACCGCCGAGCACGCGATTGCGATGATGTTCGCGGTGGCGCGGCAGATCCCCGAGGCCAGCGCCTCGACCCATGCGGGCAAGTGGGAAAAGTCCAAGTTCATGGGCACCGAGCTGACCAACAAGACCCTTGGTGTCATCGGCGCAGGCAATATCGGTGGTATCGTTTGCGACCGGGCCCATGCGCTGAAGATGAAGGTCCTCGCCTACGATCCCTACTTGGGCGCCGAAAAAGCCGACCAGATGGGTGTCGACAAGGTCGAGCTGGACGAGCTGCTTGAGCGTGCCGATTTCATCACCCTGCACGTGCCGCTGACCGACCAGACCCGCAATATCCTGAGCCGTGAAAACCTCGCCAAGACCAAGAAGGGCGTGCGCATCGTCAACTGCGCCCGGGGCGGTCTGGTGGACGAAGATGCGCTGTCCGAAATGCTGCAGAGTGGTCACGTGGCAGGTGCCGCCTTTGACGTGTTCAGCGAGGAACCGGCCAAGGACAACCCGCTCTTCAACCTGCCCAATGTGGTCTGCACCCCGCATCTGGGCGCGGCAACCACCGAGGCGCAGGAAAACGTCGCCCTGCAGGTGGCCGAGCAGATGTCGAACTATCTGCTGACCGGAGCAGTGGAAAACGCGCTGAACATGCCCAGCGTCACCGCCGAAGAGGCCAAGATCATGGGCCCGTGGATCAAGCTGGCCGGTCATCTGGGCTCTTTCGTCGGTCAGATGACGGATGAGCCGATCAAGGCGATCAACATCCTCTATGACGGCGTGGCCGCCGAGATGAACCTCGCTGCGCTGAACTGCGCCGTGATCGCGGGGATCATGAAAAAGTCGAACCCCGAGGTGAACATGGTCTCGGCCCCGGTGGTGGCCAAGGAACGTGGTATCCAGATCTCGACCACCAATCAGGACAAATCCGGCGCATTTGAAGGATACATCAAGGTGACCGTGGTGACCGAAAAGCGCGAGCGGTCCATCGGCGGCACCGTGTTCAGCGACGGCAAGCCGCGTTTCATCCAGATCAAGGGTATCAATATCGACGCCGAGATCGGCTCACACATGCTCTATACCACCAACGAGGACGTGCCGGGGATCATCGGCACGCTGGGCCAGACCATGGGGGCGCATGGCGTCAACATCGCCAACTTTACCCTGGGCCGGGCACATGCCGGAGGTGAAGCCATCGCGCTTCTTTATGTGGACGAGCCAGTTCCGGCCGAGGCGCGCGCCAAGCTGGCGGAAACCGGGCTCTTTACCCAGATCAAGCCGCTGGAATTCGACGTGGCCTGATACGCTTGCAAATCTGACACCCGCGCAAGTCTTTGTGCGGGTGTCGCCTTTTCAAGACCGCAGATTTCCGACAGAACGAACGCGACCAACCCTGAGGCCCGTTCATGACCCCTCCCATCTACGCCATCGGCGACATTCATGGCCAGCTAGGCATGCTTCAGGACGCATTGGCCCGTGTCGAGGCGGATGGAGGCCCCGATGCGTGCATCGTATTTCTGGGGGATTACACCGATCGCGGGCCAGACAGCCGCGGGGTGATCGACCTGCTGATCGAAGGCCTCAACGCAGGGCGCAACTGGATCACGCTCAAGGGCAATCATGATCGGATGTTTGCCATGTTCATGCATGAGCATCCCACCAATGACGACCGCCTGCTGGTCGGCTATCACTGGCTGCATGAACGGATCGGCGGGATCGAGACGCTGGCCTCATACGGCGTGCCTGTGGTCGACGGAGACCGGATTTACGAGGTGCACGAAAAGGCGCGGGCGGCGGTGCCCGCGGCGCATCTCGACTTTCTGAACGCACTGCCGGTATTGCATCAGGAAGGTGAGTTGCTGTTCGTGCATGCCGGCATTCGCCCCGGCGTGCCGTTGGAGGAGCAGACCGAGCACGATCTGGTCTGGATACGCCACGAATTCCTGAAGGACCCGCGCGCCCATCCCTGGCTTGTGGTGCATGGCCACACCCCGGCCAAACGGGCCGAGCATTGCGGCAACCGCATCAATCTGGACGCAGGTGCAGGCTATGGCCGCCCGCTGGTGTCCGCCGTGTTCGAAGGGCGCCGGTGCTGGCGGCTGACCGATCAGGGCCGGGTGCCGCTGGAGCCGTCGCCAGCGCAGTAAGCCCGGCTCAGATCTGGGTGGTCATCCGGTATCCGGCGGCAAAGAACAGCTTGGCGAAGGTGACCGGACGGCCCTGCAACCAGGTGATCCGCTCGGCGGTGAAGACCGGCTCGCCCTCGGGGACATCCAGAAATCCGGCAAGCTGGGTATCGGCGCGGCTGGCGAGAAAGGTCAGCTCGACATTGGTAAAGGGCACGGTTTGCACCAGCCAGTCGTTCGGTCCGATGGCGGTGAAATCGGCGTTGGCGACCTCGGGCACGCTGTCGATCACGATCCAGCGGTCCTCATATTGAAACGGGGTATTGTTCGAATAATGCATGCAGCGCACGTGCAGCACCTCTTGCGCGGGCTGCAGGGTCAGCCGGGCGCTCAGCCATTCCGGCGCGGGCAGGTTTTCGGCACTAATAAGCGCATATCGGTATGCGGCACCCGTCGCCTCGACCTCATCGCGGACCAGCGGGATGGTGAACCGCGCCTGCCGCAGCGGGGCGCTCAGCACCCGGGTGCCGGCCTTGCGGCGGCGTTCCAGATAGCCCTCATCGGCCAGTTCCCGCATCGCGCGGTTGACGGTGGTGCGGGTGCAGGAAAACTCCTCGGCCAGGTCCTGTTCGTTCGGGACCAGCGTGTCGGGCTGCCAGATGCCGGAGCGGATGCGCTCCATCACGATCCGCTTGATATCGCGGTAGCTGGTGGTGTCGGAAGGGTGGGTCATCCGTGCGGGTCCGTTCCTGAGGTCAGCCATCGGCCAGCAGATCGGCCATCGCCTTGCGGTAATCGGCGATGATGCCGTTGCGGGCGACGTGGCGCCCACCCTGCACCATGTGCCGCCCCGCCGACCACAGATCGGTGACCACCGTATCCGGCGCGGCAAAGCACAGACCGTCGAGCAATTGGTGGTCCTCCAGCGCACAGAGCGAAGGGTGGTTGCGGTCGATGGCGACCAGATCGGCCAGTTGCCCGACCGCGATCTCGCCCGCGCCCCGTCCCAGCGCCTGCGCCCCGCCCCGGGCCGCGCCGATATAGAGCGTGTGCCCGACCGAGCCCTCGCCCGGCACCAGAACGGTGCGGGCCATGTCGCGCAGACGTTGGGAATATTCCAGCGTCCGCAACTCCTCTGTCAGCGAAATCCGCACATTAGAGTCGGATCCGACACCAAAAGCGCCACCCTGATCCAGATAAACCGAGCCGTTGAAGATACCATCGCCGAGATTGGCCTCGGTGATTGGGCACAGACCGGCCACGGCGCCTGAACGGGCCAAGGCGGTGGTTTCCGCATCGGTCATGTGGGTGGCATGGATCAGGCACCAGTGATTGTCCACCGGCACATTGTCCAGCAACCACGCTACCGGGCGCTGGCCCAGTTTGGCCTCGACATCCGCCACTTCCTTGAGTTGCTCGGAGATGTGGATATGCACCGGCCCGTCGGGCGCCTGCTGCAACACCGCCGCCAGATCGGCGGGTGAGGTCGCGCGCAACGAATGCGGGGCGATCCCGACACTGGTATCGGCGGTCATGTCCGGCAGCGCGGCGCGGCAGTCGTCCACCAGCCGCAGGAAACGGTCGACGTCATTGCCGAAACGCAGTTGCCCGCCGGACAGCGGCTCCTGCGCGACGCCGCCATAAGTGTAGAGCACCGGCAGATGGGTCAGGCCGATGCCGGTGCGCCCTGCGGCGGCAAAGATACGCTGGCTCAGCTCCGACAGTTGGTCATACGTGCCGCCGCCCGGCTGGTGATGGACATAGTGGAATTCACCGACTGAGGCATATCCGGCCTCCTGCATCTCCATATAGACCAGCGCCGCGATGGCCTCGACATGCTCGGGCGTCAGCCGTTCGAGAAAGCAGTACATCAGGGTCCGCCAAGTCCAGAAGCTTTCCTTTCCCGCCGCGCGCACCTCGGTCATCCCGGCCATGGCACGCTGAAAGGCGTGGCTGTGCAGGTTGCCCAGCGCGGGCAGCAGGGTGTCCACCCGCAGGTCGGCAGCCTGCGGATCGGCCCCGGCCTCAAGCGCGGCGACTCGCCCATCGGTCACGCTCAGCCTGACGTTCTGCACCCAATCAGAGCCTAACAAGGCGGTTTTTGCGTGGATATCCATGGCCATCCCATTTTGTGTAGACTTTATATTTATACCCGTATACGAAAAAATCCGACAAGAGGTGAACTGAAAAGAATCGCCATGACTGGGAAAACTGTGTTCTGCGGCGCTCATATCGCAACAATGGACGGCACCGGCGCGCCATATGGGATGATCGCGGACGGAGCGGTTGCGGTCGACGCGGGCCGGATCACGTGGGTTGGTGCAACCGACGCCTTGCCCGCAGATTTTGCCGATTGGCCCCGTGAGGATCTGGCCGGGCGTCTGATCACTCCGGGCCTGATCGACGCCCACACCCATGTCGTGTTCGGCGGCAACCGCGCGGTCGAATTCGAAATGCGGCTGAACGGCGCCAGCTACGAAGAGATCGCGCGGGCGGGAGGCGGCATCCTCTCGACCGTGAATGGCACCCGCGCAGCCTCCGAGGATGAGTTGCTGGAGGGCGCCCTGCCCCGGGTCGATGCGCTGCTGGCCGAAGGCGTTGGCTGCATCGAGGTCAAATCGGGATATGGGTTGGATCGCGACACCGAACTGCGGATGCTGCGCGCCGCTCGGAGGATTGCCGAGGCACGGCCCATCAGGGTCAAAACCAGCTTCTTGGGTGCCCACGCCGTGCCGCCGGATTACAAGGACCGCGCGGATGCCTATATCGACGAGGTTTGCATCCCCGCCCTGCGCGCGGCGCGCGCCGAAGGGCTGGTCGATGCGGTGGACGGGTTCTGCGAGGGCATCGCCTTTGCCCCCGCCCAGATCGCGCGCGTCTTCGATGTGGCGCAGGAACTGGACCTGCCGGTCAAGCTCCATGCCGAGCAGCTCTCGAACCTCGGCGGCGCGAAGCTGGCGGCGTCATATGGCGCGCTGTCTGCCGATCATATCGAATATCTGGACGAGGATGGCGTGCGGGCCATGGCCGATGCTGGCACTGTCGCGGTGATCCTGCCTGGCGCGTTCTACACACTGCGCGAAACGCAGGTGCCGCCTATCGACCTGTTGCGCCAGCATAAGGTGCCAATGGCGCTGGCTACCGACTGCAACCCGGGCTCGTCGCCGCTGACCTCGCTTTTGCTGACCATGAACATGGCCTGCACCCTGTTCCGCATGACGCCCGAAGAGGCGCTGGCAGGGGTTACCCGCGAGGCCGCCCGTGCGCTGGGTCTGACCGACACCGGCACCATCGCCCCCAGGCAGCGCGCGGATCTGGCCATCTGGGATGTCGAGCACCCTGCCGAACTGTCCTATCGCATGGGCTTCAACCCTCTGCATAAACGCATCTTTGGAGGCACTGAATGAGCGTTCTCAAGCTCACTCCGGGCAATGTCACCCTGCCGGAGCTGGCCGAGATCTACTGGTCCGAGACCCTGATCGTTCTGGACGACAGTTGTAAGTCAGGCGTTCAAGCCGCCGCCGAGCGGATCGCCGCCGCTGCCGCTGGGGACAAGGCGGTCTATGGCGTCAATACCGGTTTCGGCAAGCTTGCCAGCCTCAAGATCGCGGCCGAGGACACTTCTACCCTGCAACGCAACCTGATCCTCAGCCATTGCTGTGGTGTGGGTGAGGCGGTGCCGCGGCGGCTGGCGCGCCTGATGATGTCTCTGAAATTGCTGTCCTTTGGCCGGGGTGCGTCCGGTGTCCGGTGGGAGCTGATCAAGTTGCTGCAGGATATGCTGGCGCGCGGGGTGACCCCGGTGATCCCGGCGCAGGGCTCGGTCGGGGCCTCGGGCGATCTGGCACCGCTGGCCCACATGACCGCCGTGGTGATCGGAGAGGGCGAGGCGGAATACCTGGGCAAGGTGCTGCCGGGGGCCGAGGCGCTGGCGCGCGCCGGTCTGACCCCTATCGCGCTGGGCCCGAAAGAGGGGCTGGCGTTCATCAACGGCACCCAGTTCTCGACCGCCTTCGCGCTGGCGGGGCTGTTCGAAGCGTGGCGCGCGGCGCAGAATGCACTGGTGATCTCGGCCACCTCGACCGACGCCATCATGGGTTCGACCGCGCCGCTGCAGCCGGAAATCCACGAGCTACGCGGCCATCGCGGCCAGATCGAGGCCGCTGGCGCAATGCGCGCCACGCTTGAGGGTTCGGTGATCCGCGAAAGCCACCGCGAAGGCGACACGCGGGTGCAGGACCCCTATTGCATCCGCTGCCAGCCGCAGGTGACCGGCGCGGCACTGGACATCCTGCGTCAGGCCGCCGCCACACTGACGGTCGAGGCCAACGCCGCCACAGACAACCCGCTGGTGCTGAGCGATCCGCAGGCCATCGTCTCGGGCGGCAATTTCCACGCCGAACCGGTGGGTTTTGCCGCCGACATGATCGCGCTGGCGCTGTCTGAAATCGGCGCCATCGCCCAGCGCCGCATCGCGCTGATGGTGGACCCGACGCTGAGTTTCGACCTGCCGCCCTTCCTGACCCCCGATCCCGGACTGAACTCGGGCCTGATGATCGCCGAGGTGACCACCGCCGCACTGATGAGCGAGAACAAACATCTCGCCAATCCATGTGTCACCGACAGCACGCCAACCTCGGCCAATCAGGAGGATCACGTCTCAATGGCCGCCCACGGCGCGCGGCGGCTCACCCGGATGGTGAACAACCTGAACTACATCCTCGGGATCGAGCTGATGTGCGCCGCGCAGGGCGTCGAATTCCGCGCACCGCTGACCACCAGCGCGCCGCTGCAACAGGTGATTGCCCGTCTGCGCGCCGATATCCCGGCGCTGGCCGAAGACCGCTATCTGGCGCCGGAACTGGAAACCGCAAAGCACCTTGTGGCCGAGGGCGCGATCCTGCGCGCGGTCGGCGTCCCCATGCCGGAGCTGGCGTGATGCAGGTCTTTGACGTCCTCCGCGGCGACGGCCCGATCGTGCTGGGCCAGCCCCATGGCGGCACATACGTGCCGGACGGTATCGCCGCGCGGGTGAACGAAAATGGGCGCGGGCTGGCGGACACGGATTGGCACATAAACAGGCTCTATCAAGGGCTTTTAACCGATGCGACGGTGGTGCAATCGCATATCCACCGCTACGTGATCGACGCCAATCGTGACCCGGCGGGCGTGTCGCTCTATCCCGGGCAGAAAACCACAACGCTGGTGCCGCTGACCGATTTCGATGGGCGGGCGATCTGGGCCGAGGGGCAGGAGCCATCCGAGGATGAAATCGAGGACCGGCGCGTCAAATACCACGCGCCCTATCATGCTGCATTGGAGCAGGAACTGGAGCGTGTGTTGGGCAAGCACGGCGTGGCGATCCTGTTCGACTGCCACTCGATCCGCTCGCTGATCCCGTTTCTGTTCAAGGGTGAATTGCCCATTTTCAACACCGGCACCAATATCGGCGCCACCTGCCATCCGGCCATCGAGCAGGCGGTGGATGGCGTGGCGAGCGAGGCTGATGGCTTTTCCTCAGTTCTCAACGGCCGCTTCAAAGGCGGCTGGACCACCCGCCACTATGGCCGCCCTGCCGAGGGCCTTCATGCGATCCAGATGGAGATCGCCCAGCGCGCCTACATGGACGAAACCCCGCCCTGGAACTGGCGCGAGGACCGCGCCGCCGCCCTCCGCCCGCATCTGCAGACGATGTTAGACCGCCTCCGCGACCTCGCCCTGTCGGGCGCATTGACCGAAAAAGGAGCTTCGCAATGAGCGATCCTCGCAAGAACACCCGCGATATCTTTCCGCCCACCGGGCCCGAACTGAACGCCAAAAGCTGGGTGACCGAGGCCCCCCTGCGGATGATGATGAACAACCTGCACCCGGATGTGGCCGAGAACCCGCATGAACTGGTGGTCTATGGCGGCATCGGGCGCGCGGCGCGGACGTGGAACGATTTCGACACCATCGTCGCCAGCCTGAAGGATCTGGAAGAGGATGAGACCCTGATCGTCCAGTCCGGCAAGCCGATCGCGATCATCCGCACCCACAAGGATGCGCCGCGGGTGCTGATCGCGAACTCGAACATCGTGCCGCATTGGGCCAACTGGGACCATTTCAACGAGCTCGATAAGAAGGGCCTGATGATGTACGGCCAGATGACCGCCGGCTCGTGGATCTATATCGGCACGCAGGGCATCGTTCAGGGCACCTATGAGACCTTTGCCGAGGCCGGGCGTCAGCATTATGACGGCGACCTGACCGGCAAGTGGATTCTGACCGGTGGTCTGGGCGGTATGGGTGGCGCGCAGCCTCTCGCCGCCGTGTTCGCGGGCGCCTGCTGTCTGGCGGTCGAGTGCAATCCGGACAGCATCGACTTCCGCCTGCGCACCAAATACCTCGACGAAAAAGCCGAGACGCTTGACGAGGCGCTGGCGATAATCGACCGCTGGACCAAGGCGGGTGAGGCAAAATCCGTGGGTCTGCTGGGCAATGCCGCCGAGATCTTCCCCGAGATCTACCGCCGCATGAAAGAAGGCGGGATGCGCCCCGATATCGTCACCGACCAGACCAGCGCCCATGACCCGGTGAACGGCTATCTGCCGTTGGGCTGGACCATGGGCGAGTGGCGCGAGAAGCGGGAAACAGACCCTAAAGTGGTCGAAAAGGCCGCTTGTGCCTCGATGAAGCAGCATGTGGCGGCGATGGTCGATTTCTGGAACGCGGGCGTGCCGACACTGGATTACGGCAACAACATCCGGCAGGTGGCGCTGGACGAAGGGCTGGAAAACGCCTTTGCCTTTCCCGGGTTCGTCCCGGCCTATATCCGCCCGCTGTTTTGTCGCGGTGTCGGCCCGTTCCGCTGGTGCGCGCTGTCGGGCGACCCCGAAGATATCTACAAGACCGACGCCAAGATGAAGGAGCTGTTCCCCGAGAACGAGCACCTGCACCGCTGGCTCGACATGGCGCGCGAGCGGATCGCGTTTCAGGGCCTGCCCGCGCGGATCTGCTGGATCGGGCTGGGCGACCGGCATCGTGCCGGGCTGGCGTTCAACGAGATGGTGGCCAATGGCGAGTTGAAGGCGCCGGTCGTAATTGGGCGCGACCATCTGGATTCAGGCTCGGTCGCTAGCCCGAACCGCGAGACCGAGGCGATGCTGGACGGCTCGGACGCTGTGTCGGACTGGCCGCTGCTGAATGCGCTGATCAACACCGCCAGCGGAGCCACATGGGTCTCACTGCACCATGGCGGCGGTGTCGGCATGGGGTTCAGCCAGCACGCAGGCGTGGTGATCTGCGCCGACGGCACTGAGGACGCCGCCCGCCGCCTGGAACGCGTCCTGTGGAACGACCCGGCCTCGGGCGTCTGGCGCCACGCAGATGCAGGATACGACATCGCCAAGAACTGCGCCCGTACGCATGGGCTGCGGCTGCCTGGAATTTTGGGGTGAACAACAGTTGGGTCCCAACGATGCCACAGTTGGATGCAATTAAAGGTTCTTTGGCCTGATGGATTTTTTCCCAAGCGATGCAGTGGAGTTTGCCGAACTAGCGCCGACCAAACCATATGAGTGCACAATGTCGATCACGGACAGAAGCATTCGCTTCGGGTCATCTCGAACCTGGGGTGGCGAACGCGACACGGCGATGGCGCGTCCGGTCTGGGTGCCGCTTGCGGTACATTCGGTGCCGACCCAGACCATCTCGGTCGGCGCGTATGTAGCCCTCAGCGATCCGAAACTGGTCGAGGAGTCGATGGGTGAAATCGAAAAGCAGGCTCAAAATCTACAGATAATGGATCACGTCGAGGATGGAATGCCAGACAAACATCGTTTTCCCGGCGGAAACAGCCGAAGACCATACACTCAGCCTGACAGAGCATGGGCGAGGTCGACCAGATTCCTTCGCACCTCCGGGCTGAAAAGGTGTTTATCCCTCATTTCTGGATACGCCTCTCCGTAGCCTTCTGGGAACAGAAACTTCGCACCCTGAACGCAGTTGAAAACGCGATCCCCCACAATCATATCTCTTGCAAGTTCAGACTGCTGCTCCCCTTCAAACCCCATACTAACCGCTAGGTATGTTACCTGTAGAATTGCTTTGGGCCGAAGCGCCGGGTCATCGAAGTACTCCTTTACCGAGGTGTGGCCGGTTTCAGCGAGTTCCTTCTCTACGAGTTCTGAATTCCTTGTCCCCCACTCATCAATCGCTTTGTCACAACTCAACTTGGTATAGGTCGCGCGTTTCTCCGGAAACAGTGGCGGACAATCACCACCAATATACCGGCACCAGATGAAAAAGGTTTTCTGCTTTTCTTGACTTGAAGGATCTTGTGCAAGCTCATCTCGCGCCTTCAATGCCTCGTCTTTCAACGCTTGCCGCGTCAGCGGATAAAGGTTCAATTCAAACATGAGGTTGTCGCTAACGGCAGACGGCATCCAGTCCAAACCATGGCCAGCCCGGACAACGCGGTTCATGAACGCATCCATCTCGTCGGTGCGGCCCAAATCACTCAGAAGCCTTAAGCGCCTGCGCTGAGTGAACCGAACGTCAGGATCAATCTCATACGCCACGTCGATAGCCTCAAGCGCTTTTGAGTAGTCCCCTATCTTGTCCAGCGCGTGAGCTTTCCACTGCCAACCCAGATGATCGTCTGGTGCCACCAGAACTGCTTGGTCGAATGCGGCAAGCGCACGGGGCCAGTCCTCAAGTTCTGCATGAGCTTGTCCCAGTTGGCCATAAAGCTCACCGCGATGTTTCTGACCATGGCCCTCTAGCGCCAGAAGTCCGGTACAGGCGGACAACGCCTCTTTGGGTGTTTCTTTCACCGCATTACAGGTCTCGTAAATTGCCGCGATCTCGGTGTTGCGCTGCTCTCTAAGAACAAACAACACCGCAGCGACCGCAAATATTGCCGCCGCCAAAACTCGAAGAAACTTACCGTTCATTATGTTCTGTCTGCTCAACCGGTTGCTCAATTTTAGCGAGTGTCGGTTACTCTGACTTCTCGTCAGAGATCAACAACAAATGCCGTCAGGCAACCAGCTTTATAAAGGTGTCTTTCGCTTGTGTGGTTTCCGGAGAGCTCTGGATCCTGTCCTGCCCACCCGCGCGAACGGAACCTACATCAGATCGTTCTCAACATCCTCAGCCGAGATCCCCAGCGCATCCAGCCCGTTCTCGAGGTGATCCGACAGGTGCGGCGTTCCGATCAGGTAGTCGGCGCAGGGGGTCGAGGCCTCGGCGCGGGCGGTGGCGATGGCCTCGGCCAGATCCTCGGCGAAGAAACTCTCGCGGCCGATCCACATCACCGCGACCAGCTCGGCCTGCTCATCCTCGCTCATGCGGTCGATGAAGGCGCGCAGTTCACCCTCTGCCCGGTCCAGTTCGCGCCCCATCAGCGCCACCTGAGCCACTTTCCGTGCCGAAATCTCCATCTGATCGTACTCCTGTTCGCTTGTCACACCTCCATCAAGCAGGCGGGCGCGGGCGCGTCTTTGATCTTACGCAAACAGGCGGTAGTAGATCCAGTCCGGCAAAAACTGCCCGAACCGGAACAGCAGGGAAAATCCGGTCGGGAAACTCCGTTTGAACCGGTTGCCGTTCATATGGGCGAACATGAGGCGGGCCGCGGCCTCGGGTTCGAGGATGAAGGGCATCTCGAAATCGTTCTTGTCGGTCAGGCGGGTTCGGATGAAGCCCGGGTTGACCAGTTGCACCTGAACCCCGGTGCGGCGCAGGTCGGCGTGCATGCATTCCGCTAGCGCCATGGTTCCGGCCTTGGATGCGGCATATCCGATGGCGCCCGGAAGGCCGCGAAAGCCAGAGAGCGAGCCGGTGATCACCACATGCCCCGCATCGCGATCCACCATCTGTGGCACGCAGACGCCCAAAACACGCACCAGACCGGTGAAGTTGATATCGGCCATGGTGTCGGCCCGTTCGGCATGCCAGTCCTGTGCTTTCATCGGCCAATAAACACCAGCCAGCCAGACGACCCCATCAATCTCGCCCGCCCGCTCGGCCGCTGCCGAGATGCTGTCTGCATCCGCGACATCGAGCGGCAGCACCTCGCATGGGCCGGGCAAGCTGTCGGCCAGCGCCTGCAGCCGTTCGGGCGTGCGGGCGGACAGGATCAGGTGGGCGCCAGCGCGGCTCATCTCATCGGCAAGCGCGGCGCCTAGACCTTCGCTGGCGCCCACCAGCCAGTAACGTTTGCCGCGCCAGTTCTTCATTCCGGTTCACGGTCCAGATTGGCAGGCCGCATGACGGCAACCAGCTCGGCGACCTTGATCCCGAGTTTGCGGAACTGCGAGCGATTGACGATTTCTCCGCCGGGTGTGAGGTACATCCAGTCCACCACGTCCAGAACGTGGCTGCCCGCCGTTTCGGGAAGCCGCAGCCGGTATTTCAGCTGCACCGCCGATCCGAGTTGAACACCTGTGCCGTGGCCGATCACGTCCGGGGCGGTGGCCTTGATGCGCCCGTCATTGCCCAGCCGCAAATGCCACTCCCGGTTCTGGATGGTGCCGGTGTCATAGACAAAGCGCTCGGTCATCACGCCGGTGTTTCCCTGCCAGTCCGCACGGAAATCGCCCTTGAAACTGGACGTGACACGTCCGGTGGGACCATAAATCACGCCGGAACACAGGATATCGCCGTTGAGGTGGGTGCGTAGGTCGAACTGGGGCTCACCAGCGGCGTAGTGCGCCGGGCGCTGAGCCAGGAAGCCGGTGAACCGCCGCAGGGCAAAGCCCGTCAGCAGGATCAGAAAGCCGCCCAGAAGAGCGAGGTGAAAGGGTTCCATGTATCAGGTCTCCTCAAGGTCGGTGGTTGCCAGCAGGGCCAGGGCAAGCGCCTTAAGGCCACAGGGCAACGCGGCATAAAACAGGGTGAGCAGGGTCAGCGCCTGGGGCGGATTGGCTGTGCCCGCCTGAAATCCGGCGCCCTCAAGCGCGGGCAGCAACAGCACGGCGGCAAAGGCCAGCGTCAGTTTCGACACGAATGACCACAGCCCAAACCCTTCGGCGGCGGTGGGGGCAACACGCGCCATACGGGCGGCAAAAAGGGCGGGCAGCAGGGTCATGTCGGCCCCGAGCGCCGCACCGGACGCGAGGCAAATCAGGGCAAAGGGCACCACGTCGCCCGCCCCGAGCGTCAGAGCAAAACCGAATGCCAAGATCGAAAGCGTCATGCCTAGGCCGAGTACCTTCGTGGCGCCGTAGCGCTCGGCGGTCCGGCCCCAGAACGGAGCGGCGGCGGCGGCGGACAGAAAGAACAGCAGCAGGAGCGGCCCCTCGGCACCCGGGGCGCTCAGCCGGCTTTCCACGAAGAACAGAAAGAGGGTGGATGAGACAGCGACCGGCGCGGCGTTTAGGAAGCCAATGAAGAGCAGTCGACGCGAGATCCGGTCGCGCAGAACTGGGCCAAAGCCAGAAGCCGCAGGCATATGCGCTGCGTTCCATTCCGCGCGCATCGCGCCTGCAGCCAGCAATGCCAGCACCGCAAAGCCCAGCGCGAAAGCCGCAAGGGGTTGCGCGGTCAGCCCGATCAGCGCCGTCGGAACCACGGCAGCGAGGCATATGCCAAGCAAGGCCCCGGTTTCGCGCCAACGGGCCAGACGCAGATGGCCTGCGGTACCCAGCCTGTCTGCCGTTTCCACGCCTTGTGCATAGAAACTGATGGTCAGAAAGCTGAACGACGAAAAGACCAGCGTCAGCATCAGGGTGAACCAGAGAAGCGGTGCCACGGGCGGCGTGACCGCGAACAGCCCGAGCATGGCGCCGGCTAGAACTGCAACGGCGGCGGCGACGGCGGCGGCCCGATGGGCGCGCAGCGCCTCGGATAAGCGCCCCAGCAGGGGGTCCTGCACGACGTCCAGAAGGCGCAGACCAAACAGAACCGCACCAAGCGCAGCCAGGCTGACCCCATACTGATCCACATAGAACTTGGGAGCGTGAATATAAAGCGGCAGGCCAGCCGCAGCCAGCATCGCAGCAAAGCCCGCAAAAGCGGGCAGCCGCGGGAGCGCTGGGGTATGCGCCTGCGCCATGCTCATCCCCGGCTCACGTCCGGCTTGTGCGGGACGGGCTGGCGACGGAACCCGGCACCTTTGAACCAAAGCTTCAGGGCCTGCCAGTGGATCAGGGTCAACACCCGGCGCGCGCCGATGGGGCGTCGGAGCACGGACCAGAGGATGGCTCGGTTGGTCAACGGTCTGCGGCGCCCGGACAGGGTGGCAATCAGGCCACCCTCTTCGCGGCCATAGTCGATCCAGACCCCTACCCGGTCATCTCGGAAATCGAAACGGAACGTATATCCGCCCTCGCGCGGCTGGAACGGCGAGACGTGCAGCCGTTTGGCCGCCTCCAACCGGTCAGATGCGGTAATCGGGGACAGGTCCGCCTTGTGGCAGACATAGCTGTGTCGGGTGCCAAAGGTGTTGGTGACCTCGGACACAACAGCATAAAGCACGTCACCCTGATCGAAGCAGAACCAAAAGCTGACCGGGTTGAATACGTGACCCAGCACGCGCGGCTGGGTCAGAAGCGCGATGCGTGCGGGTTGCGGCAGCTGATACTCGACGAAAACATCCCGCAGCCATTGGGCGCCGCGCCCGTTGCCGGGCTGCCCTCCGTGGTCAATCTCGTGAAACCCGATCAGGTTCGCCCGATTTCGCGAGAACAGCGCGGGCGCGGTCAGGTCGGCCTCGGGGTCGAGCAGAACGTAGTCCACCGAGTAGCGGAAACCGTTCTGCACCGCCCCCTTGCGCCCATGAAAAGTATGGGCCGGGATATGATCGACACCGCTCATTCCGCCGCCACGCTCATCGCGCCGGTGCGATTGATCGCGTTCGCCACTGAAACGGCGCTGGCCAACCCGTCCTCGTGAAACCCGTTGCGCATCCAGGCGCCGCAGAACCAGGTGGCATTGGCGCCGTTGAACTGGGCCACGTCCTCTTGCGCGGCAAGCGCTGCCAGATCGAAGACCGGGTGCCGGAACACCGCCTCGTCATGGATCAGTTCCTCGCGGATGCGTCGGCGGGAGTTCAGGGTGACAAACAGCGGATCGTCATGCGGGATCGGCTGCAGCGCATTCATCCAATAGGTGATGTCGATGCGGCTGGAATCCGGCGCGGCATCCTCGGTATGTACCCAGCTGGCCCAGCATTTGCGGCGTTTTGGCATCAGCGACGCATCGGCGTGCAGCACGACGTTGTTAGGCTGATACCGGATGGCACCGAGGGCCGCATGTTCCTGCGGGGTCGGATCGGCCAAAAGCGCCAGTGTGTCGTCTGAATGCGTGGCGAACACGACCTCGTCGAAGGTCTCCCACTCGCTGCCGACTGCCTTGACCTGCGGCCCGACCGCGTTGCGGCGGACGGCGTCGATCGGAGCGCCCATCCGCAGCGTGACGCCCTTGCGGCGCATCGCGGCCTCAAGCCGCCGGACATATTCGACCGAGCCGCCCTGAACCGTGTACCACTGATGGTCCCGCTTGGCGTCCATCAAAAGGTGGTTTTCAAAAAACCGGATCATTGCGTGTGCGGGAAAATCCAGAACCTGGTCCTTGGGGGTCGACCAGATCGCGCCGGAAAACGGCTCAAGATAGTATTTGCGAAACCACTCGCCGGTGCCCAGAACATCCAGCAATTGCCGCACCGTGATCGTCCGGTCATCGATATGGTTCAGGGCCTGGGCGTTGAAGTGAAAGAGATCGCGCACCATGCGCAGGAACTTCGGCTGAACCAGATTTCGGCGCTGCGCAAAAAGCGAATCCGCCCCGTGCAGCGCGTATTCGACGGCGCCGCCGCGGGCGGAGACGCCGAAGGTCATCTCGCTTTCCGCAATCGGCACATCCAACCGGTCGAACAGTTCCACCAGGTTCGGATATGTGACTTTGTTGAACACGATAAAGCCAGTGTCGACCGGCTGATCCTTGCGTTTGCCTGCAATAATGGTGCGGGCGTGTCCTCCCAGTCTCGGCTCGGCCTCGAACAGGGTGACGTGGTGACTGTCCGCCAGCAGGTTCGCCGCCCCCATCCCCGAAATGCCGCCACCGATCACGGCGATCTTCCGGGGGGCGCCCGCTATATTTTCAAATGGCATTCTGTTCTCCGGTTTTCTTGGTCTTCTTCTGTCTACGCGCAAGCGGCTGATCCGGATGAAAATAAAAACTTTTCTCTGAACTTATGATCCAGCTTGGGAAGTGGCTCGTAAACCGGGTATGTTTACCGAAACCGACCCCATCACGATTGAGGCCGTGGCAGAGGCTGCGCCTCGACGTGTGCGGACCAGAACGGCAAGGCGAACCGCTGGAAGGAAACCGGTGCACAGAACGAAGGAGCAGCGTGACGCGCAGGGCGAGTGGATCACCCACGTGTTGCGCATTCGGGACAGGCAGGATCAAACCGCGTTTGCCGAGTTGTTTCGGCATTTTGCGCCGCGGGTTAAAGCGTTTCTGATCCGGTCGGGATCGGATGCCGCATTGGCCGAAGAATGCGCACAGGAGGTCATGGCCACCCTGTGGAACAAGGCGCATCTTTTCGACCCCGGACGCGCTTCGGTGGCCACATGGGTGTTCACGATCGCCCGGAACAAGCGCATCGACCTCTTGCGCAAGCAGCGCCGCCCGGAACCCGAGGAATTGACCTGGGGACCGGAGGCCGAGCCCGAACAAGCCGAAGTGGTCGCGCTGCAACAGGAAACCGCGCTGCTGCGCAGAGCCATGCAGGCCCTGCCCGGGGCGCAAAAGGAACTGATCGAAAAGGCGTATTTCGGCGATCTGAGCCATCGCGAGATCGCCGCGCAGACGGGTTTGCCGCTGGGCACGATCAAATCGCGGATCAGGCTGGCATTGGACCGGCTGAGACACGCGATGAACTGAGTGGATAACGATGACCGAGATGATCAAACATCACCTGACGGACGAGTTGCTGATGGCGTACTCCGCCGGAACGCTGCCCGAAGCGTTCAATCTGATGGTGGCCACACACCTGTCCCTGTGCGATGAATGCCGGGCGCAGGCCGAGAGCTATGACGCGGTGGGCGGCAGCCTGCTGGAGGATCAGGCCGAGGCGCATGTGATGAGCGATGGTGCGTTCGAAGCAACATTAGCTCTAATCGCTGAAAACAAGGCGCCGGAGACGACCAAACGCCCGCCATGTTCGGTATTGCCTGCGCCCTTGCAGGAGTATGTTGGCGGAGGCGTCGAGGCGATCCGCTGGAAATCCATCGGCATGGGCGTGCGGCAGGCGATCTTGCCCACGTCGCGCGAGGCCTCCGCGCGGCTGCTGTTCATCCCAGCGGGTGCCGCCGTGCCGGATCACGGGCACCGGGGGATCGAGCTGACAATGGTCTTGCAAGGTGCATTCTCGGACGAGGTCGATCATTTTGCCCGCGGCGACGTTGAAATCGCGGATCAGGATCTGGAGCATACTCCTGTTGCCGATGTGGGCGAGGATTGCATCTGTTTTGCCGTCACAGACGCGCCGCTGCGCTTTACCAGCCTGATCCCACGGCTGGTGCAGCCCTTCCTGCGGATCTGAGTATCCCGAAAATGTGAATCGATGCCCGAAAACCGGCGGCACCGCGCGCCGGTTTTCGGCTAAGGTGCGGGCATGAGATGTGATCTGCCCGATGATGAGACCCTGTTTGCAGCGTTGTTGGCCCGGGATCCCGCGTGGGACGGACGGGCTTATGTGGGCGTGACCTCGACAGGTGTGTTCTGCCGCCTGACCTGCCCTGCGCGAAAACCTCGGCGCGAGAACTGCCAGTTCTTCGCAAGTATCGCTGAGTGCCACGCCGCCGGGTTCCGACCCTGCAAGCGCCGCCATCCGATGGCCCCGGCGGCTGAGGCCGACCCGGCAATCCGGTCCCTGCTGGCCGCGCTCGACGCCGATCCGGCGCGGAGGTGGAGCGAGGCGGATGTGGCGGCGATGGGGTTCGATCCGTCGACCGTGCGCCGCGCCTTCAAGCGCCATTTCGGCACCACGTTCCTTGAGATGGCGCGGCAGGCGCGGTTGCAGGCAGGGCTGACCACGCTGGCGCAGGGCGGGCGAGTCATAGACGCGCAGCTTGAGGCCGGGTTTGCCTCGGGGGCGGCGTTTCGCGAAACTTTCGCGCGCCATCTCGGTCTTCCACCCGGTGCCTTTCGTGCAGATGCGCTGCTGAGGGCCGACTGGTTCGATACGCCGCTAGGCGCGATGGTCGCGGTCAGCGATCAGACCCATCTGCACCTGCTGGAATTTGCCGACCGCAAGGCGCTGCCTGCTGAACTGAAGCGCCTTTACAAAAGTTGCAAGGGCGCGATGGGGTTCGGGCGTTTTGCCCCAACCGACCGGATCAAAGCGCAGTTGGGCAACTATTTCGCAGGCCGTTCAGCCCGGTTCGACGTCCCGCTGGCGCTGCACGGCACGGAATTCACCAAAGCCGTCTGGCGGGAGCTGCAAACACTGCCCGCCGGCACCACCCATTCCTATTCCGACATCGCCCGCCGTCTGAGCCGCCCGCGGGCCGTGCGGGCGGTGGCGCGTGCCAATGGCGCCAACCAGATCGCCATCGTCATCCCCTGCCATCGCGTGTTGGGGGTCGACGGCGCGCTGACCGGCTATGGCGGCGGGTTGTGGCGGAAACAAAAACTCATAGACCTGGAACGGCACTACGTCCCGAAGGAGGCACATCCCGCATGACCCAATCCGACAAGGCCCGCGCCTTTGCCACGCTGCATCAACCCGGTACACCGCTTATCCTCTACAATGCGTGGGACGCCGGCAGCGCGCAGGCGGTGGCAAAAGCGGGTGCGGCGGCCATCGCGACCGGCAGTTGGTCGTTGGCCCGTGCGCAAGGCTATGGCGACGGCGAGGAGATCCCGCTGGAGTTTGCGGTGCAGATCCTCAAACGCATCGTCGCCTCGGTCGAATTGCCGGTCAGTTTCGATTTCGAGGCCGGGTATGCGCAGGACCTCGAGGCGCTGGCCCGCAATATCGAACAGGTGCTTAAGGCTGGGGCCGTGGGCGTGAATTTTGAGGACCGCGTGATCGGCGGCACCGGATTGCAACCCGTCGAGGCACAGGCGCAGCGCATTTCCACCCTGCGCGGCGTGGCCGACACCATGGGCGTTCCGCTATTCATCAATGCCCGGACGGATGTGTTCTTTCAGGGCAGCAAGCCCGACGATCATGCAGGTTTGATGGATGAGGCTAAATCCCGCGCGGCCGCCTATGCCGAAGCCGGAGCGGACGGGATATTTGTGCCCGGGCTGGTGACGCCAGAGTTGATAGGCGATTTCTGCGCCACCGCAACCCTACCGGTGAACATCATGCAAATCGGTCAGGCCCCGGCCCATGCGGCGCTCGCGGAACTGGGCGTTGCGCGGATCAGCCATGGGCCCGCACCGTATCTGACGGCAATGAGCGTGGTGACCGATGCGGCGCGGGCTGCGCTGAAGGTGTGATCCCGGCGGCAACCTGAAACGGGCGTGTTACCAGATCCTCGCCCCGCACCTCGATCGCGGAACCGGCAGGGATTTCAATCCATTTTCCGCTGTCCCCATCCAGCGGTTCGGACGAGACTACGACCCCGCCCGGGCACCGGCAGAAAAACAGGCTGGGCGCAAAGCGGTCCGAGGCGTAGCGGGCCGCATAGAGGCACTTGCCATCGGACCAGCAGGCCGCAAATCGCATGAACGGAAGGGTTCCTTTCTCGCGCGACAAAGCCTCTACCTTTGCCACTGCGCGGGCCATCGCGGCAATCGGATCGGTTTCCAGCCCTTCGCCCAGTGCAATCAGGAATATCGCCTCGCTTTCGGTCGCGCCAAACCGATGGTCATAAAGGTCGGCCGGGATCATCCCGTCGAGCGCCTGCCGGATCCGCTCGTGCCCTCCTGCCTGCCCGTTATGCATGAAGCACCAGCGGCCATATCCGAAGGGGTGGCAATTGTTGCGCGAGGTTGCGGTTCCGGTCGAGGCGCGCACATGCGCCAGGAACAACCCGGACCGTGTATGATGCGCCAGTTGCTTAAGGTTGGCATCCGACCACGCCGGGTGCGTGTCCTTGTAGAAACAGGGCTTTGATCGCTCGGAATACCAGGCGAGGCCAAACCCGTCCGCGTTGATCGGTGTCTTTCCGATATGGGCGTTCCGGCTTTGGTCGACCAGAGATTGCTCCTGATGCAGGACAAGCTCATCGAGATAGCGTGGAGTACCGCTCCAGGCGAGAAACCGGCACATTGTTGGCGTCCGCTTTGCTTGTTGTTTTTCACAGGTCTACGCCTGCGAACGTGCGGAAGCTTTACCAAATTCGCCACGGTACCTTTCGGTAGCCTATCATATGACCACGAAACCTCGTGAGAACGGATCATTTACTCAAACGCCGGGACCTCCGTTGCTGCGCATCCGAAACCGATCAGGCCTCGGGCTTGCTCAGCGGCACAACGTTGGACCCGTCATCAGGCGCCAGTTCCTCAAAATCGAAATTGTCCAGACGCTGGGCGCGCCGGCCCGCCTTTTCGGCGCTGATCTTGATGTCCGAGATATCCTTGGCCGCCTGCCCGAAATGCCGGTCCAGATTGGCCACCCGGTCGCCCAGTCGTTCCACATCCTTGTGTAGCATGCCCAGCTCCTTGCGGATCGCGCCCGCCTGTTCGCGCATCCGGGCGTCCTTGAGGATGGCGCGCATCGTGTTCAGCGTCGCCATGCAGGTGGTGGGCGAGACGATCCAGACCCGCGCGGCAAACCCCTCGCGCACGATGTCGGCGAAATTGGCGTGCAATTCGGCATAGACCGCCTCGGACGGCAGGAACATCAGGGCACCGTCGGCGGTCTCACCATCGATGATGTATTTCTCGGAGATCGCCTTGATATGGGCGCGCAGCGCGGTCTTCATCATCCGCGCGGCCTCCTGCAACTGGCCCTGGGTTTCGGCCCGGCGCAGCGCCTCGTAGGGCTCCAGCGGGAACTTGCTGTCGATCACGATGGGGCCTGGCGGGTTGGGCAGATGGATCAGGCAGTCGGCACGCTTGCCGTTCGAGAGTGTGTGTTGCAACGCGTAGCTGTCGGCGGGCAGTGCCTTGGACACGATATCGTTGAGCTGGATCTCTCCGAACGCCCCGCGTGTCTGCTTGTTCGACAGGATGTCTTGCAGGGACAGCACATCGCCCGACAGTTTGGTGATATTGTCCTGCGCCTTGTCGATAGCCGCCAACCGCTCCTGCAACTGGGTCAGCGAGGTGGCGGTCTGTTTGGACGAGCCGTGCAGGCTCTCCTTCATCCGCTCCTGCATTTCGGCCAGCGCGCGGGCCGATTTCATCGCGTTGTCGGCTAGCCGGTCGTTCATCTGCTGCTGCACCGAGGACAGTCGCGCCTCGACCGTCTGGACCATCTGCACCTGCGCATTGGCCTGTGTGTCTGAAACGTGCTGGAGCCCGCCGCGCAACTGTTCCTGCCCCTGGCCAAGCTGCTGCACGTGCTGGCCAAGGTAGGCCATCTGTTGCGAAAGCGGCGCGGCAAGGCGGGCGGAACGGTTGGCGGCGCGCAAGGCAAGGAAGAGCAACAGAAGGATCAACAGCACGGCGCCTACTGCAGCGAAGGTGGCAATCACCAGAGGGTCGTCCAGGGCGTAGCTGTTGCCTGCAATCTCAATCATCTCAACCTGCGCGTTCTTGTTTTGTTTCTTCTCTTTTAACCCTGCCTGGCGGCGGGATCAACTGCGCCCGAACAGCCGCTCGATATCCGCCAGTTTCAGCTCCACGTAAGTCGGGCGGCCATGGTTGCACTGGCCGGAATGGGGCGTGGCCTCCATCTCGCGCAGCAGGGCGTTCATCTCTTCCGCCCGCATCCGGCGGCCCGAGCGGACCGAACCGTGGCAGGCGACGCGGCTGAGGATCGCTTCGATCCGGGCCTGAACGGTCTGGGATTCGCCCTGATCGGCCAGCTCGTCGAGGATGTCGAGGATCATGGCGCGGGCGTTGACCTCACCCAGAATGGCGGGGGTTTCACGCACGGCAACAGCACCGCCGCCGAAGGGCTCAACGGTCAGACCCAGCTTTGACAGGTCGTCCGCCACCGCCATCAGGCGGGCGCAGTCGCCCTCGCTGAGCTCCACGATCTCGGGGATCAGCAGCGCCTGCGCGGCGACGCCGTTCTCGGCCATCTGGTGTTTGAGCTTCTCATAGACCAGCCTTTCATGCGCGGCGTGCTGGTCGACAATGACCATGCCGTCAGCGGTCTGGGCGATGATGTAGTTCTCGTGCACCTGACCGCGGGCGGCGCCCAGCGGCAGCTGTTCAGCCTGTGGCTCGGCGGGCGGGGCATCCGCCGGGTGAGCGTCCTCGCGCGGTGCGGGATCGACCACGTGGCCACTGTAGCTGTTCGACAGCTCCGCAAATCCCGGCGCCTGGGCCTGATAGGCGGCCTGCCGCGCGCCAGCCGAGGGCCGGTCCATCTGGTAGACCCGCGCCGGGCCGGGGGTGGCAGGTTCCGGACGCATGGCGCCCAGGGTGGCGCCCGCGACGGTGGATGAGGCGCGGTGGCCCGCGTCGGCCAGCGCGTGCCGCAGGGCCGAGATGATCAGGCCGCGCGCCACACCGGGATCGCGAAACCGCACCTCGGATTTGGCCGGGTGCACGTTCACGTCCACCAGCGTCGGATCGCAGTCGAGAAACAGCGCCGCCGCCGGGTGGCGGTCGCGGCTGAGAAAGTCGAAATAGGCGGCGCGCAGGGCACCGGTCAGCATCTTGTCCCGCACCGGGCGGCCATTGACGAAAAGGTATTGCGCCACCGCCGCACCCCGCGAATAGGTGGGCAGAGCCGCATAGCCATAGAGCCGGATACTATCGCGGGTGGCGTCTATGCGCAGGGCGTTTTCGGCGAACTCGCGCCCCAACACCCGCGCCAGCCTTGCGTGCAGCGCGTCGAACAGGTCTCCGTTCTCGCGGTCGGCGCGGAACACCACGCGCCCTTCGCCGCCGCCGGAGACGTCGCGCAGGGTGAAGGTGATCGCAGGTTCCGCCATGGCGAGGCGTTTGACGGTGTCGGAAATCGCCTGCGCCTCGGCCCGGTCGGTCCGCATGAATTTCAACCGCGCGGGCGTGGCAAAGAACAAATCGCGCAGCTCGACCACCGTGCCGGATCGCAGGGCGGCGGGTTTGACCGGCTCGACCTGCCCGCCCGCGACGCGGATCGAAGCAGCCTCGCCCCCGGGAACGCGGCTGGTGATGGTCAGGCGGCCAACGGCACCCAGTGAGGGCAGCGCCTCGCCCCGAAACCCGAACGTGTGGATGTTGAGCAGATCCGAGCCGTCGATCTTCGAGGTCGCATGACGGGCCAGCGCCAGCGGCAGGTCCTCTGCCGCGATCCCGCAGCCGTCGTCGGTGACGCGAATCAGCGTCTTTCCCCCGTCCGCGATGTCGATTGCGATCCGGCTAGCCCCGGCATCGACGGCATTTTCAACCAGTTCCTTGACCGCCGAGGCAGGGCGCTCCACCACCTCTCCGGCGGCAATGCGATTGATTGCGGCCTCATCCAGTTGCCGGATCGCAGGCCGAGTGACCGCGGGGCCATTTTCGTCGATATTGGGGTTTGCATGCGCCATACCCCAATACCTAGCATGGCTGGTCGCGATTCTGCCACCGGTTTGATGAGAAATAAGGCCCGAAAAAGGGGTCGCCCGACCGCTCCCGTCCGTGCCAGCCCACGCGTATGGTGGCAACCGTCTCGGGATCGGCCGGGCGGATTGGTGAGTGGTGGTGGTTACTTGGCCCCTTCCGGCCCAATCATCACAACACAGGTGCCGCACGAAAACAGCCCCTGACCGGAATTGTCAGGTGTCTGAGCAGGGTTCAGCCGATTTCCGCAGCCGACGATTGGCGAGAAAACGCCAAATCAAGCCTGGCTGGGGGCTCCGGTCCGGGTCCTGCAAGGGCCGAATATTGCTGCCAGCGCCAGGATCAGACCCGACGTGGTGGCGATCATTCCGGCTGCGCTGACCGCGTCCGCTCCGCCCAACCAGAGGGGGCCGTAGCCCGCAAGGATATAGCCGGAGACGGCTGAGATTACGGCAAAAATCACGCTCCAGGCGACTTGGCCTTCAAGCTGGTTGGTCATCATACGGGCTGCTGCGGGCGGGCAGATGAACATGGCGATCACGATGATCGAGCCTACGGCGTCGAAAGCCGCAACCGCCGCGATGGCGGCAACGATCACAAGCGCCAGCCCCAACAGATTGGTGCGGATGCCGACGGTGCGGGCAAAGCCTTCGTCAAAGGTCGAGAGTTTGAGCGGGCGCCACAACAGCCAGGTGAACAGGATCACCCCGATCAGGGTCACGAACATGCGCGGCAATTCCACCGGCAGGCCCGCCAGCGCCTCGGCGTCCCATAGCGAGGCCCAGCCGGTCGCGTCCAACCAGATCAGGCTTTCCAGATTGCCGTAAAGCGCATGTTCCACGTCCAGATGCACGGTCGAGGTGTCGGTCTGCTCCAGCAGCAGCACACCGCCCGCGAACATGGTGGTGAACACCACGCCCATGGCCGCGCCCGGTTCGATCCGGCCCAGACGGCGGATCGCCTCGATCAGCACCACGGCGACCACCGCCGCCCCTGCCGCGCCCAGCATCATTGGCCAGGCGGCAATCACGCCCGAGATCAGGAAGGCCACCACGATACCGGGCAGCACCACGTGGCTGATGGCGTCCCCGATCAGAGCCTGGCGGCGCAGCACCAGAAAGTTGCCCGGCAGGGCGCAGGCGACGGCGGCAAAGATCCCGATCAGGAGCGGGGTCAGGGAGAGGGGGACGAACTCTTCTCCGCTCATGACGGGATTCCTTGCGGGCCGCCGATGCGGCGGTCGATATCGGCGATCTGGTCACGGGTCAGCACGGTCTCGATGTCGCGCAGACCGTCATAGAGCGCGGCGGCGGCCTCATGCGCCAGATCGGTGCGCACAATCTCCCAGCGTTTTTCGTCGCGCAGGGCTTTGGCGGCGCGGGCCTTGCCGGTATCGGTTGCGACACCATCCGCTCGCACGAGGCCCGCACGGCGCAACAAGCGCAGGGTGAGCTTTTCATAAATCGGCTGGCCTTGGGCCAGCGCCAGCAGCCCCTGCCGCAGGTGCACCCGGCGTTGGAAGCGCATGTGGCGCAGGATGGCGGCCAGTACACCCCGGCCCGGGGCGAGGAATAGCGACAGCGCGAAGAAAGCAAAGCTGACCAGCACGATGATCGGTCCGGTGGGCAGGTTCGGGGCTGAGGCCGACAGCGCCGCGCCGAGATAGCCCGCCAAGCCCCCCGCGATACCGCTAAGCAGCACCACTCGGTCCGAGCGTTCGGTCCAGAAGCGGGCGGTGACAGGCGGGATGATCAGAAGGGCGACGATCAGGATCAGGCCGACAATCTTGAGGCCCACCACCGTCACCGCCATCACCAGCCCCATCATGGCCAGGTCGATCCGGTCCACGGGCAACCCGCGCGCGGCGGCGTATTCCGGATCGAAGGCCACCAGTGTCATCGGGCGCCGCATCAGCAGGATCAATGCCAGCGTACCGGCGCCGCCGATGGCTATCACCAGCGCGTCGGCCCAGAGCATACCGGCGGTCGAGCCCAGCAGGAACCCTTCGAGGCCCGCTTGTCGGCCCGAACCCATGGTCTGGATCACCGTGAGCAGCACGACGCCAAAGCCGAAGAACACCGACAGCACCGCGCCGATGGCCGCATCTTCGGCCAGCCGGGTGTTGCGGGTCAGCCAGTTGAGGCACAAAAGGCCCACCCAGGCGGACACCGCCGATCCAGCCAGAAGGCCCACCAGATTGCGCCCATCGCCGCCCAACGCCACCATGGCCATGAAGGCGATGCACACACCCGGCAAGGTGGCGTGGCTGATCGCGTCGCTCACCAGCGCGCGTTTACGCAAAAACAGGAAAGTGCCGGTAACGCCCGCCGAGACCCCCAACAGGGTCGCACCGATGACCACCAGCGTGGCGTTGTAGCCAAGCTGGAGAAACAGTGCATCCCAGAGCATGATGTTACCCAAGCGCCTTAGCCAACTGATCCACTTGCGCTGTGGCCAGACGGCCTCCGTAAGCGGCTTGCAGTGTTTCGGCGGTGAAGGCCTCGGCCACCGAACCCTCGGCCACTTTGCGTGTGTTGATCAGGAAGACATGGTCGAAATAGTCAGTGACGGTGGCGAGGTCATGATGCACCACGACCACGGTTTTGCCCGCCTCGCGCAGCGACTTCAGCACGCTGATGATTGCCTTTTCGGTGGCCGCATCGACCCCTGCAAAGGGTTCGTCCAGCAGATAAAGGTCAGCCTCCTGCGCCAGCGCGCGGGCCAGGAATACTCGCTGTTGCTGGCCGCCGGACAGCTGACCGATCTGGCGGTCGACAAAGTCGTGCATGCCGACGCGATTCAGGCAGTCCATCGCCTTGGCCGTGTGGCGAGCGCGCAGGCGGCCCAGCAGGCCCAGTTCGCGATAGAGCCCCATCAGCACCACGTCGATGACGCGGGTGGGAAAATCCCAGTCCACACTTGCGCGCTGCGGCACATAAGCGATGCGGGCGCGCTGATCGTCCAGCGGCTTGCCGAAGACCGATACCTGACCCGAGAGCGGTTTGACGATACCCAAAGCGGCCTTGAGCAGGGTCGATTTACCCGCCCCGTTGGGCCCGATGATTGCGGTCATCGCGCCGGGCCGCACGGTCATGTCCACCGAGAACACCGCCGGTTTCTGCCCGTAGGACACGGTCAGTCCCCGGATCGCCAGCGGGCTGTCCCCGAGCGGTGGCGTTTTGATGGCCTTACCGTGATCGCTTACCAGATCCAGCATCGCTCAGAACCCCGCCGACAGTTTGCCATCCATGCCGCGCGCGGGCACGTCGCCGTCCAGCGCCCCGGCAATCACGGTGATGTTGTGATCGAGCATGCCCAGATAGGTGCCCTCATAGGTGCCGGGCTCGCCCATTGCGTCCGAGAACAGCTCACCACCAACCTTGACCTCATGCCCCTTGGCAGCGGACCCCTCGACAAGCGCACGGATCGAGCGATCCGAGACCGAGCTTTCCACGAAAACAGCGGTGATCTTGCGGTCAACAAGCAGGTCGACCAGTTCGCCGATCCGGTTCAGCCCCGCCTCGGACTGGGTCGAGATGCCCTGAATGCCCAGCACCTCAAAGCCGAAGCTCTGGCCAAAATAACCGAATGCGTCATGGGCGGTCACCAGCACCTTGTTGTGCTCGGGCACTGTGGCCAGCGTCTTTTGCGCATACTCCGCCAGCCGGTCGATATCAGCCAGATGCGCCTCGGCATTGGCGGCGAAAAGATCGGCAGCTTCGGGGCGCGCCTCAGTCAGCGCCTCTTGCACCTCGATCACCACGTCGCGCCACAGCTCGGGGGTCATCCACAGATGCGGGTCATATTTGTCGGCATAGTCGTCATGGGCGCGCAGCTTAGCCTTGTCCACACCCTCGGCCACGGCCACCACCGTACGCTTGCGGTCGAGGTCGTGAAAGAACTCTTCCATCTGCGCCTCAAGGTAGAGCCCGTGCCACAGCACCAGATCGGCGCGGGTCATCGCCACGATATCGCTGCGGGTCTGGCGATAGGCATGCGGATCGACGCCGGGGCCCATCAGCCCCTTCACCTCGACCTGATCACCGCCCACCTGCCGCGCGGCATCGGCGATCATGCCGGTGGTGGCGACGATCTTGAGCGGCGCTTCAGCCCAGGCGGCAAGCGGCAGGCTTATCACCAGGCTCAGTGCCAAAAGAAAGCTGCGACGAATCATGACGACTCCCATTAGCTGTGTTGAGAATGAATATGCGAACCATTCGCAATTATGTCAACGCAATTGAGAATTATTCGCAAGAAAGGTATGTTTTTGTCCATTTGGTCAAAAAATCTGAACTCAGACCCGCCAAGCCCGCTTGCCATTCCGCTTCGGCTCATGCGATTTTGGCCCTGAACCTCCCAAAGGAAACGATGATGGAAACGCAGAGCCTTGAGCGCACCGCGCATCTGCCGCAAGTGACCGAGCCCCGCAATCCGGGGATGGAGCTTGATCTGGACTGGGTGCGGGCGGTGCAGGCCAACACCTCGGCCATCGAACGCCGGGCCGCGACGCTGCCGGGGCGGCGGTCGGTGAAGAAAGATTATCAGGCGGCGTGGCTGTTGAAGGCGATCACGATGATCGACCTGACCACATTGTCGGGTGATGACACGGTGGGCCGCGTGCGGCGGCTGTGTGCCAAGGCGCGGCAGCCGGTCTCGGGCCGGACGCTTGACGGTTTGGGCATGGACCCGATCACCACCGGCGCGGTTTGCGTCTATCACGACATGATCGGCACGGCGGTCGAGGCGCTGAAGGGCACCGGCATTCCGGTGGCCGCTGTCAGCACCGGCTTTCCAGCGGGTCTGTCGCCGTTCCACCTTCGGGTGGCCGAGATCGAAGAGAGCGTGAAGGCAGGTGCCGAAGAGATCGACATCGTGATCTCGCGCCGTCACGTGCTGTCGGGCGACTGGCAGGCGCTTTACGATGAGATGAAGGCGTTCCGCACCGCCTGTGGCGAGGCGCACGTGAAGGCGATCCTTGCGACGGGCGAGCTGGGGTCGCTGCGCAACGTGGCCCGTGCCTCGCTAGCCTGCATGATGGCGGGGGCGGATTTCATCAAGACCTCGACCGGTAAAGAGAGCGTGAATGCCACGCTGCCCGTCTCGCTGGTCATGATCCGCGCCATTCGCGATTTCTACGACCGCACCGGGTATCGGGTGGGCTACAAACCTGCGGGCGGTATCTCCAAGGCCAAGGACGCGCTGGTGTATCTGTCGCTGATCAAGGACGAGTTGGGCGACCGTTGGCTGGAGCCTGACCTGTTCCGGTTCGGGGCCTCGTCGCTGTTGGGCGATATCGAGCGGCAGTTGGAACATCACGTGACCGGGGCCTATTCGGCCGGGTACAGACATGCAGCCGGATAACCCGGTGGCTGAGGTCCGGACCGTGAGTATTTGGGAAAAGATGAAGTCATGACTGTCAAAGAGATCTTCGAAACGATGGATTACGGCCCCGCCCCCGAAAGCGCTGCCGAGGCGCTGGCCTGGCTGGTGGATCAGGGCGACCGTTTTGGTCATTTCGTCAATGGGGCCTTCACCGAGCCCGGCGACGGGTTCGAAAGCCGCAATCCGGCGACTGGAGAGGTGCTGGCAACGCTGAGCCAGGCGACGCAGGCCGATGTGGACGCTGCCGTCGCTGCTGCCCGCAAGGCGCAGCCGAAATGGGAGGGCTTGGGGGGTGCTGGCCGGGCGCGGTATCTTTATGCCATCGCGCGGCTGTTACAGAAACACTCTCGCCTCTTTGCCGTGCTGGAGAGCTTGGATAACGGCAAGCCGATCCGCGAGAGCCGGGATATCGACATCCCTCTGGTGCAGCGGCATTTCTACTATCACGCCGGTATGGCGCAACTGATGGAAAGCGAGTTGCCCGAGGCTGAGGCTTTGGGTGTTTGTGGCCAAATCATCCCGTGGAACTTCCCGCTGCTGATGCTGGCGTGGAAGATCGCGCCCGCGCTGGCGATGGGCAACACGGTGGTGCTGAAACCTGCGGAGTATACCTCGCTGACCGCCTTGCTGTTTGCCGATATCTGTACGCAGGCCGGGCTGCCCAAAGGTGTGGTCAATATCGTCACCGGCGATGGTGCCGTGGGCGAGATGATCGTGACCTCGGACGTGGACAAGGTTGCCTTTACCGGCTCGACCTCGGTGGGCCGCCGTATTCGTGAGGCGACGGCGGGTTCGGGCAAGGAGCTGACCCTGGAGTTGGGCGGTAAGTCGGCCTATGTCGTGTTCGACGATGCCGATATCGATTCAGCCATCGAAGGGCTGGTCGATGCGATCTGGTTCAATCAGGGGCAGGTCTGCTGCGCCGGCTCGCGCTTGCTGGTGCAGGAAGGCATCGCCGAGCGGTTTCACGACAAGCTGCGCGCGCGGATGGACAAGCTGCGGGTCGGTGATCCGTTGGACAAGTGCATCGACATTGGTGCGGTGGTGGACCCGGTGCAGCTGCAGACCATCAAGGGTCTGGTCGAAAGCAACACCGCCGGTCACACCCATCACGCCGCTTGCGAGTTGCCCGAGAACGGCTGCTACTATCCACCAACGCTGATCACGGGGTTGGAGACCAGCGATCCGCTGATGCAAGAAGAGATCTTTGGCCCGGTTCTGGTGTCGTCCACCTTCCGCACCCCGGAAGAGGCGGTGGAACTGGCCAACAACACCCGCTACGGGTTGGCCGCGACGGTGTGGACCGAGAACGTGAACCTCGCGCTGGATATCGCGCCCAAGCTGGTTGCGGGTGTGGTCTGGGTGAACGCCACCAACCTGTTCGACGCCGCTGCCGGGTTTGGCGGTGTCCGCGAGAGCGGCTTTGGCCGCGAAGGCGGCTGGGAGGGCTTGAGCGCCTATACCCGTCCCAAGGGCAAGGCCAAGCCGCTGGCAAAGATCGAGGCCCTGACGGGCGAAGGTGGCCCGGTCGATCCAATCGACCGCACGGCCAAGATGTATGTCGGTGGCAAACAGGCGCGACCCGACGGCGGCTATTCGCAGCCTGTCTGGGGTAAGTCCGGCCTGCTCGGCCATGTGGGTGTGGCCAACCGCAAGGACGTGCGCAACGCGGTCGAGGCTGCAGCGGGCGCCAAGGGGTGGGGCAAAACCACCGGGCATCTGAGGGCGCAGATCCTCTATTACATCGGTGAGAACCTGTCGGCCCGTGCCGGCGAGTTCGCGGCGCGCATCGACGCAATGACCGGCAGGAAGTCCGGCGCGAAAGAGGTTGAGGCCTCGATCCAACGCCTGTTCACGGCTGCCGCCTGGGCTGACAAGTATGACGGTCAGGTGCATGGTGTGCCGATCCGCGGTGTGGCATTGGCGATGAAAGAACCGGTGGGTGTGATCGGTGCGCTCTGCGCCGATGAGGCGCCGCTGCTGGGCCTGGTCTCGGTCCTGGCGCCGGCGATTGCGATGGGCAACCGGGTGGTGCTGGCGGCCAGCGAGCCCTATCCGCTGGCGGCGACGGATTTCTACCAGATCCTCGAAACCTCGGACGTGCCCGCAGGTGTGGTCAACATCCTGACCGGCAGCCATGCCGAGATCGCGAAGCCGCTGGCGGCGCATCTGAACGTGGATGCGGTGTGGAGCTTCTCTTCGACTGACCTCTCGGGCGAGATCGAGAAGGCCGCGGCAGGCAACATCAAACGCACTTGGGTCAATAACGCCGCGTCGCTGGATTGGCATGCAGATCACACACGCCGCTTCCTGCTACAGTCGACCGAGATCAAGAACATCTGGGTGCCCTACGGCGAGTAGGGCTCCCGCGTCACGGGAGTAAAAAATTGGTGAGTATTTTGCTTAAGGTCTTAACGCCGTGATCGATGACCGCAGAGTGTACTCCGAGTGCGGCTCTCGAATAATCGAAGTCGTGAGTGACAAAAATGGCCTTTATACTCTTCAGGAGTTCGCTCGACGATACGATCCAGAAGAAGAAGTAACTTATGAAGTTAGACTCGAGCCTAACATCAGCAGTAAGTTTGAAAAATTCGATACAGCCTTGAACGAAGCAAAAAGGTTGATTGACCTCTGACTACTTCGCTGGAGAGGTAGCGCTAAGAAGTTCATTACAGTGAGGCCTCAAATGGATTTTTCTGAAAAAACCGCCATTGTCGTTGGCGGCACCAGCGGCATCAACCGGGGCATTGCCGAGGGGTTCGCGGCCTCGGGCGCGAAAGTGGCGGTGGCAAGCCGGTCGCAGGAGAAAGTGGACGACACGGTTGCCGCGCTGAAGCAACTGGGCGCTGCGGATGCAATCGGCGCGACCTTCGACGTGCGCGATGCCGAGGCCGTGGCGGGTGGTCTGAAGCAGTTCCACGAAGCGTTCGGTGATTTCGACGTGCTGGTCTCGGGCGCGGCAGGGAACTTCCCGGCGCTGGCGGCAGAGATGTCGGTGAATGCGTTCAAAACGGTGATCGATATCGACCTGATGGGCACAATCCATGTGATGAAAGGGGCGTATCCGTTCCTCAAGCGCCCCGGCGCCAGCATCATCAACATCTCGGCACCACAATCCTATTTGCCCTATGAAGGGCAGGCCCATGTCTGTGCGGCGAAGGCGGGCGTGGACCAGATCACCCGGACCCTGTCGATGGAATGGGGGATCGAGGGGATACGCGTGAACTCGGTGGTGCCGGGCTTCATCGAAGGCACCGAGGGCGCGAAACGGCTGGCCCCCACGCCGGATGCCGAAGCCAAGTTCAAAGCGGACGTGCCCTTGGGCCGCTGGGGTCAGCCGCAGGACGTCGCCAATGCCTGCCTGTTTCTGGGCTCGGACATGGCGGGCTACATCAGCGGCACGGTGCTGGCGGTGGATGGCGCGCTCTATCAACGCGGCTCGGGGCGTCCGGGACAGATGATCGGGCAGATGCTGCGGTCGGTGTCCCGCAAAAGCTGACAACCTTTTCTTGCAACATTCGGGCCGGGCGAAGCCGCTTTCAAGCGGCTTAAAGCCTCCCGCCATTAACCTGAGACATAGCCGGCAGCCTTGAAGTAGTTCCAGCACTCTTGTGGCGAGTAGAGGTCGCAGACCTGTGCGATGGCCTCGAACATGTCGGTGAAGGTGCGCGCCCCGATCCGCCGGAGGTGGGCCTTGAATTTGGAGAAGGCCTGTTCGATGGGGTTGAGG
>NZ_WPZY01000079.1 GCF_013031405.1 Ruegeria sp. HKCCD8929 | reverse complement strand
CACACTGACAACCATTTGGGAATCCCCCGATTCAAGTTTTCGGCGGGATGCTTTAGTGTTCGGCACCTGACAGGAGAAACCAGGTGGGCGCGGTCCGCCTCGCCGCCTAGGCGCTCCGTTCGTGCGTCATGGTTCCTGCTCAGTGGAACCACTCATACCCAAATCCTTGTGGTCGGAAACTCTACACCGGCGAAACTCGGCAATGGGCTGAAGCACTGCGATGCAAGAAAAAGTAACTTTTGTATTGACTGGAGTAAATTATAAATTTACCTATTTACACGAAAACACTCCACAAGGGCTTCATGCTTACGGAGGATAGCATTAGGAAGTTGCCTCATCGGGAGGCGACACATGCCAATTGAAAGACACCAAACCTTGGTAACTGTTGAAGCTGTGCGGCAATGGCGATCAAAGGGAACTGAGTTTTTCTGTCGGTATGATCTGGTCGAGTTTAACGCCAATGGCGCACCAGTGTACAACTGTGTCTACTTGGTTGGAGAAGAAGAAAAGATTTTGGTTCCGGAAAAGGCCAGGAGCGACGGCACGATTCAGGAACGAAAACTTACTTTCTTCCCGGGACTGTTCAATCTGCACCGGAAATTTGGCGACGGTACGCAGTTGCTTGTTCAGGACGACTATACGCTTTTTACAGTGCGGAAAATTGGTGGGGCCATCGAGGTGGTTTCTCAAGGTCTTGATCGGACAGGGATCGAGGGCACCGAGTAGCGAGCAAAACATCTTTTCTGCGTCACTCAAGTTTGAGAAGCCTTCGTTAGGCATTGAGACCAAAATACGCAGGTATGGTGGCCGACGTTCTTCAATAATGGAAATCCGAATTTCGTCCTTGAAGGGGCGGGATTCCGCGGTTGGAGCTGCACGCTCCATGTGCCCCGCGGTGAACTGACCGTGCAACGTTAAAAAGAAAGGTTCGAGAGTATGGACAGTGTAATGACCACCCGGCGGGTGGGGACTGCGGGCGTGACCGCAGGGATGATGCTATTGGCTGCTGGCAGCGCCGTAGCACTTGGCAGCAACACCGGTGTGAACGCCGGCTTCCACGAGATTGCGACGAACATTCAGGCCGTCATCGATGGCGCCGGTGGTTTCGCGGTGCTGCTGTTCTCCATCGCGATCGCGGCGATTGCCGTCGCGTTTCGCGGCAGCATCATCCAGGTGGGCTTCGCGTTCTTCGCAGCGCTCCTGCTGGGATACGGCGTCAACACCTTCGCGAGCTTTGCGGGCATCTCGGCCACCACCGAGTTCCTGATGGAAGGCTCCCGTATCACTGCATTCATCCCCTGAGTCGGTAACGAGTAAGTGCCCATTCCCCAGCCGGGGGATGGGCAGGTTCTCACAAAAAAATCGGATGTGATCATGGACAAGGTGATCAAGGTGGAGCAGCGGCTGCAGGATCCACCGCAGTTCTTCATATTGCCTGCTGATGAGGCCATCGCCGGCGGTCTGCCCTTTGTGCTCGGCCTGGTCAGCAAACACGCCGTGCTGGGCGTGGTCATGGCGGTGGTTCTTTTTTCGGTCTGGAAACGAGTTAAAGGTGAGCGTGGACTGAGCGGTCTCCTGGCCTTGCTCTACTGGATCCTGCCGCGCGAGATCTCGATCTACCGCGCGCTTCCGGACAGCGCCGTGCGCACGTGGAGGGCCTGATGACACCTCAGAACCTCATGCGCGGATATGTGAACCGGGGCAGGGCGCTGGTCCTTGCTGGAACTGTCTGCGGGCTCCTCGCCATCTCCAACGCCTTTCTTGCGATTGGCCAGTATTACAGCTCGGATCAGGCCATCCTGACCCCGACACATGTACGCGACGGAATGGTGGCGCGCGGCTCGGTGGACAAGGCGTATGTCGAGGCCCTTGCCCTCGATACGGTCTACGCGATGTACAACATGTCGCCCAACACCATTCAATATGGTCGGGCGAGCCTGGAGCGTCTGAGCGGGCCGGTTGAGCGCGCTGGCATCCTGGAACTCTATGACCGGATTGCCGAAGACATCCGCGCCCGGAAGATCTCGACGGTCTTCCGCCCCGTAAAAATCGAACACAATTTCGAAGCCTATGAGGTGGTCGTTGACGGCTATCTCGCGACCTACCTCGAGACAACGCAGGTCTCTCAGGAGGAGCGGCGCATTCTGGTCCGGTTCCGGCCGCAGGCGGGCTCCGTGCGGGTTTCATTTATTGGCAAGCTGGAGGGCGAGACATGATCCGGTTCCTGGGTCTCAAGCGCTGTGCCGTATTAGGGATCGCGATTGTCGTCGCACAAGCGGTTGCGGCAGCCGAACAACGGCTGACGGTGCGCGAAGACGGCCTGGCCCGGTTCAAGGTTTCCGTGACCGGCATCACCCGGGTCAGCATCGAAGGCGACCGGATCAGCGACATCGTGAATGATAATGACCTGACAGTCTATCAGGCCAAGGCCGACGATCGGACCGGGGATTTCTTCCTGCGCTATGTGGGTGATGCAAAGATGCCGCCCAAGGAGGGCGGCTATATCGTCACCGAAAAGGGCCGGACCATTGCTTATGAGATCCTGCCGATCAGAGCCACCACTCAAACCGTTCTCATCTCTCTGAAAGCAAACCAGCCCAGACCGGAAGAGGCGACCGCCGCCGCCGATGGCTTTGCCGATGCCAGCCCTGGAACCGGGGATGGGCTGACCTCTCAGCTGACCGAAGCCACACGGCAGACGATTTATCAGAAAATCCGCGCCCCGCGCCCGAGCGGCGGCGCCAATGGCGCGCTGATCTCGTCTCTGCGCATTGGCGATCTGGTGGGTGAGGTCCGGGTGGCCTCCGCCGGCAAGGCCGCGCGCCAGGTGCGCGAACAGGAATTCTACAAGTCCGGCGTCCTGTCGGTGTGGGTCCAGAAAAACAGCCTGGCCGCCGGTGAGCGGTCCTGGGTTGTCGTGGTGAGGGGGAAGTGATGGCACAGGACAATCGCAGAAAGAAACAGCTCATCGCCATTTCCATCGTGGGCGCGTTTGTGATCGCGGGCTTTCTGATCCTGGGCATGCTGTTCCAGCCGCCTTCGGATCCGGGCCTGGCGAACAACCGACCGGCGACCGTCGATGAAACCATCATATCCGACCGCACGTCCGCCGCATCACCGGAGATGTCCTGGATCACGCAAGGCCGGATCGAGATGGAGAAGATGGCGAAGGAACTCAAGGAACAACGGGAACTCCTGACCCAAACCCGCACGGATGCGGCAAAGCAGGTGCAGGAGGTTCGCAACGAATATGACGACATCCTTCTTCAGCAGGCGAAGAAGATCGAGCAGCTCGAGCAAGAGAGGGCAGGGGGGTCCAGTGCGTCCCTGCCCGATAACCAGCCTGTTGATGTCAGCCAGCCGCTCACTGGCCGGGAGCAACTGCAGAGGCAGCTGGCCTCGGAAGGCCCGGGCAGTGATTTCATCCGGCGGAGACCGCCAACACAACGCGCGGCATCACCAACAACCGTGGGCGAAGATGGCCGGCCGGTCATATCTGGCGGTTGGAAACCACTTGGTGAATCCTTCACGTTGACTGCGCTCGATGAGCCACAAACGGATGAGCGTGAGGTTCGGACACTCCGCAACTACCTTCCGGCCGGCAGCTATGCCCCGGCGGTGGTGCTCTCCGGCGCCGATGCCGCCACCAATGTCTCCAACCGGGAAAACCCGATCCCTGTCCTGTTCAGGATCACGGGTCCGGCCGTCAGCGCCGCGACCGGTGGGCGCAGCCCCGCAAAGGTCAACCTGAAGGGCTGCACCGTACAAGGCTCGGCAACCGGCGATCTGTCATCCGAACGAGTAAAAGTGCGGCTGATCACGATGACCTGCATCAATCGCAAAGGCGCTGTGCTGGAGACCAAGGTCAGCGGATACATGGCCGGGTCGGGCAAGGAAGGCGTCCGTGGCCATGTCACCAGCCGGGAAGGCCCCCAGGTGCGTAATGCCCTTGTGGCCGGCGTCATTGGCGGCCTTGGTAAAGGGCTTTCGACCGCAACGACAAGCGTCCTGGGCAATGACGACACATCGGCCGAGGAGGCCCTGAAGGGCGCGGGTCTCGGCACCATTGCAGGCGGTGCGGAAAGCGCCGCGAACTCGCTCGCCGAATATTACATCACCCGGGCCGAGCAGTATCAGCCTGTCGTCAGCCTCTATGGCGGCACGAAGGTCGAGCTTGTGTTCCTCGAAGGCGTGGAGCTGGGCCAATGAGAGCGTTCGGCATTGTGAACTGGATTTCTCTGGTGGTTGCGGCGGCGGTTATTGCAGCACTGTCAGGCTATGTGTTGACGGGTGACCCGCATTGGCGGCTGGCCGTCTTCGCCATTGGGGCGGTCTCCCTTGGTCTCCTCTGCGCGCACATTGGCTTTGAGAATTACCGCTGGCTTTTCCCTGCCGGCGCTATGTGTGCCGTGGTGCTCGGCGTTCTGGTTTGGGCTGAGCTAGGCGAGCCCGAACTATCCCAAATGTCCGGAGATTACAGGGCGGAGACACGGCAATGAGAGGGGTCGAGGTCTTTCTCCGTGTGACGGCATTCATCGCTGCCAGCACGGGCGTTCTGATGGCCGTCATCGCATTTTTCACGGCTGGGGAGGGCAGATCCTATCCCGAACAGCTGGGCTTCTACTTCTGGCCCTGGGCCTACCTTGTGTTGATCGGCGGTCAGGTGGTTGTGGCCTGGCTGTTGCTGGACCTGCGCAGGCCCTTCGGCTCCCGGACGGAGGGCAGCCGATGAGTGTCTCCGAATTCCTCCGTCTCTATGGTGTCTTCTTCTGCGTGGTAGTGGGCCTCGGGCTCATCGGCGTGGCGATCTATTCACAATACGTGGCCCTGACCGAGGCGCGGTTTCTGTCCCAATTGGTAGCAACCGCTCTGACGGTGATCATCGCAGCCGCGTTCCTGATCGCCGCCCGCCGCATCTATCCCTCCGTCAAGAGCCGGATCTTCGGGGAGGGGGACGGATGATCGTGTGGAAACTCATTGAGTGGTTGATGACCGGAATCTGCATTGGCTTCGCTGGCTTTCTGGGGTGGGTGGGCATTGAAGTTGTGCGAGCAGGAGTACTTGAAGGCATCCCTGCTCGGGATGTCTGGCTCTTCGGCTTAACGTGGACAACTTGTTTCTCGGCAGTCGTGGTCGAAGGGGCATTGCAGGTTTATTCCCTGAAACGTTGGCCAATGCCGTATGCCGCAGACCCGGAGAATGCCTCCGATGGTTAGCGCACCCATAGCCCTGCACGCTACGCGTCGTCATTTCACTCGCAATTCCAAAAAGGAGAAGGGCTCATGAAGCGTCTTCTGATCCTGCCACTTGTCGCGCTCATAGCAGCCTGCACGGCATCGAACACGGAAAAGGACTTCCTCTGCGAGGCGCAGGCGGGATCGCCCTGTACGTCGATCGCGGCGGTTGATGGCACCGGCGCGGTTGGCGCCACGTCGATTGCGGAGCGTCCCGAAGACACAGCCGTCAAGACCCTCACCCAAAACCCGCTCTGGGTCGGGAAAGGCGGGGCCAAGGGCCTACCGGATGGCGGCTTTCCCTACAACGCGGCGGCCTACAGGTCTCCGGAAGTCGTGGGCACGCTGTGGATCGCACCGATCCTCGACGATGGCGGCATCCTGCATGAGGCGCGGTTTGTTCATTTCGTAATCCAGGAAGGCAAGTGGCGTCAGTGATGAGTGACAGCAAAGACGGAAAGCAACCCGCCACCGGTCGGGGAGAGAAAGCGGAGCGGATGGCAGAGATCCGCAAGAGCCGCCGAGAGGCCGGGTTTATCGAGATGAACAACTGGGTGCCGCAGGAATGGGCCCAGGCCGTTCGAGATTATTGCTGGAAGCTGATCGACCAGGCCGGGCGGCCATTCCCGCACAGGCTGACGGATGGTCGCGCACGCCGGGATCGGAGGGGCAAATGAATTTCATGAAAGAGGCAATGTCGGGGCTCTTTGGCGACACACCCTGGACCGAAGAGACACCGGAGCTGATGGATGGAGAGGTATTCTCCGATATCCTGCCGTACCGGGTCTACGATCCCGAGACCCGTCTTTACCATTTTGAGCACGGCACCGGGTTTCTGATGGAAGTGGGCCCGGCGGTTGGCAGGGCCGATCTGGCCGAGAATGTCGGCGGTGTCATCAATCAGAACCTGCCTTCAGACGCCACATTCCAGGTGCTGAACTGGACCTCGCCAAATGTCGAACAGCTGAGCGGCGCGTGGAAACAAGCGCGGCAAGGCCGCTCGGATCTCATCGATGAGATGATCGAGCAGCGTGTGCATCATTTCAACGACATCAGGTTTGGCTCCGACGTCAGCGGTGCGAGGGCGATCCCGTTTGACCGGCATGTGTTCCTGGCTGCCTGGATCGACAATACCGACATCACGCTCGATCAGGAAAAGAAGCTGCAGACGC
>NZ_WPZY01000078.1 GCF_013031405.1 Ruegeria sp. HKCCD8929 | reverse complement strand
CACACTGACAACCATTTGGGAATCCCCCGATTCAAGTTTTCGGCGGGATGCTTTAGTTCTTTGGGTTTGTTGCCCAGATGATCCATAGCTTGTGTTCCGAAATGAGCTGGCTCACTTTTGGACGAGCTTCATCGTACCCTTCGGGAAGAACAAGGTGTACTTCTCGGACCGGCCGGTCGACTTTTCAAGACCTTTTGCCGTGGATATCTCGGTGCCGCCTTTGACGACCTTGAAGTCCACACCGACGCTTCCCTTCGCGTTCACCGAATTGACGGCTTTTTTGCCCGAGGTTTCCGTGACCTCGATCTTGGTGAACTCTTCCGTTGCCGAGATTGCCAGAGGTTTCCTCTGCCTCAGGTTTCGGTAGATCAGGTTATTGGACAGGATATTCTTGGATTTTCGCCTCACCTTCAGCTTCAGGTGAAGATTTCCGTCCGGCTCGACCATTATGCCTTTAAACCGCACCATTCCCTTGGACATTCTGGCAAGCAGTTTGGCCTTCTTGGGGGCTGAATCGACCACGATCTCGGCAACGGCGTCGTTCATTGGCTGGTTCGCGAAATCCCGTGCCGTGATCAGTATGTCGACTTCGATCAAACCCGAGGCACGGCCTTTCTTTTCGTATTCCTTTTCGTCACGAACAACCTCGGCTTTTCTCTTTTTCGTGGTCCGGAGGAGCGTTTTCAGCGCGGTGTAAACCTGCTTGGCACTCTTCACCTCTTTCTTTTTCAGAAGCACGTTCCCGGTCTTGAGCACTTCATCGAGCTTCTTCCGGATCGCTTCATATCTCGGGTACACCATGTTGCTGTGAAGCGAGATGGCCAGGTGACTTTGGAACGCGTGGAACTCTTTCTTGAGGGATTCAACGAGATCGATGTACTTGGATGAAAACAGCACACCATTGATGAACGACTGTGCCTGGGCGGCGTATTGTTTTTCGACAGACATGTGTAAGTCCTTTCACTAATTAATAATTTTGGCTTCAAAGTTTCAAGTGAACTTCGAACCGGACTATCCTCAATCCGCGAGGTCGACGGATTTGGTCATTCGGGAGACTGAAAATGTGACAACGTTGCCGGTGGAGAGTTTGATAGTTTCGATCGTCTTGAAACCGCAGGATCGGTAGAACAGTTCTCCGACCGGCGTCGCGATCAGTTCCAATCGGTCATGGTCGGATCAAAGTGTGGTGCATGGTTCAATCGTCCTTTTCAGAATATGAGTCGCATTGCGGAGCTTGCGGCCCGCGCTGCTCAACCATTACGCCCCGGCCGCCGCGGTTATTCCCGATCACGGATGACTTTTTTGGAATTTTTTGCCGGCGCATCGCTCTCGGGCACCTCAAGTCCAGCGCGCGAGAAGCTGTCACGTACCAGCGTGTCATAGTCGGATTTGGCCGAAGCCTTTTCGGGTGCGCGCGTCGGTTTCAGCGAGTCGGTTTGAAATCCCGATCTCTCAAAGCTACCGACGATCAGGTCATGGTAGCTGTCACCAGTGCAGGCTGCCGACGGCTCGGCGACTGCACCAGAGGAGAGCCCGGCTGTTGCGACGGATGCAAGCAATATGCGTTTCATTTCAATTTCCTTTCTGGAATTCCGGATCTTGGAGTCTCAATTGATTTTGCCGGCGCGGTCGGCGCTTTGAGCAATGCCCGTGGCGTGGCGGGCATCGCTCAAAGCGACTTGGCGAGCGCCTGAACCACGCTGATCAGCTTTTTTGTTTGTGAATCGACCAGATCACCGGCCAGCAACGGTGCCTCTTTCAGTGCCGCTTTCTCGTCCAGCCTGGTGGCCATCAGCTTGGCCGGACTGCCGCCTGTCGTCGCGATTTTGGGGCCGGGATATTTCGACACCAGAATCTCCAGCTTCAGCGCAAGCGTCCTTTTCTTGGCGTCGTAAGCGATGTCGGTGAAAGTCATGCTGACGCCCAATCCCTTGTCCTTGGGTTTGATCGACTTCACATATTGCAGCGACGACACACGTTTTAACGCTTTTTCCATCACTTTGGCCGCGGCTTCGGACACCGGTCGCTTGACCGACTTGTCCCAGCATTTCGTAACGTTGATCTTGTCGAGGGTGATTTGGGTCTTGACCTTCACATCAGCCATTCTTCGGTTCCTTTCGGTTTTTCGGGTTATTTACTCGGCGCGGCAAATTGATGCGCCCTTAGGTCCGGGCGACCGGACATGCCATTGAAATCCCCCGGAAGAGCGCACGACTTCGATCGTGACTCTTCCGGGTAGGGGCTATCGAAATGGTATTGGTTGAAATCATCGTCGGTTCCTAATCGAGAAATTGCGCTGACAGCCCTAAAAAATTCCGGGCGAAACAGCAGTCCTTTGGGGAAAATAGGCCCCTCAGATGCCGCCACGATGCCGCAGATCGTGTTATCTGGGCGTTACAAGACGACACCCGAATGGTGGCGGTTGCAGGGGATCGGTGTTAATTTTGCGTTACAAATGCAGCCAATGGACAAAGAAGGCTCGGGTCTCGACCCGAGCGACCAGTGCCTGTTACCGCGTCCGGTGCGGGTGCGGCTACTCGGCGGGCTCGATGTCCGCACCCATGGCGAGCCGGTAACGTTTCCGACCCGACACGCGGCATTGTTATTTGCCTATCTCGCGATGCAGCCCGGCGTTTCTCAAACTCGCACCCACCTCGCCGGACTATTCTGGAGTGAGCGTGGAGAGGATCAGGCACGCGGCTCGCTGCGCCAGACAATCTTCCGCATCCGGCGGGTTTTTGCGGGGATCGAGCCTGAGGTGATCTCGGCCGACGGGCAGTCGGTGGCGGTTAACCCCCGCGCGATCCGCAGTGATCTCGGTGATCTGGACAGTGCCATCTGCGATGCCGCCCCGGGCGTGTTTCTGGCGGGGTGGGACGGAGTGTCGCCCGATATCGATGCCTGGATCCGGGCAGAACGTGACCGGATCGGCGACACCGTCCGGGCGATCCTACAGGCGCGGGCTGAGCGGGCCGAAGCGCAGGGTGACAACGCGGCGCTGATCGAAGCGTCCAGACAGATGACCGTGGCCGATCCCTATGATGAGCAAGCCGCGCGATGGTTGATGACCGGTTTTGCCTTATCCGGAAATGCAGCCGCAGCCGATGATATCTTTCGGAAGCTGACCACGCGCTTGCGTGACGACCTGCAGATCGAACCGGACTCCGAAACCGCCCGACTTGCCGCCGAAATTGCAGAGCGCGCCGGACGATTTGCACCGCGGTATGCGGCCGTAGTCGATCCTGTCCCCGTGCTGGATGCCGGGGCGGTGCGTGAATGTCGGTTGGTTACGGTGGTGTCGGCATGGGCTCTGCCCAGCGATGCGGCAGACGCCGATACCCCTGAAAAAGTGTATGCGATCCGGCAGAGGTGTGAAGCGGCGTTCGCAAAGATCGTTGCACGGTTCGGTGGCACGACCGACCGTGCGCCAGGCCTTGTGAGCTTCAGCTATTTCGGTTGGCCCGTCGTTGCCGAGGATGCCGCGTCGCTGGCAGTGCAGGCTGCCCTCGAGATACAGCGGATCGCGCCCTGCCGGATCGGAGTCAGTTCCGGCAAGATGCTGGTTGAATCCGATCTCGACCCGGTCGGCGCCCCACCGGACCAGGCGATGGCGCTGATGTTGACCGCTGGTTCTGGCGAGGTTCTGATCTCGGCCGCAACCCAGGAGTTGACCGCTGGAAAATTCCTGCTTCGCGACACCCCCAATGGCACCCGGGTGGTCGGCTCAGCTCGACTGACCAACCGTTTTGCCGCTCGAAACGTCACGGCACCTGCAGAGATGATCGGGCGCCAGCGCGAGTTCGATCTGGTGATGGATCGCCTTGAGCGTGCCGCCGAGGGCGATGGCCAACTGGTTGTGCTGACCGGAGAGCCGGGTATCGGCAAGACCCGCTTTCATGAAGAGATTGCCCGCGCGGCGTTGGAATACGACGCGCGCCGGATTCTGCTGCAATGCGAACAGCGGGGGCAAGGCACGCCGTTCAAACCGGTGCTGGACCACATCGCAATTGCTGCCGGTCTCTCGCGGGCCGGAGATGCAAAAGCTCAGGCTGATCGCCTAAATGCCCATCTGGAGGAGGCCGGGGTGACCGACCCTGAGCATGTCGCCGTAATCGCGCATCTGCTGCGCATCAGTAGCGAACCGGGTGGCCCCGATGCCAATGATATGGTTCCCGCGGATCGGCGGGCCGGCGTAATCGCATCGCTTCTGTCTTACTTTCTTGGCGCGCACGGTGGCTGGCTGACCTTTGTCGTGCTGGACGATGCGCATTGGGCCGACCCCAGCACGCTGGAACTGATCGAGCATCTTTGCAGTAGTCTTGGTGAAGCCAAGCTGTTCATCTTGCTGATCGGACGGCCAGAGCTTGACGTCTCGACGCTGCCCAGCCGTTTTCGGACCGACCTGTCACTACAGGGACTGTCGCGCACTGATGCGCTACTTCTGATCCGGGCGCATCTGGCGGGCGCGTCCGAACCAGAGGCGCAGGTCGCTGAGAAGATCATCGACCTGGCCGATGGCGTGCCGCTATTTCTCGAGGAACTGACGCGCAGCTATTGCAACAGGGATGCGACACTTGGCGACCCACATGAAGTCACTCCGCAGCCCCTGACGCTTAAGGCGGCGCTGGAGGCGCGGATACAACGTCTGGGGCCACATCGGCACGTCGCCCAACGAGCGGCGTGTATAGGGCGGCAATTCGACCGCGCCTCGCTGCTGGCAGCCTGCGGCGGTGACTTTCCCGATGTCGATCAGGCGCTGGCGGCGATGTTGCAGGAACGGGTTATCTTTCGCTATCTGGGCAATGTTGGAGAAGAGTATTTTTTCTGCCATGCTCTGGTCGCCGATGCCGCGCAGGACAACCTAACAGGGGATGATCGCAGGGAAACCCATCGCCGACTGTTTGATCATTTCCGGCACGGTGGCACGGCGCCAATCGAAACCATAGCCCGCCACGCCGTGGCGGCGGACCTGCATCGCGAGGCGCTGACCCTGTACAAGGACGCCGGGTCAAAGGCGCTGGCCGAATTCGCCCACCGCGAAGCGCGCGCATTGTTCAACGAAGCATTGGCGCAACTGCCTCATCTGCGCTTTACCGAGGAAAGCGAGGATGACCGGCTGGATATTATGGGCAAGCTCAGCCTGTGCGCGGCGCATGATCTGGGATATGGCCATCCAGAGACGACCGGCCTGCTCGGCGAAGCGCAGAGGCTTGCGGTCGCTCGCCCGTCGTCGCGCTATGCCATCCCGATCCTCTGGCAGACCTACTCGATGCATTACACGCAAGCCGACGGAAACCGGGCGCGGGAGGTGGGCGAACAGATCCTCAAGTTGCGCGCATGGAACGACGCCTATGGCCCGCAAGAGGCGCTGGGTCAGCGCTTTATCGCTGCGGGCAACCTGATCCTCGGGCGTTTTTGCGAGGCCGACGCCGCCTTTTGTATCGCCACTGAGGCTCTGAATCGCCCGGCCGCACCGAGCAGCGTCGATGCGATGGGGGTCGACCAGATGATCCCGATAGGAATGTTGCACGCCCGGGTGCGGACCATACTCGGGTACGAGGACGACGCCCGGTCGATGATTGACGAGACTCTTGCAATGGCTGATCGCAAGGGGCTGATCCAGGCCAGGATCACCGCCCATGTTCTGGCCGCGCAGACCATGCTGATCTTGGGAGATTTCGAAGCGACCCAGAGGCTGGCTGCAATCAGTCTGCAGCTTTCGAGCGATCGCCACAGCTCTATGTGGGCAGCTTACTCGAACGGATTGGTGGGTATTGCCGATCTGCATCTGAACGCCGACCCAGAGGCATCGGACCGGTTCTACACAGGCCGCAGGATGCTGTGCCGGTCCAAGACGGTTGTCTCGACCACGATTCTTGACGCCATGTTTGCCGCCGCATTGGTGCAAAATGACGAGGTCGCGGCTGCTCAGCCCTATTTCCGCGCGGCAAGCGACGCGATCGCGCGCGGTGCTGAGCCGTGGTGTCAGGCCGAGGTGATCCGGCTGGATCTTGCGGCCAATCCGGTCACGTTGCGGCACGATACCGATGTCGCCGCAGATCTGCTGTCACGAGCAGAGGCGCTGGCTACCGATCAAAAGGCCGCCCTGTGGGCCGGCAGGCTTGCACGATTGCGCCAAGTAACAGGAAGGCAACGGGATACTACATGAGCCGATGGGCTTTGTGGTTGCGAAGGTGTGGACCGGACTGCTGCAAAGTTTTGGGTGGGCCAAACCACTTCGCAGCAGTCCGGTCCACACTTCGACTATGACCGTGCACGCATAGAGCCATATCTGGCTGCTTCGGCGAAGACGATCGGTGAGATTGCGGGGCTTGTCGATGGTATGCCGGATCCTGACCGTGAGAAATTTCACCTCACGCAGCTAGCCCAGGAAGCGATGTCATCCTTTGGCATAGAAGGCGTGCCATTGGATGCGGCGGATATCGAGGCGTCCATTATTGCGTCTCTCAAACATCGCGATCGTGGGGTCATTGCGCGAAGGTCCGATGCTGTCGCGGAATTGATGACCGCTGCACGCTCTACCCCAGGACCTCTGACCGCAGAGGTTCTCTTTGAATGGCACCGCCTGTTGTTTTTTGGGATTGAGATCGAAGACCTGGGTCGGGGGCGCAGTTTTGAACTGGAGATCGTGCGTTCTGCCACCGCAGGCTCCAAGGACGTTCTACACAAGGCTCCTCCGCCGGAATGCCTCAATCAAGAAATGAGTGTCTTCTTGTTATGGCTCGAACAGGAGCACGGGATCTCGGCACCGATCAAAGCAGCCGTGGCGCACCTTTGGTTTGAATCCATTCATCCATTTTTTTACGGTAACGGCCGCATCGGCCGGGCGTTGATCGAGTATGTCTTTGCCCATGCCAATGCTCTGCCGTTCTCATTTTCACGCCAGGTGGAGCGGGATAAGAAAGCCTACTACGCAGCTTTGCAAGCCGGGCGAAAGGAGGGCAGGGGGGTAATCGATGCAACCGCGTTTATTGTCTGGT
>NZ_WPZY01000077.1 GCF_013031405.1 Ruegeria sp. HKCCD8929 | reverse complement strand
AAGCAACTTCACCATGCCGCCTGATCACACCGTCACCAACTTTCGGGCATAGCTCGCTCCGAAATGGTACATCCCTCTCTGAACGGACATCCACTGGGACCGGTAAACGCCTTGTTTGGCTGGTGGGCGAGAAAGAAAGATGTACCCGTCGCCTTTGCGTACACACATCCTCTACGCCCCCAACGGATCTAGGCGTTTATGTCGACCAGAACGCGGCCCTTTACCTGACCTTTGAGGATATCGCGCCCAAGAGCCGGCAAATCAGAAAGCATTGCCGGGTGAACCATAGCATCGAGTTTATCCATCGGAAGATCGGTGGCGATACGTTCCCATGCTTCCACACGGGATACATAAGGCTGCAGGACCGAGTCGATGCCCAGAAGGTTAACACCACGCAGAATAAACGGCGTAATTAGTGCACCTTCAATTGCTGCTCCGCCCGCAAGCCCGATTGCAGCGACAGATGTACCATATTTCATCTGTTTGAGAACACGTCCCAACATGGCGCCTGCGACTGCATCAATGCAGCTAGCCCATACTTCCGCTTCAAGCGGTTTACGCGTCACTTCTGCGAGATCTTCGCGCGGAACGATCTGTGTCGCACCCAGTTCCTTCAGGTAGTCTGCCGTTTCAGGGCGTCCGGTGACCGCAGCCACTTCGTAGCCTAAATTCGCAAGGATTGCCGTCGCGACTGAACCAACGCCTCCGGCGGCGCCCGTTACGAGGACCGGACCGTTGTTTTTCGCAAGTCCCTGTCGCTCAAGCGCAAGAACGGCCAGCATTGCGGTTATGGGCAGGCGCATGACCTTCATCCGATCACCGCGTTTGATGCGGTAGTCTTTCCAGCGGAAGGCCACCGTGTCGCCATTGGTATTGACGAGGCGGTGATTGGAGATCGCCACCCGGTGCGTATAGCGGCTCAGGTACGCCAGGACTGCCTCGGGTCCTCCGAAGGGTGGTTTGGCATAGACGACCCATTCGGTTTTGCGCAGCGGCGCGAGATAGGCTGCAAAGCTGGCGAGGTCGGCCAGTCCCGCCAGATCGCCAAAGAAGCGCAGCTTGCCAGCCCGGTGCAAGCGGGTCAGTCCTTCAAGGAACAAACACCGGAACAGCCGGGACAGGACCCGCACCGGAAGGAAAAACCCGGGTCGGCAGTCGATCCACCGGGTGCCATCCGGCGACAATCCACCGCCTGGCACGATGACATGGACATGCGGGTGGTGCGTCATCGCTGACCCCCATGTGTGCAGCACGCTCGTCATGCCGATCTTTGCGCCGAGGTGTTTTGGGTCGCTGGCGATGGTCATAAGCGTCTCCGAGGACATCTTGAACAGGAGGCCGTAGACCGCCGCCTTGTTCTGATAGGCAATGTCGGCGATCTGAGCTGGCAGAGTGAAGACCACATGGAAGTATTCGACCGGCAACAGGTCCTCGATACGCGCCTGCATCCAGTCCCGCGCCGCGGCACCCTGGCACTTCGGGCAATGCCGGTTGCGGCATGAGTTATAGGCAACGTGCTGGTGGCCGCATTTGGTGCAGGCCGACACATGGCCGCCAAGGGCGGCGGTGCGACAATTCTCGATGGCGGACATCACCTTCAACTGTGGAAGGTTCAGATGGCCGTCATTTGCCCGGCGATAGGCAGGCCCGTGGGCGCGGAAGATATCCGCGACCTCCAGTCTGGGTCTGGGCATGAAGGCCCGGGCTTATCCGGGACCGGCCTCCTTGCGCGCCAACAGATCAAGTGGGCTGGTCACGTCCTGGATCGTTTTGGTCGCCACCTTGGTATAGACCGTCGTCGTCTCCAGTTTGGCATGACCAAGCAGCACCTGGATCACCCGGATGTCTGTCCCGCTTTCCAACAAATGGGTGGCGAAGCTGTGCCGCAGGGTGTGGGGTGACACCTTCTTTTTGATCTCGGCGAAGTCGCAGGCTACCCCAAACGCACGGTTGAACTGTCGGGTCGAGATGGGATCAACCCGGTTGCGCCCGGGAAAGTGCCAGCCTGCAGGGCGTGCCTCGCGATAATAGTCACGCAGCAATTCCAGCAGACACGGTGACAGCATGACGTGCCGGTCCTTGCGGCCCTTGCCTTGCTCGACGCGGACCAGCATCCGGTCGCTGTCGATATCGCCAACCTTCAGATGCGTCACCTCGCTCGCCCGCAGCCCGCCGCCATAGGCCACGCTGAAGGCTGCCCGGTATCTGAGCCCGGGCCCGGGTGCTGCTTCGAGGATGCGCGCCACCTCCTCGGCGCTCAGCACCACCGGGATTTTCTTCGCCACCCGCTGATACCGCATATGCCGCTTCATCACAGGTCGGGGACAGGTCGTCGCGAAGAAGAAACTCAGCACCGTCAGCCGGTTGTTGAACGTCGGCGCGCCAACGCCGCGGTCCTTCATATCAAGCTGAAAGGCGCGCAATTCCTCCGGCGTCGCCGTATCCGGCGAATGCCCCAGAAACCGCGTGAACTCTCGCATCGCCCGCAAATACATCGTCTGGGTCTTCGGTAGCAGCCCCTTGATCCGCATATCTTCGAGAAACCGCTGGCGCAGAGCCGGAACATATTGATCGGTCATCACGACCTCCTGTCATCAAATTGAGAAGGTCCCAATCGTCAGACAGGCGCGCACAGCCGCAAATCCGCTGTGCTCAGATCAGTGCGCTTCACGCGTCACAAGCGCCCCTACCGCGAAAGCGGTTTCGTCCTTGTCCCGCAATGCGGTCATTGGCACTAAGCGCAGCGAACTTCAGCTTTCCGCCCTTGGTGCTGAAAACTACATGCTGCGAACGGAGTTAGCGACGGTTTAAGCCCCCCTGCCCTCCCTTAGCCTTACGCGTTCATCCAGTCGCTGCCCACATGCAGGAAATTGGAGCCGCAAACATGTTGTCTGCGAAGGGTACAACCTGATCGTGGTCGTAGAGAACAAGCCCCTGAACAAACTTGTCGCCACATGCTTCCGCCAATTTGCGCATCCCGGAAAAGTCGCTGGAAGTAACTGTTGCGGACGACTTCACCTCGATCCCGACAATCTCTCCACGGCTATTTTCCAGAACAATATCGACTTCGTTCCGATCTTTGTCGCGGAAATGCGAAAACGTGCACCTTTGTTCGCTCCAGGTGGCAGTTTTACGCAATTCGCTGAACACAAATGTTTCCAGGATCGACCCGAAGGGCGTCTTTTCCTTTCTGACAGTATCCGGGGTGACGCTGCGCATTGCCGCGAGAAGGCCTGCATCAAGAAAGTGCAGCTTGGGGGATTTGGTGAGGCGCTTCAGGCGATTTGTGAACCATGGCTGTAAGCTATGCACGAGAAAGAGGCTTTCAAACACGCGCACATATTTCTGGGTGGTCACATGATTCAGACTAATGGCAGCACCGATCCCTGAATAGTTGACCAGTTGGCCGGAATACTCCGCAAGAACTGCCAGTAGTCTCGGCATGATGGCAAGTTGTTCGATCTGGGCCACGTCGCGGACGTCTCGTTGGACAATTGCGTCAATATAATCGCGGTACCAATCCTGCTTTCGCCTCCATCTTTTCCGTCCAAGCGCCTCCGGATAACCACCAGATAGAACTGTCTCAACAAGGTCGTCCCCAATGATCAGCTTGTCTACGACAGGGTTCTTTGCATCGAATGCCCTGTCGATAAAGCTCGACTTCGTTTCAAGGATTTCTGTTTGGCTGAGGGGAAGGAGACGAACAATTTCCATTCGCCCAGCAAGGGAGTCCGCGACCTTCGGAATGGTCATGAGGTTGGCAGAACCGGTTAGCAGAAACCTCCCTGCCCTTCTGTCATCGTCCACCGCTTTCTTAATAGCCAGAAGTAGGTCAGGTGCCCGCTGGATCTCGTCGATAACTGCCCGGTCCAGTCCGCGAATAAAACCGACAGGATCGTCGATAGCTGATTGCAAGACAGTCGCATCGTCCAAGGTTAGAAAAGGAACTTTGTCGGAGGCGATGTCTGTTGCAAGTGTTGTCTTGCCGGACTGACGGGGTCCAGAGATGAGAACAACACGCGTGTCGGACAGCGCTTCCTCTATTCGCGTTTTGGCAAATCTTGGATACATGCTAGAACCACTTCACCTCGACCGTTTGAAAGTACGTGCCCGACCGTTTGAAAGTCAACATCCGACTAATTGAAATCTGCGACCCTGAAGATTGAAAGCACTGACTGAGTTTAGACCGTCACAACAGGTATATTTCTTCATGGCTTCTTTCAGTAGTCAGGACGAGATCCTTCGAATACAAGCCTTAGGTGCTAACAGGGCTGTTGGTTTCATTTCACCACTGTCGATCTTCGCCAACAGAGTAATCATGTAAGACCCATGAGACTGTATTTTCTCAGCGCGTTGGAAGATGTATCCCAGAACCATGAAACGAACAGCTGAGCCATGTGTGGACTTCATAGCGTACCAGGTCTGGCCCAGCTGTAGATAAGCGGCGATGTCGTCCATAAGACGATCGCAATGTGCTTGATCCCGTGCAAAGCGTAGTTCGGAACACAACCGTGGAAAACTATGCTCCATTTGATCTGCTGAAACCTGAACCTGAGAAAGTTTTTCTTTCTTAACTTCTGGATTCAAAGAGTCCTCTTTATGCCCCTCAATTTCATTGTCATTGGCCCTCAAATTTTCTGCATCTACCGGTGTTACCTCGGAGATTTCCACAGAGATTTCGGCTAGCAGTTCGCTGAGCACGTTTGCGTCCGGTTTACGGCGCAGTGTATTGCGCACAGTCGCCATCAAATCTGAGATCGCGCTATCGTCTGCCACGAGTTCCTTGAGGCGAGCCAGAGCGGCTGAAACCTTGTCGCGTAGCACTGTGAATTCAAGAACACGGTCAGCATGTTTCTGCGCTTCCTGGATGAATTCCGCATGCCGTTCCGACAATGGCATCAGGGACAGCCCAGTTGCGGTGACCACCCTACCCTGCCGGTCCCGGCGCGCCCAACGTTTACCGTTAGCGCTCATGACGCGACGAATAAGCCCGAGCTCCACTAACGCCGAGATGTGACGTTCAACAGTTTGAAGGCTGACGTGAGTTCGCTTGGCAATCGCCGCGTTGGAGGCGAAGCAGATATGGTGATCATCCTGGTCAAGGGAAATCTGATCTCCGTTCATAAACGAAATCATCGCCCTCAGGACATTGAGGGATGTGGATTTAAGTCCAAGCGGTTCTCTGGCTTCCTCAACGGCTCGAAGAAGCATCCATTTTTTTGGCGTAATAGCCCCCTGCCCTGCCGTTCCCGACAAGGTTGCTCCGTTTGGAGCCAATGCTGTTACTGTTTTCATGAGTTTATGTCAGCAGACAAAAAATACCCGTTCGCTCAGGAGCGTTTTCTCTTGTATGGCGATTCGGGGACTGCTAGATTCTAGGTGTCTAATCTAAGAATTGCGCTGAGCGCAGCAGCCCTCGAAGCTCCGGTTTCGGGGGTTTTTCTTTGCTTGCCTTCCTCCTTTCTGCTCGTCCTCAGTTATTCTGTTTGTTGTTTACAGCTGTAAACTCGGCGTGTGATCGCTTGATGATTTCAGTCAGATTCTTATCCAACCAATCTGCAAAACCGGCGTTCGAACCCTTCTTTCTAACTGACAATGTAAGAGATCCGCTGCTGGACTTGATGGTCACACCTTCGATGGGGCTAGTTTCAGCAACGCCGTCCTTTTGTCGGGCTCCACGTTTTGCAGCTGCTTTAAGTAGGGTTTCTAGCCGGTCATCTGAGGAAACCGATGGCTCAATGGCTTGAAGCCATCCAATTGCGTCATCTCTTGTTAGCTTGCCCGCCAAGAACTGCTCGGCAAGTGCCGTCCACCTCGGGCGGCCAGACTTTGGCGCTGCTCCGATCATTTCTCCGACCTCTGAAGGAACGTTTTGCGTGACCTTAGTAAGGTGGGACAATCCTGATGCAGACAGGTTTAGAACTTGCTTCACCGTGGCGGTTTCATGCCCAGCGGTCTGAATTGCTTCCGCAAAGCGAGCTTTTTCGTAGAACGACAGGTTTCGCCTGGCTGCGTTTTCAAGGCCCTTGGCCAGAAGCGCCGATGCATCGTCTATATCTTGGACATTGGCGCGAACTTTGATTTTGAGTTCACGACATGCTTTGAGCCTTCTCCTCCCATAAATCGCCTCGTAACGACCGTCGGCCTTCGACCTCCTAACGAGGATGGGCACTTGTTGACCACCGTCTTGGATACTCGACTTCAAACTCTCAAAACTGTCGTCATCTTCATCTGGGTTTACAGCTGTAAACTCACCAAGCCGATCAATCGGCCCCCAATCGTCTATGAGAGCCGGATCAATTTCTCTGATTGCGGCGAGGGATCCTTGAAGCGCACCGAGGGCAGGGGCGTTGGCTTTTGCCGGTTTGTTTGCGGACTTGGACCCGGAACGCGCAATCGTGCTCGCGATACCCGACATTTCTTGAAGCGATTTTCTAGCCATTAGCTGCGTCCCCATGCTTGGTGGATCAATTGCTCTACCTCTGAGCCGATCGCATCCATTGAGTTCTTTGCCCGGTCATAGGTTGCGCGTGTCATTTCCGAACGCACAACCTCGTAGATCGACTGTTTGAGCATTGTGGCGTCACTGATTGCAGTACTCTTCAGAGCCGTTGCTGACATAACGCGGTCCTGAAACAGTGCTCGCATGAACGAAGCCAGCTGTTGAGACGGAACGTCTGTTGGTTCGTCACGTGTTATCAGGAACTTGAAGCTGTCGTATTCGAGAGTGGCGCCGGCGTCCTCAATGACAGCCATATAAGCACCAGCAAGTTCGAGAAATTGAGCTGTCGAAGACACGTCCAACATGGAAGGTGTTAATGGCACGAGCAAAGAACTAGCGGCCGCCATCCCCGCGATCGTCAAGAATCCGAGTTGAGGTGGGCTATCAATAAGAACAAGGTCGAAATCGTCTTCCACTTCGGCCAGAGCATTCCGTATTCTCGTAAAAAACGGATGGTCGGGGTTGGAGTGGACGGCTGATTCCGTCTCAAATTCAGAAAGAACAAGCCGTGACGGTGCCACAGACAGTCCGGGGAAGTATGTCGGAAGTACGACATCCGCCATTTGAACTGGGTCTTCATAGCGAATGGCATCGTATATCGTTAGCCCGTCGAACTCGATTTCAGGGCTGATGCCGCACATGGATGTAAGCGAGCCTTGGGGGTCTAGGTCAACGGCCAGCACACGGTATCCGCGAAGCGCGAAATAATGGGCTAAATGAATTGTTGTAGTGCTTTTGCTGCTGCCACCTTTGAAGTTCATCAACTGCCAGACTTGAAGTTTCTCTCCTTCCGTCCGGCGAGGGATATAGCGTCCTCGTTTGCGTGAGGTCTTCTCAAGCGTTTCGCGGGCCTCCCAAAGCTCTTGGGCGGTATAGTAACGTCGACCGCTTCGCACGTCTTTTGGTTCAGGAATTGTACCTTCTGAGTGGACCTTGCGCATGAATTGACCTGAGACACCCAGAAGTTCGGCCGCTTCTGGTGCTGCGAATGTGCGTAGTGATTTTGTGTTGTCAGGAGCAAAGGCAGCAAGAAGGTGTTCTCGGATAGCCGAGTTCAATCTCTCGGAAATTTCCGTTGCGAGTGCCGATGGTCGATCTGCCGTAAGTGGTGTCACGGGAATCATGTAGTTGCCTCAAATTTAGAAATGTGGTCATTTTCGCGCCACTTGAGACAAACAGCCGTGATTCACTGCCCTAAGTCAAGGAATTTCGCCTATATTGTGGGTATTGCGAACCGGTTGACTACATGCGCTTAGTATCAGAGCAGGGTGGTTTACAGTTGTAAACCCGGTAGAAGGGAGTTTTGGGCTTTCAAACCCGAGGTAGTACTTCCGCACACAAGGTAGGCATTCGTGTAATACTTCTCTGAACGCTCCGCTTTGAGTTGAGCCTGCCCAGCCGATTGTTGAGGCTATGAATGAGCGAACTGCACTACAAGATGGGCAGCAGGGAAGGGCAGGGAGTTAGTTGAGCTGACTGGGAAAATATTCAACTCAACAGATCCGTCGCCGGGTTGTCGGTGATCTCAACGTCGTCATAGTATTTCTGCGCCTGGACCATTGAGCGGTGCAGTGACAGGCGCATGGCGG
>NZ_WPZY01000076.1 GCF_013031405.1 Ruegeria sp. HKCCD8929 | reverse complement strand
CACACTGACAACCATTTGGGAATCCCCCGATTCAAGTTTTCGGCGGGATGCTTTAGAGTCTGAGAAGGATTGAGTGCTTTGCGGCTGTTACACGTGAGTCTTACCGCGCGTGATGCAGATGAACTATCTGCGTTTTATCGAGGCGCTTTTGGATTTGTTGACCTGCGTCCACCAAGGCGACTGTCAGGCGACGTGGTATCTCGCGGAAACGGACTGCCCAACTCTGACATATACTCTCTCTGGCTGAACCTGCCTGACCATCATGAGCCTTTCTTGGAGATCATGGAGTACGCCGAGACCGTCAGTAGGCCCATCCCGGCAGTGAATGAGCCGGGTTACGGTCACCTTGCATTTGAGGTGCTGGATCTGATCAAAACCATTGAAAGAGCGCTGAGGCTTGGCGGGTCGTTGCTAGGCGACGTCTCGAATTTCGGCACCGAGGAACAACCCCACTTGATAGTCTACATCCGCGATCCCGAAGGTAACATATTGGAATTGGAGCAGTCTTGCCCGCATTAGGAGCGGTATTCGGGCCAACCTCGAAAAATGGCAGCAGGTTGCTGCCGAAACGCGATAGTCGGATTACTAAGCCGTCGCCCCCCTGTTATTAGCCTCGTCTTCAAGCTACTTCCAGAATTTGAGTACCGCAACGAACAATGTTGGGGCTTCCCTTCCTACCGCCTCGCAGGCCTCCTTTGACCGCGATGACGGCGAATACCACCAGTGGCAGATGTTTGGCGTCAGGACAGTCAGTTCTCCTCAGCAATCTTGACCGATAGAACCGTCAAACTAACCTGCCCAGCGGTTCCCCTCGACCATATTGCGGCCCACGGTACGGCCATCAAGACGCAACGAGTTCCGTCGCAGGCGCGGCCACGCCCGTTGAGAAATCCCGCCGGATAGGCTTCGGCGCTAGAAGGTTGTCGCACGGTTTCGAGTCCTATTGCGGTGAACCGACCAAGAAGCTTGTCATACCAGGCAATTACCGCGTCTGTGTCGATTTCGTCCTGACCAAGGTGCAGAGCCCCGATGCAATTAGTAACAAGCTGAAGATCGGGTGTATCTATCATCTCTTGTGTCGCGTACGTCAGAAATTTCAGTGCCTCTGGTATTGCGCGGCGATCATCGGAAGCTGTATCGATGCGCCAGACCCGCCGGGCCGGGCCATGTCGGCCGACACCGTTGTGCAGGTGATGTCTTGGAGCTGAGGCGGAGCTCCCCGAGTTGTGAAGACCCGCCCTTGGTTCCCACCCTAGGATTGGCCGACCAGTGTCCGGTCGGAAACATGGTAGATATCCAGAACACCCAGAACGGGGGTCAATGCTGTCGACATCCCCTCGGGCGATAAGGAGTTCGCTGCAGCGGCCAATAAAACAGCATTTTCCATCTCGGACAAACGGTTAAAAGATTGGCCTATGGCCGGCGCTGCTCCAAGGATGATGAACGCGATTGTCCACCTGATACGCCGGACGATCATCATTTGCCCTTACCTGTGACTGCCCGGCTTGTGTCCTACCTTCCGAAAGTGAAAACATGTAGGTCATCGGGCGACCTTTTAAGGATACTGGTAACCTAGCACCGTTTCCCCGAGATGAGCCATTGCACCCCTGCCATGGGTTCTGATCAATGCGTTCTCAAACTAGGCCCAAGCGCGAATTCCGCCATTCATCCATTCTCTTGGTCTTAAAATAGCAATTGGCTCAGGCGCGGAGAAATCACCTTTTGCGCATCTTTCCAGTTTGCCGGGTGCGGCCAAGGTCAGGAATGCTTATGATAGGATTTGCCCCAAGCCGGACTCGACTCTGACGGGTAGACAATCACGTCGCACCTACGATACCTCCGCGTACATGACCGGCACCTTCCCTCTGTTTCTGACACCCGCCGCGCAAGCAGGTAGCACGCTACCGTCACACTTTCTGAACAAGCAAATGCACATTCTGCTGGGTGCCGGTGTCTCCTGGGACAGGCTCAACCCCGATCTTCGCGCTGCGTTTTTGTTGGGTTATTACCTTGGCAACGTTCGCAATGGTGGCCACAGCCAGTTCATGGGCAATGCGCGCAACTACTATGGCGGCGATCCCGCGCGGTTTCTTGACTGGGCGATGGAGGCCGCCGAGCGCTATGAGATGTCCGAAACCTTGACCATCATGCGTGATGTGCAGACCTGGATGGCGGAAAACCCGAGGGAAGCTGCAACACAGACGGGCTTTACTCCCCACGTCTCTCCTGCGCTCAAACCCTATGACACTGCCTTGTTCTCGGCCGATACGGTGGACGAAAAGACCTGGCTTGCCCGCGTATACACCTTGCCAGAGGCGCATGCGCAAGAATTCCTGCGCATGTGCAGCTACGAAGAGGGATATGTGAGTTTCCCCGCCATCATCTCCGAGATCGAAGAGCTTCGGCTTTTGGCTGCGTTCGATCCCGTGATGATCGTCACCGACGACACCTTTGAGGCGGAGGTAAAGGCCGCCGCCGCCGCAGATCCGGTTGCAAAGGCCGCCCGCATGACCACGCGCTTGGCCGATCTCGCGCTGACCTTACCCAAACCCGCGACCTGTGCGGCCCTCAGCCTGTTTGCCGAAGGCGAGCATCTGCCACCCACCGAATGTTTGCGCGCAGGTGCCGCCAAAATCCGTCGCCCGAAACGAGCAGGCGTGCTGGCAACAGCGCGTGGTGATCATGCCTTTGTTGTGGAGCTCGGTAAAAACAGTCTCACGGTCTTTGAAGCCACGGGCGACCCGGATGCCGAGCTTGAACGCGCGATCAGTTTTCCCTCCACCCCGAGCGGGCTCTTCGCCCGCCTGTTCGATTTTTTCGACTCAAGACGCCGCGCCGAACGGGCTTTCAAACGCCTAGTTCGCCAAAAAGCCGTCCGCAAAGCGCGCAAAATGGGCGAGGTCTCCATCTCTGTCGGGGATGAGATTGCAGCGCTCAACAGGCTTTTTCACCTGCCAGAGGCCTTAGCGCTATGGCTGGAGCAAGCACAGGAAATCGTGACTCCTGCCAGTTGGCGCCTCGAATTGGCCGAAACCGACCGTATCCAATGGCGCTTTGAAATTGGGGACGCCTGCCTAAGCGTCATCGCGTCGGCGAAAGAGGTGCAGATCAGCACAGGCGACACAACCATGGTCTATCCGCACGAAGACCTCCACGCGCTGCGTCAAAGCATAGAAGGCACGACCTGAAACAACTTGTGGGACGAACTGTATTACCGGAAACTTAGTCCGCATCTTACGAGTTCAAATCCCGTACAGCCAATGTCGGCGTTGCTCGTCATCGCCTCTTCGGCCAATTGTATTCACCTGTGAGCAGGATGTGTGCCCAACCGAGTGGGGATGTGTGGGCGAGGAGTTCGGGGGGAACGGGCAGCCCGGCGTCTTGACGCTCGGCGACGGCATCGCCCAACGACGATGAACACAACGAGCGCCTCATTCATGTCCGGGACCTGTACTCAGAATATTTGGATGGTCTCACAAAGCAGCAACGAACCGATGCCTCCTATTCCAATGTGCACCCGTTTTTTGACAGGCACCGCGTTTCGAACCTCCCGGCATACACAATTCACCAGAACTGCCGTGCTCCCGAAACCCTTAATTTGCGCTCCTATCGCCACACTATCGGAATTTCAGGACCAGACTGGGACGGCACAGCTCGTTTGTTCCGAGCCATTGTTCGAGACTGCAAGAATTAGTCGATTTCGTTGCCACCATGCACCTCTTAATCCCACGCCGCGTAATCTACGGTCGACTACAACGTCTCACATGCAGGCAACTATGAACAATCCCGCCTTCTCTCGCGTGGATAGGAGTTGCCCATGTTCGCGTAAGTGTAGTGACCTGCAACCATAATCGCATCGGCTTGCAATCATCGCGTTTTTTGGCCCGAATTAGTTGCGACTATCGATGGGGGTAAACCCATTTTAATTGCGAATGAACCCAGATTGTTTGCAACCAGCCTGCAATCATCGACCCGAACCCAAATTATGTGCGAACGGGTCAATGCAGCATGGAGCGCCGTCCACAGCACTGCTTGAACTTCTTGCCGGACCCGCAAGGACAGGGCTCGTTTCGACCGACCTTCCCGCCCTGGTGCGTGAATGTTCCGGAAGACAGCGTGTATAGATTGCGTTGCTTCAGAAAAAATCTATGCATCCGCATGACGCCCGCGGCGGCGCCAACGACCAGTTCTTCTCTTCGCTCATCCGATATGGGCTCGTCATAGGGCCGCATCTCCGGATCTTCATGATGCTCATAGGCCAACGCCCAGATTGGCACCATGGCACCACCTTCGTTTTCGTCATCCATGATTTCGGGCCAGATATTCGGTCGCAGATTGGTGCCCAGAAGGAAGCCTTGTGCCCAGTGGTTTGCCCGAACTTTCCCCTGCTCATCCTCAAACAGGAGCGGCAGATAGACCTCTTTGGAATCCAGCTGCTGGTTCACATGGTTCCAGTGCCGGTTTACCAACTCAATAAATTGTCCAGCTTCTTCCATGCTTTCGAAGTCCAGATCACCATCGTCGGTCGTTCCGGTTTGGATAATGGGCATGTATTCACTGGGCATGACCAGATCCGGGCAACAGGCCAGTGCGGCAAAGAACCCGTCGAGCGCTTCGATATTCGGGATCGCCCCACCGCGCACCCGGCCAAGGAAATTATCCAGTAGCTGCTCTTCGCGCTCAGACAGTTCGGTTTTCAGGTTCATATCGGCAGCCCTGCCTTACGCATGAGGGTGGAAAGCTCGTCAGTTCTGTCCGTGTCCAACTGACCTTTCAGGAACCGGCGGATTTCCGGAAGTCGGGTATCGGTGAGATCGGCCAGCGCCTTTGGGCTATAGCCGATCCGGGACAGTCGGGCGTCGAGATCATCGAAGCCTACCGAGATGGTTTCTTCAACGATGTCACGTGTGACCTGATCTGCGCCCATGCGATACGCATCAACGAAGGCCCGGTTCAGATGTTCGGCAAATTGCAGCGGCGTGGACAGGCGCTCTGCCAGATATTCCTGTGCGGCATCTTCAAAGACATCTGACGGGTCAACACCATCCGCCAGACACTGTCCCAGAAGCCAGGACACAAATTCACGGCGTTCGTCGCCAATGCTGCTGAACTCGAACTTGGTGGTGCGGTGGCCGATTTCCTCCATGGTCGCCCGGCGCAAGTCATTCTGAAGCCGGGGATGACCGACCAGGACAACAGACAATGAGCCGCCGCCTGCACTGATGACCTCTCGAAGTCGTTTCAGCCCGTTCAGCGTATGGCCGTGCAGATCATGGGCTTCGTCGATGAAGAGAGCGATTGGTTTCTTGGCTTTTCGCACGGCTTCCTGAAGCAACCGTTCCCGGCGTTCGGGCTGGGTGGGCACCTTCATGTCCGGGTCGCCGGTGATGTCGAGGAACAGCGCGGTGATCAGGGCGGGCAGAACGACGCGCGGCTTGTCCACCGACAGGCTGCGCGCCACGATGATCTTCTTGTCAGCGGTGATTTGATCCTGAAGGCGGTTGATCATCACGGTCTTGCCGACACCTACAGGTCCGGAAATGGCGATCAGATCTCCGGCCATTATGGCCGCCATCACATCCTCGCGGAACTGGACCAGTCGCTCGGTTTCAAAATACCCGGCTTGGCTCCACACCCGCTCGATGTGGAAATGCTGCATGACCTGCCTGTTTAACACCTGCTCGTCCCTTTTCCTTATTTCCCGCGCCGGAAGCGCTCTTTGACGGCCGTTTCGATCTCGGCCTTGTTCAGTGTTCGGCCGACCAATTCGCCGACGAATGCGCGGTCATCCGATGAAAGCTCTGCCAGAGGCCGATCCAGAAGGTAGGATATGCCCCGCCGCGCGCTGAGCTCGTTTTCATAGGCAATCTGCCCCCACGGGTCCGGATCGGTGAACTTAATCTTGGGCAGTGGCACGACCTCAGCCGGGGCGGCCTCAAAACCGGAGCCGCTAAGTGCTGCGCGCGGCAGGCTGATCTGCTCCGCCAGCTTGGCCACCGCTTCGGCGCGTTTTTCACGAGGGGACAGCTTTCGCTTGCGATACCGGTGCAGCGGAATTGGCCCGCCTTCCGGCCGATACGGACCATAGCGCTTGTCATTCCATTCCACGAACAACTCGTGATCGAACAAACCCCACCACAACAGCACCTCTTCGCCGGCAAGATCGCCATCGACCTCATAGAATGCGCCATCAATCGCTACCCGCGCATCGGCGGCAACCTTGCGGCGTTCCGGTTCGCGGGCATAAGCGCAGAAGCGTTCCCAGGAACACATCTCGCGAATGCCGGTCTCCGGGAGATTGGCAATCCAATCCTCAATCCGGCTGTGTGCCTCCCGGCGGTGGGGCTTGTCATTGTACTTGCTGATGAAGTTTCTCAGCCAGAGATTGGCCTCCGCCTCGGTTTCCGGCTTGTGGAAGTGATACAGCGTTTCATGGGCTTCTTTCACAGTTCGGAATGGTCGCTCGACCTTGCCCTTTGATCGAGCGCTGACGCGGGAACCGTCCGATCCGGCAGGCATGTGGGTTTTCCAGTCCACGCCGAGCCGTTCCATCACAGTCTGGAACACCAGGCTTTTCGCAACAGGGCCGTTGTCGAGATAAATCATCTCGGGAATGCCCTGGAACTCTGTATCTTCCTTCGGGGCCATAGCGTTGAACAGAAACCGCAACGCGCTTTCTGCATCTTCGCCGTAGACACAGCGGTATTCCTGATAGGAGGTGCCAGAACGATCATCCACAACGCTGTAAAGCATCATCGTCGGCTGACCGCGCTTCACGTCTACCCAGGCTGGTTGCGCAATATGCTTCAGATCCGACGGGCTCATATCAAACTTCCAGCAGGCATTGGAATAACGGGCCTCAAAACGGATGGCAGGCGTGGCGCGTGTCATACGCGGCTGATCAAAACCCCAATCTTTCAGCCACCGATTTACGGTTGAACGTTTCAACAGTCCCATCTCGGGCTGCACGTGACCATCCGGCGTTTCCACCCCGTGCTCTTCCAGAAGTTCAATGGCCCTATTGGTCGAGAGATGCCGCCCCTTCTTGTTGCTCGTTCGCATTTTCAGCGCGGCAATGATCTCGCAATATCGCACCATGTCTTTCTCAGAGATGCCACGTGGCTTGCCACGGTCAGCTCGCCGAAGGCCCTTGGGTTGGTGCAGTGATTTCAGGGCACGGTAGACAGTGGACGAACTGACACCAAAGAGATCCGCTATCCGGCCAATTTCGTCCCGCCGAGCAGCTGATCGCGACGGCAGTCCCGCCAACCGGGTTCTCAACGCCAACAGCGTCTCGGCCGGAATGCGGATGCCTCTATTTGCCATCGGCAAACTCATCTACATACGCATAGAGCGTGGCCCGCGAGATACCCATTAGATTACAGATCTCCGGGATCGTGTGCTCACGGGAATGATAGAGCTGGACCGCATGAGCCCGTTTCTTACGATCCAACACCTTTTTTCGGCCACCCTTGCGCCCGCGTGCCCGTGCCGCCGTCAGACCAGCCTGTGTCCGTTCCCGGATCAGGTTGCGCTCGAACTCCGCCAATGCGCCAAACATGTGAAAGATCAGTTGACCGCCACTCGATGTGGTGTCGATGGATTCCTGAAGGCTTTTCAGGCCGACACCCATGTCCTTCAGTTCTTCGGCGCGGGCAATCAGATCCTTTAGAGACCGGCCCATCCGATCCAGCCGCCAGACAACCAATGTGTCGCCGTCGCGAAGCTGCTCCAATGCCTTGATCAGACCTGGACGCTCGCTTTTGGCTCCACTCACCTTGTCGTCGAAAATCCTCTCGCAGCCTGCGGCACGCAACGCATCGTGCTGTAAGGCAAGGCTCTGATCTTCGGTCGATACACGTGCGTAACCAATGAGCATGAAAAACCGTCTGAATATTCAATCCGATTGATCAAATGCATACGGTGATTTCCAGATGCGGTAAACAGACAAATTTGTTGTGTAATATCAAGCGGTGCAAACCTTGGTCGTATGCCGTGCAAGAAACCCTCGTTTCCCAGACCAGCCGTTCAGACCTGGCGCAGCAAATCTGGAACATAGCCAGGATCCGATTTTGAGCCAGTCACCTCATGTTTACTTCAATCTCGGCGATGATCAGCTCCAGGTGCTGGAGGTGGTGAGCGATTAACCGCAGGTCGTGGTCGTAGTCAGCCAATACATCAAATCGGTGTCCTTCGACTACATGGTATTGGTTTCGGGTCAGCGTATTATCTGGGGTTTTCTCTAACGTTACCTTCAAGACTTCGTTGAGTGCCATTTCCACGGAGTAAATCGGCGATTGGTCCATCGTGTCATAGAGGTGACGCACCGCGTA
>NZ_WPZY01000075.1 GCF_013031405.1 Ruegeria sp. HKCCD8929 | reverse complement strand
ATGCGCTTCGCCCAGATTTCCAATTCGCCAGAAGCTTCCAATCGGTTGATCTCGTCCAGGACAAGCTTCAGCTTGCTCTTCATCCAGTCGAACACGCCGAAGCCCATGATCATCCGCTGGAACTTGGTCCACTGATCCAGCAGATTGGATCCCATGCCGTCGAATGTCTGGGACAGTCGATCCATGGCCCCACCGTACTTCTCATCGAAAATGCCCAGAATGGCATCCTGAATGGCCTGCCGGTCACTGGCCAGCGCGCGCACAATCTTGGTGGTGCCATCCCGGCCGGTGTAGGAATACTCGAAGTGCTTTCCGACCTTGGCCGCCTTGATGCCCAGCTCCTTGAGGCGCTCGTTCTCGCCCGTTACTGCGTCGGCCATGGCCTCGACGGATTGCATCAGCGGTTTGTTCATCGCGGCAGAGGCATTGCCGAGTTTCTGCAGCATACCATTGGTCGGGTCGAGGCCGTAGGCCCGCAGTTGCACGAACGACGCCATGACCTGGTCAAGCTCGTAAGGCGTCCTGGTGGCGAACTCCTCAACCCAACTCATGGCTTCCTTGGCGGCCTGTGCGGACCCTTCGGTCGTGGTCAGGACGGTCTGGAATTTCTCGAACTGGCGTGCCGGGCTGAGCATCGCAACGCCAGCAGCGGAGACAGTACCGCTATAGGCGGTCCAGATCCCTCCCGCGATCAGAGCCGCCCTGCCGAAACCGGCAACGCCGCTGTACATCATGGCCGCGCTGGATCGCAATCGGGCGGTCTGGGCCGCGATCACCAGATTGGTTCGCCGCACACCTGCACGCAATGTGTCCTGAGCGCGGTTCAACCGAGCGACGGACCGGGTGTACATGTCCGTCGCACGTTTGGCGGCAGCCGATGAGCGGGCAGAAACCCGATTGGCCAGCTCAGTGGCACGGCCCATACGCTTCTGCAGGGCAATGAACCGCCGCGCCGGGCGCGTGGCCTTGTCGACCAGCTTCAGCACCATTTCGGCTTTGCGGCGGCTCATGTGTCGTCCTTCGGTTTCGTCTGTTCTTTGATGGCCTCAGCGACCAACCGGTCATATTCGAGGCGCTCATCGCGCCAGAAGCAGAACTCCTCCTCGGACATGTCCATCAGCTCGGAATGGGAAAAGCCGCATTCAACGAGATGGACATGATCGAGCGGGCTGCTCAGGCCTGTCCGTTTCCCGCGTCGTCCTCGTCATCCTCGTCATCGCCCAGCACTTCGCCGGTCAGGTGCAGAACGTCGCCTGTCGGAATGAGGGTTTTGAACTCGTCCAGGGTGAGCTTTTCGCCGTTAAACTTGCAGAGCAGCGACAGGTAGATGTCGGACGTGCTGAGCGGGTTTTTCTTGGCCAGACGCTGGGCCTTCATCCAGGTCGAGTGCGGCTGGAACTTCGGCCAGGTCACTTTGATGCCGGTTTCGGGCAGCGTGGTATCGTCAAAGCCAGTGCTCTCGGCCTTGTGCTGCTTCAGCAGGGCAACAACGCCGCCATCTTTGGTCGGGGTTTCGGTCTTGGTTTCCATGTCAGGATCTCCGGGGCATCTTGTGGGCAAAGGTGGCAGGCTCCGCGAATGCCCAAAAAACGGAGCCCGCCAGGTATGATGGCCATGTCGGAACTCACGGCCACCAATCGGGGGTCAGTCGGGCCAGACGTCCTCGCCATTCACCTTGTAGATGTTGGCGAAGAGATCGACCTCGACCAGAGGCGTTTCCGAGCTGGTGAGGCGCTGCATCAGGTAGGTGCAGCTGAACTCGCCGGTATCCTCCTGCGCCTCGCCCTTTTTCACCGAGGCGAAGGCGTTTTTGGTGAAGAGCGCCCGCACATGGGTGATGAGCGTGGTGGATTTCTCCTCGTTGAGGCCATCCGCATCGAAGACATCGATCTTCTGATGCACCTGGAACCGCGCCGCCTTGTTCGGGCGCGAGAAGATCGACACCATCTCCGGCTCGGGGAACAGAAGCTTGATGCTGCCCGTCAGCCCGCTGAGACCCCGCCGGGGCAGCATTAGCACGCCGACAGAGCCGAGCGTGTCATGTTCCACCGTGCCGCTTTCCAGCTCGGGGATGTTGAACTCGTTGCAGATGCCCAGCAGTTCCTTGTCTTCAAGGTAAACCGGGGCGTCCGTGACCTGTCCGTATTGCAACATGGTTCAGGGTTCCTTTTTTACGCGGCCAGCCCGAGGGCGTTGCCCAGCAGGTTCAGGTCGATGTTGCGATCCACGGTGATCCGCTCCATCACACCGACCGGCGCATAGGTCAGCCGCCAGTAATACTGGCCCTGCGCGACGGACATGCTGGTGGTCCTGGTGCGGTCAAAGCGGAACTGGCCGCCGGACAAAACCGGGTCATCGCCGGTCATCAGCGACTTGAGCCAGTCGTTGATCTGTTCCTCGATAAACTCGATCCGCGCCGGGTTGCCGTTGCGGTCCTTGTGCTGATCGAGAAAGGCGATGACGCCTTCATCCAGCACGTCTTCAATCAGCTGAACATGCAGGAAATTGCGCATATCCGTGTCTGTTGGCCACGCGCTGGACCGGTTGCCGGAGACTTGCGGCCCCTTTCCCCAGCGCTCCTCGACGGTCACGATGCCCGCATCACGCAGGCCCTGAACGTCCGACGTGGCGTCACCGGGGATGTACAGGACCGGTGTTTCAGAGTCCTCGATGCCGTAGACCGGGCGGTTTGAAGGCGAATGGTGATACCCGTCCTGCATGATGGTCCGAAGCCATACGCCTGCAAAGCGCGCCGAGTAGGGATCAAGGCGAGTCTGACCGGGATTGGCCGTGTCGGCGACCACCATGTGCGGCCAGACCGGGACCAGGCGGCGATTGGAAAACTGCAGGTCGAAGCTACCGGACGGGCCGCGCGCCTCACGCACCTGTTGCGCGGTCACGCCGGTGGGTGTGTCCAGGATCGCGCGTGCCCGGATCCGGGCGCAGATGGTCTCCAGTTCGGCCCGCACGCCGGTCAGGCCGGTGAAGCCAGGGGTCAGCAGGATTTTGGCAAACCGACCGAAACGCTGATAGCTGTCATAGGCCAGCTTCAGGCCGCTGGGTTTGCCAGACACCGAAAACGCGCCGATGATGTCCACATTGGTCACATCGCCGACACCGCCCGTGTGGACAGCCGGATCGTAGACATTGACCACTTCGACCTCGCCGACGCCGGCGGTGCCGGCCTGGTCGAAGATCGCATCCAGAGCGGACGGGATCGTGAACCCGGTTGTATGCACGCCAAAGGCCGCTGTAGCCTCTTCCCGTGTTTTGATGATGACGGATTGGTTGATGTAGTCCGCCTGTTCCTGCGCCGTGGCATGCACGGCATCGATGGGCGCGGTGCCCACCAGGAACACGGTGGCCACCGGCTGGGTGCGCACGGTGGACGAACCGGGACCGGTTTCGATGACCTCAACGCCGTAGTAAGGACCGGACATCAGTTGCCTCCCTTCTTCGTGGATTTGGCGGCAGGCTTGGTGGCAATCTCATCCACCTCCTGCAGCAGCTTGCTGTCGATCATGCCTTTCACGACAGCATTGTCGGCGGGCAGATCGACGGGATCAGCACCGGGGATCAGTGCCACGTCCCTGAATTCGGACTGCATCTGGCCATCGGGGCCTTTGGTCTGACCATGGTCGATGCCGACAGCTCGGTCGGCGTCATCATCCGATCTCTGATGGAGGAGGCCGAAACCGGCCTTCAGCTCGACCTCGGCACTCTCACAGAAAACCACTCGTAAGGATAACAACAATGGCAAAACGCAAAGTCAAAACCGCAGGCGCAAACCTACCCATCCCTCAGGACGACAGCGAGGCACGTGCCGCGATCCGCGAGATCGGCGATCTGAGCCGGGACGCGATACGCTTGGAAGCCGAACTGAACGACAAGATCGCCAAGCTGCAGGAAGAGTATGGGGAGATGGTCGCGCCGATCCGCGAGTTGATCACGGCAAAGCAGGAAGGCCTGAAGATGTTTTGCGAGGTCAACCGGGACCGGCTGACAGGTGGCGGCAAGGTCAAATTTCACAGATTTGCGACGGGTGAGATTTCGTGGCGACTGCGCCCCGCGAAGGTGAGCATCCGGGGCAAGGACGACGTAGTCGCGGCCATCAAGGCGGCGAAGCTCGGCAAGAAGTTCCTGCGCACCAAAGAGGAAATCAACAAGGACGCCATGCTGGAGAAGGACAACCGCTCTGTCGCAGCGGCAATCTCGGGCGTGACCATCGGTTCGGATGGCGAAGACTTCATTGTCGAGCCGTTTGAGACCGAACTGGCTGAGGCGGGCTGATCATGGGCGGGCGTACCAGCAAAACTGCCAGCGATGGCACCAAGACCGTCTGCAACGCCTGCGGCAAGGCCGTGCGCGGCCAGAAAGGCCTCAAGGCCCACCAGTCAGTCTGCCCCGGCAAATCCAGCTGAACCAGGTACGGCGGGCCACTCATACCTTCCCGCCAAAGCCGCCGCGCTCACCTGCTCGCAGCGCGGCGGCACCAACCACAAGGAAAGAAACCATGACCGCCTTGCACACCATTGATGGCACGATCAGCCTGAATGACCTGCCCGTATCGGCTCTGACACCCGACGGACTGGGTGACACATTGGCCAAGATCAATCGGTTTGCCGGTCGCACACCGTTGCCCTGGCCAGTGTCTGCGCATTCGGTGGTCGTTTCCCGCCTTTGCCCGGATCCGCAGGACAAAGCATGGGCGCTCCTGCATGACGCACACGAGGCCTTTATCGGCGACATTATCACGCCTGCCGTGGAATTTATCGCCCGGCAAACCGAGTACCGTCACACGATCAACCAAAGCGTCCGATGTGCGAAACATCATCTTGACCGCCAGATCGCGGCAGCCTGGGGGGTGGAGCCGCGCTGGACATCAAAAGACGTAGCTTTCTTTGACTGGATCGCTCTGCAGGCGGAGAAGGCTGTGTTCTTTGATGTCGAACATGAGCGGGATCCGCAGGGCCACATCGAACGCGCCGTCAATCTGATCATCGAACTGCAGGATGCCGGCGACTGGCGTTTCTTCCGCAGGCTCTGGATCGAAGAGGCGGTGCACCTCGCGTCCGCTGGCCTGCTCACCCTTCCCAAAATCGAAACCTGATCCAAACCAAAGGAGACAGAAATGCCCCGTCGCGAAGACATCCATGTAGGGCAACGTATCCGGCAGCGCCGTTGGATATTGAACCTCACACAACAGCAGGTCGCCGCCCAGATCGGCGTGCAGTTCCAGCAGTTGCAGAAATACGAAACCGGAATGAACCGCGTCAGCGCCTCGCGGATGCCCGACAGCAATCGAGATGTGCTGCACCGGGCCGTGGTAGGTGTATCGGGCCATGTCAGGCTCCTTCTTTGAGGAAATCGGTCATGAGGGGGGCGGGCGCGTTCTGCGGACGAGGCACAGCCGGGATGGTGCAGGCGACCTCGATCACGTAGCGCCAGAAACTCTCGTCCTGATCGGCGATGCCATCGCGGACCAGACGCAGCTCGGTCCCCTCTATCCGTGCGGCCTGCAGGGCAAACCGCACCTGCTCGACTTCGCGCGTGCCGCGCATCGCATGACCCAGCGTGCGCAGCTGCAGGTGGATGGCAAAGGACGGGCTGCGCTGCTGCCAGCCCGCGCGCGTGCCGTCAGGGGCCGCATAATTCGATCCGGTGTATTGCACCAGCGCGGCCTTGTTTGCCTGCCCCATGTCGAAATCGCCGGGGCGATCCGGAAAGACATCAATCAGGTAATCGGCCCCAAGATGCTCTTTCAAGGTGGCCACGATCCCGGCCTCGATCTTTTCCAGATGAGTGGGTTTCAGCTTGGTCGACACGTTCAATAGCCTTTCAGGATATCAGAGGCTTGCGGTGCGCCCCCGGTGATCGAGGGCAGGTCGGCAATGGCGTCGGGCGTCTCGGGGGTGTCCAGATCGACGCCATCCTTGCGGTCGCGGATCAGATCCAGCTTGCCGTCCCCAATAGCCTCCAGCGCTTTCACTGCGGCCTTGTAGCGGGCCTCGACGGTGTCGGTGATCTGACCCTGACTGCCCTTCTTGTCGCGCAGCCGGTACCGCACGATGTCGCCGCCCAGCCCCTTCAGCAGGTTGGGCATGTCCCCCGCATTCAGCGCGCGCAGCCAGTCATGGCGGGCCAGCACGAACCCGGCGATCAGCTCATCGACAAAGGCGATTTCCCGGTCGATCAGCGCCACATCGATCTGGCTGCCCTCGAGGCTGTTGAATGCCCCGGTGCCCGCGATCAGCTGGGCCTCGGTCTCACCGAACTGGGCAATGAAGTCGTTGGAGGTCAGGAAACGGCCCATGAAAGCTTACTCGGTGGCGGCCTTGGCAACAGCGACGTTCTCGGCGGTCAGCTGCATGCCGAGCTGTTCGTTCAGCGCCTTGAGAGCATCCGCGCGGATCTCGCCGTCTTTCTTGAAGACAGTGTCCGGCAGTTCTTTGACGGCAGCCCGCAAAGCCTCGAACTTCTCCTCTTCAGAAAGGCCGGCGTTATCGTTTGCCGCCTCATCGTCGGGATCCGCGTCGCGCACCGCACCGTCCGGCAACTCCGCCAGATCGTCGTCGGTCAGCTCGATGGGATCGCCGGCGGCGTAATACTTGCCATCCTTCTTGATGCGATGATTGGCAATGTGGGACATTTCAGGTCTCCGTTGATTGGGGGCGGGCAGTTATTCCGTCATGCCCAGGACGATGGTGGCGGGGTTGGCCCCGCCCTCCTGCTCTCACGCGGTATGGGTTAGATCGGGTTCTGGAACAGGAAGCCTGCGTCGGCGCCGGTCAGTTCGGGCGACCATTCTTCCTTGATCTTGTAGACCCAGCTGTCGCAGCTATCGTCCGAATAAGGCTTCATGATCATGGGATGGCCCTTCAGCCGGTACGTGTAACCGAAGGATGGCACCATGTAGTTCGTGCCCATCGGCCTGAAGGACAGGATCGCGTCAGTGCCCCAGACATCCTGCGCATCCGCGTCGTCTGCGGCGCCATCCTCGAGATAGACGGCCTTGCCGACGATCACCTTCTCGATGTCGAAATACTTGGCCAGCATTTCGACGGTGATTGAATCGGAGCTGGTGTATTTGAACTGCTCCTTGATCTTCGGATGCTGCTTCAGCACGTTGAAGGTGGGTGCGCCGATGGTCAGCTGGTTGGGATAGCGACCGATGCGCCGGCGCACCTGTTCCTTGCCCTCGTTGATGTCAGCCGCAGGATCGCTAGCCGGATCCGACCATTTGTCCCCACCGGCCAATACCATCTTGTTGTTGGCACCATAGTTGCCCGGATCTCGGACCAGCTGCGCGATCTCGAACTCGCGGCCCAGGGCAATGATATCGAGGACCATCTCGACGCTGCCACGCGCCAGATCGATGCCGGGTACCTTGGAGGCTTCCTCCATGTTCTCCCAGGGCACCTTTGCCGCCAGAGCTTCCTGCTGCAGAGCGACAGGGTTGGAGGCATAGCCGTACTGCACGGTCTGGTATTCCGCACCAGGTGCGCGGCGCGTGTTCATCTTGCGGAAACTGTCCTTGCCAAAGCGCAGGACGCGCACACCACGGGTCGGGATGTCAGCAACCGGTAGGATCAGGTGGCCGATCATTTCGGCGTTGCGATAGCCCTGCGCGTGGGTCGACAGGATCGGGTCGATCACGCGCGCCTGGGCGGTGTTCATGTTGCGGGTGTTCATATCGGCCCCTTACTTGATCAGGATTTTGACGATGTCGCCGGGATTGGCGGCGGCGGTCAGGGCCAGCCCGGCGGCGGCCCCTGCGGCCATGGTGATGGGCTGGCCATTGGCGTCGGACTGGACCTCGGCCCCCTTGGCGATGGCGGCCCCGGCGATCATGTCGCGGACGCCGACGACATCGACGGCCACGGCGCGCCCGGCGACCTCATCGTTATGAGACACGCCAAGCACGGCACTCCCGTCACCGGCCTGCGCCCCATCTACGGTGACGAAGCGATGCGCGCTGACATTCTCCGTCAGCAGGACGGAAATGCTCAGGGTGGAAATGGAAGTCAGAAGCGGCCCCATGGATCAGGCTCCCTGTACGGCGGCGACGGCGTCGATATAGGCCGTGCCGGGGTTGGCTTTCTGGAAGGCGACCGCCTTGCCGTGCAGTGCGAGGTCTTCGCGATCCACCGACAGACCATCGGGTGCGGCGAAGGCAACGCTGGCCGCGCCCGGCTCATCGCCCAGATCGGTTTCGCCCTGCGGCACGATCTCGGGCTGCGCGTTCAGGATGTCCTTCAGCAGGTCGGCCGGGCTGGCGGTTTTGTCGGTACCGTCATCCGAAAACGAAATCTCGGTCCCGGTCAGGCCGCCCAGCTCATCGAGCAGCGCGGCCACGCTGTCCTTCTGGACCGGCAGCAACTTGCCCTTGGCGACCAGGTCGTCGGCAAACGCCACGCTTTCGGTGTGGCGCAGTGCGCGCTCGCGCTTGGCCAGGTCCGCCTCGCG
>NZ_WPZY01000074.1 GCF_013031405.1 Ruegeria sp. HKCCD8929 | reverse complement strand
GTGGTCCTCCGTTCCCTAAACATAACGGTGGTCCAGTTCAGTTGGGGAGGCTCAGAAATCCGGCGGTTTCAGAACGGCAACGCGCATCTGATTTTTGATCCCGAGACATTGCGGGATATCAACCTGGCCCTTGCCGAGTTCTACGGCGACACATTGCCCGACAGCCCCGAGGCGGCGGCCAGGCCGCGCCCCGGTACCGACGTTGCCAAGGATCTGGCCTATTACCCCACGCCAGAGGCGGTCATCGATCAGGTTCTGGCGCGGCTGTCGCTCGACGGCACGCCGCTGGTGCTGGAACCCTCCTGCGGGTGCGGCCGCATCATGCAGGCGATCCGCAAGAAAAACCCTGAGGCGCGGATTACCGGCGTGGAGTATCACGGCGAGCGCACCAAGGAGGCGCGGGCGAAGGGGTTTCGGGTCCATCACGCGAACTTTCTGGATACGGCGCCCAACCCGGTTTTTGACTTTGTGATTATGAACCCACCCTTCAATGGTCGCCACTGGCGGAAACATCTGGATCACGCACGCAAGTTCCTGAAACCGCATCCCGAGGGGCGGCGCTGGGGTGGCGGCACCCTGGTCTGTATTCTGCCCGCATCAGCACTCTACGACGGCCATTTGTCCGATCTGGGGCTGTCATCGGCCAGAGACAGCGGTTGGTATGATCTGCCGGTGGCCAGCTTTGCCGAGAGCGGCACCAACATTCCGACGGGGTTTGCAATCGTGGGGCCAGCCTGACGCGAGCACCGGCCTGCCCTCGGAAAAGGGCGGGCCGGTGCCCAAATCTGCCGGCGTTGCCCCTTTGGTGTCCCGGCCGAGCGGGGCAGGGTGTCCATAGGCGCTAACTTAAGGGATTCCCAAATCACTCTTGTTCTGATTCAGAAGGGGCATGACTGATTTCTTCCCCGAGTTTGAAGATTGGGGCGGGTTCGTTTCCGCTCTTGGTGATGTCGTTGACCTTGAGGCGACAGCTCGGGAAACCGGTGCCTTCCATCGCAGCCGGAAGGTAGGGGATGTTCAGTCCCTTTTACGGCTTGCCATGCTTTATGGACCCTGTGGCTTTTCGCTGCGCTCCACGTCGGCTTGGGCAGCGTCCACCGAGATCGCGGATTTGTCAGATGTTGGCGTTTTGAAGCGGCTACGCCGGAGCGCCGACTGGCTGGAAACAATATGCCAAAGGCTTTTGGCCGAAAAGATCGATGTTCCTTCCCATGATCGCCCGGTTGTCTCATTGGTTGACGGAACAACGATAACGGGGCCCGGGAAGAACGGTCAGGAGTGGCGATTGCACTGCCGTTACGAAGCGTCGGGCGAGTTCCAGGCGATTGAGATTACTGACAAGCATTGTGGTGAAAGCTATAAGCACTTTCCGGTTCAGGCTGGGGATATTGTCGTTGGCGATCGCGCTTATGCAAGGCCGTCTGGGTTGGAGCACATTCTGGATAGCGGTGCCGACTTCATTGTCCGCTCGGGCTGGCGCGCGTTTTCACTATCGTCACCAAATGGCGATACGTTCAGCTTGCTGGGCGCATTGGGGACGCTTGCGCCCGAGCAAACTGCTGAAATTCCCGTCGCCATCCGGACCAACGGGCGTTTATTGCCCGTTCGATTGATACTTCGTGCCAAGTCTGAGGAGGCCAAAGCAGCTGAAGTCAATCGTGTTAAGCACAAACAGCACCGGAATCGTCGGGTTGGCGACCCACGCAGTATTAAGGCTGCAGGGTTTATCATTATTGTGACATCGCTTGATGCAACTGTATGTGATGCCGACGAGGTTTTGGCGCTTTACCGCACCCGTTGGCAAATCGAACTGGCCTTCAAGCGCTTGAAGTCGCTCATACCTATTGATCGTCTGCCAGCAAAGGACACCAGTCTGGCGAAAGCCTGGTTGTACAGCCACCTGATATTTGCCCTGTTGATCGATACCTTGTCCAGCAATGCGCTGGACTCTCCCCCCTGTGGAACAGGCTGCCAAGCAACGTAGCCCTTCAATTTGGAGGGTTCAGCGCTTGCTGATTGAAGCGGTCAAGCGGATCTTGTTGGGCCGACCGCAACACGGCAAGGGACAGCGCGTTGCCTACAGGCTGTTTGATCCGCCCAGACAAAGAACCTATCAGCTGATGCCCACGGTTAATCCGCCCTGAAGATCCACTCACTTCTTGCAGGTAGGCGTCGCCAATTCGGTCATTCGTGCTCTGATATCTGTTCCAATCCGAAACCGCACCTTCGCTGCAGCCTGGTCAGACCATAGAGACGCGGACGAAGTGAGATTTCGCTGCGGCAACTCCAATGACTGCTTTTGTAAAGCAAATCGGGAGCGGTCGAATTCGCCGGCGGCAAGAACGTGAGAGCCTTAGCGCTCTTTTTACTCAAGGCCTAGCTTCGCCGCCGCGCGAGTTCGCGATAAAGCGCCTCACGAGATACACTGAGAAAGCGTGCCAAGTCTTGTATCTGCCCTTTTGGCGGCAGGTTGTTGCTTTCTCCCAACCACGCGTCCAGTCGCTCGGCCACAGTCTTGAGCGACCTAATCTCGGATTGCATGCGCGCCTTTTGTAGCTCACGGGCCAACAGAGTTGCCCATGTTTGCGCTGCGTCTGGGGAACCATGAAGCCTTTCTCGGAACTCCGAAACCGGAAGCGATCTTACCCGCGACCACGAATTGGTCACACCGTCGCAATGATAATGGTTCGAATACGCTGACGCTTCGGCAAGCACTTTGCCCGGATGAACGCGCGCCAAAATCATTTGTGTGCCGCCTTTCGTAAAGCGCACAAGGTCGATCTCGCCTTCGGTGACGAGATACATCAATCGCACGTGATCACCTGTTTGAAAGACAGTCTGCTTGGCCTCAAGCGACACTATCCGGCCTGTTTCGAAGAGTTCTGATATTACGTTCAACATGATTGTAATCATATGGGTCAAATGCTCCCAATGCTACGGAATATCCGACCCGTTCTTGCGAGAGGAATGCAAAATGCCCGTGCAACCAATGAAATCCCTGACTTTGGTGATCGCGTTTCTACCACTTGCTGCCTTCGGACAGGATCACGGAAATGGGGGAAATAACGCCCCATATGCAGGCTTGGAGACGCGCGCGATCAAAAGCCTCTCAGAACAGGACATCGAAGAGCTAAGACGCGGGGGCGGCTGGGGCCTTGCCCTACCGGCCGAATTGAATGGCCGACCGGGCCCTGCGCATCTTCTTGAGCTTCAGGAAGAGTTGGGCCTTTCAGCGGATCAAGTGAAAGCATTCTCTGCGATCTATGAGGAGATGCGCACGACCGCCATCGCTGCGGGCGAACGATTCATTTCTGCAGAGGCAGCTTTGAGCGACGCGTTCGCCGGTTCCGACCTTTCCGAAGAGACGCTTCACGACCTGCTCGCCAAGGCCGCCGAGGCACGTGCCGAGTTGCGGTTCATCCACCTCGCTCGGCATCTGTCCACGCCCGAGCTACTCAGCGATGCCCAAATCCAGAGATACAATGTCTTGCGTGGGTATTCGGAGGGTTCCTGTGCAAGTGTACCGGAAGGACATGATCCGGACATGTGGCGCCGTCATAGCGGATGTGACTAAGCCGACATGGCGTATCTGCTGCGGGCTCAGCTTCAAGGGCATTGAGAGCGACTAAGGTCGTTTCTGATGAACCTTGAGCTGAAGGAGGACCGGCTATGAAACGCTATGTGGGTTTGGATGTATCACAGGACGCGTGCGCGATGTGCATCCTTGAAGAAGACGGAGCGTGTGTTTTTGAGGGGGTATGCCCGACCGATCCCGATGCGATTTTGCAAGCGATCTCTGATCATGCGGGTGCGGTGGAAAGGATCGTCCATGAGTCCGGGCCATTGTCGATCTGGCTGTCGCGGGAACTGGCTGTGCGCGGCGCGCCCGTCGTCTGCATTGACGCGCGGGCGGCGAACAAAGCGCTTTCGGCGCGTATGAACAAGTCAGATCGGTCCGACGCTGAAGCCCTCGCGCAGCTGGCTCGCGCCGGTTGGTATCGCGAAGTTCACATCAAGAGCGAAGACAGCGACAGATTGCGTCTGCTCTTGTCGGCCCGCGACCGGCTGATCCGCATTCGCATGGATATCGAAGGCCAGACGCGCGGTATTCTGAAGACCTTCGGCATCCGTCTTGGGCCGGTGCGCGCGGGTCGGAGCCGTCGGAGCTTCCGAGACCAGTTGGAGGAGATCGTCTCGGGTGATCCGATCCTCGAGGCGGTCTTTGCCTGCCTGATCGCAACGCACAAGATCGTCTGTATCGAGGCGACGAAGCTCGACGCAGAGATCCAGGCCAACGCCAAGCAAAGTGCGTTGGCACGGCGGCTGACAACTGTGCCGGGGGTCGGCCCGATAATCGCGCTTTCATTCATCGCCACCATCGACGACCCAGCCCGCTTCCGGCGGGCCGTAGATGTCGGGGCCTATCTGGGCCTGACACCGCGGCGATACCAATCCGGTAAGACTGACTGGTCCGGCCGGATCTCCAAACGCGGCGACAGTGCGATGCGCAAGCTGCTTTACGAGGCGGCCAACATCCTGATCCAGCGTGTCACGCGCTTCTCGCCGCTGAAATCCTGGGCGATGCGGTTGGTGCAGCGAAAGGGCCTGAAAAAGGCAACAGTCGCGACGGCCAGAAAACTTGCCGTGATCCTGACCCGCCTCTGGCGGGATGGCACAACGTTTGCCTGGACCAAGGAGGAGTTGCCCGCATGAGTTGAGAAACAAAGTTCCGCAACACTGCGGATCCAGGTCCCATCGGGACGGAGGCAGAATGACCTCGCTGTCGAATGTTGACGCGCCAACTCAGCGACCTCGCAGCCGACCAATGGAGGCATTCAGTCACCGACGCCATTATGGGGCGGCAAGGCCGACCCCGGAGAGAACCATGAGCCCGATGTGACCCAAATTCGCCCTTGAAATCGAAACCGCAGATAGAGAACATTCGTGCAAGGTGCAGCATCCCGTAGTAATGGGATGTACCGGCTGCTTCACCCGGCAGTTTAGGCTTTGCCAATTTCTGCAAATCAGGAGAAGCAGTCATGAAATGCAAAAGCCCAGAAGATATCGCAGTCATTGGCGTGGATATCGGCAAGGAAACCTTTCACCTCGTTGGGTTTGATCACGCGGGTGAGCGCGTTTTACGCAAAAAGATTAAGCGGTTGGCGTTGAAGCCGACGTTCGAGAAGTTTCCACGCTGCGTCATTGGCATGGAAGCATGCATGAGCGCGCAATTTGTCAGCCGAATGCTGCGAAGGCTCGGTTTTGAGCCTCGGATTATCCCGGCGATCTACGTGAAGCCTTTCAACAAGGGACAAAAGAACGATTACAACGATGCGGAGGCAATCGCAGAGGCGGCGATGAGGCCGAACTTGCGTACGGTCACAGAGAAGAGCCAGGAGCAGTTGGACCTACAGGCGCTGCATCGCGTGCGTTCCAGGCTGGTGGCCCGCCGCACCGCCACGATCAATCAGATCCGGGCGTTCCTGATTGAGCAAGGCATCACTGTGCGGTCAGGACGGCATGCATTGCAGAGCTCGTTTGAGGCGATCCTCGAAAACCGGCGCGATGAAATCTCCTCACGTATGCGCGCGATCCTGATGGGTCTCTATGGCGATTGGCTTTGGGTCGATGAGCGGATCAAGGCAATCTCGTCTGAGATCGAGGAGATCAGCCGATCGGAGGAGAACAGCGCCAACATCATGACCATTCCTGGGATCGGCCCGCTTATCTCGACGGCCATCGTTGCCGCTATTGGCAAGGGTGAGGTGTTTGACAGAGGTCGGGACTTTGCAGCTTGGGTGGGCCTGGTGCCGCGCCAGTTCAGCACCGGCGGGAGGACTATCCTTGGTCGGATCAGCAAACGCGGCAACGGCTATCTAAGGATATTGCTGGTGCAAGCCGCCAATGTCATTCTGATGCGCCCACATCGTTGGGACAGCTTGGGATTCGGCCCATGGCTGCGAGGCGTCGTCGCACGCATGTCGCACAATAAGGCTGCGGTCGCGTTGGCCAACAAACTTGCCCGCACCGCCTGGAGCGTTCTGCGCTACGGATCGAAGTACGAGGCTGAGAGAGACGAGGCTTTGGCCGCGATCTAGCGGCCAAGACCCCACGGAGTTCGCGAAGGAGAACAGTATGGAACGGAGAAACTACGCCCCCAGAATCTGAGAGCCCAAATGGTCGTCACCGATCTGGTTAGTAATGAGATCAAGGCGCGTGCGTAACCCACAATGGCCACGGCCCGCGAGCCGATAAAGAGGCCGAATACATATGAGCGACCACCGCAAGCCATGCCATAATCTCAGTTGCGAACAGCAGCCGGTACATACATTGGGCTCAGACCAGCCCAATGCTCGCGCGGCAATGCCGTTGCAACGGGCTGATCGAGACCGGTCATAGGAGGGGCGGGCCAAGTCTTTGATCTTGTATCACGTCTCTCAATGCGCGGTCGTTCGCAAATCAGGGGCCGCCGTTCGCACTTCGGGCGGCGAAATCTGACTGCGAGCCCGGTTCTACCGAATGCTGCGCGCTACACGAATGACAGCTTCGAAGGAGCGCTGGGATTTCGAGCAACCCGTCGCGCAGCGTTTGGGCGGCATCCTTCTGATTGGACTAGGTATCAACCCGTCGCCACCCGCAACTAGCTGAGCAAGTGTGATCGAAGGTGTTGACAACACGTTGGAAAATTGATCTCTGGCCTCATGCAAACCGTAATCGCCCACTCCAAAAAGCTGAAGAAACTCTCCTTCTTGGGGGGAGTGATAGACTACGGCCGCTAAAATCTACGGAAGTATTCAAACTCAACCCCGCCGACGGCGACGGGGTTTCTGCGTTTGCCTTCGGTCTTATGAAACTGGAGACAAACATGACCTCGCAAAACCTCAACCTCAGAGGACTTTGGCTTCCTATCGTGACACCGTTCCTCAATGGTGCCGTCGATCTCGCGTCTCTCCGAAGACTCATTCGCCATTATCGCACCCAACCCATTGACGGCTTTGTCCTTGCGGGGACCACGGGAGAAGCACTGACGCTCAGCTTTGCCGAAATCGCTGATGTTGTGCATTCCTGTGCGGATGAACAGCGAGAAATCGGAACGCCAATTCCCGTCTTGCTTGGGATCGGCGGAAGCAACACTCGCGCAGTTATCGAACACATTTCACAGACAAGGGACTGGCCCATAGATGGGTATTTAGTGAGCTGCCCTGCCTATTCGCGCCCATCCCAGATCGGTCTTTTGTCGCACTTTGAGGCCATGGCCGATGCAACCGAACGCCCGTTGATCATATACAACATTCCCTATCGAACCGGAGTAAACCTGTCGAACGACACCCTCCTTCGTCTTGCTGAGCGGGATAACGTCATCGGGATCAAAGACTGCTGCGCTGACGCCGAGCAAACGCTGAACTTATTGAAGCTGCGACCTCAGAATTTCTCTGTGATGACAGGTGAGGATTTGGCCTACCACGCTGCTCTTGCAGCGGGCGCTGATGGTGCAATCCTCTCCGCAGCCCATGTGATGACGCAGGAGTTCGCAAAGATACAAACGGACCTGTCCAACGGGCGCGTGCATGAGGCGCAAACCGGTTGGTACGATCTTTATGACATCGCCAAATTGCTCTTCTCAGAGCCAAGCCCTGGCGCTGTGAAGCATTGGCTCTGGCGAAGTGGTCTCATTGAAAGCCGGGAACTACGACTGCCGATGACGACGATTAGTGATGCATTGGCCGAAAAGATCAACATGCAGGCAATGGCATAACGTATGCTCTTCTGGCTGAGCAGAACAAAGTAAATGTGCTCGGCCAATTCAATTTCGGGTAGAGCTACCGTTCAAATATATGAGATCAAGGTCGAGTTTGTCCCGCGATCTGTGAGTCGCCAGCGTGAGCTTCGCTGCGCCCGACACGAATGGCAGCAACCGCTCAAAGGGCGCAGAAACTACCTCATGCCCGCATTTAATCTCTTAAGTTAGCGCCTATGGGCAGGGGGCCCCGATCGACCAGGACCGTGCGCTGCCCGCGCGGGGGCCGCTGGCGCGGCCAGGGCGAGGAGCCCGTGCCCTTGTACGGGCTCAGGCTAGCTGTAGGCAGATCTAGGGCATCAACCTGCAATTGCGGCGCGATGTGTGGTACGATAGGCCCAAATTTATTGATCCAAGAGTATTTCAAGAATGGATGCGACCACGCTCCTTGCGTATCTCTCGGAAAATTGGACATGGGCACTTGGCCTGGGGTTTTCGATGTTCGGCCTCACCATCTACGCCGGGCTGCTCAATCCTGCGCGCAAGGAAGAACTGGCCCTTTGGCTGATGGGCGCCCAGACCGAAGAGGGGTGGTCCAGGAGCTTCATATCCTTGTTCGATGCCGTCTTTGGCAGCAATCATTTCTCCATCCGGTGCTTCGTGAGATCGACAATTGCAACGCTGATCGCCGTGATAGTGATCTGGTTGCTCATGGGCAGTGTCGATGTGATTGGAGTGCGAATGCAGTCTGAGTTGGCGTTGGGATCCGTGCTGGTGACCGGTCTGGCGATCAACGTGATTGCCGATTACGTCTCATTGCTGGAAACGCGCTGGCTGCTCGGAAACATGCCACGAAACA
>NZ_WPZY01000073.1 GCF_013031405.1 Ruegeria sp. HKCCD8929 | reverse complement strand
GAAGTGATAGGGTAAGGGGCAGATCCAACTCAGCCTTGATCCATGCAACACAGTTGTAGTCTGCAACCTCCACGCGATGACGGAGTGGGCTGGGATATCGGGTTCACGGGATCTGCATCGCTGCGATCGCAATGCTCCGGTTATACCCACAGATATTTTCGTGCTGATTTATCACACGTCGCACCAAGTTGTAACCTCTTCGCAAAAGCAATTGATTCAAACAATTATTATCAATAAAATTACACACATGTAATGAAGTTCTGAAAGCTGAGGTTTACACGATCAAAGGCCACCGGCGGTCCGCAGGAGGATGCGACGATCAATGCCGGACAGCCCCACAGACACATCTCCGTTGGTTCCAGTCAAGACAAACGTCAGGCCGGGTCAGGGATTTCTGGTTCAAGAGAGGTTTGAATGTATTTCTTTGGTTCTCTAGCCCAGGTTGGCAAAGATCCGTCGGTACCAGATAATCGTGCCGGGTGTTGTTCGAAACCCGGGCCTCACCCTGCATTCATCTCCGATTTCGGCCCCTTTAGCAGTGACATCGTTAGTGACGCAAATTCACTGTGTCGCGCGAGAAAAGATGGTATCCGGGATCGGATAAACGTCAACGTGCGGCACCTTTCCTCGACAAGCGGCCTCGCACTTGCCATCGCGTTGTTCACCGCACTGCCGAACATGGCCAGCGCCCAATGCCTGCTGAACGGAACCACGTCCACGAACACAGGAACCACCGGTAACGATACCATGTTATGCGATCCCACGAACGACCCGGCCGGCGGAAACATCTCTACAGATCGTGGCAGCGACACGATTACAGTCGAAGGTGGGGTCACGACGGGCCATATCAACGCACGCGGGGGACGAAATGACCGCGCCAGTGACGTTATCACGGTGACGGATTCGACCGTCAATGGGTCCATTACTGCAACAGCTGGAGGCGGCAATCGGGTGACCGTAGAAGGGTCAACGGTGACTGGTATTGCCATTGTAAACGGATCACTTGTCATAAGAGATTCTGACGTAGCCAGTATTCGAGCAAAGAGCGTGAACATAACCAATTCCACGGTTGCAGGTACGATAGAAGGCCGCTTTGGCAGCAGTGGAAGGGAGAATATCAGGCTCACCAACTCAACGGTTACCGGTAATGTGGTCACATATTCTGGGACTGATAATATCACGCTGGATGGTTCCACGGTTGAGGGTTCTGTCTTCATGGCGGGGCCGGCTCCAAGCTTCAGCGCTCGTCAGGGGTCCAATTTCACAATGCTTGGCAATAGTCGGATCGAAGGAGATCTAAACGGCAGCAATGGTGGCGGAAATGGCGGAATCCGCGATCATCCGGACCGTGTCACGCTCGCCGGAGGCACGATTGTCGGAAACGTTCGCATGTTTCGTGCAAGAGACCAGCTGACCCTGAGCGGAACCTCGGTGCTGGGCGATATCGACATGGGGGTTCACAACGATAGCTTTACTTGGACAGATGGGGCGATCGGGGGGCAGGTCTTGATGGGCGCCGACAACGACACCGTCACAGTCAGCCTGACAACCCGGGATGTCGATACCATTCTCGACGGTGGTACGGGGTTTGACAGCTTCCGCGTGATTGACGCCACCACCAACGTTCAGCCAGCAACCATCCGCGGGTTTGAGCGGGCGCAATCAATCCGGTCGGTAGTGACGTTCGATACGTTAATGCTGAATGGTGTAGATACACCCGGCGACAACAATCTGGCAACGGATCTGGAGGTCACGCGCGGCGATGTCACTTTAGGTGGCGCCAGCCTGCTGACAAACCTGTTGGGGTCGCGCGACGCGGAAATTCTGCGGGTCACCGACGACACCGTTGTTTCAGGCTCGATCGAGGGTGCTGGCAATCGGGATACCATCGAGATTCTGGGGAACGCGAGCGTGACCGTCGGTGTCTTCGGCGGCGGGGCCGGGCACAATGGCGGCGCTGATGCGGCGGATACGATCACCATCAACACCACGGGCTCGGTGGGAACCGTCGATGGTGGCGAGGGCTTGGATGCTATCAATCTTCTGTCGGGAACGGTGGGAACCGCTCTGGGCGGGACCGGCGACGATACGATCACGCTGGATGGCGCGACTATCTCTGGAATCATCGACGGTGGAGCCGACAATGACGCTTTCATCTGGTCTTCGGGCACGATGGCCGGCTTCCAGGGCGGCGACGGCTCCGACACGGCGACGGTGACGGCGGCGGAATACGATGGCACCCAGGTCCTCGATGGGGGCGATGATCTTGGCGTCGCGGACGGTTTCATCGACGTCCTGACCTTCGGCAACTTTTCGGGAGCGCTTAATGGTGCGACGCTTCTGAACTGGGAGGCCGTAGGCTTTGTCGCCGGGATCACCCAGCAGATCGATGACCTGGTCACGCTGCAGGTGCTGGCAAGCTGTGGCGGATCCACGATCCTGGGTGGCGCAAGCATGTCGGATGATGTTGATGGCTGTATTGACGACGATACCATGGAGATCTCCGGCACTTCGGTCATCGCCGTCGATGTCGACGGGGCGGGCGGTTCTGATACGATCACGGTCTCGGGTGACGCCAGCGTCACGGGCGCGGTTCGCGGCGATGGCGAAGGGCAGGATGCCTCTGGCGCATTCGACGACGCCGACACGATCACGATCAGCACGACCGGCACGGTCGGATCGGTACATGGCGGGGTAGGCGGTGACACAGTCGTTCTTTCGGGTGGAACCATTGGGTCAGCCACCGGGGACGATGGCGCCGACCAGATTACGCTGGACGGTGCGACGGTTTCGGCCACGATCGACGGCGGCGCAGATGCAGACACGATCGCGCTGAACTCGGGAACGGTGGCCGATGTGATCGGCGGCACCGGCAACGATACGGTCACGCTGGACGGAGCAACGGTCCTGGGGACCATAGATACGGGTGACAATGTCGACACGGTGTCCCTGCTTTCGGGGTCAGTGAGCAGGGTCGATACGGGCGGCAGCGCGGATACAATCACGCTGGATGGTGCAGTGGTTGCGGGGACGGTTTTCGCAGGCGCTGGCGATGACCGCATGACCTGGTCTTCGGGCAACATGGCCGGGTTCAACGGGGGTGACGGATCGGACCTACTTACAGTGACTGCGTCGGAATACGACCTGAGCCAGATCCTCGATGGCGGTGACGATGCCAGTGTGGCCGACGGGTTCATTGATGAGTTGACGCTTGATGGCGTGAACGGAGATCTCACCGGAGGCAACCTGATCAATTGGGAGTTCATCCACCTTGTAAACGTCGTATCAGTTATCGACGACCTCATTACCCCAAACCTCACCACCTGCGGCGGATCTCTGGTGCTGGGCGGGGCCAGCATGGTGGATGATGTCGATGGCTGTATTCAGGCCGATGCGATAGAGATCACCGGCACCACGGTAATCGCCAACGATATCGACGGGGCGGGTGGTTCGGATACGATCACGATTTCCGGGGATGCCAGCGTCACCGGTGCGGTCCGGGGCGATGGCCCGGGGCAGGACGATTCCGCCGCGCAGGACGCGGCCGATATCATCACGATCAACACCACAGGCAGTGTCGGATCCGTTCATGGCGGACAGAGCGATGACCGTATTGACCTGCTGGCTGGCACTGTTGGAGCGGCATTCGGGGGATCCGGTGAAGACATCATGACCCTGGATGGTGCGACTGTGACAGGAAATTTTGATGCGGGTGACGATGCAGACACAGTCAATCTGCTTTCGGGCCTTGCCGATGGTGTGACCAGCGGGTCCGGTAACGACACGATCCTGCTGGATGGGGCGACGATTACCACTGACGTAAGGGGGGCAGCCGGCGAAGACCTTATCACAATCACGTCTGGCCTGGTCGAGCAGGACGTCTATCTTGGTACACTAGCCAACACCACTACTGATGAAGACACGTTGGTGATGACCGGTGGTACAATCTCCCGCAATATTCGCGGCGATCGCGGCGATGACAGGATCGCGCTGCGAGGTGGCGATCTCGGGCAGGATGTGCTCGCGAATTGGGGCGATGACACGGTTATCCTGAACGGCACCACGGTGGGCGGGAATATTGATACTGGCCGGGACGATGATACGATCGTTCTGTTGTCTGGGTCGGTGACCGACGTTTTTGGTGGAAATGACGAGGATGCGGTCACGCTCAACGGTGCGACGGTTGCTGGCGTTCTCAGTGCCGGGGACGGGATGGACCTCGTCACGGTGCTGTCAGGCTCGGTGGGTGGGGATATCCGTCTTGGCCGGGACGTCAGCACAGATGAAGATACGCTTCTGATGACGGGTGGCACGGTCGCCGGCGGTGTGCTTGGTGATCGTGGGAACGATACGATCACACTTGGCGGCGGCAGCGTGGCGCTTGATGTGAACGGCGGGTGGGGTGATGACGTCGTCACGCTGGAGGGCGCGGGAGTAGCGGGCGAGATTCTCGGTGCACTTGGCGATGACACCTTTGTCTGGTCCTCTGGCACGATGGCCGGGTTCAATGGAGGCGACGGGTCGGACATCGCAACGGTGACGGCGGCGGAATATGACGGATCGCAGATTCTGGATGGTGGCGACGATCTCGGCGTGGCGGACGGCTTCATTGACGTCCTGACCTTCGGTGAGTTTCGGGAAACACTGAATGGCGCAAACCTTCTGAACTGGGAGGCCGTGGGATTTGTCGCCGGAATCACTCAGGAGATAGAAGACCTGGTCACGCTGCAGGTGCAGGCAAGCTGTGGCGGATCCACGACCTTGAGCGGCGCAAGCATGTCGGATGATGTTGATGGCTGTATTGACGACGATACCATGGAGATCTCCGGCGCCACAGTGATTGCCAACGACATCGACGGGGCCGGCGGTGCGGACACAATCACTGTGTCCGGTGAGGCGTCGGTAACCGGCGCTGTTCGGGGCGATGGCGACGGACAGGACGCATCTGCTACAGCGGATGCTGGCGACACTATCACGATAAGCACGACGGGTACTGTAGGCTCAGTGCATGGTGGCCTGGGCGGGGATACGATCGGTTTGTTGTCGGGGGCAATCGGAACGGCCTCCGGGGACAGTGGCAGCGACACAATCACGCTGGACGGCGCGGCCGTTGCGAGTGTCGTATCTGGCGGCAATGGGAACGATGCTTTCGCATGGGCCTCCGGAACGACGACCGGTTTCGACGGCGGCGATGGTTCGGACACTGCTACCGTGACCGCCACGGAGTATGATGGAACGCAGGTTCTTGATGGCGGCGACGATACCGACGTAGCGGACGGCTTCATTGATGCGCTGATGCTGCAGGGTGTGAGTGTCACCGTAAATTCCGGTAGTGTCGTCAACTGGGAAGCCGTCACCGTTCTTGATGGTACAATCGATTTCGGACCTGACATGACCGTTGGCAGCGGACCGGGGTTGGGGTTGATTGCTGGAAGCGATGGCATCATCAGCAGTTCAGGAGATTTCGCCCTGACCGGTGATCTTGTGACACTTACAGGCGGCACCTACCAGAACCGATCCGGAGCGGCAGCTCTCATCGATATCGTGGGGAATATCCGCAATGCCGGACGAATAAACATCCAGGATGGGGTCACCGGTGACAAGATCGCGGTGAGTGGCGACTATTCCGGTGGCGGCGCATTGCAGTTGGATGTCGATTTTTCCGGCGACACCGCCGATACGCTGGTGATCGCCGGTGATGTGGTTTCGGGAGGTACAACGATATTTGTTGCGGACATCTCATCTGGCGAAGCAAGCGGGAACGACATTTTGCTCATTGATGTTCAGGGAGCAACCAACGCCGGAGATTTCCAGCTCGCGAATGGGGAAGTGGATGTCAACGGCATGGTGTATGGTTTGCACCTGGTTGGGTCTCAGTGGTTTTTGCAGCTTGAGTTACTGCCGTCGAATGTCGTCTACGAGGTCTATCCGCAGACTCTGCATGCTCTCAACAAATTGCAGGGGCACCACAGGCGCGTTCAGGGACGTGCATGGCTGGCCGGCGGTGATCCGTTATGCCATGAAGAAAGAGAGGAGATGCCTTCTCAAGCCAATCCCTTGTGCCAGGACGCCGGACTTTGGATGAAATTCACGGGTGCTGTGTCCGATCTCGATCCCGAATTCTCAACAACAGAAGTGGATTTTGGGACCTCCGACATCGATTACGACATGCATTCCACACGGTTTGAACTGGGCTTCGACACACTGCTTGGCGAATACAATCGTGGAAAGCTTGCCGGCGGTATCTGGGCCTTCTATGGATCTGCATCCTTGTCCGGTTCGTCACCGGTCGCAAATGGCAATGTCGATACCGATGCCACTGGCGTTGGCGCAAGCCTGACCTGGTACGAGAACTCAGGCTTCTACGCCGACGCGCAGCTGCAATATACTGAATTCAAAAGCGACTTGTCGTCTGACGGCACACAGCAGGTATCGGACAACAAGGGTTCCGGTTACGCAGCATCGCTTGAGATCGGTAAGACCTTTGCATTGAACCCGTCTTTCTCACTAACGCCTGAGTTGCAGTACATGTATTACGATGTGGATTTTGACAGTTTCACCGGGGTGGGTGGCGAACCCGTCTACCTTGAAGACGGCAGCACTTCCGAGCTTCGGCTGGGTGGAACGCTGGAGTATCGACCTGACGCTACCGGAGCGAAGAACAACCGGGTTTATGCGACCGCCAACGTCTTTCATAAGTTCGATGCAACAACCGTGGTCAATTCCGCAGGTTCACCCCTGTTCAACAAGGCGCGCCCCTGGCGCGGCGAAATCGGCTTCGGCGGTTCGCACGAATGGATCGGGGCAAGTGGTGCACGCTCGGCAATCTATGGTGAGGTGACGGCCAGTTCCGAATTTGGTTCCGGCTGGAACTCGGGCAGTACCCTGAGCGGCAGCGTCGGATTCAAGATCGAGTTTTGAACAGATGCTCTATTCGGCTTCACTTTCTCACCGGCTTGGGCCCCTGCTTGCAGCGGCGGGATTTTGCATATCGGTGACAGCAAGCTCTGCGCAGGAACCCAATTCTCTTTCAGAAACCTATGGCAGCTGGACGCTGCAGTGCAAGACTGTCGCTGCATCTGATAACAGCAGCTCTGATCGAATCTGTCAGGTATCGCAAGAGCTCATACAAGCCGAAACCGGGAACCGTGTAATTTCTGCTGCGTTTACAACAGATCCACCCAAGATCACGCTTATAACGCCATTTGGCTTGCTGTTCACAGAGGGAGTCAGGCTGTCTGTAGCTGAAAAGGACTTGCCAGTTGCTTCCTTCACGACATGTCTTTCCTCCATCGGCTGTATTGCAGAACGCCAGTTGAATGCCGAAGAGATGGTGAGTTTGCGGTCCTCTCAGACACTCACCCTTCTTATGGTGAGCCGAAATGGTCAGAAATTACAGGCAAACCTATCACTCGACGGTTTTCGCGATGCCTCCACGAGGTTGGCAAATCTTCGATAGTGACGCATGCGCGGATCCGTCTCGGGACCCACACTCACAGCCAAGGTTCCGCCACATTTAGGCCGCGCATCACTCACCATTATTCTGTATTAGATGCACGGAATGCGTCTTTCACTGTCGGAAATTCTCTTAATGGCATACATCAGCGAGCTTCACTACTCGAACGCCTATGCCGGTGCATCGGGCGTTTCGGAGTTCCTCGAGGTGACGTTGAACCCGGGAGAGGACCCGGCGGATTTTACGGTCTCCTTTTATCAGCATACCGGAGCGGTCGGGATAGAGATCAACTTGGCGGATCCGGGTGTAATTGCGACCTTTGATCCGGCAACAGGCAAGACATTCTATGTGATCTCGGAAGATAACTTTCCCATTCAACTGACAGATCCTAACGGCGGCGGTGCTTCCAACTACGAAGCTTATGCACTGACCGATATTGGTGCTGACCCGGACGATGTCCTGAATTTTTTCGATATTGGCGGCGGAACAACGAACATCACAGCCGTAAATGGTTTGGCCGCCGGGGTCACCTCAACCAACATTGTTGTTCCGACGGGCCCAGGCGCCGCAACCTATTCAATTCAATTCAAGGAAGGGAACCCGGATCCAATTTTCCTGCCCGTCACGCCAGGAGGTCCGGTTTGCTTCTGCAGAGGGACGCGGATCGCAGCTCTGGTGGGGTCAATGAATGTGGAGGATTTGCGTGAAGGCGATCTCATACCCAACGTTGAGGGTGATTTCCGTGTTCTACAAAAGATCCTGAGGCAAGAATTTGGCGTTCGGGCTTTGTGCGACTCGCCAGCATTGCGCCCAGTCCGCATTACTGCCGGCGCATTGGGAAATGGTCTGCCCGAGCGGGATCTTCTGGTCTCGCGGCAGCACCGGATGGTTGTCTCCTCGAAAATCGCCAATCGCATGTTCGAGACGCATGAAGTTCTCGTTCCTGCGATCCTGCTAACCGAACTGCCCGGGATTTATGTCGACGAAACGGTTGAGGCCGTAGAGTACTTCCATCTGGTATTCGATCAGCATGAGGTCATTCGGGCCGAAGGAGCGCCCACTGAAAGTCTCTATCCTGGACCGGAAGCATTGCGTTCCTTGAGTCCAGAGGCGCGCGAAGAAATTCAGGCGATCTTTCCAGAAATCACATGTCCGGAACATGTGCCTGTTTCAGCGCGCCTGATTCCAGCCCGCCTGCGCCAGAAACGGCTGGTGGCCCGTCACAGAAAAAACTCCATGCCGCTTTTCCGCGCGACCTCAAGCCCTTAGAGGGTATTGCCAAGTTGTTCAGGCTGAGTGGCCTTGTTGGACTGTGTTGCAGGGATCGGACGCTCAAAGTACTCTCAGCGTTTTCTGCGACGCGAGCGACGGTC
>NZ_WPZY01000072.1 GCF_013031405.1 Ruegeria sp. HKCCD8929 | reverse complement strand
ATGCAATTGCGACACGGCACGGAGCTTTGATCAGCGCGTCGGACAATGCGCCCGGGCTTACAATCAGTGTCGAGTTTCAACAACTTGGCCCATCATTCAACTTCTCAGCATATTGACTTCATAGCCCTGCCGACCCGTGGCAACCGGCCATTGTGTCTCTGGACGCTCAATTGTACGTCGTGAGGGGTTGCAGGACAGATGGTGGCCTGATCAAAGAGAGGGTGTTGCACTTCTGATTGGCCAAAATATGCGGCGAATTTGCGATGAAGCAAGCGCCGCGTATCGATTGTATACTGTTCAATTCTTGTCTGTTGTTTCGGGATCGTCTTTTTCCGATACCCGGCGACCCTGGTGCCTATGGCTCCTGAGGGATCGACACCGCTTTATGTCGAGATGATGGGTGAGTCCGACGCGATCCTGACCAAGGGCCAGGACCTCTACAACGACGTTCAGTGTAAGAAGGCGGTAGAGATCCTAAACAAGCTGTTTCTGGCGGAGAACGAAACTGGCTCGGTGCGAATGGATCGACCGCTGCGAGAACGTCATTGCCCTCGGCCCCAGCGGTACCGGCAAGACCCACGTGGCGCTCGCTCTTGGATTGGCCGCCTGCCAGCAGGGGCTGACCGTCCGCTTTACCACGGCGCCCGCCATCGTCCATGAACTCATGGAGGCCCGCGACGAGCGACAGCTCCTGCGCCTTCAAAAGCAACTGGTGAAGCAGAAACTCTTGATCATCGACGAACTGGGCTTCGTGCCCCTCAGCAAAACCGGTGCAGAGCTGCTGTTCGAGTTGATCTCGCAGCGATACGAACACGGCTCGATCCTGATCACATCGAACCTGCCGTTCGATGAGTGGACGGAAACCTTCGGCTCAGAACGCCTGACCGGCGCATTGCTCGACCGATTGACCCATCATGTCAGCATCCTCGAGATGAACGGCGACAGCTACCGCCTGGCGCAAAGCAGGGCAAAACAGTTCAAAGACAACTCTTAATATGCAACTCTGATTGGTCCTGACGGACCAAGGCGCCTCGGCACACGCCAGCTAATTGGAAAGCGCGCGCGCCAAGGCGCCAGTCACACCTCACATGGCCGGGTTTTGCGCCGCCCTGTGGCCGGAAATCGTACTGCCGTTGACACCGAACGCAGTAACGGAAGCAGCGATTACTGTGCAAAACCGTCTTGTTTCATGATCAGCTAGGAAAACACACACCACATAGTCGCAATCGGTGTTTCTCTTGCCGATCGCCCCCTGCGCGTGCTGAGCCAAACATGGCAAAACCGCGCCACCTTTACTCATTTCCTGGAGTACAAAAAACGCTGTCTGATCTGCGAACCTAAGGAAAAAGACAACTAGCTCTGTTGGATTGAAGCTCAGCGCCCGTGCTTTAGAGGAGCTTTCGAAGAGACGAAAACAGCTGCTTCCGTTCGTCTTCTGTCAAGGCTAGAAGCACTTTATCTTCAACCTCTTGAACCTCGGGTGTGGCCTTCTCAACGAGTTCGACACCTGCTCTGGTGAGTGTGAAATACGTATAGCGCATATCCCGGCTGTCCTTTTGCCTGCACACCAGCTTCTTTTTTTCGAGGCTGTTCATGATGCGATTCATGGCAGGTGACTCCACCCCAACTCCTTCCGACAGGGTCCTGAGGATACAAGAATCGTTTATGTGGATCATGTTGAGGGTAGTCAATTCGTGAGGCGACAGGCCATTTCGCTTCAGCACCGGCACAGTGACTTCCTTACACCGCTGAGAAGCGCGACGAAGCAGAAAACCAATAGATGTCTCGGCCTCCTCAGTGCTGAGCTTTTCTCCCGGACCTCTCACCCGAACCTCCTTGCCCTCTCATCGACCTTCGCGAGGTCACTCTGCGCCCAAAGCTGCATCTTGGATATAGGTTTAGCTCTAAAGTTCACATCTACAATGTCTTCAACTCATTCGAGCCAATTGACGCACAAGTCTGTGCAATTACCTATCAGACTTGAAATTGCTTTTTTCAAGAGCTGCCTTGACGTCATAGCCCCAAAAAATCCCGGACTTTGCGATGAAGGTGACGGCCATCGCGACAGGCGAATTTCGTCAGATAGGCTCTCAAGCGAACCACAAAGCAAGGCAAGATTATCTCGCATGTAAGATTGATGCCAGCGGCGCAGCTCGGATTGGTGTCGGCGACAGTCAAATCGGAAGTATTGTACCGTATATCCAGACTGTTTTGCCTACTCCCCCGGTCTTTACTGTCACTTCTCTGGGCTGGCCATTTCGAATCCGGGGATCAACGGCGCTTGATATGCCTGTGTATTTCGCAGCTAAGGGAATGCTGACGCGCATTGGTCAGATCGGGCTCCCCGCCGTCATGGGCAGTCTATCTAAGTGTGGCCGGCCCGGATAGACGAATGCCAAGTGCCGTTCGCACGAACCGCAGAGGTAATTTTCCTCAACAATGCCCAGTTTATCTTCGAGCTCGACTCCGAGGTTCCGTATGGCTCGGAACCAGCATTCGGATCAAGACATCCGGAAGCTGCTTCGTGAGGTCGAGTTCAAGCTGGTGGATGGCAAAATCGTGCGCATGGCATATCGTAATGTCGGTGTTCGCAATACAGCCTTTTCAAATGGTGGCGTCAGTTGCTTGCAAAAAGTCACTCACGATCGAGTGAAACAACGTGGGCTTCTCCAGATGTACGGCATGTGCTGTGCCGGGCACCACGGACAATTGAACTTCGGGAATGTTGGTCCATAGCGATTCCACCTGCGGCCAACGGTAGGACTTATCGGAATCTCCCCAAATCACCAGCGTCGGCATGGTCAGTCCAGCCAACGCCTTACGTCCATCCCAACTGGCCATTGCCCCCAGTGCGGCCAGCGCAGCTTGCGGACTGGCCTGTGCACCGATCTCGGTCAACACAGGATACCCCGCGGCCGCTTTTTCTGCCTTGAACCAGGTTGCCCCGATACGGGCTATGGTCTTGGCCACCCCATCGCTCTGCAACCGTTCGCGCGAAACAGTGATTGGCTCAAACCGGTCGGGCATCAGGCCCAGTGGTCCGGTTCCGTAGAGCACCAGTTTCTGGACGCTATCAGGTCTTATCGCGGCCATTTCCTGGGCGATCATCCCGCCCATGGAATGCCCCATCAGGATGAACTCTGCCACCTCCAACTGATCGAGAAGCTCCAGCACGGCTAGGGCCATTCCTGTGATTGTGTCGCATCCGTCCAGATGACCTGCCGTTCCGAAACCCGGAAGGTTTGGGGCAACGACATCAAAATCCTTGCTGAAGGCTTCGATCTCATTCGTCCATTGGGCTGCACCACCAAGATAGCCGTGCACCAACACCATGACTGAACCGGATCCGGCGCGAAGATAAGGCAACCCAGACATCAGCGCATCTGCTCTGGCAACCACAGAGCCACGTCTGGTGACACGATCAACACGGTGATGAGCAGGATCATCGCGGCTATAAACGGCAAGCAACCCATGATGACGTCACCGATAGTGACTTGTTCTCGTCCAATGGCCTGAATGACGTACAAGTTCAGGCCCACGGGTGGTGTTAGAACTGCGATCTCCATCGTGATGGTGTAGACAACACCGAACCAGATCAAGTCAAAGCCGGCTGCGCTCATCAGCGGATAGATGGTCGGCAGTGTGATGAAGGTCATCGAGACTGGCTCAAGGAACATTCCAAGGATGATGTAAAACACCAGGACGATCGCCAGAACCGTGTAGGGAGATAGTTCGAAGGACAGAAACAGCTCGGTGAATTGCTGCGGCACACGATAATATGTTAGTACAAAGCCGAACAGCACACCCGCAGACAGAAGCAGGCCCAGATACCCCATTGTGCGCATGGTGGCAAAGATCGCACCCTTGAACCCTTGCCAGGTCAGCCCGCCAACCCAGAAGGCCAGAATGACGGTCAGTAATGCGGCCACCGCAGCAGCCTCTGTTGGGGTGGCGATACCCGCATAGATCGCGACCGTGATCACCAGACCAATCAGGACCACGGGACCGACGGTGCTTAGGATCAACACCAGAGGCATCTTCGCGGCGTCTTCGCTGCCGGGGATGTCCTGGGGCTTCAACATACCCCAGACCAGCACAACAACCACAAAACTCGAGACTAGGATCAGTCCGGGAATGACGCCCGCGATGAACAGATCTCCGATGCTCTGGTCAGTTACAATGCCATAAAACAGCAGGATCAGGCTGGGCGGAATCAAGACGGACAATGTGCCGCCAGCCGCAAGAACGCCACTGGACAGGCGCTTGCCATATCCCAGACGCAGCATCTCTGGTAGAGCAACCCCGCCGATGGTCAGCGCCCCCACCATGGAGGATCCGCAGACTGCGCCGAACCCTGCGCTGGCACCGATGGAACCGTAAGCAGCAGAACCTTTGATCCGTACCCCCTGATGCAGGAATTGATAGAGGTTCGGCCCGATATTGGACTTTCCTATCAGTTCACCAAGAAATACAAAAAGCGGGACGGCCAGCAGGATATAGTCAATCCAAACCCCCCAGAGCTTAAGCTCGGATGAGACAATTGAAGTCTCCCACCCTTGAATTTGCCACAAAAATGGCAGCGAGGCGGCGGCAAGGGCAAAAGGGATCGGCAGGCCAATGGTGATGAACAGCATCAACAAGCCAAGCAGGCCAAGGCCAACGGTGTACCATTCCATTAGAGATCTCCTGACGGGGCTGGGTCGCGGACCAGGCGGATCAAGCGCAGAGCGGCATAAAATGAGAAAACTACCAGTGCCAGCGCGCCAGGAGCCCAGAACATGTAGCGGGGCCAGTGAAGAATCTCAGAGGCGACACCCGAATTGAACGACCGGATCGTCGCGCTGACGCCGGCATAGGCGAAAAACCCGCCAACCCCCAACATCAGGATGTGGTTTACGATGTCGAAGAGGCGGCGCAAGCCGGGGCGAAGCTGATCCGTGATCATAGTGACTTTGGGAAACGCATCCTCGCGCAACGCATAGGCAAGCCCTGCGAAGGCCACAGGAAATAGCAGCAGCGCCGTCGCTTCGGTGACCATCCGGTCCGGCTTGCCCAGCCCGTAGCGCACGAAAACGCCGTAAGAAATCCACAACATCTGGATCAGCACGACAATCGCGCCCAATCCAGCCAGCCAGACAACAGCACGCTCGGTGATGCGGATAAGACGATCTATCCCGTCATCCATGACGAACCTCGGTATTCACTGGTGAGTGACGGTGGCCCCGGCCTGCGAGACCACCAGTATGCGCCATCTGTCAGGGCGCGTGGCTTTCAAGAAGGGATCGGATACTGTCGGCCATATCCATACCACAGGCTTCATTTACCGTTTCATCCCATTTGGGCTTCACGCTGGCAATCAGACTGGTGCGCTGTTCGTCCGAGATTGAGACAGCAGCTCCACCGCCTTGCATCACGGCGTTGCCAACCTGCTGGTCCACCCAGGCTTCATAACGTGGCTGCAACCACGCTTCGGTTTCAGCGGCGGCGGTGGTCAGGGCGGCCTGTTCGTCGGCACTCAGCGCGTCGAACTTGGCTTTGTTCATCATGTACTGGATGTTGCCATAAAACAGATTGGCGTTGACCATGTAGGGCATGACGGTCCAAAGCTTCCACGAGCTATATGTCGCCACACCCATGTTGATGCCGTCCACAACGCCACGTTCAGCCGACTGAAACACCTCTTTCGGGGCCACAAACACAGGCTCTCCACCCCAGCTTTCGATCATCATACTGACCAGCGGGCCTATTGAGCGAACGAGCTTGCCATCCAGTTTTCCGATATCGTCAATCGGCTCTTCAAACCACCATTCCTGATCGTAGGAGTAGTTCGAGTTAAAGAGCGGCACGAGACCCGCATTCGCGGCTTCACCCCGGATCAGCTCCGCATATGCGGCATCAAGACCTGTCTGATTTTCAAGGCTGACCTCTGCCGGATAAAGCGAAGTGACCGCATAGCACGGCAGACGGTTGTCTGCATTGATCCAGCTGATATCTGACACACCGCCCTGAACAGAATCGACCCCTTCGGACCAGCCGTGCAACGTGGCCGACGGGAACACCTCAACCTTCACCGAGCCGCCGGTTTTTTCTGCAACGAGATCGGCAAAGTGAGTAAAGCCCTCATAGCGGATATCCGCTTCGTTCACATAGGTGCTCAGACGCAGCGTGGTTTCGGCAGATGCAACGCCAGCGGTCAGACCAACAGCCAAAGCGACGCCAATTGCTGTCGTCGATTTAATTGGAAATTTCATGTAATCCTCCCTTTGTTTCGGGTTCAGCTGACGGCTGTCCGCTCCGCCGTACCCAAGGCGTCCTTTGTGTTGATTGACGTAAACTACTGGGGACACCTGCCTCAAACGCTAGGCGCATCATCGCGATCAAGGCCAACTCAAATACGTCATCAATCCATTCCGATGTTGCATAGTTGTTGTTTTTCAGTAGGGTACAAGCGGCTGGAGGGCAGGAATTGGATATCAACTGGCTTCGGGATTTCACGTGTCTGGCGCGAACGCTGAATTTCACCCGCGCTGCCGAAGAACGGAACATCACGCAGTCTGCCTTTAGTCGCCGCATCAAGTCCCTTGAAAACTGGCTAGGTGTTCCGTTGATCAAACGATCCAGCTATCCGGTGCAACTTTCCGAGGCAGGACAGCAATTTCTCCCCATGGCGCAAGAGACAATCGCCAACCTGACCGACATCCGTCAAACCCTTCGAGCGCAGGAACAGGGTCACACAGCCTTTCAGCGCTTTGCCGTCCTGCACACGATTTCCGTAAATTACCTTTCGCAGCGAATTGCGGAGTTCGAGTACAGCATCCCAAACCTCCGCGTTCGGATTTACTCCGATACCCTGAGCACTTGTTGTCAGTTACTGTCCGACGGCACTTGCGACTTCCTGCTCTATTACCGGCACAAGGACGTGCAGCCTGTGTTCGAGGAGCGGCAATTTGCCCGCAAGGATATCGGGACGGAGCAGATGATCCCCGTGGCTGAAGCATCTGCCGCGCACTCCGAAGGGTGGGACCTTGACGGAAGTAACCGGACCCTGATCCCCTATCTGGGATATGACCCCAGCAGCTTTCTAGGGTCCGTTGTCGATCAAACAATCGGCGCACGCACCCCTCCTCTATCCTTGCGCTACATGGACGCACTGACCGAGGCCATCAAGCGGCGCATGTTGTCAGGCAGTGGTATTGCATGGCTGCCAGAAAGCGTGGTGTCCAAAGAGCTTGCATCAGGAAATGTGACCCAAATCGGTGGGCCTGACTGGCACGCCACACTGACATTATCACTCTTCTGTTCGCTCGAGCGGCTGGACAAAACAGGTGAGCAGGTATGGAACGCCCTATGATGGGCCGGGCGTGTCGAGCGGCGTAGTCAAGTGTTCCCAAATACGAATGTTCTCGTCACTTTGTTGATCGGACAAGCGGATCAGCGTGATGTTCAGCTTCTGTTCAGGTAGATGATCGATGTGGACAAGTTCCTTGTTCTCCAAGTGCCTTCTCACAAGTGTCATCGGCAACCAGGCCAAACCGATCCCGCCCAGAGCGTATTCGCATGCCGCCAGTGTCAACGCCGTTTCTGCCTTTGGCGCCAAAACCATTCCCTCCGGCAATGAAGGCAGGATGCACTGGGCCATAATACGACCCAGAAACACATCAGGGGGGTAGGTGATAGTGGGAACCTTCATGCCTTCGAACGATGCCATAAGACCGGGTGACGTAACCGGAACCAAGAAGTCTTCTCCCATTATGTTCGAGTCAAAGGCTCGCGGCATGAAGGGTCCGGGATCGCCAGGGCACTCGTACGTTATGGCAAAGTCAGCTTCACGTGACAGCAACAGCATCAGGCAGTTGTCCCGGTTCCCGGATCGCACGCGGACCGACACATCCTGTGGCTTTGTCAACCGTTTGACGATCCATGGAGAGATCGTCGTAGTGATCGCGTGCTGACAGACAAAAGTCACACCGCGACCACCCCCGTCAACTGAGACTTTCAGATCGTGTTGCAACCGACGTAAACGCGTGCTCATCTCGCGCAATTCAGGCTCCATGGCCCGCACTCCAGGCAGAATTGTCACCGGCTTACATGACCGATCAAACAGCGGCGATCCAATCCGTTCTTCGATAGAGCGCACCCGCCGTGTGAAGGCAGATTGCGTGAGAAACCGCCTCTCGGCCGCACGCGTCAGCGATCCCGTGTCGATCACGGCAAGAATATCGTCAATCCAATCCAACTGCATGTTGCCAGCATATGAAGACAAACAGGTTATGCAATATGCGAAAGTTAAGTCTATGAATTCGAATTAGATACGCAGTTTCATCGAAGTTAAGATGCAAGAAATTCAAGTTAGGAGCATTCAATGCATCTCGCCCGATACCCTCGCCGCTTTATCGCGCATCTTCCCACCCCACTTGAGCGCCTGGATCGTTTAACCAAAGAACTAGGCGGGCCGGAAATCTGGATCAAACGTGACGATTGCACAGGACTGTCTACCGGCGGCAACAAGACCCGCAAGCTGGAATTCCTGATGGCCGAGGCCGAGCTGCAAGGCGCCGAGATGGTGATGACGCAGGGCGCGACACAGTCGAACCACGCTCGCCAGACCGCGGCCTTTGCCGCCAAGCTGGGTATGGATTGCCACATCTTGCTGGAAGATCGCACCGGCTCGAACAACAAAAACTACAACAACAACGGCAATGTCCTGCTGGACCACCTGCACGGCGCCACCACTGAAAAGCGCCCCGGCGGGCTGGACATGAACGCTGAGATGGAGGCCGTGGCGGACAAGCTGCGCGGGGACGGAAAGAAGGTCTACACCATTCCCGGTGGTGGCTCGAACCCGACCGGTGCACTCGGTTATGTGAACTGCGCATTTGAACTTCTCGCGCAGGCCAATGATCGTGCGCTGACGCTTGACCTCATCACGCACGCCACCGGCAGCGCTGGTACTCAAGCAGGCCTGATCGTGGGATTGAAGGCGATGAACGCCCAGATCCCTCTCTTAGGGATTGGTGTACGTGCGCCAAAGCCAAAACAGGAAGAGAACGTCTATAACCTTGCCTGTGCCACTGCTGAAAAACTTGGTTGCGCAGGAATCGTGAAGCGCGAAGATGTCGTCGCCAACACTGACTATGTTGGGAAAGGATATGGCATCCCGACCGAAAGCGGCATTGAAGCCATTCAGATGTTTGCCGAACTGGAGGCGATCCTGCTCGACCCGGTCTACTCTGCCAAAGGGGCGGCTGGCTTCATTGATCTGATCCGCAAAGGACAATTTAAGAGGGGCGAGCGCGTCGTATTCCTGCACACGGGCGGCTCTGCAGCCCTCTTTGGCTATGACAGCGCATTTGACCATAGCAAGCGCTGGGTTGGTTGATCTGACGGCATTGCCAACTTGTTTGCACGCGGCTGATGGGGGTCTGGGCTGCGTCCGTCA
>NZ_WPZY01000071.1 GCF_013031405.1 Ruegeria sp. HKCCD8929 | reverse complement strand
CCGCCATTGTCTTTTGGGTCGGCATAGGTCTGAGGTTGGAAACCAGATGGCATAGGCATGCTGTTACAAAGAGGGTTGCGGATGTCAAACCCTCGCTTTCTAGACCAGACGTTCAGACAAAGCGCAGCGGATTCAACGAACGAGCCCAAAGCGGCGAATGCTGCGCTTTGTTTGAATGGGCGCAATGTGCACAGTCCAGACATTGTGGTTTGGAAACCGTTTTCTAGGGAAGCCGAGACCTGCGTCAGTCCAGCGCCTTCTCAAACACATTCTGTAGTAGCTGCGAGATGTCGTTGTCGTAATCATTCCAGGGCAGGCTACCGCAAAAGGTGATGGATCCCGTGGCAAAGACCGATCCACCACCGGGATAGCTGCAATAGATCATGTCGGCGTGTTTTGCGTCGGCTTCTGTTCCACCTGAGAGATTTGTCAGGTGCGTAAGTTGTTCCTCGGGCACCAACATGAACCCGCTTTCACGGGTGACGGAACGTGCCAGTAGAACCGCGCTGTCAGGTGTGCCGATACGGGCGTCCATATGGTCAAGTTCGAATCCCGCAGCGCCATTGCCCGAATATCCGAAATCGCCGACGACATCGCTTTCGATACCTCTAAACACCCATTCGACATCAGGATCGACCGACACGCGCCGGTATGGGTCACCGAAGAATTCACCTTGCGCCGAAAAGCCGATGCCGACGAGGTCTTGCGGCGCACGGCCATTGCGCCGCCACAGACCGCCATAGCTGCCGTCGAATGCGTTGTAATATTCGCCCGGCTCCGCCGCCCAGGCGCGGATACCATCTTCAGCGCGGCGAATTTCCAGCATGCCGTCGTTTACGTTATGGACCGCAATACGCCAGTAAAACCCGTTGCCACCGAGATAAGCTAAGTGGCCACCGTTGTCACGGTAGTCACGCAGCGCGTTCAGGCTTTCTTCGCTGTGATACTCGGGATGGCTTCCGGTCGTGAGCAGTTTGTAGCCTGCAATCGCCGAATGGCCATGGGTGTGCAAATCATGGTCCGTCACCAGATCATACTCGAATCCCTTGGCATGCAGCCAACTGATCAGGTGACTGTCAGCGGGAAAGTGACGCAGCCCGGAACAGAGCGTTGTGCCAAAAGTTATGTAGCCCGGACGCAGGTTGAACAGCGGGCGACGGTGTGAGGCATGGCATATGCCCGATCCGTCCGAATGGTAGTTATAAGTCGACAGCCCATATTGCGGGTACTCTGCCGGGTTATGTGGATAGGCGTTCCACCCGGCTATCCGATCTTGCCATGAAGGGTCATAATCGGGCCGCGCGTGATTGCCGTAAATCGCATAGGTGAACGTTGACACAAGCACACAAAGGTCTGCCTTGCGCCGACCGAGCGGCGGGCAGACAAAGAGTGGGATCGCTTCGTGGTGCCCGTCGCATTCCAGCCGCATGATGAAAATGCCGGAGGGCATATCGTCGGGAATGGTGAAGGTGAAATCGGTGTCCCATCCGAAGTCGTAGATATCATCCTGATGAAAGTGAATGGCGGCATAATGGTCGGGCCGATGCCGCCAGTTCATTTCGGTCCCATCCCAGCTTGCACCGGTCATGGCACGGGCAGGAAAATTTATTAGAGCCAGATCAGGGCCTGCGAGAGCGGGCACCATGGTCTTTGTCATGCCTTGCGCGAAATCCCACGCGCAAAGCGTTACTCCGTCGGCCTCGATGACTGGCGCTTCGATTTTGCCGTTGAAGTGCTGCGTGACGCGCCCGTCCGACAGGCGGGCGCCAACAGTGGGTCGGTCGTTCAGGCCATGACTGCCAACCGGTCCTACAACTCGGACCGGCTCTGTCGCGTATCGGCCCAGCAGCTGTTGCGTCAGCGTCAGCGTGCCATCGGCAAGCCGGGCTTCGAGCCGGTACCATTTGCGCAGTTTCAGCGGCTCGCCAACACAGACCTGATCCTTTCCCGCGCTCAGACAGGCCGCCCCATTTGCATCGACGCAAAGATCAATCTCGCCACAGCTCAACACGCTTTGTACGCGGTCGCAACGCTGTGTCGGGCAGATCGTCACCGCGAAATCCAGCACCGTGCCCGCCTCAGCCGCTATGTCGGCCTCCGCCATCCCGTAAGAGCCGGGATAGAAAGGGCGGTGCACCGATGTGACCTCACGAGGCGCAAAGAACGCCGAGGCGTCTTCTTCCAGAATGCCCGGTCCTGCTGGGTTGGGATCGGCACTGATGGATCTGACCAGGCGCACTTTGAAAGGCCTGTCTGAACTGGACGAGACCTTGAACTCAAGCGTTTCACCGGGCCGCCCCGACAATTGTTCAACATAACCGGTCAGCGGCAAATCATCGTCTACGGTCATCGCATCGGCCCATAGACTAGGTCAGGCAGGTAAGTCACCCAACTCGAGAAAAACACCAAGAGCAGGATCATCACGACATAGGGGATCAACAGGGGGAGGACACCCACCGAGATTTCCTCGATGCTTATCTTGCTGATCCGTGCCGCGACGAACAGGTTGACGCCGATAGGTGGCGTCAGGAAGCCGATTTCGCAAGTCATGACCGTGAAGATACCGAACACCACCGGGTCAATGCCAAGGCTGGTTACCAGCGGAAAAAACACGGCGGTGAAGATGATGATTTGCGGGATGCTTTCCAACCACATGCCGACGATGATGTAGAACACACCGATCAGCAGCATCACCAGCCATGGGAACTCTACCAGACCCTGAAACAGGCTCAGCACGGCTGTCGGAATATCGAAAATGGTTACCAACTGGCCAAAGGCCTTGGTCGAGCCAAGAATGAACAGCACGGTGCCTATGACGATGGCCGTAAACTTGAAAGCGTGAAACAGCTTCACCCAGGTCAAGCCGCGATAGATGAACATCCCGACAAAGAGACCATAGGCGACGGCGACGCCGGCGGCTTCGGATGGGGTGAATATGCCCGCATAGATGCCGCCCAAGATAATGACCGGCGCCATGACCGCCCATTTGCCGTCCCAGAACGCTTCGAGCAGCGGTCCCCAGCGGAATTTTTCGCCAGTGCCGCCGTAATCGTTTTTTACGGAGATGATGAAGACGACAACCATCAGCATCAGGCCCAGAACAATGCCCGGAATGATGCCCGCCAGAAACAAGCGCGGGATAGACACTTCCGTGACAAGCGCAAAGATGATCAGAAGGTTTGACGGCGGGATCATGCTGCCAAGTGCGCCGGCAGCCGCAGCGATAGCGCCGGCAAAGCGCGATCTGTACCCCTCTTCCTGCATGGCCGGAATTGTGATTGAGCCAATCGCGGCTGTGGTCGCGGGACCTGACCCAGAAAGTGCGGCAAAGAACATGCAGGCCACAACTGTGACAAGCCCGATACCGCCCTTATAGGCACCAACAAGCTTTTGCGCGATGTTGACGAGTTTTTCGGACATCCCGCCCTGTTCCATCAACTGACCTGCCAAAACAAACAGCGGGATGGTCACCAATGGGAAAGGCTCAAAAGCGGTCCAGGCGGCCTGCGCCATCAGCGTCATCGGTATGTCGGCGATGTAAAGCCCGGCAACCGTGGCAATACCGGCAGCAAACGGAATGGGCACGCCAATGGCCATGGTCACGACAAAGACGATGGCCATTACGATCGGCCCGTTCGCGCCCGCAACAACCGCCATGATCAGGCCAAGGATCAGAGCGACCAGCACGACAACAGGGACGATGCCCGAGCTGGCTTTCGGATCTGTCGTATCAGTCATAACGGAAGCCCCCGGAATTCATCAGCACGCCAGCGCCAATAGACCTGAAGAATGCGGAACAGCATCAGGCAAAACAGCATTGGAATGAACATCTGCACCCAGCGTTGTTCAATCCCCAGACCCGGGGTCTGGTACGTCACCTTGAACAGCAATTGCGTGTAGGTTGTGGTCTGCACGATCATGAAGATCACGAAGGCCAGCCACAGGGCATCTGCGGCCACCACGCAGGCGATTTGTAAAACACGCGGCAGACGGCTGACCAGCAGCGTAATCCGAATATGTGCACGCTCCCGCGTGGCCATTGTAGCCCCGAGGTAAACGGCAAAGATCATACCATAGACTGCGGTTTCTTCGGCCCATGCCGCGGCAGAATGAAAGACAAAGCGCAGAACCACCTGCATCAGGACTGAGCCAATGATGACGCATAGGAAGACGGCGCACAGCACCTCTTCAAAGTGTTTGTCGATCCTGGACAGCATACCGTTTCCCCCGGTGTCAGATAAGGCTGACAAACAAGGCCTGTGAACGCGTGCCCACAGGCCCTTTGTTTGGTTGTGAATTGCCTTACTCGGCTGCGGTGCGGATCGCGGCCAGCAGCGCGTTGAACTCTTCACTGCCCTCTTCAGCGTATTTGTCCTGAACGCTCAGACCGGCCTTTATAAAGTCGGATTTATCGACTTCTGCCGTTGTCATTCCGCCCTCGGTGGTCAGGAACGTGCGAATTTCCTCGACCTGAGCCGAGACAACCTCTTTCTGATAGATACCCGCCTCTCGCGCAGCGCGCATCACGGCATCACGCTGGGCATCGTCCAGTTTGCCCATGATCCTGTCGCTGGCAAAAAGTGGCGAGAAATAGTTGAAGTGCTCCAGTGCCGTGAAATGTGGCATGAATTCATAGAACTTCTGCGATTTTACGAACGGTGTACCGGCATCGCCACCATCAACGGTGCGGGTTTGCAAGGCCGTCGGCGTATCCGCCCAGGGCAGAGGAATCGGAGCGGCACCAAAGGCGGTGAAGGTATCGAGCATCACCTGGTTCTTGGGAACGCGGATCTTCATTCCTTCCATGTCCGCCATGCTGGTGATCGGGTTGCGCGAGTTGAAGAAATCGCGATCGCCGACAACGCCGTATGTAAGCAGGTGCACCCCGGTGGCCTCTTGCAGTTGAGTGGCGAAACTCTGCCCCACTTCACCTTCCAGAACTTTATAGGCGTGTTCCTTGTTTTGGAAGATATAGGGCAGCACGAACGCATCCATCAATGGAAAGTGCGGCGAAACATTGTTCATCGTTATGATGTACATGTCCACTGTGCCAAGCTGCATTGCCTTGAAAGCTTCGTCTTCGGTCGTCAGTTGAGCGCAGCAACGAATTTTGACGTCGATGCTCCCGCCGGTGTATTCCTCGACCAATTCTTCGAATTTGGTGGCGATGGTGCCGTAGGAACTGGTTTCGGCTGTGGCATAACCAAGGTTGATCGTGACATCAGCAGCCAAAGCCACCGATCCGGTGACAGCCAACGCGAGCGCGGATGCCACGATTGATTTTAAGCCTAGTGTGGGCATAGGTTTCTCCATGTTGGGTGTTGTTATCTAATTGTCCCGCAAGGATGGCATGATTTTCGTTGTCTGGATAATATCAGTTGAGTACTAATTGATGCCATAAGGGCATCATGAAATTTGGCCTCAGACATATTCGCTATTTTATTGCCGTGGCAGAGGAATTGCATTTCCGGCGCGCGGCTGAACGGTTGGGCATTGCCCAGCCCGCTCTCAGCCGCGCCATTCGATACCTGGAGAAGGAACTTGGCGTGGAGCTGTTTGATCGCTCTAACCGAAGCGTCACAATCACAACTGCCGGGGAAACTTTTTTCGAGGGCTGCCTGACAATTGTCAATTCCGTTGAACATGTCATCGAGAACACTAGGCGGGTCAACCAGGGCCAGATCGGCGCCTTGCGGATCGGGTATACGGACACGGCAATATCGGGCGTTCTGCCGGGCCAGCTAAAGGCATTCCAAGATCAGCAACCAGGCATTGTCCTGCAGCCTCACCATGATGTTACGACCACGCAATTGCAAAAACTGGATCAGGGCGTTCTGGACTTTGGCTTTGTTACAGGGCCGATCGACCGATCAGAGTATGAGCAATGTCCGATCCAGTCGGAATCCTTCGTCTGTGTTGTCTACGAGGCTCATCCGCTTGCGGTACGCAAGTCGATCAGACTGGAGGAGATATCGGGCGAAGATTTCGTACATGGGTCCTCGAAAGACTGGCAGCAATTCTATGCCTACCTCTTCCCACTCTGCCGCAGGTCTGGGTTTGAACCAAGGATTGTCCAAGAGGCGTATAACACCGCAGGTATCCTGGGATTGGTGGCAAGCGGCATGGGCGTGACCATCCTGACAGACAGCGTCCGGAATTCGATTGTTCCGGGGTTGGCTGTCCTCGAATTCGAGGATGTTTTTGAGCAGTTACAGACAATGGCAGTGTGGCGCCCGGATATCATGACCGGCTCGAAAAGACTGTTTGCAGAATTCCTTCGCGATACCCGATCCAATAGTTCAAATTCGTAACTGACCGTCCTTCACTGCCATTCGGACGCATGCAGCGAAAGTTGGCAATGTCCGCGTCTTTTGAGTTCACGACCCGTGCGGCGAACGGCGATTGCTGCGCTGCAATCTTTCAACCCAAGCATGCCAAGCTCTCCTACCGGACTGCCGTTCGCACGTAATCTGGGTTCGGGCCGATGATTGCAGGCTGGTTGCAAATAATGTGGGTTCATTCGCAGATAATTCGGGTTTGTCCCCTTCGATAGATGCAAATAATTCGGGCCGAAAATCACGATGATTGCAGGTCGAGCCAATTATGTTCGCAGGTCGTTACACTTAAGCAACTGTCTGCGCCGGATCGAACGATTGAAGACAACCGTGCCGTCGGCCGAAATACCGTGGACTTGAAAAATATCCTTGCCGAGATCCAATCCTACTGTCGTAGCTTCCATGATGGGGCTCCTTTCCTGTCAGAAGATGACTTCTGTACAATGCCGCATTGCGCGTCGGTCAGGTGCAGACGTCATCCACCCCATCCGCGTCTTGCCCATTCATTGGCGGTGCGTCGAACGGCCGGTGTACGAATAAGGCAGGGCATCTGAGAATTTCATCGTACCGATTATATGAGACTCACGAACGGGTGATTGCATGGAAACTGCATAGGACGGGCGGCTGTAACGATGAGCGATCCCCTTGCGGACACTAACGTACGATCCTGCCCTCTACCGGAGTAGACCCCTTCCCCTGACGGCCAGGGGCGTTTGGCTTGTCCAAATCCCGCTGGCACGCGAAGATGAAGCGGCGTGTACCTGCCCCACTATCTCCTGCAGCCATTCAACCCTATTGGGTGAAATCACACTTGGGAATGAGGGCTTGTCGCCGTCATCGAGGCCCATGGACGATCAAGGGATAGATCGGCTCACCGTTCTTGTGCCCCTCATGGGCAATAACCGGGTTTTCGAACACACCGAAATAGGTCCAATCCTTGGAGACGAGGACGTTTGTCAGCACGTATTTTACCGAGGTTTGCTTGGTGGGGATGAATTTTTCGTTCACCCGGGATCCGAGGATGTCGTTTGGATCAGAGAAGGCAACCACATCGATCAGTTGCTCCTCTTCTTCGGGGCCGTGGCCGGTTGCCAATAAATCCAGGAATTTCGATAGCGTATCTCCTGAAGGCACAGCCTTTTTGCGCGGGATATCGATATCGGCCTGACTGAGAATGGGCAGCTGGTTGGATACCATGTAGATCGCCTGAAGTGCCCGTAGCTGGGACGCCAGTGCGGCGCCACGTAGGTTGTCGTCGAGAGCGAGCACCGCATCGAACAGAACTTTTGATCCAAGGCTCACGGAGATGAACGAGATCGGGGCGGTGTCATTGGCGCGCAACGACAATTGGCATCGGGTGCGCTCACCCACCGCTTTCGAAACAGATTTGCCAAACGTTGCGCCTCCAAGCACATCGCAGACGGCTTCCTGCATACTGGCGCGGATCTTGTCACCGTTTGGTCCGGTATAGACAATCGCGTCGATCAGACACTCATTTATCAACCTCGACCGGACTTCGTGATTTAGGCTGGCCCGGATCGGGGATCCTGGGTCATCGCGCCTGCGCTTATTGTCAAAATCGATGTGTTTACGATGCTTGTCGATACTCTTCCCCCACGCGAGGAAGGTCATGTCGATCGTCTTGTTTTCGCCATTCAAACGGAAGTCGAACCGCTGCACGACCGGACCGTCGTCGCCTCCATAATCCTTATTGCCGCGGGATACGAGATTGCCACCGCCGAACTGATTGGAAAGCAGCTGGGCCTGCCCCATTGCCCATTTTTCGTTCTTGCCTTCGGAGCACATCCCGTGGGTCATAAGAACCCGAATGCGATTGACGTTATGTTCCTGGAAACTCGCGAGGATGCCCTTGTATCCGGCGCCATCGATTTCTGGCGTTTGATATGGTTTGGAACAGGCGGTGACTGATACCGCAAGCAAAGCAAAAATCGAATTACGAAGCGTTTCTATGGTCATTAATCTGACTCCCAGTGGGCTTGCGGGGAGGTGGTGCAAGGACTAGCGAGGTCTCATAGCTCCGTCGTTGCTCTCTCCAACCGCGTCATGGGAATTGCGGGTGGCAAAATCATGCCACCTTTCGCGCTCAAGTAGTAATTGGAACCTTAGCCGAATGTGCTGAAGATTTACAGCGCAACCAATCCGGAGCGAGCTGATCAGTGAGACGATCCCAAAGCCGCATTGATTGCGGGATGTGGAGACCAAAATAATTCGGATGGCCCCTAACAATCAGCACAATATGCCGTCAGTTATCCACCTGGACCAAAGCGCCTTGCACCATTGATGGCCGGCGTTTCAGGCTCTCCACCGAGTTTATGAAGGTCCAAGTCAGGTTGCCCGGCCATTTGGAAGCTCTTGGGGGCCGGTGAGCCAGAGGGTGAGAACGGCTACCACATCACTCGGCCGCGATGGCATCGGACTGGCCACCCTGTTGGCCAACAATCCGGGTGAGCGCCGCAAGTGCTGTAGCTTCCTCCCCCTCCTGCCAGGGCAGGAACACGCGCAGCTGGTACTGGTGGATCTCGGTGAAGCACCCCAGCGACTTGAGCCAGGGCAGGGTCTCGCGGGCAACCCCGGAGAGCTCCAGCCTGTCCCGGCCGGCCACGCGGCGCTTGCGAAGGCTGTGCCCATTGCCGAGATCGACCGCGCGGTCGGTGGTGAGCACGATGCGCATCAGATCCTCCGGGCTGCTCGCCTCATCGAGTTTCATGAAGCGGCCTCTGAGGGTGGCGGCCTGATCCTCCTGCAGCGCGCGGCCAAGCAAGGCCGGGCCGTTCTCCGGCTGTACCCGGTAAATCCGGGTGTTATCACCGGGGATGCTGGTCCAGATCGGCAGGATGAGCCCGGTCAGGAGCTGCAGCTGGCGGATCTCAGAGTCCGGAAGGCCGGCAACCTCCGCATTCCATGCGGAACGGAAAGCCTCGATGCTGACAGACTCCCAGTTCGAGCGCTCAAACTCCTGCTCGGTCAGGTACCCCTTCTTCGCAGGCCGCACCATGCGCCGTTCGAAGCTGAGATCGCCATCGCTGTCATAGACCTGTCGCGCGCGCGGGCTGATCAGGGCAACAGAGCCCGAGGCGGCGTTCCTCATCGGCGATAGCCGTGGATGATTTTCCAGAACGTCGTCAGCCGTCGCATAGTTGAGGGCGTTTTCGATGGTGAGCGGCACCAGTGAGGTGACCTGGCCAGTCGCCTCGCAGCGGCGCAGCTCCTGCGGCTCCCCGGCGGTAATGCGGTCTCCGCGCAGGATCTCGAGGCCAACATCGAGCGTGCCGGTAGCACGGGCGCGGTCGGTCGCCGTTTCGATCTTGTCCATGAACTCGGCAAAGAGCGCATTCTGCATGTCGATGGGCAGGGCCAGAACCCGGTTCAAGAACCGCTGGATCGGGGGCAGCTCATCGAGCAGCACGCCCTCTTCGGAGGTGAGCTTCAGCCCGGTCCAGTCGGTGAAGGCCTTGAAGGTCATGGCCTCGCAGTCGCCACGGACAAGATCCCCATAGAGGCTGCGCAGACAGGCGCGCGCGATCGGGCTTTCGAGATTGTCGCTGG
>NZ_WPZY01000070.1 GCF_013031405.1 Ruegeria sp. HKCCD8929 | reverse complement strand
CACACTGACAACCATTTGGGAATCCCCCGATTCAAGTTTTCGGCGGGATGCTTTAGACGCCGCACGCGTCCGGCGGGTGACCAAGAATTTCTCCTATCACGGGGCGCGTGGCCGCGTCGAGATTCGGCCCGAAGGCACGTCGATGAAAACCTATCTGATGCGCTCCACGGGCCTCGACTACGAATTGGTTGAAATCTTCCCCGCGCGATAACTCTCTGTTTTTGTGCCGAAAAAATAGTTCATTTTTCACCATTGACTAATTAGGTGAAAAGTGAATGATTTCTTATGAACCTGTATGAGGTCAGTCAAACGCTGTCTGCACTGGCCAGAAGGAAACCGACACCAGGGGAGTTTATCCATGTCTTTGAAAAGAAGATCCGTTCTGAAAGGCGGAGCCGCGATGGTCGGCGCACTTGCGGCGCCCGGGCTCATGACCCAGGCGCGAGCGGCTGACGACACCATCAAAATTGCGAACATCACGGACGTGTCCGGCGGGCTTGATATCTATGGCCAGCCGCAGGTGGCAACGATGCAGTTGGCCGTGGACGAAATCAACCAAAAGGGCGGGCTTTTGGGCAAGCAGATCGACCTGATCAGCTATGACCCGCAATCGGACTTGCAGCTTTACACTCAATTAGCGACCGAAGCGGCGACGCGGGAACGTGTCTCGGCCGTCTTCGGCGGTATCACCTCGGCCTCGCGCGAGGCGATCCGCCCGCTTCTGCGCCGCTATCAGACGCTCTATTTCTACCCGACGCTTTATGAGGGCGGCGCCTGCGACCGCAACTATTTCTGCACAGGGACAACGCCCGCGCAGACCATCGAAAAGCTCGTTCCGCATGTCATGGACAAGTTCAATGGCAAGAAGGTCTATGTGATCGCGGCGGACTACAACTATGGCTGGATCTCGGCCCGTTGGGTCAAGCACTATGTCGAAGCCCATGGCGGCGAAGTGATCGCCGACGAGTATTTTCCGCTGGATGTGACCGAGTTCGGCCCGACTATCAAGAACATCCAGGCGGCCAAGCCTGACCTGCTTTATACGCTGCTGGTGGGCGGTAATCACATGTCCTTCTTCCGCCAGTGGTCAGCGGCGGGCCTTGGGGGCAGCCTTCCGATGTTCTCCACCGATTTCGGCGTTGGCAACGAGCATATCGTGCTGTCGAAAGAGGAATCCGACGGGATGTATGCGGCCTATGCCTATATGCAGGAGCTTGACACGCCTGCGAACAAGGCGTTCCTTGAGCGGCTGAACGGCAAATTTGGCACAAACGCGCCCTATATCAACGAACTCGCCTCGGCTGCCTACTATGCAATTAATCACTGGGCACAGGCGGTCGAAAAGGCGGGCACGGTTGATCGGATGCCGGTGATTGAGACGCTGGAGGCCAATTCGGTGGTGGATGGCCCGGGTGGCAAGTCCACCATTGACCCGGCCACACATCACTGCATCCAGGATGTGCATATCGGCGTGGTGAAAGACAACGCTTTTGACGTGCTGAAGTCCTTTGACCAATTGGCACCTACGGACACAGCGGAGGTTTGTGACCTGATCGCCAATCCCGACGACAACACACATTACACAATCACCTCTCGGGATGGGTAACCGAGCCATCGCCGCGCGGGGGGCCTCGCATTCCACGCGGCCAGTGCTCTCCTTCACAAGGTAAAACCCTAGATGGATTATGTCATCGTCCTGATCCTTCAGGTCCTCTATTCCGTTGCTTCGCTCGCGCTGATCTGCGCGGGGTTGGCGGTGATATTCGGGATGATGCGGGTGATTAACCTGGCCCATGGTGAGTTTATCATGCTGGGCGGATTCACAACCGTTTTTGCGACGCAGGCGGGGATACCCATCGTGGTTTCGATGCTAATCGTGGCGCCAATCGTCGTGGCCGTCATCGGCTTAATGATCGAGCGATTGGTCGTTCGCCACCTTTATGGGCGGATGATCGACACGATGCTGGCGACCTGGGGGTTGAGCCTTCTGTTAATCGGGGCAGCGACAATGCTTTTTGGCAACTCGGTCGCAGGTATCTCGGCCCCGTTCGGGAGTTTCACGGTCGGCCAGTATGGCGTCAGCGTCTACGAGATGTTTATCGTGGCGGTGACGGTGCTGCTGCTGATCGCCTGCTATTTGCTCTTGCGTTTCACCAAGCTGGGCCTGATCGCGCGCGGCACCATGCAAAACTCGGAAATGGCGGCCTCGCTGGGGATCAGCCCGTCGAAGGTCTATTCCATCACCTTCACCGCAGGCGCAGCGCTCAATGGCCTGGCAGGTGCGCTTCTTGCCCCCTTGTCCGGGGTCGTACCAACCATGGGCAAGGCCTATGTGGCCAAGGCGTTTATCACCGTGATTTCGGGAGGTGAGGCGATCCTGACCGGTCTTGTCAGCGCCTCGGGTCTGTTGGGTTCGGTCGGTACGCTGACGACCTTTGCCACAACACCGGTTGTGGGGGACGCGGCACTTCTTCTTGCGGCCATCATCCTGCTTCGTTTCCTGCCAAACGGGATCACCGGCCGGTTCTTCAAGGGGTCGATCTGATGGGCCCGACACGAAACAGCACAGAACTGATTGCCGTGGCGCTGATCGGGCTCTTCGCGCTCCTCATCTTTCCGCGGATCGTGGAGTTTTACACGATCATCTCCTCAACGATCTATGTCAGCCTGGCGATCCTGGCGCTGAGCCTCGCCTTCATCTGGGGCTACGGGGGGATCTTGTGTTTTGGACAGGCGGCGTTCTTCGGTCTTGGCGGCTATGCCTATGCGGTCGGAGCCTGGAACTTCGACGCGACGATCTATGGCGCGCTTCTGGCCATTATCGTGCCCACGGTCTTTGCCGCCGCCCTTGGCTACTTCATGTTTTATGGCCGCCTGAACGACGTGTATCTGGGGGTCATCACGCTCACCGTCACGCTGATCCTGTTCAAACTGGTCAACAGCACCGGCGGAGATGCCTATGCCATTGGCAAGGCCCGGCTGGGTGGGTTCAACGGGATGCCGGGAACGCCCTTGCTGGAGAACCCGCTGAACGGGCAGGTTCTTTCGCCCGAGGCGCTCTACGGTGTCGCGATTGTCTGTCTTTTCGTCTGCTATTTCCTTTGCAAGGCGGTTCTGGCCAGCCGCTTCGGGCGTGTCGTCGTCGCCATCCGCGAGAACGAGACACGGGCCGAGCTCTTGGGGTATGACGCGCGACCTTACAAGCTGGCGTTCTTTTGTATCGGAGCAGGGATCGCAGGGGTTTCCGGCATGATCTTCGCCAACGCGGTGTTCGTGGCGCCAACCATGTTCGACATGGCCAGCACCGCGCGCATTCTGATCTGGGTGATCGTTGGCGGCTTGGGCACCCTGGTCGGCCCGGTGATCGGCTGCATCGCGCTTCAGATGATCACGACCTCGCTTGGGCGTTCCGGCTTTGTCGATCCGAATGTGGCGCTGGGGGCGATCCTGATCGTCTTTGTACTGCTGGTGCCACGTGGCCTCTTGCCTTTGCTGAATGACGGTTTGACTTGGGTCTTGGCGCGGCTGCAGAAGAGGCGCGCGCCATGAGCACCGGTCAACCGCTTTTGCAGACCAGAGGGCTTTGCAAGCATTTTGGCGGCGTGAAAGCACTCCACAACGTGGATTTTTCACTCGCCAAGGGAGAGCTGCGCTGCCTCATCGGTCCAAATGGTGCAGGCAAAAGCACGTTCTTCAAGACAATCACGGGGCAATACGCGCCAACCAAGGGCGAAGTCCTGTTGAACGGTGCGCCGATTGGCGGGATTGAGACGTCTGCCATTGCCAAGCGTGGGGTTGGGATCAAGACGCAGGTGCCCAATGTCTTCGACGGGTTGAGCGTTCGCGAAAACGTCTGGGTCGCGGTGCGCGGCACCAAGGACAAGCTCATGCGCAATGAGATCGTGCAAAAAACCCTGGAGCGGATGGGCATCGCACACATCTCGGGCGAAACGGTGGGGCAATTGGCCCATGGGCAGCGCCAGTTCGTGGAACTGTCGATGGTGATCGCCGAGGACCCCGAATTGATCCTCCTGGATGAGCCAGCTGCGGGGCTTTCGGCGGAAGAAACAACCCGGCTGGCCGAGATCATTCACGAACTCAATCAGAGCCATGCACTGATCGTCGTGGAACATGACATGCAGTTCATCCGCATGATCGGCAAACAGGTCACGGTCTTTCATCAGGGAGAAATCCTGATCGAGGACACGACCGAAGCCATTCTCAGCAATGAAAGGGTGCGCGATGTCTATCTTGGCAAATCGGCAGCCTGAATTGCTGAAGGTCTCAAACCTCACGGGGGGCTACGGCAAAATCCCGATCCTCTTTGGCATTGACCTTTCGGTCGGTGAAAATGAATTCGTCGGCATCCTGGGTCACAACGGCATGGGCAAGACAACGCTCCTGCGCACCATGATGGGGCATTTGCGGGCAACCGGCGGGGCGGTCGCCTATCAGGGGCAGGACATCACGGGCTGGAAGCCGGAACGGTGCGCCCGGGCGGGCATCGGCTATGTGCCGCAGGGGCGACAGATCTTCCCGGCGTTAAGCGTTCTCGAAAACCTGCAGATCGCGGCGGTGAACAATGCGGAAGAAGGGCTGATTGATCGCCTCCTGGAAGACTTCCCACGCCTCAAACCGCTGCTCGATCGACGTGGCGGCGTACTGTCTGGTGGCGAGCAGCAGCTTCTGGCGCTGGCCCGCTGTCTGGCCGCATCCCCCAAGCTGATCCTGCTGGATGAACCGACCGAAGGCATTCAGCCTTCCATCATCGAGGTAATCCAGGAGCGCCTGACTCATTTCAAGACGGCCTATGGGATCTCCTTTGTTCTGGTCGAGCAGAACCTTGAGTTCATTCGCGGCCTCTCGGACCGGGTGATGGTCATGCAAAAGGGCCAGATCGCACAGGAACTCTCGCCCGAGGCCATCGCAGAGCCGAATCTGATCGAGGAATTCGCCGGGCTTTGACGCCCCAGACACAAACCGAAATTGCAGGAGGACACCATGCTGACCATCACAGCGATCATCAAGACCAAGGACGGTTATGCCGACACGATGCGCCAGGCGCTTTTGGAGGTGGCCGACAACGTGCAGAAGAACGAGTCAGACACGGTCGGCTTCTTCATCTCCGAAGACCCGCAAAGCCCCGGCACCTTCACGACATATGAACGTTTCACCGATCAGGCCGCGATGGATGCACACAATAACTCCGACGTGGTGGCGCGGTTTTTCGGGATCGCCCAACCGATCCTTGATGGCGAGGTCACGTTGCTGACCTGCGAAGAAATTTCCACAAAGGCCTGAACAAATGAAAGACGCACGCAAATTCTATGTGGGCGGCGCCTGGGTCAATCCGATTGACGGCACCGATCATCACGTCATCAACCCGTCGACCGAAGAACCCTTTGCCACGATTTCGCTGGGCGGGCAGGCCGATACCGATGCGGCCGTCGCAGCGGCCAAAGCAGCCTTTCCGTCTTGGGCGGAAACCAGCAAGGAAACGCGCCTGGGCTATCTGAAAAAGATCCTTGAGATTTACATGGCCCGCGCCGCTGAAATGGGTCAGGCCCAAAGCGAAGAAATGGGCGCCCCCATTGATCTGGGCGAGGGGCTGCAAACCATCATCGGGCAGGTGCATATCGAAGCCTTCATCAAAACGCTGGAGGCGTTCGAGTTCGAACGCCCGCTCAGCGCGGACGCGCCAAATGACCGGATCCTTTATGAACCGATTGGTGTCTGCGGGCTGATCACACCGTGGAACTGGCCCATGAACCAGGTCACGCTCAAAGTCATTGCCGCGATGGCGTCCGGCTGCACGATGGTGCTGAAACCTTCCGAGGAATCGCCCATGTCGGCCCTGCTGTTTGCCGAATATGTTCACGAGGCCGGCGTGCCAGCCGGGGTGTTCAATCTGGTCAATGGCGACGGCGCCGGCGTCGGATCACAGCTGACCGCTCATCGCGATGTCGACATGATCTCGTTCACCGGGTCCACCCGCGCCGGCAAGCTAATCACCAAATCCGCCGCCGACACGATCAAACGCGTGACGCTGGAACTGGGCGGCAAGGGCGCAAACATCATCTTTGAGGATGCCGATGACGATGCGGTCGCCCGTGGGGCCACCCATTGCTTTGACAATTCAGGCCAGTCCTGCAACGCGCCCACCCGCATGCTGGTGCACCGGTCGCGCTATGACGCGGCGGTCGAACAGGCCCGCGCCACCGCCGAGGCACAAAAGGTCAACCTCGCTTCGGTCCGCGGGGCGCATATCGGCCCGCTGGTGAACGAAGTGCAGTTCAACAAGGTGCAGGACATGATCGCCACCGGCATCAAAGATGGCGCGCGGCTGGTCGCCGGCGGCGAAGGCCGCCCCGACGGGCTCAACTGCGGTTATTTCGTGCGCCCCACCGTGTTTGCCGATTGCACCAATGACATGACCATCATGCGCGAGGAAATCTTTGGCCCGGTCCTGTCGATGATGCCATTCGACACCGAAGACGAGGCGATCGCCATTGCCAATGACACACCTTATGGGCTGACCAATTATGTTCAGACCCGGGATCCCGCCCGCGCCAATCGCGTCGCACGCAAACTGCGCTCGGGCATGGTCGAGATGAACGGCAATTTCCGCTCTGCCGCCGAAGGCTGCCCGTTCGGGGGCTACAAACAATCCGGCAACGGCCGCGAAGGCGGCCAATGGGGCATCGAGGAGTTTCTGGAAGTCAAGGAAATTGGCGGCTGGATGCCGGGAGCTTGATAGCAACTGCACAGCGACAGTTTGGGAGCGGATACAACAACCGCTGTGTCGATATGTGCTGCATCGCATTGAACGAGTAGCTGTGCGTGCGAGGCAATGCTGCGCCAGCGAGAGCCGCACGAGCAAAAAGACGGTTGTGTCTGCGACTGAGTTGTGGGATCGCGCCGCGGCGAAAGTACGGGTAGGTCCGATTCAAATCGCCGCCCGTGAACGACTGCTTCGGTGACATGCGCTGTATCGCAACGAAAGGCGTGCCACGATTGCGAACGAATGCTGCGCCGGCGAAACTCAAAAATGAATGACGGGAAAGTCCCGCGCCTTCCCCCTTCACTGAGCGGAACTGAATGTCCGGTCTGCACCGAATATGGCCATCCGGTTCCTCAAACTGCCACCTAGTCCCATGCTTGTATCAAAAATCCCTCTGTCCGGGTGTTAACAGCATTGCGACGAAGGAAACGTCCTTGACTCTAAGCTGGCCAAGAACCACAAGAGTGCGTTGGTGAAATTTATTCGTAGTCGCGATGCTGCCGGCTTCGATGATCCAATGGCCTTCAGAAAAACATGTAGCATGTGCCCCAGCGTAGGCGGAGGTTTGGTTGGGGCGTCCGAAAAGAACTCTCGACGCACATCAGTTCGCAAACGTCCCCTGACAAGTTCCAGACGTTGCGCGACACCTGGACGAAGGCAAAACATGAATAATACATGGCTCTCAAAATGCGTGCTCGATGCCCAATAGATCAGGCCCCGGGCTCCGCTATTATCTGACCACAATCGACTGTACGCACGGTGTTTGGTTTTTGATCCTGACAGTCCTTGCATTGCTTTCAGGAACACAACTTCCAGCTCAGGTGGCGCCTGCAAATTCACAAGAGACCGGCAGTGCCCACGGATTGGTTTGTGACGAAGGATTCGAAAACAGGGACGGATCGTGCCAAAGAGCAAATGTTCCTAAAAACGCATATTTAACAGGCAGTTCTTATGGTCGAGGCTGGGAGTGCAACTATGGCTTTCAGCGTGCCGGAGATCTTTGTGAGGAAATAAGAGTCCCTGAAAATGCCTACCTTGCTTCGACAGAGGATCGATGGAAGTGCAATCGCTTGTTTCGACGTGTGGGAGATGAATGTGAAGAAGTGACTGCGCCAAAAAACGGCTTTGTTGTAACCCGATTTGGCACAAAGGAAACACATTGCAACTGGGGATTTCGCAAGGAAGGTCAGGATTGCGTTGCAATAGATGTCCCCAAAAACGGGCGCCTGACTGACAAGAATAGTGCGGTCGGTTGGGTGTGCCTCAGAGGTTTCAAGGCAACGGAGAGCGGATGCGAGCCTGTGGCTGTTCCTGATCACGCATATCTTTCGCCTGGCACCTATTCTGGGTGGAAATGCGAGCGTGGATTTCGCGCAAACCAAGACAAATGCGTGGCGATCATCGTCCCATCAAACGCTCATTTGAACCGAAGAGGTGATGGATGGGAATGCAATCGGCCCTTCAAACGTCAGAACGATGCATGCGCCGAAAACGTGCCGAGACAATAGGCTGGCAGAAATCGCCACCGCCCTGACATAGCTGGAAGGACCAAGCCGTGACTCTTAACTCAATCGACGAAAATCTAGGCAAAAGACTCAAAGCCGAAAGGGCTCGTCGCCGATCCTACGGAGTCGTATTGTTTGTCGTGTCAGTGGTGTTCGTGGCAGCGATAATTGTTGTGGTGTTGCTCTGATGCGCAAAAAAGCCCCTCAAGTAAGCCTTCAGGACTTAAAGACGTCAGTTCCTGGTCTGGAACAGAGAGCATTTCAACACCGCAGCGTTCGTCAAACGAGGAATGCTGACGTATCGGGAGTTATTGAAGAAGAATTCGGGAAGTACTTGATAAAAGCTGGCATTTTGAGCGGCAACAGCGTCGCGCGGGCGTTCCCCAAACCACCGGCCAAAACACAGGCAATGATTGCCGATGCGGTTGGCGAAACACCGGCATTGGCTATTGAAGCGTTAAAAGAAGTTCTCGAGGAACGTGACAGGAAACGCAGCGGCCAACGCCGTTTGGCGGGAAACTCGGGCACCCTGGTTCCTAGTGAAGGAGAATACACCGAGGCATTGCGCCAGGTCAGGTTTACACCAGCGCAGGTCACAATGCTTAGAGCACTTTCAATCGCAGGGAAGGAAGGTCTGACCGTCGGTCAATTGTCTAACACAGCAGGTTACAGGTCGCGCGAGGCTTCCATCAAGGTCTTCAAAAAAATAGGACTGCTTATCGCAGAATATCTGGATCTGGATCTTCCGGAAATCGGGCCCACGCAGAATGATGGCGCTGCGCAGGTCCTAGCGTTTTCTCACATCGAAAGTGAAGACGAACCGGCAACTTGGATCATGCACCAGGAACTGCGCAGCGCTGTCCGTTCGGTTCTGTGACGTACGTTTCAGCGCCTGTTCTCGAAGAGAATTCTGAACCGGATCAAATGCACGAAAGGTTGCAAAAATTAACTCATGCTGGAGAAAAGACCATACCCACTCGAATCGATCTATGTGCCTGTAAAACGTGCAAAAACACTTGATCAGAAAAAAGTTCTGACACTTGCGGAAGATATCTTGAAGAACGGCCAGAAAACCCCGATTCAAATACGCGCGGACAACAAGAGGTTTGTGCTGATCGAAGGCCTCCACCGATTGGAGGCCATTCGTGCCCTTGGCGGCGATACCATCGAGGCCTATCTAGTGCGTGCCAGGCTACACTGAAAGTTCCTTGGAATTGGCATTCGACAAAGCCTCAGAGAACGTTGACAGGCGGCGACCATTTTCGTCCCAAATGTGCAGTCGCGCGCAGTTAAGGCTTTCATAGAGGGTGACACTGATGGATAGCGCAATCCACGCTGCGGCCATAACGCAATATTGGGGATAACAGTGATCGCCAGTTAAAAAACTGAGTTTCGTGTCAGGCACACGGTGTTGCGCGAGTGCCGGGTCCCTTCCTGGGGTTGCAACTTGCTTGCTCTCCAAAGGCACTCTTGGTGCCCATAGAGTAAACGGGCACCCTCTCGGGTGCCCGCAATAGGTTAGGCTAGTGCTAGATTGGCAGCACTGTCGCGCCCATCACGACCAGCCTCCACGTCGAAAGTGACCTTCTGGCCATCTTTCAGATCGCTGATACCGGAACGTTCAAGTGCCGAGATATGCACGAACACGTCGCGCTTGCCATCTTCGGGCTCGATAAAGCCAAAACCTTTGTTCGAGTTGAACCACTTCACTGTGCCATTTGCCATGTTTGAAGTCTCCTAGATTTCTGCCGCCCGCATCATTGCGGCGGCTCGGCGCGGTCGGTCTGAATCGAAAGACTGAACGCCGAGATTTGGAGACAGCAGGTCGAAAAAGAAAAACGTTAGCCTTACGTGTATGGGCTTCCAATACTTGCAATACAAGCCTTGATGCCATGAAGGGCAAAAGAGATGTTGAGTTACCCATCATAGAACAGACCAAGGAGAGGCGGAGCGGTTGCTATGCGACCCAATATCGGACGTCAGCTTCCCGAGCAAACCAGCCGAATGCGTTTGCGGCAATCAGATTGCTCAGGAAAGGCATCTGTGGATGGCTCCTGCATTGCAAGAGATTTTTGGTGAATTCAGCGGTTTTTTT
>NZ_WPZY01000007.1 GCF_013031405.1 Ruegeria sp. HKCCD8929 | reverse complement strand
CGAACAAACCAAACCAAAAAAAGGCCGCTCAACAAGAGCGGCCTTTTTCTTTGCACATTCATGCGTATTCTGCGGCAAATGACACGACGCCAAACAGATTTTTCACCCGCGCCCGCATCGCTGCCCGGCCTCTTGCTCGCCGTGCTGCTGGCCGCCGTCGCATCGGGCGGAGATGCCAGCGCCAAGCCCCTCCTGACGGATTCGCAGCTGACCTACGCCTCGGCTTGTATCGCCGGGGACGACACCGCCAAGCGGCTGATTGAAATCTGCACGCGCGGTCTTGAGGAAAACAGGGCGTCCGATGGTCAGCGGATCGAAATGCTGGACAGCCTGGCCTGGTCATACATCAACGTCGACGATCTGGACCGGGCCGATGCGACCTTTGGCGACATCCTTACCATCGACCCGCAGGCCGAACCAGGACTGCAGGGGAGCGCCTGGATTCTGTATATGCGCGACGACTATGCTCCGGCCGCCGAGCTGTTTCGCCAGGCGGTGGCGCGCAAACCCCGGGGCCAGAACGTGGCGGGTCTCGCCGCCAGCCAATACCATGCCAGACAGATCGATCTCGATGAGTTCACCGGCTATATGCGCGCGGCGCTGGCCCTGGATCCCGATTATCGCTGGGCGATCCGCGAACTGGGCTGGGTGCTGGCATATGCGGACCGATACGAACCTGCGCTGGAGCAGTTTCGTACTGCGCTTGCCAAAAACGACTGGGATGCGAACGCGGAATACGGGCTGGCCTATGTCCTGTCTCAGCAGGACAAATGGCACGAGGCGTTCGATCACGTGACCCGCGCATTGGAGATCGACCCCGACTACATTTCGGCCCGCTCGCGCCGGTCCCTGATCCTGCTGAATCTGGACCGCCCCAAGCAGGCGCTCAAGGACGCCGATGCGGTTATCGAAGCCTGGCCGGCAGCCGACGACGGATATGTGCGCAAGGCGCGGGCACTGGTCGCGCTTGGCCGCGGGTCCGAGGCAAACGAGCTGCTGGCCGGAGCTGAAAAGCAGGCTGGCGCAAGCAGTTACCTGCTGTTCTGGCGCGCGAAACTTCTGGCCGGCGACGGTGATTATGCTGCGGCCCTGACCCAAATCGAACGCAGTGTCGCGCTTGAGGAGGCAGATCACTACGATCACCGGCTGCATGCCGAAATTGCCATGGAACTGGATCGGCTCCCGCAGGCCCGTGCCGCCATTGACCGAGCATTGCAGCTGAAACCCGGCGACAGCTACACTCAGTTCATCAACGCTTTGGTGTTGCTTCGCGAGGAGCGGTTCGAACAAGGCGAGGCGGCGTTCGATGCCGCCATCGAGGCGGGCTTGCACGGGGACTATCTGGGCGATTTCCTGTCTGCCCTCGTCGACAAAAGCCGGTTTATTCAGGCCATCCAGATGCGGGTGCGGTACAGCGACCGCACGGACGAAGCCGAAAGCTCCGGGTCTGTGGCCGGGTCGAACTGATCTTGCGGGCTGAATTACAGCGCTTGCGCCCGGGCTAATGCGGGCAAACGCCCTCCATTTGCAACTGGGCGCTTCCAGATGGCCGCGAGGATGCTGGGTCAGCTTGAGTAGGCCCATTTCTCCATGGCCGCATCATCCACATTCGCCAGCAGTTTGGCGATGTGTTCATCGTCGGACTTCTCCACCGGCTTCGTTTTCTTCGGCAGCTCTTTCTTGTGTTTGGCGATTTCGCCCTGCCAACTGGTAATTTCCTTCTGAAGATCCGATTTCTGCACATTCTCCGCCAGCTTCTTCTTGTCCTTGAAGCTCTCGAAAGCCTTGTTCAGATCGTCGAGCGCTTTCGAATACGCCTGAAGGGATTTCTTGGTTTTCTTCTTCTTCCAATCGGAACGGGCCTTGTCGAATTTCGTAAGCGCGGGTCCAACGGCGGCGTCCGCTTTCTTCCACCATGGCGACGAGGTAACCCCCGATTTTGACTTGATTTTTTGCCAGGTCTTTTTTGTTCAACTCCATGAGTTTGGGCATGATGGCATGACCTCCGCTAGACGCTCACAAACGCAAAAACACTCACATTCACTCGTCAACGCCCGTAATCTGACAAGAGTCGCCGGCCAGTTCAGTAACGTGGGCCACCGATATTCGAGATCTCCGGTCCGGCGGGCATTTTGGTCAATCGGAGTTGCGGCAAAACAGTCGGGGTCACAGGCCCGATACTTCGGCATATCTATCGCACAGTAGGCTGTGCCGGAGACGTTGGGGTGACGCCCAAAAATAAAAGCGGGCGCGCAGATCAATTGCGCGCCCTAATCTCAGGGAGAAGTTCAAAAAACTTGTGTTCTAATAAACAGTTAAACACTCACTCATTAACATCCCCAATGTGGCATGAATCCGCCGCCCGTTCAGTAAACTGGATCACATATCGTTAACTTTTTTCGAAAAAATAGTTCCGTCCCCCACAGGGCCGGCTCAGGTGACGGAGTTTTTCCGTTCGCAACCAAGGCCTTGCGGCGGTTCTCATCGGACCGACGCTGTTGCTCTCCCACGGCGTTGCAATCAACATTCGCGAGTGGGCAGGGCAAACACCGCCATTCTGCAAGCCGGAAACCCCGCACGGGACTTCCTTCGAACGGCGTGGCGTAATCTGCATGGCATTGAGAGATTTGGCAGGGGCAGCAGGGTTCGAACCCGCGACCTACGGTTTTGGAGACCGTCGCTCTACCAACTGAGCTATACCCCTAAGGCGTGCACTCAGATATGCCAGCGGCGCGATGGACTCAAGAGGCTTTTTTCACTTTCCGCCGCCCCTGCCTGCCCCACAAAGAAGTTGCGCGACCCGGTGAGAACGGTAAGACAAGTTCGGCCAGCAATAAGGATGCGCCCGTTGAGTTTGCGAAAGAAGATAGCCGACAGCGAAGCCGTGCTGAACTGGATCGCCCGGCGCATCGCGGGCTATATCCGCCTGGTGCATCGCAACACCAAATGGCAGCGCATCGGGTACGAGGAGCTGGACGAACTGGCCGCGCAGGGCGAGCCGGTCATCGTTGTGCTCTGGCATCAGCGGCTGGCGCAGTCACCCTATTTCTTCCCGCTGGACAAGGGCAGGATCTGCTCGATCACCTCGGCTGCGCGCGCCGGCAGCATGGTGGGGCGGGTGCAACAGCTCTTCGGGATGGACACCATCGCCATGTCCAGCCACAAGCGCCACGTGGCCCTGTCGCGCGAGGTGCTGGGCAAGATGAAACAGGGCATCTCGATCGGCATCGCCGCCGACGGCCCCCGGGGTCCCGAGCGGATCTCTTCAACCGTGCCGCTGATCTGGGCGCGGACGTCGGGCAAGCGGATCTTCGGCATCACCTATTCCGCCCGTCACGGGCGCGAGGCCGGAACCTGGGACCGGCTGTTGTTGCCGCGACCCTGGCGGAACGATGGCGTGTTCATCTGCCGCGAATGGACCGAAACTGTTCCACGCAAGGCCAGTGAAGAGCAGATCGAGGCGCTGCGTCAGAACCTTGAGCAGCATATGAACGACATCACGGCGGAAGCAGACCGGATGGTCGGGCGAGAGCCGTGGACGCCAGACAGGGCGGACAGCGACCGATAAGGGCCTCAACCCCTGGCGCAACCGAACGCACCCCCGACAACTGGCTAATTCCGGGCGCATTGTAACGCCGTAAGCGGCCCCTAAACGCCAGCCACCCATTCCCCCAGCCTTGACTTTCGTTAAGGCGCTCCGCGCGCCGCCTCGCCATGCTCCCCGCACCAGCAACGCGGCGCAAAGGAGAGCGCAATGCGCGAAGTCATGACCAAGTCCATGGCCCGCAACATATTCTATGGCGGGTCACTGTTCTTTATCCTCATCTTTTTGGGGCTTTCTTTCCACTCACACCGTTACATCGTCACCACCTCGACCAATGCCGACAAACTGGATGACAGTGTGATCCGCGGCAAACGGGTGTGGGAGGACAACGCCTGCATCAACTGCCACACCATCCTGGGCGAGGGCGCCTATTTCGCCCCCGAGGTCGCCAACGTGATGACCCGTTGGGGCGTCCTGGAAGACCCTGACGAGGCGTTCGAAACCCTCAAGGCCTGGATGGAGGCGCAACCCACCGGCATCGAAGGCCGCCGCCAGATGCCGCAATTCAACCTCAGCGACGAAGAAATCCGCGATCTGAGCAACTTCCTGATCTGGACGGACAATATCGACGCTCAGGACTGGCCCCCCAACGACGCGGGCTAAGGAGGGAACGGAGCAATGAAATACGAATCCCAGAAAATCGCCCTGGTCTACTTTGCCGTAGCCATGGGCCTCTTCGCGATCCAGGTGCTGGGCGGTCTGCTCGCCGGCTGGATCTATGTCTCGCCCAACACGCTGTCCGAGTCGCTGCCGTTCAACATCGTGCGGATGCTGCACACCAACTCGCTGATCGTGTGGCTGATCACCGGCTTCTTCGGGGCCGCCTATTTCCTGATCCCGGAAGAGGCCGAGCGTGAGATCCACTCGACCAAGCTGGCCTATATTCAGCTCGCGATCCTGGTGATCGGTACGCTGGGCGTGGTGCTCACCTACGTCTTCAACCTGTTCGAGGGCAACTACTTCCTCGGCAAGGAAGGGCGCGAGTTCCTGGAACAGCCCAAATGGGTCAAGCTCGGCATCGTCGTGGCCGCGCTGATCTTCCTCTACAACGTTTCGATGACGGTTCTGAAGGGCAAGAAGACCGCGATCTCGAACATCCTGCTTCTGGGCCTTTGGGGTCTGGCGCTGCTGTTCCTCTTCGCCTTCTACAACCCGGGCAACCTGGCGCTCGACAAACAGTACTGGTGGTATGTCGTCCACCTCTGGGTCGAAGGCGTGTGGGAGCTGATCATGGCCTCGATCCTGGCCTACCTGATGCTCAAGCTGACGGGTGTCGACCGTGAGATCGTCGAGAAATGGCTCTATGTCATCGTCGCCGCTGCTCTCTTCTCGGGCATCCTCGGCACCGGCCACCACTACTACTGGATCGGTACCCCGGCCTACTGGCAGTGGATCGGCTCGATTTTCAGCTCGCTTGAGGTGATCCCCTTCTTCGCGATGATGGCCTTTGCCTTCGTCATGGTCTGGAAGGGCCGTCGGGACCACCCGAACAAGGCCGCACTGCTGTGGTCGCTCGGCTGCGCCACGCTCGCGTTCTTCGGCGCCGGTGTCTGGGGCTTCCTGCACACGCTGCACGGGGTGAACTACTATACCCACGGCACGCAGATCACCGCAGCCCACGGTCACTTGGCCTTCTTCGGTGCCTATGTCGCCCTGAACCTGGCGATCTTCAGCTACGCGATGCCGATCCTGCGCAACCGCGATCCCTATAATCAGGTGCTGAACATGGCGTCCTTCTGGCTGATGACCGGCGGTATGGTCTTCATGACCTTCGTGCTGACCTTCGCCGGCACCATCCAGACCCACCTGCAACGGGTGCTGGGCGACTACTTCATGGACGTGCAGGACCAGATCGCGATCTTCTACTGGATGCGCTTCGGTTCGGGTCTGGTGGTCGTGATCGGTGCGCTGGTCTTCATCTACGCCATGTGGGTGCCGCGCAAAGAGATCATTGAACCCGGCGCGGCCGAAACACCTGCGGAGTGATGCAGATGGATGGATCATTGAACCTTGGAACGGGGGCGGCTGACGCCCCCTTCTACCTCGCGCAGGGCGATGAATGCGATGTGTTCACCGCAGCGCATAACAATAACCTGCCGGTCCTGCTCAAGGGGCCTACGGGATGCGGCAAGACCCGTTTCGTGGCGCATATGGCCGCCAGGCTGGGCCGCCCGCTCTACACCGTGGCCTGCCATGATGACCTCGCCGCCGCCGACCTGATCGGGCGCTACCTGCTCAAGGGCGGGGAAACCGTCTGGGTCGACGGGCCCCTGACCCGCGCCGTGCGCGAAGGCGCCATCTGCTATCTCGATGAGGTGGTCGAGGCCCGCAAGGACGTCACCGTCGTACTGCACCCGCTGACCGACGACCGCCGCATCCTGCCCATCGACCGCACGGGCGAGGAACTGGTGGCCGCTCCCGGCTTCATGCTGGTGGCCTCCTACAACCCCGGCTACCAGAACATCCTGAAAACCCTCAAACCCTCGACCCGGCAACGCTTCATCTCGGTCGAATTCGACTTTCCGTCGCCCGAGCTGGAAACCAAGGTCGTGTCCGAGGAAAGCGGTCTGCCGCTGGAACGCTGCAAACCACTGGTGCGCCTCGCGGACAAACTGCGCGGCCTCAAGGGGCAGGATCTGGAGGAAGGCGTCTCGACCCGCCTCGTGGTCTACGCCGCCACTCTGATCGCGCAGGGCATGTCCACTGATCGCGCCATCCTTGCGGCGATGATCGAACCTCTCACCGATGACGAGGATATCAAACGCGGGCTCCTCGATCTTGTCACGGCCGTCTTTGGGTGAGGCCGGCCGATGGTCAGGATCGATTTCGAGCCATGGGAACCCGAAGAAACCATCGGGAAACTGTGGCACACCCTTGCCAGCCGCCTCGATGCACCTGAGGTGCATGATGGAGCCGCGGTCGACCTTACGCAGGTCGCGGGGCGGCTGGCAGTCCTTTTCCGGGGGCTTGGCGGCGCGCCGGGTGTCGAGCTGCGCCCGGTCTCGCCCGAGCTTTCGCACCACCGGCTCGGCTGGCGCCGCCGTCTGGCGACCGAGGCCGAGCTGTTGCCCCGCGCCAGCTTCGACGGTGAGGTACTGCGCCTGCCGGATCAACTGGCCGTCTACCCCTCGCGCGCAGCCAATGGCGCGCTCTATGTCTGGCTGGCCGCCGCCGCCGCGCACGCAGGCAACCGGATTGACGAGGACGACCCCCTGCGCGCCGATCTCCACGCTCTGGCAGCGGCGCAGGAGATGGTCGCGGCCACACTAAAAAACGCCCCCGGCCTGCGTCCGCTCTACACCGAGCTCTGCAAGGGCCTGCTGCACCAGCGCGCAGTACCGAACCTGCCGCCGGTCGAGGCCGCGGTCGAGGAACTGGTGCGCCATATGCTTGGCGATCCGAACCCGCTCTCGGAACAGGCAAGGCGTTTGCAAACGCCTTCAAGCGGTTTCGAAACCGCTTGCCAAGCCGCTTCCAAGCGGCTTGATCCCTCCATCACCGCCCCGCGCGGCTACCAGCCCTTCCGCCCGGTCCCCCTCTGGCCCGAATTGCGCGCCGTGGGCTTCTCCGAACACCACGAGGTCGAAAGCCGCGACACCGACGGCCCGCCCGAGGAATCCAACGAGAAAACCCACCGCGCCCGCCGCCGCAAATCCGATCAGGCCGAGCGCAGCGACAGCTTCATCCTGCACAAGTTCGAGGCCATCCTCAGCTGGGCCGAATTCCTCAACCTCAATCGCCGCGTGGACGACGACGACCCCGACAACGCCAAAAAGGCCGCCGATGATCAGGACGAGATCGGCCTCGGCCAGATCTCCAAGGCCCCGCCCACCAAACTGAAACTGCATCTAGACCTCGCCCCCGAGGATGTCGACCGCGAGCGTCTCTCGGGCCGCATCCTCTACCCCGAATGGGACGTGCGCACCGGCGCCTACCTGCCCGATCACGTCAACGTCCTGACCTCGGATGCCGACATCCGCGAGGACGCCGCCGAGTTCGGCAAGGACCCCGCCACCGCCCGCCGCATCCGCGCCGTCAAACGCCAGTTCGAGGCGCTGCGCCCGGGCCGCGTCATGACCCGCGGCCATCTCGACGGCGACCAGCTCGATATCGAGGCCGCCGTGCGCGCCGAAACCGACCGCCGCGCCGCGGGCGAAGGCAATGACCGCATCTGGCTGCAATCCCGCCCCGTCGCCCGCGACCTTGCGGTCTCGATCCTGCTCGACATCAGCCGCTCCACCGAAAGCGCCGTCTCGGGCCGCGCCGTGATCGACGTCGAGCGCGAGGCGCTGGCCGCGCTCGCCTGGGGCCTCAACGCCTGCGGCGACGATTTCGCCATTCACGCCTTCAGCTCCCTCAAACGCCACCGCGTCTACATCCAGCGCTGCAAATCCTTCGGCGAACCGATGGGCTGGGCCGTCGAACAACGCATCGCCTCCCTGCGCCCCGGCTTCTACACCCGCCTCGGCGCCGCCATCCGCCATGCCTCCGCCGACCTCGCCACCCAGTCGCGCAAACGCCGCCTGCTGCTGGTCATCACCGACGGCAAACCCAACGATCTGGACCACTACGAGGGTCGCCACGGCATCGAGGACACGCGGCAAGCGATCCGCGAGGCCCGCCGCGTCGGCCAATCGGTCTTCGGCGTCACCATCGACAAGACCGGCAAAAGCTGGTTCCCCCGCATGTTCGGGCAGGGCGGTTTCGCCGTCATCCCCGACCCCAACCGCCTGACCATGGCCCTGCCGCAGATCTACCGCCAACTGGTCGGCGCATGAGCGACGCGTCTCTGATCGACGAACTTCCCGGCGAGCTGATGATGTGGGTGCTGATCATCAGCGAACTCTTGGTCTTCGGCGCCGGGCTCGCCGCCTTCATGGCAGTGCGCCTGACCGACCCCGCAGGCTTTGGCGAGGCACAATCCCACCTCTACCAGACCGGCGCCGCGCTCAACACTGTGGTGCTGATCACCTCCGGCTACCTCGCCGCGCAGGCGCTTGCCTTGCGCGACGCCGCAAAACGCCTGCACGCCCGCGCGGCGCTCATCGCGGCCGCAGCGCTTGGCGTCGTGTTCCTGATCATCAAGGGCGTCGAATACGCCGACAAGGCAGCACAGGGGATCGGCTTCGACACGCACCCGTTCTTCATGTTCTACTACCTGCTCACCGGCTTCCACGCCGCCCATGTGGCCGCAGGCGTCGCCATCCTTGCTCTGGTCGCTTGGCGCGACCTCCCCCGCAACATCAAGGCCGGGGCGCAATTCTGGCACATGGTCGACCTGATCTGGGTCCTGATCTTCCCCGTGATCTACCTGCTGGGATGACGTACATGGCTTCTTCTCGCCCCAAATACGCAAATCCAAACACCACCACCCGCGCCTGGCTCACCCTGCTAGCCCTTAGCCTGGCCACAGCACTGCTGACCACCACACCCATGCCACCCACCATTTTGGGCGGCGCCATCCTGTTCCTGGCCCTGATCAAAGCCCGCACGATCCTCGCCCACTACCTAGAGCTCACCCAAAGCCCCGCCTGGCTGCGCGGTTTCACCACAATCCTGACCGGCTTCACCCTGCTGCTTTTTGTACTCTACATGATCTGAGGAAGTGTTGCCGTGATGGCTCTCGGAGGAGCCCCTGCCATCCTCACCAAACATGCGCCGCGTCACCAGTATCTGAGGTCCGGTCTGCGGGACTTTCCTGCCGTTCGTCTAATTGCTCAGACTTTTGAGAACTCGTTGATAGAACGCGCCGTGTGCATCCTCAGCCGTAGGTTTTGCGGTCCATTCCCAATCCAAATCCAGTGCTCCAGCCGGGACTATTTGCCGCGCGATCTCGGCCGGTGTGGTTTCATCGCTGGTTCCGTTCCCCCAGTCGTGAAAGGCCGACGAATATCGAACGACCGCTCCGCTGGTCGGCAAATCGAGCAAACCGCCCTCAGCAAAAAACATCAACGCGTCGCCCATTTCTTCCCCGATGAGTTTGAGCCTACGTCCCAAACGATGTTTGAGGATGGCGACAAACACTATCGCTGCGGAGAACGTGAACTTATCGACAAGCACAACAACCTGTCTGCTTGCGTTTTCAGAGATGGCGTCGATCAAGGGCATCGTTTGAAGGAAGTCGCCACCGGTGTTTCCGCGAATGTCAATCAAGAGTGTTTTGTTCGAGCAGGCGCTTACTTGTTCTGCTGCACCTGAGATGGCTTTCGGCAGCGCACTTTCGCCTGGATCGAAGAAACTTGGCAACAATATTGAAAGCCCAAGTCCCTGCCAGTCCTTAATCTCCACAAATCTCTCGGGTTTCCAGGCCGGATCGGCTTTGCCATGCTCGTTTCTCGGGTAGAGCGTTGATGCAGGAACCGTATACCCGTTCTCCACTTTGAAATCGGTTATCTGCCCATTCTCGTCTTGCACGCGATACTCGGTCGTATCGTCTTTCGAGGAAAAACCCAGGCGAGCCAATGCATACGGCCACGCGAGAAGAATCGATCCGATGACCCGTTTCCTTTGACGCGTTCCCGCCAGAAATCTTTTTGAGGCGGCTTCGATTTGGCTCAAAGGTGTGCCGTTGACGGCAATCAACTCTCCTCTTGGTGCAGTTGTTTCTGGTGCCGTACCAATTAAATGCAGGGCCGTTCCGACGCTCACAAACCTTAGCGGGAGCACTGAGATGGCATCGTTCGGAATCAGCCGTGTGTGCCCGTTGTCGGGAAGTGCCAGTAGGCGCATTGCGGAGAACAGAAAGGCCTCTTTGGAGCCCTCCAAAGCGTACCGTCGGGTGTCACAAATGCACCTGTCTATCACCGCCTGTTCGATCCGCTGAAAGCTGGGATCGGTTGGCAGAGCAGTTTCTAGAATTTGCTCGAAGTCTTGCGTCAGCGACATAGTTCACGGTGCGCATAGCTGCTGGTCGATGTCCAGATTGGGGCTTGAACCAGGCGAACACGTTTGCCAAAAAATCGTTGTGCGGACAGGCGGTCGCATATTTCCTGGTGACCGATGGGGGCTTCCCAGAAGCGGCATTGTGGCAAGAGCTGTTGAGCGGGTTCAACCCTAAACGCTTAAATGACCGGGGGCGCAGCATGTCGGGCTGCTGCGCCCCCGGCTCAGGCGATCACAAGCAAAAGCCTGATCAGCACATGAAGGAATAGACGTCTATTTCATCTACCTCGGTCACACCCATCAACGTCAGCGAGGTGTCGTTGCCGAAATCGACGACGGTGTTGCCGTCGACAACCTCGGCATTCTTGGCAAAGACATCCCGGGCGTTGCGGTTGTTGCCGAGAAGGGAAGCATCCAGGAACAGGATATCCTCACCAGCCGTGAAGTCGGTGATTTTGTCGTTGCCAGCCGTGAAGTCGAAATAGTCTGCGTCCGCTCCACCGGTCATGGTGTCGTCCCCCGCGCCGCCGACGAGGAGATCCATTCCGTCACCGCCCTTCAGGGTGTCGTTTCCTTCGCCGCCGACCATGAAGTCGTCGCCGGCCTCACCGGCCATGGCATCGTCGCCGGCTTCGCCGTCCAGATAGTCGTGCCCGTCAGACCCCGTGACATCGTCATTGCCTGCGGCTGCAAAGACCATGGCCCAGTCACCTGTGGCCGCAATTTTGTCGTCATCGGCGGTTCCGAAATGAATGTTTGGACTGTCATCGCAGCCAGAGTCCGGCTGAGGATCCGGTTCCGGTGTCGGCTCCGGCTCGGGTTCCGGTTCCGGCTCTGGCGTCGGCTCGGGTTCCGGCGTCGGCTCAGGCTCCGGTGTGGGTTCGGGATCAGGCGTGGGCTCGGGTGTCGGTTCCGGCGTTGGTTCCGGTGTCGGCTCGGGCGTGGGTTCTGCTGTGGGGTCCGGCGTTGGCCCCGTGTCCGGCTCAATGGTTGCCGAGGTGTCGCCATCGGTGCGCGCAAAATTCTGCGTGACCACGACCGCGTCAAAGCCATCCATGTCCCCACGTTCAATCCCGATCCCGATCTCGGTGAAATCGGGATTGAGGATGTTGGCCCTGTGTCCCGGACTGTTCATCAGACCCTGATGCAGTTGCACGACATCGTCAGAGATCCCGTCGGCTCCACGTTCCGATTGCCAGGCGATGTTTTCACCCGACGACCACGACCCCTCGAACGGATAGTTGGCGGCCCGCATACGCTCGGTCGCGGTCGAGCCCCCCGCGCCAGTGTGGGAAAAAACGTCCGTGTCGATCATCCATTGGCTGTGATCCTCGCTGGACTCGTTCAGAAGCGTGTTCAGCCTCAGGGGGTTCAATCCCGCAGAGGCCCGCTCCTGATTGATCAGGTCGAGCATTTGTCGTTCAGCAGTGTTTGCAAGTGACATTGGTCTTCCCTTCATTGCCTGTGTTGTGGGAAGCCCGACTTGGCGTCGTGGCGAGGCCACTTGCAATCACAGGCAAGATGCCGCTGCAGAATCAGCCTGCCGTTGCCAAAACGCAGGCGGCAACACAGCGACACTTTGCTCGGAGTTTTCTTGCTGGTTCAGGAGATCAGGAGGCAAGATTTGGCTGCGGACAGCCGCAATACGTACAGAGGCAGCTACTCTCACTTCGGGTTGCGACCCGTCACTTGCATGACAGGTGCACCACGCCAGTAAGCCAGTGAAAGCCTATAGTCGACCCGAACCGTATCAGACCCTGAAGGCCGCCGCCAGATCCTCGGGCAGATCGAACTCTTCCAACGTTCGCGTCCGCGCCTCCGCCGACATCTTCCGAGCGGTCTTCTCCACGATCCGCTGGATCTTCTCGGTTGAGTGCTTTTCGGCAAAGGGCGCGAAATACCATTTGAGGAACACGAAACAGATCACATCCTCCAACGCCTGCACCTCTGCATCGCGCTTGATGCTTTCCTTGCGCAGCATCCGACCCACGGCATCCACCTCGTCCGCGCCATACCCGGCGCCGGACATCATGCCCATGACCACGTCCGCGTGATACACGCCTTGCGCCTTGCGCCAGGCCAGATAGCCCGCGCGGCCCTCGGGGTATTCACTGCGCGCCCGCTTCCAGCGCTCGACATGCTGACCCCGCGCCGCGATCTGCAACACCTCCGAGGCCTCGGGCACCAGCCGCGCCAGTTCCTCGCTCATCCGCTGGCCATAAAGCAGCGCCTCGGGCTGGCCCTCGTCCATCCTCGGGTCCGCCGCGTTGGCCGCATCGATGGCGTCCAGCACGGACCTCATTCGCTCGCTCATGATCTGCTCCAGCTCTCTGCGGGATCGCTATCGGCATAGTCGCGCAAGGTCTCGATATCGGCGATCTCGGCATGGTTTCTCTTTACCGTCACCCCAGCCGTCTTCAGCCGGGTAAAGGCGCGGCTCAGGCTCTCGGGCTTCATCCCCAGACGCCCGGCAATCAGCATCTTGTCATAGGGCAAAATCACCTCGCAGGCCCCGTCCTCACAATCGGCCAGGTTCAGCAGGAATTCCGCTACCCGCTGCGCCCCGGTATGCGCCTTGAGCTGCTCAAGCTGCGCCACCAGCGAATGCAGATGGGTGAAGGTCGCGGCCAGGATCGAAATCCCGATCTCGGGGTCTTCCTTCATCAGCGAGACAAAGACATGGCTGGGGATATGCATCACCTCGCAGGCCGTCACCGCCTCGGCGGAAACCGGATAGGGCATGTTGCGCAAGGCGACCGCCTCGCCAAAGCTCTCGCCGCGTGTAAAGACGCTCACCACCGCCTCTGACCCGGTGGGCGCCATGCGGAACAGCTTGACCCAGCCGTCGATCACCACATGGATCGCGTGTGCCTTTTCCTCCTGCAAAAACAGGGTCTCGCCCCGCTCATACCGCCGCCAGATCGCGTGGCTCAGCAGCGTAGTCACATGCTGATCGGGCAGTGACCGGATCAGCAGCGAATTCCGCGCGATCGATTTCTGTAATTCATGCGCCACGTGGCCATCCCCTTGCGTTTTTCCACGGCGTCGACGGCCATGTCCCCCGGCTGGGTGCGTGCCCCCGCTATGCCAAAGCCGCCCCCGGGGCGCCAGCCCTTTCGTCATGATCGGCCCCGATACCATAACCGCCCGGCTTGACTATTGTCATGTAACTCGTCCCGAGCCGCCCATACCCTTGCCAACAAAGCCAGTATTCCCGGGAGTAGAGCGTCATGGACTACGAGCGATTTTTCACCCAGAGCCTCGACGGTCTGAAGGACGAAGGCAACTACCGCGTCTTCATCGACCTGCAACGGCGCTGCGGCGCCTTCCCGAACGCTCGCCAGACCGACGGGGAGACACGGCGCGACGTGCGAATCTGGTGCTCGAACGACTATCTCGGCATGGGGCAGCATCCGGATGTTCTGGCCGCCATGCATGATGCGCTCGACCGCTGTGGGGCAGGGGCCGGGGGCACCCGCAACATCTCGGGCACCACCCATGACCATGTGCTCTTGGAGGCCGAACTGGCCGATCTGCACGGGAAAGAAGCGGCGCTCTTGTTCACCTCCGGCTATGTCTCGAACTGGGCCGCGCTGGGCACGCTGGCGTCGAAAATCCCCGGCCTGATCGTGTTCTCGGACGCCCTCAACCACGCCTCGATGATCGAAGGCATCCGCCATTCCCGGGCGCAAAAGGTGATCTGGAAGCATAACGACCTTGCCGATCTCGAGGCAAAGCTGGCCGCCGCCGACCCGGACGCACCCAAGATGATCGCCTTTGAATCGGTCTATTCCATGGACGGCGACATCGCCCCCATCAAGGAAATCTGCGATCTGGCCGACAAATACGGCGCCATGACCTATCTCGACGAGGTGCATGCCGTCGGCCTCTACGGTCCCCGTGGCGGCGGCATAGCCGAGCGCGAGGGCCTTATGCATCGCCTCACGGTGATCGAGGGCACCTTGGGCAAGGCCTTCGGCGTGGTCGGCGGCTACATCGCCGCATCGGCCGCGCTCTGTGACTTCGTGCGCAGCTTTGCCAGCGGTTTCATCTTCACCACCGCCCTGCCGCCCGCGATTGCCGCAGGCGCCGCCGCTTCGATCCGGCACCTGAAAACCTCGCAGGCCGAGCGCACCGCCCAGCAGGCCCGCGTCGCGCAGGTCCGCGCCCGGCTCGATGCCGAAGGCATCCCGCACCTGCCCAACCCCAGCCACATTATCCCGGTGATGGTGGGCGATCCGGTCAAGTGCAAGTTCATCTCGGACACTCTGCTGGAAGAGTTCGGCATCTACATCCAGCCGATCAACTACCCGACCGTGCCCAAGGGCACCGAGCGCCTGCGCATCACGCCGTCACCGGTGCACACGGATGCGGATGTCGATCATCTGGTCGGCGCGCTCTCGACCCTCTGGCAGCGCTGCCAGATCGCAAGAATGCCCATGGCGGCGCAGTAATCTGCGCCCGCCACAGCCCGCTTTGCACCGCATCCGGAACGTCCGGCAACGCGATGCGGGGTGGGTGAGATACTGCGATTTCAACGAATCAGCCGCCGTAGATTCCGGCTCGATGCACGCAGTCCATGTGGTGCCCAGAAGTTTGTGGGTTTGTGACGCAACGTCCGTTTCCACACCCGTTTCCCACCCGTCTCACAGTGGCGCTTTCCGCCCCTCACCGTGACCCCGGTCCGATTTTCCATGGAATTAGCGCAGGTTGCGCCACGACCGGCGCCCGAAAACCGTGCATAATTCGGGCATCAAAATTTGACTAAACGATCAATAATGACCGCTTTTGTGTGTTTTTCCCCTTTGGATCTACGCTCATTTTTGGTTTTTGAAAGATGTCGCTGCGGACCACCACCCATTCACGGACGCCCTTGAGCCTCACCCTCGGGGTTCGGGCAAACATCCGCAGCGACACCCCGCCAACGGACTGAGGAGCACAAAATGTCGATCAGATCTTTTTTGAAGTTTCCGTTTCGTACCAAGGCCGCCCAGGTTTCGTTTTCGGGCGTTGAGCAACAACCCATGGAGAGTTCCGTCAAGGGTCGGGACGTGCTCACCAGATCCGAAATCTCGCAGCTTCTGGATCAGGAGTTGCGGCGCAGAAAGCATCTGGCCGACCTCGGGGCCGAGGGCAGCTGAGCGGCATGGCCGCCAGTGCAATACAGCGCTGGCAAGGCCAACTATTTTGAGCCGCGCACGCTCCAGAAAAACAACTCCAACGCGCGGCTTTTCTCGGTTCCGATGAAGGTATCCGAAAACGCGGTATCCAGGATCGAGGGGCTGAACGGCACCTTCTGACTGAGAATTTCGAAGAACCGCGCAACATGCAGGGCGCGTTCGGTGTTCTGATAATCGATCTGCCCAAAAATCGCATACCGGTCGGTGGTAAAAGTCCGCCCGGAATGCTCGAAATCACAGCCGGGGATCAGGCGCGCGTTGGCGGTGATGATCTCGTGATCTCCGAGATAATAGTAATATTCCCTGTCGCAAAAAGCCTCTGCCGCCTCGGAATGCGACGCAAATATCCTCACCGCCTCGTACTCGATCTCCTCCTTGGCGCAGTTCGTTTTGCCATCGTTGAGATAGTCGACCAGCAGAGCGTTGTAGCGCGGCAGTTCATCCGCTTCGAGGACGGCGCGAATGCCGGTCTGAGCGGCGGTGGTGTTGCCCACAAGACCGACCAGCGGCAGGCTCGGGCAGCCGTCCTGCCGCGGTTTGGGCAATTCCGGCAGGTCGATAAAGCTGATGCCGCTCAGAAACAGCGGCGGCGACAGGATCAAGCCGCTGCGTCGGTCGTTGGTGATGGTGGCTGGGTCGCACAGAATGTCGAACTCTTCGCCAAAATACTCGAACCGGCTTTTCTCGGGGTTCTTCATCACCAGTTCATCGACATCGACAATCCTCAGATCGCGGTTGGTGAACCTGCCGCCTTCTCCGGCCGGGTTGACCAGCATGTCGGTCAGCACCGCATCGCAGATCTTGATCATGAACCCGGTGTATTTCCGGTTCGCCAAGGGCCCCGGCGTGGCGGCGGTAAGAACGTCGAAATTGCGCTCGGACCGGTATGAAAACGGGCGCGCATCGCTGCGCACCCCGATACGCAGCACGCTGTCGCGGGCCGTCGGCTCGCCGGTTTGGGAGGTCTGGGCAATTGCGGTGCCGGCAATCAGCGCGGCGGCCAGCACCAACGTACAAAAGTCACGCATCGCCGTCCCCTCCGGTTTTGTCTCGCCGGCTGGCGAACCCTCCGCTCTTGCCGCGCCGGCTTGCGAATGGCCGCCCGATCAGCCAGCGGGTCTGCTTGCTCTCCTCGGTGGCTTCCAGGAACACTGCAAACCAGAAGATGAACAGTGCAGGCAGTGCCGAGACGATAATCGTGTCGCGCAGCGCATGGTTGATCCGCAGATCGCCGAACCAGGTCTGCAATTCGATGACCGTGGACTGAGGGCTGGGTGTTGTCAGTTGGAAAATGACCCAGGCCAGCCCCATCAGAACCACCGCGAACAGGACCCCGGTCAGCGCCGTCGCCTCGAACACCCAGTCGTCATGTTTGTCCATCAGCGTCAGCGCGGCGATGCTCAGGAACATGCCGGGCAGGAAATGCCAGGCAAAGTAGATCCAGTAGTTCTGGAACAGAATGGTCAGCTGGCGCTGCGTCAGGTCGAACCCGGAATCCCAGACCAGCTGGATGACATAGCCCGACGACAGGGCAAACACGCCAATCGCCGCCGGCGCGGCGCTCATCGACAACAGGCGCAGAAACGGGATGCGCTTGATCGACCAGGGCTTCCACGAGTTCTGATCGACCCGCACCTCGCGGAAAAAGATGGTGGAGACCACAACGCCAAAGACCATCAGGCCGCGCTGCAACGTGTCCCAAAAACTCCAGCTGCCAAACCGGGTGAACTGCGCCCGCAGCCACGCTGCCTGCCCCTTGGCAACGGCCTCTGCGCAGGTCTGGTCCACCTCCGTCAGCAGCGCCGGATCGGCCAGCGCCCCGACGCATGTATTCTGCGCCGCCGTGCGCGCCTCGAGGTCCTTGATCTCGGTCAGCCTGAGGAAAACGGTGGCGATTTCGGCTTCGGCCAGGGCGGGCCGCTGCGACACCTTGGCCTCGTTCCAGCTCTGATAGGCGAAAAAGCAGATCATCAGCGACAGGATGAAGCTGACGCAGATCGACATGGCGAACGAGTTCAGCTCGATCCGGTAGCCCCGCGCGATCAGCTTTTCGATCCGGGCGATGGGCGAGTTCGGTGTGGTGTTCTTGATCGCATGGTTGTTGCGCACATAGAACACCGCAAACACCGCCTTGGCGCTGTTTGCGGTCAGAACCGCCTTTTCATGCAGGGATTTCAGGCTGGCCTCGGTCGGGTTCAGATCGGCGATGTCGGCCTCGACATCGTCGATCTCTTTCCTGAGCAGATCGGGAACTTCCTTGAAGGCGTCGAAATGCGTCATCGGAAAATGCAGGTGGCTGAAGCCCGCGATGACCGACGGGGACAGGCAATCGATGGTGGACAACTGGGCGCGGATGCCTTCGGTATACTGATCGGTCAGGCCCGACAGTTCCGACCGTTTCTCGTTCAGCAGGTTGTCGAACTTGTTCACAAGCGGGCTCGGCGCGCCCCGGTTGAGTTTCAGATATTCGACCGATTGCAGCGCTTCGAGCACCTTGTAGACGCCCCGCGGAACCCCGGCCAGGCGGTGGGCAAGGGCGCGCATGTAGGTTTCCACCGGCTTCATCGCGCCCATCGACAGAAAGGCGATCAGGAAGGCCGAGACGAAGATCGGCTTGCCATAGGTGCTGTCACCCAATTCCAGCGGGTCCGAAAGCGGCCCGACATAATCGGTGTTCGCGCCCACCTGCAGCTCCGCCAGATTTGCACTGCGCACCAGCAGGAACAGCTCGGTCGAGCTGAGGATCAGCGCATAGGCCAGCAGGTACAGCAGCGAATAGAACAGAAACCCCAGCAGCCATTCGCGCGGCGTGCACAGGTTCTCGAGCTCAACCTTTTCAAGGATGGCGTGATACGGAAACGGGTGGTTGTCGAGCGACGTGCGGTAATTGCGATCCGCTTCGATCAACAGCGAAAAGGCGCCGAACAGTATCGCTCCGACGTAGATCCAATCGACCATGATGTCTGACTATCTGCCGGAAACTAGGGGCAGTCCTGAACCTCGGGGTTGCACGGCCCTGCGAAGATGTCGCCCGATTTCGGCTGAAGGCCGGGCGGCAGGAAAAGCACCGCAAGAACCGCGAAAACAGCGGCGTGTTTCATAACATTTCTCCAAGAACTTACTAAAAAAGAAGGCTCTACCTAGCACGAATCCCGGTTTGAGGCAACTTTTGCGCGAACCACCACCGCTGCCCCTCGCCACATCACAAGGCGCCCGGCGGACGGTGTGAACGCGCCCAAGTAAGGTATTCCCACCTGTCGAAAACCGGGCTTTTGTGGTATTGTCCGCTTGCCTTGACCGATTTTGCCAAGGTGAATTTTATAAAAATCAATACTTTAGGTCCCGCGATTTTAGGGACGGTCAAATTTATGGAGTAAATCAATGCGTTTTCCCAATTTCATTGGGCGATCTATTATTGCCTGCACCGCACTGGCGGGTGCTGCATTGCTGGTCGCGCCGTCAGCCTCGATGGCTCAGGGGATCAACCTGGCGGACTGCAAGGGTCTGTGGTTTTCGACATCCGAGGATTTCCTGTCGCGAGGCACCAGATTGCCCGGCGGCCCGGTCGTGTCCGACGGCGATCTGCTGACCTTCGAGGTCGGCAGCGGCTCGCGGCTCTGCGCCCGCAACGCCGATCTGCTGCGTGTCTTCGATATCGAGCGTTATGATCACGGGCTGGACGCCGTTGAACAGATCACCATCGACGACGGCGCCGTGTTCATCGCGTTTTCGACCGAGATCGATTCCGTCAACGGCGCCGGTCAGTTCACCGCCGGCGATCTGTTGTTCGGCAATGGCGCGGTGGTGCCGAATAACGCTCTGCTGGTTAAGTTCGATCTGCCGCGCAGCCTGAATCTGGGCCTCGATGCGGTGCATATCGAAGGCGCCCCGCGCGAAAAGCGGGATCTGATGGCCAAGCTGAGCAGCACCAGCGTCGATGAGCTGCGGCAAAATCCCGGGCTGCTGATCGACATTCTGGACGGCACCAACACCGATATCCTGTTCTCGACCGAAGGCACCCCGCCGGACGTGCAGCAACCGCAATTCCTGGACGGCGATCTGCTGTCGGCAAAAAACGGAACCATCGTGCGGTCCAACAACAGCTTGTTGCCCGCTCTGCCCTCGGGTCTTCCGGCCGAGGGTGTGGACTATGGCCTGGACGCCTATACACCCGCGATCGACCCGATCGAGCAGGTCCCGATCGAGCTGCTCTCGATCGAGATTCAGGCCCGCGAGGGCTCGATCTCGGATGGTGACGCTCTGACCGTCGGGCCGGGCGTGTATCTGCGCAACAAGGATCTTATCGCGTCGTTTGAGCCGCGCGATACCGATATGGGGCTTGATGCGCTGGCCGCAGGAACCGTCGTGCAGGGCTGCAACTTCTACATCAACAAGATCAGCGATATCGACGTTGTCGACATCAACCAGATCACTGGACTGTTCGGTGACCAGCGCCCTTTCGGACGTGACATCAGCATCGACGGCGTGCTGCCCGGCAGCGCCTGCCCGGAATACACCACGCATGAGTTTCAGGTGCGGGTCGCTGTCAATGGCGGGCCGGAACTGCCGATCAATCATGCGGGCATGAACTGGATGCGCGATGTGGGGCCGACCTGCAACGACAATGACCTCTATGCCGAGGATATCTCGGGCTGGATTGCCCTGACCGATTACTGGCGTTTTGCGGAATGCCCCGACCATGGCTATCTGGCCGCATGGCGCTCGGCCACCGTTGCGGGTGCGCAGACGGCGGTCTTTCGCGTGGTGATGCGCGAGATCGGGACGGCGGTCGAAACCTTTTCCGCCCCGGTCCGCATCCGGGTGGACAATGAAAAGCCCAATCCGGTCGACATGGCCCTGTTCCTGCCCGGTTCCCCGCCGGTGCAGTTCGACGATCAGTGCAAGATCGACGGCATGGGCAATGACGTGATCATCGACATCCGGGGCGAGATCTTCGACGAGCATTTCTCGCACTACACGCTCAGCTGGAACGGCAACGGCAATGTCGGCGGTCCGGTGCCCGCAACCCTGATCCAGAGCTGGCCTCCGGGCAGCGCCAGCCTGAACGACACCGGCACCCAGCCCCCGGCGACAGATGTGGCGCTCGGCACGCTGAACCTGACCCAGCAATGGGATCTTGAGCTTGACGGTATCGACAATGACGATCCGCTGCCGGAATGCGGCTTTTCGATCCGTCTCGTCGCCTGGGACCGGACGCGAAACGGCAATTTCAAGTTCGCACAGAACGACTGGGACCTGACCAATTCGAACTGGGAAGACTACCAGCAGAGCTTCTGCCTGGTGCCGTGATTCCCGCCTGATCACAGGATTGGCCCGTGTAACGCGGGCCTTTCCTGTTTGCGCACAATGTCGGCTCAACCGATCCGATTGGATCGGAAATCCGGCCTGAACGCCCTTGGCTCGCCCCGAACCTCCCGCCCGAAATACCTTTGGCATACGCCCGCGACGCCGCGTTTCCACGAAGATTCCGAATAATTTTGGACCTTTACAGGGTCTGCATGCTTGACCGAAGCGCCTGTTGCGAAAACACTGCAGACCGACGGTAACCACAGGTGACCCGGCCTACGGGGCACGCAAAAGGGGGCAGGCGCCGAGCAATCGAGAGGGGATGCATCGTGCCGAAAGGCGCGGTGTGGGATGGATCGTGAACCGCAGATGAAGGACATCGCCGCATTTCTGGACGGCCTTGGACTGGCGAGATACACGCCGCTGTTCGAGGCCGCCGAGGTCGAGCTGAGCGATCTGCCCGAGCTTTCCGAGGCGGATTTGCAGGACATGGGCCTGCCGCTCGGTCCCCGCCGCAGGATCCTCAGGGCCCAGCGTGAACGCGCCGCACCTCCGCTGATGCCCCACGGTGCGCAGGGCGACGGCGCCAACCGATCCGGCAAGGCGGGCAAGATCGAGGCCGAGCGCCGCCAGCTCACCGTCATGTTCGTGGATCTGGTGGGTTCCACCCCGCTGTCCATGCGGCTCGACCCCGAGGATCTGGGCGAGCTGGTGCGCCGCTTCAAGGAAACCTGCACCACCGCCGTCGGTCGTTTCGGCGGCCACGTTGCCAGTTTCATGGGCGACGGGGCGATGATCTATTTCGGCTATCCGCATGCCCACGAAGACGCCGCCGCCCGCGCCATTCATGCCGGGCTGGAAATCCTCGGCGCTCTGCCCGACATCGACAGTGACGAGCCGCTCAGGGCCCGTATCGGCATATCCACCGGGCTGGTCGTCGTTGGCACCATCCACGGCGAAGGGCTCAAGGAAAACGATGTGGTGATGGGCGAGACCCCGAACCTCGCCGCGCGTCTGCAGGCGCTGGCCGAACCCAACACGCTGGTCATCGGCGCGCCCACCCGGAAATTGGTCGGCAACGCGTTCGAGCTTGAGGATATGGGCCAGTTCACGCTCAAGGGGTTCTCGAACAAGGTGCCCGCCTGGACCGTGATCGGCCCGGCCCGCAACGAACGCCGGTTCGGGGTGATGCTGGACACCGGCTCGGACCGGCTGGTTGGCCGCTGGGCCGAGTTCGAGCACCTTCAGGAAAAATGGCACGCCGCGCAGTCCGGGGCAGGGCAGGTCGTGCTGGTCTCGGGCGAGGCCGGGATCGGCAAGTCGCGCCTGGCCGAAGGGCTCAGTCAGGAAACCCGGGCGGATGGCCGGATCAGGCTCAGCTTTCAGTGCTCACCCTATCACTCGAACAGTGCGCTTTACCCCCTGATCCAGCACCTGGAAGGCGCCTCCAAATTCACCCAATCGGACAGCGCCGACGAGCGGCTTGCCAAGCTCGAAGACCTGATGCAACTCGATGCGGATCAGGACATGTGCCTGATCGCCGATCTCTTGCACCTGCCCACCGAAAACCGGTTTGGCCCGCTGGACCTGACCCCGCAGCAGCGGCTGGAGCGCACGTTTCAGGTGATGTCCGAGCAGCTAGTTCGGATGGCCGCAGACGATCCGGTGCTGGTCCTGTTCGAGGACGTGCACTGGATCGACCCCACCACGCACACGCTGTTGCAGCAGATGGTCGAACGGGTGCGCGATCTGCCGGTCCTGATCGTCATGACGACGCGCCCCGGTTTCGACCCGGGCTGGGGGCCACGCGCCAATGTCTCGGACCTGCAGCTTGGCCGTCTGTCCAGCCGGCACATCGCCGAGATCGTGACCGAAGTTGCCGGCAAACCCCTGCCCGAGGCGGTCTGCGACCTGATCGCCGCCAAGGCCGATGGCATCCCGCTCTATGTGCAAGAGGTGACCCGGGGTCTGCTGGAATCCGGTCAGCTCCGCGACACCGGCGACACCTTTGTGCCGATCGGTCCCCTGCCGGAACTGTCGGTGCCCAACACGCTCAGGGACTCGCTGATGGAGCGTCTGGACCGTCTTGGCATGGCCAAGGAGGTGGCTCAAACCGGCGCCGTGTTCGGGCGCCACTTTACCTTTGCGCTGCTGACCTCGGTGTCGATGCTGTCGCCCTCGACCCTACGTGCGGGGCTGGATCAGCTGGTCTCGGCGGGGATCATCCTGCAGCGGGGCATGGTCTCGGCCGAGGGCTATGTGTTCCGCCACGCGCTGCTGCGCGACATGGCCTATGACAGCTTGCTCAGAACCGAACGGCAGGTGCTGCATGAACGCGCGGCGGGCGCGTTGAACGACCAGCAGCCGCATCTGTCCCAGACCCAGCCCGAGGTGCTGGCGCATCACTACACCATGGCAAAACGCCCGGATGAGGCGGTGCACCACTGGCAGAGCGCCGGGCGGCAAGCGGTCGAACGCTCGGCCAACACCGAAGCGGTCACCCACCTGTCCCGGGCGCTGGATCTGCTGGCATTACAGCCACGGACGGAACGCCGCGACCGGCAGGAGATCGAGATACAGGTTTTGCGCGCCGGGGTGCTGCGCTCGACGGTGGGTATCGCGGCGGATGACACGGGCGACGCCTATGCACGCCTGCGCAAGCTCTGTGGCCGGATTAGTGAGTTGCAGCAGCTCTTCCCGGTGCTCAACGGCCTTTACGCGTTTCATCTGGTCCGCGCCGAATACCGTCTCGCACATGAGGTGGCGGCCCAGATTCTGGAACTGGCCGACCGCACCGGCAAGACCGAACACCGGATGGTCGGTCACCGCGCAATGGGGGCGGTGCAGCTCCATATCGGCCATCTGCCCGACGCGCGGGATCATCTCGAACAGGCTCTGGCCCTCTACGATCCGGATGAACATGGCCATCTCGCCTATGTCTACGGCACCGACCACGCGGCGATCACGGCGGCCTTCCTTGGCAAGTGCTATTGCGTGATGGGCCTGCCCGGACGCGCGCTTGAGGTTCAGAAACACGCGCTGGAGGGGGCGGAAAGGCTCAAGCACGCGCACAGCGTCGCGCAGGTTCTGACCTACATGTGCATGGTGCATCTGCTGCGGCGCGATTTCCCGGCCGCTCTGGAAACCGCAGACCGGCTGGCCAGATTGTCGGACGAACACTCGTTCTCGTTCATGGCCACCACCGCGAGGTTCTGGCGCAGCTGGGCTCAGGCGACCCTGTCCCCGGACGCGCAGCGGATCAGCGAGCTGCGCGCCGCCGCCGAAGAATGGTGGGCCAGCGGGGCTGGCAACTACAAGCCCTTCTTCCGCACCCTGCTGGCAGAGCATCTGCTGACCGCCGGCGGCGTTCAGGCGGCGGCGACGGCTCTGGAGCAGGCGTCATTCCACATCGTGGAAACCGAAGAAGGCTGGGCGCGAGCCGAGCAACTGCGGGTACAGGCGCTGCTGGCCCAGGAACGCGGCGAGGACCCGGTGCCACTCTTGAAACAGGCGATGGCCGCCGCGCGCGAACACGGCGCCGACCTGTTTGAACTGCGCGCCGCAGTGGCACTGGCACGTCTGCAAAAGGAACACGGCGTGGCGGTTGAGCCAACCCTGCAACCCGTGCTCGACCGGATTGGCCAGAACGCCGAACTGGCCGACGTCACCGAGGCCCGCGCGCTTTTCGAAACGATTTCTTGACCCAAGGGGCCGATTGCTGCCAGCTTGGCCTTCGTGGGTGGTGTAAATGGTTGTGCGTGTTCGGAGATCCGATCCGGATACCGACCGATGGTTTTCAAAAAATTTGTTTATTGGGGACAGCAAATGCACAAAATCAGCAAAACCATTCTGGCCAAGGAAAGCATCGCAAGCAGCCGCACCGACACCGTCCTGCAACGCTACCACCCGATAGATCCCGACGACATCCGCGCCTTTGAAAAGGGGCTGGTGGGCACGGTCGTTCTGCCCACCGATCCGAATTACAACAACGACCGTCAGCTCTGGAACCCGGCGTTTCAGGACTATCCCGAGATCATCGTTTATTGCGAAACCATCGAGGATGTGCGCGACAGCCTCGCCTTTGCCCGCAAGCACGACCTGTGGGTGGTGTCGCGCTCGGGCCGTCACAGCACCGCCGGATACTCGGTCAACAACTCCATGGTGCTCGACACCAGCAAACTCAGCTACGTGGTGGTCGATCCCAAGCCCGAGGCACCGATGGCCTATGTCGGCCCCGGCACGCCCTTCAAGGTGCTGAACTCGGTCCTGAACTCCTATCACCTGCACGTGCCCGGCGGCGCCTGTCAGGACGTCTGCGTCGCGGGCTTCATGATGGGCGGCGGCTACGGCTTTACCTCGCGGCTATACGGCATGGCCTGCGACAACGTGCTGGGCGTCACCGTGATGCTCTGGGACGGCAGCATCGTGGTGGCCGATGCCGACACCAACCCCGATCTCTACTGGGCGATCCGGGGCGGCACCGGCAACAATTTCGGCGTGCTGTTGGAAATCCGCTACCGACTGCACGACCTCTACAAGGTCTGGGGCTTTCACATCAAATGGCCGCTCGACAAGGCCGCCAAGGCGCTCGAATTCCTGCAGGCCAACTACATGCGGACCGGCCCGGATGAGTTCGGCGCCTACATCTTTCTCGCCTATCAGGGAGACGAGAAAATCCTGCTGGTCTCGGGCCTCTATCACGGCCCCGAGGATGAAGGGCGCAAGGTCATCCAGCCCCTGCTCGACGATCCCATCGGTGGTGAGCTGGAGAACTCCAAGACCGGCACCTACCAGGAGATTAACTCGTGGCTCTATGACGAGAAATACGACATACCCGTCGTTCCCGATCAGGCCCGCGAGGACAAGCAGGGCGGCTATATCGCGCGGCAATTAAACCAGGCCGAATGGCAGCGCGTGGTGGATTGTCTCGATTCCACCCCCAACGCATACGGCGCGGTGGCCATCGAACCCTATGGCGGCGCCATCAACCGCGTCCCCGTCGGTAAGGACGGCAACGCCTTCATCCACCGGGATGTCGACATGAATTTCTACGTCGACGTGTTCTGGCTGTCGGATGAGGAAAAGGCCACCGTTGTCCCCTGGCTCGACGGTTTCATGGAAATGATGAGCCACGAGGGGTTCTTCATCGACCGCAGCTACCAGAACTACCCGCGCGCCACGCAGCTCAACTACCGCTGGCTCTACTGGGGCGACAATTTCAACTCGTTGCTCTTCGTGAAAAACAAGTTCGACCCGGAAAACTTCTTCCACTACCAGCAGAGCATCTCCGAGGTACCTCCGGACGCGCCGCCATGGATCATCCGGGACACAACCACGCCATTCTTTTCGGACCCGAACATCACCTACGAACCCTATTCCAACCCGTAACGAAATCAGCGGAGCGCCGCACGCAACCGGATGGGGTGGGAGGCCCGACTGATGGAAACCATACGCGAGATTTTCTTTCTGCCGCCCATGGCGGTCGCCCGGCTGGGGCCGGGCAAGACCCCGCTCGAAAGCTATGAGTGGGAACAGGATGTGGATGCCCACGGCAACAACCAGACGGTGATCCGATCCTCGGTGACGCTGAAGGAAAGCGAGGATGGCAGCGTCTCGGCCTATCTGCCCGACCCCCGGAAAATCCGGTTCCGGGACGAAGACGCCGGCGCCCTGCGGCCCGTGGCGCCGTTCTTTGAGCTGTGGGCGCGGCTGCACGACGCCGACAGCGGCGAGGAATACGAAACCCCGGTCACCCCTGATCTGCTGGACCGGCACGGGCTGTCACTGAAACATGTCCGCTATCACGTTACCGTCGGCAACCAGAAAGCCGCCCGGCGCACCGGCGATGCCGCCTGCGGTTTCCGCGTCCGGACCGAGATCGCGGGTGACGATTTCACCCGCAAGCCCCTCCTGGCCTTCAGCCCCCACACCTCGAAACAACAGCCGCTGGTCTATGAGCACAACCCGATCCCGCTGGGCACCGTCCGCGCCATCCGCCCGGTCCCCGGCGCCTGTGAGACCTGCGGGGATGAAACTGTCGATCTCGGCATCCTGCGCCTGCGCTTCACCCCACCCGCGGGTGAGGTCTATGGCCCGCCCGACGCCGCCTATGGCCCCGCCACGCTGGCCGTGCCGGGCTATCTGAACGACCCGCCCAAGTCGGAATATGGCCGCATCCACGAAATCGTGCCGCCGCAGAACCGCATCCTCAACCCCGACACCCCGTGGTCGCAATGGATCATGATGACCGGGCTTTACGACGATCCCGAACCGCATGACAGCTATGACGGCGCCCGCGTCGGCAACGACCAGTCCTGGGGCGTCGTCGACGACACCAGCGACGGCACCATCGAGGCCTATCTCTCGGTCGGCGGCGAGCGCCTGACCGCGCGCGCCCGCATCTTCACCGGCCCGCCCGATTTCGCGCCCGACCGGCGCCCGTTCTACAGCCTGGCCGACGATCTCGACGACCGCGACCTGTCGCTGATCGAGGTGACGGAACAGACCTACGAGGCCTGCAAGGACGAGGTCATCGACATCTTCCGCCGCGCGTTCGAGACCAACAGCCTGATCAATCTTGATGACATCCGTGCACAAGGCCTCAAGGACAACGCCTCGCTTCAGGCCCAAACCAAGATCCCGCCGACCCCGGGCCTGCCCTCGACCGATGCCCGCTCGATGACCGAAGAGGATGCCGTCCCCCCCGACAAGATCCCCGACCTGATCCGGCCGCAGCCGGTCTCGGTCTTCTCCAACTCGGTGGCCAACGACCGGCTGCCCTACACCGTCGCGGTCAAGTTCGTACACGAGCAACTGGTGGATGAGGTCGCACTTCTGGATTTCCTCCGCCGCCGCCCGGATTACGTCAAACGGCTGCTGCGCCCGCCCTTCGGCATCCTGAGCCAGCTTGAGGCCGACCCGAACCCGGATCAGGAACCCAACCCCGAATTCCGCGACCCGCGTATCATCCGCGACCAGATGCATGATGCGCGCATGCCGCCCTATATGCGCGATTCCAACTATTACCCGCTGTCGCTCTCGCGTCGCCAGTATCACCTGGTGGTCTCGTTCATCGACTATCTGCAGGCCCACCCGCCCGCACCAACCGATGCAGGAGGGCAGAAAGATGCCTGACCAGCCCAAGCCAATCCGCGTCAAACCCCGCAACCTGACCGCCCGCGCTGCCTACCGCGTGCCCGGCAACCCGGCCAACACCCGCCTCGATGGTTCGGTCGGCAACTGCTTTCCGGGGCTGGAAATGGACGTCCGCGACCTCGACCGCCGCTTCTTTCCGGGGCTGGTGTTCAACGCCGTGCGGGTGCCGCTCAACCCTGTGCCCGAGGCTCCCAAGAACACCCAAGGCTTCCATCTGGTCTTTGTCGATTACATGTACGACCCGATGCTGCCCGACGACAGCACCGAGGATTGGGTGCAGACCCTGCTGTCCGCCTATCGCGGCGATATCGGCACCAAGCTCGGCACCGGGCGCTGGTTCCTGTCCTGGGTGCAGCAAGGCGACCGCCGCATCGACATGCATGACGAGGACGGCACGCCCTATGACGGCATGATGGTCTGGCGCTTCATCCGCAGTCTCGAGGCCGGATCGGACAACCCGGTCTCGCTCGCGCTGGTCCGCCGCAATCACGAAGGCGTCGTGGACACCGAACCGGTCGAACTGCACGGCTACCGCCGCCGCTACCGCACCGAGGCGGGCGTGTTCAGCGATACCTACGACCCCGGCGAACTGACCCAGAGCCTCTGCAACCCGTGGTCCCACGATTTCCGCGACTGTGGCTGTCACTACTGGCCCTCGAACCACCCCGATGTGGTGATGGCCGAGACCGATCCGGAACACGCCCTGCCCACCGGCCAGTCCTACAACCCGATCAAGGCGGAAACCTATCTCGACTGGCTGCGCTCGGACCGCAGCCTGGCGGGCAATGTGGCCGCGTTCAACACGGTCGAACAGAACCGCCCGTTCCAGATCGACCACTATCAGGTCAACCAGATGTGGAGCGATCTGCCCATCGTCGTCGAGGGCCGCGAAACCGGTGAGGTCTACGAGGCCGATATCGACCTGCCGGACGTGCTGCCCTATCCCTCCACCGCCGAGATGATCGCCGATCTGCGCACCCGGCTGGCACCGATGGAGATGACGCTCAGCCTGCAATATCTCTACGCCTATTTCACCCTCGCCGACCCCGAAACGGCGGACACCGCCCGCTGGCCCACGCTCAAGGACGACCTGATCTTCGCCCGCCGCGCGCTGATCGAGGTGGCGATTGGCGAAATGACCCATATGCGCTGCGCCAACCAACTGCTGTGGGAGTTGCAAGGCAAGGATTACCACCCGGTCCTCACGCCCGCCAAAACGCTGCGCTTCGGCCCCGGCCCGGGCAAGGTCTATCCCCGCTCGCTGCGCCCGCTGACCACCGAGGCCATCGACGATTTCATCGAGATCGAGCGCCCCGGCGGCTATATCGACCGCGCCTATGCCCGCTGCGTGGCGACCCTCGAACAGAGGGACCTCTACGAACGTCACCTCTACACGCTGGCCGTGCGCATCGACACCGACGGGGACGAGCATTATCTGCGCTTCCGGCAGATGAAAGAGGTTCTGGCCAAGTACAACACGGGCGAGGGCCTCCCGGCCTATCTGCGCCCTGTCGAGGTCGGAACCGAAGACCAGGCCAGACACGCGCTCGATATCTTCGACAATGTCAAAGAGGGGCTGCACGACGCCTATGTCTCCGAGGCGGGCAAGGATTACCCCGAGGCGCAGGACTATCTGTCTCAGGTCCGCGCCGAGATGAAGATTCTGCGGGACGAAGGCGAAAAGCTCGCCGCCGACCGGATCGGCATCCCCTTCTGGCCGGATCACGACCCATGACCCAGGCCCCGCCGGATCTGCGCGGCCTCGCGGGGGCTGCCCATTTCTTCGACACCGAGCACGGCCAACACATGCTCGCGGTCGACGGCTCGCGGGTCTTCGACGTCCCCCCGGGCAGTGCTGCAGCGTGGTCGGGCTGGGATGCCGCGCAGCAGACCGCGTTCCTGTCCGGCCTCGGGGCGGGGGACGTCCCCTATATCGACGACGCGCCGCCGCAGGACATGCCGTTGCGATCCCTGTCGCTGGCGGTGGCGCAGAAATGCAACCTCGCCTGCACCTATTGCTACGCCTCGGGTGGGGATTTCGGCGCGCCCGCGCGCAACATGCCGTGGGAGGTCGCCAAGGCCTCGGTCGACCGCCTGATCGCCGAGGCCGAGCCCGGCGTGCGCATCAACCTCGCCTATCTCGGGGGCGAGCCGCTGATCAACCGCGCCCTGATCCGCCGCACCACTGAATACGCCACCCAACGGGCCCAGGCCAAAGGCGTGCGCACCGGGTTCTCGATCACCACCAACGGCACCCTGCTGCGCCCCGAGGATGCGGAGTTTTTCGAGCAGCACGGCTTTGCCGTCACCATCAGCCTCGACGGCATCGGCGCCGCTCATGACCGCCTGCGCCCCTATCGCGGCGGACGCGGCAGCTTCGACGCGATCCTGAAGCGGGCCGAACCGTTGCTGGCCCGCCAAAAGCACATGCAGGTGGGCGCCCGCGTGACGGTCACACCGCAGAACATGGACCTGCCCGAAACGCTCGACCGTTTCGTGGCGATGGGGTTCCACTCGGTCGGTTTCTCACCCATGCTGACCGCGCCCAACGGGCAGCACGAGCTGGACAAACCCGGTCTGGACAAGATGCTGGCCCAGATGATCCGCTGCGGGCAAAGCTTCGAGGCGGCGGTGATCGCAGGCCGCCGCTACCCGTTCTCCAACATGTCCGCCGCCATGCACGAGATCCATCGCGGCACCCACCGCCCGTATCCCTGCGGCGCGGGCGCGGGCTATTTCGGCGTCTCCGCTGATGGCGGCCTCTTCGCCTGCCACCGCTTTGTCGAGGACGCGGACGGCGCCATGGGCACCGTCACCGATGGCCCCGACCCACGGCGGGGGGCCTGGCTATCAGACCGCCACGTGCACCGCCAATCCCCCTGCACCACCTGCTGGGCGCGCTATCTCTGCGGCGGCGGCTGCCATCACGAGGTGATCCACCGCGGCCGCCCCGCCTGCGACTATATCCGCGGCTGGCTGCACTACTGCCTGCAGGCCTATATCCGCCTGTCCGAGGCCCGCCCGGACTATTTCGGCGCCGTCCCCGCCGCCGCCCAAGCCTGACCCCATGCCCCCGCGCCATGAGACCGAGATCTGCGTCATCGGCGGCGGCCCCGCCGGATCGGGTGTCGCCCTGCGGCTGGCCCAACTCGGCCACCGCGTCACCCTCGTCGAACGCGCCGCTTTCCCCCGCGCCCATATCGGCGAGTCACTACCCCCCTCGATCCTGCCCACGCTCACCGCCCTCGGCCTGCGTGACCGGATCGAGGGCGCGGGCTTCCTCCGCTCCCACGGCTCGATCCTCTACTGGGGTGGGGAATTCGAACGGCGCGGCACGTCCCCCGGTCCACCGGGTCTGCTGGTGGACCGCGCTCGCTTCGATGCCCTGCTGCTGCACGCCGCAGCTGAGGCCGGAGTCACCGTCCTCCAACCCGCCCGCGCCCACCGCCCCCGGCGCACCGAACACGGCTGGGAAATCCCCTTGCGCGGGGAGACACCACAGACCATCCACACCCGCCTGCTGATCGACGCCGCAGGCAAGCAGGCCGGGCTGGCCCGCAAATTCCGCCGCTGTTCGCAACCCTTGCTGGCCCTCTACGCCTACTGGCAACCACCCCCCGGTTTCGGCCCCGAAACCCGGGTCGAGGCGGGTGAGGCGCAGTGGTACTGGGGCGCGCTCCTGCCCGATGGCACGGTGAACGCCACCATATTCCTCGACCCCGCACGGGCCGCTGGCCTCTCCCCCGCAGACCGCCGCGACCTCTACCTGAACCTGCTGGCGCAATCGACGCTGCTTTCGCCCTGCCTCGACACAAGCCGCCGGGGCCATGTCCGCAGTTGCGACGCCGCCAGCTACGCCGAACAGACCCCACCCTCGGCGCATCTTTTACGCGTGGGTGAGGCCAGCTTCTCGATCGACCCGCTGTCCTCACAAGGCGTGCAATCAGCGCTGGGCCAGGCGATGCAGACAGCAGCCGTGGCCCACACGCTGCTGACCCGCGCGCAGGACACCGAACTGGCCCTCACCTTCGCCGCTGACCGCCAGACCGAGCGTATCCGCACCCACGCAACCCTCGCCGCCGACTACTACGCCCGGCAGGCGCAACACCATCCCAACCCGTTCTGGACCGACCGAGCCACTCCACCGGATTGGCTGGCCACCCCACCCCCGGACCTGCTGGACACGGCCCCGCCAAGCGACCTCCCGCTGCGCCTCTCTCCCGAGGCCGTGCTGACCCCCTCCGCCATCCAGACCGAAACCCTGATCCGCCCCGAAACCGCCCTGACCCATCCCAACCTTGCCCGCCCCGTGGTCTTCATCGACGGCCTGCGCATCGCACCGCTCCTGCACCGCCTCACGCCCGACCAGTCCGCCGAGACCATCGCCCGCACATGGGCGAGCCAAACCACTCCCGAACAAGCCACAAGACTCCTCACCTGGCTCTGGCGCCACCGCATCCTGATCCCGGCACAGAATGTCTCCTGACCCGGTTTCCTCTGCCGCGGTAATGGCTTAATGTCGGCTGGAATTCGAACCGCCCGGATAGGAGAGACATGTCGCGCTTCGACGGATACTTCCTGCGACAACTGCTGGTGCTGTTCGGCTTTTTCACCCTGGTTCTGGTCGGCGTGTTCTGGATCACCCGCTCGGTCAGCCTGTTCGACCGGGTCATCAGCGGCGGCCAGTCGGCGATGGTGTTCCTGGAATTCACCGCGCTGTCGCTGCCCACGCTGATCCGCACCGTCATGCCCATGGCGATCTTCGCCGCCTCGGTCTACGCCACCAACCGGCTCAGCCGGGAAAGCGAGCTGACGGTGATGCTGGCCACCGGCTCAAGCCCGTGGCGTCTGGCACGCCCGGTGCTGCTCTTCGGCCTGATCTCGGGGCTGATGATGGGTGCGATCAGCCTTTACCTGCGCCCGGCCTCCGTCCTGCAACTGGAACAGCGCCAGCAGGAGGTCGCGGGCGACGTCACCGCGCAGCTTCTGAACGAGGGCGAGTTCCTGCACCCGGCGGATGGGGTGACGGTCTATATCGGCAGCATCGAACTGGACGGCACCTTGAACGACGTGTTCCTCTCGGACCGGCGCGACCCGGCGGAACCCGTGACCTATTCCGGCACGCGCGCCTTTCTGGTGCGCGGCGGGGCAGGGCTCAACCTGGTCATGCTCGACGGCATGGCGCTGCGCTATGATACCGGCACGCGCACCATGTCGACCACGCTGTTTCAGGACGTCTCATACGACATCTCCTCGCTCACCCGGGGCGGCGGCATGCTGAAACGCAGCCTGCAGGCGATCCCGACCGCCGATCTGATCCTCGACCGGGACAGTATCTCCGAGGTCGAGGAATACAGCGTCGGCGAAATGATCGAGGAACTGCATCAGCGCTTTTCATGGATCGCCATCTGCATCGCCGTGGCGCTGATGGGGTTTGCCACCCTGATGCTCGGCGGCTTCTCGCGCTTTGGCCTTTGGCCGCAGATCCTGACCGCCTTCACCATCCTCGTCGTTCTCGAAGGCATACGCGGCGTGATCGCCCCGGTGGTGATCCAGCGGCCCGAGCTCTGGTGGCTGCTCTACTGCCCCGCCATTCTGGGCATCGCCGTCTCAACCGCCTTCCTCGCCGTCGCCGGGCGCCCGCTGGCCCGCCGCAAGGACCCCGCGCTCGCGGCCTGAGTCACCCGTCCGCCTCATCCATGAGACTGCGCACCCAGCGCCCCGCCGCCCAGGTGGCCGGTATGCCCAGCGGTACGGACCACAGGATCGAGGCGACAGGGCTCAGCGCCGAATACCCGACGGCATGCGCGATCAGCCCCGCCAGAAACAGGTTGATCGCCACCGTTCCGGCAGCAAAGGGGTAAAGCAGCAGCGCCAGTTTCCAGACCGGCCAGCGGCCCTCAGTGGCTGGTGCCTTCCGAGAAGGTGATCTTGTTGAAGACATTGTATTTTCCCGACGGTTTGCGCATGGGCAACCGTTTGACCTCTTCCAGCGTCTGCGCATCATAGACGATCACCGCGCCGTCCTCCTCCCAGACCGAGACCAGCGCGTGTTTGCCGTCGCGGGTGAACTCCACATGCGCGACCGTGGCATCCGGCACCGGACGCAGCGTGCGCACGATCTCCAGGCTCTGCTTGTCGATCACATGCATCGCGTCCTTGTTGGGGCCAAAGAACACATCGGCCCAGAAATAGGGCGTGTTCTCGTGGCTGCGCAGAAAGAACCCCGGCCCCTCGGTTCTGATCGTCGTGATCGCCTCCCAGCTTTCGGTATCGAGGATCGAGAGCTTACCCTCCTTCAGATGCGGCGTCGCCATGACGCGCCGGCCATCGCGCTCCCAACTGATGCCCGAGCCCAGATGCGGCATCCCCTCCAGCGGCAGCTCGGCAATCTCGCGGCCCACATTCAGATTGACGACCACACCCCGCACCCCGTCGCGCGCCGCCCCGATCAGATTGCGGTAATCGTCGTCGAAAAAGAAATCGTCCAGCGGCTCGCTGATCTCGATCCGCCGCCGCGCAAACAGGCCTTCCGAGGACGGGATCGCCTCGATCATCCCCTTGCGCTGCGTGTGAATGAACCCCTCATAGACCGGATCGGCATTCGGATCGGTCGCCACCTCCCAGATCTCGGGCGCATCCTTGAGCGCCAGGATAAAGCTCTGCCGCTGCGGCGCCTGATAGACGGCCGAGACCCGGCTGGGCTCGCCCTGCTTGCTCACCACCTCCATGACGCGGGCCACCGACAGATCCTCGGTGGAGAGCAGCGTCAGCGTCATCGGCAGGTAATTCGCCACCGCCAGCCACTTACCGTCATGGCTCATGGCAATGTTGCGGCTGTTGAGCCCCGCCCGCACCCGGCCCACCTGTTGCAGGGACCAGAGGTCATATTTCTGCACCCAGCCATCGCGCGACATGATGAAGACATAGCGCCCGTCGGGGCTGAATTTCGGCCCGCCATGCACGGCGAACGGCGTCTCGAACCGATCCAGAACCGCGAATGTATCGCCATCCAGCACGCTGACATGATGATCGCCGGTCTCCACCACCAGCGTGATGTTCATCGGATCACTGTCCCAGACCGGAGCCGCCGCCACCACATACTCCTCATCCAACACCCGGCTCGCTAAGATCTCGGCCTCGCCCCAGGGCGGTACCTCCGCCAGCGGCTCCTTGAGATAGTCCGACAACGCCGCAATCGCGGCCTCGTCCAGCGCGTCGCCAAATCCCGGCATCTGCGTTGCCGTGCGTCCATCCCGGATCACCGCGGCCACTTTCGGCCCCCGCATCCGCCGCAACGTCTCGGGAATCAGCGCGGGTCCCAGCCCGCCCAGCCGGTCCGCCCCATGGCACGAGGCACAATTCTCCGAATAATCCTCCACCGGCCCCGCCTGCGCCGTTCCAGCAAACACGACGGCCAGAGCGCAAATAACGCCCCCGATCTTCATCTTTTCAAAAATACTCCCGCCGGAGGCTCCCGCCCTTACCGCCAGCACCTCGGTTGCGGAGCCATGCCCCGCAAAATCAAAAGAACTGATGCGCCGGATCATGGCTCTTCCCCCGAAATGGCGTCACTTCCAGCCGCTCGCCGCCTTCGACCCCGATCTCGGCATCAGACAGATAACAGGCCGGGTCCTCGGCCCACGGATCGCCGGTCAGTTGCAATGCCCGGATGCGCGTATTGCCGCCACAGACATCCTGCAACCGGCACGCCCCGCAGCGCCCCTTCAACGGGCGAGGCCGCGTCCGTAGCAACTCCAGCATCCGGTCGGCGCCGGTCCACAGTTCGGAAAACGTCGCCGTCTTCACATTCCCGACGGTGTAATCCGACCAGTAGGTATCGGGATGCACCCGGCCCAGATTGTCGATATTGGCCACGCCGAGGCCGGAAGAATTCCCGCCCCAGGCCGCAAGATGCTCGCGTACATGCGCCGCCCGCGCGTCATCGAAGTTGTGCTGCACCCAGCCCAGGAAATACCCGGCATCGGCGTCATTATTGCCGGTCACGATATCCAGCGGCTGGCCGCCCTGCACGCCGTCCCAGGCCCGCTCCAGAAGCAGGTCCATGGCATGACGGGTCCGCTTGCGCTCGGCATCCTCGCCCCGGTTCTTGTCGCCCCGGCCCGCATAGACCAGATGCGACAGATAGAACTTGTCCACCCCCTCGTCATCACAGAGCTTCAGCAGGTCCGGCAGATGATGCTGGGTGCCTTCGGTCAGACAGAACCGCAGCCCCACCTTGATGCCGCGCTTCTTGCATTCACGCACCCCGCGCAGAGCATCGGCAAAGGCGCCCTCGACGCCCCGGAACCAGTCGTTGGTGGCCCCGATCCCGTCCAGAGAAACGCCCACATAGCTGAACCCCACCTCTGCAATCCGGTCGGCGGCCTCGCCATGGATCTTGGTGCCATTGGTCGACAGTGCCAGCATCGGCACCAGGTCCCGCGCCCGGGTCGCGATATCGTAGAAATCGAACCGGTCCAGCGGCTCGCCGCCCGACAAGATCAGCGCCGGGATACGGAACCGGCCCAGATCCTCCAGCGTCTCCATCGCCTGTTCATGGCTCAGCTCACCGGGAAAGTTCACATCCGCCGAAACCGTATAGCAGTGACGGCATTTCAGGTTGCAGCGCCGCGTCAGGTTCCAGATCACCACCGGCTTCACCGGGCCGGGTCGCCGCTTGCGCACCGGTGTCGGCGCGACCAGTTGCTTCATGTATTCGCTCAGTCGGAACATGTCAGTTCCTTTCCTTCAGGCGCAGCCCGGTCTTTTTCAGGATGCGCGTTGAATAGAGAATGTCGTGCCCCCGGCAGGCCGCACCCAGCAGCGCCGCGATCTGCGCCCGCTTCTCCTCGACCTCATCGCCCGAGGCGCCATGGACCATGGCAAACAGGTTGTAGGGCCAGTCGGGCAGGGCGCGGGGACGTTCATAGCAATGGGTGACAAAGGGCAGGGCGCCCACCTGCGCGCCAAGCTCGGCGACGCGGGCATCCTCGACATCCCACACGGTCATCCCGTTTGCGGTCATGCCCAGCTTGTAGTGATTGGGCGCCGCCGCGATGCGCCGGATCACACCGCTGGCCTTCATCGCCGCGATGCGCGCCATCAGGTCGCCCTCGTCCATCTCCAGCCGCGATGCGATCTCGGCAAAGGGGGCAGGGACCAGCGGCAAACCGCCCTGCATCGCCGCGATGATCTGTCTGTCCGTGTCGTCAATCATGCCGCCACCCGGAACCCGATGAAGAATTCTTGCAGTTTCGGAAACCGCAGGACCGTGATCCCCGTTTCCCGTTCGATCGCATCGGCGCAGGCCCCAATCCCGTCAGGCGTTTCGGTGGCCAGCACGAACCACATGTTCAGCCGATGCGTGCGCTGATAATTATGCGCGACCTCCGCATGCGCATTGACTTTGGTCAGGACCGCGTCGAACTCGGCCTTCGGCACCGCCATGGCACACAGGCAAAAGGCCCCGCCCATGGCAGCGGCATCGAAAAACGGTCCGAACCGGGTGATCACCCGGTCCTCCTTCATCCGCGCCAGCCGCGCCAGCAACTCGTCCTCGCCGATCCCCAGCTCCTCTGCCACGGCGGCATAGGGATGGGCGACCAGCGGCAGGTCTTCCTGCATCCGGTTCAGCAAACGGCGGTCGGTGGCGTCGAGCGGCGTCATGCGGCGGCCTCCTTCGGTTTGATCAGCGCGCCGGTCTGCTTGAAGCAGCGGACCGAGAACAGCACCTTGTGCGAAACCCCCGCCAGTTCGGGCAGGGCCGAGGCCCCGGCCAGAACCTCGCGCGCTTCGGGGCGCGAGCGGGCGTGGATCATGGAGTAAAGGCGATAGGGCCAGACCCCCTCGGCCGGCCGCCGCTCGTAACAGAGCGTCACGCCGGGATGCGCGGCCAGCGCCGGGCCCGCAGCGTCGATCTGTTCGGCCGGCAGGTCCCAGACCACCATCGCGTTGGCGGACCACCCTAGCGCCCGGTGGCGCACGATAACGCCCAGCCGCGAGACAATGCCCGCCCCATGCAGTGCGCTGATGCGGCGCATGACGTCCGAGCCATCACGGCCCAGAGACTTGGCCAGCGCCGCATAAGGTTCCGCCACCAGCGGCAGGCCCGAACTCAGCGCCTGCAACAGGTCCCGGTCGCCGCTCTGCATCGCCGAGCGGTCGATCCGGCGCGGGGCCGGGACGCGGGGCGTCTTGGCTGCCATCCGGAAGCCCAGATCGACGTTGAATGGGCGCACCAGCCGCAGATCGAGCACCCGCAGCCCGGTGCGGGCTTCGATCCGGGCCAGCGTGTCGTTCACGTGCTCCCGATCCGGCCCGGTGGCCACGAACCAAAGGTTCCAGCGATCCTCGCGCAGGTAATTGTGGTTCACCCCCGGCTCGGCATCGATCAGCGCCGCCACCTCCTCGATCCGCTCCTCGGGGGCAGCCACGGCGGCGAGCGTACTGGCCGAGACGGTGCCCGGCGCGATTGTCGCCCCCACCCGGGTGATCCGTCCCGCCGCGCGCATCCGCGCCAGGCGGTCGATCACTTCGGCCTCGGTCAGGTCCAGCACCTGCGCCGGCACCGCAAACGGGCGCGCGGTCACCGGGAAATCACGCTGCCAGTCGTCCAGCAGGGCGCGGTCAATGGGATCGGTGATATGGCACATCTCGGTCACAGCCCCGTTCTGTGCGCGCGGGCGGTAAAGAAGATGCCCGACGGGCTCTCCGCCTCAATCTCGCGCAGTTTCTCAAAGGTTTGCGTGTCGTAGACCATGACCTTGTTGGCGTCGCGCACGCTGATCCACACCTCATGCCCGCGGGGCGTGAACTCCATATGCAGCACGGCGGGGCCCGGCTTGAATTCGTGGATGATCTGCTTGCTGACGCTGTCGATCACCTGAATGGTGTCGTTGAGCGGATGGGCGAAATTGACCCAGACTTGCCGCCCATCGGGCCGGGCCATGGCAAAGACCGGCTGACCATGGGTCTGCGTCCGCCCGGTCTCGGTCAGCGTCTCGGCATCGACCCAGAGTACCTGCGGGTGGCCCACAGCGGGCAGCACGAACTCGCGCCCCGTCAGCGCCCAGCCCTCAAGATGCGGCATCTTGTAAACCGGCATCTCCTCCTGACCCCGGCCATAACCGGGCAGCACGCGGATCGGTTCGGGGCTGTCGGACCACAGGTCCAGCGCCGTCAACCCGTCCTCGCCAAACAGACCGGTGATATAGGTGCGTCCATTGGCGGTGATCAGCGCGTCATAGGGGTTCCTCCCCATATCCTCGATCTTCGTGATCTCTGGCGCGCCACCCACAAAATCCGCGATCCAGGTCTCACCGGTATCCCACATGGTGAACACGAACCGCCGCCCCGGCGCATCGACAAGGCCGATGGTCTTACTGCCAGTGGGAATGTCGGCCACCATCTCCAGCGTGTCGGCGTCAAAGACCCGCACACCGCCGGGCTCGTAATTCGAAACCGCCACCAACTCGCCATCGTCCGAGATCGCGCCGCCGATGGCATTGCCCGCCTGCACCACGCGCCCCGCAATCTGGCGGGTGACGATATCGACCTTGGTCAGCCCGCCGTCGCGGCCAAAGACGTAAGCGAACCGTTCATCCGGCGAATAGACCAGCGAGGCATGGCTCAGATCGCCCAGACCCTCGATTCGCGCCAGTGCAGCGCGGTCGGACTGATCGACCAGCAGGACCGAGCCAGTAGCCCGTTCGATCACCAGTCCAAGGTCGCCGGTGGCTGTCGGCTCCGCTTGTGCGGCGCTCATCATCAGGGCGGCCATCAGGCCAAGAGCAAAGCGTTTCATTGGTCCTCCGGTTCCAGCAGATAATGGGCGATCCACTCGGCCTCTTCCTCGGTCACCAGCGGGCGCCAGGGGGGCATGGCGGTGTCGGGGATACCGTCGAGGATGACGCCGGTCAGGACGTCCACGTCATAATGCTGCAGGTTCTGCGCCCGCAGATCCGGCCCCAACCCGCCTTTCAGCGTGAGGCCATGACATGACCCGCAATCCTGATGCACCAGGCGTTTGAGAGCGTTGGGGTCGAGCACGTCAGCGGCAAAGGCCGAGGTGGCAACAAGCAGAGCGGTTGTCAGTACCGCTCGCGCCGCCCAACCAGATCGCCCGGCGGCCACGCCGGGCAGCGCCCGACCCTCCCCATGGGAGGGCGCTTCTCGCCCACCCAGGGTCGGGCGCCGCCCTAAGCGCTTGTGAGCGACGCTACCCATGCGCCTTCACCTGTTCCACAAGCTCGGCCACCGGCTGCTCGGCATAAAGTGAGACCACCTTGCCAATGATGAACAGCGTCGGCGCCGTCAGCGCCGCCGCGCGCACATCTGCTGCAATACGATCCAGACGGGACACCAGACGACGCTCATCCGGCGTCGTCGCGCGGCCCACGGCCAGCACCGGGGTCGAGCCCGGCAGGTTCTCGGTCATCAGACCCATGGCGATCTGGCCGATATTGGCCACGCCCATGTAGATCACCAGCGTACAGTCGGGATCGGCCAGACGCTTCCAGTCCAGATCCAGTACCTTGTCCGCCTGCCGGTGCCCGGTCACATACTGCACCGATGTGGCCAACCCGCGATGGGTCAGCGGCACGCCGGTGGCACAGCTTGCGCCCTGCGCGGCGGTGATGCCGGGGGCGTAATCGACGACCACTCCATAGGCCATCAGATACGCGGCCTCTTCCGAGCCGCGCCCGAAAATCATCGGATCGCCGCCCTTCAGGCGCGCGACCACATGCCCCTTGCGGGCCTCGTTCAAAAGAATGTCGTTGATCTCATCCTGCGGCACAGGATGGCATTTTGGGGATTTGCCCACCGGGATCATCCGCGCCCCCGCGGGCGCCATCGCGACGATCTCGGGGCTGACCAGCTTGTCATAGACGACCACATCCGCCTCTTGCAGCATCCGAACCGCCCGGCAGGTCATCAACTCGGGATCTCCCGGCCCGGCTCCGATCAGATGGACTTTTCCGGCGTCATGCATGGCGTGCTCCGTCAGTAGAAGGTGGCTGGCGCAAGGGAAAAGGGGGCGGGCCGAAGGAACGCAAAATGGCCCGCCCCGTTGGACTGATCAGTAGACGTCAGCCCGAGTGTTGTAGACGTTGAACTTGCCGGTCGGCGTGATCAGGCGCTCGTCCTTGATCACCGACTTCAGTTCCAGCGTCTTGTCATCGACAACCACGATGGCGCTTTCCAGATCCTTGGCGTTCCAGACCGAGAACCAGATCTCGTTGCCTTCCTGGTTGAACTCGCCCTGCACCACGCGCGGCTGGCCTTCGGTGATCCCGGCCCATTCCACGATCGGCAGAACGGTGTATTCCGGTTCCTCCTGGGTCAGCTCGTCGATCTTGAAGACCGCCATCGAACCGGTGATCTCGGCATCCGGGTTCAGCGGTGCATCGACATACAGGTGGTTCGATGTCGGGTGAGACTTCACGAACAGCGAACCGCCACCCATCGAATAGAGCTGCTGCACGACCTTCCAGGCGTTGTCCGGGTTGCCTTCAGGGTCGGTCCCGATCAGCGCCACGGTTTCATCACCCAGGTGCGAGGTCGCCCAGACCGGCCCGTAGGTCGGGTGCATGATGTTGGCGCCGCGGCCCGGGTGCGGGGTCTGACCATCGGTGTCCAGGATCGCGGTCAGCTTGCTTTCCTTGGTGTCGATGACCGCAACCTTGTTGCGCGCGTTTGCCGCCGTGAGGAAGTAGCGCTTGGTGCTGTCGAACCCGCCATCATGCAGGAACCGTTCGGCCTCGATCTCGGTCACTTTCAGGTTCTGAATGTCGGAATAGTCGACCATCAGAATCTTGCCGGTTTCCTTGACGTTGACGATGAACTCGGGGTTGTAGTGCGAGGACACGATGGCCGCCACACGCGGTTCCGGGTGGAAGGTCTGCTCGTCATAGATCATGCCGCGGGTCGACTTGATCTTGAGCGGCTCCAGCGTGTCGCCGTCCATGATCACGTATTGCGGCGGCCAGTAGGACCCGGCGATGGCGTATTTGTCCTCGAACCCCTCGAATTTCGAGGTCTCGATCGAACGCGCCTCGGAGCCGACCTTGATTTCGGCAACCGTATCGGGGTTCTCCATCCACAGGTCGATCATGTTCACCTTGGCGTCGCGGCCAATCACGAACAGATAGCGGCCCGACGCGGAAATCCGGCTGATATGCACCGCATAACCGGTGTCGATCACGGCCTTGATTTCATAGGAGGCCCCGTCGATCAGCGCGATCTGGCCCGCATCGCGCAAGGTGACCGAGAACAGGTTGTCCAGATCCCAATCGTTCATCTTTTCCGTGGGACGATCTTCGGGTGCGATGATCAGGTTCCAGGTCTCGCGCATCTCCGGCATGCCAAACTCCGGCGGCGAGGCCGGATCGAGCAGGATATAGCGCGCCATCATGTCCACTTCTTCCTCGGTCAGTTCACCCGAGGTGCCCCAGTTGGGCATACCGGCGGGCGAGCCGTAGGTGATGAAGTCGCGGACATATTCGAACCCGTTCTCGCGGGTCACGTCGGTGGTCAGCGCCTTGCCGGTGGCGCCCTTGCGCAACACGCCGTGGCAGCCGGCGCAGCGTTCGAAATAGATCTTGTTGGCGGTGTTGTACTCATCCTGAGTCATCACCGGGTCGCCTTCCTTGCGGCCGGGGATTTCCAGGTTGAGCTGGCCCAGCGTGGTCATGCTGGGTTCATACGCAGCCGCCGGGCCGTCAGCGTGATCCTTGGGCTTTTCCTCGGCCACGGCCATCGGCGCGGCCAAGCCCAGCGTCAGCGCGGCGCTGGTCAGAAGCAATGTTCTGCGAATGGCATTTGGTTGTTTCATAACGGGTATCTCCGTTGAGCTGGTGAGGCACCGCCGACTCTGGCAGCACAGGCCCCGGGCTGCCTTGACTTTGGTTAAGGTTGGTCCGCGCGGATGGGCGTAGCGCTGGGATCATGGAAACGTTGCGACACCGGATCTGGTGCGGCGTGCTCTGCGCGCTTGCGCTGCTGACCGCCTGGGCCACGCCTCTTGCGGCGCAGGACCGGTTCCGCTTCGAGGCCGATATCGCTCCGGCCGAGCCCGACGCCCGACTGGCCGCCGACATGCTGGACCTTCCCGGCCCGGTGATCGTCATCCGCGACACGGACAGCGCGCCGCCCGGCTGGCGGGTTGAGGCGCCGGACGGCGCTGTGCTTGCCCATATCGGTTCCAGTTGGGAGATCGCCCGCACTGTCGGCTATTCCGGCCGCCCCATCGACATGCTGGTAGCCGTCACCCCCGACGCCCGTATCGCCAGCGCCCGGCTGATGCGCCATTCCGAGCCGATCCTGACGCTGGGCCTGTCGGACGCCGACATCGCCCGCTTCGTCGGCGGGTTCGGTGGCGTGGATCTGACCGCACCTCTGCAATCGGCAGCATTGGCCGAGGCCGGTGCCCCCGACATCATCTCGCGCGCCACCGTCTCGACCGGGGTGATCCGCGACGCCATCCTGCGGGTCGGGCGCACGCTGGCCCTCTCGCGCGGCATCCTCGACGCCGGGCGGATCGACCGGGTGAGCTATACGCCCAGCGACTGGGACACGCTGCTGGAACAGGGCGCCATCACCCGCCTACATCTCGACATGACGCAAGCCGCCGAGGGGCTGGCCGGGGCCGAACCGCCGCTGGAGCCCGGCGACGGAACCTTCATCGAGCTGTTCGCTGCCATGATCGACCCGCCCACCATCGGCCGCACCATCCTCGGCCAGCAAAGCTATACCCACGCCGTGGGCGGCCTGCCTGCGGACAAGGTGGGCCTCTTCGTGGGCTCGCGCGGGCTCTATTCCCATCGCGGGCTCGATTGGCGCAAATCGGGCCTGTTCGACCGGCTCGAAGTGGTGCAGGGCGACCTGCGCCTGCCCCTGCTGCGGCAGGGCTATACCCGCATCGACAAGCTCGCCAAGGGCGCGCCGGAACTCAAGGAACGCTCGCTCTTCCAGATTGGCGGCCCGGGCTTCGATCCCGCAGCACCCTTCCAACTCGCACTCACCGCTCGCCGCCCCGGCGCGCAGGGCGAGGTCACGATGACCGCCGCACTGGATTACGCGCTGCCCGAAACCTACCTCAACCCGCTGCCGCCCGAGCCGATCCCGCTCTGGCAGGAGACCTGGGAGCGCCGCAAATGGGCGGTCATCGGCGTGGCCTCGATGCAGGTGCTGCTGACCCTGATCCTGCTGGCCCAGGAATGGATCGTGCGCCGCCCGAAACTCTGGTTCCGCCTGCGGCTCGGGTTCCTCTCGGTCACGCTGATCTGGCTCGGCTGGGGCGTGAACGGCCAGCTCTCGGTGGTACAGGTGGTGGCCTTCGTGCAATCGCTCCTGAGCGGGTTCCGGTGGGAGACGTTCCTGATCGAACCGGTGATCTTCACCCTCTGGGCCGGGGTCGCGCTGGGGCTCTTGTTCTGGGGACGGGGTGTGTTCTGCGGCTGGCTCTGCCCGTTTGGCGCCCTGCAGGAACTGCTCAACCAGGCCGCCCGCCGTCTCGGCGTCAAACAGATCGCCGTGCCGCAACCCCTGCATGAACGGCTTTGGATCATCAAATACACCCTCTTCATCGCCATCCTCGCGCTCAGCTTCTACTCGATGAAGGACGCGCTGATCCTGGCCGAGGCGGAACCGTTCAAGACCGCCATCTCGCTCCGGATGATCCGCGCCTGGCCCTTCGTCCTCTTCGTGCTGGTCCTGCTGACGGCGGGGCTCTTCATCGAGCGCTTCTACTGCCGCTACCTCTGCCCGCTGGGTGCCGCGCTTGCGATCCCGGCCAAGCTCAAGATCTTCGACTGGCTGCGCCGCCGCCCGCAATGCGGCCGCGAATGCCGGTTGTGCGAACCCAAATGCACCGTCGGTGCCATCGACCCGCTGGGCCGGATCAATCCAAATGAGTGTGTCCTATGTCTGCGATGCCAGGTCATCTTCAACGACCCCAACACCTGCCCGACCCTGAAACGCCGGGCGCGGGCCGCACAGCAAAAGGCCACGGCCTAGCCATGCTGAACCGGCTGTTTTCCGAAGGCTTCCGGGTGTTTTTCCTGGCAGCCGGGCTCTATGGCGTGTTCACCGGCCTGATCTGGGTACTCTATCTCGGCGGCGCCACCGCCGGCCCGGCATCGTCGCAGGCCCCGGTGCTCTGGCACGCGCACGAGATGATCTTCGGCTACGCCACCGCCGCCATCGGCGGGTTCTTCCTGACCGCCGTGCCGAACTGGACCGGCGCCCCGGGCGCGCGGCAGGGCTTCATCGCGCTGGCGGCAGGGCTGTGGCTGGCCGGACGGCTGGCGGTCTGGTACGCGGGGCTTTTGCCGCCGGTGCTGGTCGCGGCGCTGGACCTGTCGTTCATCCCGGTGCTGGCGCTGAAAATCCTCACCCAATTGCTGAAACGCCCGAAACCACAGAACGTCATGTTCCTGCTGTTTCTTTCCTATATCTGGGCCGCCAACCTGCTGGTGCATCTGGAATGGACCGGAGCGACCAGCGATACCGCCCTGGCCGGTCTGCGCGGAGGGCTGATCGCCGTCACCGCCCTGATCTCGGTGCTGGGCGGCCGGGTGACGCCGGCCTTCACCCGCAACGCCATGAAACGCGCAGGCGTGCCCGAGGCGCGCTGGCCGCACAGTGCCAAACCGGTTGAGCGCGCGGCGCTGATCCTCGCCCTGCTGCTGCCGATCCTGGTGATGACGGGCCTGCCCGCGCAGGCGATCGCCCCCGCCGCCATCCTCTTCGGCCTGCTACAGATCGCGCGGCTGGCCCGCTGGGGCGGAGCATGGTGCCTGAACAAACCCATCCTGCTGGCCCTGCATCTGGGGCTGGCGATGCTGGCGCTCGGAATGCTTCTCTGGGGGCTTTCGGGTCTGGGCATCGGCAACGAACTGGCCGGTCTGCACATCCTCGGCATCGGCTGCGTTGGCGGCATGACGCTCGCGGTAATGAGCCGCGCCGCGCTGGGCCATTCGGGCCGTCCGCTGGTTGCATCCGCGCCGATGGCGCTGGGCTATGGCTTGATGGCCGCCGCCGCGCTGCTGCGCTGGGCCGGAACCGAAATCGACAGCCTCTACCTGCCCGCCATGCTGGCGACCGGAGGCCTCTGGACCGCAGCCTTCACGCTCTACCTCATGGCCATGTGGCCCGCCTTGACCGGGCCTCGCGTGACAACGGCCGAGTGATTGGACGTCCGGGGTCGGACTGACAATCCGGGGTTTCGGTGCAGCACGCCGACGCTGTTCGGCGGCACCGTGCTCTTCCCATCCTGACCGCGGGCGGGGCCATCCCGCCCCGCCCGCAGCCCGGTGGCGTTACTTGCTGATAATAACAGCGTCCTGGCTCACCGGTTCAGGGGCGGGTTCCGGGAAAGTCAGAGTAGGGGTCAGGTTGCTCATGTCCACGCTCAGCGCCATCACCGGTGCGGCCATCGTTGCAAGGGTCAATGAAAGGGCAATCATAAGGGGTTTCATGGTCTTTCTCCGATCTGAACTACTCAGTTCACATCACCGAGGTAAACTACGCGGTTCAGTTTTCAACCAGCGAACTGAACTAATTGGTTTACTTTTTCGCATATCCGTTATGCAGATCTGAATAGCTCTGCCCGCTGTACCCTGGCCCGATCCCCTGCGGCGATCAGGCCGCGCCCGACCTGACCGAAGTCAAGTCCCTCCGCCCGCTGCGGGTCTAAGACATGGGCCGAAATCCCGAGTCGGAGCCTCCATGTTCGCGCACCGCCCATTGCCACGCCGTCACGTCCGTGCCCCTCGCGCGGCCGCTGGCGGGCTGGGCATCCTCCTGTTGCTCTTGCAACTGCTCAGCCCGGCGCTGGCGAGCGCCGAGCAAGGTGTGTGGATGGAGATCTGCTCGGAGGCAGGGGCGGTGTGGGTCCAGGTCGATCCCGAAGACGGCACCACCGACACCGCCCCTTGCCCGAAATGCGCGCAGTGCGCCCTGTGCGCAGTGACGGGGGCCGCGCCGCTTCCGGATCTGCCCGGGATTGCCCGGTCCGGATGTGTACAAACCGGAACATGGCATGTCCGCGCTGTGTACAAACCGGACAACCCCGCGCAATTCTGGCCCGACAGCCGCGGCCCTCCGCCCGCGCCCCAAGACAGAACCGAACGCGCCCCGCGCGCGTCCATGGCGTCAATCCAAGTAACCGGAGGTGCGCCGTGGTCCTGATGCGCGCAACCTATTTTCTGCTGGCCTTTGCCCTGTCCTGCCTGATGGCGCTGAGCGCTCAGGCCGACAGCCTCGCCAGCTTCCTCCCCGAGATCGAACCCGCCGAACTCGCCCCCGGCGCCGATGCCTTCGGCCCGGTGCGCGAGGACGTGAAAGTCGCCCCTGTCCTGAAGGGCGGCGAGACCGTCGCATGGGCCTTCCTGACCTCGGATTTCGTTGGCACCACGGGCTATTCCGGCAAGCCCATTCACGTGGTTGCGGCCATCGACGCCGACGCGGTGCTGACCGGCGTGAAACTGGTCAAACACTCCGAACCCATCGTTTTGATCGGCATCCCCAACTCGAAAATGGTCGCCCTGACAGAGGGTTACGCGGGTCTCGACCTCAAGCGCGAGGCCGAGACCGGGGGCGAGGGCCATGACCTCGACATCATCTCGGGCGCGACGGTGACCATCATGGTGATCGACGACAGCCTCGTGCGCGCCGGTATCAAGGTGTCCCGCGCATTGGGCCTCGGCGGTCTGTCCCCGGTGCAGGCGGATGGGCCCAAGCGCGAGATCGACACCGGGCTGAGCGAAACCTACGATTGGGCAACGCTGTCGGGCGACGGCTCGGTGCGCCGGATGACGCTGGACATCGGCCAGATCAACGCGGCATTCGAGGCCACCGGCGACCAGCGCGCCATCAGGCGCCCCGAACCGGGCGAGCCGGACGACACCTTCATCGACATGCACATGGCGCTGGTCTCGGTGCCCTCCATCGGCAAGTCGCTTCTGGGTGAGGCGGAATATGCCAATCTTGTCAACTGGTTGGACGAGGGTGAACACGCCATCCTCGTACTGGGCCGCGGCGCCTACAGCTTCAAGGGCTCCGGCTATGTCCGCGGCGGTATCTTCGACCGCATCCAGCTTATCCAAGGCGACCGCTCGGTCCGTTTCTTCGACCGACAGCAGCGCCGCCTGGGCGAGGTCGCAGCCCCTGACGCGCCCAGTTTCACCGAACTGGACATCTTCAGAATCCCCGCCGATTCCGAATTCGACCCCGCCGAACCCTTCCGCCTGCAACTGCTGGTGCAGCGGGCCGTGGGCGCGGTCGAGAAGACCTTTCTGACCTTCGATCTGGGCTACAAACTGCCCGAAAACTACCTGCTCCCCCTCGCGGCGCCTGCGGTGGTCGAAGATGCCACTGACGAGGCCGCCGCCAAGGCCGCCCTCTGGCAGCGGATCTGGAAGGACCGGACCGTCGAGATCGGCGTCCTCGGCGTAATGCTGCTGGTGCTGACGGGAACCTTCTTCTTCCAGTTCCAGGCCACTGCCAATGCGCGTTTCTTCTACTGGTTCCGCATCGGCTATCTGACGCTCACGCTGTTCTTTGTCGGCTGGTATGCCAACGCGCAGCTCAGCGTCGTCAACCTGATGGCACTGGCGGGCAGCCTGCGGACCGGCTTTACCTGGGACGCCTTCCTGCTCGACCCTCTGGTCTTTATCCAATGGTTCGCGGTGGCCGCCGCCCTGCTGTTCTGGGGCCGCGGCGCCTATTGCGGCTGGCTCTGCCCGTTCGGCGCGCTGCAGGAGCTGACCAACAAGATCGCGCGCGCCTTCCGCGTACCGCAATGGACGCTGCCCTGGGGGCTGAACGAACGCCTCTGGCCGCTGAAATACATGATCTTCCTTGGTCTTTTCGGTCTCAGCATGGTCTCGATCCCGCTGGCCGAAACCTATGCCGAGATCGAACCGTTCAAGACCGCGATCATCCTGAAATTCGTGCGCGACTGGCCGTTTGTGGTCTTCGCCGTGGTTCTGCTGCTGATCGGCCTTTTCATCGAGCGCTTCTACTGCCGCTACCTGTGCCCGCTGGGCGCGGCGCTGGCGATCCCCGCGCGCATCCGCATGTTCGACTGGCTCAAGCGCTACAAGGAATGCGGCACCCCATGCCAGACCTGCGCCAACGAATGTCCGGTTCAGGCGATCCACCCGACCGGTGAGATCAACCCGAACGAATGCGTCACCTGCCTGCACTGTCAGGTCCTTTATCAGTCCGAGAGCAAATGCCCGGTGGTGATCAAGCAGATCAAACGCCGCGCCAAGGTCGGTACCGCCGATCTGAAGGGGGCTCTTGGACAACCACCGGCGAACCATCCGAACGCCAAACCGCAAACCGTTTCCTAAAAGGAGGAACGACCATGTCGGAACACGACAAGACCCTGAACGTCACACGCCGCGGAATGCTGGGGGCAACCGCGACGGGGGCTGTGCTGGCCGGAACCGGTCTGGGCGCGACCCTGATGACCGCGAAAGAGGCCAGCGCCGCCGCCGCCGCCCATCTGGAGCCCGGTGAGCTGGACGAGTACTACGGTTTCTGGTCCTCGGGCCAGACCGGCGAGCTGCGCATTCTGGGCGTGCCCTCGATGCGCGAGTTGATGCGGGTGCCGGTATTCAACCGCTGCTCGGCCACCGGCTGGGGCCAGACCAATGAATCGCTGAAGGTTCTGACCGAAGGCCTGTTGCCCGAGACCAAGGAATATCTGGCTGCAAACGGCAAGGTTACCTATGACAACGGCGACCTGCACCACCCGCATATGTCCTTCACCGATGGCACCTATGATGGCCGCTATCTGTTCATGAACGATAAGGCCAACACCCGCGTGGCCCGCGTGCGCTGCGACGTCATGAAATGCGACAAGATCATCGAGATCCCGAACGCGCATGACATCCACGGACTGCGTCCGCAGAAATACCCGCGCACCGGCTACATCTTCGCCAACGGCGAGCATGAGGCTCCGCTGGTCAATGATGGCGAGATTCTCGACGATCCGTCGCAATACGTGAACATCTTCACCGCCATCGACGGTGACACGATGGAGATCGCGTGGCAGGTGATGGTGTCGGGCAACCTTGACAACACCGATTGCGACTATCAGGGCAAATACGCGTTCTCGACTTCGTACAACTCGGAAATGGGTATGAACCTGGCCGAGATGACCGAGAACGAGCTGGACCACGTGGTCGTGTTCAACCTGAAAGGCATCGAAGAGGCCGTGGCCGCCGGGAACTATCAGGAACTGAACGGCGTCAAGGTTGTGGACGGTCGCAAAGAGGCCGGTGGCAACCTGACCCGCTATATCCCGATCCCGAACTCGCCGCATGGTGTGAACGCGGCGCCCGACAAGAAACACATCATGATCAACGGTAAGCTGTCGCCGACCGTATCCGTGATCGATGTGGAGAAGGTCGACGCGCTGTTTGCCGACAATGCCGATCCGCGTTCCGCAATCGTGGCCGAACCTCAGTTGGGCCTTGGCCCGCTTCACACCGCGTTCGACGGCAAGGGCAATGCCTTCACCACCTTGTTCCTGGACAGCCAGGTGGTGAAATGGGACATCGCCAAGGCCATCGAAGCCTATGCCGGTGCGGACGTTGACCCGATCGTCGACAAGGTGGACGTGCATTATCAGCCGGGCCACAACTCGACCTCGATGGGTGAAACCGCCGAAGCCGATGGCAAGTGGCTGATTTCGATGAACAAGTTCTCGAAAGACCGCTTCCTGAACGTGGGTCCGCTGAAGCCGGAAAACGAGCAGCTGATCGACATCTCGGGCGACAAGATGAAGGTGGTCCATGACGGCCCGACCTTTGCCGAGCCGCACGACTCGATCCTTGTCCACCGCTCCAAGGTGAACCCGGTCAACGTCTGGGATCGCAACGACCCGATGTGGGAAGATGCGCGTCAGCAGGCGGCTGCCGATGGTGTCGATCTGGAAGAAGGCGCCGAGGAACCGATCCGCGACGGCAACAAGGTCCGCGTCTACATGACCTCGACCGCGCCTGTCTTCAGCATGGAGAAGTTCTCGGTCAAGCAGGGCGACGAGGTGACCATCTATGTTACCAACCTGGATGACGTGGACGACGTGACCCACGGGCTGTGCCTGTCGAACTTCGGCATCGCGATGGAGGTCGCACCGCAGGCCACCGCTTCGGTCACCTTCATTGCCGACCGTCCGGGCGTGCACTGGTACTATTGCCAATGGTTCTGCCACGCGCTGCACATGGAAATGCGCGGCCGGATGTTTGTTGAGCCGCGGAGCGCATAAAATGCGTTGGCCCCTGCTCATACCGCTCCTGCTCGGCTCGCCCCTTTGGGCGGCGGATTGGGATGTGCCCAACCGGGCGGGGGCCATCAACGAGATACTGGCGCAGGCGGCAGATGGAGACACCCTCCGCCTGAGCCCCGGTGTCTACACCGAAACCTTGGTGCTGGATCGGCCCGTCACCATCGACGGGCTGGGGCAGGCCACCATCGACGGACAAGGCGCGGGCAGCGTCATTACCGTAACTGGGCCGGGCGTAACCGTGCGCGGGCTGACGGTGATTGGCTCAGGCTCGGACCATGACGGGATTGACAGCGGCATCCAACTGACCAAGACGGCCACAGCGCCGGTGGTCGAGGATAATGTGCTGCTGGGCAACCTCTATGGCATCGACATTCACGGCGCCAACGACAGCATCGTCCGCGGCAACCGGATCGAAGGCCGCCAGGACCGCCACATGAATGTGCGCGGCAATGGGGTCTATGTCTGGAACGCGCCGGGCGCGGTGGTTGCAGATAACGACATCCGCTATGGCCGCGACGGGATCTTTGTAAACTCGTCCAAGAAGAACACCTTCACCGGCAACCTGTTCCGCGATCTGCGCTTTGCCGTCCACTATATGTATGCCGATGATTCGGTTGTTTCCGGCAATATCTCGGTCGGAAATGACTTAGGTTATGCCGTCATGTTCTCGACCAACGTAAAGGTCGCCGACAATGTGTCGATCGGCGACCGAGAGCATGGCGTGATGCTGAACTATGCCAACAAGAGCGTGATCACCGGGAATGTGGTGAAGGGTGCCAAGGAGAAATGCACCTTTCTCTACAATTCCAACAAGAACGAGTTCACCGACAACTGGTTCCAGGGCTGCGGCATCGGCATTCACTTTACCGCCGGCTCGGAACGCAACCGTATCCTCGGCAACGCCTTCATCGGCAACCGGACCCAGGTGAAATACGTCTCGACCAAGTGGGTCGAGTGGTCCGAGGATGGGCGCGGCAATTACTGGTCCGATTTTGCCGCCTATGACGTCGACGGCAACGGCATCGCCGACGCCCCCTATCGCCCCAATGACAGTATGGACCATGTGCTGTGGACCCAACCCGCAGCCAAATTGTTGCTCGGCTCCCCTGCCGTGCAGCTGGTGCGCTGGTCGCAATCTGCTTTCCCGGCGTTGTTGCCGGGGGGTGTGATGGACAGCAATCCCCTTATGCAAGCCCCTGAACCCCCAGCCATGAAAAAGGTGCCTCATGACGGATAAGGCCCTGACCATCGAACATGTCAGCAAGGACCGGGGAAAGACCCGCGTTCTGGACGACATCGACCTGACCCTTGCCCCCGGCGAGCGCATGGCGCTGCTGGGCCATAACGGCGCGGGCAAGTCGACCCTGATCAAATCCATCCTCGGTCTGACGCCCATCCATGGCGGTTCGATCCGCGTGGGAGGCGCGGCCCCCGGCAGTGCTTCGGCCCGCCGCGATACCGCCTATCTGCCCGAAGCGGTTTCATTCCATCCCGCCCTCACCGGGCGCGAGCAACTGACCCTGTTTGCCCGGCTCTCGGGCGAAAAGGCCGATGTTCCCGGCCTGCTGGAGCGTGTGGGCCTCAGCGATGCGCTCGACCGCCGCATCGGCACCTATTCCAAGGGGATGCGGCAGCGTCTTGGTCTGGCGCAGGTGCTGCTGGGCCAGCCGAAAGTGGCGCTGCTGGATGAGCCGACGAGCGGTTTGGACCCGATCTCGCGGCAGGATCTCTATGCCATCATCGACGAGTTGGCGGGGCAGGGGACGGCGGTGCTGATCGCCTCTCATGCGCTGACCGAGGTCGAGGCCCGCACCGACCGCATCGCCATCCTGCGCAAGGGGCAGATGGTGGCGGATGACACGCTGGCCAACCTCTCGGCGCTGGCTGGGTTGCCGATCAAACTGCGGGTGCGGGCGGCTGAGAGCGCCGAAACGCTGGCCGCCGAACTGGGCGGCAACCGCGTCAACGGCGCCTCGGTCGAGCTGCTGTGCTCACCCGCCGACAAGATGGAGGCGCTGCGCCGCATCGCTGCGATGGGCGAGGCGGTGGCGGATGTCGAAATGACCCCGCCGAAGCTGGAAGACCTCTATCGCCACTACGCACGGGAGGCCTTGCAATGACCCGTTTCTTTGCCATTACCCGCGCCGAAATGCTGATCCTGCGCCGCAACCGCTGGCTGCTGGTCGCAACGCTCATCATGGTGCTGTTTGCGCTGGCGTTGACCTTTGCGGGCAGCGCCCCCACCGGCACGCTGGGTGTCGACATGCTGACCGTTTCGGTGGCGTCGATGACGACACTTTCGGTCTACCTCGCGCCCCTGCTGGCGCTGATGATCTCGTTCGACGCCATCGCGGGCGACGTGGACCGGGGCAGCCTTGCGCTGGTTCTGTCCTACCCGGCGGGGCGCGGAGAGATTCTGTTGGGCAAGTTCACCGCCCATCTGGCTGCGCTCGCCTTCGCCATGACCATCGGTTTCGGCACCGCCGGGGCGGTCGCGGCGTGGTTTGGCGGAGCGGGCCCCGAAAGCCTACTGGCGCTTGTGCGCCTTATCCTCACTTCCATCCTGCTGGGCGCCGTGTTTCTGGCGCTGGGATACCTGCTGTCCGCCCTGGCACGGGGCGCCGCGGCGGCGGCAGGTCTGTCGGCCGGGCTCTGGCTGGTCTTTGTCGTCCTCTATGACCTGGGGCTTTTGGGGGCCGTGGTCATGGATCAGGGCGGCACCTTCACCCGATCCGTCTTTCCATGGGTGATGGTGGCCAACCCGGCCGACGCATTCCGTTTGTGGAACATCGCCGCGACCGAGGGCGTGGCAATGGCGTCCGGCATGACCGGCGCCGCGCAGGCCCTGCCGGTCTGGGCCGCGCCTGCCTCGCTGATGATCTGGCCGGTGCTGGGGTTCATCCTCGCTCGCGCCGCATTTCGGAGGGTCGAGCCATGAGACACCTCGCCCTGATCGCGCTGGTCGCGTTGGCCGCCTGCAAGGAGGAGCAGGCCGCAGCGCCCCCGGCGCCGGTTGAGCTGACCGAAACCGCGCTCAGCTATTTCTGCCAGATGAACATCGCCGAGCATGGCGGGCCCAAGGGACAGATCCATCTGGAGGGCTACCCGGCGCCGCTCTTCTTCGCACAGGTGCGCGACATGCTGGCTTATCTCAAAAGCCCCGAGCGCGACGCCGAGATTGCCGCCGTCTATGTCAGCGACATGACCGTCGCGCCCAACTGGCGCAATCCCGGCATCTCGAACTGGATCGCCGCCGATGGGGCGCTGTTCGTCGTTGGCGCGGGGGTGGCAGGCGGCATGGGCGCGCCCGAGGTGGTGCCTTTTGCCGACAGCTTCGGGGCCGAGGCGTTCATCGCCCGCTATGGCGGCGCGGCCATGCCCCTGACGGATATTCCGGACGAGGCCGTTCTGGGCCCCGTCGATCTGGACTTGAAACTGGAGACACCGGCATGACCCATCTTTCACGCCGCCGCTTTCTGACCATCTCTGCCGCCTGCGCCGCGTTGCCCTCCGGCGCTTTGGCCGCCCGTGTTGCGCATTGGCGGGGCACTGCGCTGGGCGCCGGGGCCAGTTTGCGGCTGGAGGGGCTGACGGATGTGCAAGCCGCGCCGGTCATCGCCTCGGTCGAGGCCGAGCTGGAGCGGCTGGAACGCGTCTTCAGCCTCTACCGCCCGGACTCACAGCTCAGCCGGTTGAACCGGGACGGGCGACTGTCAAACCCGGCGCCGGAACTGCTGGATGTGCTGAGCCTGTCGACCGCGCTACATGACGCCACCGGCGGGGTTTTCGATCCCAGCATCCAGCCGCTCTGGGTAGCGCTGGCGCAGGGCGCGTCCGGAGACGATCTGGACGGTGCCCGCAAGGTTGTGGGATGGGGTCAGGTGCACATCCGGCGCGACGAGATCCGGCTGGACCAGCCGGGGCGTACCGCCCTGACGCTCAACGGCATAGCTCAGGGCGCGATCACCGACAGGATCGCGGCGCTGCTGCGTGGTCATGGGCTGACCGACGTGTTGGTGGATATGGGCGAGATCGCCGCCCTTGGGACCCGCGCCGACGGCGGTGCGTGGCGGGTGGGGCTGGCCGGGCCGGACGGCGCGGTTGCGCAGCGGATCACCCTGCGCGATCGGGCGGTGGCGACCTCATCACCGATGGGCACGGTGCTGGGCGAGGGGCAGGGTCACATCCTGGACCCGACCGGGAAGGACCCCCTTCAGAAGACCGTAGCGATCTCGGCCCCAAGTGCTGCGCTGGCCGATGGGTTGTCGACTGCGCTCTGCCTCATGCCGCGCGACCGGGGCGCGCAGGTTCTGACAGGTTTCCCCGGGACCAAACTGGAATTGTTGATCTGAATGACGGAAAGGAAGCCACATGATCAAACGTAGCCTTATCCTTGCAACCCTCGCTTCGGCGCTGGCTCTGCCGGCCGTGGCCGAAGGCGACGCCGAGAAGGGCGAGAAAGTCTTCAGGAAATGCAAGGCCTGCCATGCCGTGGGCGAGGACGCCAAGAACAAGGTCGGTCCGCAGCTGAATGGCATCATCGGCGCGCCCGCCGGTCAGGTCGAAGGGTTCAAATACTCGTCCGCCCTGATCGAAGCCGCCGAGGGCGGTCTTGTCTGGGACGAGGCCAGCCTGACCGAGTTTCTGGCCAAGCCCAAGGACTTCATGAAGGGCACCAAGATGTCCTTTGCGGGCCTCAAGAAGGAAAGCGATCAGGCCGACGTCATCGCGTATCTGAGCGGTTTCTGATCCAAATGCGAACCCGGTCCGAGCAGGGCCGGGTTCCACTTTTCCGGCATAACGACGGAATCACTCCTGCCGCAACGCGCTGACCCATTCGCCGAGGAAGCGCTTGCGTTTTTCCCTGTCCTGATAGACCAGCAGACCCGGCCCCAACTGGATTGGCCGCCGCGCGCTTTCGCTTGGCCCGGGGGCGCCCAGAGGATGGCGGAACGGGTATTCCGGCGCCGGAGGGTTGGACCATGCCGCAGTGATCAGGTGATCGACAAAGGCCTCGGCCAGTTCAGGCTGAGCGGCATCGTTCAGCAGGATCGCCGAGCGCATCATCAGATGGGTGTAATCCTCGGGGTCGATCACCACGATCCGGTCCGCCAGATCCGCCCGCGCCCGCGCATAGCTGCCGAGCACGTTATAGGCCACAAAGATCTCTCCATCCGCCACCTGTTCGATCATCGCGCCGGAGCAGCAATATAGCTGCAAATCCAGCCCGCCCATCAGCTCCATCAGCCGCCAATAGGTCTCGGACGTGCGGGCGTCCTGCGTGGCGAAGAGATAGCCCAGACCGCTAAGCGACACGTCATAGGTGCCGATGCGGCCCCGGAAACGGTCGGGCTGCTCGCGCAGCAGCGTGATCAGCGCCTGCCGTGTGCGCGGCATCTCGGCCTCGGTGAGCGCGGTGGCAGACACCACCATCGAGGCGGGTTCCTGCGAGAACGCAAACACGTGATTGCGCCACTCGCCCCAGCCGGGGATCAGCGCGGTGGCCGAGGATTGGTGCGGGCGGGTGAAACCGTCATTGGCCAGCTTGGTTTGCAGATCCATGGCCGAGGACAGCGCCACATCGAAGGTCTGCCCCTCATCGGCGATGGCTTTCATCAGCTCGGAACTGCTTGCTACCACATAATCGACGGCCACCCCGGGGCGGTTGCGTAGAAAGCTCTCCATCAGCGGCGCCAGAATGTCGAAATCGGTGGTCGAGATGACTGTGAGCGCGCGGGCATTCTCGGGGCCGACCCATTGCCGGTCCTCGATCTCGAAGGCGCTGGCCGAGACACCCCACAGGCTGGCGATCAGTGCGAGGGAAAGCAGAGGGTTACGCATGCACCGGCTCCGGATTTGCTGGTTTCGATGGTCAGGGTGCCGCCATGGGCCTCGGCCACTTCGCGGGCGATGGTCAGGCCCAACCCCGATCCGACGACGCCTTGGGTATTCTCGCCCCGTACAAAGCGTTCGGTCAGGGCATGGGTGTCGGTGGTGCCGAACCCTCCGGCCTCGTCTTCGATCGACACCCGGGCCTGCGCCCCGTCACCGCTGACCCGGATATGCACCTGCCGCTCGGGCGGGGAGTATTTGATGGCATTGTCCAGAATGTTGCGCACGGCGTTCTGGATCAGGATCGCGTCGCCAGACATGCGGGGGGTGCCGGAGTTGGCGAAATGCAGATCGATATCCTTCAGATCTGCCACCGGGCGCAAACGCTCGACCAGTTCGCGGGCCAGCTCGGCCAGGTCGATATCGACCCGCTCAAGACTGTCGGTGCGGAACGAGACCATGGCGTGATCCAGCAATTGCCCCGACGCGCGTGAGGTTTCGTCGATGGCGCGGATCATCTCGCGCAGGCTGCCGCGGTTTTCTTCCTTTTCGACCCGCCGTAGGGTGATCTCGGCCTGTGTCCTGACCGTGGCAAGCGGGGTCCGGACCCGGTGCGCGGCCTCGGCAATGAAATCCTCGGACCGGGTCAGGGATACGCCGAGCCGGTCGATGAACGTGTTGAGCGACGAGACCAGTGGCGCCATTTCCGACGGCACCGGGCGCGACACCGGGCGCAGGTCCTTGGGCCCCCGGCGCGACACGGCCTGTGCCAGCGATTTCAGCGGACGAACGCTGGATTGTGCTGACCAGATCGCCAATGCCGAGGACAACACGAAGAACCCGATCCCCAGATAGAGCGCCGACCGGGACAGCCGTGCCAGTATGGCGGCCTGCCCGTTCTGCGTCTGTGCAACCGATACCTCGATATCCGTGGGCGCGCCGTTCAGCGAAAGACGCCGGGACGAGGTCACCATGCGGATGGTCTCGCCCTTGTAATCCAGCGTCTCGAACACGGGCTGACCGGCCCGCACGGTGGCTTCGCCTGCTGGCAGGTCCGAATATCCGGTCAGCACCTCCCCGGCGCGCGAGACGCGATAGAACACCCGGTCGTCGCTGACATTGCCCAGCATCGACAGCGCCGCATAGGGAAGATCGACCGACACCTCGCCCGCATTCACCGCAATCGAATCCATGATCGAGGTGGCCGAGGCAAAGAGGATGCTGTCATGGCTCTCCTCCGCCACATCCCGCACGAACCCCAGCACAGTCACGAACAGGATGGCGGCCAGCAGCGCGGCGCTGCCCAGCAACTGCAACAACAGCCGCCTGCGGATCGACCCGCTGACATGGGCCCGCCGGGTCATTGCAGCGACATCCGGTAACCCAGGCCGCGCACGGTGGCGATCTCGACGCCTGAGCCCACCAGATGCTTGCGCAGGCGGCCCACATAGACCTCGATAGCGTTTTCCGAGACATCCTCTTCATAGGAAAACAGCCGGTCCACCAGCTTGGCCTTTGAGAATATCCGGTCCGGCGCGCTCAGAAACACTTCGAGCAGGCGGAGTTCCTTGTTCCTGAGCGAGATGGTCTGATCCTCGACCGACAGGGTTCCGGCCATGGGGTCAAAGCGCAGATTGCCAAAGCGCCGCTCGTTCGAGCTGCCGCCGCCACGCCGCCGCAGAACCGCCCGGCAGCGCGCCTCAAGTTCTGAGAAATCGAAGGGCTTGGTGATGTAATCGTCGGCGCCCAGATCCAGCACGCCCACCCGGTCGGAGACTTCCGAGCGGGCGGTCAGCACGATCACCGGCGTTTCAATCTGCCGGTCGCGGTGTTGCTTCAGGAAGGTACGGCCATCGCCGTCGGGCAGCATGATATCCAGCAGGATCAGGTCGTAGTCGGTGGTGGCGGCGAAATCCTCGGCGCTTTGTACATCCGGCGCGTGATCCACCACATGCCCGTCCAGCCGCAGCCGGTCAAGAATGGCCTTGGCCAGGCTGGCATTGTCTTCGACCAGAAGGAATCTCATCTTGCGTGTCCTTGCCCGGTGGTCGGGATGGGTTGTTCCAGTCATGAGCCCGGAAGCGGCGATTTGTCAAATGGGCGAGCGGGATAGGGCGTCCGCTGCGCCTCGGATCACGTGATCCGCAGGTCTCGCAAACAGCTCAGAATCTCGTCGAACTGTGCTCGCCGCGCCGGGTCTGGATGAAAGACTAAATAAAGCGGTAACAACAGGTCCTCGGCCTCCGGCACCCGCACTAGCTCACTGCTTTGCAGGTGGTGCGAGACCAGATAGTCCGGAAAGTACCCCCGCCCGCCGCGCCGCAGCACATAGCGCAGTGCCATCATGCAGTTGCCCAGAAAGATGGTCTGGCCCGACGCCTGCCGGGCCACGTTGCGCACGTGATCCCGATACTGCTCGCCAAGCTCCAGATTCACGAACAACGCCTCTGCAGCTTCGGACTGAGGGTTTTCGACTAGGATCAATCGTTCCGGCGGCAGTTCCTCGTGCTGGGTTTGCCGGTCGCGGGGCCTCTCATGGGTCAGCGCCGCGTCCAGCACGTGCGAGGCGACGGCCTCGGCTACGTTCAGGTCGTGATCGTAGTTCAGGGTCAGCAGCAGCTTGCCGAAATTCTCCTCAAGACTGATCGCCAGATCGACCAGCAGCGGGTCCCAGATGCTGAGCTGCGCGCCCAGCCGGATCGATACGCGGTTGGGCTGTTGCCCCGGCAACTCGCGCGAGGAAAAGGCCCAGAGCGCAACCATCTGCTCGGCATAGGGCCGGAACTGGCGGCCGAAATCGGTCAGCGCGGTGCCGCCCGCACCCCGGGTGAACAGGGTCTGGCCCACCGCCTGTTCGACCGCGCGAATACGGGCGCTGATGGCGGTTTGCGTGACATTCATCTTGCGCGCGGCGGCATGAAATCCGCCGGCGTCGGCCACGCACAGAAAGGTTTCGAGTGCTTTGATCTGCATATGAAACTATTTCTTCATCGGATTGAGCAAATCAATTCATTTTATTGATGGGCTAGCAGTGTCTAGACTGCGCCCCAGCGTTCAGAACAGGAAACCGCCATGCTCGACAAAAGCCACAAACCAACCTGGACCAGCTTCGAAGAAGCGACCAAGGCCGATTGGGATGCCGTGATGGACTATGAAGAGGCGTATAACGCCGCTTTGCCCGACCGCATCCTCGACGCCATCCGCTCGCTGGACGAAGAGTGGACGCCCTACCCGGTGAACCGCTATCAGCACAGCCTGCAGGCCGCGACCCGTGCCTATGAGGATGGTGCAGATGAAGAGATTGTGGTGGCCGCTCTGGTGCATGACGTGGGCGACATCCTGTCCCCTTACAATCACGGCGAGTTGTCGGCGGCGATGATGAAGCCCTATGTCAGCGAGCGCACGCATTGGATTCTCAAGCATCACTGTGTGTTCCAGGGGTATTACTACAACCACCATCTCGGCGGCGACCGCAACGCCCGCGACAAGTATCGCGACAGCCCCTATTGGGAGGATTGCCGCCGCTTCTGCCATGACTACGACCAATGCGCCTTTGACCCGGATTACCCGACTAAACCGCTGGAGTTCTTCGAGCCAATGCTGCGGCGGATTCTGAACAAGGGCGAGGGTCATATGGAGCTGAACGAGACAGCGGAAGAGGCACATCAGGCCGCCGAGTGAGGATGAAAGGGCCGGGGCATTGCTCCGGCCTTTTTTACGTTTTCTCAGGCCGCGTGTATGCCCCGCGCCGGGTGGGGCAGGCGGATCGGGTAAGCCCGCCGGATCTCAGCGTCGATCTCATGTGACACGTGGTCCGGCACTGGTTCCGCCAGCAGCGCCCGGGTCCGGGCACGGGCCTGCTCCAGCAGGTCGTCCCCCCCGGCATCGCCCCATTCCTGCGGTGTCCGGCGGTCGGCGAGTGCCGGGTAATAATAATCCGACTGCATCCGGTTCAGCGTTTGATCGGCGCCCAGAAAATGCCCCGGCCCGTTGGTGCAAACCTCGCGGATCACGTCGAAGGCCAGCGTATCCTCGGTCACGTCGATCCCCCGCGTCGCCCGCAGGACCGAGCCGATCAGGTCGTTGTCCAGAACAAAGCTCTCTTTCGAGGCCGCCAGCAGCGAGCCATACATGCCCGCCGCTTCGTAGATCAGGTTGGCCCCGGCCAGCGCGCTGAGCAATTCGGTGATGCCTTTTTCATACCCGGCCTGAAAGTCCGGCATCTTGCTATCGGTCATGCCTGCCGAGACCGCGCAGGGAATGCCGTAGAACTGGGCCATCTGCGCGCAGGCGGCCATCAGCACACCCTGCTCCGCCGAGCCCCCCGACATCGCCCCGGTGCGCAGGTCGCTGACAAAGGGCAGCGCGCCGAACAGCGCCGGGTGGCCCGGGTTCAGCAGGTTGACATAGACCAGCCCCGCCAGCACCTCGGCGGTCTGCTGCGCCACCGCGCCCGCCAGCGGTGCGGGCGAGGTCGCGCCCGCCTGACCCGCCGAGACCAGTTTCAGCGGCGTGCCGGTGTCGGCGGCGCATTCGATGATGCTCAGCGCCTCTTCGGCGAAGGTGAGCGGCGGGACCACGAAACAGGTGGAGACACAACAGAAGGGACGCGCGCGCCATGCCGCCTCGCCGCCCGCGATGCGGTGGAAGATGTCGATGGCATCCCGCATGGTCTGGGCCGAGCTGAACGAAGTGCCGATGGGCTTGGCAGTGCCCAGGGCGCAGGCATAGGCCGTGTTCAGCTCCATTTCATGCGGGTCGATCAGATCCCGCGCCACCACGGTGCGCTGGAACATGTGGATATTGGGCAGCGCTTCGGCCAGCCGAGCCATGTCGTAGAGGTCCTGCAGCGTGCTGTCGCGCACCTCGCGCGTGTCGCTGTCGATGATGTGGACGGCGGCTCCGGACGTGCCCAGATGGATGCGGGTGCCCGAGGGGTCGAGGTCGTGTTCCGGCTTTTGACCATAGAGCTTGAAGCCGCGCCCCGCAGTTGCCAGCACCCGCTCGACCATCTCGCGTGGAAACAGCAGGCGGCCCTGTTCGGTCACGCCGCCACCCGCCGCCGTCACGGTGTCGATGCAGCGCGGGGTGGCGCGGGCCATGCCGACCTCGGCCAGAATGCGCAGCGCGGTGTCGTGAATGGCGGCGATGCCGTCCTGCGGGATCGGGCGATAACGACCACCCTCGATGCCCGGCCAGATAGCGGATGTGGGGCCGGACCCCGCGCCATCCGCGCGGGCGGCACGCCGAGCGGCGCGACCGGATCGGGAACGGGTCATGGGCGGTCTCCTTTCGCGTCAAGCAGGGAGAGGATCGAGGGCGCGCGCGGCCAGTCGAACAGGGCATCGACCCAATCCTGAGATACCGGTCCCGCGTTGGCGGTGAACTTGGCGCGGATCTGCGCCTCGGTCATCGGGTGTTGCGGCGCGCCGATGGGATAGATGCAGGAGGCGGTCAGTTGGCGCCCGTCGGTCAGAGTGATCTCCAGCCGGTCGGGGTCTTCGGGGGCGTAGTTCTGGTCAGGGCGTTTGGGCCGGAACGGGTGCACGCGGGTCTTGGCGATGAGCGCGGCGATCTCGGGATCGTCCCATGTGGGCCGGGCCACATTGGCCAGTGTCAGGTCCTGCCGCGCCAGCCCCATGGCGCACACAAAGGGCAGGCTGAACAACGCCTCGGAGCAGTGCGAGGGCGTGTCGAAGGGCAGGATGGCATAGTGGAAATCCGGCAGGTGCAGGTCGGTCCGATCGATCTGGCCGAGGTTGTCCAGCTTAGGCGCCAGTTCAAGCGCGCAGGTCATGATCCGGTGGGTATAGCCGCAGCTCGGCCAGGGTTTCAGGATCAGCCCGTGTTCGGCCAGCGCCAGCGGCTTGCCCAACCGCTCCAGCGCCGCCTCCATCCGCGCGGGATTGGCCCCGCCGGTCAGCGCCGCCATGCCCTTGGGGTGATCCAGCACATGCACCTGCCCGGTGACGCCCGCTTGTGCTAGATACGCACACTCCACTGCGGCCTGTGCGGCGAACCCGGCCTGCAACGGCTTGGCATTGCTGCCAAACTGGCAGGTATAGCCGGCCGCCCGGCTGGCGGCGAGCGACAGGGCGTGTGCGGTTTGCAGGGTGTCCAGTCCCAGCAAGCGCGCCACTGCCGCCGCAGCCCCCAATGCGCCCAGAGTGGCGGTGGTGTGCCAGCCGCCGTCGTAATGTTCGAAATTCATCGCCTCGCCCAGCCGGGCGATCACCTCGAACCCGGCAAGGTAGGGCGCGATCAGGTCGGCGCCCGAGGTGGTGCCTTCTACCGACGCCAGCAGGGCCGGGAGGATGACAACAGTGGGATGGGTATTGCCGGGGGCCTCCCAATCATCGAAGTCCAGCGCATGGCCCGCCACGGCGTTCAGCAGCGCGGCTTGCGCGCGGCCTACCTGCAAATCCGTGCCGTTGACTGGCCAGCGCCCTCCCGATCCGAGCGCCTTTACCCCCGCCTGCGCGTTTTGCGCCACCGATGTGCCCGAGCCCACGAGGATACAGCCCAGACAATCCACCACTCCGTCCTGCAGGGTGCGCAGCGTGGCGGCGTCCGGCTCTAGAGGTGCGTTGGCGACAAACGCCGCCAGCCGCTCCAGCGCGGGGGCAGTTCGGGCAATGGGACGGGCCTCGGTCATTTTCGCGCTCAGACATTGGACATTTCGACCGACGCTAGGGGCTTTCCTTTTGCCCGCACATGCTCAAAATGCGAATGGCATTCATTCCGTATGGGAATACAAGTGGCTCGATTGAATTGGAAACTGCTGACGGCGTTCGAGGCGGTCGCCCGCAACGGCACCTTCTCGCGCGCGGCGCAGGAGCTGAACGTGCTGCAACCTGCCATGAGCCGCCGGGTCGCGGCGCTGGAGGCGGAACTGGGCGTGCGCCTGCTGCACCGCACCCGCCCGGCGGTGACCCTGACGCCCGAGGGCGACGTGCTGTTTCACGCCGTCGCGGGCAGCCTGATGCAGGTGCAGACGGCGGTTGAGCAGATCCGCCTGCCGACCGAGCGCAATACGCTGGTGGTGGATACGACCATCGGCTTCGCCAGTTGCTACCTGATGCAGCGCTTGCCCGCTTTCCGCGCGGCGCATCCGGATATCGTGGTCGAGCTGGTCTCGCGCGATCTGAGCGACCGGTATCACGAGGGCGGTTCGGACGTGATCATCGTCTTTGACGAGCCCGACCGGTTGCCGGGCGTGCGTCAGGCGCTGATCTTTGCCGAGGAGATGGTGCCGCTTTGCGCGCCTTCTTATCTGGACGCTCCACTGGAAGTGGAGGCCTTGCCCGAACACCGTCTGCTGCATCTGGTGCATGGTCTCCACACGCGCGACTGGCAGCGGTATCTGGATGGGACCGGCGTCCACGTCGCGCCGCCGGGCTCAGCCGAGCGGTTCACCAGCTTCACCGTTTACCTGCAGGCGGCACTGAACGGGGATGGGATCATGTTGGGGTGGGAGGATCTGCTGCAGGATCATATCGTTGCCGGGCGGTTGATCCGGGTCTGTGCGCGGCGGTTGGAAGCCGAGCGTGGGTACTTCGCGTGCACCACCGGGCGGGCGGGTGAGCGCCGTGCGGCGCGGGTTTTTGTGGACTGGCTGACCGGCCTGGATCAGCAGGCGGCCATCAGGCGATAGACGATCTGGGCGGCGGTGAAGTCCCATGCGGCGTTGCCGTCGGGGGCCAGTTCCACCACGTCGAAACCTACGCATTTGCGGCCCTTCAGCGCGTGCTCGACCAGGTGCAGCGCCTGATAATAGCCTAGGCCGCCGGGGACCGGGGTGCCGGTGGCGGGCATCTGCGAGGGGTCGAGGCCGTCGACGTCGAAGCTGACATAGACCATTTCGGGGAAGTCCTTTGGCAGGTCGATGGCGTGGATGTTGCCGGTAACCAATTCTTCAGCATCGACGTGGAATATTCCGTTTTGTACTCGGGTCTGAGCCTCTTCCGTACAAAATGCACGCACGCCGAACTGAGCCAGAGGGATGCCTTCCCGGGCCAGCAGGTGCATCACCGAGGCATGGGAATGCGTCTCGCCCTGATAGGCGTTGCGCAGGTCGGCATGGGCGTCGATCTGGACGATACCAACCGGTTGACCAAGCGCACGCGCAACACCCGTTACCGCGCCGTAGGTGAGCGAGTGCTCGCCGCCCAAGGTGACCGGCACCTTGCCCGCGCGAATGGCGGCCTCGGTGCGCTGGGCGAGGCGCTCCATGACCTCGGGCAGCGGGCCGTCGCAATCGAGGGGCGCTTCGGTAAAGATGCCCTCGGCGCAAGGCTCGGCATGGCCGGTGATCCGCTCGAGCTCGTTGCTGGCTTCGATGATCGCCTCGGGGCCGGTCGCGGTGCCTGAGCCATAGGAGACCGTGCGCTCCAGCGGGACCGGGATCACGCGGAAACGGGCCTCATCACTGCGCTCGGATGCAGTCAGTTCGCTGTCAAGAAAAATGCTCATGCCCAGCCCTCAGGAAAGTCTCTGTTTGAAGTCGTCGTAACCGAACTGCTTCACGATGTTCAGCGCGTCCGTTTCGCTGTTCCACAGCGCGATGGTGGGCAGGGGGACGCCGTTGAAGGTGTTGGTCTTGACCATCGAATAATGCGCCTGATCGAGGAAGGCGAAACGCTGGCCGATGTGCAGCGGCTGATCCCAGGTGTAATCGCCGATCACGTCACCGGCGAGGCAGGACGGGCCGCCGAGGCGGTAGGTGTGGCCTGCGTCCGCCTCGTCCATCAGCGCGGGGCGGTACGGGGCCTCGATCACGTCGGGCATGTGGCAGGTGGCCGAGATATCGGTGATGGCGAGGTTCATTCCGTTCTGCGGCAGGTCGAGGATTTCGCCGACAAGAATGCCCGAGTCCAGCGCCACGGCCTCGCCGGGTTCGAGATAGACGTCGATGCCGTATTTGCTGCGGATGCCCTTGATGAACTCCACCAGTGCGTCGCGGTCGTAATCGTCACGGGTGATGTGGTGGCCGCCGCCGAAGTTCAGCCATTTGAGGCCGCCGATGAAGGGCGCGAGTTTGGGTTCGACCGAGGCCCATGTGCGCTGAAGCGGTTCGAGCCCCTGTTCGCAGAGCGTGTGCATGTGCAGACCGTCCACGCCGTTCAGCGCCCGTGCGTCAAGCTGGCTGACCGGCGTGCCGAGGCGTGAGCAGGGGGCGCAGGGGTCGTATTTGGGAACCTCGCCCTCGGAATGTTCGGGGTTGATGCGCAGGCCGACCTGTTTGCCTGCGGCGTGGGATTTGGCGAGGAAGCGGTCCTTTTGGGCGGGGCTGTTGAAGATGATGTGGTCCGACAGGGCGAGGATTTCGTCGATATCGGCATCCTTGTAGCCGGCGCAGAAGGTCGCGACCTTGCCGCCATATTCCTCACGCCCCAGCCGGGCTTCGTGGAGGCCGGAGGCGCAGGTGCCGCCGAGATATTGGCGGATCAGCGGGGCGAGGGCGAACATGGAGAAAGCCTTGAGCGCGCTGAGGACATGGGCGCCGGAGCGGTCGGAGATATCCGCGAGGATACGCAGGTTTCGTTCGACTGCTGTTTCGTCCACTACGAAGCAGGGCGTGGGGACGCGGCTGAGGTCGAAACTGCGGAAGGCCCCGGCATCGCCTGCCTGTGTGGTCATCATGTCGGCCATTTGGTGTTCCCTGTGAGATGCGTTCCGCCCGGCGGCATGCCGGGCCGCGCCGACCCGCCCCCATGGGGCGGCGCGATTGCGCCACCCCGCGGGTCTATGCGGCCCTCATCGCCTAAAACTCGACCGGTCCGTCCAATTCATGCACCTGCCACGGCAGGCCATGTTCGTTGAGCATGTCCATGAAGTTGTCGGGGTCGAGTTGTTCCATGTTCCACACGCCGGGTTGTACCCAGTTGCCCTTCAGCACCTGCGCCGCACCGATCATCGCGGGGACGCCGGTGGTGTAGGACACGGCCTGCGAGCCCACCTCGGCATAACATTCCTCGTGATCGCAGATGTTGTAGATGTAATAGGTCTTCTCGCCTGAGCCGTCCTTGGCCTGACCCGTGGCGATGTCGCCGATGCAGGCCTTGCCCTTGGTCTCCTGCCCCAGATCGCCGGGATCGGGCAGCAGGGTTTTCAGGAACTGGATCGGGATGATTTCCTTGCCGTCATGCATCACCGGGTCGATGCGGGTCATGCCGACGTTTTCCAGCACCTTGGCATGGGTGATGTAGGCGTCGCCGAAGGTCATCCAGAAGCGGGCGCGTTCGATCTCGGGGAAGTGGGTGCTGAGGCTTTCCAGCTCCTCGTGATACATCAGGTACATGTTCTTGGGCCCGATGGCGGGGAAGTCGAACTCGACCTTGTGGGTCATCGCCGGGCTGTGGTGCCATTTGCCGTTTTCCCAGTGGCGGACTTCGGCCAGCACTTCGCGCAGGTTGATCTCGGGGTTGAAGTTGGTGGCGAACTCCTGCTCGTTCTGGCCGCCATTGGCGTCCAGCACGTCGATCTGACGGATGGTCTCCAGCTTGTGTTTCTTGAGCCAGGTGGCGAAGACGGATGTCACGCCCGGATCGAAGCCGGAGCCGAGGATGGCGGTCAGGCCGGCTTCTTTGAACTTGTCCTGATAGGCCCATTGCCAGTGGTATTCGAACTTGGCCTCGTCCTCGGGCTCGTAGTTCGCGGTGTCGAGGTAGTGGCAGCCCGCCTCGAGGCAGGCATCCATAAGCACGAGGTCCTGATAGGGCAGGGCGAGGTTGACCAGGATCTCGGCGCCGGTGTCCTTGATGAGCTTGACGGTGTCCGCGACGTTGTAGGCGTCCAGAGCGGCGGTCTTGATGTCGACGCCCACGCGGTCCTTCACGGCTGCGGCGATGGCGTCGCATTTCGACTTGGTGCGGCTGGCCAGCGTGATCTCGGTGAAGATGTCCGAGTTCATTGCCATCTTGTGCACGGCGGCGTGGGATACGCCGCCCGCGCCAACAACCAGTGTCTTGCCCATCGGGTTGTCTCCTCTCACAGGGGGTTATTCGTAGTAGGTGTAGCCGTTGATGCTGTCGCGGTAGGCGCTCATCAGGGTTTTGCGGTCCTTGGCCATCAGAGTACCGGTTGAGATCGCCTCGTCCACCATTTTGCGGAAGGCGGCGACGCAGTCGGAGGGGTCGAACTCGACATAGGCCATGACCTCGGAGATGGTGTCGCCCTCTTGTTCATGCAGCAGGTCGAAACCGCCGTCTGCGCGCAGGTCGATGGTGACGACATTGGTGTCGCCGAAGAGGTTGTGCAGGTCGCCCAGCGTTTCCTGATAGGCGCCGACGAAGAAGACGCCCATATAGTATTCGTCCTCGGGCAGGGTGTGCACGGGCAGGCTGGGGGACACGCCGTCGGCGAGGATGAAGCGGTCGATCTTGCCGTCGCTGTCGCAGGTGATATCGCTGAGCACCGCGCGGCGGTCGGGGGTCTGGTTCAGCATTTGCAGCGGCACGATCGGGTGCAGCTGGTCGATGGCCCAGACGTCCGGCAGCGATTGGAACAGCGAGAAGTTGCAGTGGTAGATATCGGCCAGTTTTTCGAGCTGGTCGTCGACGTCGGTTTCGTCCTGTTCGGAGGCCACCAGCGCCTTGATGCGGGCCATCAGCGACAGGTAGATGCGCTCGGCGCGGGCCATCTGGCGCAGGTCGACATAGCCGCGGCGGAAGAGGGCGCGCAACTCATTGCGGTAGAAGGTGGCGTCGTTCCAGCATTCCTGCAGGCGGTCGCGGGTCAGGTATCCGTGTACTGCGGCCAGATCCGAGACCATGTGGTGGTCGTCCGGCTCTGCCTTGGGTCCGTTGGGGGCATCATAGAGGGTGCTTTCCAGCACGTTGAAGACCAGCATGGATGAGGTCGCCACCACGGCGCGGCCGCTTTCGGTGACGAGGGTGGGGTGGCTGACCTCGGCCTCGTCCATCGCGTAGGCCACGGTTTCGACCACGTTGGCGCAGTATTCCTCGACCGTGTAGTTGATCGAGTTCTCGGTGGCCTTTTTCTCGCCCGTGTAATCCACGCCCATGCCGCCGCCGAGATCGAGGTGGGTCAGCGGCACGCCTTCGCGGGTCAGTTCGGTGTAATAGCGGCAGGCCTCGCCCACGGCGCGGCGGACATCGTTCACATCCTGCACCTGGCTGCCCAGATGCGAATGCTGCAGTTTCAAGCAATGCAGGAGCCCGGCATCTCGCAGCTTGTCCACAGCGGCCACCAATTGATCGGTGTTCATGCCAAAGGCCGAGCGGTCGCCCGAGCTTTCCTCCCACTTGCCGCTGATCTGGTTGGTGAGTTTCACCCGCACGCCCAGCAGTGGTTCGATGCCCAGTTCCTTGTAGACCTCGATGACTGTGTCGGCCTCTTTCGGGCTTTCCAGCACGATCACCGTGTTGAAGCCGATCTTGCGGCTGAGGATGGCGAGCTGGATGAATTCGGCATCCTTCACGCCGTTGCAGACAATCAACGCCTCGCGCGCCAGACGGTGGGCCAGTGCGATGACCAGTTCGGGTTTCGAGCCCGCTTCGAGCCCATAATTGTACTGTTTGCCGAACTCGACGATGCGGTCGACCACTTGGGCCTGCTGGTTGACCTTGATCGGGAACACGCCGCGATAGCTGCCCTTGTAGCCGGTGCGCGTGATGGCGTCGCGAAAGCTTTCGTTGATATGGGCGATCTCGCTTTCCAGATAGGAACTGATGCGCAGGATCATCGGCGATTTGATGCCGCGCTGGTCGAGATCGTGCAGGATGCCCGGCAGGCTGATTGCGGGCGCGTCGGGGGCCAGCGGATTTCGCAGCCCAATCTCGCCACCCTCTGTCACCTCGATGAGGCCTTTGCCCCATTTCTCAACCCCATAGATGGAATGCGGTGCGTCAGACGGGTGTTTCAATCAGGTGGGTCCTTGGCGTTTGAGCGTTCCGATGTGCGCACGCCCTTTAAGCGAGCGGCCTGATTCTTCCAAGCATTATCTGGGGCGGGTGCGCGGGGTGCAAACGGTCAGGTGTGTGGGACAGGAACCAGATGGTTGTCCCACTGGCATTTCGCTTGGGCCGACACGCTGGCACCCGTGCCGGTGAGCTGCCCGACGGCGCCGGTTCCGGCGGTGAAGATCAGGCCGTCGGGGCTGGGTCCGAGGCCGCAGACATCCTCGATCATATGGGCGGCAGTGAAAGCGCCGCTGGCCACGTCGAAGAGGTGCAGCGCGCCGCCCCGGGGGGAGGTGATGGCGGCGGTCCGGCCGTTATGCGAGAAGGCGACGCTGCCCGCATAGCCGTTCAGGCGGCGCTGGTCTGTCTCGGGGGCGGTCAGCAGGCGGGGCGGTTCGCCGCGCCGGTGCAGGCCCAGCAGCGGTGGGTGCTCGGCGGTGTTGCCCTGCCACTGCATGGCAAACCCGACCAGCCCGTCGGCGCGCACGGTCAGGTGACGGATCGAGTTCTTGTGCAACTCACTCGGCGGTTCGATTTGGTCCAGCACCGTGCCGGTGAGGTCGAGATAGCTGAGGTTCGGGCGCATCACCGGCAGGTTCAGCTTGGCGCGCCCGGTGTCGGGATGGGTCTCGATCCCGCCATTGGCGATGACCAGTGTTGCGCCATCGGGCATCAGCGCCATGTCATGCGGACCGACCCCGCCGGAATTGAATTCGCCCAGACGGGCATAGCCGTTCGCAGCGTCCCAGAGGCCGATGATGCCGATTCCGGCCTCGTAATCGTTCTCGGTGGTGAACAGCAGGCGGCCATCTGGGGAGAATGTGCCGTGGCCGTAGAAATGCCGCCCCTCGGGCGCGGTGAGGCGGGCCAGTTCCTGACCGGTGGTGCAGTCGATCACCAGTGCAAAGGTGCCGGGGCGGCGGGCGAAGGCGACCGCCTCGGCGCGGTGGGGATGGGCGGCGGCGGCGTGGCCGCGCGCGGGCAGGGGGAGGGAGAACAGGATTTCTCCCGCCGCCCTGAGCCCCGCCAGCCGGTAGGAGCCGTCGGGAAACAGGGCCGCCGACAGGAAATCCGGGGCGCCAAGCTCGGCCCAGCTAGTGCGCGGGGCAAGGCCGGTGGCGGCGAGACCGGCGAGAAAGGCGCGGCGCTTGGTCATCTCAGTCTCCGTCCAGCGAGTTGAACCCGGCGGCGACGTCGAGGGTGGGGCCAAGCCGTGTGGCGGTGAGGTCGCGGATGTCGTTGATCGCCTGTTGCAGGGTCTCGACCCGGAACCGCCCCTGCGGGTCGGCGACACCGGCAAAGGTCGGGTCGTTCAGTTTCTCGGCCCGGTCGAGCGCATGGGCAAAACCCGCGTCCAGTTCGGCGGCCACATCCGGGTGGTCGGCGGCTAGCAGGGCGGCGAGGTCACGCAGGGCCGTGAGCGACAGCACCACGTGGCGCAGCGCGCGGCCCGAGCGGCGCGCCTCGGCCCGGTTGGGGCGCGGGCGGTCGAATGTGCCCATCGGGCGGCCAAGGCGGGTGTCGGCTGTGAATTGCAGGCCGGTGGCGAGCGCCTTGAACAGCTCCTGCACCGCCTCGTCGCCGCTGCGATAGGGGCTATTGGGGCCGGGCGCGGTGAGCTTGGCGGTGTAATCCTGTTGCCAGTCGGCCCGGATCGCGTCGGCATTGGCGTCGATGTCGGCGGCGATGGCGCGGATCAGGGCGCAGCGGTAGGGGGCGCTGCCTTGCTCGGCGAATTTGGCGTCGTAGAGCATGGCCTCAAGCGCGAAGAACCCGCGCCCGGCGATGGAGACCGAAGCGAAGGCGTCCGGGTCGTTCACCGCCGGGTCCTCGGCGGCAATCAGGGCAGAGAGGGTCTTGGGCGTGAACCCCTTGGTGTCGGGCCAGAAGGCCAGCGCAAAGGCGCGGTCCTGTTCTTCGGTCGGGCCGAAGCGCAGGTGGCTGACCGCGATCCAGGCATCGAAGGCGGCGTGGAAGGCGGTTTGCAGGTCCGGCGAGGCAGGCATGCAATCTTTCTGAGTGGCGGTTTTTAGCGCCTCCGTCCGGACGGTGAGTTCGGCAAAGCTGGGCAGGATATGCGCGTCGGTGATTGCGGTGAGCGTGGCCGCGCGGTCCTGTGCGAACAGTGTGGCGGGGATCAGCAGGGCCAGGAGACAGGCAATCAGGCGCATCGGTCAGAGGCTTTCCAGAAAGCGGATCAGGGCCTCGCGGTCATCCTTGGGCAGCGCCACCACGGTGTCGCGTGCCGCCTGCGCCTCGCCACCGTGCCAGAGGATCGCCTCCAGCAGGGAACGGGCGCGGCCATCGTGCAGGAAGTAGGTGTGGCCCGAAACGCGCTCGGTCAGGCCGATGCCCCAGAGCGGCGGGGTGCGCCATTCGCGGCCGGTGGCGCGGGCCACGGGGCGGTTGTCGGCCAGCCCCTCGCCCATGTCATGCAGCAGCAGGTCCGAATAGGGCCAGATGAGCTGAAAGCTGTGTTCGGGGCGGTCTTCGAGCCGGTGGGTGACATAGGCGGGCTGGTGGCAGGCGGTACAGCCGGAGGTATAGAACACCTCTTTGCCACGCAGCACCTGCGGGTTGTCCACGTCGCGGCGGGCGGGGACGGCCAGATTGCGGCTGTAGAAGGTGACCAGATCCAGCCCTTCGGCGTCGATCTCATACCCACGCGGGTCGTCGTCGCCATGGGGGGCGTTCACGCAATCGGTCTGCGCCGCCGTGCATTCGCCGTGCGGGGCGGGGAAGAGCGGGCTGGAGATGCCGATATCGCCGGCAAAGGCCGCCGCCGTTTGTTCGCGGACCGTGGGGGAGCCGGCCTTGAGGCCGAAGCGGCCAAGCATCGGGCGGCCGAATTCGGTGGACCAGACGATATTGGCGCGGCCCGAGATGCCGTCGCCATCGGCATCCTTAGGGTCGGCCTTGGCGAGGATGTCGGCAGCGGGGATGGCCTCAAGCAGGCCGAGGCCGATCATCTGCGGCGCCACCCGGGGGCTGAGCATCGCGTCCGGGTGCAGGGGGCCGTAGCCGAGATTGGTGGCCTGGTAGGTCGGGCGGCGCAGCGAGACGGTTTCGCCATCCGACAGCGTCACGTCGAACTCGTCGTAGCTGACACTCAGCCTGTATTCCGCCGGGTGCCCGGGCAGCGCGAAATCCTGAAGCTGGCTGCCATAGGTGGGCTCGGGGCGGGTGGCGATATAGTCCTCGATCACGTCGATCCCATCCTCGGGGGCGCCGGGGATCGAGACCCGCAGGAACATCGAGATGGCGTTGTCCTTTGGGGTTTCGGGCGGATGGCCGCGCCCGTCCTTGATGTGGCAGCGCTGGCAGGAGCGGGCGTTGTAGAGCGGGCCCAGACCATCGGAGGCCAGCGTGGATGAGGGCGAGGACACCCAGAGTTTGCGGAACAGCCCGTTGCCGACGCGGAAATCCAGCTCTTGCTCGAAGCTCAGATTGTCCGAGGGCTGCGAGAAGGCGTCCGCATCCTTGCGCGCGCGCACCGTCGTTGCCCCGGCGCTGAGTTCCTCGAATGGTTGTGGTGCTGTGAAATCGGCGGGTGAGGACAGCACGTTGGCGATCCGCGCACGCTCGTCTTCGGTTCTGGGGATGGTGTTGAGATGTTCGTCCCGCAGGTCGGCTGCAAGGGCTCCGGTGGTCAGGGTCAGGACCACCGGAAGGGGCGCGAGGCTAGTCTTCCTCGTCCATCTTCGAGGCGTTGAGTTGCGCATAATTGGCTTCGCCGATCCTTTCATACAGGTCGAGCTGCGTTTCGAGGAAGTCGATATGGCCCTCTTCATCGGCCATCAGTTCCTCGAACAGTGACATCGACACATAGTCACCGGCTTCCCGGCAGTATTCGCGCGCTTCCTTGTAGAGGGCCCTTGCGTCGATCTCGGCCGCAAGGTCGCATTCCAGCGTTTCCTTGGGGTTCTGGCCGATCCGCAGCGGGTCCAGCTTCTGCAGGTTGGGGTGGCCTTCGAGGAAGATGATTCGTTCGATCAGCTTGTCCGCGTGGCCCATCTCTTCGATGCTTTCCTCGCGGCTTTTCTTGGCCATGTGGCCGAGGCCCCAGTCCTCTTGCAGCCGGTAATGCAGCCAATACTGGCTGACCGCCGTCAGTTCATGCCGCAGGGATTTGTTGAGATAGTCGATAACCTTGGGATCGCCCTTCATCTGCATTCTCCTGTGTTGTTCCGGCACGCAAGGCGCGGAGCTGCATTGGGACTTCCAGACTATCGCTTGATCGCATCGTGTCCAGAAAGAGCGGCATGCATCCGCCGCAATCGGCCGATTTGCCGAGGGCGTGATAGATCTTTCCCGGGGTGATGACGGTTTGCGGGTCCGCCGTGCGCATCCAGTCGATGGCAGCGCGGATTTCGTGGTCTGATATGTTCGTGCAGTGGCAGACGATCATGGGAGACTCAGAGGCCCTGGTGATTTTCTTAGTTAATTAGTCGGGATTGCTGGCGAGGTCCAGAGGCGATTTGCGGGATGGGTATTTTTTATGGTTCAGAGAGCGTCAAAGGTTGAGTGCGCCGCTTGCCCGGAATCAAGGCACGCAGTGCCGCCGGGCCGCGCCCTCCCTCCCGGGTCGCACCAAAGGTGCGCCACTTTTTGTTTGGCACGCCTCTGGCGTGGCGGAGGGCGCCTTGGCGATGTCATGCACCGTTCAGTTGTCGTCCGGGGCTTTTGGGATAAAGCGCTGACCACATTCGTTGCGGGCGCCCACCCGAGGGAGGACGTGTCCCTCTGGTGGTGAAAGATGTGCCTTGGAGAACACAAGCAACGCCGGGTGGCGCTGCTTGCTCGTTTTGCACCCGTCAATCCGGCAGCGGGTTTATTGGAACACCGCGTTCGGGTTGTCGAGGCTGTCGGAACCTTCGAATTCGACCTGATCGAGCCCCAGCGCCGACACCACCCGTTCGATGCTCTTGGTCTGGTCGATCAGGCCGTTGACGCCACCCATGATCAGCGCCTCGCCGCCTTCGTTGCCGCGTTCCAGCATCTGGTCATAGGCAAACCCGGATTCGGCGGCGGTCTTGATCCGGCCCAGTGCCAGCATGGTGCCGGACAGCTTGCCCTTCATCTCGGCGTCCAGCGCCGGGTCTTGCGCCGCCACCAGCTCGGCCAGCGAGGCGCCCGAAACCAGGGTGCCGTCGATGCGGACATACTGGCCAAGATAGACGTTCTGGATGCCCAGCCCGTCATAGTAGTGACTGTTATGGGTGTTGTCCGAGAAGCAATCATGCTCTTCCTCAGGGTCGTTCAGCATCAGGCCCAGACGCATCCGCTCACCCGCCTGCTCACCATAAGACAGCGAGCCCATGCCGGTCAGGATGGCGCTGACGCCTGCATCCTCATTCTCCATCAGGGCCGCGCGGGCGGCGCCACCTTCGGCCCATTGCCCGGTCATCCATTCCAGATCGCTGACCAGCAGGTCGGTTGCCGCCTTCAGATATTCGCCACGGCGGTCGCAATTGCCGCCGGTGCAAGCCTCGCCCTGTGCGTAGTCGGTCCAGGGGCGGTTGCCCGCGCCGGGCGCGTGGCCGTTGGTGTCCTGCCCCCAAAGCAGGAATTCGATGGCGTGATAACCGGTGGCCACATTGGCCTCGATCCCGTCCGCCTCGTGCAGGGTTTCGGCCAGCAGCTCGGGCGTGATCTTGCCCGCGTCGATGGTTTCGCCCGACAGGCTGAAGCTGGCATTGGCGATCACGTTCAGGGCCGCGAATTCGTTTCCGTCGGTCGGGCCGCCATAGGCTGCGCCCACATAGTCGATCAGCCCCTCGTCCAGCGGCCAGGCATTCACCTTGCCTTCCCAGTCGTCGACGATGGCGTTGCCGAAGCGGTAGACCTCGGTTTGTTGATAGGGCACGCGGGCGGCCAGCCAGGCGTGGCGGGCGGCTTGCAGCGCTTCGGCGGAAGGGTCGGCAATCAGCGCGTCAACCGCGGTCTGCAGGCTGCGCGCGGCGGTGAGGCTGTCGGCATATTTGGCTTCGGCAATATCGGCATAGGTGTCCAGAACCGCGGATTTTTCCGGGGCCGTACCGGCCATGGCGCCAGTGGCCAGACCCAGGGCGAGTGCGCTGGTGGCGAGGATTTTTTGGATCATGGGGCTCTTGTCCTTCTCATTCGCATTGACCGGCCTGCCTGTACGTGTTGGGTCGGCGGAGATTGCGTCATTAACTGAGTTAATCTGTCAGATAAGTCAATCTTAGTTTTTCACTCGGGAATTGGTTTGGGCGCGGGTCCTGTATGAAAGCCGCGCCGAGCGCTTGAGCTTTGTGCGATACATGGCGAAGGTGCTGGTGTCAGAGACAGGAGGCGGCCCCGTGCCCTTTACCACTCAGTTTCCCGTTCGTTTTCGTCACTGCGACCCGGCGGGTATCGTGTTCTTTCCGCGTTACTTCGAGATGATCAACGACGTGGTCGAGGACTGGTTCGCGCGCGAGCTGGACCTGCCGTTTGACCAGCTGGTGCGGGAAAACGGGGCGCCGACGGCACAGATCAACGCCACCTTCACTGCGCCCAGCCACCATGGGGATGTGCTGACCTTTTGCCTGACGCCGACCCGGCTGGGGCGTTCCAGCCTCGACTATGAGCTGACGGCTCATTGCGGCGAGGAATTGCGGCTGCGCGCCTCCGCGACGCTGGTTCACATCAGGCGCATGGGCCGGTCCGAGCCCTGGCCCGATCCGGTGCGCGTCCGCATTGCGGCTCAGCTTGTGCCCAGCAGCTGATCCACCAGCTCGGGCAGCGCCGCGCTGTCGCTGTAGCTGGCGGTGTGGGGGAGGGAATTGACCGGGCCCTTGCGGTAGCCCTCGGTGAACAGAAGAAAGGGTATGTCGGCGCGGCGGGCGGTTTCGGCGTCCACCTCGCTGTCGCCGACATAGAGGCGGGGCAGGTCCGGCAGCGCGGCAAAGGTCGCGTGCAGCATCGCCGGGTCGGGTTTGCGGGTGGCCAGGCTGTCGCCGCCGATCACCACGTCGAAGAATCGCGCAAGACCCAGCGCCTCCAGCACATGCCGCGCGGGCGCTTCGGGTTTGTTGGTGCAGACCCCCATGGCGCAGCCGCGAGTCCTGAGCGTGCCCAGAGCCTCGACAAGGCCGGGATACACGACCGTCAGGGTGGACGAGTTGCGGTTGTAGTGGTCGAGCGTGACCCGGGCCAGCCGGCTATGGTGGCCCATGTCCATATCGCAGTGGGTGATGACACGCGCGACCAGGTTGGGCAGGCCTTTTCCCACAAACGAGGTCACGGTGGCCTGATCCAGCGCCGCGTGCCCTTCCTCCGCCAGCATCCTGTTGACGGCGGCCGTGATGTCGGGGGCGCTGTCCACCAGCGTGCCGTCGAGGTCAAAGACGATGGATGCGGTCATGAATGGCTCCGGTTGCTCGCCTGACCCCTGTCAGGCCAGCCGCCGCGCCGCAACCCGAAATGCGCTGCCTGCGGCAGCACATGCCTCCGGCGGGGATATTTTTTGAACAGAAGAAGGGATCTGTTTACCTTTTTCCGTCAGTCTGTTCTTGCGGTACAGGTGGGGACACCGATGACCGTAACAGGAGAAGGCCCCCTGCCAAGCGTGGGGGGCTGGATCTGATCTCCCTTGCTTCTTCTGTTCAAAAATATCCCCGCCGGAGGCAAGCCCGGCGTGCCGGGCTTTCTTGGGTGCCTAGCTGCCCAGCGGTAAAAACCGGTAGCCTTGCCCGTCGCGTTCCACATGCCCCAACCCGCCTTGCGGCAGGTGATATCCGATGAGGTGCATCCGATCGGCGGCCAGTTGATCCAGCAGCCGGGTGCGGGTTGCGGCGGCGGTGGGTTGGTCTTGATCCGAGCCGGAGGGCCAGTCGGGGCGGGCGAAGGCCACGTGGTGATTGCCGATGGCGTCTCCGACCACCATCAGCGAGCGGGTGCCGGAGCGGATTTCAAAGGACATGTGCCCGCGCGTGTGGCCATGGGTGGCGTGGGCGGCGATGCCGGGGAGGATCTCCTGTCCGTCGTCGAAAAGGGTGATGGCGTTCTCCAGCGCCTCAAGCCGCCGTTTGGCACCGACCGCCATGGTGGCTCGGGCGTCGCCGATATCGTCCACTGTGGCCGGGTTCAGCCAGTAATCCCATTCGATGCGGCCCATCATGTGCTCGGCGGCGGGAAACAGCGGGTCCTCGAAATCATCCAGCACGCCCCAGAGGTGATCGGGGTGACCGTGGGTGAAGACCACATGGGTGATGTCCTCGGGTGCGACGCCGATCTGGTCCAGGGCTTCGGTCAGTTTGCCTGCCGTGTCCTGAAAGCCGGGGCCCGAGCCGGTGTCGAACAGCACCACCCGTTCGCCATCCTGCAACAGCGTGACGTTGCAGTCGGGTGTGAGTGGGCCTTCGCCGATCTGGTGGGCGTCGAGGACAGGGGCCAGCTCGGCCTGCGGCATCGGGCCGAAGATGAACTCGGGCGGCAGGGTCAGGTGTCCATCGGACAGGCTGGTGATCCGGGCGGAGCCGAGCATGGTTTCGGTGGCGGACCAGGCGCGGGCGGCGGCGGTTCCGGCCAGGGCCAGCCCGGCACCGGTCTGCTGCAGGAAGGTGCGGCGAGTCAGTGTCATTGGGATATCTCCTCCTCGACACATTCTCACATTCAAAAACAAGAATTACAATGCGCGACAAAGATGTTTCGTAGATGCGAAAAATGGGCGCTTGACATACCTTAGTATTTTTATCAGATTAGTCTTGCAAGACACCAGCCAACCCGCTTTGCTTCGGGCCAGCAAGTCAAGTCACCCATTGCGACCGCGCCGAAGCAAAGCCCGAGGTCTCGTCATGCCGGACCCTCATCGACCGCTTTCAGGTGCGCCCGCGGATGAAACGGATTGCCAGCGTACTGGAGACAAACAGATGACTGTCCAAACCCCGACCCCGACCCAAGGCTATGCCGTTCAGATGTTGCCGTCGCACAAGGCGGAAGAGCTGACCAATGGCGGCAATCTGGCCCATATCGAGCTGGGCGACCAGCTCTATACCCTGCGCATCACCCGCGCGGGCAAGCTGATCCTGACCAAATGAGCGCGCCCTCGTCCCGCGGCGGGGCCGCGGTCGGCAGGCTGGCTGATCTGGCGCCGGTCGAGGCAGGCGCGGTGATGTATCTGCGCCTGTGGAGCGACGGTGCCCATGGCCGTGCCGATGCGGCCAGCGATTTCGACATTGCTCTTGGCGCCGGCCAGGGGCGGGCGGCGATGTCGACGCTGGACCAGATTTGCAGCCTGTGCGTCAGCCATGGGCGGCGGCCGCTGATCCGGCATGGGCTGGGCTGTTCGTGTCTAGGCGCGGACGAGAATTGCTTCGCGCAGATGGTGGGCGCAGCCTCGGAAGGCGCGCGCGAGGATGCGATGATGATGGCGGCGCTGATCGTGCGCTCCGATTTCGCGCCTGCGCTGGCGGCCCTGTCCGAGCAGTTGGGTCTGACCTTGCGCCGGATGGTCCGCCCTTCACTGCAGCCGCAGGCCACGCATGCCCCACAGCCATCCGTGCTGCACTGATGAATCCCTCCCGGATGTCGATGACGTCCGGTTGACCCGCCCCGGTCCGCAAGGGCTGGGGCCTTTTCGTCAGCAACAACCGCAGCCATGGTGATGGTGTTCGTGGTCGCAAACGGGGGCGGGGGCGTAGTCGCCCACTTCGGAGAGTACATCGCGCAAGGCCCAGAGGATCATGTCCACATCCTCGGCCTCGATGGTCAGGGGCGGGCGGATCTTGAGGATGTTGTCCTTGGGCCCCTCGCTGCCGATCAGGATGCGATGATCACGCATCCGGTTCTTGACGTATTTGCAGATCTCGGCGCCTTCGGACCCGTCCGGGTTGATCAGTTCGACCCCGACAAACAGGCCCATGCCACGCACATCCCCGACGCAGGCGAAATCGGCCCCGATCTGCCGCAGCCCCTCGATCAGGCGGGTGCCCATCAGGCGGGCGTTGTCCTGCAAGCCCTCGTCGTCGATGATGTCCAGCACCTCCTTGCCGATCCGGCAGGACAGGGTCGAGCCGCCGAAGGTGGAGAAGAACTCGGGACCGCGCGCAAAGCTGTCGGCGATGGCCCGGGTGGTGACCAGCACGCCCAGCGGGTGGCCGTTGCCGATGGGTTTGCCCAGAACCACGATATCGGGCAGCGCGTCCTGGTGTTCGAAGCCGAAATAGTGCTCGCCGAGCCGCCCCAGTCCGGTCTGCACCTCGTCGGCGATGCAGACGCCGCCTGCGGCGCGGATCTTCTCGTAGACCGCAGGCAGGTAGCCCTTGGGCGGGATGATCTGGCCGCCGACCGAGGGGAAGGTTTCGGCGATGAACCCTGCAACGCCGTGGCTTTTGTCTTGCAACCGGGCGATGGCAGCGTCCACCAGATCGGCGAATTTTTGGGCTCGGTTGGGATCGTCCCGTCTGAACGTTCCGCGATAATCGTCCGCCACTTCGACCAGTTCGACCCAGTCGGATTGCCCCACGCCGCCGGGTGCGTTGAACTTGTAGGCTGAGATGTCGATCGCCCCGGTGGTGTTGCCGTGATAGCCGTGATCGGGGGTGACCATGCCGCGTGCGCCGGTATGGGCGCGAGCGAGGCGTAGGGCAAGCTCATTGGCCTCGGTGCCGGAATTGACGAAGAAACAGACCTGCAGATGGTCGGGCAGTTTCGACAGGATTTTCTCGGCAAAGGCGGTCTGGGCGGGGTGCAGATAGCGGGTGTTCGAGTTCATCCGCGTGAGCTGATCCGCCGCCACCGCCTGAATGCGCGGATGGGCGTGGCCCACATGCGGGACGTTGTTGTAAGCGTCCAGATAAGGCCGGCCCCATTCGTCGAACAGGTGATGCCGCCAGCCGCGCACCAGCATCACAGGGTCATCATAGGTCAGGCTCAGATTGGCGCCGAAATGGGCCTGCCGCCCGGCCAGAACATGCATCTTGTCGGTCGGGTGGTAGAATACCTTGTCGTCGGCCAAGTTCAGCAGGGCCGCCGGGTTCGGGCAGACCGCGTGCCACAGGTCCATCTCGTCCGGATCGCCGACGCCGGGCCAGTCGGCCTCCATGCCCATGGTGGTCAGCGCAAGCTGGAAATGCACATGCGGCGCCCAGCCGCCGTTCTGCGTGGCATCGCCGAGCCGGGCAAAGGCTGCGCCCTGTGCCACCGGGTCGCCGGGTTTCAGGCGGGTGCAGCATTCCGGGTCGAGATGGCCGTAAAGGGTGTAGAACGGATCGCCTTCGGGTGTTTCGTGATGCAGGATCACCACCCCGCCATAGTCCAAATGTGCATCGCGGTTCTCGACCGCCTCCACGCGCCCGCTGAGCGGGGCGTAGAGTGTTGAGCCTGCCGGGGCAAAGACATCGACGGCCAGATGTACGGCGCGGCGGTCGCTGGCCTTCCACGGGCCTTTGCGGAACCCGGGCTCGGCATAGATCAGACGCGGTTCGTTGTAGTAGCCGAGCCAATAACCCTCTCCAAATTCCTCGCCCACCCGCGCGGCTTCGTCCAACGGCATGTGGAACGGGTCTTGCGGCCAGGTGGAGTTTTCCACCGAGAGTGAGCCCATGGGAGCGTCGCTCAGATCGGTGCCGAAGAGAGCGGCGAACTCGCCCCGGTGGTTGTTGAGGTAGGTGTGGATGCGCTCGGCCCCGTCGGTCACCGGCAGGTGGCAGGCGGCGCGCAGGCGGGCGGGCATCAGGCCGCCATTGACAGTGTCGTTTTCCAGAAAGCGCCAGGCGGGGGCTTGCGAGATGGTGATATACGGGTCATCCGGGTTTTCGGCTGCCATCAGGGTGGAGTTGACTACGGATACCGCCAGCCGCATCCGCAGCAGCGGCCAGATCAAATCCACCTCTTCCGCGCGCAGGCGGTTGGCGGCGTGATAGCCGCGCACCAGCGCGGCCAGCGCCTGTTCCGGCTTTGGGTGATCCAGCACCACATAGGCCCCGGCAATGGCCAGATCGCAGATGCGGGGGGCGGCGCACATGTCGCCCAGGTCGATCAGGCCCGAGATGCTGCGGCGGTCAGAGAGCTCGCCCTCGACAAGGATATTGTAGTCATTGGCGTCATTGTGGATTGCCTGTTTCGGCAGCCTGTCCAGCCGGTCCCTGATGGCGGCAAAGCTTTCGGCAACATCCTCCAGAAGTCCCCGCCGAACGGGATCGGTGACAACGTCGAGCCTGTCGCTGATCCAGCCCGCCTGCGTGAGATCCCACTTGAACTCACGGCTCAGCCCCTCATGCCGGAACCCCTCCAGCGCCCGGCCCGTGGCGCCGAGCACACGACCCAGTTTCAGGATCAGCTCCTGGGATTTGGGAGCGGCTTTTGCGTAGCATCGGCCCGGGAGGCGGTCGAGCAGCCAGACAAGGCGCGGCTGGCCATCCTCATCCGTGATCATGGGCAGAGCATCTCCGTCGAGTGCCGGGTAGACCTTGGGAAAGGGCAGGCCGGGTGCTTCGGCCGCGATATACTCCAGCGCCTTGATCTGCATGTCCACCAGCCCGGCCTCGCAGCCGGGTCGCATCACCTTCAGAACATAGCCCTGTCCGTTGGCGGCCTCGGCCATAAAGTTCAGGTCATATTCGCCGTCCAGCCGGGTCAGGTCGGCGGCGATGCCCCAATTCTGCCGCAGCGCGTCGGTCCAGTGGGTGATGGTCACAATGTCTCTCCTGTCCTGCAGCAGGGTTCAGTTCGATGCCGCCGCGCCCGATTTCGCGTGTGCCACGCGAAGCCTCCGGCGGGGATATTTTTGAACAGAAGAAGATGTGAACGGCCCGCCCCTTCTTCTGTTTGAAAATATCCCGGGGGAGTCGCCCCCTGGGGCGGCGGGGGCAGAGCCCCCATTCGCGCTGTCAGTCCAAAGCGCGCAGGCGTTTGAAGAGCGAAGACGTGTCCCAACGCCCGCCGCCCAGTTTCTGCACGTCCTTGTAGAACTGATCCACCAGCGCGGTCACCGGCAGTGAGGCGCCGGTCTCGTTGGCGGCGTCGAGGCAGATGCCCAGATCCTTGCGCATCCAGTCCACCGCAAAGCCATAGTCGAAATGGTCCTGCAGCATCGTCTCGTGCCGGTTCACCATCTGCCAGCTGCCTGCGGCGCCCTGACTGATCACCTCGACCACGGCACGGCCGTCGAGGCCCGCCTTTTCGGCAAAGTGCAGCGCCTCGCTGAGGCCCTGTACCAGACCGGCAATGGCGATCTGGTTGCACATCTTGGTCATCTGGCCCGCGCCGCTGTCGCCGATGCGGCGGCAGATCTTGGAATAGACCTGCATCACCGGTTCTGCGGTATCATACGCGGCCTGATCGCCGCCGCACATGATCGAGAGCACGCCATTCTCTGCCCCCGCCTGCCCGCCCGAGATCGGGGCGTCGACAAAGGCGATGCCGTGGGCCTTGCCCGCCTCGTATAGCTCGGTGGTCACCTTGGCCGACACCGTGGTGTGATCGACAAAGATCGCGCCTGCGTCCATGCCGTGAAACGCGCCTTCTTCGCCGGTGCAGACCATGCGCAGGTCGTCGTCGTTGCCGACACAGGCCATGACGAGTGCGGCGCCGTGCGCGGCCTCCTGGGGCGTTGCCGCCATCGTGCCGCCGTGCTCGGCTACCCAGGCCTCGGCCTTGGCAGCCGTGCGGTTGTAGACAGTGACGTCATGGCCTGCGGCCTGCAAATGCCCGGCCATGGGATAGCCCATGACGCCCAGGCCAAGGAATGCGACTTTTGCCATTTAATGATCCTCTCGGCTGCCCGGCCCCTCCCCCGGGCCGGTTCGTTCAGCAGAGACAAAGCAAAGCTGGCGCCCGAGGGCAACCCCGCTGTCAGTCTTCGCCGCCCAGACCCTGCAGGATCGGGCAGTCGGGGCGATCGTCCCCGGCGCAGGCGTCGATCAGGTGGCTGAGCGTGTCGCGCATGGCGTTGAGGTCGGCGATCTTGGCCTCGATCTGCGCCAGATGGCCGCGCGCGATCCGTTTCACGTCGGCGCTGGCGCGGGTTTCGTCCTCGTAGAGCGCCAGCAGGGTGCGGCAATCCTCGATGGTGAAGCCCAGTGCGCGGGCGCGGCCGAGGAAGTTCAGCTTGTGCAGGTCCTGCTCGCGGAAGCGGCGGTAACCGTTCAGCTCGCGCTGCGGTGTGATCAGGCCGATTTCCTCGTAATAGCGGATGGTCTTGGCGGGCAGGCCGGTGTGGGTGGCGACATCTCCGATATTCATGGGCGGCCTCTATTCGGCTGGGGCCAGCGCGGGCGCGACGGCCTGTTCGGGCAGGGCCGCGCGCACCCGGCGCAGGCGCAGGGCGTTGGTCAGGACAAAGACGCTGGACAGGGCCATGGCGCCGGCGGCGAGCATCGGCGACAGCAGGGGCCCGCCGAAGGGGAAGAGCACGCCAGCGGCGACCGGGATCAGCAGGATGTTGTAGCCAAAGGCCCAGCCCAGGTTCTGGTGGATGTTGCGGATGGTGCGGCGGCTGACCTCGAAGGCGTTGGCCACGCCGCGCAGATCGCCGGACATGAGCACCACATCAGCGGTTTCGATCGCCACGTCGGTGCCGGTGCCGATCGCGATGCCGATATCCGCCGCCGCCAGTGCAGGGGCATCGTTGATGCCGTCGCCGACAAAGGTGAGCGTTCCATGCTTGGCCCGCAGCGCCTCGACGGCGGCCACCTTGCCTTGCGGCAGCAACTCGGCGGTGACGTGGTCGATGCCCAGCCGGGCGGCGAGCGTTTGGGCGGTGCGGGTGTTGTCGCCGGTGATCATGGCGACGGTCAGGCCCATCTGGTGGAACCGGTCGATGGCCGCGCGGGTGCCAGGCTTGATCGGGTCGGTGACCGCCAACGCCGCGGCGGCCTGCCCGTCTATCGCGACATAGAGCGGGGTGCAGCCCTGGGCCGCCAGTTCCAGACCCTGTGTGTGCAGGTCGCCGAGGTCGATGTCTGCCCGTGCCATCAGCCGGTCGGCGCCGATCAGGACCTCGCACCCCTCGACGGTGGCGCGGAGGCCGAGGCCGGTCAGGGTCTCGAAACCGGTGACCTCGGGCAGGTCGGCAGGCCCGGCGCGGGTAATCGCGGCGGCGATGGGGTGTTCCGAGCGCGCCTCTGCCGCGGCGGCCAGGCGCAGCACGGTGTCGCGGTCGAGGCCCGGGGCGAGGATCAGGTCGCTGAGCTCGGGGCGGCCCATGGTCAGCGTGCCGGTCTTGTCGAGCGCCACGACGCGGGCCGATTGCAGCTGTTGCAGCGCGTCGCCCTTGCGGAAGAGAACGCCCAGTTCGGCGGCGCGGCCCGTGCCGACCATGATCGAGGTGGGCGTGGCCAGCCCCATGGCGCAAGGGCAGGCGATGATCAGGACCGAGACCCCGGCCACCAGCGCCATCGGTAGCGCCGGGGCGGGGCCGAAGAGCAGCCAGGCGGCAACGGTCAGAACGGCCACGCCGATGACGGCGGGCACGAAGCGGGCGGTGACGCGGTCGACCAGTCCTTGGATCGGCAGCTTGGCGCCTTGCGCCTGCTCGACCATGCGGATCACCTGCGACAGGACCGTATCGGCGCCCACGCGCGTGGCCTGCATCCGCAGGGCGCCGGTGCCATTGACGGTGCCGCCAACCAGTTCGGCGCCCATGGATTTGTCGACCGGGACCGGCTCGCCCGTGATCATGCTTTCATCGACATAGGACTGCCCGTCCAGCACGTCTCCATCCACCGGGATCTTCTCGCCGGGGCGGATGTGCAGGAGGTCTCCGGTGACGATGGTCTCGATGGGCTGTTCGGTGGTGGCGCCGTCGCGCTCGACCCGGGCGGTACGGGGTTGCAGGCCGATCAGCTTGCGGATGGCCGAGCCGGTGCGCCCCTTGGCGCGCGCCTCGAGCAGTCGGCCCACGAGGATCAGGACGACGATGACGGCGGCGGCCTCGTAGTAGACATTGGCGGTGCCCGCGGGCAGCAGGGCGGGCGCGAAGGTCGCGATGAGGGAAAAGACATAGGCCGCCGAGGTGCCGAGAGCGACCAGCGCGTTCATGTCGGGGGTGCCGCGGAACAGCGAGGGGAAGCCCTTGGCATAGAAAATGCGTCCGGGGCCCAGAAGCAGTGCAGTTGTGAGCGCGAATTGCAGCAGTTGGCTGGCCGTGGTGCCGATTGTGGCGTGCACCCAGTGGTGGAAGGCCGGGATCAGGTGGCCGCCCATTTCCAGCACGAAGACCGGCAGGGCCAGAGCCGCCGCGATCAGGGTCGTGCGGGTCAGGGCCTGGATTTCGTCCGCCTTGTCATTGGCGCCGGGTTGGTGGTCCGGTGTTTCGGGATGGGCCGCATAGCCCGCCTCGCTCGAGGCCGCGGCCAGAGTGACGGGGTCGGTGGCGCCGGTCAGGTAGGCGACACGGGCGCTCTCGCTGGCGAGGTTCACGTTGGCCTCGATCACGCCTGGCGCAGCTTGCAGGGCGTGCTCCACCCGGCCCACGCAGGAGGCGCAGTTGAGCCCTTCGATCTTCAGCACTGTATGGTCCTGCGCGGCTGGGTAGCCTGCGGTTTCCAGTGCCGAGGTGAGGTCGGTGACCGGGCCGTCATGGCGCACTTGTGCGATTGCGGTGGCGAAATTCACCTGTGCCTCTGCGACACCGGGAACGGCGCTCAGCGCGGCCTCGACCCGGCCTACGCAGGAGGCGCAACCCATGCCGGTGATCCGGAGATGTGTGGTGTGCGATGCGGACATGCGACTCGTTCAGTAAGCCTGTTTGTCCTTCAGATAGGGGTTCCAGTCACGGGAAGGTCAAGGGGTAAGCGGTCAGAATTGCCCCGATCCTTCGTTTCGTGGTGGGCCGGGGCATGCCTTCGGCGAGAGTATTTGGGAAAAGATGAAGTGTAGGGCGTTCAGCGGCCGTCGATCTGGCGTTCCATCAGGCGCTGGTAGAGCGTTGGGGACAGTCGGTTCAGCAGCCATGCGGCGCGGGCGACGCGGCCCACGGGGATCATCGGGCGGGACTTGTCGAGGCCGCGCAGGATGGTTTGGGCCGCCGCCTCGGGGGTCATGTAGTCCATCCCGTCGGTGGCCGAGCCGGGGCGGGTGGTGCCGTCGGGCTGGCGCCGGGCGTTGCCGGGGTTGGTGGCGACAAAGGAGGGGGCCGCGATCAAGGTGCGTACGCCATGGGGTTTTTCCTCGGACCGCAGCGATTTGAAGAACCCCTCGAGCGCGTGTTTCGAGGCGGCATAAGCGGTGCGGTGATAGAGGGGCGTGAACCCGGCCACGGAGGAGATCGCCAGATGCGTGCCTTTGGCTTGCCGCACAGCGTGCAGGAAGGCGCGGGCCATGGCGACGGCGGCGAAATAGTTGACCTCGAACACCTTGCGGTGGCCGGCGTCGTCGGTGCTGTCGAAACCGCCGATCTGGGTGATCCCGGCGTTGTAGATCACGAGGTCGATGCTGTCGCAGCGGCGCAGGACGTCGGCGGCGGTGCGGTCCAGTTGGTCGGGGTCGGTCAGGTCGCAGGTAAGCGGGAGTTGGGTTGGCGTTTCCGGCAGGTCCGAGATGTCGAGATCCAGCAGCACGACCCGCCAGCCGCGCGCCTGCAAGGCGGCGGAGAGGGCGCGGCCGAGGCCTCCGGCGCCTCCGGATATGATTGCGGATTTCACAGGCCTGCCTGCCTTTTCCAGTGGTCGAACGCTTGCGCGCTGGTCTTTTCCGGGGTGTAGCCGAATTCGGATTTCAGCGCGTCATTGGTCAGTACGGGGCGGTATTGCAGGAACCGGACCTGTTCGGGGCCGTAGCGCGTGAGACCCAGCGGGCGGGCCACGGCCAGTGCCGCCTTGAGCGCCCAGGCGGGCACGCGCAGCACCGGTTTGCCCAGGGCGCGGGCCAGATCATTGACCCCCATCGCGCCGTCTCCTGCCACGTTGTAGATGCCCGGCGGGCCGTCGGTGGCGGCGCGCTTCAGGATGCGGGCCAGATCGCGGGTCCAGATGAAGACGAAGGGGCTGTCGCTGCCGGTCACGGCCAGCAGGCGGGGTTTGTGGAAGAGCGCGGTGATCTGGTTCTCGGTCCCGTCGCCCAGAACCGTGCCGACGCGCAGGACGATCTGCTCCAATTGCGGGGCGGTCTGGCGGGCCTTGGCCAACAGGTCTTCAACCTGCCGTTTGTGATCGGAATAGGGAAACTCAGGGTTGCCGCGTAGAGGGTCGGTTTCGCGCAGGGGTACCGGGTTGTCGGCGTGATAGCCATAGGCTGCGCCTGAGGAGGTGACGACGAGGCGGCGCACGCCCTGGGTCAGGGCCGAGTCGAGCACCTTGCGGGTGCCGTCGACATCGACGCGATAGGCGGCCTCGCGGCCCATGCCGGGGGTGACGATCGAGGCCAGATGCACGATCGCTTCGGGGCGCATCTCGGCGATCACTCGGTCCGGGTCGTCAGAGGTTATGTCCATGCGGTGGAAACTGACGTTTGGGGGCAGCGGGTCCGGGCGGGTGAGGTCGGTGGCGCACACCGTCTGATCCGCAAGCTCGTCGAGCAGTGCGCGGCCCACCATACCGGCGGCACCGGTGATCAGGATGCGGGTCATCGCGCCGCCTCGGTCCGGGACATCACAGCCGCCAGACCGATCCCCGAAATCGCGTGCCAGATCCCCCAGAAGGCGGCAACCACGGCCATGCCGCCCAGACCGTTGAAGAAGGCGAAGATCAGAACCAGGCCCAGCCCCGAATTCTGGATGCCGGTTTCGATGGTGATGGCGCGGCGGTTATAGGGGGACAGCCGGGTCAGAGTGGCCACGACCCAACCGCCCCCCAAAGCCAGGGCGTTGTGCACGATCACAAGCCCGGCGACGGCCCCGGCAAAGCCGAGGAAGAACCCCCAGTTGGCTGCCAGGGCGAGAATGATGAAGGCCACGAAGATGGCCATGGAAAGCCATTGCAGCGGCGCACGTATCCGTGCCGTGATCTGTGGTTTGCGAAGGTTGAGTTGAATCCCGAGGATCAGAGGCAGTACCAGCATCAGGCCGACGGTGATGGCAATCTGCACCGGGTCGATGGCCGTTTCGCGCAGGATTTCGCGGGTCGGGGGGTAAAGCCCGCCCCAGAGCGCGATGTTGAACGGCGTCATCAGGATCGCGGCCACCGTGGCCATCGCGGTCATCGAGACCGAAAGCGCCGCGTTTCCGCCCGCGCGATGGGTGATGAAGTTCGAGATATTGCCGCCGGGGCAGGCTGCCACAAGGATCAGACCCAATGCGATGGACGGGCGGGGTGCCGCCGTCCAGACCAGCGCGAAGGTCAGCAGCGGCAGGATCAGGAATTGTGAGGACAGGCCCACGATCAACGGCTTGGGAGCCTCGCGAAGGCGGCGGAAGTCGCCGGGTGTCAGGTCGATGGCAATCGAGAACATGACCACGGCGAGAATGGCATTCAGCAGCGTCAGCGATCCGGCGCTGAAATTCAGCGTCACCTCGTCGATGCCGATCATGACGCGGCCTTTCGGAATTTGTCGATCCAGCCGGTGACGGCGCGGCGATAGGTGGCTTTGTCCACGTAGTAGGCCATGCGTGCGAGGTTGAGGTAGTTCATGCCGCCGGTGGCGCGCTCGAACGTGCCGGATTTAAGGGATTTCAGCTCTTGTGCGGCCGGGCTGCCGTCGCGCAGGCCGCGGATATAGCGCGCCACCATCTCGGCCTGCTCGTGCCGCCCCTGCCAGCCGAGTCCGGTGGCCTCGATCATGCCCAGCACGAACAGGTCGTCGCGGTCGGGGTGCATGGCGTTGAGGTAGAGGTGCGGCGCGTCGCTCTGCCAGTTCAGCAGATCGGAGTCGATGAACGGGTAATGCAGCTTGTACCCGGTGGCGGCGAGGATCATGTCGTAGTCCTCATGGCTGCCATCGCGGAAATGCACGGTGTGGCCGTCCAACCGCTCGACATCCGACTTGATGCGCAGATCGCCATGGCCCGCATGATAGAGCACCAACGAATTGACCACCGGGTGGCTTTCATAGAGGCGGTAGTCGGGCTTGGGAAAGCCGTATTTTTGCGGATCGCCGACAAACCAGCTTAGGATCAGGGCGTCGATTGGGCGTTTCAGCCACATTGGCAGTTTGATCGCCCCACCCATGGTGTCGGCGGGCTTGCCGAAGATGTATTTGGGGACGAAGTAATAGCCGCGCCGCATCGACAGGTCGCAGCGTTTGGCGTGGTGGATGGCGTCCACGGCGATGTCGCAGCCCGAGTTGCCCGCGCCGACGATCAGCACCCGTTTGCCCTCGAATTGGTTGGGGTAGCGGTAGCCCGAGGCGTGGATCAGCTCTCCATCGAAGTGGCCTGCGAATTCGGGCATGTTGGGTTCCGAGAGGGTGCCGTTGGCGATCAGAAGGCCCGCGAATTCGGCGCTGTGTTTGCCCTGCGCATCGCGCCAGGTGAGGCGCCAGCCATCGCCGGGGGCGCCGAGCGGGGTGGCCTGGATGACTTCGGCATTGAAGCGGTAATGTTCGCGCAGTCCGAAATGGTCGGCAAAATCGTGGAAATAGCCCTTGAGATCGCGATGCGAGGGGTATTCGGCCACCGAGTCCGCCATCGGGAAATCGGTGAACTCGGTCATCGCCTTGGACGAGATCAGGTGCGCCGTCTCGTACATGGTCGATTTGGGCCCGTCGATATCCCACAGCCCGCCCACATCCGAATGCAGCTCGAACCCCTGAAACGGAATACCCTGTTCCTTGAGAACCTTGGCGGTCGCCAGCCCCATCGGGCCAGCCCCGATCAGGGCAAATGCCTCGCGCGTTTCCGTCATGTCTCCTCCCATTCGCGCCGTTAACTTGAACGATCGTTCAATATAAGGCAAGATGGTTTTGGCGCGAAGAGGGTCTGGATGGAAAAACAACGCAGAAGGGCACCGTCACAGCGGTCGCTGCAGACCCGGGCGCGGATATTGGATGCGGCCGAGATCCTGTTTGCCGAGCGTGGATTCGAAGGCGCGTCGATCCGTGACATTGCGGCGCGAGCAGGCGTTCAGGTGGGGCTGGTGCATCACCACGGGGGCGGCAAGGAAGAGCTGTTTCACCGGACCGTCGCCCGCCGTGCCGATGAGCTGTCGCGGATCAGGATCGAGGGGCTGGAGGCCCTGAAGGCACGAGGCGCAGTCACGCTGCACGGGGTGATTGATTGTTTCATCCGGCCTTACGTCACGCTGGCGCAAACCGGTGGCCCGGGCTGGCTGGCCTATGGACGGCTGGTGGCGCATGTCTCGGCCGATCCGCGCTGGCGGTGGATTGCGGCGGAGTGTTTCGATCCGACGGCGCGGCGGTTCATCGAAGAGGTTGCGGTGCTGTATCCTGAGGTCGATCCGCAACTGATTGCCACGGGGCAGGTTTATTCGGTGTCGGCGATGCTGGCCTTTCTCAACACCGGCTGGCGGATCGAGGCGCTGAGCCCGGGGGCCGATGAGGCGCGGCTGGAGCAGTTGATCGACTTTTGCGTTGCCGGGGTCGAGGCGATGCTGGCGCAATCGTCGGCATAAGCCGTATGACCGGCGGAACACGGATTGCTTGTCAAGGCACTGAAATTGCGCCGGAATTCACCATCTGTAGAACGGTGCGCGCTCTCCCCGCAGATAGCGGGTCACGTCCAGCGCGTCGATCACCAGTGAAATGGAATTGAACAGGATCAGGAGAAGCACCCAAACGAACAGAGCATGGTTCTCGCTTGCATCCGGCAGGTCCCAGGCAAACCACGCAAGCATCGGAATCCAGAAAGCATGCCCGATCCCGAGCAGGCGCACGAAACCATGCTTGAGATAGATGGCAATCATCACCGCAATGCCGGCGGCTGCGGCCAGAAGGCAGGCTTTCGCGCAATACGTGTCGAGGAACAGGAGTGCCGCGAGGTTCACGAGGATGAGCAGGATCGCCCAGATCCGGGCGACCCAGTGAAATCTGAACAGCACAATCCACAAGATCTCAAATGCGCGCATTCCGGGGCGTCCCGAGCTGTCCCAAGTTCAGGCTACTATGCGCTGCTTTTGTCCTGAATGTCAGGGTCGTGGATCATCCAGGTCCAGCGCGAATTTGCGCGGCATCAGCCCGGCCTGGAACCACTCGATCATGGAATAGATGGAGTAGACCGGCAGGCCGGTGCGTTTGCGGATGTCGGCGGCGTAGGGGACCATGTTGGTGCATTCCAGCACGATGGCGCCCGCGTGGGGTTCATTCGCTATGATAGTGTCGGCGGCATCCAGCATGTCCTGGCGGCAGGCGGCGAAGTCGATTTCGGGTGCGTCGCCGAGGATGTCGCGGGTAAAGACGCGGCCCTGATCGGTGCCGTAGATGGGCGTGTCCGGCGGCACGCCTGCGGCGCTCAGATGAGCCTCGGTCAGGGTGGCCTTGGAGATGGTCAGGATGATCGTCTTTTTGCCTGGAGGCAGCAGCGCTTGCACCATCGGCACCTGCATCAGCGAGGAGGTTGCGACCGGTACGCCCAAGGCCTCGCGCAGTTCGTCCTGCACCAGCGCCAGAAAACCGCAATTGGTGGTGATGCCGTCGGCGCCGGTGGCCACCAGATCGCGGCCCGCCTCGATAAAGGTGTCCAGTAGCTCTTTGGGGTTGCCGCGCACCACCTTGTCGGGCGAGGCGCCGCGCACCACGCGGTAATGCACCGGAAAGGGCCAAGTCGCGGCGTTGCCCATGTCGCCATGGATACGGGGAAAGCGGGTTTCCAGCATCAGGATGCCGATGGCGGCGCCAAAGACGGTTTTTCCACCTGCTTGTACGGACATGTTGGCCTCAGAGATCGGGGACATAGAGTTGAGCATAGGCGTCGCGCACGGCCTGCGTGGCGCCTTCGCGGCGGCGTTCGATATGGGCGCGCATCCGGGCCGCGGCCTCTTCCGCGTCGCGGGCCGCGACAGCGTCCAGAATGCGGCGGTGGGCCGAGATCATGGTCGTGCTGTCAGAGGCCGTTTCGCGCAGGCGGCGCAGGTCGATCAGGCGCAAGTAGCGGATGCGGTCGTTGAGATTGGCGAGCATTCGGCACAGTTCGGCATTGCCGGAGAGCTGGCAGAGCTGGCCGTGGAAGCGTTCGTCCATCGCCAGTAGCTGCTCGGGGTCGGCGTCGGGGGTGTAGTCGGGGGCGATCTCGTCGAGTTCCTGTGTGAGCGCAGCGATGGCGGCGTCCGAGCCGCGGGTGCAGGCGAGGCGCACGGCCTCGACCTCGACGGCAACGCGGGCCTCGTAAAGGTCCATGACCAGTTCCGGCGACAGTGAGCGGCAGAAGAAGCCTCGACCCGACTGGAAGGTCAGGAACCCCTCGGCCACCAGACGGTTGAGCGCCTCGCGGATCGGGGTGCGCGAGGCGTTGAGCTCGGTGGCGAGCGCGCTTTCGTTGATGCGCGCGTCGGGCTTGAAGGCAAAATCCGACGCCATGCGCCGCAGCGCGTCATAAAGCCGGTCCACGTTGCTTTCCGATTTTGCCATATCCACTCCTTCTTCGGGGCGAGATTAGAACGGGATTGACATGTGCGCAAGTCATCATGCAGAACTGTATACAATTTTGAACGCAATTCCGTGGAGTGACTCGATGAGCAACCAGATGAATGGCGCCGAGGCGATGGTGCGGATGCTCGAAGCGCAGGGCGTGCAGCATATCTTTGGCCTGTGCGGGGACACCACGCTGCCGTTCTATGACGCGATGCTGCGGCTGGATCATGGCATCAAGCACATCCTGACCCGCGACGAGCGTTGTGCCACCTACATGGCCGATGCCTATTCCCGGGTGACCGGGCGCGTCGGCGTGGCTGAAGGGCCGTCGGGCGGCGGTGCGACTTATATCCTGCCGGGGCTGATCGAGGCGTCGGAAAGTTCGTATGCCGTGCTGGGGATCACCACGGATATCTCGGTGGCGTCCTACGGGAAGTACCCGCTGACCGAGGTGAACCAGGAGGCGCTGATGGCGCCGCTGACCAAGTGGAACACGGTGATCAAGCGCGCCGATCACATCCCGCGTATGGTGCGGGCAGCGTTCCGGGCGATGACCACGGGGCGGTCGGGGGCGGCGCATATCGGGCTGCCCTATGACGTGCAGTATGACGCGGTTGAGGCGTCGGATATCTGGGCCGACGGCACCACGGCGTCCTATCCGGCCTACCCGCAGGCGCCCGCACCGGGTGCGGCGCAGGCGGCGGTCGAGGCGATTCTGTCGGCGAAGAACCCGTTGATCGTCTGCGGTGGCGGCGTGGTGATCGCGCAGGCCTGGGAGGAGTTGGACCGGCTGGCCACGCGGCTGGATATTCCGGTGGCGACCTCGATCTCGGGGCAGGGATCGCTGGCCGAGACCCATCCGAACTGTCTGGGCGTTGTGGGCTCGAACGGGGGCACCGACGAGACGTGGGAAATGATGGAGGCCGCCGATCTGGTGGTGTTCATGGGGTGTCGGGCAGGCTCGACCACCACGGCACGGTGGGAGGCGCCGAAGCCGGGCACGCGGGTGGTGCATTTCGACAATGACCCGATGGTGATGAATGCCAATTACCAGACCGAGGTCGCCGTGGTGGGCGATCTGCGGCTGGCGCTGGCCGAGGTGAACGCGTTACTGGATGCGCGCGATCAGGGGGCCGGGACCTTTGGTGGTGCGGCGGCGGTGGCCGAGAAGAAGAAGCGCAAGTTCGAGGTGTTCGAGGCGCTGGCGCAGTCCTCGCAGGCGCCGATCCGGCCCGAGCGGGTGATCTCGGCACTGATGAAGGTGCTGCCCGAGGATGCCACGGTGGTCTCCGATCCCGGCACCAGTTGCCCGTATTTCTCGGCCTATTACCAGCTGCCGAAGCCGGGTCGGCACTTCATCACCAACCGCGCGCATGGGGCGCTGGGGTATTCGCTGTCGGCGGCACTGGGGGCGTGGTTTGGGCGGCCGACGTCCAAGACCGTGGCGCTGATGGGGGATGGTTCGTTCGGGTTCACTTGTGGCGAGCTGGAGACCGTGTGCAGGGCGGGGGCGCCGATTACGTATGTGGTGTTCTCGAACTCGAATTTCGGCTGGATCAAGGCCAGCCAGTTCGCCGACAAGGACGCGCGGTATTACAACGTCGATTTCAGCCATACCGATCAGGCGGCGGTGGCGGCGGCCTATGGCGTCAAGAGCTGGCGGGTGGAGAATCCGGACGATCTGGAGAAGGTGCTGGCCGAGGCGGTGGCGCATGACGGGCCGACGCTGGTCGATGTGGTGTGTCAGGCGCTGGAGGAAAGCAACGCGCCGGTACGGCGGTGGATGGGGTGAGGCGCGCCCGGAAATCGGTCCAGTGGACCGATTTCAGCGCCGAACGGGCGGAGCCCCGGGGCGGCCACGGTTTTGGAAACGGTCCACTGGAGAGTTGCTCCCGCGAGTGGGCAGAGCCTAATGAAATTGGGGCCATCCCCCTCACCCAACCCTCTCCCCCGAGGGGAGAGGGCTTTGGTCGCGCTGAACTTTCCGGTTCACGTCCCCTCTCCCCTCAGGGGAGAGGGTCAGGGTGAGGGGCGTTGGGCGATTTCTGCCTTCAACCGTTCGTTTTCCTGCTGCAATTGCGCCAGTTGCGCCCCGAGCGCGGTCAGATGCGGTTTCAGCTCGGCCTCGCTGAAGCGGGGCGTGATGTGGCGGGGGCAGTTCCAGTCCAGCGCATCGACATGGATGATTGCAGCACGTTCGGCGGGGGCGTCGGCGCCCTCGGGGTAGAGGCTGGCCGCGGCGGACTCGCCTTCGGTAAAGGCCATCCGGCCAAGGATCTTCAGCCGCCGCTGGTTGGCGTAATCCATCAGGATCAGGGCGATCCGATCATTGTCGTCCAGATTGCCGCGCGAGATATACTGTTTGTTGCCCGAGAAATCGGCGTAGCCGATGGTCTGCGGTCCGAGCACCTTGAGAAACCCGGCAGGGCCGCCCCGGTATTGCACGTAGGGCCAGCCGGTTTCGGACACGGTGGCCTGATAGAACCCGTCCCGCGCCTCGATAAAGGCCTTTTCGGCATCACCGATCTGGTGTCCCTGCTGCGGCCCGCCGTCGATGAACTTGGCATATGTCTTGTCCGATCCCATTCGAGCCTGATGGGCGCGGACGGCGGGGGTGAAGGTCAGTTCGGCAAAGGCGCGGGGCATATCGTGTTCTCCGGTCAGAGGCCCAGATCGGTCAGGCCGGGGTGGTCGTCGGGGCGGGGGCCTTGCGACCAGCGGAACAGTCGGCCGGCCTCGGTGATTGGCAGGTCGTTCAGGGAGGCATGGCGGCGGGCCATGCGGCCATCCGGTGCAAAGTCCCAGTTCTCGTTTCCATAGGAGCGGTGCCACTGGCCGCTGTCATCATGCCATTCATAGGCATAGCGCACGGCGATGCGGCTGTCTGCAAAGGCCCAGAGTTCCTTGATCAGGCGGTAGTCCAGTTCCTTGTGCCATTTGCGGGTCAGGAAGGCATGAATCTGGTCGTGGCCGGTCAGGAATTCGGCCCGGTTCCGCCACTGGCTGTCCTCGGTATAGGCCGGGGTGACGACGTTGGGGTCGCGGCTGTTCCAGGCATTTTCGGCCATGCGGACCTTTTGAATGGCGGTCTCGCGGGTAAACGGGGGCAGTGGGGGGCGTGTCATGGGGGCTGCTCAGGCAAGGGACGCGGCCAGGATGGCCAGGGCCAGAAGGACGGGCAGGTGGCGGGCGAGGGATGACGCGGGCATGGGGTGATCCTTGGATGTACCGATCTGTAAACTCACAATCCGTAAAGTGTACTGATCGGTAAAGTATTTCAAGTCCCTTGGAGAGGTTCTTTGGTTTCTCCTTTTTCTATTGTAGTCGAACTCCTAAAAATCATAGGGTTGCGAGGTTCACATTGAAAGGAGAGGGTTTGATCTATATGTACTGATCTGTACATGAAGGAGCCGAATCATGCGCCCGAACAAGCGGGACGAGCTGGTCAGTAAAGCGCTGGACGTGTTTTACCGGGACGGGTTTCATGCCACCGGGATGGACAGGCTGGTGGTCGAGACGGGTGTGTCCAAGACCTCGATGTACAAGCATTTCCGCACCAAGGAGGAGCTGATCCTGGCGGCACTGCGTCTGCGGGATGAGCGGTTTCGCAACTGGTTCTGTCGACGGGTCGAGGAGCTGGCGGAGACGCCCGCAGGACGGTTGATCGCCGGGTTCGATGCGCTGGCGGAATGGTTCGAGGAGGGCAAGTATCGCGGGTGCATGTTCATCAAGGCCGGGGCGGAGTTTCAGGACGTGGATCATCCGATTCACGTGCAGGCGGCTGAGCATAAGCGGATGCTGCTGGAGTATCTCATCGGGCTGGCGCGACAGGCTGGCGCGAAGGACCCGGAGCAGTTGGGATCTCAGATGCTGCTGCTGAAAGAGGGGGCGATTGTGACCTCGGTTCTGTTGGGCAGCGGCACGCCCGCGCAGGATGCAAAGGCGGCGGCGCAGGTGCTGCTGGACGCGGCGTTGGTGGCTTGAGCGACGGGCGGAGATGTTTTCAAGTGGCATGCCTCCGGCGCAGGCCATTCGCGTCGATAGACAGTCCGGTCACTTCGCTTTGAAGGTCGTGACGCAGAAAGCAAGGAAAGCTTGCGCAGACCAAGTCTTGCGCGTCTACGTCCCGGCCGCCGGTTTTTGTCGTCAACTGCTCAAGATACGGTGTTCTTATCGGCGAGCGGTTTGTGGCTCTCGAGACGATGACTTGAGTGTGCTGCGGTCATTGCCCGGTCAGCCCCATCTGCCGCACCGCCAGATCGCGCATGATTTCCTCGGAGCCACCGCCGATGGCCATGACCTTGACCTCGCGCCAGACCCGCTCGACCGGATTGCCAGTCAGATAGCCTGCGCCACCGAAGATCTGCATCGCTTCGGAGGCCACGAATTCCAGCGCCTTGGTGGCCTGCACCTTGGCCTTGGCGATCTCGGCGGCCGGCATGAGGCCCTGATTGATCGCCCAGCAGATGCGCTCCAGATAGGCCTCGGTCATGTCGATGCGGGCCGACATCTCGGCGAATTTATGGGCGATCACCTGGTGTTCGATCAGCCGCTGGCCGAAGGTCTTGCGCTCGCGCGCCCAGTCCAGCGCGGCGTCATAGCTCAGCCGCATCATGCCGAGACTGCCTGCGATCATCGCCAGACGCTCGTAGTTGAAATTGTTCATGATGGCGAGAAAGCCCTTGTTTTCGGGGCCGATCAGGGCGGTGTCTGGCACGTGGCAGGCGTCGAAATGCAGCATCGCCTGTTCCGAGCAGTGCCAGCCCATCTTGCCGCCCAAAGGGGTGCGGGTGAAGCCGGACGTGTCGGCCTCGATCAGGAACAGCGAGATGCCCGCGATCCCCGGTCCGCCGGTGCGGGCGCCGACCACGAACCACTGCGCATCCATGCCGCCGGTGATATAGGTCTTGGCGCCGTTCAGCACCCAGCCCTGTGCGGCGCGCTCGGCCTTGGTGGTCAGGTTCGCCACGTCCGAGCCGCCGCCCGGTTCGGTGATCGCCAGCGCCGAGTTCATCCGGCCGCCCACGATTTCGGGCAGAATGGTGCGCCTGAATTCCTCGGGCGCGAAGCGGGCGATGGGACCGAGCGAGATCATTCGGCCGCCGACGGCCGCCGCCACGCCGGAGGCGCCGCAGCCAAAGGCCAGCTCGGCATAATCGGCGCGCATGAAGGCGTCGTCGAAGCCCAGGCCTCCATATTCCTCGGGGATGCCGAAGCCGAAGACGCCGAATTCGGCCAGTTGTGCGTGCAGGTTCCATGGGACGGCGCGGTTGGCCTCCCATTCCTCGATATGCGGTTTCACCTCGGCGTCGAAGAAGCGTTTGAGATTGGCGCGGAAGGCCTCGCGCTCGGGCGTCATGAAGGGGGAGGGGCAGGTCATGTCGTCTCCTTGGCGGGGCGCCGGGTCAGTTGGGTTTCCATCAGGCGGGCAAAGCGGTCGACCATGCGGGTCATGTCGGCGGGATCGTCCACGAATTTCTCGTGCAGGATCAGGCCGCGCAGGAAGGTGCGGGTGATGCTCCACAGGAGGTCCGCGTCGCCGGGGTCGTGGCCTTTGTAGCTGGCGGCGATCGAGGCGCGGCTTCGCCGGTCCCAGTCGTGCAGGTGGTCGGCGAGCAGGTGGTAGAGCTCGGCATCGGTGCGGCAGGCGACGAGGATTTCGACCATGGCGCGACCACCGGAGGAATTCACCACCCGGTCCCAGGCGGTCAGGATCAGCTCGCGGACCGGGACGGAGGCGCCTTGTTCCACCGGTTCCAGCGCGTTGGCCAGCAGTTCCATCGCGGTGGCGGCGACCAGTGCCTGTTTGGTGGGGAAGTGATGGGTGATCGCGCCGCGCGACACGCCCGCCTCGGCCTGAATGCGGGCAAAGCTGGTCTCGCCGTAACCATCCGCGTCGAGGCAGGCGATGGCGGCGCGGATGATCCGGGCCTGCATCGTCTTGCGGCGCTGGTCCTGCGGTCTGGGCTTGTCTGTTCTCATCCGTTCCGTGGCGTTGTTTCGGGCGGAACCCCGTTGACCGGCCGCCCCTGTTGCGGGCAACCTAAAAACAGAACGGGCGGTCTGTAAAGTGCCGCTGCGGGAGGAGAAGGAAGGACGTCGCGTGACTTCTGCACTTCGGATCGGAGGGGCCTGCGGGTTCTGGGGCGAGGCGACCCATGCCACCGCGCAGCTATTGGGCGCGGGGGTGGATGTGCTGGTCTACGACTACCTGGCCGAGATCACCATGTCGATCATGGCCCGCGCGCGGATGAAGGATGCGAGCCTTGGCTATGCGCCTGATTTCGTCACCGAGGCGATGGGGCGAAACCTGGCCGCGATTGCCGGGGGCGGGGTCAAGGTGCTGTCCAATGCGGGCGGGGTGAACCCGCTGGCCTGCGCCGAGGCGTTGCAGGCAAGGATTTTCGAGGCCGGGTTGGATCTGAAGGTGGCCGTGGTCGAGGGTGACGACCTGCTGCCGCGCGCGGCGGAGTTTACGGGCGAGGTCGAGATGTTCTTGGGCGCGCCGATGCCGCCGGTGGAGAAGATTGCCTCGATCAACGCCTATATCGGCGCGGGGCCCATCGTGGCGGCGCTGCAGGCCGGCGCGGATATCGTGATCACCGGGCGCTGCGTGGATAGCGCGCTGACCTTGGCGGCCTGCATGCATCGCTTTGGCTGGGGCGCGGGTGACTTCGATCTGCTGGCTGCGGGATCGCTGGCCGGGCATCTGCTGGAATGCGGGCCGCAGTCAACTGGGGGCAATTTCACCGATTGGGAACAGGCGGGCGATCCGGCGCGGATCGGCTATCCGATTGCCGAGGTCTCGGGCGACGGGGCGATGGTGCTGACCAAGCCTGAGGGGACGAGCGGTATTGTTTCGCCCGCTTCGGTGGGGGAGCAGATGCTCTATGAGATCGGCGATCCGCAGGCCTATCACCTGCCGGATGTGGTGTGCGATTTCTCCGGGGTTGAGGTGGCGCAGGACGGGTCGGACCGGGTGCGCGTGACCGGCGCGCGCGGGCGGGCGCCGACGGGGCGGTTGAAGGTCTCGGTGACCTGGACCGACGGATATCGCGCCGGGATGGTGTTTCAGATGAACGGCCGCGACGCGCGGGCCAAGGCGCGGGGCTTTGCGCAGGCCGGGCTGGACCGGGCGCGGGACGTGCTGGCGGCGATGGGGGCGCCGGATTATCGCGAGGTGTCGTTCGAGGCGTTTGGCGGGCGGCCCGGGGCTGGGGACTATGAAGAGATCGCATTCAAGGCCGCCGTACACCATGACGATGCACGCGCGGTCGGGGTGTTTCTGAAGGAACTGACAGGAGGTGCGCTGGCCACGCCGCCGGGGCTGCATTTCTTTACCGGGGGTGGGCGGGCCAAGCCCTCGCCTGTGGTCGCGCTGTTTTCGTTTCTGGTCGATTCGGGGGCGATTGAGTGCCGCGTGACCGTGGATGGAGAGGTGGTGGCGTTCGACCCGCCCGGCCCTCCACCCGAGGCCGATGAACCGAGCCGCCCGGAGGTTCCGCCAACTCTGGCCCCGGTGGCGGAAACCGAGACGCGCCCGCTTGAGGCACTGGCCTGGGCGCGGTCGGGCGACAAGGGTGACAGCGCCAATATCGGCGTGATCGCCCGGCATCCCACCTACATGCCGCATATCTGGTCCGCGCTGACGTCCGAGGCCGTGGCGCGGGTGTTCAGCGAGGAACTGGCGGGCGGGGTGGAACGGTTCTACTTGCCCGGACTGCCCGCGATGAACATCCTGATGACGCGGGTGCTGGGCGGCGGCGGCGTCGCCTCGCTGCGCAATGACGCGCAGGGCAAGGCATTCGCCCAGAAACTCCTGTCCCTGCCGGTCGAGATCCCGGCGGGGCTGATTGTAAATTCCTGACGGGGAGGGGCCGATGGGCTTTGTCAGCCAGGTCATCCGAGACAGCGAGACCTACGCCAGAAACCGCGCCGACATGCTGGCGCTGGCCGAGGAATTACGCGGGCTGGAGGCGCGGCCCGTGGCCCTGTCGGAACAGCGCCGCGAGCGGATGGAGGCGCGCGAGCAGATCACGCCGCGCGACCGGCTGGCGCGGCTGCTGGACCCGGGGATGCCGTTTCTGCAGCTCCACAGTCTGGCCGGGTACATGGTGGATAGCGACGACCCCGAGGCCTCGGTCCCCGGTGCGTCGGTGATCATCGGGATCGGTTTCGTCTCGGGCGTGCGCTGTGTCGTTGTTGTGGATGACAGCGGTATCAAGGCAGGCGCGATGACCCAGATGACCATGGCCGCGTTCCTGTCGGCGCAGGAGATGGCGCTGCGCCAGAACCTGCCCTTCGTGCATCTGGTGGAAAGCGCCGGGGCGAACCTGATGGAGTATAAGGTCGAGCTGTGGGCCAATGGCGGCAAGCTGTTCCGCAATCTGGCGCGGCTCTCGGCGGCGGGATTGCCGAACCTGGCGATCCTGCACGGGCCGTCCACCGCCGGTGGTGCCTATATGCCGGGGCTGGCGGATTACGTGGTGGGCGTGAAGAAGAACGGCATGGCGGCGCTGGCGGGGGCGGCGCTGGTGCATGCGGCGACCGGCGAAAAGGCCGATGACCGCGATCTGGGCGGGTCCGAGATCCATGCCTCGGTCAGCGGTCTGGTCGAGTATCTGGCCGAGGATGATGCGCATGGCGTCGAGATGGCGCGCGACGTGATCGCGCGGCTCGACTGGAACAAATCCCTGCCGCCACGGCGTGAGCGCAGCTATGCCGAGCCGCGCCTGGATGTCGACGAGATCGCCGGGCTGGTGCCCACTGATTACCGCATTCCCTACGACGTGCGTGAGGTGGTGGCGCGGATCGTGGATGGCTCGGAGTTTGAGGATTTCAAGCCGCGCTACGGGGTCTCGACCGTGTGTCTGCAGGCGGCAATCAACGGGATCGCGGTGGGGATCATTGGGAATAACGGTCCCATCGATCCGGCGGGTGCCACCAAGGCGGCGCAGTTCATTCAGCTTTGCGGGCAGGCGGATACTCCGCTGATTTTCCTTAACAATACCACCGGGTATATGGTTGGCACGCAATACGAACAGGCGGGGATGATCAAGCATGGGGCCAAGATGATCCAGGCGGTGACCTCGGTCGATGTGCCGCGCATCACGCTCTATATCGGCGCCAGTTTTGGGGCCGGGAATTATGGCATGTCGGGCTTTGCCTATGAGCCGGATTTCCTGTTTGCCTGGCCCAACGCCACCACTGGCGTCATGGGCGGCGAGCAGGCGGCGGGCACGATGGAGATGGTGGCCCGTGCCGGGGCCAAGCGGAAGGGCGAGGAGGTCGACGAGGCGCTTCTGGCCAAGCAGAGCGCCGCGATTGCCGCCCATTTCGACCGGCAGGCGGGGGCGTTTCACACCTCGGGCCGGTGCCTCGATCACGGCGTGATCGACCCGCGCGACACGCGGCTGGTGCTGGGGTTCTGTTTGGAGACCTGCCTTGAGGGGCGGGCGCGCAAGGTGAAGCCGGGCTCTTACGGTGTGGCGAGGTTCTGAGGATGTTTGACGCGATACTGGTCGCCAACCGGGGCGAGATCGCCGCGCGCATCATCCGCTCGGCCCGCGAGATGGGGCTGCGGACGGTGGCCGTTTACACCACGGCGGATGCCAAGGCACTGCATGTGGCGCTGGCGGATGAGGCGGTGTGGATCGGTGAGGGGCCGGTTGGGGATAGCTATCTGGATGCGGAGAAGATCCTCGGCGCGGCGCGAGAGCCGGGCGTTGGGGCGATCCATCCGGGCTATGGGTTCCTGTCCGAGAATGCCGATTTTGCCCGCGCGGTTGAGGCGGCGGGGCTGGTGTTCATCGGGCCCGAGCCGGATGCGATCCGCGCCATGGGCAACAAGGCCGAGGCCAAGCGGCTGATGCAGGCCGCGGGCGTGCCATGCGTGCAGGGCTATGAAGGGGCGGACCAGTCCGACGCTGCTCTAACGCAGGCGGCAGAGGAGATAGGTTTTCCGCTGATGGTCAAAGCGGCGGCAGGCGGCGGTGGCCGGGGGATGCGGCTGGTGATGCAAGCGGATGCTGTGCCGCAGGCGCTGGCCTTAGCGCGATCCGAGGCGAAGGGGGCGTTTGGTTCGGATGAGCTGATCCTTGAGAAGGCGATCGTCGAGCCGCGCCATGTGGAGTTTCAGGTCTTTGCTGATACCCACGGCAACATCATCCATCTGGGCGAACGAGATTGCTCGGTTCAGCGCCGCCATCAGAAGGTGGTGGAAGAGGCCCCCTGCCCGGTGATGACGCCCGATCTGCGCGCCGCCATGGGTGCGGCGGCGGTCGAGGCGGCGCGGGCGGTGCATTATCGCGGCGCCGGGACGGTGGAGTTTCTGCTGGACGGGTCGGGGGCGTTCTATTTCCTTGAGATGAACACGCGCCTGCAGGTGGAGCATCCGGTGACCGAAATGGTGACCGGGCTGGATCTGGTGGCGTTGCAGATCGCGGTGGCGCAGGGTGAGGCCTTACCGCTGACGCAAGAGGATGTGGCGCTGAATGGGCATGCCATCGAGGTGCGGCTCTATGCCGAAGACCCGGCCAGTGGTTACCTGCCTGTGACGGGTCCGGTTGACCTCTGGCAACCTGCGGTTGGGCCGGGTGTCCGGGTTGATGCAGGGGTGGTCGAGGGGCAGGAGGTCTCACCCTTCTACGACCCGATGCTGGCCAAGATCATCGCCCAAGGACCCACGCGCGCGGCGGCGCGGCGGCGGTTGGTCAGGGCGGTGGAGGAGACGGTGCTGCTGGGCACCGCCACCAATGCGGCGTTTCTGGCGGATGTGCTGGGGCAACCGGCCTTTGTGGCCGGAGAGGTCACGACCGGGCTGCTGGATCAGGTCTATCCGCAGGGGTTTCCGGCGAGCGATCCCGCGCCGCGCGACATTGCGCTGGCGGTGGCGGTTCTGATGCAGCATGACCGGGACGCGGCGCTGGCGCGGGCGGGGTATGTGTCTCCGGATCAACTGGGTTGGTCGAGCGCGCCGCTGCTGTCACGCGGGTTGAGTCTGAGTGCCGGGGAGCGGCGCATTGACGCCTCGGTCAGCGCCGCGCGCGCCGGGTGGCAGGTATGGGTTGGCGAGGAACGGTTCGACGTCACGTTGGAGGGACAGAACAGGTCCTTGCGCGCCCGGATCAACGGCCAGACCGTCGACGCGGTGGCGCATGTGGCTGGGGATAAGGTGCAATTGGCGGTCGGGGCCGAACGGCTGACATTCCACCGCCTGCACGCGGGTGCACAGGAGGAAGCGGCGGCCAGCGGTGGCCGGGTGACGGCGCCGATGCCGGGGCTGGTTCTGGCGGTCGAGGCCGCGCCGGGCGCGAGCGTCGCCAAAGGGGATACTCTGGCGGTGTTGGAGGCGATGAAGATGCAGCACCAGATCACCGCCGCAGTCTCGGGCACGGTTCGCGAGGTGCATGTGGCGGCGGGCCAGCAGCTGGCCTCGGGCGATGTGATGATCGAGATCGACGAGAGGTGAGCGATGGAGCAGGCCAAGGATTTTCTGGACGAGAGCGAGGCGCTTTATGCCGTGTTGGCGGATGTGACCGGCGACGCTTGGGAAACGGTGACCCAGTTCAAGGATTGGACGCTGAACGACGTGCTGGTGCATCTGCATTTCTGGAACCGGATGGCCGATCTGTCCTTAGCTGACGAGGCGGCGTTTCAGGCGCGGCTGGCTGAGACTTTCGACGGGATCGGCAGCCAAGGGTTTCGGGCGACCGAGAATGCGATGATCCCCGAGCGGGGAGAGGAACTGCGCGCCGCCTGGAGGGCGCTTTACACGGATATGGGCGCGCGCTGGGCGCGGCTGGACCCGAAGCAGCGGGTGAAATGGGCGGGGCCGGAGATGTCGGTGCGCTCGTCCATCACCGCGCGGCAGATGGAGACCTGGGCGCATGGGCAGGAGGTGTTCGATATCCTCGGCGTCGAACGGCAGGAAACCGACCGGATCCGAAACATCGTGGTGTTGGGGGTCAACACCTTTAGCTGGTCCTACAAGGTGCATGGCCGCGAGGTACCCGAAGTGATGCCCCGGCTGGAGCTGACCGCGCCCTCGGGTGCGGCGTGGGAATTCGGTGAACCGAGCGAAAACCGGATCAACGGCCCGGCAGTAGAATTCGCGCAGGTGGTGGCCCAGACCCGCAACGTCGCCGACACCGCGCTGCGGGCCGAGGGGCCGGTGGCGACCGAATGGATGTCCATCGCCCAGTGCTTTGCCGGTGGTCCGGAGACCCCGCCCGCCAAAGGCGCGCGGCATCGCGTCGGGCAGTGAGCGAAAGATACGTTGCGTTGCGCCGTCGGGACGCCGCGTCACCCGGATTGGCTTGATCCGCAAGCGATTGTAGCTTGGGCGTAATCCCGGATGATGAGGAATGAACATGTCTCTTTTCACCAGCACAGCGGCCTGGGTCACCGACGAACACCGGATGTTTGCCGAGATGGCGGGCCGGTTCATGGATGACGAACTGGTCCCGAACATCGAGGCTTGGGTCGATAACGGCGTCGTTGATCGCGGGTTCTGGCACAAGGCCGGGGAAACCGGGTTGATGGCAGGCTCGGTCCCCGAGGAATATGGCGGTGTCGGCGGCGGCGTGGGGTTCGACTCGGTCACCATCTACGAGCAGACGGCGCGCGGGGATGCGGGCTGGGGCTATGGCATCCAGTCGATCGTGACCCATTACATCACCGCCTATGGCAGCGAGGACCAAAAGCAGAAGTGGTTGCCGAAACTGGCCTCGGGCGAGATGGTGGGCGCGATTGCGATGACCGAGCCGGGGACGGGGTCTGACCTGCAATCGGTGCGCACGACGGCTGAGAAGGATGGCAATTCCTACCGGATCAACGGGTCGAAGATCTTCATCACCAACGGGCAGACCGCCGATCTGGTGATTGTGGTGGCCAAGACCGACAAGAGCCAAGGCGCCAAGGGCGTGTCGCTGATCGCGGTCGAGACCTACGGCGCCGAGGGGTTCCGGCGCGGGCGCAACCTGAAGAAGCTGGGGATGAAGGCCAACGACACGGCCGAGCTGTTCTTTGAAGACGTCAAGGTGCCGATGACCAACCTGATCGGCGCGGAAGAGGGGCAGGGCTTCTACCAACTGATGAAGCAGCTGCCGTGGGAGCGGCTGACTATCGGCATCATGGCGCTGGGCGCCGTCGACTTCGCCCTGTCCGAAACGGTGAAATACGTGCAGGAGCGCAAGGCGTTTGGACAGCGGGTGATGGATTTCCAGAACACCCGGTTCAAGCTGGCGGAGTGCAAGACCAAGGCCGAGGTGCTGCGCAGTTTCGTGAATGACTGTATCGCCAAGCTGGAAAAGGGTGAGCTGGATGCGCCCACGGCCTCGATGGTGAAATACTGGGGGTCCGAGGTGCAGAACGAGGTCATGCATGAATGTCTGCAGCTCTTTGGCGGCTACGGGTTCATGATGGAATACCCGATTGCGCGGCTCTACGCGGATGCGCGGGTGCAGATGATCTATGGCGGCACCAACGAGGTGATGAAGGAACTGATCGCCCGGTCACTGGACGTGTGATCCTGCCGGTCGGCGGGTCCGCCCGCCGCCACCCATTTGGCAACCCGCCAGTCCTTGGTGGAAACCGACGGGCGCGATAGACTGCCTGGCATACCTTCCTGATCGCAGGAGGATCAAATGTTCCAGGACAGAACCGATGCGGGGCGGCAATTGCTGGCACGGATGCCTGCGCTCGATCCTGCTGAAACCGTTGTGGTGGCGCTGCCCCGGGGTGGCGTGCCGATCGGCGAGATTATCGCCGAAGGTCTCGGCGCACCGCTCGATATCGTCTTCGTGCGCAAGGTTGGTTTTCCGGGCCACCGCGAACTGGCGCTGGCCGCCGTCACCAACGGGGCGGAGCCGGGTCTTGTCGTCAATGAGGACATCGCGCGCAGCGCGGGTCTGGATAGAGACCGGATCTGGGAGCTGGCCCAGCCGGAACTGCGCGAAATCGCGAGGCGGCGTGACTCCTATCTTGGTGGTCGGGCGGCATTGCCAATCCGGGGCAAGACCGTGATCGTCGTTGACGACGGAATTGCCACCGGCGCCACGATGCGGGCGTCCCTGCAGAATCTTCGGTCGCGGGGTCCGTCGCGGCTGATCCTTGCCGTTCCCGTTGCGCCCGAAGACACGTTGGCTGAACTAGAAGAGAGTGCCGGGATCGACGAAGTGATTTGTCTGAAAACGCCTGAGCCGTTTTATGCCGTTGGCGCATATTACAGGAAATTCGATCAGGTTTCCGACGACGCGGTGACAACGGCGTTGGCTCTGGTATCGACCGGGTCAGGCCCGGCATCCGGACCCTGAAGCTGCGGGTGGGCGCGCCGCGCGACCCCGTCACATGCCGGGCTGGTCCGCCACCTGCCGCAGCAACCAGTCCCGAAACGACATCAGCGGTGCGGACTCGGTTTGGCCCTTCGGCCAGACCAGATAGTAATCTCCGAGGCTGACCGATGGTCCGTCCCAGGCGGGCGCCAGCCGTCCGCTCTGCAGGTCCTGCGCCACCAGATAGCTGGGCAGCAGCGCCACGCCCAGCCCATGTATGGTCGCCTGGATCATGGTCGAGAACTGGTCGAACAGCATCCCCCGCAGCCCCGTGGCAATCATGCCTTGCGCGGCAAACCAACGCTCCCATGCGTCGGGGCGGGTATCGAGATGCAAAAGCGGGGCGGTCAGCAGCCAGTCAGGGCTGTTGGCCTGTTTTGGCGCCAGATCAGGGGCGCAGACGGGCAGCACATCCTCGCGCATGATCCGCAGATAGTTTACACCGGTCCAGTCCTGCTGTCCGAAATGGATCGCGGCGTCGAAGGGCTCGGTGGCGAAGTCGAAGGGTTGTAGCCGGGTGCTGAGATTTACGGTTACCTCCGGGTGCCGCCGGGCGAAATCCTGCAGGCGCGGGGCCAGCCAGTGCATCCCGAAGGCGGGCAGGATCGACAGGTGCAGCGAGCCGCCAGTCGGGTTGGCCTTGAGCTTGAGCGAGGCCTGCGCCAGTTGGTGCAGCGCCGTGCGGGCGGTCTCGACATATTCCCGCGCGGCAGGGGTCAGTTGCAGCCGCATTTGCGTGCGCTGGATCAGGGCGACGCCGAGTTGCTCCTCCATCACTTTCAACTGGCGGCTGATGGCGCTTTGGGTCAGGGACAGTTCTTCGGCCGCCGCCGAGGCGCTGCCGAGCCGGTCGACGGCCTCCAGAGCCAGCAGGGACGCGATTGAGGGCAGGAAGCGGCGAGGGGCAATCATATGAGTTATACTCATGGCTTTCGAAAGGAATGTCACTGGTTTTTTCCCGGTTGCGGCGCGATGAAGGGCGGGAAAGCACGGACCCAACGGCGAGGATGCCATGACCATTCAGAACAATCCGGGAGAGTTTCGGCGGGCCGGGCGGCTCGACGGGATCGAGCTGTCGGAGATCGTGCAGATCTCGGAGCGGGCTGCGCAGTTACGGTCGCAGGGTGTGGACGTGATCGCGCTGAGCACTGGCGAGCCCGATTTTCCGACCCCGGCACATGTGATTGAGGCGGCTCACAAGGCGGCGTTGGACGGGCAGACTCGCTATCCGGCCACCGCCGGGACGCCTGCCCTGCGCGCAGCGATTGCGGGGCAGGCCGGAGTGGAGCCTGCGAATGTGATCGTTTCGACCGGGGCCAAGCAGGTGCTCGCAGGGGCGTTTCTGGCGACGCTGAACCCCGGCGATGAGGTCATCACCACCGCGCCGTTCTGGACCAGCTATGCGGACATGGTGAAGCTGGCGGGTGGGCTGCCGATGGTGCTGGACTGCCCGCGCGGGCAGGGGTTCAAGCTGACGCCGGAGCAGCTAGAGGCCGCGATCACACCGCGAACGCGCTGGCTGCTGTTGAACACCCCGTCGAACCCGACCGGGGCGGTCTATACGCAGGCGGAGTTGCAGGCGCTTGGGGCGGTGCTGGAGAGGCACCGCCACGTCTGGGTGATTTCGGACGAGATCTATCAGCATCTCTCATACGTTCCGTTCACGCCCTTTGTGCAGGCGGTGCCCGCGCTGGCGGGGCGGGTGCTGACCGTGAACGGCGTCTCCAAGGCCTATTCGATGACCGGCTGGCGGATCGGCTGGGGGATTGGCCCGGCGCCGCTGACCAAGGCGATGGTGGCGGTGCAGGGGCAGATCACCTCCGGCGCCTGTTCCATCGCGCAGGCGGCGGCGCTGGCCGCGATCACCGGACCGCGGGAGTTACTGGCCGAGCGCCGGGCCGAGATGCGGGCGCGGCGGGATCTGGTGGTGGCAGGGCTGAATGCTGCGGGCCTGAGCTGCGCGCAGCCCGATGGCGCGTTCTACGTCTTTCCGAGCTGTCCCGAGAAGATGCCGGTGGATCATGAATTCTGCCGCTATCTGCTGGATGAGGCCGGCGTGGCGCTGGTGCCGGGGCGGGCGTTCGGGATGCCGGGGCATCTGCGGCTTTCCTTTGCCTATGCCACCGAAAGCCTGCAAGAAGGGTTGCGCCGGATCGCGGACGCGACCGCCAGACTGTAATCCAATCAAGACCGGGGACCCGCGATGGACCGCGCCCAGATCGTTCATGAGAATTTCCTGACCCGTGTTGCCGCGCGCGATCTGCCTGCTGGTGCGCCCCCTGCTCCGGGGCTGAGCGGGACCGAGGCGGTGTCGCTCTATCGCGCGCAGGTGCTGAGCCGGGCGCTGGACCGGACCAGCCGGGCGATGCAGAAGGCCGGGCAGGGGTTCTATACCATCGGCTCGTCGGGGCATGAGGGGATGGCAGCGGTGGCGCATGCGCTGCGGCCCACGGATATCGCTTTCCTGCACTACCGGGATGCCGCGTTCCAGATCGCCCGCGCCGACCAGGTGGCTCAAAAGGAAGGTGGGCAGCAGATTGCCTGGGATATGCTGTTGAGCTTTGCCTGTTCAAAAGAGGACCCGACCTCGGGCGGGCGGCACAAGGTGCTGGGGTCCAAGGCGCTGACCATCCCGCCGCAGACCTCGACCATCGCCAGCCATCTGCCCAAGGCAGTGGGGGCGGCCTATTCGCTGGGCGCGGCGCGCAGGCATGATCCCGAGCATCGGGAGCTGCCCGCGGACGGGATCGCCATGTGTTCGTTCGGCGATGCCTCGGCCAACCATTCGACCGCGCAGGGGGCGATCAACACCGCCGGATGGACCAGCGTGCAGTCCACGCCACTGCCGCTGCTGTTCGTGTGTGAGGATAACGGGATCGGTATCTCGGTGAAGACGCCGAAGGGCTGGATACAGGCGTCGATGGAGCATCGGCCGGGGATCAGGTATTTTCAGGCAAACGGGTTGGACATTTACGAGACCTATGCGGTTGCGCGAGAGGCGGCAGAATACGTGCGCACTCGCCGCAAACCCGCTTTCCTGCATCTCAGAACCGTGCGTCTTTACGGCCATGCAGGGGCGGATGTGCCGACGACCTATCTCAGCAAATCCGAGGTCGAGGCGGATGAGGCCAACGATCCTCTGCTAAATTCGGTGCGTTTGCTGGATCAGGCTGGGGCGCTTTCACCGGATCAGGCGTTGAAAATCTACGAGGAGACCTGCGCCCGCACCGACCGGATTGCGGCCGAGGCCACGACCCGCCCGCATCTGGCCAATGCCGAGGAGGTGATGGCGAGCCTCATCCCGCCGAAACGGGACTGCAAGCCGACCAACGGCCCCAGCGCCGAGGCGCGGGCCAAGGCATTTGGCGGCGACATGCGCGCAATGGACGAGCCGCAGCCGATGAGCCGCCTGATCAACTGGGCGCTGACCGATCTGATGCTGGAACATGGCGAGATCGTCTGCATGGGCGAGGATGTGGGCCGCAAGGGCGGGGTATATGGCGTCACGCAGAAGCTGCAAGCGCGTTTCGGTCCCGACCGGGTGATCGACACTCTGCTGGACGAGCAGTCCATTCTTGGCCTCGCCATCGGCATGGGGCATAACGGGTTCGTCCCCATCCCTGAGATCCAGTTCCTGGCCTATCTGCACAATGCCGAGGACCAGATCCGGGGCGAAGCGGCGACGTTGCCGTTTTTCTCGAACGGGCAATTCACCAACCCGATGGTGCTGCGGATTGCCGGGTTGGGGTACCAGAAGGGCTTTGGCGGCCATTTCCATAACGACAACTCGCTGGCGGTGCTGCGCGACATCCCCGGTGTGATCATCGCCTGCCCCTCGACCGGGGCGGACGCGGCGCGGATGCTGCGCGAATGCGTGCGGCTGGCGCGGGAGGAGCAGAGGGTGGTCGTGTTTCTGGAGCCTATCGCGTTTTATCCCATGCGCGATCTGCATGAGGCGCAGGATGGGGGCTGGATGACCATCTATCCCTCGCCGGATCAGCGGATCGGGCTGGGCGAGGTCGGCATGCATGGCGACGGCACCGATCTGGCCATCGTGACCTATGGCAACGGGCATTACCTGTCGAAGCAGGCTCTGCCCGAGCTGGACACGGCGGGGCTGAAAACCCGCATCATCGACATGCGCTGGCTGGCACCCCTGCCGGCTGAGGCTCTGTTGGCGGCCACCAAAGGCTGCAGGCACGTATTGATCGTCGATGAATGCCGCCGCACCGGCAGCCAATCCGAGGCGTTGATGACGCTGTTTGCCGAAGCCTCCGACATCCGGGCCGCGCGTGTGGTGGCCGAGGATTGTTTCATTGCCACCGGGCCTGCCTATGCCGCGCCTCTGCCCTCCAAACCGGGCATCGTTGCCGCCGCCCTTTCCCTGACCGGAGCAAAGACATGACCCGCACTGCCGTCGTGATCTGCCCCGGCCGGGGCACCTATAACAAGCCGGAGCTCGGCTACCTGCATCGCTACCATGCAAACCGGATGGCGCAGTTCCACGAGTTCGACGCCATCCGCGCTGAGACCGGGCAAGAGACGGTGACGGCGCTGGATGGGGCCGGGCGGTTCTCGGTCAGCAAGTACTCGCGCGGCGATGTGGCCTCACCTTTGATCTATGCTGCCTCGTTGGCCGATGCGCGGAGCTTGGCCGAGGATATCGAGGTGGTCGCGGTCACCGGCAACTCGATGGGTTGGTATACCGCGCTGGCCGCTGCCGGGGCACTGAGCGCCGGGGACGGGTTCCGGGTGGTCAATACCATGGGCACGCTGATGCAGGAACGTCTGATCGGCGGGCAGCTGGTCTATCCCTTCACCGGCGAGGATTGGGTTGACGATCCCGCGCGCAAGGCCGAATTGCTGGCCCATGTGGCCCGCATCGACGCGCTGGATGGGCACGATCTGGCACTGTCGATCGATCTGGGCGGGATGCTGGTGCTGGCGGGCAATGAGGAGGGGCTCAAGGCGTTTGAGGCCTCGCAGCCTGTCGCGCAGGAGCGGTTCCCGATGCGGCTGGTCAATCACGCAGCGTTTCACACGTCGCTGCAGGCGCCGGTCGCGGCCGAGGGGCGGGCGCGTTTGTCCGGAGAGATGTTCGGCCAGCCCGATCGCCCGCTGATCGACGGGCGCGGCAAGATCTGGTGGCCGGGCGCGACCGATACACGGGCGCTGTGGGACTACACGCTGGGCCATCAAGTGACCGAGCCTTATGATTTCACCCGGGCCGTACAGACGGCGGCGCGCGAGTTCGCGCCGGACCTGTTCATCGTCACCGGTCCGGGGGCCACGCTGGGTGGTGCGGTGGCGCAGTCACTGATGCTGGGCAACTGGCGTGGCATGGCGGACAAGGCGGGGTTTCAGGCCCTTCAGGGGCAGGCTCCGTTTCTGATCGCCATGGGCCGTGACGACCAGCGTGGGCTAGTGGCCGCGCAGTAAGGCTGGGCCAGGGAGGATGGGCGTGAGTTCGGAGAATGCGGATAATCTCTGGCACCGGACTTGCGCCGAAAGGGTGGAGGCGCCGGCGCTGAGCGGCGACGTGCAGGCCGATCTGGTGGTGATTGGCGGCGGATTTACCGGCTGCTCCGCCGCACTTCACGGGGCGCAGGCGGGCGCGGATGTGTGTTTGCTTGAGGCCGAGACCATCGGGTTCGGCGGCTCGGGGCGGAATGTGGGGCTGGTCAATGCCGGTCTCTGGCTGCCTCCGGATGAGATCGGTGGGCATCTTGGGGCCGAGGCAGGCGACCGGCTGATTGCGTTGCTGGCCGGGGCGCCCTCGGTCGTTTTCGAGCTGATCGACCGCCATGGCATCGCCTGCGAGGCGGTGCGCAACGGAACCCTGCATTGTGCCCATTCACCCGCCGGGCTGAAGGACCTGTACACCCGGCATGCACAGTTGGTGGCTGCGGGCGCTCCGGTCGAGATGATCTCGGCGGAGGGGGTGGCCCAGCGCACAGGTTCTGCCACCTTTCACGGCGCACTTTTCGATCCGCGTGCGGGCACGATCCAACCTTTGGGCTATGTCCGGGGGCTGGCCCGGGCGGCGCAGGCGGCGGGGGCGAGGTTGCACGAACGGACTCCGGCGCTGGAGATCCGGCGCGAGGGCGATCTGTGGCATGTGCGCACCCCCGGCGGGGAGGTTCGGGCCAGGGCGTTGATCCAGGCGACGAATGCCTATCACACGGGGTGGCCCGGTACGGCTCCGGCCTATGTCCCGGTGCATTATTTCCAGTTCGCCACGCCACCCCTGACCGAGGTGCAACGCGCGGCGATTCTGCCTGGCGGCGAGGGGTGTTGGGATACGGCGCTGGTGATGTCTTCGTTCCGGATGGACGGCGCGGGCCGGATGATCATCGGCGCGATGGGGGATCTGGGCCATCCCGGCAGCGCCATCCATGCCGGGTGGGCGCGGCGCAAGCTGACGCAGCTTTATCCGGCGCTGGCGGGGGTGCCGCTGCAACAGGGATGGTGCGGGCGAATCGCAATGACGTCGGATCATATCCCCAAGATCACACAGATTGGCCCGAATGCGCTGGCCGCGCATGGCTATTCCGGGCGTGGGATCGGGCCCGGCACGGTGTTCGGTGAGGGCATGGCCGAGAGCTTGTTGACGGGCAACCCGGAGGCGCTGCCGGTTGCGCCGGTGGCGGAGCACAGGGAAAGCCTGACGCGGGTGCGGCAGGCTTACTTCGAGACGGGGGCCACGCTGACCCATCTGATCAAGGCGCGGATCGGATATTGAGGGCGGGAAAGCGGCATGCAAGCGGCTTGAAGGCGTTTCGAAACGCCTTCATCCGCCCTCTGCAAGCAGAGAGACGGCGGACTCAGACCGAGCGGGTGATGCCGCCATCCACCCGGATGTTCTGGCCCGTGATGTAGCCGCCGCCCTCAGAGGCGAGCAGTGAAATCACTGAAGCGACTTCATCATAGCTGCGGCCATAGCGGCCCATAGGGATGCGGGCGCGGAACTCTTTCTTTTCCGGCAGGCTGTCGATGAAGCCCGGAAGGACGTTGTTCATGCGGATGTTGTCGGTGGCATATCGGTCCGAGAACAACTTGGCGAAGGCCGCCAGCCCGGCGCGGAACACGCCCGACGTGGGAAAGACCGGGTCGGGCTCGAACGCGGCGAAGGTCGAGATGTTGATGATCGCACCGCCGCCTTGTGCCTGCATGATCGGGGTGACCAGCCGCGTGGGGCGGACCGCGTTCAGGAAATAGACTTCCATGCCGGTGTGCCAGTCCTCATCCGTCAGTTCCAGCACTGGCGCGCGGGGCCCGTGGCCTGCGGAGTTCACCAGCACATCGACCCGACCCCAATGCCTCATCGCCGCATCGACCAGCCGCTGCAGATCGTCATTCGATTGATTCGAGCCGGTCACGCCGACGCCGCCGAGTTCCTGCGCCAGCGCCTCGCCCTTGCCGGATGAGGACAGGATGCCGACCCTGAACCCGTCCGCCGCCAGCCGCCGTGCCGCATCCGCGCCCATGCCGCTGCCGCCTGCGGTGATGAGGGCCACTTTCTCTGCCATCTTGATGTCTCCTTCAATCGTTGGCCCAAGGATGGGGAGAGCGGGCCGGTTTGACCAATCAGTTCTGCTGCCGTAATCCTGTAGAAAACCTACTGGGTGTTCTCATGTCATTGCCCCCGCTCAATGCCTTGCGCGCCTTTGAGGCGGCGGGGCGCCATCTGAATTTCCGTCTCGCTGCCGAAGAGATCGGGGTGACGCAGGGCGCGGTGGCGCAGCAGGTGCGCGGGCTGGAGGCGCGGCTGGGTGTTCAGCTCTTTGACCGGTTGCCGCGCGGGTTGCGGTTGACCGAAGCGGGGCGGCGGTTTCATGCGCCGCTGCGGCAAGCGTTCCGGTTGATTGGTGAGGCGGCCGAGACGCTGGCGGAGCGGCGACCTCTGACCCTGTCGGTGACGCCCAGCTTTGCCTCGAAATGGCTGGTGCCGCGTCTGGGCGACTTTACAGCGCAGCACCCCGGGATCGAGGTGCAGGTGGATGCACGTGAGCGACTGGCGAATTTCCAGAGCGACGGCGTCGATATCGCCGTTCGGCAGGGGCACCCGCCTTTCGGACCGGGGTTGGTGGCTGAGCCGCTGTTTGCCACTGAGTATGTGGCTATCTGCAGCCCAGGTTTGGCGGAGGGTCTGCACGCCACGGAGGATCTGGCACGGCAGACGCTGCTGAACGACACTCATGGGCTGTGGCCGCTGTTTCTGGACGAAATGGGCGTGGCGGCGACGCAGCGGATGATGAATTTCAGCCAGACCAGCCTGGCCATCGACGCCGCCGTGGCCGGGCAGGGCGTGGCGCTGGCCAATGCGCCACTGGTCTCCGCAGAACTGGCATCGGGGCGGCTGGTGCGGCCGTTTGCGCAGAGCCTGTCGGCCGATCTGGGGTTCTACATCGTGACCCCGCGCCAGCCGCGCCATCCGGAACTGGTGGCAGTCATGCGCGACTGGTTGTTGTCACAGGCTTGACAGCGCAGGTGCAAACGGCGCGGCCCAACAGCCTTTAAAGGCTGTTGCCAAGAAAATTCGAATTTTCTTGGTTGCTCCTGCTCCCGGCGTCTCAGTCGGCCAGCGCTGCTGCGATCCGTTCGATCCGGTTTCGCAGCCAGCGATGCGCCGGATCGCCGGTCGAGCGCTCGTGCCAGACCATGTAGATCGATACCGGGTCACAGGCGAAGGGCAGCGGTGCGCAGTCGAGGCTGGCGAGTGGTCCCTGTCGCATCAGCGCGGTATCGGTCGAAATCAGGTCGCTGCCCTTCACGAAGGACGGGATGGCGTTGAAATGTGGCAGGGTGACCGTGGCGGGGCGGATCTGGCTTTGGTCCACCCCACGCATCACCACCTTGGCGCTGCGCCCATCGGCAAAGCGGACCTCGACATGCTCGGTGGCGCAATAGGCCTCCCAACTGTCTGGCGGGTCGCGGTGGTCGGCGTCGTAGTAGATCATCAGCGGGCTGGTCAGCAGCCGTTTCTGATAAATATCCGGTCCGTCGGGTGGCAGGGGGGTCAGCATCAGCTGACAGCGGTCATTGCGCAGGATTGCCGGGTCCGGCACGCCGGAGGGGACGAAATCGAGGCGCAGGCGGATGCCTTCGGTGCGAGCTTCGCGCAGGAGGATCGGGAAGATCAGTTCGCGCTGCAGGTCGTTGGCGGCGATCTGGAACTGCATCTCTTCGGAGAGCGGGTCGAAGGGCCGCTCCTCGGTCAGCGCCCGCATCCCGTCGAGGACCTTTTGCACTGGTTCCTTCAGCGCCAGTGCCCGTTCGGTCGGGGTCAGCCCTTGACCCGAGCGTACGAAGAGCGGATCGCCCAGCACGGCGCGCAGCTTGCCGAGCGTGTGGCTGACCGCCGATTGTGTGACGCCCAGCCGGTCAGCGGCCTTGGAGACCGAGCTTTCCTCGAGGATGGTCAGGAAGGTACGCAGGACCTTGCCGTCGAGATCAGTGAAATCGATTTTGCTCATGCAATCTATGATTAGTCATGAATGGATTTGCTGTCCAATCCGGGCTAGGTCAGGCGCAGGAATAGGAGAGAGACAATGGGCATCCGCTTTTTCTCGGACAAGAACCGGCCCGTTCATCTGGGGCGGTATCCGCTGGAGCGGTTGCAGCGGCGTGCAGATACGCCGGGCTTGACCGATGTGCCCGGGATGGCGGAGCTGAGGTTTCACCGGCCCGAGAGCCCGGAGAGCATCGTCAACGCCATGGGCGAGTTTCAGGCGATGATGGATGCGATCCGGGATGGGTTCGTAAACCCAGCCATGGCGGAGATCCCGGGCGATCCGCAGGAGCGCGCCAACCATCTGAAAGCGTTTGGATATTTCAACGATGCGTCGATGACGGGGTGTGGTCCGCTGCCCGCCGGGGCCCTGCTGGCCAAGCCACGCCGCAACCCGGATATCGACCGGTTGGCCCATGCGCTGAAGACGCGACAGACCAAGACGCTGGCCTCGGGCATCGACGTGATCATGGCCGACCTCAAGGAGAGCATGGAGGCGGAGCCTTCGACCATCGACAGCCATCGCCATGCCATCGTGTTCCTCTATGAACACAACCGCGATCCGGAACCGGGCGAGCCCGGGGCGGAGTGGATCATGGGAGCACAGGATCATCGCGCCTGTCTGCTGGCCACGGAAAACGCGGTAGTGATCGCGAATTACATCCGTCTGCTGGGGTTCGATGCGCGGGCGCATACGGTGACCTCTTCGGATGTCGATCTGGGTCGGCTGGCGGTGGCGGCGGGGCTGGTCTCGGCCGAGGACGGGGCGCTGGTCGCGCCGTGGCTGGGGCAGCGGTTCGGGCTGGCGGCGGTGACGACCGAGATGGAGATTGCCCATGACCGGCCTTTGGTGCCGCTGGCGGAGCAGCCGTGGTTCCCGACGCAAGGTCCCGCATGGTGGCTGGGCGCGGGTTTTGCCAAGAACGCGTTGAACCGCGATCCCTATGCCAAACGCCGCTATATGGATGGGGCGCATCCCTTCGAGAAACTCAAACGCGTTGATGTGCCCACCACCTATATCGACGAGGCCAACGTGGCGCGGGTGCCCAAGCGGGCCGACATGTTCGCGCGGGCGCAGTTCGGGGATATGGGCAAGGCGTTGCAGGACGGGGCCAAGGGCGGGCATTACGCGCGCAAGGCGGCGCCCAGTTTTGCGCAGCGGCGGGCACTTGGCGCTTTTGTACTGCTTCAGGACGGGGAAAGTGCCGAAACGTACAAACCGAAAGACGCCGGTCGCAACGCAGCGAATGTGAAGGCGGCAAGCTATTTTCTGGGCATCGACGCGGTGGGGCTCAGCCGGTGTCCGGAATGGACTTGGTATTCCCATGACGCCACCGGGGAAGAGATCGTGCCGCTGCATGATCAAGCCGTGTCGATGATCGTTGATCAGGGTTATGAGACTATGGAGGGTGCCAGCGGTGACGATTGGATCAGCGTCGCGCAATCCATGCGGGCCTATCTGCGGTTTTCCCTGTTGGGCGGTGTGATCGCGCAGCAGATCCGCAATGTCGGCTACAAGGCCAAGGCGCATACGGTGATGGATGGCGAGGTGCTGCAGCCCCCGCTCTTGCTGCTGAGCGGATTGGGTGAGGTCAGCCGCATCGGCGAGGTGATCCTGAACCCCTACTTGGGTCCGCGCCTGAAATCGGGGGTGGTCACGACGGATATGCCGATGAGCCATGACAAGCCCATCGATTTCGGCCTGCAGACCTTCTGTGAGAGCTGCAACAAATGCGCGCGAGAGTGTCCGTCAGGAGCGATCACCGCCGGGCCAAAGCTGATGTTCAATGGCTATGAGATCTGGAAATCCGACAGCCAGAAATGCGCGACCTACCGGATCACCACGCCGGGCGGGGCGATGTGTGGGCGCTGCATGAAGACCTGTCCGTGGAACCTTGAAGGGCTGTTTGCCGAGCGCCCGTTCCGCTGGGCGGCGATGAATATACCCTCCGCTGCGCCGGCACTCGCGAAGCTGGACGATGCTGTGGGCAATGGCGGGCTGAATGACACCAAGAAATGGTGGTGGGATATCGAGTTGCAGGCGGACGGGGCGTATCGGCCCTCGGAGCATCCGCTGAACCGGCGGGACCTGCAAAAGGACCTGGACCTGAAATACGAGGATCAGACGCTGGCGGTCTATCCCGCGCCGCTGGCGCCGCATCCCTGGCCCTATCCCTTTGCGATGGATCGCGAGGCCGGGATTGCGGCCTATGAGGCGATGGTGAGCGCCGAGGAGTACAAGGCCCGGCTGGCGGCGGGCGATATGTCGGTGGTGCATCGTTATTCGGTCGCAGGCGATGCGCCGGTGATGCGGGTGGAACTGACCCGGGTCGAGCAGATGACGGCGGATGTGACCAAGTATGAATTCGCGGCACCGAATGGCACGCCTTTGCCGGAATGGACGGCGGGGGCGCATCTGGACGTTCTGGTGGCGCCGGAATTCCTGCGGCAATATTCGATGTCGGGTGATCCGGCGGATCGGTCGAAGTACCAGATCGGCGTGCTGCGCGAGGATGAGGGGCGGGGTGGATCGGCTCTTTTGCATCGGATCTTCAGCGAGGGGCGCAAGGTCTTCATCTCAAAGCCCATCAACCATTTCGAACTGGATGAGAGCGCGACAAAGACCTTCCTTATGGGCGGCGGGATCGGCATCACGCCGATGATCGCATTTGCGCATCGGTTGCATGAGCTTGGCGCGGATTTCGAGTTGCATTACTCGGCCAGTACTCGCGCGGGGGCGGGGTATCTGGACGATCTGGCGGCGGTCCTCTGGGCGGACAAGGTGCATCTGCATTTTTCCGATGAGGGCACGCGGGCCGATCTGAATTCGGTGCTGGCAGGGTATGCCGAGGGCTGGCACGTCTATACCTGCGGGCCGGAACGTTACATGGACGGAGTGATGCAGGCCGCCGAACGGCAGGGGTTTCCCGAGGAGGCGCGGCATCTGGAGTATTTCTTGGTGCCCGAGCAACCCGATTACGAAAATTTCGGGTTCACCGTGAGGCTGGCCCGGTCCGGGCGGGAGTTGCATGTGCCCGAGGACAAGGATGCGGCGCAGGTGCTCAACGAGGCGGGCATTCATGTGGATGTGAAATGTTCTGACGGGATTTGCGGGGTGTGCAAATGCGGGTTGGTCTCGGGCGAGGTCGAGCACCGGGATTTCGTGCTGTCCAAGAAGCAGCGCGAAGGGGCGATCATCCTGTGCCAGAGCCGCGCGGCGGAGGCGGGCGGAGTGGTTGAGATCGACCTCTGACGGATGGGCCGGGCCAAGGCGTTTGCAAACGCCTTGAAGCGGTTTTCAAACCGCTTAAGCCGCTTCCAAGCGGCTTGGTTCGCGGTATTTCAAGTCTTGTGCTTGTTGAGATGTAGTGCAGGCGAGGGGCCAGCCCCTCGCGCTCCCCGGGATATTTTGAGGCAAGAGGAAAAAGGGGTGCTTTATCCGGCGGCGCGTAGGCTGAGGATGGTGCGGGCCTGCGCCGGGGTGGCGACCGGGCGCTCGTATTTCTCGCACAGCTCTGCGGCGCGGGCGATCAGGGCGGCGTTTGACGGGGCGAGGGTGTGTTTGTCTAGGCGGACATTGTCTTCGAGGCCCGCGCGGGTGTGGCCTCCGGCGGCGATGGCCCATTCGTTGACCGTGATCTGGTTTGGTCCGATCCCGGCGGCGCACCATTCGGCATCCGGCGCACGCTCGCGCATCACCTTGGCGTAGAAGTCGAACACTTCGCGGTCGGCGGGCATGGCATTTTTGACGCCCATCACGAATTGCACGTAAAGCTTGCCATAGAGCAGTCCCGCCTCGCTCATGCGGATGGCGTGCAGGATGTGGCTGAGGTCGAAGGCTTCGATCTCGGGGGTGATTTCGTATTTGATCATCTCGGACGACAGCCACTCGATCAGGTCGGGGGCGTTCTCGTAGACCCGGGTGGGGAAGTTGTTCGAGCCGACCGAGAGTGAGGCCATGTCCGGTTTCAGCGGCAGCATATCGCCGCGTTCCAGACCCGAGCCCGAGCGGCCTCCGGTCGAGAACTGGATGATCACGCCGGGGCAGTGTTTTTCCAACCCCTCTTTCAGCCGCGCGAATTTCTCGGGGTCCGAGCTGGGGCTTTCATCGTCGTTGCGCACATGGGCGTGGATGATCGACGCGCCCGCCTCGACCGCCGCGTGACTGCTTTCGATCTGTTCGCTGATCGAGGTCGGGACCGCCGGATTGGCGGCTTTGGTGGGGACGGAACCGGTGATCGCGCAGCAGAGGATGCAGGGTTTGGTCATGGGCGGGTCCTTGGATTTGGCATTGGGGGGTCAAATATCGAAGAATACGGTTTCTTCCTCGCTCTGTATCCTGATGTCAAACCGGTAGAGGGCTTGGCCGTCGCGTTCGGAGCGCTGGGCGATCAGGGTGGCCCGGCGGCGTTCCCATTCGATGAGATTCAACACCGGGTCGGTTGTGTTGGCCTCGGCCTCATCGCTGAAGTAGAGCCGGGTGTTGAGGCCCAGATTGATACCGCGCGCCACGATCCAGAGGTTGATATGGGGGGCCTGAACGGTGCCGTTCCGACCCGGGGCCGGGCCGGGTTTGACGGTGTCGAAACCCCATTCTCCGGTGTCGAAATCGGTGATCACCCGGCCCCAGCCGCGAAAGCCGTCCTCGGTCTCGCCGGGCTGTTCGGGATGGGCATGGATGCCGTTGGCATTGGCCTGCCAGACCTCAAGAAGCACGTCCTTGACCGGTGAGCCGGTGCCGTCGATCACCAGCCCCTCGACCCGGATGCGCTCGCCGCGCGCATTGGGGCCTGCGATGTCATGGCCAAGCTCTTGGTCGTAGATGTCGAATCCTGCCGCCCCGGGGGCGAGGCCGATATGGACGTAAGGCCCGGCGGTTTGCGAGGGGGTTTCCTTGAGATAGGGCAGCTTGGGTGGCATCAGTTCCCCTCCGGCCGGTTTTCGAACAGGGTGGAGCGGCGCCCGCGCAGCACAATGTCGAAGCGGTAGGCGATGGTATCGAGCGGGACGGTCGCGTTCAGGTCGAGCGGCGCGATCAGGCGGTCGATGGCTTCCGGGTCGGGGATAGTGTTGACGATGGGGCAGCGGGCGATCAGCGGGTCGCCCTCGAAATACATCTGGGTGACGAGGCGCTGGGCAAAGCCGGTGCCGAAGACCGAGACATGGATATGCGCGGGCCGCCAGTCGTTGATCCAGTTGCGCCATGGGTAGGCACCGGGTTTGACGGTGCGGAAATGATAGCGGCCCTCGGCGTCGGTCAATGTCCGTCCGCAGCCGCCGAAATTGGGATCGAGCGCGCCCAGATAGGTGTCCTTGCGGTGCCGGTAGCGGCCCGAAGCGTTGGCCTGCCAGATTTCAACCAGTGTATTCGGCACCGGGCGTGCGTTTTCGTCCAGCACCCGCCCGTGCACGATGATGCGCTCGCCGATGGGGCTCTGGCCCGGTTGTGCAAAGTTTGACAGCAGGTCGTTGTTGAGCGGGTCGATATCACTGTGCCCGAAGACCGGGCCGGTGATTTCCGAAACGGTGTTTTCCAGGCTGATCGCAGCGTATTGCGGTGAGCGGGTGACCGAGGTCTTGTAGTCGCGCGCATAGGCCGGGGGATGCCAGCGCCGGTCGCGGGCGTAGAATTCGGCGGGTTTGGTCATGGCTCTGCCTCCATCTCGGCATAGGTGGCCATGGCCAGTTTAAGCGCATGGTTGGCGCGGGGTACGCCAGCATAGATGGCGACGTGCTGGAATGCTTCGAGCACGTCCTGTTTCGATGCCCCGGTCCGGGCGGTGGCGCGGATATGCATGGGGATTTCGTCGAAATTGCCGGTGGCGGCTAGCAGGGCGAGGGTCAGCATCGAGCGTTCGCGCAGGGAGATCCCGTCGCTGGCCCAAACGGTGCCCCAGGCGGCCTCGGTGATCAGGTCCTGAAACGGGGCATCCAGATCGGTTTTGGCAGCCTCGGCGCGGTCCACATGGGCGTCGCCCAGAACCGCGCGTCGGATCTCCATGCCCTTGTCGTGACGGTTCATCGCCGGGGGACCTCTGGCCCGGTCAGGCGGTGCCGATCCTGTCGCTTCTGCATCGCTGTCTCCTCCCGTGCACAGATTTGACCAAAACGCGGTGAACGGCCAGCCAAATATCTTGGGCGTTGGCATGTGACCGATCCATATGAGGAGAATGCCGACAGTTGGGGTGCCGCGTTATGTGTGGTCTGAGCCGGTTGCGCCAGACGTTGCGGCCCGTTTCATGGGCGCGAGTGGGCGCTAAAAATCGCCGGCGCAAATATCGGCCAAGCGTGAGGTCACCCCGACGATGATCGTGTCCCAGACTGGCTTGGGGTCACTCCTTTCGCGTTGCCTTGAATAGGTCCTTGCGCAGGGTCATCAGTGCGCCGGGGTCGATCCGGGCCTGAATGACGGCAGTCTGTCCGCTGTCCAGCGCCCCTTTGAGGGCCGGGGCCATATCGCCCGGGCCGTCCACCCAAATGCCCTTGCCACCGCAGCTTTCGGCGAAGTGGTCGAAGCGGGGCGAGCGGATTTCGGCGCCCAGAAGGCGGCCGCCAAAAAACTCCTGCTGATAGGCCTTCTCGGCGCCCCAGGCCTGATTGTCGAGTACGACGATAACCACCGGCAGATTGTGCGAAACGGCGGTCTGAATCTCGATCATCGTATAGCCTATGGCGCCGTCGCCCATGATCGCCACAACCGGGCGGTCCGGGCTGGCGGCCTTGGCGCCGATAGCGGCAGCGAGGCCGAAGCCGACAAGCCCGAAATCGAGCGGGGTGATCAGGGACAGCGGCGCGTAGTGGGCCAGCCGGTCGGCGGCCTGCAGGCAGGTGTTGCCGGTGTCCAGCGTGACGATGGCATCCTCGGGCAGGGCGCCCCGTATCTCGGCCAGCGCCCGGCGCGGGTGCAGCGGCAGGGTGTCGCTCCGGCCTTCTTCGGCGCGCTCCGCCCATAGGTCCTCCATGTCTGCTTGAAAGCTCTTGCGCCAGTCGTCGCAATCGGGCCTTGGAGTGATCTCGCGCAGTGCTTCCGCCGTCAGGCGCGCATCCCCCTGCGCCGCGATTTCGGCGGGGAAGTAACGGCCCACGGCAGAGCCTTCGATATCGACATGGGCAATCCGGGTGCGCGCTCCCACATAGTCGTTCGAATGAAAGGTCGAGTTGAACCCCAGCCGCGCCCCGAGCACGACCATGACATCGGCCTCTTTCGTCAGTTTGCTGGCCACCCGGTTGCCGCGCGGCCCGGCCTGTCCGGCGAACCATGGATGGCGGTGCGGCATCACGTCGGCATGACCGGTCGAGGCCACGACCGGAACTTCCAGCGCGTCGGCCAGTGCGATGAGCACGTTGCGGCCATGCCCCCATTTGAACCCGGCCCCGGCGAAGATGACCGGGCGCTGCGCGGCGCCGAGGAGGGACGCGATGGCCGCCATATCTTCCGGCGCCGCCGGTCCCGGGCGGGCGATCCTGACCGGTTGAGGGTCCACGGCGGGCATGTCAGCCGCAAAGATATCGCGCGGCACGTGCAGCACGACAGGCCCGCGGCGTCCCGAATTGGCCAGCCGGATCGCATCCTCCAGCATTGGCACAAGCCGCACGGGGTCGGTCACCATGACCGAGCGCTTGCAGATAGGCTGAAACAGCGCGACCTGATCGACCTCTTGAAAGGTGTCCTTGGCCTGATCGGCCCGCGTGATCGCCCCGGCGATGACCACCAGCGGCGAGTAGGCCAGATGCGCCTCGGCCACGGCGGTGACGATGTTGACGACACCGGGACCCGCCTGCGCGCCCAGGACGACGCCCGGTTTGCCGGTCATCCGCGCCCAGGCATCCGCCATGTGACCCGCTGCGCGCTCATCCCGAGCGCCGACATAGGCGATCTCGCCGCCCTTGTGCATGGCATCGTAAAGCTCGAGCATTGAACCGCCGAGCAGGCCGAACACCGTGTCGATTCCGTTGGCCTTGAGGACGCGGTAGACGGCCTCACCTCCGTTGATCATGGTCATATGGTCACTCCTCGGATCTCGGGCGCAGGTTCTCGGGGTCAAACAGCGCGGTGTCGTGGATGGTTACAGGGTGGGTGGCGTTGAGGATTTGCACGGCCAACCTGTCGCGCGAGGTGCCCTTGCGGACAAACAGCCAGCCGAGCGATTTGCCGACCGTGTAACCATACCCGCCCGAAGTGGTTAGCCCGACAACCTTATCCCCCAGCAGGACCGGTTCGCCCCCGTGAATGTCGATCCCTTCGGCGTGCAGTTCGGCATAGAGCAACTCCCATTCCGGTGCGCCGGACAGAAGCGTTTCCTTCCCGACAAAGTCGCGCCCGTCGGTCACAACGAACCGGTCAAGGCCGACGTCGAACGGCCCTATATCGGTGGTCAGCTCGGCGCTGGCGCGATAGGCCTTTTCCATTCGCATGCCGTTGAAAGCGTAAGAGCCCAGATCGGTTAACCCGTGCTTTTCACCAGCCGCGAAGAGGGCGTCATAAAGCTCGGCGATGCGGTCGAGCGGCGCGTGCAGCTCCCAGCCGAGCTCGCCCACGAATGAGACCCGCAGGGCGTAACAGGGCACCCCCGCCACCTCGATTTCCTGCCCCGACAGCCACGGAAAGGCCGCGTTGGAGAGATCGGCATCGGTCAGATCGCGCAGGATGCGGCGTGAGGCCGGGCCGGACAAGGCCAGCATGCCCCAATTGGCGCTGCGGTTGATCATCGTCACATCCTCGCCGGTTCGGATATGCGCGCGGATCCAGTCGAAATCCGGCCCCGCGCGAGTGATGGCCGAGCCAGTGAAATAGCGGTTTTCGTCTACGCGCCAGATTGTGATTTCGGTCTCGAACCGGCCCCGTTCGGTCAGCAGGTGGTTGAGGCTGATCCGACCGTCCTTGCGCGGGATGCGGTTCGCCGAAAGCCGGCCGAGCAGACGGCCCGCATCCCTACCCGTGATCTCGAACTGGGCGAAGGCGCAGAGGTCGATCACGCCTGCCGCGCGGCGGGTTGCCATGGCCTCGGCCTTTGCGTTCTCGTGCCAGGGCTGACGCCCCCAGCCGATCTGTTCGACCTCGCCCACCGCGCCGAAATAGCGCGGGCGTTCCCAGCCGGCGATCTCTCCGAACACGGCGCCCTTGGCGGCCAGCCGGTCATAGAGCGGGTGGCGCCTGACCGGCCTCAGGCTTGCGAACTGCTTGCCGGGGCATGGCGTGTCATGGCGGCGCATGAACTCGTCCCGGGTACGCTCGACGATGAACGCGTCGGTCGCGAAATCGCCATGGCGGCGCGGGTCGAGGGAGCGAGTATTGATCGGCGTCTCGCCATGCACCATCCAGTCGGCCAGCACCTTGCCCGCGCCACCGCCCCAGGCCAGCCCGATGGACGACCCGCAGGCCAGCCACACATTGGGCGCCCCGGAGGGTCCCACCAGCATGCCGCCATCGGGCGTGTGGGTGATCGCCCCGCGCACGACGCGCTTGATTCCGAGATCGGCGAGGATCGGCATCTTGCCAAAGGCCACCATCAGGAAATCGCCAATCGAGTCGTAATCGGCGTCGAACAGCTCATTCTCAGCGGCCCATGGCGCGCCTTTGGGCATTTCCCACACGGTGGGGCAGCGATGATCTTCGTAGATGCCGATCAGCCCGGATTGCTGTTCCTGCCGGATATAGCCGCCAAAGGCGTTGTCGCGCACCACCGGAAGCTCGGGGCGACCAGCGAATTCCGGCACGGTGTCGGTGACGAGGTAGTGGTGCAGGCAGGAGACGGACGGGATTTTCAATCCGAACCATTCTCCGACCTGATTGGCATAGGATCCTGCGGCGATCACCACATGTTCGGCCAGCACATCGCCCTGCTCAGTGCGCAGAAGCCAGGCATTGCCGTTGCGGCTGGCGCCCGTCACACGGTTGCGCCGTTCGATCCGGGCCCCGCGCGCCCGGGCCGCCGCCGCCAGAGCCATCGTCACGCCTGAAGGGTCGATGTGACCGTCTTCGAAGGTCTGCACGGCAGCTTTGACGTCATCGACCTTGTAGAACGGGTTGCCTTTGGCTACCTCTTCCGGCCCCACAAGCTCCATCGGCAGATCGAGCAAGCGGCCCACGCCCATGATCGATTTCATCCAGTCGACCTCATCATCGGTGGTGGCGATGCGGAAGCCGCCGACCTCGTGCCAGCCGATGGACTGACCCGTTTCGGCCTCGACCCGCTTGTAAGTCTCAATCGAGGTCTTGTTGATCCAACCCATGATGCGACTGCCGACGGCGTGGGCGATTTGACCTGCGGCATGCCAGGTCGAGCCGCTGGTCAGCTCCGCCTTTTCAAAGAGGATCGTATCGGTCCAGCCGTTTTCGGCCAGCTGAAACTGCGCGGCGACGCCCATGATGCCGCCCCCGATGATAGCGACTTGCGTGTTGCGGGTGGTGTCGCTCATGCAAACGCCTCCTTGGCGGGTTTCAGTGAGGCGCGGGCGGTGAACCGGGTGCAGGCGATTTCAATCTCGAACCCGTCCACGACCGGTTCGCAGGCAAGCCGGTTGAGCGGTGCGTCGACCATGGCCAAGGCGACCGAGCGGCCAAAGCGGTAGCTCCACGCGGCCGAGGTGATCTGGCCTACCACGCGGCCATCGAACCAGACCGGCTCATCATGAATAGGGATCGCATCCGGGTCGTCGAACAGGAGCGAAACGATCCAACGTCCCGCGCCAAGGCGTTTCGAAACGCCTTGATCAAGAGCCTTCGAAGGCTCTTGAAAAGCGGTTTCCAAACCGCTTTCCCCCGACAGATGGCACAGCGCGACCTCACCTACAAAGCCGGTGCCCCAGGCACAAAACGCCTCCAGACCAGCCTCGAACGGGGTGGTTCCGGGTGAGAGTTCATGCCCGAAGGCCCGAAACCCGCTTTCGATGCGCAAGCTGCCGGACGCGTAGAGCCCCGCATTGGTCGCCCCCGCCGCGACCAGCGCCTCATGTGCGGCCATCGCCATATCTGCGGGAATGTACAGCTCATACCCCTCCTCGCCCGTAAACGACAGCCGACCGGCCCAGCCGCAGGCAAGGCCGATCTCGACCGGGGCGAAGTGGAAGTGTTTGAGTTGGGGCACAAGCGTGTTCGAACACGCTTGCAGCACCTCATGCGCCCTTGCACCCGCCAGTCCGAGGATCGCGTAACCGCTGGTCACGTCGGTGAATTCCACCCGGAAATCGCCCTTGGTCTCGCGCATCCGCTTGAGATCCCGCACGACCTCTCCGCCGCCAACGATCATCAGATAGGTCTCGGGGCCACGCCGCTGAACGGTGAGGTCGCTTTCGATGCCACCGCGCGCGTTGAGGATCTGGGTGTAGGCGATCCGGCCCACTGCAGTGTCCATCTGCGCGGTACAGAGGCGGTTGAGAAAGGCGCAGGCATCCGGCCCCTGCACCCAGATCTTGCCAAAGGCGGATTGGTCCAGAATGGCCGCGCCATTGCGGCAAGCCTCAACTTCGCGCCCCACCTGTTCCCGCCATTTAGGCACTCCAAAGGTCAGTGGCAGATGCACTGCCGCGCCGCCAAAGTGCACCGCCCTTTCCCAGCCGCCGCGGGCCTCGAACCGGGCCCCGGCGGCCACCAGCGCGTTGTGGATGGGCGAACGGCGCTGTCCCCGCGCGGTTTCCATCGCCCGGCCCGGATACGGGTTGTCGTAGTGGCGGCCCAATACCTCGGGGATACGCGCATCGAGCGCGGCCAGCACGTTCATCTCGGGACCGAAGCGGCGGATATCGGCCTCGGCCAGTTCCATCGTCGGCTCGCCCGCAATGATCCATTCGGCCATCGCCCGGCCCGCGCCACCGGCTAGGGCGATCCCGGTGGAGTTCATGCCACCCATCAGGAACAATCCCGGCACCTCTGGGCTTTCACCCATCATGAACTGGCTGTCGAGCGTGAAGCTTTCCGGCCCGTTCAGCAGCATCCGTACCTCGGCCCGCTCCAGCGCCGGGATGCGGTGCAGCGCGTTTTCCATCATCGGTATGAAGTGATCCCAGTCCTCGTCCAGCAGGTCAAAGCTGAAATCGGCGGGCAGGCGGTCGAGCGGCAGGCCCTTGGCGTGGGGTTCGAAGCTGCCCACCAGCAAACCCTCGACATCGTCGCGAGCATATAGGAAGGCATCCTGATCGTTGAGCGTCGGTAGATGGGCGCCCTTGCCCAGTGCCTGCACCTCCGCCAGTGGCTTGGTCAGGATGTAGAAGTGCTCGCAGGCATAAAGCGGCATGTGGGCGCCGGCCATCGCCGCGACCTCGCGAGACCAGAGCCCGCAGGCGATCACCACTTCCTCGGCCTCGATCAGATGCGAGCCCACCTCGACACCGCTGATCCGCCCGCCCGTCTTGCGCAGCCCGGTCACGCGTGTGTCCTCAAAGAACCGCACGCCACGCGCCTTCGCTCCCTTCGACAGAGCCAGCGCCACGTCGGACGGGTTCACCCGGCCATCCGCGGGCGACCAGACCGCGCCGATAACGTCATCCGTTTCGATCAGGGGCCAGAGCTCCCTGGCCCGGCCCGCATCGACCACTTCGGCCTCAAGCCCGAAGGCGCGGCCCAGGCTGACCTGCCGCTTGATGTTGGTCAGCCGGTCCGGGTTGGTGGCCAGCGTTAGCGATCCGGTCTGGACCCAGCCGGTGGCCTGCCCGGTCTCGTCCTCCAACGCGCCATAGAGGTCGATCGAGTAGCTGATGAGCTTGGTCAGCGTGGCCGAGGGGCGTAGGCGGCGCACCAGGCCAGCGGCATGCCAGGTGGTGCCGCTGGTCAGTTTCGAGCGTTCCAGAACCACGATATCCTGCCGCCCTTCACGGGCGAGGTGGTAGGCGATGGAACAGCCGATGACGCCGCCTCCGATGACGACGGTACGGGCATGGGTGGGCAGGGTCATGCGAGCACCCCGTTGTGGATCAGGTCGCCGATCACGGCGTCAAAGGCGGCCACCGCTTCGTCCACGAGGTCCGGTGTGTGCGGCAGCCCGGTGACGCAAGAGGTGTGGGACATAAAATCGACCCCCCATTCCAGCAACCCGTCCTTCAGCCCCTTGATCAGCCCGGGCGGCACCTTGCGGATCGTGGCGGCATCCAGCCCGGCGACCGAGGGGCCGCCGAAATAGAGGTGGCAGGTAGAGCTGTCGCCATAGGCCGTTGCGGCAAGGCCGTGGCGGGTAAAAACACCGTTGAAGCCGTCGCGCAGCCGGGCGGCCATGGCGTCCGCATGCGCCTGCACCTCGCCGGTTGACAGAATTTCCATCGCGCGGATCGCCCCGGCGGCCACCATTGGTGCTGCGTTGAACGTGCCCTTGTGGCTGACCGGGGGGCTGAGCCCGTCGCGCGCCTTGAGCGGGCTCAGAAGCTCCATCAGTTCGGCCTTCCCGACCAGCGCGCCGCCGGGCAACCCGCCGGTGGTGATCTTGGCCAGCGCGGTGAGGTCCGGCACCACCCCATCGCGCGCCTGCCGACCGCCGGGCGACCAGCGCAGGCCGGTGATGACCTCGTCAAAGACCAGCACCCGGTCGAGGTCGTCCGCGAGGCGGCGGATGCCCTGCAGGAACCCGTCGGGCAGAGGGACGGAGCCATAGTTTGCGCCCGACGCTTCGACGAAGATCGTGCCGATGCCGGTGTCTTGCGCCAAAATTTCGCCGATCTGAACAAGATCGGGCGGTGCGACCACGGTCAGATCGGACATTGCCAGCGGTACGCCCAGCGAGGGCGGGGCGTCGGTGCCTGGCTTCGCCCCGGCCAGCAACAGGTCGTGCCAGCCGTGGAAATGCCCGTCGATCCGCAGCACTTTGTCCTTGCCGCTGTGGGCCCGGGCGACCCGCAGCGCCAGCATGGTTGCCTCGCTACCCGATCCGGTGAAACGCACCCGCTCGGCCGAGGGAAACAGGCGGCATAGCCATTCGGCCCATTCGACCTCAAGCGGATGGCAATCGCCGGTATAGGGCATCTGATGCATCTGCCGCGCCACGGCCTCGGCGATCTCGGGATGCGCATGGCCCAATATCTGGCTCGCCGCGCCCAGCTTGAAATCGATATAGCGCTTGCCTTCCACGTCCCATTTTTCGGCGCCCTTCGCCCGGGTGAAAAAGATCGCGTGTGGCTGGCGGTAGCGGAATTCGTGACTGGCGCCGCCGGGGATCACGGCGCGGGCCCGGGCCGTCCAGTCGGTGTTTCCGGTGGTGTCGCGCAATGGGGTCATCCGCTTGCCCTCCCGATCTGGTTCCGGCTCAGGCGGATGTCGAACCGGGCCCGCAATGCGCGGTCCGTGTCGTCGTCGATATGCGCGGGGAAATGGTTGGCGAGGATCTCTTTCGCCCGGTCGCGCGCCGCGTCTCCGACCGTATGAGCCCCGCCGGCCTCCCAATCCCCCGGCGCGCGCCGATCCCCGACATTCGGGTAGAAATAGTCGGCTTTCATGCGCTCGAACGTGTGCTGCTGGCCCAGGTAGTGACCTTCGCCCCTGCACACGCCCGCGATGACGTCGGCGGCAATGTTCTGGGGTGTGGCTTCGACCCCGCGCACAGTGCGCAGGATGTTCCCTAACATGTCGTTATCCGCCACATAGGCGGCGTGGCTGACGCCTAAAAGGCTTGACATCATGCCCGCCGCCTGCGTGATCAGGTTAGCGCCCGCATGGGCCGCCATTGCCACCGCCAGCGCCTTTTCCGAGCCGTATTGCGCATCCAGCGTCTTGGCATCGGTGATCCCCGCGATGGAACTGGTGGGCAGGTTCCAATGGCGCCCCATCTGCGCAGCACCCGCCATGAGGATCGCCTGTTCGCCGCCGCCCCCGCACATCGATCCGGTCCGCAGATCCGCAACCAGCGGCTTGGGCGCAAAAATGGCCCGCACCTCAGGGTCGACCAGTCGCGCAAAGACCAGCCCGGCCAGTGTTTCGGCCACCGCCTGCACCAGTGAACCGGCAATGGTTGCGGGGCTGGTCGCTCCGGCCTGTCCGGCGCTGATCAGTTGCACCGGAAAACCCGCACGAATGGCCGTTTCAAGCACGTCGCAGGCCTCTTTGGCGAAGCGCATTGGCGGCACCACATGACAGACCATGACTGTCAGGAAGGGCCGCGCCCGGAACGCCGTCTCGCCCCCTGCGATCCGGTAGCAGAGCGCCGCGACATCGACAACATTGGCAGGTTCGGTGATCGAGATCGAGACATGCTTCGACGTGCCCATCAGACAGGCATAGGCGGTGTTGATGTCCATCGCCGCGTTGTCGGGCAGGTCGCGAGCCACGACCGAACGGCTGAAATGATGGATGTTCTCCATCCGGTCGGTGATGCGGGCGGCATCGTAGAGATCCTGCAACGATGAGTCCCGGTAGGCCCCGGTATCCAGATCAAAGACACCGGGGGCCGCGCCTCCAGTCGACATGTGTACCCGTGCCCCTTCGATTTGCAGATCATGTTCAGGGGTCTGGCCGCACAGGGTGAAATCCCGCCGCGCGTTGGCGATGGTTTTTCGAACCAGGTTTCTCGGAAACAGCAGGCGTCTGTCGTCGGTCACTCTGCCCCCGGCGGCAGTAACCTTATCGACCATGGATTCGGTTGCCTGGCTCAGCCCCAAAGTTTCGAGCAATCCAAACGCGGCTTCCTCGACCAACGCGACTTCATCATCCGACAGCGGTTTGAACCGGCCGCCGACAACCCCGGGCCAGACCGGCGGGTTTGCATCCGGCTGAGCTGCCGCGTTGGCGCGGTTTTTGCGTCCTCGCCGGGTGACGGGGTTCGGCATGATTGCCTCGGATCGAATTTACTCAAGCCAGGCTCCTCGGAAACGGCCCTATTTACAAAGGCATTTTTCTCGACAAATGATGAGAAAAATTCATGGATATTCCGTAATGCTTCCTTCCCTGCCTGCCCTGCGTGCATTTGATGCGGCCGCCCGGCTGGGCAGTTTTAGGGCGGCAGCCGAACTGCTGTCGGTCAGCGCAACTGCCATCAGCCATCACATACGCGGCCTCGAACAGCAGCTTGGACGGCGCCTTTTCGACCGGACAGGGCGCACCGTTGTATTGACCGAAGACGGCAAGAAGCTTTCAGAGGCGACCCGGCAGGCGTTCGGGCTGCTGGAGGGGGCTGTTGACGCTCTCCGCGAGGCACCGCGAAAGGTCGTCCGTATCGCTGCGGGGCCCATTTTCACCGCGCGCTGGCTGATGCCGCGCATCGGCGAATTCTGGCAACGTCACCCGGACCTTGAGCTTGAGTTTCTTCCGTCCTACCGGCCCGGCGATCTAGCAACCGGGTCCGCCGATATCGTGATCCGGTGGGAGCGGGTGCAGGACATGCCGGCGAATGCCACCAAGCTGCTTGAGCTTGAGCCCGTCGCAGTGGCGAGCCCCGCTTTCGTCAAGCGGCATGGCCCCTTCGCTGACCCCGGCGACCTGCTATCGGCGCCCATTCTGCACCAACGCAATCACTGGGGCTGGCTCGACTGGTTCTCGGCCCAGGGTGTGAAACCCTCCGAAGCTTTGCGCGGTGCGCTCTTTGAGGATGCCAATGTCATGCTGCGAGGCGCCGCCGAGGGGCAGGGCGCCATTGTTGGCTGGCTGCCGCTGATCGAGCAAGACCTGAGGGATGGACGGATCGTTCGGCTGTTTGACGAGAAGATCGCCCCGACCCATGGGTATTTCGCCGAGCTGCGGGCAGGAGCCCGACCCCGGAAAGACATACAATCCGTTTTCAATTGGCTGGTTTCATTGAACCATGCCCTGCCCCAGTAACTCACTGCAACCAGACCCCCGAGTACCTGATATGTCGTCGAGAGCGGCCAATTTGCGAATGTGCGGAGAACTCCGAGATTTGATCCGAAATGTATCGCATCGATATTTGCGCGGTCGCATGAGTTGGTCATGGCATCTGTCTCACGTGGCGACGCGTCAGCTTATCACCGCGGTTGCCTCGATCTCGACCAGCGCCTCGTCCTCGATCAGGCCCGCGACCACCACCATGGCCATGGCGGGGAAATGGCGGCCAATGATCCGGCGGTAGGCGGCGCCGATCTCGGACTGGCGGGCGAGGTATTCGCGTTTGTCGGTGACATACCAGGTGAGGCGGGTGATATGCTCGGCCCGGCCCCCGGCGGCCTCGACCACATCGAGGATATTACGCAGTGCCTGCTCCATCTGGCCGATGAAGTCGTGGGTTTCGAAGACTTGCTGCGCGTTCCAGCCGATCTGCCCGCCGACGAATAGCTGCCCATCCCCGGTCAGCACGCCGTTGGCATATCCTTTTGCCGGGGCCCAGCCGTCGGGTTGAATGATCTCATGTGCCATATCTGTCTCCGCTCAGGTCTCATCCGCGCGCAGGCGAAAGCGCTGGATCTTGCCGGTCTGGGTTTTGGGCAGTTCGGTAATGAACCTGATGCTGCGGGGGTATTTGTAGGGGGCGATGGTGGCTTTGACGTGGTCCTGCAGGATCTTGATCATCAACGCGTCGCCTGCGTGCCCCTCAGCCAGCACCACATGCGCCTCGACGATCTGGCCGCGCGCCTCGTCCGGCGCACCGATCACGCCGCATTCGGCGACGGCGGGGTGGGCGAGCAAGGCGGCCTCGACCTCCGGCCCCGCGATGTTGTAGCCCGAGGAGACGATCATGTCGTCGCTGCGGGCGGCGAAATGCAGGTACCCGCCCTCATCCATCATGAAACTGTCGCCGGTGACGTTCCAGCCATCGCGCACATACTCCGCCTGCCGGTCATCGGCCAGATAGCGGCAGCCGGTGGGCCCGCGCACCGCCAGCTTGCCAACCTCGCCGCGTGGGGCCTCGTTGCCGTCATCGTCCAGTATCCGGACCTCATAGCCTGTAACCGGTTTGCCGGTGCAGGCCGGGCGGTGGTCGTCGAAGCGGTTCGAGATGAAGATGTGCAGCAGTTCCGTGGCGCCGATCCCGTCGAGCATCGGCTTGCCGGTCTTCTCCATCCATTCGTCATAGACCGGCGCGGGAAGGGTCTCGCCCGCCGACACCGCGGCGCGCAGGGAACTCAGGTCTGCACCCTCATCCATCGCCTGCAACATGAAGCGATAGGCGGTGGGGGCGGTGAAACAGACGGTGGCTTTGTAGGTCTCGATGATCTCGACCATGTTTGGCGGCGAGGCCTGTTCCAGCAGCGTCGCGGCGGCGCCGAAGCGCAAGGGGAAGACCGCCAGCCCGCCCAACCCGAAGGTAAAGGCCAGCGGCGGGGAACCGACAAACACGTCCGCCTCGGTCACGCCCAGAACCTCCTGCGCGTAGCCGTCGGCGATGATCATCAGGTCGCGATGGAAATGCATCGTGGCCTTGGGCTCTCCGGTGGTGCCCGAGGTAAAGCCCAAGAGCGCCACGTCGTCCCGCCCGGTCTCGACCGCATCGAACAGGACCGGTTTCTCCAACGCCAGACGGTCCAGTTCGGCATCGTGGTTCGAGGTGCCGTCGAACCCCACCACGGATTTCAGGTGGTCCGAGGCCTTGGCGCATCTCACCAGTTCTTCCATCAACCGCGTGTCGCAGAGTGCGTGCGTGATCTGCGCCTTATCGACGATCTGGGTCAGCTCTCGCGTCCGAAGCATGGGCATGGTGTTGATCACCACCGCACCCGCCTTGGTGGCGGCCAGCCAGCAGGCGACCATGGCGGGGTTGTTGGCCGACCGGATCAGCACCCGGTTACCGGGTTTCACCCCCAGATCCTCGACCAGCACATGGGCCAGACGGTTGGTCCAGTCCGACAGCTCCTTGTAGGTGCGCCGCCGCCCGTTGCCGATCAGGGCGGTGTGATCGCCATAGCCCTTGCCGACCATGGCGTCGGTCAGTTCGACCCCCACGTTCAGCCGCTCAGGGTACTCGAACCCGTCCAGCAGAAAATCCGGCATCAGATCGGGCGGAGGCAGATTGTCCCGCGCGAACGTGTCCACATGTGCCGTTGGTCCCAGCATGGTTCAACCTCCTCCCTGAAACGCCCCCATGGTCTGCCGCGCGATGACGACGCGCTGCACGTCGGATGCGCCTTCGTAGATGCGTAACGCCCTGATATCGCGGTAAAGCTCCTCGACCTTTTCGCCGCGCCGGACCCCGTCGCCGCCGAAGAGCTGCACCGCGTTGTCGATGACCCGCTGCGCCTGATCGGTCGAGTAGAGCTTGGCCATCGCCGCCTCGCGGCTGACCCGCGCGGCGCCCATGTCCTTGGCCCAGGCGGCGCGGTAGGTGAGTAGGGCGCTGGCGTCCACATCCACCGCCATGTCGGCGATATGGCCTTGCACCATCTGCAGATCGAACAGCGCCGCGCCGCCGATCTGCCGTTCTGCGACCCGCGCCAGCGCCTCATCCAGCGCCCGCCGCGCAAATCCCAACGCCGCCGCCGCCACGGTCGAGCGGAATACGTCGAGCGTGGCCATCGCCACCTTGAACCCTTCGCCTGCCGCCCCCAGCAGCGCCGAGCGCGGCACCCGCATATCGGTGAACCGCAACCGGGCCAGCGGGTGCGGTGCCATCACCTCAAGCCGCTCGACCACCTCGAACCCCGGTAAGCCGGTGGGAATGACAAAGGCGCTCAGCCCTTTCGCGCCCGGCCCCTCACCGGTGCGGGCGAAGAGGGTGTAGACATCGGCAATGCCACCATTCGAAATCCAGGTCTTCTCACCGTTCAGCACATAGTCATCGCCGTCCTGCGCCGCCGTCATCGTCGAGTTCGCCACATCCGAACCCGATTGCGGCTCGGTCAGCGCAAAGGCCGCAATCGCCGCGCCGGACCGGGTGCGGGGCAACCACTCCGCCTGCTGTTCCGCCGTCCCGAACAGCGATATCGCACCGGTCCCCAGCCCCTGCATGGCAAAGGCGAAATCCGCCAGCCCGTCATGCCGCGCCAGCGTCTCGCGGATCAGGCACAACGTGCGGACATCCAGCGCGCCGCCGGTATGCTGCAAACAACCCGCATCGCCCAGATCCCGAACCAGCGCGCGGCAGGCCGCGTCCACATCCGCATGATCCACCTCCAGATACACCGCACACCACTGTTCTAACTCCGCTGCCAAGGCGCGATGCCGGTCCTCGAAGAATGGCCAGTTCAGGAAACTGCGGTCAGGCATGCGCGGCTCCCTCCCTTCATCTTTTCCCAAATACTCCCGCCGGAGGCTCCCGCAGCTTGCCATATTCGCAAGATCATCGGTTCAATCCCCGTCGAACACAGGCCGTTCCTTGGCGACAAAAGCCGTGTAGGCTCGCTCGAAATCGCCGGTCTGCATGCAAAGCGCCTGCGCCTGCGCCTCGGCCTCGATGGCCTGTTCGATCGACATCGACCATTCCTGCGCCAGCATGGTCTTGGTCATCATGTGAGCAAAATTCGGCCCCGCCACCAGCTGCGCCGCCATCTCCCGTGCGGCGCCGTCCAATTCAGCGCCCGAAACCAACCGATTGTGAAAGCCCCAAGCCTGCCCTTCTTCTGCACTCATCGACCGGCCGGTGAACAGCAGTTCCGCCGCGCGGCCCTGGCCGACGATCCGGGGCAGAATGGCGCAGGCGCCCATGTCGCAGCCGGCAAGCCCGACGCGGGTGAACAGGAACGCCACCTTGGCCTCGGGTGTGGCGATCCGCAGGTCCGAGGCCATGGCGATGATTGCGCCGGCGCCCGCGCAGATGCCGTCGATCGCAGCGATCACCGGCTTGCCGCAATTCACCATCGCCTTGACCAGATCGCCGGTCATCCGGGTGAAGGCCAGCAGCTCTTTCACGGTCACGCGCGTCAGTGGCCCGATGATGTCATGCACATCCCCGCCCGAGCTGAAATTGCCGCCGTTCGACGCAAAGACCACCGCCTTCACATCCTCGCGGTAATGCAGGTCGCGGAACCAGTCACGCAGCTCGGCATAACTGTCGAAGGTCAGTGGGTTCTTGCGTTCGGGCCGGTCCAACACAATGCGGGCGATGCCGTCGCTGACCTCGCACTGGAAATGTGTCGCCTCGCTCATGCCGGTCCCCCCGTTAGTATCCTGTCCAGCCATTCGGTCATCTCTGCCGCCTCTTCTGGCCCCAACGCGCCCAGCAGCTGGTCCACCCAGTTCTCATGCTCCGAAGCCTGACGAGCAAACTCTTCGGCCCCCTTCCGCGTCAGCCGCACGCGCGAGGCGCGGCGGTCGCCCGGCACCGCCTCGCGCAGGACAAAGCCTTCGTCCACCAGCCGCTCGACGATGCCAGTAACATTGCCGTTCGAGACCTTGAGCAGCCCCGACAACTCGCTCATCTTCAGCCCGTCGCCATGACGGCTGAGCGCCGACATCACGTCGAAGCGCGGCAGGGTCGAGGCGAACTCGACGCGCAGGTTCTCGCGCAGGTCGGCCTCGATGCCGCGGGACACTTTCAACAGCTTCAGCCAGAGCCGCAGCCGTGCCTTGCTGTCGGGTTCGCGGTCGGTCCGTTTCGCGTTCGCAGTCATGCCCGTATCTCCATTTCCGCCTCACGATCCGCCAGCCGCCAGGCCTGATCCCGGCCCGCCAGATAGGGCAGGGGCCACTCGGCGTGGCGGTCGCCGATCCGGGCAGCTTCGTGCAGGGTCCAGTAGGGATCGGCCAGATGCGGGCGGGCGATGGCGATCAGGTCGGCGCGGCCCGCCATCAGGATCGAGTTGGCGTGATCCGCCTCATAGATATTGCCCACCGCCATGGTCGCGATCCCGGCCTCGTTGCGGATGCGGTCCGAGAACGGGGTCTGGAACATGCGACCATAGACTGGCTGAGCCTCGGTCGTGGTCTGCCCGGCGGAGACGTCGATGATGTCGGCCCCGGCAGCGCCGAAGCGGCGGGCAATCTCAACCGCCTCTTCCGGAGTCACGCCGTACTCGCCCACCCAGTCATTGGCCGAGATGCGCACCGACATCGGCTTGTCCGCAGGCCAGACCGCCCGCATGGCGGCGAAGACCTCCAGCGGATAGCGGATGCGGTTGTCGAGCGAGCCGCCATAACCGTCGGTGCGCTGGTTCGAGATCGGCGAGATGAAGGACGAGATCAGATAGCCGTGGGCGGCGTGCACTTCGATCATGTCAAAGCCCGCGCGTTCCGCCATCCCTGCCGCCGCAACGAACTGATTCCGCACCCGGTCCATGTCGTCCCGATCCATTTCGCGGGGGATCTGGTTTTTGGCGGACCATGGGATGGGGGAGGCTGACATCACCGGCCAGTTGCCGCTCTCCAGCGGTGCGTCCATCTCCTCCCATCCCAGCTGGGTCGACCCCTTGCGGCCCGAGTGGCCGATCTGGCAGCAGATCTTGGCGCGTGTCTCGGCGTGAACGAAATCGACGATCCGCCGCCACGCGGACTCATGCTTGGGCGCATACAGCCCCGGACAGCCCCGCGAAATCCGGCCCTCGGGGCTGACGCAGGTCATCTCGGTATAGACCAGCCCGGCACCGCCCTTGGCGCGCTCGCCCAGATGCACCAGATGCCAGTCGGTGGGGCAGCCCTCGACCGCCTTGTACTGCGCCATGGGGGACACCACGATGCGGTTCGTCAGCTCCATGCCGCGCAGCCGATACGGAGCGAACATCGGCGCGCGCACCGGTTCCGCCGCGCCTCCCGCGCGGGTCTGAAACCACTCCTCCGCCCCGTTCAGCCATGCGCCGTCCCGCAGACGCAAGTTCTCGTGGCTGATCCGCTGCGACCGGGTCAGCAGCGCGTAGTTGAACTGCACCGGGTCCATGTCGAGATAGCGTTCCACCTGCTCGAACCACTCCAGCGAGTTCCGTGCCGCCGATTGCAGGCGCAACACTTCAAGCCGCCGTTCGTCCTGATAGCGCTGGAACGCCTGTTCCATGGTCGGCTCGGAATGCAGGTAATTGGCCAGTGAAATCGCACTGTCGAAGGCCAGCCGCGACCCGGAGCCGATCGAGAAATGCGCTGTGGCTGCCGCGTCGCCCATCAGCACCACGTTCTGGTGGTGCCATGTCTCGCAGAGCACCCGGGGGAAGTTCATCCACACCGCCGAACCGCGCAGGTGGCTGGCGTTTGACATCAGCGCGTGCCCGTCCAGATGCGTTGCAAAGATGCGCTCGCAGGTGGCGATGCTGTCCTCTTTGGACATGTGTTCAAAGCCCCAGGCGCCCCAGGTCTCCTGACTGCATTCCACGGTCACCGTCGCGGTGTCTTCGTCGAACTGGTAGGCGTGGATCCACATCCAGCCATGTTCGGTCTTTTCGAAGATAAAGGTGAAGGCGTCGTCGAATTTCTGATGGGTGCCGAGCCAGATGAACTTGCACTTGCGGGTGTCGATATCGGGTTTGAAATGCTCGGCCAGATCGCTGCGCACGCGCGAGTTCAGCCCGTCGCAGGCCACGACCAGATCGTACTCGGCCTGATACTCGGCCACCGGGCGCGCCTCGGTCTGAAACTGGAGGTTGACGCCCAACTCGCGGGCGCGATCCTGCAACAGCAGCAGCATCGCCTTGCGTCCGATCCCGGCGAACCCGTGCCCGCCCGAGACGGTGCGGTGCCCGTCATGGATCACCGCGATATCGTCCCAATAGGCGAAATTCGCGCGGATCGCCTCGGCGCTCTTGGGGTCGTTCGCGGTCAGGTTCTCCAGCGCGTCGTCGCTCAGCACCACGCCCCAGCCGAAGGTGTCGTCGCCCTTGTTGCGCTCGATCACGGTGACCTCATGCGACGGGTCCCGCAGCTTCATCGAGATCGCGAAGTAGAGGCCCGCCGGGCCGCCTCCCAGACATGCAACGCGCATTCGTGTCCTCCCCATGCCCGTGCGGGTATGGTTGCGCGGTGGCGATTTTATTTCAAGTATAAAGTTTCAGGCTTGAAGTAATTGGCGCGCGAGCGTAGCGTTGACGGTGGAGGAGCGGTGCATGATCGACTGGGACGACGCGTTCGACAATTCCGGCTATGTGCCCGGGTCCGATGAGCTGCCCGCGCGCTGGGCGGCCGAGGCGGCCACGTGGCGCGAGCAGGGCGGACAGATCGACATCGCCTATGGCCACGCCCCGCGCAACCGGCTGGACTTGTTTCGCCCCAAAGGTGAGGCGCGGGGGCTGGTCGTGTTCATCCATGGCGGTTACTGGCAGATGCTCGACAAGAGCTATTGGTCTCATTTCGCCGCCGGGCCGCTGTCGCAGGGTTGGGTGCTGGCCATTCCCAGCTACACGCTAGCGCCCGAGGCACGGCTGAGCCGGATCGCGGACGAGGTGCGCACCGCCATCGAAGAGGCGGCGCGGCACGTTGCGGGGCCCATCCGCCTGATCGGCCATTCCGCGGGCGGTCATCTGGTGGCGCGTATGGCCTGCGCGGACGGGCCTTTGCCCGAACGGGTCGAGAAGGTGGTTCCGGTCAGCGGCATCCACGATCTGCGCCCGTTGCTGCATACTGAAATGAACCGGACCCTTGGTCTGGACGCGGCGGAGGCCGCCGCGCTGAGCCCGGCGCTGTTGTCCAAGCGTGACGGCGTAAAGGCTACGTGTTGGGTCGGCGCCAACGAACGCCCGGAACTGGTGCGCCAGACACGGGTTCTGTCCGAGGTGTGGCAGGTGCCCAATATCTTCGATCCGGGCCACGATCATTTCAGCGTCGTCGAGGAACTGGCCAGGCCCGGCTCCGCGCTGCTATCAGAACTACTCAGGGATTGAACCAGATGTCCAAAGCCTATGACCCCAGCCGGGAAGGTGCCAAGATGTCCTATGCCAAGGACATGAGCTATGGCGACTATCTGCATATGGACGAGCTGCTTGCGACCCATCAGTTGCACTCCGATGCCCACGACGAGCTGCTCTTCATCATCCAGCACCAGACCAGCGAGCTGTGGATGCGGCTGGTGCTGCACGAGCTGTCAGCGGCGCGTGACTTGCTGCAACAGGGCGAGGATTTCCGGCCCGCCTTCAAGATGCTCAGCCGGGTGGCGCGAATCTTCGATCAGCTGAACTCGGCCTGGGACGTGCTGCGGACGATGACGCCCAGCGATTACACCACATTCCGCGAGGCGCTTGGCAGTTCCTCGGGCTTTCAGTCGCATCAGTATCGGCTGATCGAGTACATGCTGGGCAATCGCAATACGGCGATGATGAAGGTGCATGAGCACCGGCCGGAACTGCATCGGATGCTGGCGGAGGAACTGAAGCGCCCCTCGCTCTACCACGTGGCGCTGGATGCGCTGTCGGCGCGGACCGGGGTGGCGTTCGGGGCGCAGGTCCGGCGGATGGACAGCCCTCATGCTGCCGACCCGAAGGTGCAGCGGGCGTGGCTGATGGTTTATGAGGACACCGCGCGGTACTGGGATCTCTACGAACTAGCCGAAAAGCTGGTGGATCTTGAGGATTACTTTCGCCGCTGGCGGTTCAACCATGTGACGACCGTGGAACGGGTGATCGGCTTCAAGCGCGGCACCGGTGGCACCTCGGGCGTGCAATATCTGCGCCGGATGCTGGAGGTGGAGCTGTTTCCGGAGCTTTGGCATCTGCGTGGTGAACTGTGATCCTGACGCGTGATTCGGGCTTGGTAAAACTGGCAATCCGCGCGGGCGGCTCCGATGACGGTAGCCTCCCGAGCCGATCAGAGGGCCGCGGCCTCCCTCGGGTGGGCGCTCATGGCGGATGAGATTAGCGCTTTATCTCAAAAGTCCTGAAGGACGGCCGGGCGGCGCGGGACATCGCCAATGCGCCCTCCCAAGGGGGAGGGAGGTCGCGGCCCGGCGGGCTTCGCCCTTGATTCCGGTCCAAAAAGCCGGCTGGTAAAGACTTGAGAGCGGCGCTGTCCAGTCAACTGACATAACCAGTCGACAAACCTGCCCCTCCCTTTGTCTGTTCACGACATTTCAGGGGTAAAATTTCCGTCGCTCATGACATGGACGAGGGCGGATTGCTGCTCTACCTTCGCGGCGAACACCCCAGTCAATCCTGACCAACAGGTGCGAGGTATATTGATGAACTACCACAGCCCCGCCAGTTTTGCCGAGGCCTCGGCGCTGGCTGCAGATGCAACGGGCATCACCCGGTTTCTAGCCGGCGGCACCGATGTGCTGGTGCAACTGCGCGCCGATATCGTGACCCCCGATAACCTGATCGACATCAAGAAGATCGGCGGCGTGCGGGACATTACCCGGAACGCGGACGGCGGCTGGACGCTTGGCGTGGCCGTGACCGGCGCCGAGATGAGCGAGCATCCCGAACTGGGCCGCGACTGGCCCGGGCTGGTCGAGGCGATGGACCTGATCGGCTCGACCCAGGTGCAGGGCCGCGCGACGCTCGCCGGCAACCTGTGCAACGCCTCTCCGGCAGCCGATTCCGTTCCTGCCATGTTCGCCGCCGGTGTTACCGTGACAGTAACGGGCCTCGGGGGAGACCGGGTTGTTGCCGTCGAGGATATCCCAACGGCGCCGGGCCGGACCTCGCTGGGCAAGGGCGAGCTGATCTCGGCCGTACATGTGCCCGCGCGCGGGCAGAATGCGGGGGACGCCTATTTGCGGTTCATCCCGCGCACCGAGATGGACATTGCCGTGGTGGGCTGCGGCGTGAACCTGCGGCTGGAGGGCGACACCATCACCGAGGCGCGGGTGTCGCTGGGCGCCGTGGCGCCGACCGTGCTGCTGGTCGAGGATTGCGCGAACGCCATCATCGGCACCACGCTGGACCAGGCCGCGCTGGAAGCGCTGGCCTCTGCCGCCTCTGCCGCCTGCAACCCGATCGACGACAAGCGCGGCACCATCGCGTTCCGTACTGAGGTCGCCGGTGTGCTCGCCAGGCGCGCCGCCAAGATCGCCTATGCCCGTGCCAAAGGAGAACAAGCATGAGCAAGATCCACGTCTCGACCACCGTAAACGGCGATACGGTCGAATATCTCTGCGATCCGCGCGAAACCCTGCTGGATTGCCTGCGCGACAGGCTGAACCTGACCGGCGCCAAGGAAGGCTGCGGCACCGGCGACTGCGGCGCCTGTTCTGTCACGGTCGATGGCCGTCTGGTCTGTTCCTGCCTGATGCTGGGGGCCGAGGCCGAGGGCGGGCAGATCGAAACCGTCGAAGGCATGGCGGACGGAGAAGAGCTGCACCCGCTGCAGAAGAAATTCATCGAATATGCCGCGCTGCAATGCGGGGTCTGCACGCCGGGGGTTCTGGTTGCGGCCAAGGCGCTGCTGGAAAAGAACCCCGACCCGACCGAAGAGGAAACCCGGTACTGGCTGGCGGGCAACCTGTGCCGCTGCACCGGGTATGACAAGATCATCCGCGCTGTGATGGATACGGCGGCTGAGATGCGGGAGGCTTCGTAATGGCGCTCGACGATCGCAAATCCGATTTCAAATTCGTGGGCACGAGGCCCGACCGGCCCGATGGCCTGGACAAGGTGACGGGGCGGGCCAAGTTCGGCGCGGACGCCCATGCGCCGGGGATGCTGCATGGCGCGATCCTGCGCAGCCCCCACGCCCACGCGCGGATCGTCAAGATCGACACCTCGAAGGCCGAGGCGCTGAAGGACGTCAAGGCTGTCATCACCCGCGCTGATTTCTCGGACAAAGTGCCGTTCAAACCGGGGCTTGAAGGTGAGTTCTGGAACGTTCTGGAAAACGTTATGGCGGGCGAAAAGGCGCTCTATGACGGGCACGCGGTGGCGGCGGTGGCGGCGACCTCGGCGCTAGCGGCGCGGGATGCGCTGAAGCAGATCGAGGTGGAATATGAGGTGCTGCCGCATGTCACTGACGTGGATAAGGCAATGGCCCCGGACGCTCCGGTGATCCGCGAAGGGGCTGCCGATTACTCGGTGCCCGAGGGTATGCACCCCAACGTGGTGCGCTATCACGAAAGCGGCCATGGCGATGTCGAGGCCGGGTTTGCCGAGGCCGATCTGGTGATCGAGGACAGTTTTGTCACCGAAGCCACCCATCAGGGTTACATCGAACCGCATGCCTGCCTGGCCTCGCTAGGCAATGACGGCAAGGGCGAACTGTGGTGCTGCACCCAGGGCCACTGGATCGTGCAGAAGACCTGTGCAGCGCTCCTGGGTATGGAAACCTCAAACCTGCGGGTCACCGCCTCGGAAATTGGCGGCGGCTTCGGCGGCAAGACCACCGTGTTCATCGAGCCGGTGGCGCTGGCGCTGAGCCGTAAGGCCAACCGGCCGGTCAAGGTGGTGATGAACCGCTCCGAGGTGTTCCGAGCCACGGGGCCGACCTCGTCCGCGTCGATGGATGTCAAGATCGGCATGAAGAAGGACGGCACCATCACCGCCGCCGAGGGCATCTTCCGTCTGCAGGGCGGCGCCTTCCCGGGCGCGCCGGGTGATATGACCGCGATGTGCGGTTTTGCGCCCTATAACCTGACCAATGTGCGGCAGGTGGGCTATGACGTGATGGCCAACCGCCCGAAACAGGCAGCCTACCGCGCGCCGGGCGCGCCGATGGGGGCGTTCGCGGTGGAATCGGTCATCGACGAGCTGTGCAACAAGCTGGGCCTCGACCCGATTGATGTCCGTCTGAAGAACGCCGCTTATGAGGGCACCAAGGCCAGCTATGGGCCACGCTATGGAAGGATCGGGCTGGTGGAAACGCTGGAGGCCGCCAAGGCGCATCCGCATTACGCAGCGCCGCTGAAACCGGGGCAGGGACGCGGGATTGCCTGCGGGTTCTGGTTCAACCATGGCGGCGAAACCTCGGTCTCGCTGGCGCTGTCCGAGGATGGTTCGGCCCAGCTCATGGTCGGCACGCCGGATATCGGCGGCTCGCGCGCGTCGATGGCGCTAATGGCGGCCGAGGTGCTGGGTATCCCTTACGAGAACATCCGGGTGACCGTCGCAGACACCGCCACTTTGGGGTACAACGACGTCTCCCACGGCTCGCGCGTGACCTACGCATCCGGCCTCGCCACCATCAAGGCCGCACGCAATGCGGTCGAAAAGCTGTGCGAGCGGGCGGCTGCCAAGTGGGGCATCCCCGTTGATGCGGTGAAGTGGGAGGACGGCTGCGCCGTGCCCTCCGGCCCCAACGCAGGCGATTTCGATCCGATGCCACTGGCCGATATTACAACCAATATGGGATCCACGGGCGGCCCGATCTCGGGCCATTTCGAGGCAACGCCTGAAGGGGCCGGTGTGTCCTTCGGGACCCACATCGTCGATGCCGAGGTCGACCCGGAAACCGGCAAGACCGCCGTTACCCGCTACACCGTCATCCAGGACGCGGGCAAGGCGATCCATCCGGCTTATGTCGAGGGGCAGTATCAGGGCGGCGCGGTGCAGGGTATCGGCTGGGCGCTGAACGAGGAATATATCTATGGCGAGGACGGACGCCTGCAAAACTCGATCTTCCTCGACTACCGCATTCCGGTGGCCTCAGACCTGCCGATGATCGATACGGTGATCGTCGAGGTGCCGAATCCGGGTCACCCGTTCGGTGTGCGCGGGGTCGGAGAGACCGGCATCGTGCCGCCTCTTGCTGCCATCGCCAACGCGGTGTCGAACGCGGCGGGTGTGCGGATGCGTCAGCTGCCGATGTCGCCGCCGCGCATTCTGGCGGCGCTCAAGGACAATGGTTGAGGTCAACCTCTGGTCCGGCCTCCGGTCTCTGACCGGGGGCCGGCAAGTGGTCGAGGTCGAGGCCTCGGACACCGGCGAGTTGCTGCGCGAACTGGTCCGCGCCTATCCGGCGCTACAAGGTCCCATCGACGCGGGCGTGTCCGTGGCCGTCGACGGGCGGATCATCGCGGGCAGCCTGAACGAGCCGATCCGCCCCGACAGCGAAGTCTATCTGATGCAGCGCCTGCGCGGAGGGTGAGGCTAGGCAATTCTAACTTCGACCGGCGAATATCAGACAGCGGCGTTCACCTCGGCGGGGCCAGTGAAAGGCAGCGTATCGAGCAGGCGAAAGACTTCGGCCCGGCACAGTTCGCCGGTCCAATCGTCGGGATAAAACACGTCAGGCAGGTCGGGATGGCGCAGCACGACGCGGCGCCAGCGGTGGACGATCAGGGTGCGCAATGTTGCGATTTGCAGTGGCGTAGGCTGCCACTCTGCCGGACGGGTTTTGCGCACCCGCTGCGCCGCGTCGCGCAGGCTGGTACAGGCCTCGATCAGATCAGGCGGGCAGAGGCGGGATTGGAGCCAAGCGGGTGCCGCGCGGGCGGTTACCTCGAAGGTGGCCAGATCTTCACAATCGGCGGGCAACGGACCTGCCCCCAAGGCGACGGCGCGGCCAATGGGAGTGTAGGGCTTGGTCAGCATCAGGTCGTCCAGCGTGCGGATGCCCGGCCCGTCCTCGGCGATCAGCAGGTGCCAGTCCTGTGCAATCTCAGGCGCGCGCGCGTAGATGCGGGGGGTGACCTGCGCCGATTGTGCACGGCCATAGTCGGTCAGGAAGTGCATGGAGGCTCGTCCGCTGCGCGCACTTTCGATCCATCCATCCTTGCGCAGCCGGTGCAGGGCCACGCGGATCGCCTCGGGCTTGATGCCCATCGGCTCGATGATGCGGGTCACGGCACCGCCCGAGAGCTGGGCGCCGCGCTCCTGCGCCAGATCGCCGAACAGTGAGACGATGATCGACCAGACCCGTTGGTTTTGCGGGTCAATCAGTTCGGTAACGGCCGTTTCGAACCACGCGTCGTTTTGGGTCATGAACCCAGTCTAAGGCCGTGTGAGCGATATGAAAAACAGATTCCTGTGTGAACCCCTCACCCCGGCCCTCTCCCGCAAGGGGAGAGGGGGCGCCAGCGGATGGGTCGATGCCTAGTAGGCGTTCATTGTGAGCAGCTCGTATTCCGCTACCAACTCGTCGTCCTGATTGGTCAGGGTCACGTGCCAACGGACTTCGCCGTATTCGTCGGTGCGGCGGGTTTTCTTCTTGACCGTCAGACGGACCTTGATGCTGTCACCGGCGCTGACCGGTTTCATGAAGCGCAGCCCGTCGAGGCCGGTATTGGCCAGCACAGGACCTTCGTTCGGTTCGACGAAGAGACCGGCGGCAAAGCTGAGCAACAGGTAACCATGCGCCACGCGGCCGGGGAAGAACGGGTTTCGTTTGGCCGCGTCCTCGTCCATGTGCGCATAGAAGGTGTCGCCGGTGAAATGAGCGAAATGTTCGATGTCATCCATCGTGACGGTGCGGGGTGCGGTATGCAGCGTTTCGCCGATTGCAAGCTCGCCGAACTTGCGGGTAAACGGGTGGGCGGGGCCCTGGATCTCGGCAGCACCGGGTACCCACTTTTCGCCGATTGTGGCCAGCATCTCGGGCGAGCCCTGAACGGCAGTGCGCTGCATATAGTGTTTCACGCCACGCACGCCGCCCATTTCCTCGCCACCGCCTGCGCGGCCCGGGCCGCCGTGGACCATATGCGGCAGCGGGGAGCCGTGGCCCGTCGATTCCTTCATCGAGTCGCGGTTGTTGATGTAGATCCGCCCGTGATAGGCGCCCGCGCCCAGTACCACCTGCCGCGCGGTACCCGGATCGTGGGTGATCAGCGATGTGACCAGTGAGCCCTGCCCGCGATTGGCGATCGCAATGGCGTGATCCAGATCGCGATAACCCATGATGGTCGAGACCGGGCCAAAGGCCTCGGTGTCGTGCACGCGTTGGGCGCCATCAGGGTCGGCGCAGTGAAACAGCATCGGCGGTACGAAGGCGCCCTTGGAGCCGTCAGCGCCCTGTACGTGGAAAGTGTCGGGGCTGCCAAACACCCGCTCGGCCTCCTGCCCGATGATTTCGGCCTTGGCCAGCACGTCCGCCTTTTGCCCGTTCGAGACCAGCGCGCCCATGCGGGTGGTTTCCAGCCGGGGATCGCCGATGACCGTTTTGGCGAGGCGGACAGAGAGCGCCTCGATCACCGCCTCGACCCGCGCCTGCGGTGCGATGATGCGGCGGATGGCGGTACATTTCTGGCCCGCCTTGGTGGTCATCTCGCGGGCGACCTCCTTGACGAACAGATCAAACTCGGGCGTGTCCGGTTCGGCGCCGGGGCCGAGGATCGAAGCGTTCAGACTGTCCTGCTCGGCCACGAAGCGTACCGAATTCTGCAGGATCACCGGGTTCTGCCGCAGTTTCAGCGCGGTGTCGGCGGAGCCGGTGAAACTGACCACATCCTGACAGGAGAGCCGATCCAGCATGTCGCCCAGGCCGCCCGAAACCAGTTGCAGCGCGCCTACGGGTAACAGACCGCTGTCGAGCATGATCTTCACCGCCAGTTCGGTGACGTAGCAGCTGTTGGTGGCCGGTTTCACGATAGCCGGAACACCGGCCAGCAGGGTTGGGGCCAGCTTTTCCAGCATCCCCCAGACCGGGAAGTTGAAGGCGTTGATGTGCACCGCCACGCCTTGCAGCGGCGTGCAGACGTGCTGGCCCAGGAACGTGCCGTTGCGCGATAGCTGCTCGACATCGCCGTCCAGATAGACATGCCCGTCGGGCATCTCGCGACGGCCCTTCGAGGCAAAGACGAACATGGTGCCGATGCCGCCGTCGATGTCGATCAGGTGGTCGCTTTGGGTGGCGCCGGTGTTGAAACTCAGATCGTAGAGCGCCTGTTTCCGGGTCCCAAGCGCCTGGGCCAGCGCCTTGAGCATCTTGGCGCGCTCGTGGAAGGTCATCCGGCGCAGAGCCGGGCCGCCGGTGTTGCGGGCGAAGTCCAGCATGGCCTGTACGTCCAGCGCGTCATTTCCGGCGGTGGCGATGGGCTCACCGGTGATGGCCGAGGCGATGGTGCGGGCGCCGGAGCCGGGCGCGATCCACTCACCGGCGGCAAAGCTGGAAATCTGTTGTAGCGTCATCGGGCTCTCCTGTTCCTGTCACACCGGCCGCAGCGGCTTTTGTGTTATATAATTAACCGAACGATCGGTCAATAAATCTGTATGCAAGGTCTGCAAAACAAACGGCCGGAGCAATTGCCCCGGTCGCGAACTGCTTAGTGTCCCAGCGCGCCCATCTGTTGCGGCAAGTAGAGCACCACGATGGGCACCAGAACGATCAGCGCCAGCCGGAAGATGTCGGCAACCCAGAACGGTGTCACGCCGCGAAAGATGGTGCCGGTCGAGACATCGCCCACAACCCCCTTGAGGATGAACACGTTCAGGCCCACGGGCGGGGTGATCAGCGAAATCTCGGTCACCACCACTACCACGATGCCAAACCAGATCGGATCGTAGCCCAGCGAGGTCACCAGCGGAAAGAAGATCGGCACCGTCAGCAGCAGCATCGACAGCGATTCGAACACACAACCGAGGATGATATAGATGCCGAGGATCATCAGGATCACCATGAAGGGCGCGACTTCGTAAGCCGTGACCATGGCGATCAGTGCCTCGGGCAGGCCGGCGAGGTTGATGAAGTTCGAAAACACCTGCGCGCCGATCAGCACCGAGAACAGGGCGGCGGCGGTAAAACTGGTTTCCTTCAGCACGTCGAAGGTGGACCTGACGGTCAGCCCGCCCCGAAACAGCGCAATCAGGAAGGCACCCGCGGCTCCCATCCCCGCCGCTTCGGTCGGTGAGAAGGTCAGATTCAGCGGGTGGAAATCGAATGCACCGTAGAGCCCGCCGATCACCAGAAAGAACAGCAGGAGCACAGCCCAGACCGACCCCAGCGCCTTGAACCGCTCGCCCCAGCCAGAGCGCTCGCCGGCAGGTCCTGCCTCGGGGTCGCGCCACACCGTCCAACGGACGGCAAAGAGGTAGAACAAGATACCTAGAAGGCCCGGAATGATGCCTGCCATGAACAGTTTGCCGATCGAGGTTTCGGTCAGCAGGCCGTAGATCACCAGGATCACCGAGGGTGGGATCAGGATGCCGAGCGTGCCGCCTGCGGCGATGGAAGCGGTGGACAGTTCGTCCGAATAGCCATAGCGGCGCATCTGCGGCATGGCGACCTTGGACATGGTGGCTGCCGTGGCCAGAGAAGAGCCGCAGATCGCCGAGAACCCGCCACAAGCCGCGACTGTCGCCATGGCGATGCCGCCGCGCAGATGGCCGAGAAAAGCGTTGGACACGGCATAAAGCTCACGGGCCATACCCCCCTTGTTCACGAACAGGCCCATCAGGATGAACAGAGGCACCACCGACAGGCCGTAATCCTGCGCAGTGTCGGTAATCTGGCGACCCACCATCGACATGGCGGCCTTGAGCCCGCGTTCCGAGAAAATCGAGCCGCCGCGCTCATAGGCGAACCCCAGCGTACCGACGAGGCCCATGGCAAAGACGATGGGCAGGCGCACCAGCACCAGCACCAGAACAAGGGCAAATCCGATCAGGGCGGCGGTCATTTCGCGGGCTCCGCAAGAAGGCTGGGGGCAAAGAGGTGCAGCAGGCCGGTGATCACCATGGCGAGCGCGGTGACCGCCACCGAGAAGGTGATGAACCAGCCCACCAGATAGGTGGGGATCGAGAGGTATTCGGTGACATCCCCATAGTCACGCGCACGCTCGGCCAGAACCCAGACCCGCTGGATCGGCCAAATGAGCATCACTCCGCTCGCCACATAGATGATCCCGTCCCGTAACCGGCTCAGGCGCAGGCGGTTGAAGATGCCATCGGTCAGGTCCACCGCGATCTGACCATTGGTGACCGAGATGATCGGCAGCACCGAAAACACCAGGATCGCCATCAGGATGCGGGTCAGTTCGGTCGCTGCCTCGATGGGCGAATTGAACACCGACCGCAGGATCACGTCGCAGAACGTCATCACCATCAGGATGAACAGCGCGACACTTGCCACGATGACCGGCAGCGCGCTGGCGCGGCGGATGAGCTGGATGAGGGATGTCATGGGGTTCCTCCCACGGGGCTGGCTGCGGGGCGGCGAACTGGGCCGCCCCGCTGGCGATGGCTTAGTTGGCGGCCATTTCCGACTTGATCATGTCATAGGCGGCCTGGGCGTCGACGCCCGCGTCCGTGACTTCGGCAATGACCTTTTCACGGACATCCGCCGCGATGGTGCCGAATGCCTCAAGATCGGCGTCCGAGGCGGAGTTGATCGCGTTGCCGTCGGCGCCCTCGGTGGCCTCACGGCCAATGGCGTCGATCTCGTCCCAGATCTTGCCGATCTCGCGGCTGAGCGGCTCACCGAACACCTTCTCGTCCAGCGCGGCCTGAAGATCGGCGGGCAGGTCGGCAAAGGTGTCTTCGTTCATGATGAAGGCAAACGAGCCGCGATAGAGACCGCCCGGCATCTCATAGACGTTCTGTGCCACCTCGGTCAGCTTGAAGCCTTTGCGGGATTCGAACGGCATCACGACGCCATCGGCGGCCTTCGAGGCCAGCGTTTCATAGACCTTGGGGGCGGGCACCTGAATACCGGTGGCGCCCAGAGCCGTGCCGACATCACCGCCGACACCGCCGGGGATGCGGACCTTGAGGCCGGAGATCTGGCCCAGATCGGTCACCGAGGCGCTGGAATGCAGCTGTGCCGGGCCATGAGTATGGAGCGCGATCAGCTTGACGCCGCGATGTTCATTGGCCTCTTTGAAGTATTTTTCATAGGCGCGCCAATAGGCGACCGAGGCCGCCTCGGCCGAGCCCTCATACCCCGGCAGCTCGATCAACTTGGTGGTGACGAAGCGCCCGGGCTGGTAGCCGTGGAAGATGATCGAGGCATCGGCGGCGCCGTCCTGGATCAGGTCCATCTGCGCGGGCGGCGGGGCGATGCCCAGCTTCAGTTCGGCAGTCACCTTGCCGTCGGTGGCCTCTTCGACCATCTCGACGAATTTGGGCCACATCTTGGCGTTGATGCCGTGGGTCGGCGGTGCCCAGCTGGAAATGGTCAGCGTGTAATCCGCCGCCAGCGCCACGGTGCCCGACACGGCCAGCGCCGCCGAGGCCAGAAGGGTGCTCAACTTGGTGAATTTCATGGGTCTGTCTCCTCCCTGAGAAACGTGAGTCAAGAATGCGTTAATGGTCCTTTTTGTAACCATCAACAGGTTAAGGGTTTTCGGGTTGGGCCGCGATGACCCAGGAATCAGGGCTTTCATCAGCGACCATCTGCATGATCTTCTGCGTCTTTTCCCAGCCCGTCTCGGCGGCTAGATGCATCGGCCCGCCGCGCCAGCGTGGAAATCCGTAGCCATGGAGCTTCACCATATCCACATCCTCGGCTCGTTCGGCGATTCCCTCTTCCACGATGCGGGCGCCTTCGTTGGCGAGCACCGCCAGCAGGCGGTCGGAGATCTCCTGCGCGGTATAGCTGCGTCGGCGGATGCCGCGTTGGGCGGAATAGTCCTCAATCAGCCGCTCCACCTCCGGATCACGTTCCGGGCTGCGGGAGCCTTCACTGTACTTGTACCACCCTTTGCGCGCGCGCTGGCCCAGCCGGTCCATTTCGCACACTGTATCGGCGATGCGCTCATAGCGCTCCTTCGGGTCGCGGGTCGCAGCCTGCCGTTTTCGGTTGGCCCAGGCGATCTGCAACCCGGTCAGGTCCTGCAGCTCGAACGGGCCCATAGGCAGGCCTTGCGCCCGCATGGCCGCATCGACCTGATGCGGCAGGGCACCGTCGGCCAGCAGATACTCGGCCTCGCGCCGATAGGCGGCCAGCATCCGGTTGCCGATGAAGCCGTCGCAGATGCCGGACAGAACCGAGACCTTGCGCAGGCGTTTGCCCAAGGCGAACCCGGTGGCCAGCACTTCTGTTGAGGTGTCGGGCGTCCGTACTATCTCCAGCAGTTTCATCACATGAGCAGGGCTGAAGAAATGCAGACCAAGGCAGCGGGACAGGTTCCGGATGCCTTCGAAGATCAGCGTCGGGTCGAGGTAGGAGGTATTAGTGGCAAGGATCGCGTCCCCGGACATGACCTTGGCCAATTGCGCGAAGACGGCTTTTTTGACGTCGAGGTCTTCGAACACCGCCTCGATGGCCAGATCGGTCTGTGCCGCGTCAGAATAGCTGTCCGTGGTGACCAGACGGGCCAGCAAGTCGGCCTGTTTCGCCTCCGAAATCTTGCCTCGTTTCACGCCACCTGCGATCAGCCGTGCCACGCGGTCTCGGGCGGCTGAGACAGCGTCGGCATCGCGCTCGATCAGGGTCACGCGCAGACCGCCCGTCAGGCAGGCCATGGCGATGCCCGCCCCCATCAGGCCTCCGCCGACGATGGCAATATGGTGCAGATCGCGGGGTGCGACCCCCTCAATCGCCTGGGGCTTGCTCACAGCGCGCTCGGCAAAGAACGCATAGCGCAGCGCCTTGCTTTCAGGCGACTGGCGCAGTTCCAGATGGCGCGCGCGTTCCTTGGGTTGGCCTTCGGCAAAGGGCAGAGCGGCCCATTGCAACGCTTCGAGGTTCCTCAGCGACGATTGCTGCCCCTTGGCGCGCTTTTTCAGCGTTGCTTCGGCTGCCGCATAGGCTTCAGTGTCCAGCGCAACGGCCTCGCGGTCCCGCACTTTGGTCGGGCGCTGCGGCAGGTCGGCGGCAAAGGCTCGGGCCGCCGCTTTCAGGTCTCCCAAGACCACCTTGTCGATACCGCCCAACGCCAGCATCTGGTCGGCATCCAAGATCTGGCCCGAACACGCCATGTCGATGGTCGCTTGCATCCCGATCAGGCGCGGTGCCCGCTGGGTGCCTCCGGCGCCTGGGATCAGGCCCACATTGACTTCCGGAAGGCCGAATTTGGTGCCCGGGGCCGCGATCCGCCAGGTGCAGCCCATGGCAATCTCGAACCCGCCGCCCAGTACCGAGCCATGCATCGCTGCCACAAATGGCGTGTCGCTGTCCTCGATCATCTGCACCACATCCGGCAGATGCGGTTCTTCGGCAGGGCGGTCGAACTCGGACATATCGCCGCCGGCAACAAAGGTCCGCCCCGCGCAGGTCAGGATCGCGACCCGCGCGCCCCGAACCTCGGTCACAGCATGCGCCAACCCGGCCCGCACCGCAGTGGAGCTCGCGTTGACTGGCGGGTTGCTGATCTCAACCCACGCGATGTCATCGTCCTGCGTCACCGTTACGACCGGGCTCTGCGCCATGTCTTGCCTTTCTCAACCGGGAGATTCGTCATATTCAAGAAATTTATTGACCAACCGTTCGGTTAATGCAAGATATTTGTCGAAACATCTGCAAAGCGGGGCGGTGATGAGCGATACGATTCTTGCGCAGGATCATGGAAATTGGGTGGAAATCACGCTGAACCGCCCGGATCGTCTGAACAGCTTCACCGACGAGATGCATTACGCCCTGCGCGCCGCGCTGGAAAAAGCGCGCGACACCGGCGCCCGCACGGTGCTGCTGACCGGGGCGGGCCGGGGGTTTTGCGCGGGACAGGATCTGGGTGATCGTGACCCGTCCAAGATGGATGGGCCGCCCGATCTTGGTGAGACGGTGCGCACCTTCTACGCGCCGCTGGTGCGCCTGATCCGTTCGCTGAACTTTCCTGTCATCTGCGCGGTAAACGGCGTGGCCGCCGGGGCCGGGGCAAATATCGCTCTGGCCTGTGACATCGTGCTGGCCGCCGAATCCGCCAAGTTCATCCAGTCCTTTTCCAAGGTTGGCCTGATCCCCGACACCGGCGGCAGCTGGCATCTGCCGCGCTTGCTGGGCGAAGCGCGCGCCAAGGGACTGGCCCTGACCGCGCAGCCGTTGCCCGCGAAACAGGCCGAGGATTGGGGCCTGATCTGGAAAGCGCTGCCCGACGACCAATTGATGGGTGAAGCCCGCGCCATGGCCGAACAATTCGCGAATGGCCCGACGCTGGGTCTGGGCTTGACCAAACAATCCATTCAGGCCGCAGCGGTCAACACGCTGACGGATCACCTTGAACTCGAGGCGGATGCGATGAAAACCTGCGGTGAAAGCGCGGATTATGCCGAGGGCGTCACCGCCTTCCTCGAAAAACGCGCGCCGAAATTTCAGGGCAGGTGACCATGACTCCGAAGGAACGCGCCGAAAAAGCCGCTGCCGCCATGTGGGCGGGGGACAATGCCTCGAAATGGGCGGGGATGGCGATCACCCATATCGACGAGGGCACCGCGACGCTGGAAATGATAGTCGAGGCGCATCACTGCAACGGGCACGGCATCTGCCACGGCGGGGTCAGCTTCATGCTGGCCGACAGCGCCTTTGCCTTTGCCTGCAACAGCCGCAACCAGTCAACGGTTGCCCAGCACAACGTGATCAGCTTCATCGCGCCGGGACGGCGCGGCGACCGGTTGATCGCAAACGCCACCGAGCTGAGCCTGACCGGGCGCAGCGGGATTTACGATGTGACAGTCACCAATCAGGACGGCCAAAGGATAGCCGAATTCCGGGGCTTCTCTCGGGCGATCAACGGCAACCTGTTTGACGAAGAATAAGGCGAGGAGGACTCAATGAAGGACCTGACCCCGAACAAAGCCGATCTGGACCCGATCGAGATCGCCTCGATCGACGAGATTCGCGCCCTGCAACTGGACCGGCTGAAATGGTCGCTGCGCCATGCTTATGACAACGTGCCGATGTACAGGCAGCGCTGTGATGAGGCCGGGGTGCATCCCGACGATCTGCAATCGCTGAGCGATCTGGCGAAATTCCCATTCACCTACAAGAACGACCTGCGTGACAACTACCCGTTCGGTTTGTTCGCCGTTCCGCGCGAGCAGATCATGCGCCTGCACGCCTCCTCGGGCACCACCGGCAAGCCGACCGTGGTGGGTTACACCGCAACCGACATCAGCAACTGGGCCGATCTGGTGGCGCGTTCCTTGCGTGCGTCGGGCCTGCGCAGGGGTGACATGATCCACAACGCCTATGGCTACGGCCTGTTCACCGGCGGTCTGGGCGCCCATTACGGGATCGAGCGTCTGGGCGCCACCGTGGTGCCGATGAGCGGCGGGCAGACCGAGAAACAGGTGGGCCTGATCACCGATTTCAAGCCCGACGGGATCATGGTGACGCCGTCCTACATGCTCAACATCCTTGAGCAGTATCACAAGGTCGGCATGGACCCGCGCGAAAGCTCTCTGTCGGTGGGCGTGTTCGGGGCCGAACCCTGGACCGACGCAATGCGCAGGGAGGTCGAACAGGCCTTCGACATGCACGCCGTCGATATCTATGGCCTCAGCGAAATCATGGGCCCGGGCGTCGCCAACGAGTGCGTCGAAACCAAGGACGGTCCGGTGATCTGGGAGGATCACTTCTACCCCGAGATCATCGATCCGCAGACGGGTGAGGTGCTGCCCGATGGCGAGATGGGTGAGTTGGTGTTCACCACGCTCACCAAGGAAGGCCTGCCCATGATCCGCTACCGCACCCGCGATCTGACGCGGCTGCTTCCGGGGACCGCGCGCTCGATGCGGCGGATGGAGAAGATCACGGGGCGCTCGGATGACATGATCATCCTGCGCGGCGTCAACGTCTTCCCCAGCCAGGTCGAGGAACAGGTGATGGCCACCGGCGGCCTGGCCCCACACTACCAGATCGAGCTTTACAAGGCGGGCCGCATGGACGCGATGCGGGTCTATGTCGAAGCGATGCCGGATGCGGCAGATGAGCTCAGCAAGACCGCCGCCGCCCGCATGTTGACCAAGCGGATCAAGGACATCGTTGGCGTTTCCACCGAGATTGTTGTAGGGGAGCCCGGCGATGTCGAGCGCTCTCAGGGCAAGGCCAAGCGCGTTGTCGACAACCGGGATAAGGAGTGAGGTTTGGCCCGTACGATTGCCAAGGACCATGACCAGAAGCGCGCGCAGATCCTGAAATCCGCCGCGCGCGTCTTTGCCCGCGAAGGGTTCGACCGCGCGTCGATGACCCAGCTTGCGCGCGAGTGCGGGATCTCGAAGGCCAATATCTACCACTATTACGACAGCAAGGATGCGATCCTGTTCGACATCCTCGAGACCTATCTGCGCGAGCTGCGCGATCTGATCTGCGGCATCGAGATGGATGGACTCAGCGCGGCGGAACGGCTGCATAAGGTGGTGGCCGAGATCCTGCTGGCCTATCAGGGGGTCGATGACGAGCACCGGGTGCAGACCAGCGGCATGTCCGCCCTGCCGGAAGATCAGCAGAAACTGCTGCGCAGCTATCAGCGCGATATGGTGGAGTTTCTCAGCGGCATCATCGCCGAGATTGCACCGGATGTGTTCCGAGGCGACGCGGTCAAGCTGCGCTCGGCCACGATGTCGGTCTTCGGGATGCTGAACTGGTATTACATGTGGAATTCCGGCGCGGGGTCCGATGCGCGCGAGGAATATGCGCGGATGGTCAGCGACCTGACTCTGCACGGCGTGCCGGGGCTGTAAGCGGCGTTCTCACAATCGCCTGAGCCGCTCGCAAAAGACTTGTCTGGGCGGCTGGCCTCTTGCTTCATGTGGGCAGGAAGGTGCGCGATGCAAAGGCCGGAGAGTTTCGAGAAGTTCTACTACACCAAGGTCGGCCTGGGCGAGGCCTGCGGCTGTGCCGAAAAGGTGATCGACGTCTACGAATTCAACCGGACCGGCGGAGATGCGCAGGTCAAGCCAACCCGTAGAGCGCGCCGCAAACGCATGTCCTTACGATCTTTCGCCCTGAAGTTTGGCCTGATCGGCCGCCCCAAAACACCCTGAGACCTGTGCCAAAGGCGGCGGGTCACCCGCGCGCCGGCTTCGACTTTTCGCGCCCGCCGCGCGGAGAAGGTGCTGCGGGTGTCACCGTCTTTGGGACGAGATGCCGCCGCGCACGCCTTGGCGTGCGCGGCCGGGCCCAACGGGAGGCCGCGCCGCAGGCGTGGGCGACGGGCGGGAGCCGCCCGGTCTCCGTTTGCGTGTGCTCAGGGCTTTTTGAGGCCGAGATTTTCCAGCTGGCTACCGGCTTCCGCTTCCCATCGGGTGCGGAGTTCGGTGTTGGAGGATTTGCGCAATCCCATCTCGCGTAGGCTGTCCGCTTTCTCGGATGATCCGGTTCCGAAACTGGCCGCCACGCGTGGCCACCAGTAGTCAACCGAGGCCTGCATCCCGGCTGCCTGACCCTCTTCCACCAGCTTGACCGCCCCTTCCAGCGCCAGTTCGCCGTGATGGGCCTCGATGGGAGCAATGGTCCGGAACGCTTCGGCCAGCGGCTGGTAGGAGATCATTGAGAACTCGGTCAGCTGCACCACCACGGCGCGGCTCATCAGCAGGTTCATCACCACCGCATCGACCCAGCCTTGCAGCGGATAGTTGAAGACGGCCAGCCGCATGTCGTGCTCGGATCGGGTCGCGCCGATATCGGCGGCGCGCTCCAGCCGGGCGGTCCAGGGGTGGTGGGTCGCGTAGCGTTCGGTATTGGCGCCGAACTCGCCCATGATCCGCAGCACCCGGTCGGCATTGTCGGTCTTTTCCAGCACGATCTTTGCCGCTGCGATCCGCTCCTTGATGCCGGGCCCCTCGTTGATGATGTCGGCAAAGCCCGCGGCCCCGGCCAGTTCGCTGTCAACGAAGGTCGCCATCAGCTTCATCAGCTCGGCGCGGTAGCGCGGCGGCACGTTCACGGGATTGGTCAGCACGCCACCGGCGGCCAGATAGCTTTCGATCGTCATGTCTTCGGCCATAGTCCCTCTCCCTTACTGGTCGTAGTCGACGACGATTGTGTCGGTCAGCGGGAAGGCCTGGCAGCTCAGCACATAGCCTTTCTCGACCTCGTAATCCTCAAGCGCATGGTTCGCCACCATCTCGACCTCGCCCTCGATCACCTTGCAGCGGCAGGTCGAGCAGACCCCGGCCTTGCAGGCATAAGGCGCATCCATGGTGTTTTCGAGCGCGGCGTCGAGGATCGAGAGGTCCTTGGGCATGGTGATGGTCTGGGTTGCCCCATCCAGCGTGATCGCCGCCTTGGTCTGGTTGGCGCTGGTCGCTGCCTCGGCCGAGACCGCCTTGGGTCTGGCGCGGCCCGGCTGGGCGCTGGCGAACAGTTCGAACTTGATCTGGTTGTCGTCCAGCCCGTGTGCACGCAACGCTGCCGCGATGCCCAGCATCATTGGCTCGGGGCCGCAAATGAAGGCTGCATCGGTATTCTCGATGTCGATCCAGTGCTGGAACAACTCGGCGCATTTCTCCTGTGTTACCAGACCGGTGAACAGGTCGATCTCCTGCGCGTCGGTCTCAAGGATATGGATCACGTTCAGGCGGCCCATATAGAGGTTCTTGAGGTCCTCCAGTTCCTCGCGGAACATGATCGTGTTCACGCCCTTGTTGGCATAGACCAGCGTGAATTGCGACCTGGGCTCACGCGCCAGCGTGGTCTTGAGGATCGACAGGACCGGTGTGATGCCTGATCCCCCGGCAAAACCAAGATAGGATTTCTCGGCCTCCGGATCGATTGGGGTGAAGAAGCCACCCATCGGCGGCATGGCCTGCATCTTATCACCGACCTTCAGCTCTTCGTTGGCCCAGGTCGAGAACGCACCGCCATCGACGCGCTTGATCCCCACCTGCAGGACGCCATCGTCCTTGCCCGCGCAGATCGAATAGGACCGACGCAGTTCCTCGCCGTCGAAGTCGTGGCGAAAGGTCAGATACTGTCCTTGGGTGAAATCGAATTCCTCGGCCGAGCCGTTCATCGGCTTCAGCGTCACCACGACCGCGTCGCGGATGGTTTTGTGGATGTCGGTGACTTCCAGATCGTGAAAGCGTGCCATCCGGTCCTCCTCAGATGCACTTGAAATAGTCGAAAGGTTCCAGGCAGCCGGTGCAGCGCCAATGCGCCTTGCACGGGGTCGAGCCGAACTGGCTGACCTTTTCCACTGCCTTGCTGCCACAGCGCGGGCAGCGCTCGGGGCCGCCCGCGGGTTGGGGCGGTGCGATGCCGAATTCCTCGAGCTTCGCGCGGCCCTTGTCGCTCAGCCAGTCCGTCGTCCAGGCGGGCGAGATCCGGGTTTGCAGGCGAATGTCCTTGATCCCGTGATTGCGCAGGGCGGTTTCGATGTCCCAACTGATCACCGAGGTCGCCGGGCAGCCCGAATAGGTCGGGGTCACGGTAACCGTCAGCGTATCCGAATCCCATTCGATATCCCGCACGATGCCGAGATCGACGACCGAAATCACCGGGATCTCGGGGTCGGGAACGGCGTCGAGCCAGTCCCAGACCTGTTTGACCGAGGCACGCGTCATCGGATCTTACCAGCTTGCGCCGGGATAGGCGCGCTGCAGCCACTGCATGCTTGTCAGCAGATGGCCCAGATGCTCGGTATGCATCCGCCCGTCGCGCCCGCCCTTGTGGGCAAAACGGCTTTCCGGGATCGTCAGCGTTGCCTCGCCCAGCACGCGGCCCACCAGCGCGTCATATTCCTCGCGCAGGCCCGCCGGGTCGGGAGCGATCCCTGCTGCCGCCATCTCGGCATCCACCGCGTCGCCTGCGAACATCTCGCCGACATACGGCCAGAGATAGTCCAGCGCCTCCTGCATCCGGGCATGGCTCTCCTCAGTGCCGTCTCCCAGACCGACCACGGTGTCGCCTGAGCGTTCCAGGTGGTAGGAAACCTCCTTGCTGGCCTTTTCGGCGATGGCGGCAACGCGCTCATCCGAAGATGTCATCAACCGTCCCAGCATGATCGAGTGCCATGCGTCGAACAGGAACTGGCGCATCAGAGTGCGGCCGAAATCGCCGTTCGGCACCTCGACCAGCAGCACGTTGCGGAAATCCCAGGCGTCCCGCAGGAAGGCCAGATCGTCGGCGCTCTTGGCGCCCTCGATCTCACCCGCAAGCCCCAGCCACATCTGAGTCTGACCGATCAGGTCCAGCGCGGTATTGGCCAGCGCGATATCCTCTTCCAGCACCGGCGCGTGGCCGCACCATTCGCTGACCCGGTGGCCAAGGATCAGGGTGTTGTCCCCCATCCGCAGCAGGAATTGCAGAAAGGCGTCTTCCCGGGTCATCACATCGCCCCCACTTCGTCGGGAATGTCAAAGAACGTCGGATGACGGTAGATCTTGGATTCCGACGGTTCGAACAGCGGGCCCTTGTCGCCCGGCGCGGTGGCGCTGATATGCTTTGCTTCAACTACCCAGATCGACACGCCCTCGTTGCGGCGGGTATAGACGTCGCGGGCGTTCTTGATCGCCATCTCGGCGTCAGGCGCATGCAGTGAGCCCACGTGGCGGTGGCTCATGCCATGCTGGCCGCGGATGAAGATTTCCCACAGGGGCCATTCGTTTTTCATCGCTCAGTTCTCCTCCTGGCTGGGCGCGGGTTCTGATTCCGGTGGCGAAAACCGGCAGCCTCGCGCAGCGGATCGTTCATGTTTTACTCGGCTGCCACCTTGGCGGCGGCGGATTTACGGGCCTTTCTCTTCTCGGCGTGGGCCAGCAGCCCGTCGCGCACCCATTTGCCGTCGTCCCAAGCCTTGTTGCGGTCGGCGAGGCGGTCCACGTTGCAGGGGCCGTTGCCCTTGATCACGTCGAAGAATTCGGACCAGTCCGGCTCGCTGAAATCATAATGTCCGCGCTGTTCGTTCCACTTCAGCTCGGGGTCGGGGATGGTCAGACCCAGATACTCGGCCTGCGGCACGGTCTGATCGACAAATTTCTGGCGCAACTCGTCATTGGTGTTGATCTTGATTTTCCACGCCATCGACTGCGCCGAATGCACCGACTCCTTGTCCGAAGGTCCGAACATCATCAGCGACGGATACCAGAACCGGTTCAGCGCATCCTGCGCCATCTTGCGCTGCTCGGGCGTGCCCTCGGCCATCTTGCGGATCGCGTCATAGCCCTGACGCTGGTGAAAGCTCTCTTCCTTGCAGATGCGGATCATCGCGCGCGAATAGGGGCCATAGGACGTCCGTTGCAACGGCACCTGGTTCATGATCGCCGCACCATCGACCAGCCATCCCACGGCGCCGATATCTGCCCAGTTCAGCGTCGGATAGTTGAAGATCGACGAGTATTTCATGCGGCCATCCAGCAGCATCTCGGTGATCTCGTCGCGGCTGACGCCCAGTGTTTCGGCGGCGCAGTAGAGATACAGGCCATGCCCCGCCTCGTCTTGTACCTTGGCCAGCAGGATCGCCTTGCGTTCCAATGTGGGCGCGCGGGTGATCCAGTTGCCTTCGGGCAGTTGCCCTACGATCTCGGAATGCGCGTGCTGGCCGATCTGGCGGATCAGCGTGGCGCGGTAGTCATCGGGCATCCAGTCACGCGGCTCGATCTTGATATCGGCGTCGATCTTGTCTTGAAACACGCGTTCCTGATCGGTCATCTCCTCGCGGGATTTGACGCCGGTTCCTGCTGCCTTGATCATTTGAGCGTACATATCGGGTCTCCTCCCGTTTTTTTGGACCGCGCCCTACACGCGTTCGAGAATAAGTGCGGCCCCCTGGCCGACGCCTACGCACATGGTGCACAACGCATAGCGCCCGCCGGTGCGTTTCAACTGATAGGCCGCAGTCATCACCAGCCGCGCGCCGGACATGCCCAGCGGGTGGCCGATCGCGATGGCGCCCCCGTTGGGGTTAACATGGGGTGCATCGTCGGCCACGCCAAGCGCGCGCAGGGTGGCAAGGCCCTGCGACGCAAAGGCTTCGTTCAATTCTATCACATCCATCTGGTCGATGCTGAGACCTGCGCGGGCCAGCAGCTTCTGGCTGGCGGGCACCGGCCCGATGCCCATCACGCGGGGCTCGACGCCCGCCACCGACATGCCGACTACGCGGGCCATCGGGGTCAGGTTGTTCTGTGCCGCCGATGCCTCATTCGCCAGCAGGATCGCCGCCGCGCCGTCATTCACGCCCGAGGCATTGCCTGCGGTCACCGTCTTGTCCGGTCCGTTAACGCCCTTGAGGCCCGAGAGCTTTTCGGCGCTGGTGCCGGGGCGGGGATGTTCGTCGGTCTCCACTACAATGGGCTCGCCCTTGCGCTGCGGAATAGTGACCGGCGTGATCTCGTCGGCAAACAAACCCGCCTCATGCGCGGCGGCCCAGCGGGCCTGCGACCGGGCGGCAAAAGCGTCCTGATCGGTACGGCTGATCTGGTAGTCCTCGGCCACGTTGTCGGCGGTTTGCGGCATCGAGTCGGTGCCGTACATCTCGTGCATCTTCTTGTTCACGAAACGCCAGCCGATGGTGGTGTCATAAACCGCGTTCGCGCGGGTAAAGGCGCTGGTGGCTTTGGGCATCACAAAGGGCGCCCGTGACATGCTCTCGACGCCGCCGGCGATAGCCAAATCGTAATCGCCCGCTTTGATCGCGCGGGCGGCCATGCCCACCGCATCCATTCCGCTGGCGCACAGCCGGTTGATCGTAGTTCCGGGCACATCGACCGGCAGGCCCGCCAGCAGGGCGGCCATGCGGGCGACGTTGCGGTTGCTCTCCCCGGCCTGATTGGCATCGCCATAGATCACGTCATCGACGCTGGCCCAATTCACATCCGGGTTACGCTCCTTCAGTGCCGCCAGCGGGATTGCGGCCAGATCGTCCGTGCGCACCTGGGAAAGGGCTCCGCCATAGCGCCCGATGGGCGTGCGTTGAGCGTCGCAGATGAAAGCGTCCATGCGTCAGAAACTCCGGTCTTGCGTAGGGCGTCATTAAGTGACCGCTTGGTCGGGTAATACGCCGGAATGCGATTCGCGGCAAGACAAAATGTAACGGAATTTGCTTCTGGCAGTTTTTTTCGTAACATGTCATGAGGCGCCAAAAGAAAAGCCCGCCACGAGGGCGGGCCTTCAAAACATCCTTCGGCATGGCCTCAAAGCTGTCCGGCCTCCGCCAGAACCTTGCGGGCCACCCGGAAACATTCGAGCGCCTGCGGGACGCCGCAATAGATGCCGACCACATGGACGATGGCGCGGATCTCTTCCTTTGAGACGCCGTTGTTCAGCGCGCCGCGGCAGTGGATTTCCCATTCGTGCATCTTGCCGAGCGCGCCGATCATGGCGAGGTTCATCATCGAGCGGGTCTTGGGCTCGATCACATCGTCGCCCCAGCCAAAGCCCCAGCACCAGGCGGTCATCGCCTCCTGGAAGGGGCGAGTGAAATCGTCGGCGGCGGCCAGGTTTTTCTCAACATATTCAGCGCCCAACGTGCCTTTGCGCTGCTCCAGACCTTTCAGGAACAGGTCTTCGTCAAATGTGTCTGCCATGTTTTGTCTCCGGTTTGCGCGTGGTGGAAATCACGGCTGTATGCGGTGTTTATAGAGGTGATCGTAGTGCGGCTTCATCCGGCGATACACCTGTTTGACCCGGTCGGGAGCGTCCTCGATCGAGATATGTCTGCGCGGCTGCGGCACCAGTCCGGTGGACTTCGCGAGATTGCCGTGAAACGAGCCGCCGTCCCACCAGCTATGGGCGGAAGGGTCACCGCCGGCCGCCCATGTCAGCGCCTCTTCGATGAAGGGTATGCCCATGGAATCGCAGAATTTTCTGGTCATGGCATGGGGATCTTCCAGCAGGTCGTCGCTGTCGATCACCGGGGGCGGGGCGCCGTTCAGAGCGGTCAGCAGATCGAACAGGGCGCGCTGCTCGGGGAAGCCGACCTCACCCTCGGCGAAATCCGGCCATTGTTTGTACATCGAGGTTATCGTCTTGGCCGGGTCTCGGATCAGGAAGGCGTGGGTGAAGTTCGACAGAAACTCTGCGTCCCACATGTGGTTGATATAATAAGGAAAATCCTTGAGGAACACGGCCCCTTTGCGGGCACGTTGCTGGATGTCGTCCCAGACGCTTTCCAGGGTCAGGCCGGGGGTCGTTTTCTCGCCGGGCTGGAACCGATGCCAGAGCGGCTCCTCGCCCTGATACCATGCCTCGCCGAACGGTTCGTGTAGGCAATCGAGATCGCCGCGCTGCCGCATCATCCATTCGAAGGCGGTCGAGGTTGAGCGGGGCACAGCCCACAGGGCGAGGATTTTGTGCATTTTGTACCGGCTCCCGGATGCGACGTGTTCGACTTGTACAGGTTTTTTCGGTGACTAGAGCCGCCTCAAAAGCTGCCCATGTGGTGTCTCGGGCGCAATCCCGAGCGATTTGAAGATGCGCCAGTAGAGCGCGATGTCATGGCCGATCACCGGCTTGCCCAGTGCCGCCTCGAGATCGTCGGCCAGGTGCAACGGGCGTTGCGGTAACCCGTCCGGACCCGTGCGGAAGTTGCACATTCCGTTAATCAGGATTGCCTCGGCCTGGGGTGCCAGCTCGGCGACATATTCGAAACTCTTCATTGCCAGATCGCCGCCGAAGACCCAGCGGTAGGCGTTGACCTCTTCCTGACTGGCGAACCAGCCCTGATCGTGAAAGTTGCCCGCCCAAACCACGTCAAACCCGGCCTCTTGCAAAAAGCCCACCGTGCCCTGCCACCATTCGGGCCAGTGATAGGCGGCGTTGAGCGCGACCTTCTCGACATTTATCTCACGCAGGGCTTCGACCATGGCGTATCCGGCCATGTGAAACCGGATGCCGTATTTGTCGGAGAGGTCTTCGCAATGCTGCCGGACGCCCTCGACCCCCAGACCGCAGGCATGCACCCAGTTTGAGCCGACCTGTCCGCAGACATCGACGCCGTTGCGAGACATGCAATGGACGAAATCATCGAGCATGCCGAAATTCTGTTTGCGCTGGTCCAGCCCGTGCACATAGTCGGGCACGTGCAGCATCCAGCCATGCACGCCGACGGTTTCGGGACACATGCGCAGGAAATCCGATGGTGCGGCGTCAAAGTCGAAAGGTGGAGACGTAAAACCCACCGAATGCGGGAACAGTTTGTGTTCGGGTTGCCACTCACCGGGCATCAGCATGGGTTCTACTCCTGATCGGCGGGCTCGGCCTGAAAGCTTTGGTGTTTGGGAATGTCATCGGCCAGATGCAGCCAGGGAACGGCGCTGGCCATGACGACATGGGCGTCGGGGGTATAGCTTGAGGCGTCGGTCAACGTCGCCGCGTGGATGTGGATCTCTCCCGGCCATTTGTCTGACCGGAAATAGAGGCGGGTGCCGCATTTTGGGCAGAAGCCGCGATGGGTGCCGGGCGAGCTTTCGTAGTGGTTGATCTCGCCGGTCCATTCGACGGTTTCCGGGGGTAGGCCCACGAATGTCGTGAACGGGGATGAGGTGGCTTTCTGGCAGTCGCCGCAATGGCAGGACAGGCGGCGGGTGATCTGGTCGGATGACGACCAGTTGACCGCGCCGCACATGCATTGGCCGACAAGCGTTTCCGTCATTCCCACCCTCCGGTGTGGTAGTGAATTTTCTGCAAAACGGGTCGCCCGTCGACTATCCGCCCCGCAACGAAGCGTTCATCTCCGGACTCGAGCCTCACGCCTGAATTGCAGCTGTCCACCATTAGTTTCTGCACGGATGTCGTCACGTCCAGTTTGCCCCGGAATAATTCAACCACCTCAAATTCGATCGTTGGCCAGCTAATCAGCTGACGGCCTTGATGTGTTGTGCCATCGGAAAGTTTGTATTCGACGGCTTCCCACATCGTTGGTTCAAAGGATTTCACCCTGATTTTCGCGGCAAATTCCTTTTCCAGTAGTTCTTCGGAGAGTTTGCTCCAAAAGAAGTAAGAGCCCATTTCTGGCGTATAACAGGCCGATGTTGGAAGCGATGTCAGACACAGGCCTGCAAGCGAGAGCAGGGATTTGCGTATCCAATCCCGTGCGGCTGCAAGCGGGAGGCGGGCTGAAGCCCGCCCTACGGGTTTGGTGTATGTAGTGCGGAAGTCAGCCATCCACGGCCTCGCGCATCCATTGTTGCAGCCGGGCGATGGAGTGTTCCGACATCACGCCGCAGCCGGGGTCGAGGACCAGCGGGCCGGGGCGGTAGCCGCGGGATTTCAGGCCGCGGTGGACGGATTCGACCAGGCGGATGTCTTCCTCGACCGTGGTTTCGCGGTCCTGTACGGCCAGTTGCCGGATCACCGCGCTTTCCGAGCCGCCCTCGGTGTACCAGCCGCGCCAGACGGTGCAGTGATCGGCATCGTTTGCGCGCCAGTGATAGGTGTTCAGCACATTGCCCGGGTAGCATTGGAACGAGAACATCGGCCACAGGAACCACGACTGGTAGTCGCCCGCATGGGGCACCGACAGGTCGATGGGGTAGGTCATCTTGTCGAGGCTCTGACACTCGGTCGTGTGACGCAGGACGTAGCCGCCGCCCGCATCGGGCTGGATGTCATAGGTTTCGGGCTTGACCACGCCTTCGGCAAAGGTCGGGTGGTTGGTCGGGCAGTGATAGCATTCCGAGTAGTTCTCGACACTGACCTTCCAGTTGCAGTTTTCCGGAATCTCGACCCATTCCAGCGGTTCCAGATCGTCGATATGCGGGACGAATGCGCGGATTTCCTCGCGCACGCCGGGGTACCAGTCGTCCATCGGGGCGGCGTCATCGTCGAGGTTGACGAAGATAAAGCCGTTGAAGACCTCGGTGCGGACAGAGGTCAGGCAGATGGCGCTGCGGTCAAAGCCGGGAACGGATTTGATGTTGGGCCCGGCGCGCAACTGGCCGGAGAGCTCATAGGTCCAGGCGTGGTAAGGGCAGACGACGACGCGGGTGTTGCCGGCGCCGGTGACCATTTCGTGGGCGCGGTGCTGGCAGACATTGTAGAAGGTGCGAATCTCGCCATCGCGGCCGCGGATGCAAAAGAGGTTCTGGCCAGCGATCTCAAAGGCGAAATAGTCGCCGGTTTCCCGGACCTGCGCGATGTGGCCTGCGAACTGCCATGTGCGGGCCAGAAGTCCCCGCATCTCCTGTGCGAAGATTGTGGGGTCGGTGTAGTAGCGGGCGTCCAGTGAGTGGGTCAGGGGCGCGTTCATTGGGGTTCCTCGGCATAGAGGCCAAGCTGGTGGCGGCGGCGGTGGAAACGCTCGACCCGTTCGACGATCTCGTCGCTGGAGACGGCGATCACGAAGGACAGCAGCGTTTCCAGCAGGGCGATGGTCGAGACGGAGGAGGGGAAGAATTGCGGTGTGTCGGCGGCGACGACAAAGCCGTGATGGGCGGTCAGGATGATCGGGCTGGCCGGGCTGTCGGAGATGCCGACCACCGTCAGCCCCTGCTCGCGGGCCAGCTTGACCGCCTCGATCACTTCGGTGCGGTAGGGTTTGCAGGTCATGGCGATCAGTACGTCCTGCCCGTCGGCCCAGGCCAGGTCGTCCACCGGGGTCGAGCCGGGGCGGGGGATGGCGTGGAATTGCTTCATGCCGGTCGAGGCGAGGTAGGTGAAGTTGCGGGCGTTCGAATTGTTGACGCCGACGCCCAGCGTGTAGACCTGCCTTGAATTCCAGATGTCCTCAGCGGCGGCCTTCAGGCGCGTGGCGTCGATCCCGGCGAAGGTATCCTCGATGTTGCGGATCGCGGCGCCGACCATGTCGGCGTAGAGCCCGCCCAGTTCGCCGGATTTCCCGATGTTCTGCAGCCAGCGGGCGCGGTCGGGAAACGACACGGTGCCGCGGCGAATCGCATCGCGGAAGGGGGCGCGGAAATCCTCGTAGCCGTCAAAGCCCACCTGCCGGGCCATGCGCACGAAGGTGTTGGGCTTGACCTTGGCGGCCTCGGCAATCTCGCGCACGGTTGAAACCCCAACATCCGTTGGGTTTTCCAGCACGTAACGCGCGGCCTTCTGCGCCTCGGGCGTGAGGGCGTCCCACTCTTCAGTGAGGCGGTCGAGAACGGATGATGATACATTTGTGTCATTCATGATTGACGATGGTACAAATGTGGAATTAGCCTGTCGAGCAGAAACGCGACTCGGGAAGAGGAAAAATCATGTCCCAGAGCAAACTGCCCACACACACGCGCGTGGTCATCGTCGGAGGCGGGGTCATGGGCGTCGGTCTGGCCTATCATTTGGCGCATGAGGGCTGGACCGATGTGGTTTTGCTGGAAAAGGCGGAGCTGACCAGCGGCAGCACCTGGCATGCGGCGGGACAGATCACTCATTCGACCAGTTCTTTCGGGCTGGGCAAATGTGTGGATTACAACATCGGCCTGTATTCCGGCGCATTGGAGGCCGAGACAGGTCAGGCAGTGACATGGCACGGCTGCGGGTCCTTCCGGCTGGCCTATACCGAGGACGAGATGGACTGGCTACGCCACACGCTGTCGGTGGGCCGGTCGTTGGGGTTCAACATCGAACTGGTGGGGCCGGAAAAGGTGGCCGAGCTGCACCCGTTCTACAATCTCGACGGTGTTCTGGGCGCGCTACACACGCCGGATGACGGTCACGTGGACCCGACCAATGTAACCATGGCGATGGCGGCGGGCGCGCGTCAGCTTGGGGCCAGGATCATCCGTCAGTGCCGGGCGACGAACATCGCGCAGGCCGAAAATGGCGAGTGGGTGGTCGAGACCGAGAAGGGCACCATCCGTTGCGAGCATGTGGTGAATGCGGGCGGCACCTACGCCCGGCAGATGGGCGAGTGGTCGGGGCTGCAACTGCCGATGACTTCGATGACCCACCATTACTTCGTGACCGAGCCGGTGCCGGAGTTTGAAAACCTCGACACCGAACTGCCGGTCATCCGCGACGACAAGAAGGTCTCGGGCTATATCCGCATGGAACAAAAGCGCGGGCTGATCGGAATCTACGAGAAAGAGAACTCGAATTCCGTCTGGCACGATCATTGCCCGTGGGACTACGAGAACTGGCTGTTCGATGCCGATTACGACCGGATCATGCCGTGGCTCGAGGAAAGCCTGAACCGGATGCCGATCTTCGCCGAGCTGGGCATTCAGCGCGAGGTGCACGGCGCGATTTCGCACCCGCCGGACGGCAATCCGCTGATCGGGCCCGCGCCGGGGGTCCGGAATTACTGGTGCTGCTGTGGCACCCAGATCGGGATCGGCTGGGGGCCGGGCCTGACCCGCGAACTGGCACGGTGGATGGTGCATGGGGCGGCGGATATCTCGATGCGCGAATACGATCCGCGCCGCTTTGGGTCTTATGCGACCAAGGACTGGCAGGTCACCAAGGCGCATGAGGATTACAAGCTGCGCCACGAGATCCCGTTCCCGCATTTCAACCGGCTGGAGGGGCGTCCGATCAAACCCTCGCCTCTGTATGAGCGGCTGAAGGACAAGGGCGCGGTTTACGAAGAGGTCTATGGCCACGAACGCCCGCGCTGGTTTGCGCGTGACGGGGTGGAACAGCGTGATCACTATTCCTTCCGCCGCAACGTGCTGCACGACATGGTCGGGGCCGAGTGCAAGGCCGTGCGCGAGGCGGTGGGGATCATGGATATCTCGGCCTTTACCAAGGTCGAAGTGACCGGGCCGGATGCCGAGGCGCTGCTGGATCGTTTGGTGGCCAACCGCCTGCCGCAAAAGACGGGCGGCATCGCGCTGACCCACATGCTGAACCGCCGGGGCCGGATCGAGCTGGAAACCACGGTCGTGAAGCTGGGCGAAGGGCGGTACTACCTCGTCTGCGCGGCCTTCTTCGAGCAACGCTTGCTGGATCATCTGAATCACCAGCGCGCTGAGGAAAACGTCGATATCATCCTGCGCTCGACCGACTGGGCGGCACTGAGCCTGAACGGCCCCAAGGCGCGCGAGGTTCTGACGGCCTGTACGGACGCGGACCTGAGCAATGCCGGGTTCAGATGGCTGACCGCGCAACAGATCGAGGTGGACGGGCACAAGCTCTGGGCCTTTCGCATGTCCTATGCCGGCGAACTGGGCTGGGAGCTGCATGTCCCGCGCGACAACACGCTGGCGGTTTATGACGCGCTTTGGGCGGCGGGTGAGCCGCACGGGATCGCCGATTACGGCTCATTCGCGATGAATACGCTGCGGATGGAGAAGGGCTTCAAAGGGGCAGGTGAACTGACCAATGAGGTCACGCTGGCCGAGGCCGATGTGCTGCGCTTTGCCCGCACCGACAAGGACTATCTGGGCAAGGACAAGACCCTGAACACCGACCTGCCGTGGGTCTGCGCCTATCTGGAGATCGAACCCGATGGGGTCGAGGACGGCCATGGCGGCGAGGCGGTGTTGCTGGATGGCACGGTCGTGGGCTCGACCGCCTCAGTTGCTTATGGCCACACGGTCGGCAAGATCCTCGCCTTTGCCTATGTCAAACCGCACGCCAACGTGCCGGGAACCCAGCTCGAGGTCGTGATCGCCGGGCAACCGCGCCGGGGCCGTGTTCTGGGTGAATCCGCCTATGATCCGCAAAGCCTGCTGCCGCGCACCGATGTCGCCCTGGAGCCCGCCGAATGAGACCCCGGCTTCATCTTTTCGAAAATACTCCGGGGGAGACGCGCAACGCGCGGCGGGGGCAGAGCCCCCATATGCCCGAGTCAGGAACACACCGATGACCATCCCTGCGACGATGAAGGCCATGGTTCTGACCGGCCATGGCGATCTGGACAAATACGAATGGCACGAGGACTGGCCCACGCCGCAGCCGGGGCCGATGGAGGTGCTGATCAGGGTCGGAGCCTGCGGGCTGAACAATACCGACGTGAACACACGGTCGGGCTGGTACTCGAAGACGGTGGACGAGGCGACGACCGGCGGCGCCTACTCGGAGGTGGATGACACCGACAGCACCTGGGGCGGGGCCCCGCTGACTTTTCCGCGCATTCAGGGGGCCGATGCGGTCGGCACCGTGGTGGCGGTGGGCGAGGGCGCGGATCCCGGGCTGATCGGCAAGCGGGTCATGGTGGCCGGGTGGCTCCGTGACTGGGACGATCCGATGAACCGCGACAAGGCGGGGTATTTCGGCTCGGAATGTGACGGCGGTTTTGCCGAATACACCAAGGCTGATGTGCGGGGCATTGCGCCCATCGAGAGCGAGCTGAGCGACGCGGAACTGGCGACCTTCATCTGCTCTTACGTCACCGCCGAGGGGATGGTGGATCGCGCAAATGTGGGCGCGGGCGACACCGTGCTGGTGACCGGTGCCTCGGGCGGCGTGGGCGGTGCGCTGATCCAGCTGTCGAAACTGCGCGGCGCGCGGGTGATCGCCATGGCGTCCGAAGCCAAGCACGAAGATGTTGCAAAGTTGGGACCGGACCGCATTCTGCCGCGCGGCCCCGAGAACCTGAAAGCTGCGCTGAAGGGTGAAAAGATCACCGTTGTGGCCGATGTGGTGGGCGGTCCGATCTGGCCCGACCTGATCGACAGTCTGGAGCGGGGCGGCCGCTATACCTGTTCCGGTGCGATTGCAGGGCCTCTGGTCGAGCTCGATCTGCGCACCTTTTACTTGCGCGACCTGACCTTTACCGGCTCGACCGTGAACAGGCCGGAAAATTTCACCGATGTCGTGAAATACATAGAGGATGGCAAAATCAAGCCAGCTTTGGCCGCTACATATCCGTTAGCTGATCTGCGTGAGGCCCAGCAGGCCTTTATCGAAAAGACGCATACCGGCAATATCGTGGTGATCCCGTGACACTCGACGACGTTCTTGAAGCCGCCCGCCAGCTGCACCGGGCGCATGACGACCTGCGGGGTTTTGGCGCCTGGCCGGACGTGCTGGCCCAAACCGGTCTGCAGCCGCGCGCCATCCCGGCCACGGATCTGGTCGCCGGATTTGCGCTGGACGGCACGGGGCAGACGCAGGCTCTGGTCGAGGCGGTGCGGGCCACGGCGCATCTGGCGCATTGGAAGCGCACCTATACCGAAGCCGAAGTGGGGGCCGATTTTCGCAACCGCTACGGCTATTACGAGCTGTTCGGTCCCACCGGGCATTTTCATTCGACCCGGCTGCGCGGCTATATCGGCTATTGGGGCGCGGGGTTGAGCTATGACTGGCACAGCCATCAGGCCGAAGAGATCTACCTGACCCTTGCCGGTGGTGCGGATTTCCGGGTCGCGGGCGATGAGGCTCATGTCGGTCCCGGCCAGACCCGGGCCCATGTCAGCTGGCAGAGCCACGCGATGGTCACCACCGACCGGCCGATCCTGACCTTCGTGCTCTGGCGCGGCGAGGGGATGGCGGACCTGCCCCGGATGGACGCCGCATGAAGATCACCGGCATCCGCATCTTCCAGACCGGGTTGCCCTACGTGGGCGGGGCCTATGTCTGGGGGGGCGGCAATGCGATTGAAACCGCCATTGCCTCGGTGGTGGTGATCGACACGGATGCGGGGCTGCAGGGCTGCGGAGAGTTCACGCCCTGCGGCGAGAACTACATGATCGCGCATTCCGAAGGCGTTCCGGCGCTGGCGCGTCTGGTGGCGCCGCGTCTGCTGGGCGAAGACCCGCGCAACGTGGCGCGGATCGAGCAGATCCTGGATCATCTGGTGCAGGGTCACGGCTATGCCAAATCGCCGTTTGATGCGGCCTGCTGGGACATCCTTGCCCAGTCGCTGGACGCGCCTCTGTGGGCGATCTGGGGTGGCAAGCTGACCGACGGCGCGCCGATGTATCGGGTTGCGCCGCAGAAGGACACCGAGGGCACAATCGCCGAGATGGAGCGCTATCGCGCGCAGGGCTACCGCCAGTTCCAGATCAAGGTCGGCAGCGATTGGGCTGCGGATGTCGAGCGTATCCGGGGTACCGTGCCGCTGCTCAAGCCCGGAGAGAAGGCGATGGCGGACGCCAATCAGGGCTGGCGGGTGGACGATGCGCTGCGGGTGGCACGGGCGACGCGGGATCTGGATTACATCTTCGAACAGCCCTGCCGCACCTATGCCGAATGCCTGCAGGTCCGCGCCCGCATCGACCTGCCGATGAAGCTGGACGAATGCGTCACCGGCATGGCCGTCGCGCAGCAGATCGTGGCGGACCGCGCGGCGGAACTGGTCTGCCTCAAGATCTCCAACCTCGGGGGGCTCTCCAAGGCGCGCCGCGTGCGCGACTACCTGATCGAAAACCGCATTCCGGTGGTGGCCGAGGATACTTGGGGCGGTGAGATCGCCAGCGCTGCGCTGGCCCATTTCGCCGCCACGACGCCGGAAGACTACCTGCACAACACCACCGATCTGATGAATTACAACACCCGCTCGACCGGGATCGGCGGGCCGGTGGCGCGGGACGGCAAGCTCTATGCGCCCGACACGCCGGGTCTGGGCGTCCAGCCCGATTTCAACAGTCTTGGCGCGCCGATTGAGGAGTTCGCCCAATGAGACCGCAGGCTGTTGCAACCAAGATGATCGACGATGTGCGCGTCCGGGTCACGCGTTTCGACTTTGCCCCCGATGCGGAAACCGGATGGCACCGCCACGAGATGGATTACGTCATCACCGCCATCACCGATTGCCACATGCGCTTGGAATTGCCGGACGGCACGGTCAACCAGGTGACGGTCCCCGCAGGAACCGCCTATCGCCGCGACGAGGGGGTCGAACACAATGTGATCAATGCCGGGGACACGCCCATGTCCTTTGTCGAAGTGGAACTGAAATGAAGATCACCCGCATCTCGGTCTATCACGTCGACCTGCCGCTGGAACATCCCTACTGGCTCTCCGGCGGCCGGCTGAAATTCGAGGTGCTGGACGCCACTTTCGTGAAGATCGAGACGGATGCGGGCCTGACCGGCTGGGGCGAGGGCACGCCCTGGGGCCACACTTATGTGCCCGCCCATGGTCCCGGTATCCGCGCCGGGATCGAGACCATGGCGCCCTTCATCCTCGGCCTCGACCCGCGCAAGGTGCTCGAGGTCGAGCGGGCGATGGATCTGGCGCTGCCCGGGCATCTCTACACAAAGTCCCCCATCGACATGGCCTGCTGGGACATTGCCGGGCAGGCGGCGGGGCTGCCGATTGCCGACCTGATGGGCGGCGGCGCGCGTACGCCTGCCCCCATCGCCTCCTCTGTGGGCGCCAAGACGGTTCAGGAAACCCGCGAGGTCATGGACCGCTACCGCCAGCGCGGCTACCACGTGCATTCGGTCAAGGTGGGCGGCGATGCCGAGCGCGATATCGAGCGCATCCGCGATGTCGAGGCGCACCGGCCGCGGGGAGAGCGTATCCTCTATGACGTCAACCGCGCCTGGACCCGGCAGCGGGCGCTGCGGGTGATGAAGGCGACCGAGGATCTGGGTGTGATGTTCGAACAGCCTGGCGAGACGCTGGACGATATCGCCGCCATCCGCAGCAAACATGCGGCCCCGGTCAGCGTCGATGAGAGTCTCGTCACCCTGCAGGATGCGGCCCGCATCGCCCGCGAGGGGCTGGCCGAGGTCTTCGGCATCAAGCTCAACCGCGTCGGCGGGCTGACCAAGGCCGCCCGCATCCGCGACATCGCGCTGGCCCACGGCATCGACATGTTCGTGATGGCCACTGGCGGCTCGGTTCTGGCCGATACCGAGGCGCTGCACCTGGCCGCCACCATCCCCGATCACAACCTGCTGGGCATCTGGGCCTGTCAGGACATGCTGACACTGGACATCGCGGGGGGGCGCGGCCCCCGCAACAAGGAGGGGCATCTGTACCTGCCCGAAAGCCCCGGTCTGGGCGTCCACCCTGACGAGGGCGCGCTGGGCGCCCCCGTGGCCATATACGAGGCCGGACAATGATCTTCTTCTCGTTCCAAATACGGTGGGGGGTGAATTGGCCGCAGGCCAAGAGGGGGGCGAAGTCCCCCTTCCCCCCAGCGACGCGCAATGCGCGGCGCAGAACCTGCGGGGGGCGAACATGAAGCTCACCCGCATCTCGATCTGGCACGTGCCGTTGACCAGCCATCAGGCTTACTACATGGCCGATGGTAAGACCTGCGACACGGTCGAAACGGTGGTGCTGGCGCTCGAGACCAACACTGGCCTGACCGGCTGGGGCGAAGTTTGCCCGATCCCGCATTACCTGCCCGCCTACGCCCGCGGCGTGGCCCCGGCAGTGACCGAGATGGCGCCGGTGCTGCTGGGCGCCGAGCCGGTGGGGCCCGAGGCGCTGATGGCCCGGCTGGACCGTCATTTGCACGGGCATGTCTATGCTAAATCGGCGGTCGATATCGCGCTCTGGGATCTGACAGGGCAGGTGGCGGGTCTGCCGCTTTATGCTCTGCTCGGCGGACGGCAGGCGCGGGACATGCCGCTCTATCACTCGATCACCTGCATCGCGCCGGACGATATGGCGCGCATCGCACGCGAGGCACAAGCACAGGGGATCACCCAGTTCCAGGTCAAGCTGGGCGCGGATAGTGACTGGCAGGTCGATGCGGCGCGGCTGCGGCTGGTGCGCGAGGCGGTGGGCGACGGCCCGCTGGTCTACGGCGACTGGAACTGCGGCACGACCTCACTCGATGCCACCCGCGTGGGCCGCGCGGTAGCGGATCTGGACGTGATGCTGGAACAGCCTTGCGCCACGATCGAGGATTGCGCCCGCGTGCGGGCCGCGACGGGCCTGCCGATGAAGCTGGATGAAAGCGCCCATGACACGGCAAGCCTGTTGGCGGGTCATGCGCAGGGCTGCATGGATGCGGTGGCGGTGAAGTTGTCGAAATTCGGCGGGCTTTCTCCGGCGCGGCGGGCCCGCGATCTGTGCCTGCATCTGGGCGCAAAGATGTGTGTCGAGGACACCTGGGGCTCGGACATCACCACGGCCGCGTTGCTGCATCTGGGTGCCAGCACCGATCCCGCCCGGCTGATGAATGTCTGTGACCTGTCCGGCTATGTTGCGCCCCGGCTTGCGCCGGAAGGACCGGTGCGCAAGGCTGGACGTATCGCGCCGCCCGAAGGGGCCGGTCTGGGCGTGGCGCCCGACCGCGCTTCGCTCGGCGAACCCGATCTGGTTTTGGAATAGGAGGCCATCATGCTCACCACACTCAGTCAGGCCGACTGGATCGAACGGGCCAAATCCGTGCTGCCCGGCGGCGGCCTGGGCAATTTCGATCCGTCGAAATTCATCCGCGAGGGCAAGGGCAGCCGGGTCTGGGACGAGGACGGCAAGGAGTATGTCGACTTCCTGATTGGGTCCGGCCCAATGCTGCTGGGTCATGGTCATCCCGAGGTGATGGAAGCGGTTGCCGAGCAACTGCCCAAGGGCATGACGTTCTTCACCAACAATGCGCGTGCGGTCGAACTGGCCGAAGAGATCTGTTCCGCCGTCCCCTGTGCCGATCAGATCCGTTATGTCTCCTCCGGCGGTGAGGCGGACATGTACGCGATCCGGCTGGCCCGCGCCTATACGGGCCGCGACCGGATCGTGAAGTTCGAAGGCGGTTATCACGGCATGAGCGCCGAGGCGCAGATGAGCCTTGCGCCCGCCAGGATGGTCAACTTCCCGCAGGCGGTGCCGGACAGTGCGGGTATCCCCGAAAGCGTCCGTGCCGAGATGCTGATCGCGCCGTTCAACGATCCGGACTACATCCGCTCGCTGCTGGCCGAGCATGGCGAGCAGGTGGCCGCGATCATCGTCGAGCCGTTGCAACGGATCATTCCGCCCGCGCCCGGTTTCCTGCAATTGCTGCGCGAGGAGGCTGACAAATACGGCATCGTGCTGATTTTTGACGAGGTGGTGACCGGGTTCCGCTTTGCCTATGGCGGCGCGCAGGAGCTCTATGGTGTGACGCCCGACATCGCCACGCTGGGCAAGATCATCGGCGGCGGCTTCCCGCTGGCCGCGATTGCGGGCAAGGCCGATATTATGGCGCATTTCGACAAGGGTGCCGTGGGATCCGAGAGATGGCTGATGCAGCTTGGCACGCTGTCGGGCAATCCGGTGGCCGCGGTGGCGGGGCTCAAGACCATGGAGGTGCTGCGCCGCGAGGGGCAGTATGACAAGTTGCGCGCCAACGGGCGGCGGCTGATGGAGATGGCAGGGGCGGCGCTGGACGCGCACGGCATCGCGCATCGCATCGTTGGCGATCCGACCCTGTTCGAGATCGTCTTTGCCGACACAGATATTCGCGACTATCGCGATGTGTTCCGCTCGGACGGGGAGCGCACGGGCCGGTTCAACGCGATGCTGATGCAGAACGGGATGTTCAAGTCGCCGGCCAAGACCTATCCGTCGCTCGCGTTGACCGAGGCGGATTTCGAACTGTGCGAGCGGGCCTATGCCAAGGCGGCTGAGGCGGTGGCGGGGATGTAGAGCCTCCCCGCTGTGCCGGTCACGCGACGTCGGACAGGACGTGGCGGATGATATCCTCGCGCGCGATGCCGCGTGCGGCGAGGTCTTCATCGCTGAGCGCCGCCAGCGCCTCGATCTGGCGGACTTTGGAGTTGGCCTCGCCGATGCGGACCAGCGCATCGAAGATGCCGCTGAAGATATCGGCCACGGCGGCGAAGAGGCCGTGGAATGAGGAGTGCTGTGCGGTTGAATGTGCCATGGCAATGCCGTCCCGTCTGCGGGTTTTCGTTCCCGCGTGATCTATGCCGCGCGGACTGCGGGAGCCAGACAACAGACGGAATAGCCGCTGTGCGCTGAGTGCAAATCTGCGACGGAAATGTGTGTTTGGATTGGTTCGGCCGTGCCGGAGCGGAGGCACGGCCGGGACTTGTTTCGGCAGAGGTCAGGCCGTGAACGCCTCGTCCACCGGCACCTGCAGTGAGTTTGCCAGCGCATTGGTCTGTGAGGCCATGCCAATCACGGCCAGCAACTCGCCATACATCTCGTCCGTCATGCCTTTGGCACGCGCTGCCGCCGAATGGGAGTGAACGCAATAGTCGCAGCCATTGGCGCTGGAGACGGCGATATAGAGCATCTCCTTGACCAGCGGGTCCAGCGCGCCGGGGGCCATGACCACCTTGAGCCGCTCCCACGTGGCGCGCAGCAGGGCGGGATCGTGGGCCAGCGCGCGCCAGAAGTTGTTCACGTAATCTGTGCCGCGCACCGCCCGGATGTCGTCGAAAACGGCCAGCGCCTCGGCGCTGACCTCGTTGTCGGACAACAGGGAAACCGTTGCCATGCCTACACCATCGCGAAGATGCGGGCCGGCCCGCCCGAGCCGCCGCGATGAACCGGCGCGCCGACGACCAGCGTGGCGCCGCTGGCGGGCACCTGATCGAGATTGGCCAGGTTCTCGATCCCGTAACGGTTGGTGGGCAGCCAGGCATAGTGGGTGGCGAAATCCGCCGACGGGCCGTGATCCAGCGACAGGGTGTCCACCGCAATCGCCACCGCGCCGGTCTCTTCGATCAGCATCTGCGCGGCCTCGACGTGGAAGCCGGGGAAGTGCATCTTCCCCTCGCCATCGACATTGCGATAACCGTCGCCGCCGGTCTTGCTGCCCCAGCCCGAATGCATGGCGACGCAGGCGCCGTCGGGGATCGGGCCGTTGGTGTCGATCCAGGCCTTGAGGTCGTCCGGCGTGACCTGCGCGTCGGCATCCGCCGCGGCCTTTTCGTGGATATGCACCACGCAGAGCGGGCAGACCAGGTTCGACACCGGGATCTCGTCCACTGACTGGCCGTCGGCAGAGAAATGCAGCGGTGCGTCGATATGGGTGCCGGTATGTTCGTTGACGGCGAGATTGAACAGGTTGAAGCCGTTGTCCCTGAAGTTGAAGCCCTGGGTCATCTCGATTCCGGGCGCGCCGAAATAGGTGGGGAAATCGGCGTCATAGACATGCGTCATATCGGTGACATTGCCGTGGCCCATGGCCATGGCCGGCGTCGTGGTGGCCGACCCCAACGCCGCACCGGCCGCCACGGCTGCACCGGCCTTGAAGAAAGACCTGCGGGACAGCATCCGGTCCTTGACGGCATTCATAACGCAGATATCGCACATTGCATCGCTCCCTGTTGCTGATCGACGGCTGCGGCGGGCTCGGGTCCGCCGTGCCTCGGAAGGAGCCTAGCACAATTGCAACAAAGTCAATCACCTAAGAGTGAGGTGAGCGCCTCTCCACCGGCGGGCCAAGCCGCTTGCAAGCGGCTTAAGCGGTTTGCAAACCGCTTCAAGGCGTTTTCAAACGCCTTGGTCCCGGTGGTGGTGCCGGGCCTGTTCAAAAAAACGTGCGATGCTTTCGGCATATGCCTTTTGATCGGCGGGGTCCTTGAGCGATGCCAGGGCAGCCCGGCAGGCCTCGGGGCCCAGCGTGTCGGCCATTTCTTCGGTCAGAGCCCTGACAAAGCCCGGCTCCATCTCGGGGTGGTGCTGCGTGGTGTAGATGTGATGGCCGATGGCGAAACCGGTGGTGGCGCAGGCGGTGGAGCGGGTCAGGTTCAGTGCATTCTCGGGCAAGACCGTCACCTGCTCGCTGTGGCAGCCATGAAGCCGGATCACATCTGGCAGGTCGCGGGCCCAGCCGGGGCGGGCCAGCAAGTGGTTGCGGGTCAGCCCGTGTACCCAGCCGCCTGGGTTCCAGTCCACCTTGCCCCCCAGCGCGACCGCGATTGCCTGATGCCCGAAACAGGCGCCGAAGAGCGGCTGCCGTGCCTGTTCCATGTCGCGGATCAGGCCGAACAGTCGTTCCACCCAGCCCTCGCCGCTGCGCACCGAGGCCGGGCTGCCGGTGATCATCGCCCCGTCGAACCGCGCCATGTCGTCGGGAAAGATCCCGTCCTTGACCGAAAACACCTCCGCGCTCCAATCCGGGCGGGCAAGGCGGATCAGCTCGGTGAAGGTCTCACCATCCTGTGGGTGCGCCTGCGCAAACGCGCTTTCGTCGGTATTGGTCATCAGGATCGCAAGATGCATGTGGCGTGCCTTGGTGTCGGGACGTCTGAACCTATCGGCATATGGCGGCCCCGGAAAGGTGGGTGCAAGTGTTGCCGACCGGGTCTGCGTGCCCCGATTCCGCTTGATCTCATCTGCCAGCCAAACCACCCTTGCGGGGAAACAGAAATCCGCTGCAGGCATGACACCCGCCGGCGATCGGGGTGTGACGCAAGGTTTTCCGCGCCGCCGCCCGGTCGGAGGCTAGTCTCTGCAACATGGGAGAGCGGGCGAGTCGCAACGCCGCCCGGCAGACAGGGGAGGAGAGGCCGCATGTCCGAGGCTGTAGAATACGAACGGGTCGGGGATATTGCCGTGCTGGCGGCCAACAACCCGCCGGTCAACGCGCTGGGCGTCGATGTGCGCCGGGGGCTGCTGGCCGGGATCGAGCGGGCAGAGGAAGAGGGCGCGAAGGCGGTGCTGATCTACGGTCAGGGCCGGACCTATTTTGCCGGGGCCGATATTCGCGAGTTCGGCAAGCCGCCGCAGGATCCGTGGCTGCCCGAGCTTTGCGCGCGGATCGAGGCCTCGCCGCTGCTGGTGGTCTCGGCCATTCACGGCACCGCTTTGGGCGGCGGGTTGGAGGTGGCGCTGTCCACCCATTACCGGATCGCGCTGCCGTCGGCGCAGGTCGGTCTGCCCGAGGTGCATCTGGGCATCCTGCCCGGCGCTGGTGGTACCCAGCGATTGCCGCGCGTGACGGGGGTTGAGGCCGCGCTGGACCTGATCACCAGCGGGCGGCATGTGCGGGCGGACGAGGCGCTGAAGCTGGGGATCATCGACAAGGTCGAGGAAGGCGATCCGCGTGAAGTCGGGCTGGCCTACGTGGCCGAGCTGCTGGACAGCGGTGCGGCGCGCCGACCGGTCAGTGAGATGGCTGCCCCCGCGCCCGTGGATTTCGATGCGGTCTATGAGCAGGTGCTGAAAAAGGGGCGGGGTCAGATCTCGCCCGCGACTGCTGTGCGGGCCGTGCAGGCGGCGTGTGAGGCCGAGAGCTTTGACGCCGGGATGCGGCGGGAGCGTGAGCTGTTCATGGAGCTTATGGCCTCGGACCAGCGCGAGGGGCTGATCCATGCCTTCTTTGCCGAGCGCGCGGTGGGCAAGCTGCCGGAACTCAAGGGCGTTGAGCCACGGGTTCTGCACACTGTCGGTGTGATCGGGGGCGGCACGATGGGGGCGGGGATTGCCACCGCCGCGCTGCTGGCGGGCCTGCCGGTGGTTCTGCTGGAGATGTCGCAGGAGGCGACGCAGGCGGCCAAGGCCCGGATCGGGAACAATCTGAGCGGCGCGGTGAAACGGGGCAAGCTGACCCAGGCGCAGTATGACGAGATGGTCGGGACCGCGCTGACGCTTGCCACCGAGTATTACGAGCTGTCGGGCGTCGATATGGTGATCGAGGCCGTTTACGAGGATATGGAGGTCAAGAAGAAGGTCTTTGCCCAGCTTGATGCGGCCTGCAAGCCGGGGGCGGTGCTGGCCTCGAACACCTCGTATCTGGACATCAACGAGATTGCCTTGGTCACCAGCCGACCGGCGGATGTGATCGGGTTGCACTTCTTCTCTCCGGCCCATGTGATGCGGCTGCTGGAGGTGGTGGTGCCGGACAGCACCGCGGCCGACGTGGTGGCGACCGGGCTGTCGCTGGGCAAGCGGATGCGCAAGGTCACGGTGCGGGCGGGTGTCTGCGACGGGTTCATCGGCAACCGGATCCTGAGCACCTACCGCACCTGTGCCGATCACATGATCCTGGATGGCGCCAGCCCCTATCAGATCGACACGGCGCTGACCGATTTCGGCTTTGCCATGGGGCCGTTTGCGGTGGCGGATCTGGCCGGGCTGGATATCGGCTGGGCGGTGCGCAAGCGCAGGCGGGCCGAGGGGCTGGACCCGCGTGCCCGCGATGCGAGCTATGCCGACAAGCTGTGCGAGCAGGGGCATTACGGGCAGAAGACAGGCAAGGGCTATTACATCTACGAGGCGGGCAGCCGGGTGGGTGTGCCGAACCCGGAGGTGATGGCGCTGATCGAGGCGGAGCGGGCCGAGCAGGAGATCACACCGCGCGACTTCACCGATGCCGAGATTGTCCGCCGCTACATGGCGGCGATGGTCAATGAGGCCGCCAAGGTGGTGGGCGAGGGGGTCGCGCGGCGTCCGCTCGATGTGGATATGACGCTGCTCTACGGCTACGGATTTCCGCGCTATCGCGGCGGGCCGCTGAAATGGGCGGATATGCAGGGGCTGCCCGGGCTGCTGGTCGATATTGAGACCTGGGCCGAAGAGGATGCCTATTTCTGGCAGCCCGCGCCTTTGCTGAAACAACTCGTGGCCGAGGGCCGCACTTTCGATGATCTGAACAAGGACGCCGCATGATGAAACAGGCCGTAATCGTATCCGCTGCCCGGACGGGCCTTGCCAAATCCTTTCGCGGCTCGTTCAACATCACCCATGGCGCGACCATGGGCGGCCATGCGGTGCAGGCGGCGGTCGGACGAGCCGGGCTGGACGGGGCCGAGGTCGAGGATTGCATCATTGGCTGTGGCTTTCCCGAAGGCGAGACCGGCAGCAATATCGCCCGGCAGATCGCCATTCGCGCGGGCCTGCCGGTGACAGCCTCAGGCATGACGGTGAACCGGTTCTGCTCGTCGGGGTTGCAGACCGTGGCGCTGGCGGCGCAGGCGATCACCGGGGGCGGCGCGGGGCCGATCGTGGCGGGCGGGGTTGAGAGTATCTCTTTGGTGCAGCCCAAGACGCGGCCCGCGCCCGAGGATTGGATACTGGAGCACAAGCCCGCGATCTACATGGCGATGATCGAGACGGCCGATATCGTCGCCAAGCGCTATGGCATCAGCCGCGAGGAGCAGGACGAATACGGGCTGCGCTCACAGCAGCGGATCGCGGCGGCGCAGGCGGCGGGCACGTTCGATGACGAGATCGTGCCAATGCAGACCGTCATGGCGGTGAAGGACAAGGAGACCGGCGAGGTCTCTGGGCGCGATGTCACGGTCGACCGCGATGAGTGTAACCGCCCGAATACCACGCCCGAGGGACTTGCCGGGCTGGAGCCGGTGCGGGGCGAGGGCAATTTCATCACGGCGGGCAATGCCAGCCAGCTTTCGGATGGCGCGGCGGCGCTGGTTCTGATGGACAGCGATGAGGCCGAAAAGCGGGGCCTTGAGCCGATGGGCGCCTTCAAGGGGTTCTGCGTGGCGGGATGTGAGCCCGATGAGATGGGCATCGGCCCGGTCTTTGCGGTGCCGCGCCTGCTGGAGCGGCACGGGCTGAAGGTGGACGACATCGACCTGTGGGAGCTGAACGAGGCCTTTGCCAGCCAGGCCTTGTACTGCCGCAACCGGCTGGGGATCGACGACGAGATTTGCAACGTCAATGGCGGCTCGATTGCCATCGGTCATCCGTTTGGCATGACCGGCGCCCGGATGACCGGCCATCTGCTGCGCGAAGGGCGGCGGCGTGGTGCGAAGCTGGGTGTCGTTACCATGTGCATCGGCGGCGGCATGGGCGCGGCCGGATTGTTCGAGATTTACTGACCGGAACTGCGCCTGAACGCCCCATCGAGGGCCGGTCAGGCGCGGCCCGGCGCGGGGCGCCGGGCTGGGCATATCCCAACGGGCGTTTTGGGGAGGACAGCAGGGATGGATCTGAGTTACACGGATGAGGAAAAGGCGTTTCGCGAGGAAGTGCGCGCGTTTCTGGCCGAGAAATTGCCCAAGGCGGTCTCGGACAAGGTGCGGGCCGGGATCAGCCTGGGCAAGGAAGGCCATGACGATTGGCACGCGACGCTGAACGAAAAAGGCTGGCTGGCCTTCAACTGGCCGCGCGAATTTGGTGGCGCCGAGTGGAATGCGGTGCAGCGGCATATATTCGAGGAGGAATGCGCGCTGGCCTATGCGCCACGCATCGTGCCCTTTGGTCTGTCGATGCTGGGGCCGGTGCTGCAGAAATTCGGGTCGAAAGCGCAGCAGGACTATTTCCTGCCCCGGATCCTGAATGGCGCGCATTGGTGGTGCCAGGGCTATTCCGAGCCCGGGGCGGGGTCGGATCTGGCCTCGCTGAAGACGCGGGCGGTGCGGGACGGGGACCATTACGTGGTCAACGGGCAGAAGACCTGGACCACGCTGGGCCAGTACGCGAACTGGATCTTCTGTCTGGTGCGCACCGATCCGGAGGCCAAGCAGCAGGAGGGGATCTCGTTCCTGCTGATCGACATGGATACGCCGGGGATCGAGGTGCGGCCCATCGTGCTGCTCGATGGCACGCCGGAAGTGAACGAGGTGTTTTTCGACAATGTGCGGGTGCCGGTCGAAAACCTTGTGGGGGAGGAAAACAAGGGCTGGACCTATGCCAAATACCTGCTGACCCATGAGCGGACGAATATTGCCGGGGTCGGGTTCAGTCAGGCGGGGCTGGATGCGGTCAAACGCATCGCGCGGATCGAAAGCGCGGGTGGCCGCCCGCTGATCGAGAACCCGCATTTCGCCGCCCGGCTGGCGCGGATCGAGATCGACCTGATGGGGATGGCGACGACCAATATGCGGATCATCAGCCAAGCCGCTGCCGGGCAGGCGCCAGGGGTGGAAAGCTCGATGCTGAAGGTGAAGGGCACGACCATCCGGCAGGAAATCAACGATCTGACCCGTCGCGCGGTGGGGCCTTATGCGATGCCGTTTGCGTCGGAGATGATCGAGGGCGACAACGATCCCGTCGGGCCGGACTATGCTGCTCCGGTGGCGGTGCAGTATTTCAACAATCGCAAGCTGTCGATCTTTGGCGGGTCGAACGAGATCCAGCGTGGGATCATCGCCAAGATGAAGATGGGAGGGTAGAGGGATGGATTTCAACCTGACCGAAGAGCGGCGGATGCTGCAGGAGACGCTGCGGCGCTACTTGACCGACCGTTACACAACCGAGGTGCGCAATGGGATCATCTCCAGTGAAGCGGGGCTGAGCGCCGAGATTTGGGCGGAGCTGGCCGAGCTGGGCGTGATCGGGGCGTTGTTTGCGGAAAGTGATGGCGGCTTTGGCGGCGCAGGCTTCGATATCGCCACGGTGTTCGGAGAGCTGGGCCGCGCTGGGGTGGTCGAGCCGTTTCTGGACACCGCCGTGCTGGGTGGCGGGCTGGTTGCGGCGCTGGGCGATGACGGGCAGAAGGCTCTGCTGGGTGATGTGATTGCCGGTGGTCTGCATCTGGCGCTGGCGCATGGCGAACCGGCCAGCCGCTATGATCTGAGCCGGGTGGAGACCTCGGTGCGCGGGGACGGCGACGATGTGGTTCTGAGTGGCCGCAAGGCGGTGGTGATCAATGCCGAGGCCGCCGGGTACCTGATCGTATCGGCGCGCGAAAGCGGCGGGTTTTTCGATCTGGACGGAATTTCGCTGTTCCTTGTGCCCGCAGGGAGCAAGGGTGTGACCCTGCGCGGCTATCCGATGCTGGCTGGCGGCCGCGCGGCGGAGCTGGTGCTGGACGAGGTGCGGTTGCCGGGGACGGCGCGGCTGGGCGAAGCGGGCAAGGGCTTTGCGCCGCTCATGGACGCGGTGGCCGCCGCCAATGTAGCACTGGCGGCCGAGACGGTGGGGGCGATGGAAAGCGCGGTGGAGCTGACCCGCGCGTACCTGATGACCCGCAAGCAGTTCGGGCGGCCTATCGGGACGTTTCAGGCGCTGCAGCACCGGTTTGCGGATCTGCTGATCGAGCTGGAGCAGGCGCGCTCAGCCGTAATCAATGCGGCGGGGCATCTGGAGGCGCCGGACCGGGATCGCCAGATCGCCGCCGCCCGCAACCTGATCGCGCGGGCGGGCAGGCTGGTGGCCGAGGAGGCGATCCAGATGCATGGCGGCATTGCGATGACACAGGAGTACGAGCTGGCGCATATCGCCAAGCGCATCGTGATGGCCGAGCACCGGTTCGGGGACGCGGATTATCATCTGGAGCGGTTCATTGCACTCAGCGCAGCATGAAGGGGGGCGCCCGAACGTCAGGCGCTCGGGCTGTCAGAACGCGGTAGGGTTCGAGATCGACCTGTCGGACCCGGAGGGCCACGCGCGGTGCCACTTGCAGATCGGGCCGCAGCACCTAAACAGTCAGCAGGTCCTGCATGGCGGCATCATCGCGATGTTGCTGGACGTGGCCTGCGGTAACGCGGCCTCGGCCTGGTTCGACCGGGCGGAGCATCCGATGGTGCTGACCGTGTCGCTCAACACCAGCTACGTTGCGGCGGTGTGCGAGGGAGTGGTGACGGCTACGGGGCGTCCGGCGGGGGGCGGGCGCAAGCTGGTGCATGTGAACGGTGAGTTGCGTCAGGACGACGGCACTCTGGTCGCGACCGCGACCGGTGTGTTCAAGCGCCGGGCACTGGCGCCGTGACGCTGGCGCGGGTTGAAGATCTGGGCGACCGGCTGGTGGTCGTCAACAGGAACGCCGCCCGGCGCGGGGCGCTGTCTGCGGATCTATACGCGGCCATTCGCCATGCGATGGAGAAGGCCGTCGAGCCGCGTATTCGGGCGGTTATCCTGACCGCCGAGGGCGGGTTCTTCTGCGCTGGGGGCGATCTGAATGTGCTGATCGAACGCCGCAAGCTGACCGAGGCCGAGCGGCGGGACAAGGTGGATGATCTGCATGATCTGGTGCGTCTGATCCGCGCGTGCCCCGTGTCGGTGATTGCGGCGGTCGAAGGCGGTGCGGCGGGGGCCGGGGTCTCGCTGGCGCTGGCCTGCGATCTGCTGGTGGCCGCTGAAGGAGCGCGGTTCACGGCGGCCTATGTCAGGGCGGGGCTGGTGCCCGATGCAGGGCTGACCTCGGCTCTGGCTCGGATGGTGCCGCGTCAACTGGCGATGGAGATGTGTTTGCTGGCACGTCCCGTCTCTGCCGAGCGGATGGCGGAGCTGGGTGTGGTCAATGCCGTGGTTCCGGCGGGTGAGGTGGATGCGGCGGCACACGCGCTGGCCGATGAACTGGCCTGGGGGCCGCGCGCGGCGCAGGGCGTGATCCGGGGGCTGGTGGCGCAGGCCTATGAGGTACCCGAGGCCCGGCAGCTCGATGCCGAACGCGACGCCATGGCCCGCGCGGCGGGCGGCGAGGAGGCTGCCGAGGGGATTGCGGCGTTTCTGGAGAAGCGACCACCGGAGTTCTGAAGCGCCGAGGGAAGGGGTCCGACGATGGAGAAATGGCACGACTACCCGGATGCGCAGATCGCCGCGCGCCCCGATGCGCTGGCCTTTTCCGACGATGGAGGCGCGGACTGGACCTATGCGCAGCTTGGGGCGGCCATCGCGGCGCTTGAGGCAGAGCTGCGCGCGGCCGGGGCCCGCCCCGGCGACCGCGTCATGATCCTGACCGAGAATTGCTGCGCGGCCATTGCCGCTCTGTTCGCCTGTTCCCGGATCGGGGCTTGCGCCTTGCCCGTCAACGCACGCCAGACTGACACGGAGCTGCAGCGGATCGTGGATCATGCGCGCCCTGTTGCGGCCCTGTTCACCTCCGCCGCCTCGCCCGATGCGCTGGCCCATGCCGGGCGGTTTACGGCCCGGGAGGCGTCCGGTGCCTTCGGCAGGATGCATCTGGCCACGCCTTTCCCCAGTGATCCCGATCCGGAATTGCAGGACGTGGCGGTGATGCTGTTCACCACCGGAACCACTGGCACACCCAAGGGGGTGATGCTAACGCACGGCAACCTGTTGTTTGGAGGGAGCGCGTCGGCAGAGTTGCGGGGGATGACGATGGAGGATGTGATCTACGGCGTGCTGCCGATCACCCATGTCTTCGGTCTGGCCTCGGTGGTGACGGCGGCGACCTGTGTGGGCGCGCCGGTGCGGCTTGAGGCCCGGTTCACGGTGGCCCGGACCTATCGCGCGCTGACCTCGGGCGTGACCCTGTTCTCGGCGGTGCCGCAGATGCATGCGCTGCTGATGCAGTACACGAAAGAGCAGGGGTACGACCGCCTGCCCGGCGGCACGCTGCGCTATACCTCCTCGGGGGCGGCTCCGCTGGATCCGGCGTGGAAGCGCAAGGCCGAGGCGTTTTATGGGGTTGCCCTGCAGAACGGCTATGGCCTGACCGAAAGCACCGCCGGGGTCTGCGCGTCGCGCAACGGGATCGGCGATCCCGACATCTCGGTCGGCCCGCCGCTGCCCGGCGTGGAGGTGAAGCTGGACGAGACGGTGGCCGGGGGTGGCAAGGGTGTTGGCGAGGTGCTGACCCGGGGGGCTCACGTGATGAAGGGCTATTACCGCAACCCCGAGGCCACGGCGGCGTCGTTGCAGGATGGCTGGCTGCGGACGGGCGATCTGGGGTATTTCGACGGCAGGGAGCATCTGCACATCGCCGGGCGCTGCAAGGAACTGATCATCCATGGCGGGTTCAACGTCTACCCGCCCGAAGTGGAGGCGGCGCTGAACGACCACCCGCAGGTCATCCAGTCGGCGGTCGTGGGGCAGATGGTGGCCGGGGACGAAAAGGTGGTGGCTTTCGTGCAGGTCGAGGAAGGGGACGCGCCGTCTGCGGAAGAACTGCGCGCCTTTGCCGCCGAACGGTTGGCAGGCTACAAGCGCCCGAGCCGGATCGTCGTTGCCACGGACCTGCCCGCCGCGCCCACCGGCAAGATCCTCAAGCACAGGCTCCTGGATGTCTTCGCGGATCGGCTGGAGTGAGCCCGAACTGTTAATTTGATTTTGTGCTGTGCGCGCACGCAGTACAGAAATTGCTGCGCTGTGCGTCGGCAATGATGGACGCGGCAGATTAAAAGAAACGCCCCCGAAGGAGCGTTTCCGATTTGCTGTGCCAAAGCACCCGCGATTACCTGCGGGGCGGTGGATAGCTCAGATCATCCGGCGAGACGACATCGTACCCCATCGACGCCCCAAACGCAGCCGATGCCGAACCCGGCCAGGCAATCCATTTCACGTCGTAGAAGAGCTTGTCCGGATCGAAATTCAGAACCGGTACATCATCGTCATCATCCGATGACGACGCACTGAAGGTGACATCGCCGTCGATGATGAACTGGCCATGCAGCTTGGTATCGCCTTTGATCTTACTCATTTTCATCGGAACAAAATATTCCTGTGGCATCGTGTAATTTCCTTTCGCTGAAAAGTCGCAGCCCTTAAAATATAGTTGGGCGAGCAGAGTGTAAGGGCAGAGGGGTCGGCGCGACCAGTCAGGGAAACCATACCTGCACTGGTTGTGTCTCAGGTTTTGTGGGAATTGTAGGGTGGGTGAAACCCACGCATTGCCAGCAAAGGCTCGCAGCTCTGTTGTATGACCTGACTGCGGAGAAGTTACAGTCGCGGTGAGGCTATAAATCGACGCTTGCGAACGACCAGTTCGGTGACATGCTCTGCGTTGCACCAAATTGTGTGCCGCGCCTGCGAACGGATTCTGCGACAGCGAAGACATTAAACGAATGACGGCAAAGCCCGCTTAGCCGACGTCAGGTCAGAACTTCTTGACGCTTGGGTCACAATTGGCTGACTCACCGCGCCTGTGGCGCGGTGCCGGGCCCAACGGGAGGAGATGTCCCGTAAGGGAGATCGACGACGGGCGAGAGCGCTCCGGGTCTCGGAAACCTCTGGATCAGGCCCAGACGCCCTCGGCGGCGGCTCGGATCGAGCGGATGTTCTCGCCGTAGACGCTGGGGTCGGAGACCGAGCCGCCCTTGAACACGGCAGATCCCGCCACCAGCACGTCCGCCCCGGCCTGTGCCACCTGCGGCGCGGTGTTGGGATCAACGCCGCCGTCGATCTCGATATGCACCGGGCGGTCGCCGATCATCTCGCGCAACCGGCGGATCTTGGCGGTCATGTCGATGAATTTCTGCCCGCCGAAGCCCGGGTTCACTGTCATCACGCAGATTAGATCGGTCAGGTCCAGCAGATGTGCCACCGCCTCGGCCGGGGTGCCGGGGTTCAGCGCCATGCCGGCCTTCATCCCCGCCGCGCGGATCGCCTGCAGCGTGCGGTGGATATGCGGACCAGCTTCGACATGCGCTGTCAGCACGTCCGCACCCGCATCGGCGTAGGCGTCGATGTAAGGATCGACCGGCGCGATCATCAGATGCACGTCCATCACCGTTTTCACATGCGGGCGGAACGCCTTGACCGCCATCGGGCCGAAGGTCAGGTTCGGCACGAAATGCCCGTCCATCACGTCCACATGGACCCAATCGGCGCCCTGCGCCTCGATGGCCTGGATCTCCTGGCCGAAATTGGCGAAATCGGCGGACAGGATCGACGGGGCGATCTTGATCTTGTGGTCAAAGCTCATGGACAGCCTCATGCATGAGAGAGAGTCGGGTGCGCGTATACCCGCGATCTGGGCCGAAGGGTAGGCCCGGCGGCGGAGATCGCTGAGGGGCGTTACAAAACTTTCACCGCGCTGACACATGAGGTTTGAGTCCGTGTCTTAGGCCACCGCCCAACAAGACCGGGGGGGTGGCACGTGCTGCGCATCGACAGACTGACGAAGCGGTTCGGCGAGAACGTGGCAGTGGATGCCGCGACGCTTGACGTGGACAAGCCCTGCATGATCGGGATCATCGGCCGGTCGGGGGCGGGCAAATCGACGCTCTTGCGGATGATCAACCGGCTGACCGATGCCTCGGAGGGGCGCATCCTCTTTGAGGACCGCGATGTTACGCTGTTGAAAGGCCGCGACAAGCGTGCTTGGCAGGCCGATTGCGCGATGATCTTTCAGCAGTTCAATTTGGTGCCGCGCATGGATGTGGTGTCCAACGTTCTGCATGGCACGCTCAACCGGCGCTCGAAGTTGGCGACCGTGTTCAACCTGTTTCCGATGGCGGATATCCACCGCGCGATCGACATCCTCGACCGTCTGGGCATCGCCGAACACGCGCCCAAACGGGCCGAGGCGCTGTCGGGTGGCCAGCAGCAGCGCGTCGCTATTGCTCGCGCCCTGATGCAGGACCCCAGGATCATTCTGGCGGATGAGCCCATCGCTTCGCTCGATCCGATGAACGCGCAGGTGGTGATGCAGGCCCTGCGCCGCATCCACGAGGAGGATGGCCGCACCGTCATTGCCAACTTGCACACGCTGGACACCGCGCGGCGCTATTGCGACCGGGTGGTGGGTATGCGTGACGGGCGCATCGTGTTCGATGGTCTGCCCGAGCAGTTGACCACCGGCGTCGCGCGCGAGATCTATGGCGCCGACGCCAGCTTTTCCGAGGCCGCGACGTCGACCGAGATCGACAGGCCCGACGCGCCGGTTCCGGAAACCGTCTGAGCCTACCCCCGCCTTTCATCGCCCGGCCCGGTGAGAGGCCGGGGCAACCAAACCGGAGAGAGACAGATGAAGAAACTGATTGCAGCCCTTGTGGCGACCACCGCCTTGGCAGGCCCTGCCGTGGCCGAAGAAATCACGGAGTTCCGCATCGGTATTCTGGGCGGTGAAAACGCTCAGGACCGTCTTAACAACAATGAATGCTTGCGCCAGTACACCGAGGAAGAACTGGGGGTCGAGACCAAGCTGTTCGCGCCCGCCGACTATAACGGTGTGATTCAGGGTCTGCTGGGCGGCACCATCGACATGGCGTGGCTGGGCGCCTCGGGCTATGCCAAGACCTATCTGAGCGATCCCGAAGCGGTTGAGCCGGTTCTGGTCAAGGTCAACACCGATGGCGGTTACGGGTATTACTCGGTGGGTTTTGCGCGCAAGGACAGCGGCATCGCCTCGCTGGCGGACATGAAGGGCAAGGCCTTTGGCTTTGGCGATCCGAACTCGACCAGCGGCTATCTGATCCCCTCCATCGAGATCCCGCAGGCCACTGGTGCGAGCATGGAGCCGGGCAAGTATTTCGGAGACGTGAAATTCACCGGCGGGCACGAGCAGACCATCGTTGCGGTGAACAACGGCGATGTGGATGGCGGCGTGACTTGGGCCGATGGCCTGGGTGAGTGGGAAGACGGGTTCAACTCGGGCGCCCTGCGCCGCGCGGTGGATGCCGGTCTGGTCGACATGAACGATCTGGTGATGATCTGGCAGTCCAAGCCAATCCCCGAAGGTCCGGTGGTGCTGCGCACCGCGCTGCCCGAGGACGTCAAGGAGAAGATGACCGCGTTGATGGCCGGGCTGGCCGACAAGGACCGCGAGTGTTTCTACGGTGTCGCGGCGGGTGAGGCCAAGGCGTTCGAGCCGATCACGCATGAGGCCTATGAGATCATCATCGAAGCCCGCAAGCTGAAGTCGAACTGAGGCCTGCGCCTCAATTTGCAGGGTCCGGCCTGAGCGCCGGGCCCTGCCCTTCTCGGGAGTATTCCATGACAGACCTGACCGCGGGTGCCGCGCGCCTCGCCCGAATCCGCGAGGACTATACCGCGCTCACACGGCGCAAGCGGGTCTATGGCAGTATCCTCCTGATCCTGTTCGTTGCCCTGATGGCGGCCGGGTTCCGCACGGCGGACGCGCGCAATGCGGGCAGTTTTGCCGATGGTTGGCGGCGTATCCTCGATTACCCTTCCGAGGTGCTGGCCGAGGCCTGGGCCGAGATAGGACAGTTGCCCGCGCATCTGGCGCATTTCCTTCCGGCGCTGATCGAGACGCTGAACATCGCCGCCGCCTCGACCCTGATCGGTTTGATCGCCGGCACCTTCCTGGCGCTGATGTCCACGCGGGGCATGGCGCTCTGGCCCGCGCTGATCCCGCTGTTTCGCCGCATCTCGGATATCTGCCGCGCCATCCCCGAGATCGTCATTGCACTGGTGCTGATCTTCGTGCTGGGCGGCGGCCCGGTCCCGGCCATGATCGCCATCGCCATCCATACGGCGGGCGCGCTGGGCAAGCTGTTTTCCGAGGTGAACGAGAACGCATCATTGAAGCCGGTCGAGGGGCTGCAATCCGTCGGCGCCAACTGGTCCCAGCGCATGTATCTGGGGGTGATCCCGCAGGTGGGTCCGAACTATGTCAGCTATGCGCTGCTGCGGTTCGAGATCAATATCCGCGCCTCGGCCATCCTCGGCTTCGTCGGTGCGGGCGGCATCGGGTATGAGCTGCGCAATGCCATGTCCTGGGGGCAGGGGCGTTACGATGAGGCCGCCGCCATCTTCCTCCTGCTTTTCGTCACCATCGTCGTGGTGGACCAGATCTCGGGCCATCTGCGCGACCGCCTGGCCCATGGGGTGAAGGCATGAGCAGTTTCGCAACCGACCTGTCCACCGATGCGCTGAAGCTGGAGGCCGGGCGTTTGTTCGCCCGCAAGCGGCTGCTGAATTTCGGCCTGCCTGCGCTGGTGCTGATCTATCTGATCTATATCTTCTTCGCCTTCGATGTTCCCGGGCTGTATGACGGCGCAAGCTGGAAGAACGGCAGGACGCTGGTGTCCGACAGCTACAGCTACAAGACCCATGTGACCCGCGACAATCGTTCGGGCGTGGTCTCGGTTGCCATCGAAGGCGAGCGCATGGGCGCGTATCCCGAGGGTATGACGCCGGATTGGGTGGCGCTTGGGGACACTGCCGTTGTCGATCTGGAAGGCGGTCATGTGGTGCGGTTTGGCGCTGGGACGGTGGAGTATGACATTCCCGGCTATGGCACCGTGCGAGCCACGCCCAACCGGTCGGCGGGCGTGCAGGCCGAGTTGCCGCCAGGCGCGGTGCCTGCGTGGATCAATGTCTCGAAAAACCGGCTGGCGATCACCACTGATGCGGGCCGCCTGACCGTCACCCGCAACCGGGCGGAGGTGTTCCGCTATTTCGCCGGGTGGGAGCTGTTCTGGTTCACCCTCGACAGCCCCTATCACGGCAAATCCCTGCTCGAGGTTATGCGGCTTGCGGCAAGCGGCGAGGGCGGGGCGATCTGGCGCGACTTTTGGAACAACGCCATGTGGCGGCACAAGGACGTGGCCTGGGCGATTTTCGAGACCATCCTGATGGCCTTTCTCGGCACGCTGGGTGCGGGGATCGTGGCTTTGCCGCTGGCGTTCCTCGCCACCCGCAACTTCAACCCGTTTCGGTCGGTGCGGTTTGCCATGCGCCGAGTGTTCGACTTCGTGCGCGGGGTCGATGCGCTGATCTGGACCGTGGTGCTAGCCCGCGCCTTTGGCCCCGGCCCGCTGACCGGGGCTCTGGCGATCCTGATCACCGATACAGGCACGTTCGGCAAGATCTTCTCGGAAGCGTTGGAGAATGTGGACCGGAAGCAGATCGAGGGGGTGCAGTCCACCGGCGCCAACGCGCCGCAGCGCTACCGCTTTGGCGTGATCCCGCAGATCACGCCGGTGTTGCTCAGCCAGTTGCTCTATTTCCTCGAATCCAACACCCGCAGCGCCACTATCATCGGGGCGATCACCGGGGGCGGGATAGGGTTGCTGCTGACGCAGGCGATCATCACCCAGAAGGACTGGGAAGAGGTGGCCTATTACATCGTGCTCATCATCCTGATGGTGATGCTGATGGACTGGTTCTCGGGGTGGCTGCGCAGGCGGTTGATCCGGGGTGAGGGTCGGGCACGTCGCAGGCCGCGCGATCCGAAGGCCAGGCGCTTCCTGTTGCCGTAATCGAGTTTGAGGGCAGAGCCGATGGCGCGTTTGCGATCCGACCAGCCGTTCATCCACCCTGATTGTCAGATCACCGACAGTTCCTTTGGCGAATATGTCGAGATCGGTGCGGGCAGCCGGATCGCCAACACCGTGTTCGGAGACTATTCCTATTGTGACCGGACCTGCGACATCGCCAATGCACGTATCGGCAAGTTCGCCAATATCGCCAGCTTCACCCGGATCGGGGCGACGGATCACCCGATGGAGAAAGCCTCTCTGCACCATTTCCACTATCGGTCCGCGGATTATTGGGACGACGCGGAGCATGATGCGGACTGGTTCGCGCATCGGTCCGGGCGGACGGCATATGTGGGCCACGACACTTGGATCGGCCATGCAGCGATCATCAAGCCTGAGGTCACCATCGGCCATGGCGCAGTGGTGGCGTCGGGCGCCATCGTGGCCCGGGACGTGCCGCCATACACGATTGTGGCGGGCGTGCCGGCCAAGCCGATCCGCCGCCGGTTTTCTGAAGGCACAGCCGAGCGCATGATGGCGCTGGCCTGGTGGAATTGGGACAATGCTCGCTTGCATGTGGCTCTGTCGGATTTTCGAAGCATGCGCGCCGAAGAGTTCCTCGAAAAATACGAGTGATCAAGCCCTCATACCGCGCGGAGGGTTACAGTGATCAATCCGATGGGGCTCCCGCGCCCGCAGGATCATCGGCTGCGCCGATGATCCTTGGCAGCCTTGGGCCCGGCACCGCGCATTGCGCGGTGCCGGGCCCAACTGGCTGAGGTCTCCGCAAGGAGGCCGAAGGCAGGCGGGAGCACTTCCGATCCCGTGAACGGATCGTTTGGATCAGCTGTCGGTCAGGGTCAGGGTTACCCGCTCGCCCGCAAACCAGGTGCGGCCATACTCCACCGGCACGCCGTTGGGATCCGCATTGATACCAACCGAATGCAGCACCGGTGCCCCTTCGGTGAGGCGCAGATGCAGGGCCTGGGTGGCGCTGGCCTGACGGGCGGTCAGGCGGGTCGAGATGCGGGTGTAATCGGCGATGCCGTTCATCTGCAGCGCTTTCGTCACCGATTGGGTCTCGGTCAGCGCGCTGAGCAGGTCGGGAAAGCGGGCGGCGGGGAAGACGCTTTGGAACACGGCAATGGGTTGGCCGTCGGCCAGGGACAGGCCGTCATAGACATGGACTGGATCGCCGGGGCTCAGCTCCAGCGCTTCGGCCTCGGCCTCATCCGCCGCGTGGGTGGTCAGCGATAGGATCTTCTTGCCCGGGATCTTGCCGCTGGCCGAGATGTTCTGGTGATAGCGCACCCGCTTGCCGATCGGATATTCCGTCGGTCGCGCCGCCACGAACACACCCGCACCGCGCCGGGCATGGACCAGGCCCTGTTCCGCCATCTCCGCCAGCGCCCGCCGTACAGTGTGGCGGTTCACGCCGTGGGTTGCGGACAATTGCGCTTCGGTCGGCAGGCGGTCTCCGGTGCCATAGCGCCCCTCGGCGATGTCCGAGGTCAAGCTGAGCGCGATGCTTTTCCAGACGGGTGTGCGGCTCATGTCATCAAAACTTCACGGGCAGGTGGATTGCGCGATTGCCTCGGGAGGCGTATGATTTGTCTAGTTGTATAGTTTATGTAGACAACCGGGCCAAGAGGCTTTCATGGCAAACGAGACGGAAATCGACGCTGAAGTGCGCAGAGGTTGGATGAGCCTGCTGGCCAAGGCCCCCGAAAGCGCGCTGATGGCGTTGTGGGGGGAAGTGTCGGAACGCCCCGCCTTCGAATGGCTGCGCGCGCCCGAGGTGGGTGGCGTGATGGTGCGGGGCCGCATGGGCGGCACCGGCGCGGCCTTCAATCTGGGCGAGATGACGGTGACGCGCTGTTCGCTGGTGCTGGCGGATGGGACCGTCGGGCATGGCTACGTGCAGGGCCGCTCCAAACCCAAGGCCGAGGCTGCGGCGCTGATCGATGCGCTGATGCAGACCGGGGCGGCGGCCTCGGTACGGGCCGTCGTGCTTGACCCGCTGGCCGGACAGATGCGTGCGGCCAAGGCAGCGCGGGCGGCCAAGGCGGCTGCCACCAAGGTCGAATTCTTTACCATGGTGCGGGGAGAGGACTGATGAGCGCGCAAACCCAATTCTCTGGCGGTTTCCGCAATGCGCCATTGGATGCGGCCCATGCCTTTCGCGCTGCGATGACGGTGATGTCGCGGCCCGGCGAGATCCGTGAATTGACCGGAGCCGTACCCCCGGAGCCCCTGTCCGTGGCGGCGGGAACGCTGCTGCTGACCCTCTGCGATCCGGAGACCGGCATTTATCTGGCTTGTGAGATCGACACGGCAGAGGTGCGACAATGGCTGGCCTTTCATACCGGGGCTCCGTTCGTGACCGCTGCCGAGGCCGATTTCGCGGTTGGCCGCTGGGGAGCGCTGGTGCCGCTTGATGCCTACCGCATCGGCACACCGGAATACCCCGATCGGTCCGCGACGCTGATCGTGGAATGCGATGCGCTGGCGCAATCCGGCGCGGTGCTGCGTGGCCCCGGTATAAGAGACAGCGCCCGCCTGTCGCTGCCGGATATCCCGGTGATGCAGGCCAACGCGGCGCTCTACCCGCTGGGCTGCGATTTCTTCCTGACCGGTGGCACTCAGGTCGCGGCCCTGCCACGCAGCACTCAGATCATTGCGGAGGGCTGAGCGATGTATGTTGCTGTCAAAGGCGGTGAGACCGCCATTGAGAACGCTCATGCCTGGTTGGCCGAGGAGCGGCGTGGGGATACCGATGTCGCCGAACTCAGTTTGGCCCAGATCCGAGAGCAGTTGGGCCTTGCCGTCAACCGGGTGATGGCCGAGGGCTCGCTTTACGACCCGGATCTTGCCGCGCTGGCGATCAAGCAGGCGCGGGGCGATCTGATCGAGGCCATTTTCCTGATCCGCGCCTACCGCACCACGCTGCCGCGATTTGGCTACACGCAGCCCGTCGAGACCGGCGAGATGGCCTGCGACCGCCGCATCTCGGCCACCTTCAAGGACGCGCCGGGCGGGCAGGTTCTGGGGCCGACCTTCGACTACACGCATCGGCTGCTGGATTTCAAACTGGCCGCCGAAGGTGAGGTGCCGCCTGCCGCCGCCGCTGAACCGCGCGAAGAGCGGACACCGCATATCAGCGAGTTCCTGCAGGGCGAGGATATCATTCAGAGTGAACCCGAAAGCGATGCAGTCCCCGGTGACCTCACGCGCGAACCGATGGAGTTTCCGTCAAACCGGCCGCTTCGGCTGCAGTCGCTGACACGGGGGGATGAGGGGTTTGTCCTTGGCATGGCCTACTCGACCCAGCGCGGCTATGCGCGCAACCATGCCTTCGTGGGCGAGTTGCGGATCGGCAAGGTCGCGGTCGAGATGGAGGTCCCGGAACTGGGCTTTGCCATCGAGATCGGTGAGATCGAACTGACCGAATGCGAGACGGTAAACCAGTTCAAGGGGTCAAAGACCGAGCCGCCTCAGTTCACCCGGGGCTATGGTCTGGTTTTTGGCCAGTCCGAGCGGAAATCCATCGCCATGGCGCTGGTGGACCGGGCGCTGCGTTGGGAGGAACTGGGCGAGGACGATCTGGGTGCACCGGCGCAGGATGAGGAGTTTGTCCTGAGCCACGCAGACAACATTCAGGCGACCGGGTTTCTCGAACATATCAAGCTGCCGCATTACGTGGATTTCCAGTCCGAGCTGGAACTGGTGCGCAAGTTGCGGCGTGAAGCCGAGGCGCGGGTGGCGAGTGGTGCCGATGTTCCGGAGGCGGCGGAATGACCGCGATGTTGCAGCCCCTCACCCTAACCCTCTCCCCTTGGGGGAGAGGGTTAGGGTGAGGGGAAGTATGCGTCAGAACATGTTGCAGACGGCCAGGGCACGGCAATTGCGGCGGGATCAGACCGAAGCGGAGAAACGGTTGTGGTTTGCGTTGCGGGCGCGGCGGTTTCGGGGCCTGAAATTCCGCCGTCAGGTTCCGATCGGCCCTTACATCGTGGATTTCCTCTGCGCCGAGAGAATGCTCGTGGTCGAGGCGGATGGCGGGCAGCATGCAGACGCCCTGACCGACCAGCGCCGCGATCAGTGGCTTGAGGGACAAGGGTTTCGCGTCCTGCGATTTTGGAATTCCGATATCCTGACCAACCTGCCGGGTGTGCTGGCCCGGCTCTCAGATGAGATCGAGAGATGAGCGAGTACAACTTCGCCTATTTGGACGAGCAGACCAAACGGATGATCCGGAGGGCCATTCTCAAGGGGCTTGCCGTGCCAGGTTATCAGGTGCCGTTTGCCAGCCGTGAGATGCCGATGCCTTATGGTTGGGGGACCGGCGGGGTGCAGGTTTCGGCGGCAACTCTGACGCCGGATGATACGTTCAAGGTGATCGATCAGGGGGCTGACGATACCACCAACGCGGTGTCGATCCGCAAGTTCTTTGAGAACACCGCCGGGGTGGCCACGACCGAAGAGACCGAGAAGGCCACGGTGATACAAACCCGCCACCGCATTCCCGAGGCGCCGCTGACCGAGGAGCAGATCCTCGTCTATCAAGTGCCGATCCCCGAACCGCTGCGTTTTCTGGAGCCGCGCGAGACCGAGACCCGCAAGATGCACGCGCTTGAGGAATACGGGCTGATGCATGTGAAGCTCTATGAGGATATCAGCCAGCACGGCGCCATCTCGACCGCGTATGCCTATCCGGTGCGGGTGGCGGACCGGTATGTGATGGACCCGTCGCCGATCCCGAAATTCGACAACCCGAAGATGGAGATGGCGGCCATTCAGTTGTTCGGTGCTGGGCGCGAGCAGCGGATCTATGCCCTACCACCTTACACCAAGGTGGTCAGTCTGGATTTTGAGGATCACCCCTTTGAACCGACCAAGGCCGATCATCCCTGTGACCTGTGTGCCGCCGAGGACAGCTATCTGGACGAGGTGATCATGGATGATGCGGGCAGCCGGATGTTTGTCTGCTCGGACACCGATTATTGCCGTGCGCGCCGCGAGGCGGGGCATGTGGGACGCATGGGTCGGGAGGACGCATAGATGACGCCGTTGTTGCAAGTGAAGGGCATCGAAAAGCGTTATGGCGCGCGGATCGGCTGCGCGGAGGTGAGCTTTGACCTCTATCCCGGCGAGGTGATGGGAATCGTGGGCGAAAGTGGCTCGGGCAAGTCGACGCTGCTCAACTGTCTGGCGGGGCATCTGGAGCCCGATGCGGGGCAGGTGATCTTTGACACCCGTGCTGACGGGCCGGTGGATACCGTCACCATGTCCGAGCCCGAACGCCGGATGCTGGGGCGCACCGACTGGGCCTTTGTGCATCAGCACGCGCGCGACGGGTTGCGTTTGTCGGTCAGTGCGGGCGGCAATATCGGTGAGCGGCTGATGGCCGTCGGCGATCGCCACTATGGGCATATCCGGGAGAGGGCGCTGGACTGGCTGGGCCGGGTCGAGATCGACGAAACCCGCGTCGATGACCGCCCCACAGCTTTTTCCGGCGGTATGCAGCAGCGGTTGCAGATCGCGCGTAATCTGGTGACCGGGCCGCGGCTGGTGTTCATGGATGAGCCGACGGGGGGCCTGGATGTCTCGGTTCAGGCGCGGCTGCTGGACCTGTTGCGCGGGCTGGTGCGCGAGATGGGGTTGAGCGCCATCATCGTGACCCATGATCTGGCGGTGGTGCGGCTGCTGGCCGACCGGCTGATGGTGATGAAGGATGGCCGCGTGGTCGAGGCCGGGCTGACCGATCAGGTGCTGGACGATCCGCAGCATGCCTATACACAGCTGCTTGTGTCGAGCGTTCTGCAGGTTTGAGTATTTGTGAAAAGATGAAATGCGATGATTGAGCTGACCGATGTGAGCAAGAGCTTTACCCTGCACAATCAGGGTGGTGCCGTGATCCCGGTGATGGAGGGGGCTGCGCTGACGGTAAGCCCGGGGGAGTGCGTGGCGTTGACCGGGGCCTCGGGCGCGGGGAAATCCACGCTGATGCGGGTGATCTACGGCAATTATCTGGCCGCTTCGGGGCGGGTGTTTGTGGGCGGGCTGGATCTGGCGTATGCCGAGCCGCGCGAGATTCTGGCGCTGCGGCGGGAGGTTCTAGGTTATGTTAGTCAGTTCCTGCGGGTGATGCCTCGGGTGCCAACACTGGATGTGGTGGCCGAGCCGCTGTTGGCGGTCGGGGTCGGCAAACAGGCGGCGCGGGACAAGGCCGCCGGGTTGCTGGTGCGGCTGAACATTCCCGAGCGGCTGTGGTCGCTGAGCCCGACGACGTTTTCCGGGGGTGAGCAGCAACGAGTGAACATCGCGCGCGGGTTTGCACATGACTATCCGGCGATGCTGCTGGATGAGCCGACGGCGAGCCTGGATGCGCAGAACCGGGAAACCGTGCTGTCGCTGATCGAAGAGGCCAAGGCGCGCGGGGCGGCTATTGTTGGGATCTTTCACGACGTTCAGGCGCGGGCCCGGGTCTGTGACCGTGAGGTGGATGTGTCCCGTTTTGCGCCGGGAGTGGCGGCATGACGCGCGCACCGGTCATCGCGGTGGTCGGCCCCTCGGGTGTCGGCAAGGACAGCGTCATTGATGCGCTGGTGGCGCGGGTGCCGGGCATCCACCGGATGCGCCGGGTGATCACCCGGCCCGAAGACGCAGGGGGCGAGGATTTTGCCCGCGTCTCTGAGGCCGAGTTCGACCGGATGGAGGGTGCCGGAGCGTTCGTACTGAGCTGGTCGGCACATGGGTTGCGTTACGGCGTGCCGGTTGAGATCGAGATGCGGCGTCAGGAGGCGCAAGCGGTTGTGGTCAACCTGTCGCGCAGGGTTCTGTTGCTGGCGCAGGATGTGTTTGGGTCACTGATCGTCATATCCCTGACCGCCGCGCCTGAGGTTCTGGCGCAGCGGCTGGCGGCGCGCGGGCGGGAGGATGCGGCGGGGCGCGCCCGGCGTCTGGCCCGGGCCGCACCTCTGCCCGAAGGGCTGGCCTGTGTCATCAAGGCCGACAATTCCGGCCCGTTGGACGCGACGGTCGAGGCGATCCTGAACCGGCTTCAACTGGAAAGGGCGTAGCGATGGATCAGGTGAAACCGCCCGTCTTCGGCCTCGCCCATCAACGCCAGATCGGTGATGGTGAATGGCTGCGGCAGCATCAGTGCAATCCGGGTCTCCAGCGCCGTTTGTACCTGCGCCAGCGTGGGCTTGTCCAGCCGTCCGGTGAGGGTGATGTGAAAACGGAAGTCATCCATCACGTAAGGGTAACCCCATTGCGAGAGGTTCTGCTCCTGCGCCGGGGTGAGCCCCGAGGCGCGGCGGCGGGCGAGTTCGGTGTCGGAGGCGGGCGCGCGAAAGCCGTCGAGTTCGCGCACGCTGGCGGCGGCGAGAGCGTTCAGCCCGCTGGTGTCACCCAGTGGGCGCGCCGCGAGGAACCGGCCCAGACGAGCGATTTTCAGCCCCGCAAGTGTGACCGGCACGCGCGTGGCAGCGAGCGCCGCGCAGGCTTCCTGAAGCGCGAGCAAGCTTTGCCCCTCGGCCAGACGGAAGGGCGGCTTCAATGTCCCATGCAGCCCGTATTTGCGCGGCGTGGCGGTGATGGACGGGACGTCGAGGCCGTCCACTTGCGGCTGCGCGATCTCGGTTCCAGTTTCCATGTCCCAGCCCAGCCAGGCGGTTCCGAACCGGGTCCACTCCGCGTCGGCGGGCGGGGCGTAGTAGATCGCGTATCGCGTGAATGTCACATCGGCCTCCTGTGTCGCGGCCCATCCCATAGCTCAAACCACGTGAAGTTCAGATGACAGAAGAGTTGATCCTTGCCAATGCCACGCTTGTTCTGCCCGGCGAAACCGTCACGGGCAGTGTCCGGATCGTGGGTGAGGCCATCACCGAAATGGATCAGGGCAGCGCGGTTCCGGCGGGGGCGGTGGATTGCGGCGGGGATTATGTTGCCCCGGGCCTGATCGAGCTGCACACCGACAATCTGGAGCGCCATATCATGCCGCGCCCGCGTGTGGATTGGCCCCACGCCGCCGCCATCATCGCCCATGATGCAGAGCTGGCCAGCACCGGCATCACCACCGTGTTCGACGCGATGCGGGTGGGATCGGTGACCCGCAAGGAAAGCAGCTATGGCAAATACGCCCGCCGGCTGGCCAGCGAATTGCTGGAATTGCGGGACGCGGATGCGCTGAAGATCTCGCATTTCCTGCATCTGCGCGCCGAGGTCTGCTCGGATACCCTGGTCGAGGAACTGGATGAGTTCGGGGCCGAGGATCGCGTGGGTCTGGTCTCGCTGATGGATCATACACCGGGCCAGCGCCAGTTCCGCGACATGGCCAAGCTTGAGGCCTATGTGCGGGGCAAGCACGGGATGAGCGATGATCAGTTCCTGCAGCATGTCGCCCATCTCAAGGCGCTGCGCGATGAATATGGCGAGGTGCATGAGGTCGAGGCGGTCAGGGCCGCGCGCCGGTTCGGCGCGGTGCTGGCGAGCCACGACGATACGACGTGCGATCAGGTGCAGGTGTCGGCGGGTCACGGCATTCGGTTGGCTGAATTCCCGACGACGGTCGAGGCGGCGCAGGCCTGTCACGCGCATGGCATTCAGGTGATGATGGGCGCGCCCAACCTGATCCGGGGCGGGTCGCATTCCGGCAATGTGGCCGCGCAGGAACTGGCCGAGGTGGACCTGCTTGACATCGTGTCGTCGGATTACGTGCCCTCGGCGCTGTTGCTGTCGGCGGCGCGGCTGGGCGAGATCTGGGGCGATGTGGCACGCGGGATGAGGACCGTCACGCAGGCCCCGGCGCAGGCGGTGGGGCTTGAGGATCGGGGGGAGATTCGAATCGGAGCGCGCGCCGATCTGATCCGGTTCCGGATGCGGGCGGGTGTTCCGGCTCTGCGGGCCGTCTGGTCGCGGGGGCAGCGCGTTTCATGAGCCATGTGGCAGGCCAAGCCGCTTACAAGCGGCTTAAGCGGTTTGAAAACCGCTTCAAGGCGTTTGCAAACGCCTTGTCACCGCGCGCGGCGAAGGCTGCGCGCAGTCAGGCCCGGTAGAACAGGTAGCGGTCGGGCGCGATGGTGTCGGGTCCGGCGATCTGCTTGAACCCCACCAGCGGCTGGCCCGAGATCAGCAGGCCACCGGGTACCATCACGCGCGCGATCAGCGGGCTGAGCCGGGCCGCCTCGGCCACGTCATCCGCCTTGATCCCCATGCCGAAATCGTAATGCGCCATCGCGATCTGGTGGTTGCCGTCAGCCAGCCTCTCCAGCATCGGTTCGGCCTCTCCCTGCAGGAAGTCCTCATCGGGCGGCACGCAGGACGGGTGGCATTGCAGCACCCGGTCCATCACCCAGATGCGGCGGTCGGGCAGGACCTCGCGCAGGTGGTCATAGGTGCGCCCGTTGCCCAGCCCCATGTCCAGCACGTCGCCCTCAAGGCCGGAGATCAGCCCCGCCGCCCAGTTCAACCCGTCCCGTTGGGCGGTCAGGCGGCGCAGCATGGAATCCAGTCGGCTCATCGAAACATCCTTTGCGGTTCAGTTTGCGGGCGCGGTCCAGACGCGGACAGGGCCGGCCATCAGCCGGGTGGCCAGCGCCTCGGTAAAGGTCCAGATGTCTTGATCATGGACAAGATGATGGGTCAACAGGCCGAGCGGCTCATCATTGTCAGTCCGGCCCGCGCGCCGGTCCTGCAGCAGGGTAACCATCTGGCCGATCAGGACGTTCGGGTCCACCAGCCCCCGGGTTCCGCGCCAGTCGATCGGATCGAGATGCGTGTTCACCTGCTCCATGTCCGGCGCGGCCAGCGCGGTCTTGCGCGGCGTGGCGGTCGACAGAACCCGGAAGCCGAGGGTGGGCAGGCCGGAGACTGTCTCGGGCGCGATCCGGTTCCAGGGCGGCACGAACATTGGGCGGAGCGCAGTGCCGAAAAGGCCGCGCAGCCGGGCCAGCCCGGCCTCGGCATCGGCCAGAACCTGATCCAGCGGGCGGTGCAGCCGGAACTCGGCCTTTTTCTCTTCCTTAGGCGCGTGGTTTTTGTGTGCCCAGCCATGCACGACCGCGATCAGATGCGGGCGAGACGTGATGTAATCCGCCAGCGCCGCTTCCGCCGGTTTGGGAACCACGGCCAGGTGCACCGGCAGGCCCAGCCGTTCCGATAGTTCGGACAGCCGGGTCAATTTCGAGGTCGGAGCGGTTGCGTCGTCATCCCGCCACCACAGGGGCAAGGTCAGACCTTCGTCGCCCCAGATCGCAAGTTCCCGGTCCAGTGGGCTCCAGTCCGGTGTCATCGGCGGGCCTCCAGCAGTTTCTCGGCGATGGTGACCGACTGTGCCGCGCCGTCGAAATTCAGATCCGATCCCGCGCGAGGGCCTGCGGCAATGGCGCGTTCGACTAAGTGCGCCAATGCGTCCGGCGTCAAATCACCGCTCTCAAGCACCTCAATGGCAGGCAGGCTTGCGAGACTTCGGGCGCGCAGACCCTGTTCCACTTCCTTGCCGTCGTCAAAGGGGATCAGCACCGTCGGGACACCGCTCTGCAACAGATCCAGCGCGGTGTTGTAGCCGCACATGCTGACTGAAGCGGCGGCGTGGTTCAACATCTGCCGAAAATCGGGGCGGGCCGGTTCGATCTCGACCGGCGCATCGCTGACATGGGCGCGCAGTTCGGCAATGCGCGCATTCGCGTCCCGACCGCCCACCAGCAGGCGCCAGCGCATGTTGGTGATCTTACGGGCGGCCTCGATGGCCGCGCGGAAGATGGGCGCGCCAACCGATCCGCCGCCCGCACTGACCAGAACCTCGCCGTCTCCGGCCTGCGACGGGTGCGACCCGGCGGGAGGTGGGGCGACGTAGCCAGTGTAGTGCAGCTTTTGTGCCAGAGCCTCGGATACGGGCCAGCTGGTCTCCAGTTTTGTGCTAAGCGGGTCGGAATGGACCAGAACGCCGTCATAGAAATCCGTGACCATTGCTTGGGTTTGCTCAACCCGGGATGGCTTCGAGGGCGGAGCCAGGATGTCGCGGATCGAGCTGAGAACAAGCGGGCGCGGCGCAAGCGCGTGCGCCGCTTGCAAGAGAGCCTGGAATTCGCGGGCCAGAACCCTGCGGCCAAAGGGATAGAGTTCGGTGATCAGAACATCCGGCGCGAATTGTGTGACCGCGGTCTGCAGCGCCGTGATCCGGGCCTGCAGGTGGGTTTCGTCCGCCGCCTCACCGCTTTCGGTCAGCAGGCGCGAGAAATCGGTGCCGTCCGAGCGCAGCGGCGGCAGCCCAAACAGATCGAGACCGTCATGGTTCAGCTGCGGTGCGGGCGTACCGCCCGAGACCAGCAGCACCGTGTGGCCCGCATCCCGGAACGCGCGGCCCAGCGTCAGTGCCCGGCTCAGATGGCCGGTGCCCAGCAGATGGGTGACGGCGATCATGACTTTCACGGCGCGTCTCCTGTCAGCAGGCGGACAGGTTCGGGCTCGGGGCGCATCCTGTCAGGGTCGACGATGTAGAGCCGGTTCCGCTTGATCTTGAACGGGGCCGGGCCGTCGAAATCCCATCCCCAGGCCTTGGCCAGAATGACCCGCATGATGCCGATATGGCAGACGGCGACGCTATCCCGCTCGATTCGGTTCAGCCATGCCGCCACGCGCTGCCATAGCTCTGCCGGGCTCTCGCCGTTCGGCGGCCGGAACTCCCAGCTCCAGTCCTCGATATGGCGATAGCCGCTCTGCGGGTCGGCGATGAGGTCGACGCCGCGCTGACCCTCCCAGTCGCCCCAGTTCATCTCGGTCAGTTCCGGTGCCAGTTGCGGCTCTCGGCCCGCCACCAGAGCGGCGGTTTCGCGTGCGCGGGCCAGCGGGCTGGACCAGAGATCGGCGCCGTCCCATGGGGAGGGCAGGCGATACCCGGCCAGGTCGGCGCGGGCCTCGTTGTCCAGCGGGATGTCGCTGCGGCCCTGTATCCGCCCGGCGCGGTTCCATTCAGTGTGGCCGTGGCGCAGGAGGGCGAGGTGGCTCATGCGGTGTCCTCCAGCAGCGGCGAAACCGCCGACCAGAAGGTGCGGGTGGCCGATGGGATCAGGTGATGCGCTTCGATATGCGCGCGCGCTGCAGTACCTTGGGCGCGGCGCTGCTCTGGATCGCTGCGCAGAGTCTCGATGCTGCGGGCCAGCGCGGCGGGGCCATCCTCTGGGGCGGGGTAATCTCCGGGCAGCAGCACGTCGCGCACGCCGGGGCGATCCTGTGCGATCACCGGCAGGCCTGTGGCCTGAGCTTCCAGATAGACCATGCCGAAGGCTTCGTTCACGCCCGGCCAGAGAAACAGAGAGGCGCGTTGATAGGCCGCCTGCAATGCGTCACGGCCCAACTGGCCGAGGAACCGGATCTTGTAGCCATAGGGGGCCATCAGCGTCTCGACCTGATCGCGGGCCGGGCCGTCCCCGACGATCTCCAGTGTCCAGTCGCAATCGAGAGCGGCCAGCGCTTCGGCGATGATCCGGTAGGACTGCAACTTGTCTCCCGCCCGCATCATCCCGGCTGTCAGCATGGGGCCTGCGCAGTTCGAGGCCGGGGGCAGGGTGGAGGCGGGCAGGAAGGGCGGCATGTGCACCAATGCCTGCGATCCGAACCGTTCCCGCTTGAGCGTGATCAGGTCGTTGGCGGTGAAGTAGAAGATCACCTGCGCCGCGTCGCAGGCCTGATGTGCGGCCTCGGCAAATCCGGCCCAAGGCCCGGTCAGGCGGCTGGTGGCGCGGGTGCTTTCCAGTTGAACATAGGGAATTTTTCGTGCGCGGCAGACCTGCGGGCCCAGCAGGTCGGGGGCTTTGTAGTAGTTGTGATAGGTCACCCAGAGCCCCGTATCGGCGGGCAGGGTTTCGATGAGCCGTTGAGCCTCGGCCTCGGCGGCGGCGCGCAGGCGGGCCTGTAGATCGGGATCCCCGGTCTTGTCGTAAATCCTGAGCTCCGAGACCAGATCGACCTGCTCGCCGTCGGCACCGATGGCGGTCATCAGGTTGCGGGCCATTTCGCGGTCGCCCGAGGGCACCGGGCTGTGCGGGGATTTCATCGGCGCGTAAAAGGCGACGCGGGTCATGACGATCCGTCCGCGCAGAGCGCGTGGAGCCGTTGGGACAGTTGCGCGATGCCCGGGGCCATGCCGAAATCCGACACTAATCGGTTCCGTGCGGCCTGTGCCATTTTGGCGATGGCGTCGGGGGCGCTTGCGATATCTCGGATGGCTTGTGCCAGCGCTTCCGGCGCGTCCTCGGACAGGGTGCCGTGGGTGCCGTTTTCGATGAATTCGGGGATGGCCGAGACCGGCGTGGAGAGGATCGGCAGGAGCTGTGAGGCCGCTTCCATCAGCACGTTCGGCAGCCCGTCCCGGTCGCCATCCGCCGCCACTCGGCTGGGCAGCACGAACAGGTCCGATTGTCGCATCGCCTCGACCACCTCCGGCTGATCGCAGGCTCCGCGCCAGGTGATGCGATGGGCGATTCCGGCGGCCTCGGCCTGTGCCTGCAACCGGTCGCGCGAGCCGCCGCCGCCGATATGGGTCCAGTGCCAGTCGAGCTCCGGCGGCAGCAGCGCGAAGGCAGCGATCAGCCGGTCGAAGCCCTTCTTTTCGACTAGACGTCCGACCGAGAGCATGTGCAGCGGATCGTCTGCCGCCCGTTGCGCCCGCTCAGGCGGAGCGGGAAAGCGGGACAGGTCAAGGCCGTGATAGATAAGGTCGATCCGGTCCGGGTCGTCGGCCAGTTCGCGGAGGTGCTGCGCGCCAAAGGCGGTGCAGGTGGCGCCGAAGGTGGCGCCGTGGGTTTCGGCTTGCAGCTTCTCGCGTTTTTCCCACTCCGGCGAGGTCCAGATGTCCTTGGCATGGGCCGAAAAGCTCCATGGCAGGTCGCGCATGATCGCGGCGTAGCGGGCGACCGAGGATGGGGTGTGCATGAAATGGGCGTAGAGCCCCTCGGCCCCTTCGGGGAGTTCGGCGGCCAGCACGCAGGCCTGCCCGAAGCGGCGGATGCGGTTATGGGTGCGGTCGCGGGCCAGATCGGCGCGCCAGACGGTGTAGGCTTCGGCATAGCCAGGCAGCCGCTGGGCGATGGCGCGGGCGTGCCAGATGCGCTGTGGCTCCTGATAGAGATATTCCGGCAGGTAATGCACCTGCGCGTGCAGCCGGTCATGCAGGGGGTGGCGTTTGGTGTCGGTGGGGTGGCGCAGGGACCAGATGTCGAAGCGGTGCCCGGCCTCTTCCAGCGCCATAAGCTCTTGCGCGATGAACGTCTCGGACAGGCGTGGCCATCCCTTGACCAGCACCGCCAGATTGGCCGTGCCTTGTGTCATCCCACCGCCCGTTCCTGTGCCCCGCCCAAAAGCGCGCTGATCCGCGCGGTGACATAGTCCAGCCCGTTCAGCAGGCCGCTGGTCATCGCCTGCGACGGCATCGGCTGGTGTGGCAGGGCGCGGATCGCCTGGATCATCGCATCCGCCGACAGCCCGTCGCGGGTTTCGTCCAGCATCCGGACCAGCCCCAGATCCTCGGCGCGCGAGGCGCGGATCCATTGTTCGAGGCGAGGCACCATGCGCGGCACGATGACCGCGCGTTTGTCGAAGGAGAGAACCTCGCAAAAGGTGTTGTAGCCGCCCATGCAGACGACGCCCGCCGCACCGGCAAAGAGCGTTTCGATCTGCGATTCAAAGCCTACTGCGGTGACGCGCCCGCCCAGAGCAGCGACGCGGGTTTCGAACTCGGCGCGCAGATCGCCCGACAGGAACGGGCCATAGACCAGCACGGCGCGGGGTTGCAGATCGGGGTCCTTTTCGTAGGCCGAGAGAACCTGATTGACCATCGCCTTGCCGTCGCCGCCACCCCCGGGTGTGATCAGGATATAGGGCTGTTCCGGTGGCTCGCCGATCGGGCCGAGGTCGCGGCGTAGATAACCGGTCCAGTGCATCCGGGCCTGGGTCTGCGCGTTCAGTGGCAGGCCCGAGGTGGGATCGTAGATCGAGCGCAGGCCGTAAACCCAGATCTCATGATAGAACCGTTCGGTCGCCGCGATTGCCTCTTTGCGGGCCCATTCGGCGGCCAGCACTTCGGGTTCGTCCAGCACGTCGCGCAGGCCCAGAACCAGTTTGGCCTGGCCCTGCTGTTCCAGCATTTCGAGCGAGGGCAGCAACTCACCACGAAATCCGGTGGGTTCCTTGTCGACGATCAGCACATCAGGGTGATACTGCTCGACCGCCGTGCGGATCAGGCTCGAGCGCAGCTCGGTCACTTCTTCGATCCCCATGCCGATTGTGCGCGCGGCATAAGACCCGTCGGCCCGTTTCGTGACGCCGGGAAGGCGCACGTGGTCGACGCGGCGCGGAAAGGTGAACCGGCCCGCAACCGGCGATCCGGTCAGGATCAGGGCCGAAGCGGTTGGATCGGCTTCGGTAATCGCCGCCGCCAGCGCGCGTGAGCGCCGCAGATGCCCCAGCCCAAATGTGTCGTGGCTGTAGAACATGATACGCGGCGTGCGGCCGGAGGGGGTTGCGGTACTGTGTCGGCTCATGCCTGTGCCCGTGGTTTCGGTTGCGATGCTGGGCCCGCGCGTAAGAACCTGTTAGCGCAGTTTTGCGGGCTTGGCTTATCAAACGCCCTCAGGCCCCCACCGATGAGCCCGGAACATTGCGAATGGGCAACAGCCGCGCGCCTGCTGCCATGGCGTCCGGGCCAGCCGTCGCGTGCAGTGGCAGATGCTGAGCCCGTCATGGAGTTATTGCGCCCCTGTCGTTTTGATGCGCGGCCCTTCGCAAGTGCCGCCGTCTAGCTTTCCACCCCTGATGCCGGGCGGAACCCGACAGGTGACCTGAATCGTCATATTCAAATCCGGCGGACTTGAAAACACCCTTCTGGCGCGGCGGTGCCGGATGGGCACGGCCCTGCGAGATCCGGTGAATGGGCAAGGTTGCTGTTTGAAGAGCTGCAACCGCTCCTGTAAGTTGGCGCGAGCAATAGAAACTGGACGCAAGACCTGATGACGCAAGTGTTTCTTCTCCGCCTGATCCTGACGCTTTGGGTCGCTTTTCTGACGGTCGTTCCTGCGGTGCAAGCGCAGACCTCGCTGATTCCCGGGTATCCAACGGGTGACGATGCGGCCGCCACCGACGGCGATCTTGCCGCCGCGATCCGCGAGGCGTCGGAGGCGGGTGCCAGCGTGATCGTGATCGACAGCACCGGCAAGCTGGTGTCGTCGGGGCAGGCGGGCGATGCCTCGGGCACGTCCGAGAACGCCGGCGATCACATGGCCGAAGGGTCGCAGCTGATGAAGGCGCAGGAGCGGTTCTCGGAATTCCGCAGCTCGCTGGAATCCCGGCTTGAGGCGCTGCCCTATTCGATATTCGAGGTCCAGTACGTCCTGCGCCAGACCAGCCCCGACGGGCGGATGATGACCTATGTCGAGGTGCTGTTATGGGCCGTACTGTTCCTGATGATCGGACGCTGGCTGTCGATCGAGATCTACGCCAAGCGGATTGCAAAGCATCTGGTCGTGTCGCGGATCAAGAAAAACCCGGTCGGCTTTCGCGAAAAGATGCCGTTTCTGGTTTTTCGCTTTCTCATGGGGATCGGCGCGACGCTTTTTGCAATGCTGCTGGCCTATATCGTTGGCGAGTTGTTTTTCATCGGGACGGAGAAGGACATCTCGATTCAGTTCACGGTGACAACCATCTTTGTCACGTTCTTTCTGGCCCGCACGGTGTCGGACCTGTGGCGCATGGTGCTGTCGCCATTCCTCAGCCAGTACCGGCTGCCGCCGTTTTCCGACCGCGATGCCAAGCGGCTGTATATCTGGGCCTCGGCGCTGGCGACGTTCGATATCTCGGTGGTGATGTTTGCGACCTGGGTCGCTGATTTCGGGCTGAACTACAACGTCTATGCCATGGTCTATGGCTGCCTGACGCTGGTGGGCGCGCTTGGCAATGTGCTGATGGTTCTGTTCAACGCGCGGGCGATTTCTCATGCGATCCGCGGCGGCAGAAAACCCGAGGACGTGTCGTGGATCTTGCAGCTTGTGGCGTTTGCCTGGGCGCCGGTGCTGGTAATCTATATCGCCTTCAGCTGGTTCAAGCTGGCGCTGGATCTGGTGCTGGAAAACCCGGCCTCGATCCCGCTGGTGGCGGGGACCTATGCGATCTTCATGTCGGTGGTTATTGCCTATGGGGCGATGAACTATCTGCTTGAGCGGTATTTCGACCGCTCACGCCAGATCGACGAGCTGAACGCCGAGGCCGCCGATGCCGAAGACGGGAGCGAGGCCGATGTGGATGCCGATGATATGGAGGTGTCCGAGCCGCAGCGTCATCCGATTGCCACCTATGAGGATCTAGCCCGGCGCGTGGCGGGTATTCTGGCCTTTGTGGTGGGCGCCTATGCACTGGTGGTGATCTGGTACCCGGACGCGGACTGGACCCAGGACCTGCCGGTCGAGCGGGCGCTGGATCTGATGGTGATCCTGTTCATCGGCTATATCCTGTTTCACTTCTTCCGCATCTGGATCGACAGCAAGATCGCCGAAGAGGCCGATGACGGTTCGGCCGAGGCCGAGTTGGGCGATGAAGGCGGCGAAGGCGGGCAGAGCCGTCTGGCGACGCTGTTGCCGCTGTTCCGGGGCGCTATTCTGGCGGTGGTCGTGGTCTCGATCGCGCTGATTGCGCTGATGGAGCTGGGGATCAATGTCAGTCCGCTGTTTGCCGGCGCCGGTGTGGTTGGTCTGGCCGTTGGTTTTGGCGCGCAGACATTGGTGCGCGATATCTTCTCGGGCGCGTTTTTTCTAATCGACGATGCGTTCCGCAAGGGCGAGTATATCGACATCGGGGATGTGAAGGGGACGGTTGAAAAGATCTCGGTCCGGTCGTTCCAGCTGCGCCACCATCTGGGCGCGCTCAACACCATTCCCTTTGGCGAGATCAAGGTTCTGACCAACTATTCGCGCGACTGGGTGATCATGAAACTGCCGCTGCGGGTGACTTATGACACCGATGTCGAAAAGGTGCGCAAGCTGATCAAGAAGCTGGGGGTTCAGCTGCTTGACGATCCGGTGATTGGCGAGAACTTCATCCAGCCGCTGAAGTCGCAGGGCGTGATCGAGATGCAGGATTCGGCGATGATCATCCGGGTCAAGTTCATGACCAAGCCGGGCGATCAGTGGCTGGTGCGTAAAAAAGTTTATCAGGAAATCCGCGAACTGTTCGCGCGCGAGGGGATCAGGTTCGCGCATCGTGAGGTGACGGTGCGGCTGGCCGATGACAAGAGCTCCGAGGATCTCACGCCGAAACAGCGCGAGGCGGTGACCGGCGCGGTGCAGGCGGCCATCGACGAGGATTATCTGGACGACATCGGCCCGGGCGGTGACGACCGGTAGGCGGTGGCGCTCCCGCCCCTCGGCGCCTCTCTGGCGAGAGGCTTCTCGGGGTTGAGCCCGGCCCGCGCGTTCCGCGCGGGGTGTCAGTACGGTCGCTCTTGCCAGGCGGGAGGATGTGTTCCGAGGCGGCAGGCGGGCAAGGGCCAGTGCATGCGCACCTGTCCGACTTTCAAAGCCGGACGCAGGCGGTGGCCCGGGCCCCAGTCTGAAGCTTCAGCCTTGGGAGTGAAATCCTTGGTCTTGGCGGCGGTGATTTCGGCGCCATCGGCGGTTTTCGCGAGTGCAGCCAGCAGCTCCGCCGTGCGGGCCAGTGAGAGTTTCGCGTCGGTTACGGCCTCTTCCGAGGCAGCGGTGGCAAGTGCCGAGAGGGCGGCGGCGGCCATCAGGTAGCCGGTGGCATGGTCCAGCGCCTGCACCGGCAGGGGCGTGGGTTTCTTGTTTCCAGCCCAGTCGCGCCCGGCGGCGGCGAGTCCGGAACTCATCTGAACCAGACTGTCAAAGCCGCGCCGGGTGGACCATGGGCCCTGCCAGCCATAGGCGTTGAGCGTGACCTCGATCCGGTTCGGGGCGATTTGGTCGCGGGTTGCGCGGTCCAGCCCCAGCCGCTTGAGCGCGCCGGGGCGGTAGCCGTGGATCAGCACGTCGGCATCGGCCATGAGCGTCTTGAGCCGGTCGAGATCGACGGCCTGTTTGAGCTCCAGATAGGCGCAGCGTTTGCCCAGCGAGACGTCGGGGATCACCCCCGGCTCGTCCCATCCGGGCGGGTCGATCCGCAGCACCTCGGCGCCAAAGCCGGCCAGCGTGCGGGTCGATACGGGACCGGCCAGCACCCGGGTCAGGTCGAGCACGCGCAGCCCGGCGAGCGGGCGTTTGGCGGTGGCCTCGGGGCGGTCGCGCAGGGTGACCCGGCGCGGTCCGGCCCATACGATCAACGGACTGGAAACGACGGCCCGGCCCTGCGGATGCGCCGCCCAATCCGCCCGGCTGCGCATCGCCGCGGCCACGCCGCCCTGGGCCACGATGGCGGTTTCGAGCGCATCCGCCTGCCAGCCCGCCACGGTCCTTTTCACCGCGTCACGCTTGGATGCGCAGTCCAGCACCCGAAGCGCGGCAGCCCGGTGATGGGGCAGGTTGGTGTGCAGTCTGATCCAGCCGTCTGCCGCTTCGTAGTCTCCGGCAATCGGGTCCCAGGCGTCGGGCATCTCCCACCCGTCGGGGCGGAAGGACCAGCCGTACCAGAGCGAGGCCAGCCGGTGGTCGACGGTGATTTCGGGCGCCGAGGGTTCAAGGTTCAGTGCCGCCACCAGCCGCGCCAGTTGCACACCGACCGCCGCGAACGAAGCGGTGGCAAGCTCGCTGACGGCAAAGGCGCTGGGGCGATGGCCTGACCCGGTCACCCGGTAGGTGTCGGGGGCCGGAAGCGCGCTGAGCTGGGTCATTGCTGATAGGGGTCGAGGCTGTCGCGCAGCCCGTCACCGAGGAAGTTGAATGCCAGCACCACTATGATGATCGGCACCATCGGGATCGCAGTCCACGGGTAGATCTCGATCGAGGCGAGGTTCTGCGCGTCGTTCAGCATCACGCCCCAACTGACCGCAGGCGCCCTGAGCCCGAGTCCGAGGAAGGACAGCGCGGTTTCGCCCAGGATCATGGCCGGGATCGATAAGGTGGCGCTGGCGATCAGGTGGCTCATGAAATTGGGCAGCAGATGCTTGCGGATCACCCGGCCCGAACTGGCGCCCATCATCTCGGCGGCGCGCACGTATTCCTCTTCGCGCAGGGACAGGAACTTGGCCCGCACGGCGCGGGCGAGGCCCGGCCAGTCGAGGATGCCCAGGATCACCGAGATGATGAAGAACACCGCCACCGGGCTCCAGTTCGAGGGGACCGCCGCCGAGAGCGCCAGCCACAGGGGCAGTTCCGGCAGGGAGCGCAGGATCTCGATCACCCGGTTGATGAGCCAGTCGATCCGGCCGCCGAAATAGCCCGCGACGCTGCCGAAGAAGATGCCCAGCACAAATGAGACCGTGATGCCGATCAGACCGACCGTCAGCGACAGTTGCGCGCCGTAGGAGACGCGGCTGAAGATGTCGCGGCCCAGGCGGTCGGAACCCATGATGAAGATCGTCGCCTCTTCGGTGGCGCAGAACAGGTGCCGGTTGCTCTTGATGAACCCGGCCAGATTATAGGTGCTGCCCTCGCAGAAGAATTTGAGCTTGAGCGGGCGCGAGGTGTCGGGTTTGAACTCCCACTGGAAGGTTTCCAGATTGGCCTCGGATGTCATCGGATAGACGAAGGGGCCGAGGAACTTGCCCTCGTGGAACAGCTTGATGGACTGCGGCGGGGAATAGAGATGTTCCGAGAACCGCTCGTTTGGGCCGTAGGGCGCGATGAACCCGGCGAAGGGGATCAGGAAATAGGCGATCAGCAGGAAGATGCCCGAGATCAGGCCCAGCTTGTGGGTCTTGAACTTGCGCCAGATCAGCACCCAGTTGGGGGCGTCCAGATCGCGGCGTTCGAGCTGCTGGATCGAGGCCTGCGGATCGTAGGGGGCGTCGTCGACATAGCGACCGTCGGGTAGCTGGGTCATGTTTCGCGCCCCTCATAGCGGATGCGCGGGTCGAGCAGGACCAGCAGCACGTCGGAAATCATCGTGCCCATCAGCGTCAGCAGGGCCACGAACATCAGCACGAAGGCCGACAGGAACTGATCCTGTGTCTTGAGCGCGGTCAGCAGGGTGGGGCCGATGGTTTGCAGGCCCAACACCACCGAAACCAGCACCGAGCCGGACACCATCGAGGGCAGCAGGTTGCCGATATCGGCCACGAACGGGTTGAAGGCCACCCGCAGCGGGTATTTGGTCAGCATCCGCGACGGGGCCATGCCCTTGGCGATGGCGGTTTCGACATAAGGCTTGCCCAGCTCGTCCAGCATGTTCGCCCGCAGCCGCTGCATCATCGCCGAGGCGCCGGATGTGCCGATCACGAAGGTTGGCACGATCAGGTGCACGAGGATCGACTTCATCTTTTCATAGCTCATCGGCTGACCCTCGAAACTGGGGTCCATCAGGCCGCCGATAGGCAGGTTGAAATAGCGGTGCCCGTAGTAGAACAGGATCAGCGCCAGCAGAAAGTTGGGCGTCGCAAGACCCAGATAGCCGATGAAGGCCGAGGTATAGTCCACCCATGTCCGCGACCGGGCCGCGGCCAGCACGCCCAGCGGCAGTGCCACCAGATAGACGAAGAGCACCGCGGCCACGTTTACCAGCACGGTAAGCCACAGGCTTTCGCCGACGATCTCGGAGACCGGGCGGTCGAACTCGAAAGACCAGCCGAAATTGCCCTGGATCAGGCCCGAGAACCCGTGCGGGCCGGGCATGAAGCCCATCCAGATCATGTATTGTTCCCACAGGGGCCGGTCGAGCGCGTATTCCTTGCGCAGGAACTCGGCCTTGGCGACACCGGCGGACTGGCCCGAGGCCTGGAGCTCGGCGATCTGGTTGCTGAGGTAGTCCCCCGGCGGCAGGTTGATGATGATGAAAATCAGCGCCGAGACCACCAGCAGCGTCAGCAGCATGGTGCCAAAGCGATAGATCGCGTAGCGCAGAATGGTCATTCAGCGATCCTTGTCATTGGGCGAAAAAGAACTCGTCCACGCGGTGGATGCCGAAATGCGCGCCGGGGTCCCAGGCCCACATCGCCTTTTCCGGGACGTTGCGCAGGGTGTTCGAGACCACGACAGGCTGCGGGGCACCGGCCAGAATACCGATGCCATAGACCTGATCGGCGTGGATACCGAGCATCTCCTTCCAGGCGGCGGCGCGTTGTTCATCGGTGGTGGCGACGTCCCAGTCATGGGCCAGCTCCATCAGGCGCTGGGCGGCGGGCATGTCGGGCGCTTCGCCCACATCGCCGCTGGTCTGGTAATATTGCCCCCATTTGGGCCAGGCAAGGAACACCTGATCGGTCGGGGCCAGAAAGGCGGGCGAGGTGTACACCTGCGGGATGCCGTTGTCCCAGCCGAACCAGACCGCGGCCATGGTGTTGCCCGCGAACACCCGGTTGCGCAGGATATCGCGGTCCAGCGGGCGCATCACCAGTTTCACCCCGATCTCGCGCCAAGTGTCGGTGACGATCTGCAAGGCGTTCTCGACCTCCTGCCGCTCGCCCGCTGTCTCGACCACCAGCTCCATCGGGCGGCCATCGGGCAACAGCCGGGTGCCGCTGCTGTCGCGTTTGTCCAGCCCGGCCTCGTCCAGCAAGGTGTTGGCCTGATCCGGGTCGTAGTCGGCCCAGGCCTTCAGGTTCTTTTCATCGAAGAAAGGCGAGGCTGGCAGCACCGACATGGCGCCGGGCTTGCCCAGCTTGAAATAAAGCGCCTGATTGATCGTCTTGCGGTCGATGGCCAGCGACAGGGCGCGGCGCACGCGGACGTCGCGCAGAACCTCACGCCAGCCCTCGTCGGCATAGTTCAGGTTCGGGAAGATGGCGATCTGCGAGGCGACGCCGGTCTGCCACAGATAGGTCTTGTAGTTTCCCCCGGCCTCGCCCTTTTTCAGGATCGACACGTCGCGGAAATCCAGGCCCCGCGCCTGCAGATCGGTCTCGCCCGCGTTGGCCTTGGCGGCGACCAGCCCGGGGGCCACGATCTCCATCTCGATCACGTCGATATAGGGCAGTTGCACCCCGTTGCTGTCGATGCGGTGATAGTAGGGATTGCGCACGAAGTTGTGGCGGATCTTCTTGCCCGAGCTAGCGTTCAGCCACGGCTGCAATGTCGGCAGCATGTGGTTATCGTATTTGTACATGTTGTCGAGCTTGTTGTGCAGCGCGGCCCAGCTTTTGACGCGGGCATCGTCCACCTCGGCGGCGAGCGCGTCCGCTTCGGCGTAATCGGCGTGGTATTGTTTGAGGAAGTGCGAGGGCCGGTAGATGAAGGGCGGGCGCGCCTGCGCCAGCGATTGCAGGAAGTTCGGGTTCGGATCGGCCCATTCGAAAACCACGGTGGTCTCATCGGGGAACGAGACCTGCGGCAACTCACCCTCGACCCTCAGGAAATCGGGCGGACCCGAGGGGCTGAGCAACTCGTTATTCGCCACATCGTTCCACCAATAGGCAAAATCCGCCGAGGTGAACGGGGCGCCGTCGGACCATTTGTGGCCTTCGCGCAGGTGCAGCGTGAACGTGCGGTTGTCCGCGTTTTCGTAGGAGGCGAGGATATCCGGCACCAGCTCGTATTTCTCGTTGTAGCCCACCAGCCGCGAATAGCCGTAGACCACCATCTGGCGGATGTCCTTAGAGCGGGTGACCATGGTTCTGAGGGTGCCGCCCTGATGACCGAATTCGCGGCCCTTGGCAGCCAGGTCGACGATGACCGGATCGTCGGGGATGCGTTCCTCGACCGGTGGCAGATCACCCATCTCGACCTCGGATTTCCAGAAGGCGCTTTCCTGTAATGGCGGGATGGGTTCGGCGCGGGCCGGTATCAGGCCGGCCAGCGTGAGAGACGCGGCGAGGACAAGGGATGTGCGGGGGATCTTAAACATGACAACGTACCTTATGGCCGGGCTCCATCTCCACGAGTGAGGGTATCATGGCGTCGGAGAAACGGAAGGCTTCGGCCCAACTCTCTGGCGATCCCGCGCCTTGAGCAACCAGTTTCAGGTCGATCGGGCGGTTGATGTCGGGTTCCGGTTGAGCGGCGATCAGTGCCTTCGTGTATGGGTGTTGAGGGTTGTAGAACAATGTGTCGGGCGGGGCCTGTTCCACCACCAGCCCCTGCCGCATCACGGCAACCTCATCGGCGATCCGGGCCACCACGGCCAGATCGTGCGAGATGAAGAGGTAGGAGAGTTTCAGGCTGTCCTGCAGGTCTTCCAGCAGGGTCAGGATCTGCTCCTGCACGGACACGTCCAGTGCCGAGGTCGGTTCGTCACAGACGATAAGCGACGGGTCCAGCATCATCGCGCGGGCCACCGACAGGCGCTGGCGCTGTCCGCCGGAAAACGCATGCGGATAGCGTTTGAGCATGTCCGCGTTCAGCCCCACCCGCTGCAGCATCTCGGCCGCCTTGTCGCGCTGTTCGGCGCGGGTGCCGATACGGTGGATTTCCAGCGGCTCGGTCATCGCGTCCTGGATGCGCATCCGGGGGCTGAGCGAGCTGTAGGGGTCCTGAAACACCATCTGCGCCTGCCGCTGGAACGCGGTGCGCTGGGCGCGTGACATTTCATGCACGGTGATGGGCTCGCCGTCGGGCGTTGCGCGGAACAGAACCTGACCGCCGGGATCGGGCAGTTCCGCCCCAAGCGCGATCCGCGCCGCGGTAGTCTTGCCCGACCCGCTTTCGCCGACGATGGCCAGCGTCTTGCCGCGGGCAAGCCTCAGGTCGACACCCCGGCAGGCATGGATCAGCTTGTCCGCCTTCCACCCCCGGCCCGAGCGCATGGTGTAGGTCTTGGACACCGCCTTCATTTCGAGGATCAGATCCTCTTGCGGCATGGGCAGTCCCACCGTTTCCTGATCGGGGATGGCGGGGGCGGCGTTGAAGAGCTGTTGCGTGTAGGGATGCGCCGGTTTTTCCAGGATCAGTGCGGCGGGCCCGGATTCCATCACCCGGCCCTTGTGCATCACCACCACCTGCTCGGCCATGTTCGCCACCACGCCCAGATCGTGGGTGACGAGGATCAGCGCCATGCCGGTTTCCTGCTGCAACTCCTTGATCAGCCCCAGCACCTGCGCCTGCGTGGTCACGTCCAGCGCGGTGGTCGGCTCATCCGCGATCAGCAGGTCTGGCTTGGACACCATCGCCATGGCGATCATCGCCCGCTGGCGCATGCCGCCCGACATCTCGAACGGATAGGAGTTGTAGGCGCGTTCCGGGTCCGGGAATCCCACGCGGTCGAATTTCGCCAGAACGGTGCGCTTGGCCTCTTTCTCGGAGGCGCCGCGATGCAGCCACAACACCTCGCTCACCTGATTGCCGATCTTGTGCAGGGGCGAGAGGGAGCGCATAGGTTCCTGAAAGATCATCGAGATCCGATCGCCGCGCACATCGCGCATCTGGCGCTCACCCAGCTGCGACAGGATCAACGGGGCCTTGCCGCCGTTCAGGGTGACGGTTCCGGTCCGGATCTGCGCGGTGCGGGGCAGAATGCGCAGGACTGCGCGGCACGAGATGGTCTTGCCCGAGCCAGACTCACCCACCAGCGCCAGTGTCTGGCCCGGCATCACGTCGAAATTGACATCCCGTACAACCGCTTCCGCTGTACCAAAGCCGATGCTCAGATCTCGGACGGATAACAATGGCGTCATCCGGGTTTTCCACCCGCTTGGCCGTGAAACGACATCGACTTCTTCAACTCCCTGTTTTTTGGGTGCATCCTCACCCGCGCAGGCATGACTCGTCAAACCCGTCTTTTGCCCAACGTCGCGGAAATCGGGAAAACGTGTCAACTGTGACTACACAATTTCTTGAGGATTTGGCATGAGGGCCGGGTTGGCGCGCGATCCCGGCGCCTGATGTCGAGAAGGAGACCGCGCACGTGACGCAGGATCAAAGCCGCCTGGATCTGTTCATCGACCGCATGGTGTCGCAGCGCGCCTGTTTGGATTTCGCCATTGCCGAGACCGCCTTGATGCCGGGCCCGGTGTTCGAGCTGGGCCTGGGCAACGGGCGCACCTATCACCACATGCGCAACCGGGTGGCGGGGCGGGACATCCACGTGTTCGAACGCGCTGTGGCCTCGCACCCGGATTCGACACCGCCCGACGACATGCTGATCCTGGGCGACGTGCGCGAGACGCTGCCGGCGTCGCTGGAGCGGTTCGGCCCCGTTGCCAGCCTGATCCATGCGGATCTGGGCGGGCACAACCGGGAAAAGAACGACGCGTTTGCCCGGTTCGTTTCGCCCCTGATCGAGCCGCTGCTGGTGCCGGGCGGGCTGATGGTGTCGAGCGACCGGATGTATTTCGAGACGCTGACCGAGCTGCCGCTGCCCGAGGGCGCGGTCGAGGGGCGGTGTTTCATCTACCGGCGCTGAGGTGAGAAAGGCGTTTGGAAACGCCTTAAGCGGTTTCGAAACCGCTTGAAGCCGCTTGCAAGCGGCTTCGCCCTGACCGCTGCGGCATCTCATCCATTGCCGTTGTCACGGCGCGGCCAATAGGGTGCGCGTGACAGCGGGAGAGGTGAGATGAGTGCGATCCTGACACTGAACGCGGGCAGTTCTTCGATCAAGTTCGGGGTCTATCAGGCCGGGGCCGAGCCGGAATTGCTGCAACTGGGGCAGGTGGAAAACCTCGGGCCCGTGGCGCAGATGGAACTGCAGTGGCCCCAGAAAGGGCTGATCGAGATCGGGCCCGCCGATCACGCGGCGGGCGTACGCGCGATCCTTGACACGGTCGCGCCGGTGCTGGACGGGCAACAGGTCGATGGGGTCGGCCACCGGATCGTGCATGGCGGCAAGCGGTTCGCCGGGCCGGTGGAGTTGACCGAAGAAGTGATGGCGCAGCTTGAGGCATTCATCCCGCTTGCTCCGCTGCATCAGCCTCACAACCTGGCCGCCATGCGTGCTGCGCACGCGGCGTTTCCGGGTGCGGTTCAGGTCGGCTGTTTCGATACCTCTTTCCATCTCGGCCATCCGTTCGTGAACGATGCCTTCGCTTTGCCGCGCCGGTTCTATGAGAAGGGCGTGCGCCGATACGGATTTCACGGGTTGTCTTATGATTACATCACCGGCAGGTTGCGGCAGGATTATCCCGAGCTTGCCCGGGGCCGCGTGGTGATCGCGCATCTGGGCAACGGCGCGTCGATGTGCGCGGTGCGGGATGGGCAGAGCATCGGCTCGACGATGGGCTTCTCGGCGCTCGATGGCTTGCCGATGGGCACCCGGTGCGGGCAGCTGGACCCGGGCGTGCTGCTCTATCTGATGGAGCAGGGGCACGGGGTCGAGGCGATCACCCATATCCTCTACAAGAAAAGCGGACTTTTGGGGCTCAGCGAGATCAGCCACGACATGCGCACCCTGCTGGCTAGCGACGATCCGCGCGCGGGGGAGGCCATCGACTATTACGTGTTCCGCATCCGACGGGAGCTGGGCGCGATGGCGGCCATTCTGGGCGGGCTGGATGCGGTGGCGTTCTGCGGCGGCATTGGTGAGAACGCGGCGCCAATCCGGGAACGGGTGCTGGAAGGCATGGAGTTTCTGGGCCTGCGTGTGAACTCCGAGGCCAATGACAGCAACTCGACGGTGATTTCCCAAGGTGACACGCCGGTTCTGGTGATCCCCACCGATGAAGAGCGCGTGATTGCCCGCGCGGTGAGCGCCGCGCTGGTCTAAGCCTTTGCCGCAGGGTCACGCGGGGCAGGGGCTGGCGGTATGGCGCGGCCATTGCCTATCGTGTGCCGGTGCGCCACTGATCGGAAAGGTCCCGCCATGCTGTTTTATGACTGCTCCACCGCCCCCAATCCCCGCCGCGCGCGGATGTTCATTGCGGAGAAGGGGTTGGAGATCGAAACCCGAAATATCTCGATTGCAGATGGCGAGCAGTTGCAGGATGCGTTCAAGGCGGTGAACCCGCGCGCGACGATCCCGGTGCTGGTGACGGATGAGGGCACGGTGCTGACCGAAAACCTCGGTATCGCGGCCTATCTTGAGGCGCAGTTCCCCGAGCCGCCGCTGATGGGCCGGACGCCGGACGAGCGGGGGCTGGTGATGATGTGGAACGCCATTGCCGAGCAGCAGGGCGGGTTGCCGATTGGTGAGGCGCTGCGCAACACCAGCCCGTTCTTCAAGGACCGCGCCGTTCCGGGGCCGGTGAATTATGAGCAACTCCCGGCGCTGGCCGAGCGGGGCAAAGACCGGGCGAAACGCTTCTTCGATCTGCTGGAAGAGCGGCTGCAGGACAGCCCGTTCGTGGCCTGCGATCGTTTCACTCTGGCCGACATCACCAGTTTCGTGTTCGTGGATTTCGCCCGGGTGATCCGGATGCGCATCCCTGAGGGGAACACCGCGACACAAGCCTGGTACGACGCGATTCAGTCCCGCCCCAGCGCGCAGCTCTGACGGTTTCACAAGTCGTTTGCTTGGCCGTCGCATTGCGATGGGCAGGACTGTACAGAAATGTCTAGACAGAAGTGAACAGTGCGGCTAGCGTCCTGACCGTGGCAGCTTTGGGAGGGGCGGATGAAATCTCATTATCGCGTGGTGGTCATCGGGGGCGGCGTGGTCGGCGCCTCGGTTCTTTACCATCTGGCCAAGTTCGGCTGGTCCGATGTCTGCCTGATCGAGCGCAAGGTGCTGACCGCCGGGTCCTCCTGGCACGCGGCGGGCGGGTTTCATGCGCTGAACGCGGATCCCAACATTGCCGCCCTTCAGGCCTATACAATCGACCTGCTCAGCGAGATCGAGCGTGAAAGCGGCCAGTCGGTGGGCATGCACATGACCGGCGGCCTGACGCTGGCGGGCACGCCCGAGCGCTGGGAATGGCTGCAATCGGCCTATCGCGTGTTCCAGACCATCGGGATCGAGGATTGCCGGCTGGTCACGCCGGAAGAGGCGGTGGCGCTGAACCCCGTGATGTCGGGCGATGGCATTTTGGGTGGGCTCTGGGCCGACCGCGAGGGCTATATCGACACCACCGGCACCGTGCAGGCCTATGCCGGGGCGGCGAAGAAACACGGCGCCACGGTGGTCGAGAATAACCGCGTTCTGGAACTGAACCAGACCGCCGATGGCTGGCAGGTGGTGACCGAGAAGGGCACGGTGACCTGCGAGCATGTGGTTAATGCCGCCGGTCTCTGGGCCAAGCAGGTGGGGCGCATGGCGGGGGTCGAATTGCCGGTCTCACCGCTCAACCACCACTATCTGATCACCGACTCGATCCCCGAGGTGGCGGCGCTGGATCATGAGTTGCCGATGACGGTGGATCTGGAAGGGTTCACCTATATGCGGCAGGATCAGAAGGGGATGCTGGTGGGGATCTACGAGATCGACCACGACCACTGGATGCAGGATGGCGCGCCTTGGGAATACGGGTTCGAGCTGCAGCAGGAGGATCTGGGGCGGATCGAGAACGAACTGATGCTGGGGTTCCAACGTTATCCCTGCTTGAACGATGTGGGCATCAAGACATGGGTCAACGGCGCGTTTACCTTCTCGCCCGACGGCAACCCTCTGGTCGGTCCTGTGCCGGGCAAGCGCGGGTATTGGGCCGCTTGCGCGGTGATGGCAGGGTTCCTGCAGGGCGGCGGTGTCGGCAAGTCGCTGGCCGAATGGATGATCCATGGCGAGCCCGAGGCCGATGTCTACGGCATGGATGTGGCCCGTTACGGAAAATATGCCGAGAACCGGCGCTATATCCGCGAGACCACGGGTCAGTTCTATTCCCGCCGTTTCGTGATGACCTACCCGAACGAGCAACTCCCTGCGGGCCGTCCGCTGAAGATGGCCCCGGCCCATGACGCGATGACGGCGGCGGGCTGCAAATGGGGCGTCAGTTGGGATCTGGAAGTGCCGCTCTATTTCGCGCCGGACGGGTTCGAGGAGACGCCGACCCTGAAACGCTCGAACGCCTTTGACATTGTGGCCGAGGAGTGCCGGGTGCTGCGCGAGGGCGTGGGTCTGCTGGATATCACCGGGTTCTCCCGGTTCGAGGTGTCCGGGCCGCGTGCTGAAGCGTGGCTGAACCGGATCATGGCCAGCAGGTTGCCCGCGCCGGGGCGGGCCAAGCTGGCGCCGATGCTGAGTGAGACCGGCAAACTCAAGGGCGATCTGACGGTGCTCAACTGGGGCGACGGCACCTATTGGATCATGGGCAGCTATTACCTGCGCACCTGGCACATGCCGTGGTTCGACGATCATATGGAGGATGGCGTGACCGTCCGCGATCTGGGCGAGGAGATCTGCGGCTTTGCCGTGGTAGGTCCCAAATCGCAGGCGGTGGTCGAGAAGCTGACGGAACAGGATATCTCGCGGCTTGGCTTCATGGGCTGTGGGGCGTTCGATATCGGTCTGGTCAGTGCGAAGGTGGCGCGCATGTCGGTGACCGGCGAGAAGGGCTATGAAATCAATTGCCGGTATGGTGATCATATCGCACTGCGGCGGATGCTGCTGGAGGCGGGGACCAGTGAAGGTATTCGCGAGTGCGGGTTCAACGCGATGCTCTCGACCCGGCTGGAGAAGAGTTTCGGCATCTGGTCGGCCGAATTCACCCAAGGCTACACGCCGGGCATGACCGGCATGGATCGCTGGATCGACTGGAACAAGGATTTCATCGGCAAAGAGGCCGCGCTGGCCGAGCGCGATGGCAACGGCCCGGCGCAGGTGCAGGTGACGCTGGAAATCGACGCGGTGGATGCGGATGCTAGCGGGTATGAACCGATCTGGTCCGGCGGTGAGCGGGTGGGTTTTGTGACCTCCGGCGGCTATGGCCATACGCTGGGCAAGTCGCTGGCGATGGCGCTGGTGAACCGGGACAAGGCCGAGGTGGGCACCGAACTGTCGGTGCACGTGGTTGGCGTCGAGCGCGCCGCGAAGGTGATCGCGCCGTCGCCCCACGACCCGCAAGGAAAGGCGATGCGGTCATGACCCGAAGGGGGCGGCGGGGACGTGCGGCTGCCGCCGAGGCGCTGCAGCGCAAGGTGGATTATCACAATCTGCGCAGCCCGTTTCCGGCGATGAATGCCTTTACCGACGACCGGATCGAGGCGCTGCATGCAGCCTCGCTGACGGTGCTGGAAGAGATTGGGATCAAGGTGCTGTTGCCCGAGGCGCGCAAGCTGTTCCGGCAGGGCGGCGCGCGGGTCGAGGGCGAGATGGTGTTCATCGGGTGCGACATGGTCGAGGCCGCGCTGGCCACCGCACCTCCGTCTTTTGTCGTCAAAGGGGCGGTGCCCGCGCGCGATATCCTGCTGGAGCTGGGGCGGCTAGTGTTCCAGCCCGGCGCCGGCGCGCCCCATTCCACCGATTTGGTGCGCGGGCGGCGTCCGGGAACGCTCAGCGACTACCGCGAGATGGTGAAGATCACGCAAGCCTTCGACGTGCTGCAGATGATGCCGCCTCTGGTCGAGGCGCAGGACATCCCGATGCATCTGCGCCATTACGCGATGACGCAGGCCGAGCTGACGCTCAGCGACAAGGTGCCGTTCATCTATTCCCGAGGCACGCCGCAGGTGATAGACGGGTTCGAGATGATCCGCGAATTCCGGGGGCTGTCGGATGCCGAACTCCACGCCCAGCCCTGGTGTTACACGATCATCAACACCAATTCTCCGCGCGTGATCGACATGCCGATGGCGCAGGGGCTGATCGACTTTGCCTGCGCCGGTCAGATGTCGATCGTCACGCCCTTTACACTTATGGGGGCGATGGCGCCGATCACCGTTGCCGGGGCGATGACGCTGAGCCATGCCGAGGCGCTGGCGGCGATCACCCTGACGCAGCTTGCCAAACCGGGGGCTCCGGTCTGCTATGGGACTTTCACCAGCAATGTGGACATGAAATCCGGCGCGCCCGCCTTTGGCACGCCGGAACATTTCACCGCCTCGCTGGTGGCCGGGCAACTGGCGCGGAAACTGGGCCTGCCGTGGCGTTGCGCCGGGGGCAGTGCGGCCAATATCAACGACGCGCAGGCCGCGAATGAGAGCCAGTTTGGCCTCTGGGGCTGCCTGATGGCCGGGGCGACGGTGGTGATCCATTCCGCCGGGTGGCTCGAAGGCGGGCTGACCGTGTCCTACGAAAAGATAATTACCGATCTGGAGGTGTTGCAGATGGTGGCCGAGCTTTGCGCCGGAACCCCTGCCACCGACGCCGATATCGCCCTGGATGCGCTGCGCGAGGTGCAGCCCTCGGGGCATTTCTTCGGCGCGGGTCACACGATGGAGCGCTATCAGACCCAGTTCTACGAGCCGCTGGTGGGCGACTGGTCGAATTTCGGCACCTGGACCGAACGTGGGTCCATCGACGCCAACCACCGCGCGACCGGCATCTGGCAGAACATCGTGGATACCTTCGAGGCCCCCGCGCATGATCCCGACCGGGTGGCCGCCCTGCAGGATTTCATCGCTCGCCGCACGGAAGAGGGCGGCGCGGCACCGGAGAGCTGAATGAGTACGAGACCGATCCTGCACCGTGACGATCCGGATGCCGAACCGCTGGTGGGCAATATCAAGGTCACGCGCGACGACTGGCTGAATGTGGCGATGGACGTGCTGATCTCGGACGGGGTCGAGCAGGTCAAGGTGATGAACCTGGCCGAGCGGATGGCGGTGTCGCGATCCTCATTCTACTGGTATTTCAAATCCCGGCAGGACCTGCTGGATGCGCTGCTGGCGCGCTGGCAGGCCACCAATACCGCCGCGCTGATTGCCCAAGCCGAGGCGGACGCGGCCACCATTACCGCCGCCGTCTGCAACGTGCATCGCTGCGTGGTCAATCCCGGGTTGTTCGACACCGCGCTGGACTTTGCCGTGCGCGACTGGGCGCGGCGGTCGGGCAAGGTGCGGCGGATGCTGGACCAGTCCGACGCAAGCCGGGTCGAGGCGCTGCAGGCGATGTTCCAGCGCTTCGGCTATGAAGAGGTCGAGGCGATCACCCGCGCCCGCGTCCTCTATTACATGCAGCTTGGCTACGATCTGGCGCAGCTCAACGAGCCGGTGGAATTCCGCCTGAAGCTGCTGCCGCACTACCTGCTGGTCTTTACCGGCGTTGAGGGACGCCCGGAGGAAATCGAGGAATTCAGCGCCTATGCGCGACGCTTTTGGGAGGAGCGGGAGACATGAGCAACCCGGACGCAATCATCATCGGCACCGGCGTGATCGGGGCAGCCATCGCTTTCGAGATGGCGAAGGCAGGCTGGAAAACCCTGTCGCTGGACCGCAATGCGCAGGTGGGCCACGGCTCGACCGCCGGGTCCTGCGCGATCATCCGAATGCATTATTCGACCTTCGACGGGACCGCATTTGCATGGGAAGGGTATCACTATTGGCGCGACTGGGCGGCGTATCTGGGCCTGCCTGGTGGCGCCAATCTGGCGCAGTTCCGCGAGACCGGCTGTCTGGTCATGAAGACCGAGGCCAACGGGCATCTGGAAAAGCACATGCAGTATTCTGCCGAGCTGGGCTGCCCATTTGAGGAATGGACCGGGAAGCAGGTTCTGGAACGGCTGCCGATCTATTCGCTGGACAGCTTTGCGCCGGCCAAACGGATGGACGATCCCGATTTCGGCAAGCCGAGCGGGGCTCGGATGAGCGGCGCGGTCTACTGGCCCAACGGTGGTTATGTCACCGACCCCGCGCTGTCGGCGCAGAACCTGATGGAGGCGGCAAGGCTCCACGGGGCAGAGGTCCGCACCGGGGCGGAGGTGGTCGAGATCCTGCAATCGGAGAGCCGCGTGCGGGGTGTCCGGCTGGCCTCGGGGGAAGAGATCCCCTCACCGGTCGTGATCAATGTCGCCGGGCCCGGCTCGTCGATCCTCAACCGCATGGCCGGGGTTCTGGAGGATATGACCATCGAAACCCGCCCTCTGCGGCAAGAGGTGGTGTATGTGCCCAGCCCTGAAGGCTTTGATTTCGAGGCGCAGGGCACCATCGTTTCGGACAGCGATATCGCCTGTTACGTGCGGCCCGAACACGGCAATCACATCCTGATCGGCTCGGAAGACCCCGAATGCGACCCGCATCAGTGGTGCGAGGACGATCTGCACTATGATCGCGATTTCACCGATCAATGGACCACGCAGGCGATGCGTTATGGACAGCGGGTGCCATCCCTGGGGATCCCGTCGAAGATGCGCGGCGTGGTGGATCTGTATGATGTGTCGACCGACTGGATACCGATCTACGACAAATCCAGCCTGCCGGGGTTCTACATGGCCTGCGGCACCAGCGGGAACCAGTACAAGAATGCGCCGATTGCGGGAAAGATGATGGCGGCCCTGGTGGAGTATTGCGAGGGTGGGGTGGATCATGATGCCGCGCCGCTGCAATTCACGTTGCCCTATGTCGGGCGGAGCATCGACGTGGGGTTCTATTCGCGCAAGCGTCCGATCAACGAAGAAAGCAGTTTCTCGGTTCTGGGGTAGGGGGCTTCCCCCTCACCCAACCCTCTCCCCCGAGGGGAGAGGGCTTTGCGGGCGGAAAGGGTGTTTCGGCGATCAAAGGTTGTTCAGAAGGTGATCGGTTTTTGCGCGCACCAGGGCTGTGGCTTCTTCGCGGACAGGGCCATAGCCGCGGATTTCGTCGGCGCTTGCCATTGCAGTTTGCCATTGTTCGTGGGTGTCGGGCGTATAGGCGTTCTGAGCTTTGTCCATCAGCGCTTCATACCAGGCCAGCGTTTCGCGGTGCAGGCGTGCTTCGCTGTGGTAGCGGAAGGGGTTCAGAGGTGTGCCGCGCAGTCCTTTCAGGCGGGCAAGGCCGCGCAGGATCGGGCGCAGCCACGGGCTGAAGGCGCGTTTGGCCGGGCGACCCCGGGCGTCGGTGCGCCAGTTCAGGAGCGGCGGGGCCATGTGGTATCTGACGGTGAAGTTGCCCTCGAACCGGTCGGCAAGCTCGCGGGTGAAGGTGTCATCGGTCATCAGCCGGGCCACTTCGAATTCGTCCTTGCTGGCCATCAGCTTGAACAGGTTGCGTGCGACGGCGCGGAACAGGTCCTCGGGCGCATTGGGCAGGGCGGCGCGGAAAGCGGCGATGCGGTTGGTGTAGCGTTTGGCGTAGGCCGCGTTCTGGTAGCTGGTCAGGAATGTGGCGCGGCGGGCGATCATTTGGTCGAGCGTTTCGGTTTCGGGCTGCGGATCGGTATAGCCGTCCAGCCGCGCGGGATCGGCGGCCATGCAGCGGCCGATGGCAAAGGCCAGACGGTTTTTCTCGACCGCCACGCCGTTGAGCAGGATGGCTTGTCCCAGCGCCGCGTCCGAGACAGGGACCAGACCCCTTTGCCAGGCAAAGCCCAGCATCATCACATTGGCAAAGACCGCGTCGCCCAAGAGCGCCTCGGCGGCTGCATTGGCGTCGAAACCTGCCACGTGATCCGGGCCCACGACATTAGCGATGGCCTCTTCGCGGGCATCGACCTTGAGCTGTGCGTCGCGGCGCAGGACGAGGTCTCCGGTCGGCATTTCCGCGCGGTTCAGCACGACCTGCGTGCCGGGGCGGTAGTGGGCCGAGGCTTTGGGTGCGGAACTGACCACGATGTCGCAACCGATGACGGCGTCTGCGGCGCTCTGGTCGATGCAGACCTGATTGAGCGTATCCGGTGCGGTGCCGAGGCGGATATAGCTCAGCACCGTGCCGAATTTTTGCGCGAAACCAGTGAAGTCGAGCACGGATGAGCCTTTGCCTTCGAGATGCGCGGCCATGGTGATCAGCGCGCCGACGGTGACGACGCCAGTGCCGCCAACGCCGGTGACCAGCAGGTCATAGGGTTCGGCAAGAGAGGGCAGGTCGGGGGCGGGCAGGCCGGATTCCAGGGCGGCGAGGTCAAGCGAGACCGCGCGTTTGCGGCGGATGGCGCCTTCGACGGTGACGAAGCTGGGGCAGAAGCCGTTCAGGCAGGAGAAATCCTTGTTGCACGAGCTGAGGTTGATCTTGCGCTTGCGCCCGAACGGGGTTTCACGGGGCTCGACGCTGAGGCAGTTGGACTCGATCGAGCAATCGCCGCAGCCCTCGCAGACCAGATCGTTGATGTATGCGAACCGTCTGGGGTCCTCCATCGTGCCGCGCTTGCGGCGGCGGCGCTTTTCGGTGGCGCAGGTCTGTTCGTAGATCAGGACGGTGACGCCGGGGATGTCGCGCAGCTCGCGCTGGAGCAGGTCCATTTCGGCGCGGTCGTGGAAGGTGGTCTGGGACGGGAAGTCGGCATGGTGGAATTTCGAGATGTCATCCGATACCACGGCGATCCGCTCCACCCCTTCGGCGCGGCATGTCTGGGCGATGCCGCGCACGCTCACGGGGCCATCCACCGGCTGGCCGCCGGTCATCGCGACCGCGTCGTTATAGAGGATCTTGTAGGTGATGTTGGTGCCGGCGGCGACCGCCTGCCGGATCGCAAGGCTGCCGGAATGGTACCAGGTGCCCTCGCCAAGGTTCTGAAAGATGTGCTTGCCGCCGTTGAATTTCGACGCCACCACATGCGGCACGCCTTCGCCGCCCATCTGCGCATAGCCCACCGTTTGCCGGTCCATCCACGACGCCATGACGTGGCAGCCGATGCCGCTGGCCGCTGTCGACCCCTCGGGCACCTTGGTCGAGCTATTGTGCGGGCAGCCCGAGCAGAAATAGGGTGTCCGCGTTGCGCCGGGGACGTTGATCAGGTCCGGGGGTGTGTCGGTAAGCGCCTTGGCCTTGGCGGGCAGGCCTTCTTCGGGGAAGAAGCTGTGCAGCCGCGCGGCGACGATGGGGGCCAGCATCAGCGGGCTGAGTTCGCCGGTCCAGGGGATCAGCGGCTCACCGTGACTGTCGTATTTGCCGACCATCTTGTGCGGCTTGTCGCCGGGCCAGTCGTAGAAATACTCCTTGAACTGGCTCTCGATGATGCCGCGCTTTTCCTCGACCACCAGCACCTCGGCCTTGCCCTTCACGAAACGCAGCGCGTTGCGGCGGGCCAGCGGCCAGACCATGCCGACCTTGTAGATATCGATGCCCAGGTCCCGGCATTTCGCCTCGTCGAGCCCCAGCAGCCGCAACGCCTCCATCAGGTCCAGATGGCCCTTGCCGGTGGTGACGAAGCCGAACTTGGCCTTGTCGAGGTCATAGATGCGCCGGTCGATGGGGTTCTCTTCGGCAAAGGCGCGCACGGCGCGCAGCTTGTGCTTGATGCGGGTCTCGATCTCGGGCGAGGGCAGATCGGCAGAGCGCACGTGCAACCCGTTCGGAGGCAGCTCGATCTCGGGCAGGGTGAATTGCCGGTCCGGGCGCAGTTCGACCGAGCGGGCGCTTTCCACGGTTTCGCTGACCGCCTTGAACCCCACCCAGGTGCCGGAAAAGCGCGACAGGGCCAGCCCGTATTCGCCGAATTCCAGATATTCCTCGACCGAGGCCGGGTTCAGCGTGGGCATGAACCACGCCATAAATGCCACGTCGGACTGGTGCGGCATCGAGGAACTGACGCAGCCGTGGTCGTCGCCGGCCACCACCAGCACGCCGCCCTTGGGGGCCGAGCCATAGGCGTTGCCGTGCTTCAGCGCGTCGCCCGAGCGGTCGACGCCGGGGCCCTTGCCGTACCACATGGAGAACACGCCCTCGACCTCACACTGCGGGTCAAGTGTGGCCTGTTGCGCCCCCAGTACGGCCGTTGCGCCGAGATCCTCGTTGACGGCGGGCATGAAGTTGATGCGGTCCGCGGTCAGCCGCTCGCGAGCGCGCCAAAGCTCCAGATCCAGCCCGCCCAGCGGTGAGCCGCGATAGCCCGAGATGAAGCCCGCCGTGTTCAGCCCCGCCTCACGATCCCTCCGCGCTTGATCCATCATGATCCGCGCCAGCGCCTGAGTGCCGGTCAGGAACACGCGGCCCGAAGTCAGGCGATAGCGGTCCTCAAGCTGGTAGATCTGAAATCCGGGGGTGGGATGGGTCATGGCTGGGCTATCCGTGGCTGACTGGCGGTTAGATCGGAAGATTAGACCACAGTCGATGAAAAGAGCTTTCAGTTTTACCCTTGAATTGCTGGAAAAGTGGGTATTTTATCCGAATGCGGATTGCAGATGGGATGGATTGTTCACTTTCATGAAGCTTGATGAGAGAGACCTGCGGATTCTGACTCTGCTGCAACAGGACAGCCGGATCTCGAACGCGGATCTGGCAGAGCAGGTGGGCATGTCCGCCTCGGCGCTCTGGCGGCGGGTGCGCAGCCTTGAGGATGCGGGTGTGATCGAGCGCTACGGGGCAGTGGTCAATCCGGCCGAGATCGGGTTGGGGTTCGAGGCCATCGTGCATGTGCACCTGACCCGTCATGACCCTGACCGGATTGTCGAGTTCATCCGCGCGGTCGAGGTCAGCCCCGCCGTGCAGGACTGCTACGCCACCACCGGTCAGTCGGATTATCACCTGCGGGTGCTGTGCCCCGATCTTGCGGCCTATAACGAATTTCTTGAAGGATTCCTGTTCCGCCTTCCGGCAGTGGCCAGCGCGCAGACGAATGTGGTGCTGCGTGCGATCAAGCGGAACCGGCCGGTGACTGTTTGAGGGGATTGCCCGGTGCGGGAGGCAGGGTGCCCGAGGGGCAGGCGCCTAGTGCGCGAACTCGACCCAGGCCCAGGTCATGGCGATATAGGTCAGGTGATGCAGGGCTTGGTCCAGACCAGCGGCGCGCCAGAATGCGGGCTGATTGGGTTGCAATCCCTTTTTGTCCGAATAGCAGGCCTTGCCGAAGTCGATGTTGAAATGCACCACCCATTCCAGCACCGCCATGATCAGAACGAATCCGATCGGTGCGCCAACCAACAGGAAGATCGCCGCCGAGCCGATCACATGCACACCGGCATGTTGCGCGCGGCCGAGATGAAAATACTCGCCGCGTCCCGCGAGCATTTTTGGCGTTTGCAGGAAGTAATCGGCAAACATGTGCTTAATCTGCAGAAGGCAGAGCACAAGCAATACCGTGCCAATCGAAACGGGCAAGAAGATCCTCCCAAGAATCAAGCCGATTGCCAGACTATGACGATCACATGTTTCGCGCAAATGAACTAGTTCACACAAGGGGTATGCTCACGCTACGGAATTCCATTTGCGTCGCCGGGCACCGCCGCGATAAGTTAGGCGCGTTGAAACCCATAGATTTTGCCCTGGATATTTCTTCCACACCAGAACGCAGGGACCGGCCCCATCGAACGCACGCTTTTCCGTTTTATCTGGAAGTACTCGAAACGCGATCAGCTGATCCTGCTGGCCGTGACCTCGACGCTATTTCCGCTGCTGTATCTGACGCTGGAGCTGCCCAAGCGTATTATCAACGACGCCATCGGTGCGGCTGATCCGACGATCGAAGTTCTTGGTTACACAGTCGATCAGATCACGTTCCTGGCGATTCTGTGTGTTGGCTTTCTGCTGGCGGTGCTGGCGCACGGGCTGATGAAAATGCGGATCAACACGATGAAGGGCGTGTTGTCCGAGCGGATGTTGCGGCGTCTGCGGTATCAGCTGATCAGCCGCATCCTGCGCTTCCCGCAGCCCTATTTCGAACGCGTCAGCCAGGGTGAGCTGGTCTCGATGGTCACCGCCGAAAGCGAGCCGATGGGCGGCCTGATGGGCGACGCGATCAGCCAGCCGGTGTTGCAGGCCGGGCAGATGCTGACCATCCTGTCGTTCCTGTTCCTGCAGAGCGTGTGGTTCGGGCTGGCGGCGGTGGCGCTGATCCCGCTGCAGGCCTGGCTGATCCCCAAGCTTCAGCGCCAGATCAACCTGCTCAACAAGACCCGTATTCAGGAGGTGCGGGTGCTGGCCGCGCAGATCGGTGAAAATGCGGCGGGGGCCTCGACCCTACGGGGCAATGGCGGCTGGCGCTACCGCCGGGCGATGGTGTCGTACCAGCTGGGACGTCTCTTTGCGATCCGCTTCGAGATCTACCAGAAGAAATTCTTCATGAAGTTCCTCAACAACTTCATTTCTCAGCTGACCCCGTTCCTGTTCTACTCGGTCGGCGGCTTTCTGGTATTGCAGGGGCAGGTGTCGCTGGGCGCGCTGGTGGCGGCGCTGGCGGCCTACAAGGATCTGTCCAGCCCGTGGAAAGAGCTGCTGGCCTATTACAACCAGACCCAGGACATGTCCCTGCGCTGGGAGGTGGTGGTTGAGCGTTTTGCGCCGCCCGGCATGGTGGACGAGGCGTTGTTCGAGGGAGAGCCTAAGGAGCGCCCGCGCCTGAACGGAGACATCGTGCTGGACCATGTCTCGGTGCGCGACGCGGATGGCAATCTGGTGCTGGACGATCTGGACGCGACCCTGCCCGGAGGTCGTGTGATCGGGATTTCGGCGCCCAGCGAAGAGGACCGGCAGGCCGTCGCCCAACTGCTGACCCGCGAGGTGCTGCCAAGCGCGGGCAAGGTCACGCTGGATGGTCAAGACTTGTCCGGCCTGCATCAGGCCGTCGTCGCCTCGCGGATCGGTCACGCCAGTTCGCGCCCGGTGATGTTTCAGGGCACGTTCGGGGACAATGTGATGATGCCGATGCGGCCTCGCCCGCAGGGTGGCCCGCTGGATGAGGCGTTTCATGGCGAGACCGTGCGTGCGGGCAACAGCGCCGATCCTTACCGCGCCGATTGGCTGGACCCGGCGCTTGCGGGGTTCGACGATGACGCCGCCTTGCGCCAGTGGTGGCTGCGATTGATCGAGGGCATGGGCTCGGGTGGCGCCCTGTTCCGGCGCGGGGCCGATCAGGTTTTCGACCCCGTCGAACATCCCGAGCTTGCCGCGAAGTTGGTAGAGTTGCGCCCGGCGGTGCAGCACGCGGTGCGCGAGGCCGGGCTGGAGCAGCAGGCCTATATCTTTGACGCCGACGATTACAATCCCGCCCTGCCGGTGGCCGAAAACCTGCTGTTTGCCACGCCCTGCGTGCCGGTAACGCAGGAGTTGCTGGCCGAGCAGACCGTGTTCCTAGGCCAGTTGCGCGAACTGGGGCTGGACGAAACGCTGGTCAGCCTGACGCAGGACGTGATCGACATGCTGCGGCAGATCTTCGGTCTGGACGGCACAGGTCATCCGCTGTTCCGCAAGCTGGGGCTTGAGGTGAAGACCTATGAGGCAGCGGTGGATCTGGTCGAAAAGACCCGCAGCGATGGGGCGGCGGCGCTGAACGATACCGAGTTGGCGAACCTGCTCGCCGTGCCCTTCCGCATCTCGGCGGATCAGATCGGTCCGGCGTTCTCGGACGAGCTCAAGACCCGCATTCTCGAGCTGCGCCACAGCCACTCGGCCAAGCTGCTTGAATCGCTGCATGACGTTTTTGTGCCGCTGGACCCTGAGAGTTTTGCGCCGGGGCTGACGGTTCTGGAAAACGCGCTGTTCGGCAAGGTCAGTCAGGTGGGCGGTGCGCGCGCGGATGAGCTGCGCAAGCTGGTTGTCGGCGTGTTGGCGGGCAACGGGGCCAAGCCGCTGGTGGTCGGGTTGATCTACGACGTGCCGGTGGCGCTGGGCGGACAGAACCTGCCTGCGGTCTTTGCCGAGCCGTTGGCCTTTACCCGCGCGACGATCAAGAAGCCGGATGTCCTGATCCTCGACAGCGCGCTGGCGAGCTACGACATGGAGACGCAGGTTTCGGTCTACAAGAACCTGCGCGAGCTGCTGCCAGAGACCACGGTGATCTATCTCAACGACCAGTTCGAGACGCCCGAGGCATTCGATCTGCATATCGAGATCCGGCAGGGCCGGATCGTCAGCGAAGAAGGGCCCGCCGAGGTTGAAGAGGACAGCGCAGCCTCGGCCGATCTGGCACGCAAGCTGCGGGCGCTGGAGCAGACGCCGCTATTTTCCGGGCTGGACCGGCGACAGCTGCGGCTGCTGGCCTTTGGAGCGCGCTGGTTCGATGCGGCAGCGGGCGATGTTGTGTTCCTCAAGGACGACGAGCCGAAGGACGGCGCCTACATGATCCTCGAAGGCGAGGCCGGGCTCTACCTGCCGAAAGAGGGCGAGGCAGATCAGCTGATCACCCGGGTCGGGCCGGGGACGCTGGTGGGCGAGCTGGGCTTGATCCGCAAGGAGCCGCGCGCGCTCAGCATGGTTGCCGAAACCGACCTGACCTGCCTGCGTATCGGCGAAGAGGAATTCCTGGCGGTGGTCGAGAACGACGCGGCGACGGCGTTCAAGCTGTTGCAGGTCGTGGCCGGATACGTGTCGAACTGACTTTGGAGTAGTGCGAAAAAGGCGTTTGAAAACGCCTTGCGACGCGGTTTGCAAACCGCGTGGAAGCCGCTTGCAGGCGGCTTGGCCCCGGTCGGGCCATTGCGCGCCAAAGGGTCAGGGTTTGCAGAACAGCCGGTAGAGCAGGTCGATCATCTGCGTGGTGTTCTCATCCGACAGCGAGTAGTAGATCGCCTTGCCCTCACGCCGCGTGGATACCAGCCCCTCATCCCGCAGCCGCGCCAGCATCTGGCTGACCGCCGCCTGACGCATGTCCAGCAGGCTTTCCAGCTCTCCCACCGATTTCTCGCCGGTTCCCAGATGGCACAAGATCATCAACCGCCCCTGATGTGCCAATGTCTTGAGGAAACCCGCAGCCTCGGCAGCGCGTTCTTCCATGTCCTTGGGTGTGTCCGGCGACAGGGTCTGGGTAGGGTGCGGGTGGATCGTCACGGGGTCAGTCGTCCTGCAGGTCAGAAGGTTGAGGCATATTGCCTCAACCTGCCCGGAGATGTCACCCCTCCCGCGCCGGGGCGCCGCCCTGAAAGGCATTGCCGCCTTTGTAGTTGCAGGGGTCTTCCTGCATCTGCAGGTGCAGCCCGTCCCCGGTGTAGGGATGGGCGCGGGCCAGATCCTCGTCCACCTCGATGCCCAGCCCCGGCGTCTCGGGCGGGGTGACAAAGCCGTTTTCGACCCGGATCCAGCCTTTGATGAGCGCGTCGTGGAACGGTGTCTCGATGCTTTCCAGCAGCAGGATATTGGGGATCGAGGCGGCCAGGTGGATGTTGGCGGCCCATTCCACCGGTCCGGCATAGAGATGCGGGGCCATCTGAGCGTTGAAGACCTCGGCCATGGCGGCGACTTTCTTCATCTCCCAGATCCCGCCAGCGCGGCCCAGAGCCGGTTGCAGGATTTCGGCGGCGCCTGCGCGCAGGACGGCACCAAACTCAGCCTTGGTGGTCATCCGCTCGCCGGTTGCCACCGGGATGCGGACATTGCGGGCGACGCGGGCCATGTCCTCGATATTGTCGGGGGGTGTCGGCTCCTCGAACCAGAGCGGCGAATAGGGTTCCAACGCCTGACCCAGGCGGATGGCGCCTGCGGTGTTGAACTGGCCATGGGTGCCGAACAGCAGGTCGGCCTTGTCGCCCACCGCTTCACGAATGGCTTTGCAGAAGGCGACCGACAGTGAGATGTCGGTCATCGCAGGCATGTGGCCGCCGTGCAGGGTGTAGGGGCCCGCCGGGTCGAACTTGACTGCCGTATAGCCTTGCCTGACCATTTCGGCGGCGCATTCGCCCGCCTGTTCCGGCGACGTCCAGAACCCGGACAGATCGTGTTGCGGCAGCGGATAGAGATAGGTGTAGGCGCGGATGCGTTCGTTCATCCGCCCGCCGATCAGCGCGTGCACCGGGCGGTTACGGTCCTTGCCGAGGATGTCCCAGCAAGCGATCTCAAGCCCTGAAAACGCGCCCATCACCGTCAGGTCCGGGCGCTGAGTGAAGCCGCTGGAATAGGCGCGGCGGAACATCAGTTCGATGTTTTCGGGGTTTTCGCCGGCCATGTGCCGGTCGAACACGTCGCGGATCACACGTGTCATCGCCTCTGGCCCCACCGATGAGGCATAACATTCGCCCCAGCCGGTGATGCCGGTATCGGTTGTCAGTTTGACCAATATCCAGTAGCGCCCGCCCCAGCCGGGCGCGGGTGGCGCGGTGACGATCACGTCAAGATCTTGCAGCTTCATGCACTTTCCTCCGTAGGATGGGGTTTCACCCCATCGCGCCCCGGTCGAACACAATCACGTTGCGTTTGGCACTGCCGGTCTTGGTGTCCGCAATGGCCTCGTTGATCTGCTCCAGCGACCAGCGGCCCGAGATCAGCTCATCCAGCTTCAGCCGCCCCTGTTCATAGAGGTCGATCATCCACGGGATGTCGCGCTGGATCACAACGTCACCCATCTTGGACCCGATCAGCCCCTGACCGATGGCGGCGAGAATGACCGGCTCGTAACTGGCCTGCGCGCCGGAATGTGGCATGCCGATCATGACCGCGCGCCCACCTCGACCCAGATAGCGAGGCGCCTGATCATAGGCGGGGATGGCGCCGACGGTGATCAGCACCGCGTCGGCGCCGCGCCCGCCGAGCGCCTTGTACGCGGCCTTCCAAGGTGTATCGAGCGTGGCCAGAACGCCGTGGGTGGCGCCGAATTCCCTGGCGATCTCAAGCTTCTCTTCGATCATGTCCACGGCCACGATGCGCCGCGCGCCTGCGATGCGGGCGCCCTGAATGGCGTTGAGCCCGACGCCGCCCGCGCCGATCACGACCACGTCCTGCCCGGGGCGCAATTGGGCGGCGTTCACCACAGCTCCGACGCCGGTGATGACGCCGCAGGACAGCAGGCTCGCCACATCCTTGGCCATGGTCTCGGGGATGCGCACGATCTGGCGATGGCTGACCACCACTTTCTCCGCAAAGGCGCCGCAGGCCATGGCTTGCTCAAGCGGGCCGCCATCGGCGGTGCGCAGTGGGCCCTTCACGGTGTCATAGGGTGTTTCGCAGATCGTGGGCTTGCCGCCCGCGCAGGAGGGGCAGGAACCGCAGGCACGGATCAGGGTGACGACCACCGAGTCGCCCACCTTGAAATCGCCGGCAGCCTCGCCAACGGCCGAGATCACGCCCGCGGCCTCATGCCCGTAAACCGCCGGCAGAAACCCGCCCCAGGCGCCGCTGGCATAGGTGATGTCGGAGTGGCAGATCGCCACCGCATCCAGCGTCACCTCGACCTCGCCCATGCCGGGCGGGGCGATCCGGACCTCTTCGATGACCAGAGGTGTGTTGAACTCCCGGCACACGGCCGCCTTGATGGTCTGCATGGAACTCTCCCCGTTTCCTGCCGCTCACGGTGGCCTGTGGCCGGACGCTCTGCAAGGTGGAAACCGTCACGCCCGTGTCGTTCTTACGCCAATGATATCCTTGCGCGCAGAAAGATCACGGACCCGATGACCATCAGCACCAATGCGACGAGGAATGGGGCGCCAGGCAGGTAGAAGAGCGTGCCCTCGCGGGTGAATTGCGCGAATACCGCCGTCATTGCCAAAGGCGAGACGATCATCGACAGGGCGTGTACTGCCGTTAGCACGCCCTGCAACTCTCCCTGCTGCGCATCGGGCACGGATTTGGACATGATCGCCTGAAGGGCGGGGGTGACTACTGCGCCAAGGGCCGTGATCGGGATCAGCATCAGGGCGATGGTGCCGTTGGTCAGGAAGGCCAGCAGGAGGAAGCTGATGACTTCGAACACAAGCCCGTAGATCACCGCCCCGCGCTCGCCCAGCCAGCGGATAATGGGCCGGATCAGGCCGCCTTGTACGGCTGCCATGCCGATACCGTAGATGCCCAGCGACAGGCCGATGATCTGCGGCGACCAGCCGAAACGTTCCTGCGTGAAGTAGGACCAGATTGCCGGGTAGACGTAGATCGAGACCGAATAGAGGAAGTAGACCCACAAGAGCGGCGCGATGTTCGGGATGTTGGTCATGGCGCGGAACGCACCGAACAGATTGGCGCGGCGCCAGTGAAAGGGGCGGCGATTGGCGTCGGTCACCGTCTCGGTCATCACGAAGCAGCCGATCACAAAGTTCAACCCGGCGAACGCTGCGGCGGCCCAGAAGGGCGCGCGCGTCCCGAACTCGCCCAGCATCCCGCCGATCATTGGGCCGAGGACAAAACCGACGCCAAAGGCTGCGCCCAGCAGGCCGAAATTGGCCGCCTTTTCATGCGGTTTCGACACGTCGGCCATGTAGGCCGAGGCGGTTGAGTGGGTGGCCGCCGTGATGCCACCGACGATGCGGCCCACCAGCAATAGCCAGACGCTGCCTGCGATGGCCATCACGATGTAGTCCAAGGCCATCACGAACAGTGACACCAGCAATACCGGCCTGCGCCCATAGGCGTCCGATAGGCTGCCGAGCACCGGGCCGAACAGGAACTGCATGGCCGCGAAGGCGGTGCTGAGGATACCGCCCCAGATCGCCGCATCGGCCAGCGAGCCGCCCTGAACCTCGACGATCAGGTCAGGCATGATCGGCATGATCAGACCGATGCCCATGGCGTCGATCATCACGGTTGTCAGGACGAAGAGGAAGGGCAGGCGCATGCAGGCTCGGGATTTGGGGTCTAGCGCGACCGTAGCCGCGCCGGTGCTGGCGGGAAAGGGTGCTCAGCCGTTTGGACGTTCCGTCACTTTGCGGGCGAAATTGCGGGCCTCGTCGGGGGCCAGCCCCAGTTGCTCGCCCGGGTCGAACAGGCGGGCGGTATCGATCTGCGGCCAATAACGGGCGACGACTTCGCGTAGCGGCGTTGACGTCTCGTTGGCTTCGCGGCAGAGCGACTTGGTGGCCGCCTGCGCCTCGGGGCGGGGCATGTGTTCGGCCAGCGCAAAGCTCAGCGCCTCGGCGTGGATCATGCCCAGATGGCTGTCGAGCGCGGCCTGCATGGCGTCCGGGTTGGGCTTGATCCGTTCGGTCAGTGCGCGGGCGGTCTGGCTGGCGGCACCGGCACCCAGAACGATCTGCGGCAGGCACATCCATTCGGTGAACCACGCCGCACCGTCGCGCTGGTAGCGGTGCATCGCGGCCCCCTGCAATACGCCAGACAGCCCCGTCTGCTGCCGGGCCAGCGCCACCAGAACCGAGGGCCCCACCGGGTTCCGTTTCTGTGGCATGGTCGAGGAGGCGCCGCCATCGCCCAGCAGGATCTCCCCGATCCCGGTCTGGCTGAGTTCGACGGCATCCTCGCCCAGCTTCCCGAGCGCCAGCGTCACGCGGGTGAACCAGTCGGCCAGCCGCAGCACCGGCATGCGGTCGGTGTGCCAGCTGCGGCCGGGGTCCTGAAGGTTGAGCAGCTTGGCCAGCGCCGTGCGTGTCTCTGCCGCATGCGGACCCAGTGCGCCGCTGGTGCCCGCTGCGCCCGAGAGAGAAACCAGAAGGCATTTCTGCCGCAGCCCTGGCAGGTCGTCCAGCAGCCCCAGCAGGGGCATCCCCCAGCTTGCCACCACCGCGCCGAAGCTGGTGGGGGTGGCGTGCTGGCCATAGGTGCGGGCGGGCATGGGCAGGGCGGCGTGGGTCTCGGCCAGATTGGCCAGGCTTTTTAGGATGGAGTTCAGGTCAACCTCGATCAGGCTTAGCGCCTGACGCAGGCGCAGCATCAGGCCGGTGTCGATGATGTCCTGCGAGGTCGCGCCCCAATGCACATAAGCGGCATGCTCCGGCGCCTGCATCTCGGTCCGGAAGGCCGCGACCAGCGCCGGGACGCTGACGCCGTTCTCGCCCGTGGCCTGCGCCAATGCGCCGGGGTCCAGCTGCACCTCCATCGCCTCGCGGGTGATGGATTGTGCGCTTTCAACCGGGATGATCCCCTGATCGCCCTGCACCTTGGCCAGCATTCCCTCGACCAGCAGCATGGCGCGCAGCTCGGCGCTGTCGGTGAAGAGGCGCCCCAGTTCTCCGGTCGGGAAAAGCCGCGAGAAGAGCGCGCTGTCAAAGACGGAACCGGCCATCAGATCTGCCTTTCGTTTTTGGAGGGTGCAGCTTGTCCCCGATGCACGACCAACGGATCAGACATGGCCCACATCCCGCAGAAATTGCGAGAGGATGGCGGCATATTCCTCTGGCTGTTCCACACATGGAAGATGCCCCGACTTGCGGATCAGGCGGAATTGCGAACCGGGGATCAGGTCGATGGTTTCGCGCACCAGATCGGGTGGAGTCGAGCCGTCCTCGCTGCCCGCGATGCCGAGTGTGGGCAGGCGCAAGCCGCTGGTCGGTGTATAGAAATCGGTGCCCGAGATGGCGGCGGAGCAGCCAACATAGCCCACGGCCGGTTGCCGAGTCAACATGTTGCGCCAAAGGCTCAAATCGGGCGTGGCGCGGAAGGCCTTGGAGAACCAGCGCTCCATAATGCTGTCGGCTAGCGCCTCAATCCCTCCCGCGCGGACGGCGGCGATGCGGTCGTCCCACATGGCCGGGGTGCCGATCTTGGCGGCGGTGTTCGAGAGCACCATGGCGCGGATCAGGTCCAGCCGTTTGACCGCCAGTCCCTGCGCGATCATGCCGCCGATGGAGAGGCCCACGAAGACGCAATCGCGCACCTCGAGCCGATCCAGCAAAGCCTCGGCATCGCGCACCAGTGCGCCCATGGAATAGGGCCCTGGCGGCGCGGAGGACAGCCCATGCCCGCGTTTGTCGTAGCGGATGAGCTTCAGCCCCTCGGGCAGCAGCGGCAGCACCGCGTCCCACAGGCGCAGATCGGTGCCCAACGAGTTGGCAAAGACAACCGGCGCGCCCGCCGGGTCGCCGTCGATCCGGTAGTGAAGCTGGATATCCCCCAGATCCGCGATCTGCATCGGCACTCCCCTCGTGCATGGCTCCAGCCGCACCCTAGTCGCGCCGGAAGCGCGAGGTAAAGTGGGTGTGGTGGGGAGGGGGGGCAAATGGTCGGTAAATGTGGCGATCACAGCATTTGCTGAGCGGATGCTCACGGATCAAGCTAACGGTCAGTTTGAGGGACAAGACGGTCCCACATTCAAATTTCGCCAAAGTCTGCTTTATGCAAGAAACTTCTATTCACGAGATTTCCGCAAGGCGCGCATGTCTATTGTCGTCGCCGCCTGAGCGGGAGCAGCAGTGAGTTGCTGTTCGGAACTTTGGTCCGCTTTCACCAGCGCCACGGCGGAAGCGGCCCAGATCCAAGAATGGAGCCACAAAAGGCCTGCGCTTGCAGCTGCTCCTTTCAAAAGGGCATCGAGGTCAAAGTCTGGAATAGTCTGAGAGAACACGACTGATATTACCGACAATAAGAGCGGAATCATTGCAAACAGAGAAGTGAACAGTTCGAAGAAGAACTGAAGGAAGAATGACACAGCAAAGATACAAAACAACGGGATAAAACTGCGTCCCGCTCCAGCGAAAAAGCCCGCGCTCGTGGTTCCGCGGCCTGCGGCCCGCGCCGCACTGGCAAGCGGAACGGCCATAACCACACAGACTGACGTGTACATCACTAGAGACACAACGGCTTTTGCACTAAGTGCATAAAACCCAAAGGCCAATTGAAGCGACTTCTCTGCATTCAGGAAATTGCGGAACGAGACGGCATCGCCAAGTCGCCAATCGGCGTAGGCCACCGCAGCAATGTCGGACAGCAAGAGCGCCCCGCCCTTTGCGATGAGGAGGAAAACGCCATAAAGAACAGAATATAGTATCAGGATTTCATATTCCGTGCGGCGGTTGTCGCCCATGAGAGCGAGAGCCGTGCGAATGCCAAAGAGGCCGATGAAGGTCGCAGTGATTGGTCCGCTCAGAAAACTCAGATATCCGCCCGAGACGAGGTTCAGCAGGCCCCATAAGATGGACGAAACAACCATGATGGCAAGAATGGGAAGGATCATGCGCCCAAAAACGCCAAACGACAGAGTGAATGATTTGACAATGAGTCCCATAAGAGGCGGTCAAGAACCGCACGTGCCCCTTCCAAACAGAAATGTGGTTTCAGTTGCGCGATATTGAGTAATTCCGCCAGTATTATGGCGCGACTATGGCGATGAAGCGCGAAGTGCCTGCTTTTTTCCGATACAGACATTGCCTTCACTGTGCAGCATTTTAACCAAGGGTTCGTTACACTTCGGGCTCGGAGTTGCCATTCGACTGTGTTTGCCAGTGACCCTTCCGTCGTGCTCATCCATGCCCGTTGATCCACTACCCGCGCCTCCGGCCCTAATCCTCGCCTAGCCGGATATGCGCCATGATCTGCCCGTGATCCGAGGCGAGCTTGTTGTAGGGCGCCTCGGGGTGGCTGCCGTCGGTCAGGTGGTCGTTGAAGACGCTGTAGTAGTCCATCTCGCCAATGGCCCCGTCATGGGTGCCATCGAAATGGCGCGACATGTAGATCTGGTCGATGCTTTCGTAGATGCCGCCGAAGGCCGAGGTATAGACCATGTCGCGCAGGGATTTGCGGACGAACATTTTTTCCGCCGAGCGAAGCCGCAGGCGGTCCACATCCTCGGTGATCTGGCGGTTTTCCTCGCGCGTGTAGCGGTCATTGGCGTGGCTGGCGTCGTGGCGCAGCATCCATGAGTAGTTCTTGAACGGCACCTCGCCCGAGATGATCTCGGAACTCACCGCATGTTCGCCGTCGTTGAAATCGCCCAGCACCATGACCGGGTTTCCCTGTTCCAGCTCGGCCACGATCTCGCGCCGCAAGAGCCACGCTTCGGCCATCCGGCGCAGGGCGGCGCGTAACGAGCCCATGGCGCGGCCCAGCGGGTCGTAATTGGTCAGGTCGGCCTCGGGCGCGAAGTCGGCGCCTTCGGGGGTGATGTACTCGCCCAGCTTGGATTTGAGGTGGCAGTTGAACACGGTGATCACAGTGTCGCCCACCGGGATGCGCGCCTTGAGGATGGGGCGCGAGGTGCGGCGGAGTGTGTAGTGCCCGGCATCCGCGCCGCCACCAAGGGCCGACATCGGGATGACCAGCGGCTCGGGGAGGGTCTGGATGATCTCGCGCGTGCGCTCGAACCCGTTGCGCGACAGGATCGCGAGGCCGGGGCGGCGTCGGCCGGGCTCACCGCTGTCCGAGGCGTTGGGGGCAAACGCCAGCGCCGCCTCGCCATAGCCGCCAAAGGCCAGTTTCCGAAAAATCGCCCGCTTGTGATATCGCTTGGAGGGGCCGGGGACCGTGGCCGCATTAGCCTCGGCCCCGCGCTTGTCGGTTTCCTCGATCAGATCGCGCAGGGGAGCCTCGTCGAAGATTTCCTGAAAGCCCACAATGTCGGCATCCATGGTCAGCAATTGATCGGCCAGCCAGTCCTGTTTCCACGCATACTCCTCGGGCGTGTAGCTTTGGAACTCGTAATATTCCTGATCCGGTCCGATCAGGTTCTTGACGTTGAACGAGGCGATGGTGAAACGGCTCATATGAGGCTCCGCGTGTCAGGAGGGGAGGACGACCAGCGTGTGGTCGAGCCCGATCAGGGCGGTGTCGATCAGGGGTGCGATTTCGTCCCAGTCACCGCCCGCCAGCCCGGCGCCGATCATGGGATAGCCGATGCGGGCGGTGGAAAACCGCAGGGCGATCAGCTCGAAACAGGCGCTCAGGGCGTCGTAGTCCACCAACCGTCCGGTTCCGTGCCAGTGGTGCTGGGTATAGGCGTTGACGGTGGTGATTTCATGGCCGTCACGGACTGTCTGGGCGACGGAGACCGTGCCCAGTTTGGCGCGGCTGCCGTGTTTGGTGGCCCTGTCGGCGGCCAGCGCCTCGGGGAAAGCGCGGGCGATGAATTTGGCGACGCCTGCATCCATGGTGTGAAAGCAGTTGCAGCCATGCACGATCACGTCGAATTCGCGCTGCAGGGCCAGGGCGATCAGATCTCCCTCGCGCCGGTTCATGGGTGCCGCTCCAAGGCCGTGCGAAAGACGTTCGGGTCCACGTTGCCACCCGAGGCCACCGCGATCACCGCATCACCTTCAATCTCGTCGCGGCGGAAGAGGGCCGAGGCGATGGCGACGGCGCCGCCCGGTTCCAGCACGATCTTGAGCCGGTTGAAGGCCAATGACATGGCCTGCATCGCCTCATCCTCGGATACGCTCAGACCGGGGCCGCAGAGACGTTTGAGGATCGGGAACGTGATCTGCCCCGGGGCGGGCGTCAGGATCGCGTCGCAGATATTGCCCGAGGTCCGGTTGTTGCGTTCGATCCCGCCCGAGATCAGCGAGCGTTTCACATCGTCGAAGCCTTCGGGCTCACAAGGCCGGGGCCGCAGTCCGGGTGCGTGCCCTTCCAGCGCCAGCGCGATGCCTGACGTGAGCCCGCCGCCGCCGCAACAGACCAGCACATCTGCTTCGGTCACGCCCAGTTCTGCCGCCTGTTGGGCGATCTCCAGCCCGGTGGTGCCCTGTCCGGCGATCACCTGCGGTTCGTCATAGGGCTTGATCAGGGTCAGGCCGCGTTCGGCAGCTAGCGCCGCACCGATCTCTTCCCGGCTTTCGCTGGCCCGGTCGTAGAGCACCACCTCGGCCCCCAGCGCACGGGTGTTGCCGATCTTGAGCTGTGGCGCGTCCGAGGGCATGACGATCACCGCCGCCACACCGTGTTTTGCCGCCGCCATCGCCACGCCTTGGGCATGGTTGCCCGAGGAAAAGGCGATGACACCGCGCTGGCGGCTGTCTTCTTGCAGCGCCGAGACTGCCGACCACGCGCCGCGGAACTTGAAGCTGCCGGTATGTTGCAGACATTCCGGTTTCACCAGCACCCGCCGTCCGGCGATCTCGTCCAGAAACGGAGAGCTCAGCAGCGGCGTGCGCCGGGCGTGGCCGTTCAACCGTTCGGCGGCGGCTTCGATCATTTGCAGGGAGCTCATGCAGCCTCCAGAACGCGGCGGATGATGTCGAGGGATTGGGGTTCGTCGAGAAACGGCACGTGGCCGCGATCCGGTACGTTTGACGAAATCAGGCCCGGGTGGCGGGCGTGCATTTCGGCCAGCGTGGTGGCTCCGAGGATGTCGGAATTGGCACCCCGGATCACGCCGGTGGGAATGCCGTTCAGGGCGTCGAAGAGGGGCCACAGGTCGGGGGGCGGCCCGGCGGCCTGCTCGACCAGTGCGGTGTGCAGCGCTGGATCATAGCGCAGTTTCAGCCCGCCGGGCGTGGCGTCATACTGGATTCCGGCCTGTTTACGCCAGACCTCCAGCGGCACGCCGGGGAATTGCGATGCCGTGGCGTCCTTGAGCAGATGTGCGGCCTCATCGTGGGTTTTCGAGGTGGGCGCCTTGCCCACATACTCCATGATCCGGGCGATGCCTGCCGGTTCGACCACCGGCCCAACGTCGTTCAGGATCACCCCGGCCAGCCGCTGCGGGTGGCCGGCGGCCAGCGTCATCGCGATCAGGCCGCCGCGCGAGGTGCCGAGAATGGTGGCCTTTTTCAGTCCCAGATGATCCAGCAATTCGATTACATCCTGAGCTTCGCGCAGGACGTTGTAGTTCGCATGGTCGGGGTCGTAATCCGACCGGCCACGCCCGCGGTAATCCATCGCGATCATCCGCAGGTCGGTCACATTTGGCGCGAGAAATGAGAAATCACGGCTGCAGCGGGTCAGCCCGGGCAGGCACAACAGCGGTTGGCCACTCCCGGTATCCTCGAAATAAAGCTGCTTGCCGTCGGAGGTGGTGAAGAACGCCATCAGGCCCCTGCAAGTTGCGGAAACGTTGTCAGATCGGACAGTACATGTGCAGGCGTCCACGGCAAGCGGTCCATCGGCTCGCCCGCGCGGTTGACCCAGGCGGTGGTAAAGCCGTAGCCGCTGGCGCCTGCGGCATCCCAGCCGTTGGAGCTGACGAACAGCACCTCGTCGCGGAGGCCGCCGAACCGGTCCTGCACCAGATCGTAGACCCGCGCGTCGGGTTTGAAGATGCCGACGCTTTCGACCGATAGCACATCGTCCAGAACGTCTCCGATCCCCGCCGACTGCACCGCTCCGTCCAGCATCGCAGGCGAGCCGTTCGACAGGATCGCCGTCTGCTTGCCCGCCGCCTTCAGTGCACGCAGCATGTCGGGCACCTCCGGGTAGGCCTGCAACTCCCAGTAAAGATCCAGAAGACGTTGGCGCAGGGCGGCGTTTCCGTCCAGCTCGGTCGCTTCCAATGCCCAGTCCAGCCCGTTCTGCGTCACCTTCCAGAAATCGGTATGCGCATCGGTGATCGCCCGCAGCCAGGTGTATTGCAACTGCTTGAGACGCCAGTGGTTCGCCAGTGCCGGCCACGTATCGCGCAGCGCGTCGTGGCCGGGCTCGGCAGCGGCCTGACGGGCGGCGGCGGCCACGTCGAACAAGGTGCCGTAGGCGTCGAAAATGCAGGTTGTGATCGGCATCGTCCTCTCCCCCTTTTCGGGCGCAGGTTTGCACAGGCGGGCAGGGTGGGGAAGGGGCAAGGGTTTACATTGGGGTGAGACCCCCTAGGGTGGGCGCCTTGACCCAATTTAGCAACGGACCGGAGACCCCATGAGCGAAATCAAACAAGGCGACACGGTTCGCATCCACTACACCGGCACGCTGCTGGACGGCAAGACCTTCGACAGTTCCGAAGGGCGCGATCCGCTGGAGTTTGTGGTGGGCTCGGGTCAGATCATCGCCGGTCTGGATGCGGCGATGCCGGGTATGACGGTCGGCGACACGAAAAAGGTCGAGGTGCCCTGTGTCGAGGCCTACGGCCCGATCAACCCGGCGATGCGTCAGGCCATCCCGCGTGAAGGCATCCCGGACGACATTCCGCTTGAACTCGGCACCCAGTTGCAGATGCAGACGCCGGAGGGGCAGGCCTTGCCGGTGACGGTGGTCGAGGTGGACGAGGCAACGGTGACGCTGGATGCCAATCACCCGCTGGCCGGGCAGGACCTGATCTTTGATATCGAGGTGGTGTCGATCAACTGATGCGTTGACTGCGGCGGGGTGGCGTTTCGGCAGGTCGCAGAAACGCCTCAGTCTCCGATAACGGTCACGCCATGCCGGATCGTGACCTTGGTATTGGTGTTCTGGCTGACCTGGATTCCCGGGTCAGACGTGGACTCACCGCCGAAATCCGGCGATAGGTCCCAGTTGAGCGTAATTGCGGACGCTTTGGAGTCGGCAGGCGCTTCGGACGATGTGGCGTCGGCAACCGTGACTTCGACGGCAGGCGCTTCGGCAATCATGGCCGCAGTTGGCGCTTCGGTTGTCGTGGAAAATCCCGCGAGGCTGCTGATTTGGAGCCTCACCGAGGGCAGGGACAAAACGACGAGTCCCATCATCGCGCCGCACATCAGCAGAAGCATGAGGCGCATGACCGTCCCGGCCCTTATCGAGGGTTGATTTGTGGGGGTGTCAAATTCCGTATCTACCTGTGCCATAGCACCGAGCCTGCCAAGCGAGTGTGGTCAAAACTTGGCAAGCCCGGGGAAAGATCAGGTCACATTGAGTCCGGCTGTGGCATGCCCAGAACGTGGAAACCGCCGTCAACCCGGATGATCTCACCCGAGGTGCAGGCGCCTGCATCCGAGGCCAGGTAGACGGCCGTACCGCCCACTGCCTCGAGTGTGGCGTTCGATCGCATGGGCGCGTTCTGGTCGCAGAACTTGTAAGTTCTGCGCGCGCCACCGATGGCGGCACCGGCCAGCGTTTTCATCGGGCCGGGCGAGATCGCGTTGACGCGGATGCCGTCGGGGCCAAGGTCGTTGGCCAGATAGCGGGTCGCCGATTCCAGCGCCGCCTTGGCCACGCCCATCACGTTGTAATTCGGAACCACCCGGTTCGAGCCCTGATAGGTCAGTGTCAGCAGCGAGCCGCCATTGTCCTTCATCAACGGATAGGCACGGCGCGCCACCTCGATGAAGGAATAGGCCGAGACATCCATCGAATGCTTGAAATTCGCCCGTGTGGTGTTCAGGAACCGGCCCGTCAGTTCGGATTTGTCCGAATAAGCGATGGCGTGCACCACGAAGTCGATGGTGGGCCAGCGCGCCGCCAGTTCGTCAAAGGCGCGGTCCAGCGAGGCGTCGTCGGTCACATCCGCGTCCACCAAGAAATCGCTGCCGACGCTTTGGGCCAGCGGTTCCAGCCGCTTGCCGAACGCTTCGCCCTGATAGGTGAATGCCAGCTCGGCGCCTGCCTCGTGCATGGCCTTGGCGATACCCCAGGCGATGGAGCGGTCATTGGCCACCCCCATGATCAGGCCGCGTTTGCCTTTCATAAGATCCGACATTTTTTCACCCGTGATACTTGGAAAGGACCATTGACCCGTTGGTGCCGCCAAAGCCGAAGCTGTTGGTCATGACACTGTCCAGACCGGCGTTTTCGACAACCTCAGTTGCGACTTCGCCGGGATGGATGCCCTCGGCCAGTGTGTCGACGTTGATCGACGGCGTGATGAAGTCACCCCGCAGCATCAGCAGACAGAAGATCGCCTCGAGCGCGCCCGCCGCGCCCTGCGCGTGCCCGGTCATGGATTTGGTCGAGGAGATCGGCGGCACGTTGCCCTCGCCGAAGATGCGGCGGACGGCTTCGACCTCGCCGACGTCGCCCACCGGGGTCGAGGTGCCATGCGCGTTGATATAGCTGACCTTGCGTTCCTCGGGCAGGGTGGCCAGCGCCAGACGCATGGCGCGTTCGCCGCCCTCGCCTGATGGGGCCACCATGTCATGCCCGTCCGAGGTGGCTGCATAGCCGGTCACCTCGGCATAGATCTTGGCGCCGCGCGCCTTTGCGTGTTCCAGCTCTTCCAGCACCACGATGCCGCCGCCGCCGGAGATCACGAAGCCGTCACGATCCTGATCGAAGGCGCGCGACGCTTTTTCGGGCGTGTCGTTGTATTTCGACGACATCGCGCCCATCGCGTCGAACAGACAGGACAGGGTCCAGTCCAACTCCTCGCCGCCGCCTGCAAACATCACGTCCTGCTTGCCCAGCATGATCTGTTCCGCCGCATTGCCGATGCAATGCAGCGAGGTGGAGCAGGCCGAGGTGATCGAGTAATTGATGCCCTTGATCTTGAACGCGGTCGCAAGGTTGGCAGAAATCGTCGAGCACATGCATTTCGGCACCGCAAACGGCCCGATGCGCTTGGTTGCGCCGTTTTTCAGCACCGTCTGATGTGCCGTCAGCATCGCGCTGGTCGAGGGACCGCCGGACCCGGCCACCAGCCCGGTGCGCGGATTGACCACCTGATCCTCGCTCAGGCCGGAATCGGCAATCGCCTGGCTCATGGCGATATGGGCATAAGCCGCGCCGGGGCCCATGAACCGCAGGGTACGCTTGTCCACATGCTCGGTCACGTCGATCTTCAGCGATCCGGCGATCTGGCTGCGAAAGCCATGCTCGACCATCTGCGCGTTCGCTTCGATGCCGGATTTCCCGGCCCTGAGCGATGCGGTGACCTCTTCGGCATTGTTCCCGATAGAGGAGACGATCCCCAGACCGGTGACGACGACGCGACGCATAAGCGTACTCCTGTGTTCCGTTCCCTAGTGCCTGCCGATCAGCTGGAGTCAGCTTTCCGACAATGCAACCTTCATGTCTTTGACCTGATAGATCAACTCGCCATCGGCTTCGACCCGGCCATCCGCCACACCCATGGTCAGGCGGCGGGTCTGCATCGCCTTGGTGAAGTCGATGTGGTAGGTCAGCATCTTGCGGTCCGGGCGGACCATGCCGGTCAGCTTGACCTCGCCTACACCCAGCGCATAGCCGCGCCCCTGCCAGCCGCGCCAGCCCAGGTTGAAACCGGTCAGCTGCCACAACCCGTCCAGACCCAGGCAGCCGGGCATGATCGGGTTGCCGGGGAAATGGCAGTCAAAAAACCAAAGTTCCGGGGTGATGTCGAATTCGGCCACCACATGGCCCTTGCCATGGGCGCCGCCATCGCCGGAGATGTCGGTGATCCGGTCCATCATCAGCATCGGCGGGGCGGGCAGCTGTGCGTTGCCGGGGCCGAATAACTCGCCACGGGCGCATTTCAGCAGATCGTCCTTGTCAAAGCTGCTCGGGAATTGGGCCATTCTGCCGCCTCTCCTGCCATGGTTCTGTCCATCGTATCAGGCCCCCTCTAGCACCCGTGCGCAAGGTCCTGCAAGAGCGGCCACGCTCTATGTCGTGACTGTAAAGCCAACCGTTGCGAATGAATTTCATTTGAATTTCCGCCCGGGGGCGCCTTATATATACTGTCAGCGAAACGCGGATGATAAGTCATGACGCCACAGAGCCAGGAAATCGCCACCGATTGGTTGGTCACTGCCGGTTTGCGACCGACCCGGCAGCGTGTTGCGCTGGCCGAATTGCTGGTCGGCGACGGCAAGCATCGCCACGTGACCGCCGAGAGCCTGTTCGAGGCCGCCAAATCTACCGGAGCCGCCGTCTCGCTTGCCACCGTCTACAACACGCTGCGTGCCTTCTGCGACGCGGGCGTGTTGCAGGAGATCACGGTGGATGGCTCGAAAAGCTATTTCGACACCAACACCCACGACCATCCGCATTTCTTCTGGGAAGATGAGGGCCGGCTGTCGGATGCGCCGTCCGAGCAGTTGGTGATCCAGCGGCTGCCCGAAGCTCCGGACGGGGTCGAGATCGCCTCGGTCGATGTGGTGATCCGCCTGCGCCGCAAGGCCTGATCAGTCCCGCCTGAACATCTCCAACAGCACTTCGGTTGCTTCTGCCACCAGCGGATCGGCAGGGCCGGTTCCGTGCCGGGCCAGCACCACGGATTCGCGCGCCTCGGGGTCCGGGATAGGCAGGCTGACCAGCGGCTTGCCGTCATAGCTGGCGGCGGAGAGCGGGTTGGCATAGCTGACACCGACCCCCTCACCGTGCGCGGCGAGGCTGCGCAGGATTTCCAGCGAGGCCGCCCGATGCGCCACAACCGGGTTCAGCCCCTTGCGGCGGAAGAGGCCCAGTACGTGTTGGGCTGACAGACCCTCCTCGGACAGGATCAGTGGATGGGAGGTCAGGGTCTCCAATGAAATCCGGCCCTGTTCGTTCAGCGGGTGATCCGGGGCTACCAGCGCGTTGGGGTGGCTTTCGAACAGCCGTTGCCGCGCAAACCCCGCATCCATGCCCAGATCATAGGTCAGCGCGATGTCGATCTGCCCTTTCAGCATGGCCGAGATCAGCGCCTCGAACCCGTCTGCCCGATAGGTGACGGTCGCATCCGGTAACGCAACGCGCAGGCCGTGCAGGGCAGGGGCCAACTGGAATGGGGCCAGATCGACGAAACATCCCAGTCGCAAAGGGCGCGCGGCGGGGCGGGGGTGGGCCGGGTTTTCGATCCGGGCGGCGCGGGCCAGCAGCGCTTCGGCCTCGTCGATGAAGCGCCGCCCCTGCGGCGTCACCGCCATGGCCGCGCCGCGGCGGCGGATGAACAGGGGATGGCCCAGATGCGCCTCGATCCGGGTCAGCGCTGCCGACAGGGCGGGTTGCGAGACATTGAGCTGCCCTGCCGCCGCCGACAGGCTGCCCTGCCGTCCGATGGCGCAGACATATTCGTAGTGGCGGAGTGTCAGATATAACATCAGGTTATGTTCGTTTTTCGGAGATATGATTTGAACACGAATTGCAACTATGGGCAAATCACCGGGCCAACAGCCATTCGGAGGCCCCCATGCCCCATCCGCTCGTCACCCCCGAGATGATCGACACCTATCAGCGCGATGGCGTCGTTCTGGTGCGCGGCCTTTTTTCCGATCATGTCGACACCCTGCGCGCGGGTATCGATGCGAACATGGCCGAGCCGGGGCCGTATGCTTCGGAAAACAAGAAAGAGGGTGAGACCGGGCGGTTCTTCGATGACTACTGCAACTGGACCCGCATCCTGCAGTTTCGCGAGGTGATCGAAACCTCTCCGGCCGCAGAGGTTGCGGCCGACCTGATGCAATCGGACAGCGTGCAGATGTTCCATGATCACGTGCTAGTCAAGGAACCCGGCACCTCGATGGCGACGCCCTGGCATCAGGACGGGCCATATTACTTTGTCGAGGGGCAGCAGACCGTCAGCTTCTGGTCGCCGCTCGATCCGGTGAAAGAGGCGACGCTGCGCTGCGTGGCGGGCTCGCATCTGTGGGAGAAAGAGGTGCTGCCGACCCGCTGGGTTTCGGAAGAGGGGTTCTTTCCGGACGAAGGCCAGTACATGCCAATCCCTGATCCCGACGCCGAGGGGATGAAGATCGCCGAGTTCGAGATGGAGCCGGGCGACGCCGTGGCCTTCAACTACCGTACCCTGCACGGCGCACGTGGTAACACGTCGCCGTCACGCCGCCGCGCATTCTCGCTGCGGTTGGTGGGCGACGATGCGCGCTATGTTGAACGCCCGGGCCGCACCTCACCGCCCTATCCCGGCCATGACATGCAACCGGGCCAACGCCTGCGCGAGGATTGGTTCCCGGTTCTGCTGCAGCGGTAGGTTCAGCCAGCAGAGATCGAGGCGCTGCTCAGAACCACTGCCCCGGTTCCATCAGCCCCAGATCCAGCAACTGACCCGAAGTCCAGTCGAACGGAACCGAATTGCGCCAGCGAAAGCTCTGGATTTCGAAGGCCGAGCCGGGGTTGCGCTTGAGCGCCTTGGCGGTGCGGAAGGAACAGATGGCCACCGTCAGGTTGTGATGCCAAGGGCAGGCATAGGTGTTGTATTCCGCCTCGTTGAACGTGTGGTTGGGAAGCAGTTTCAGGCCCGGTTTTGATTTGAAGAGCGCGATGCGGTCGATCTTGCGGCTGTTGAAGGGGATATGTTCCTCGAACCGCCAGCGCACGCCGCCAAAGAAATCCAGTTGCCGGTCCAGCGCGCAGTTGTTCTGCGTGTCCCATCGGGATTGCGCATAGTAGCCGGACCTGTCCAGCAGCGCCTCGTCTCGCGAGACCGCGTTGGGATGCGCATTCAGATCGGCGGCGTAGAGGTCGATGACATAGGCCAGCATCGCGTCGCGCCGTTCCTCGGTGTGAAAGGCCAGCATCTCTCCGACCGTTCGAGATTCGCAGAAAGGATGGAACAGGAACTCGGCGTTATAGCAGTAATACATCCAGATGCCGGGCGCGGCGTCGATGATCTGGTTGATCGCGGTCACGACGACCTCGCGCGGCCCGCACTGGAACGAGATGCGGTGTATCTGCGCCTCGACCTCTTCGGGCAGTTGAAAGGCGTCGGGCATGAACGCCAGGACAGCCTTGAAGCCGCGGTCCAGATGATGGCGCAGGGTGGCCTCGACCTCGACATCATCCTCCACAAAGACCATTGCGACAGGCCCCTTGGCCAGCACACCGGCGCCGGTTTTCAGAAAAATGTCGAGCGTGGCATAGCGCATATGGCGGTCCTGATCCGAACTTCTGGCTTTCGGGGGCAAATTCGGGTAATTGCGCCAGCATTGCAAGCGGTGCCTGATCCGGATACATGGCGCCGATCCTGCGACTGCAAAGGCCCGCTCCATGTTTGAACCCAAAAAGCTGTTCATCAAAACCTACGGCTGCCAGATGAACGTTTACGACAGTGAACGCATGACCGAGGCGCTGGGCGGGCAGGGCTATGTCGAGACGCAAAGCCCCGATGACGCGGACATGATCCTGCTCAACACCTGCCATATCCGCGAGAAGGCGGCGGAAAAGGTGTATTCCGAGCTTGGCCGGTTTAAAGGGCTGAAGGCGGACAAGCCCGACCTCAAGATCGGGGTTGCGGGCTGCGTGGCGCAGGCCGAAGGCGAGGAAATCATGCGTCGCCAGCCGCTGGTCGATCTGGTGGTCGGCCCGCAGAGCTATCACCGCCTGCCCGAGATGGAGGCCAAGACCCGCGCGGGCGAAAAGGCGCTGGACACGGATTTTCCCGAAGAGGACAAGTTCGAGAAACTGAAAAGCCGCCCCAAGGCCAAGCGCGGCCCCACGGCGTTTCTGACCGTGCAAGAGGGTTGCGACAAGTTCTGCGCCTTCTGCGTGGTGCCTTACACCCGCGGCGCCGAGGTCAGCCGCCCTGCCAATCGCATCCTGTCCGAGGCCCGCGACCTGGTCGAACGCGGGGTGCGTGAGATCACGCTGCTGGGTCAGAACGTCAACGCCTATCATGGTGCGAGGCCAAACGGAGACATGTCTCTGGCCGGGCTGATCTGGGAGTTGAACAAGATCGATGGGCTTGAGCGCATCCGCTTCACCACCTCACATCCCAACGACATGACCGACGACCTGATCGAGGCGCATGGTACCTGCGACAAGCTGATGCCTTATCTGCACCTGCCGGTGCAGGCGGGTTCGGACAAGATCCTGAAACGGATGAACCGCAGCCATACAGCAGAAAGCTATCTGCGGCTGGTCGAACGCATTCGTGCGGCCCGCCCCGATATCCTGATGTCGGGTGATTTCATCGTCGGGTTCCCGGAGGAGACCGAAGAAGATTTCCAGGCCACGCTCGATCTGGTGGAAGAGGTCAGGTACGGCTACGCCTATTCCTTCAAATATTCGACCCGCCCCGGCACCCCAGCCGCCGAACGTCCGCAGGTGCCAGAGGATGAGGCCACGGACCGCCTGCATCGCCTGCAGGCCCTGATCACCCGCCATCAACGGGAGGTACAGGATGACATGGTCGGTCGCGAGGTCCGCGTGCTCTTTGAAAAAGCAGGACGGCTGGAGGGGCAGATGGTCGGCAAATCGGAATATCTGCACGCGGTCCATGTTGGCGGGGCCAACGTTACATCCGGTGATCTGCGACGCGTGCGGATCACCGCTTCGGGAGCAAATTCTTTGGCAGGAGAACTTGTCTGACAACCGGGCGAGGCCCTGCCAGGCCATAAGGGAGACAGCGAATGTTTCGCGTTAATTTAAATGAAGTTTTACGTAACGATTTCGCAAACGAGCTGAATTCCCGCGAGCGCCGAAAAGCCGACACAATTGTGTCAGGATGTCCGGGCAGCGTCGTCTGCCAAGTAATGAGTGAATGAGGTTTGAAATGTTTAAGAAAGTCGGCAGGAAGCCTGCCGCCTGCACGCGCCTGCTGGTCAGCGCGTCCATCATGAGCATGTGTTCCCTGGTGGCGTCAGACGCAGCCGCCGGGAATGTCCTCGATCCGGTCGAAGATCCCGAAGTGCTCCGGCCCAAGGCCCGCGAGTTTGACTGGAGTGGTTTCTACGTCGGCGGTACCGTCGGATACACTTTTGGTCAGGATGACGATATCGGTCATACAAACCCGACCGGTACACTTGTGGCCAACCCGGGAACCCTGACGCCCAGCGGAACAAATTTCGGCCTGCGGTTCGGCTGGCGCAACTGGCTGCCACTGGTTGATCGCAAATGGGTGTACGCGTTCGAACTGGGATACGACACCGGAAGCATTTCGGATTCGTTTGTTGCCAGCACGCATTCAGCCGAGGTTGAGCTGGAAAACACCAAGTCATTCCGGCTCAAGAGTGGTATCACCAGTGTCCGGGGCAACACGTTGTATTACAGCACGCTCGGCTATGTGCGGGGCGATCTGGATTATGCGGTGACCGGCTTTGCAGGTGGCGATCTGATCGACGTATCCGATCAGTCGGACCGAGACGGGTTCTTGCTGGGGCTTGGGGTCGAACACAATCTCAACGACCGTCTGTCGTTGGTGTTCGAAGTGGATTACACCCGGATAAGCTCCTACACGCTGACCGATTCCGACGGGTCCTCGACGGTTGCGACGCCCAGTTTCAGTAACGTCCGCCTGGGTCTGAACTATAACTTCTGATCCATGATGCTGATGCTGATGGCGGGGCCAGTTCTGAAACCGATGGGTCCCGAAGTTTCCGTCAGGCAAGCCACGATTTTTTGCCCTTGGCGCTTGCGCTGCCAAGGGCAACTTGGCTACGGTCGAAACAAACGCCAAGACAGGAGAACGGATTGGCCATCGGTGCAGTGACCCCACCGCCACAAGACATGCCCCCCAACGAGGTGCTTGTTGAATTTCCAGACAACAGATTGCTGATCGACCTGTGCGGTGAATATGACCGTAACCTGGCCGAGATCGAGCGCGCCTTGTCCGTGCAGATTCTGCGCCGCGGCAATCAGTTGGCGATCCTCGGCGAGGAGGCGCCGCAGAAGCAGGCCGCCGAGGTGCTGCACGCGCTGTATGACCGCCTTCAGGCGGGCCGCCCGGTCGAGGCGGCGGATGTGGACCGCGAGCTGCGCATGGGCAATTCCGAGCAGGGCACTGGCGTGCGCGACGGTGACCAGCTTGAGATGTTCAAGGGCGAAACGGTCGAGATCAAGACCCGCAAGAAACTGGTCGAGCCGCGCACCGACGCGCAAAAGGCCTATGTCCGGTCGCTGTTCGAGAACGAAATGGCCTTCGGCATCGGCCCGGCGGGCACCGGCAAAACCTATCTGGCTGTGGCCGTGGGCGTGTCGATGTTCATGGGCGGCCACGTAGACCGCATCATCCTCAGCCGCCCGGCGGTCGAAGCGGGTGAAAAGCTGGGCTACCTGCCCGGCGACATGAAGGACAAGGTCGATCCCTACATGCAGCCGCTCTACGACGCGCTGAACGACTTTCTGCCGGGTAAGCAACTGGCCAAGCTGATCGAGGAAAAACGGATCGAGATCGCGCCGCTGGCCTTCATGCGTGGCCGCACGCTGGCCAATGCGTTCGTGGTGCTGGACGAGGCGCAGAACGCCACCACCATGCAGATGAAAATGTTCCTGACCCGGCTAGGCGAGGGCAGCCGCATGGTGATCACCGGTGATCGCAGCCAGGTCGACCTGCCGCGCGGCGTGCAATCGGGGCTGACCGATGCGGAACGGCTGCTCAAGACCATTCCAAATATAGGCTTCAACTACTTCACCTCCAAGGATGTGGTGCGTCACCCGCTTGTCGCCGCCATCATCGAGGCGTATGAGGCCGATTCAGGCCGTCCCCAACCTTCTTCTGTTTGAAAATATCCCGGGGGTGCGGGGGCTGGCCCCCACTTGGGCTGAGACCGTAGATGACCGTCGATCTGACATTGGAAGACCCCCGCTGGCGGGACCTTGAGACTCTGGCCGACCGTGCGATTGCGGTTACTTTGGCGCATCAGGGCCTCGACCCGGAGACCTGTGAGATCAGCGTGCTGGGTTGCGACGATGCCCGCATCGCCGAACTGAACTCGGAATTCCGCGCCAAGCCGCGATCCACCAATGTGCTGAGTTGGCCCGCCGAGGATCTGTCCGCCGACACTCCCGGCGGACAGCCGCTCGCGCCTGAGCCCGATTTCACCGGAGAGATCGCGCTGGGAGATATCGCGATTTCCTACGACACCTGCGCGCGCGAGGCCGACGCGGCGGGAAAAACCATGTCCGATCACACCACGCATTTGCTGGTTCACGGGCTGTTACACCTTCTGGGTTACGACCATATCCGTGACCCTGACGCCACCTTGATGGAAGGGCTCGAAATCGAGATACTTGGCAAATTGGGTATCGATAACCCATATACTGAGTAAGTGGGCCCCAGGGCCCGGTCATTTGGAACAGGAAAATGGGCGACACAGACGGCAGTTCTATGGCGGCGCAAAGCGCGCAACCCGAGAACGGCGATGACATAACCGAAGAGAAAAACGGGTTTTTCTCCCGCATCATGGATGCATTCTCTTCCTCCGAAACACCGGAAGACGCGCAGGTCAACGGCCATCCGGCCTCGGCAGTACAGCCGCGCGGCATGATCAACCTCCGCCGCATGCGGGTCGAGGATGTGGCCATTCCAACGGCGGAAATCGTCTCGGTCCCGAATACCATCTCCAAGGATGAACTGGTGCAGGTGTTCCGCGACAGCGGCATGACCCGCATCCCGGTCTATGAGGGTACGCTGGACACGCCGCTGGGCTTTGTCCACCTCAAGGACTTTGCCCTCACGCACGGGTTCAACGGAAACTCCACCGAACTTGATCTGAACGCAATGCTGCGGTCGCTGCTCTTTGTGCCGCCGTCGATGCCCATCGGCGTGCTGCTGACTAAGATGCAGACCGAACGCCGCCACATGGCGCTGGTGATCGACGAATATGGCGGCGTTGACGGCTTGCTGACCATCGAGGACCTGATCGAACAGGTCGTCGGTGAGATCGCCGATGAACACGACGCCGACGAGGATCAACTGTGGGTGCAGGAGAAACCGGGCTGCTACATCGTGCAGGCCCGCACGCCGCTCAAGGAGTTCGAAGCCGAGATCGGCTGCTCGCTGACCCATCACGAGGATGTCGATGAAGAAGACATCGAAACGCTCGGCGGGCTGGTCTTCATGCTGTCGGGCCGGGTTCCCGCACGCGGTGAGGTGGTGCTGCATCCCGATGGTCCCGAGTTCGAGGTGATCGACGCCGATCCCCGCCGTATCAAACGTTTGCGCGTCATGCTGTCGGACCGCGCCGCATGAACCTATCGGCAGGCGGGCCATTTTGGCAGCGCATGGCCGGAGCGGGCGCGCTTGGTGTTCTCGCGGCCTTTGGGCTTGCTCCGCTGGGGATCTGGGTGGCATCGCTGGCAGCACTGATCTGCCTGCCGCGCCTGTTCCTGTCCTGCGAAACGCGCGGTCGCGCGGCGTGGCTGGGCTGGGCTTTCGCGATCGGGTATTTCGGCCACGCGCTGATCTGGATCGTCGAGCCTTTCATGGTCGACCCCGAACGCCACGCGTGGATGGCGCCTTTCGCGCTGGTCTTCATGGCGGGCGGGCTGGCGTTGTTCTGGGCGGCGGCCTTCTGGTTGGCCAAAAGCCTCGGACGGTCGGCCAGCGCTCAGATTTGGCTGTTGGTTCTCGTCCTTTCATTGGCGGAGTTCGCGCGCGGTTACGTGCTGACCGGGTTTCCTTGGGCCGGGCTGGCGCAAATCTGGATGGACACAGGTGCAGCACAGATTCTGGCGCTTGTCGGCCCGAACGCTCTGGGGACCCTGACTCTCGCAATTACTCTGCCGCTTGGCCTGTCGTTGGCCGGATGGTGCGGAACCCGCGCGTTGGCAGGACATGCGCTGCCCGCGATACTCTTCGCTGCTGCCGCACTGGGGTATTGCGCGACCCGCCCTGAGGTGACCTCGACAGGGAAAACCGTCCGCCTGATTCAGCCCAACGCGCCCCAGCATCAGAAATGGGATCCGGCCTATGCGCCGATGTTCTTTCAGAGGCAGGTCGGGTTCACGGCCGAAGGCGCGCGCCCGGACCTGATCGTCTGGCCGGAAACCTCGATCCCGGTCTGGCTGGAGAACGCCGAGCAGACGTTGTCAGTAGTCGCTGACGCGGCGCAAGGCAGCCCGGTGGTGCTGGGCATTCAGCGCCGCGGCGGCGCGCGCATCTACAATTCCATGATCTATCTGGATGAAAGCGGCGCTCAGGTGGGGCTCTATGACAAACACCATCTGGTGCCTTTCGGCGAATACGTGCCCTTCGGCGATCTGATGGCGCGCTTCGGGCTCTATGGATTTGCGGCCAATGCCGGGCAGGGGTTCAGCTCTGGCCCGGGGGCGAGGCTGATCCAGCTTGGCGCCCTGGGCCGGGCTCTGCCCCTGATCTGTTACGAGGCGATCTTTCCGCAGGACATCCTGGCTGCACCGGATCGGCCCGAGATGCTGCTGCAGATCACCAACGATGCGTGGTTCGGCACCTGGTCGGGCCCCTATCAGCACCTCGCCCAGGCCCGGATGCGGGCGATCGAGCAGGGATTGCCAATGATCCGGACGGCCAATACCGGCATCTCGGCGATGATCGACCCGCTGGGGCGGATCGAGGCGTCGCTGCCTCTGGGTGAAGCAGGTTACGTCGACGCGCCCCTACCCGCGCCTTTGCCGCCGACGCTCTATGCCCGGACTGGCGACAGTCCTGTGCTACTGCTGCTGATCGGCCTGACGTTGGGGCTGTTGCGCATCACCCGTCCCGTCAGGGGATAAATACCGATTGACCATTCGTGCGGCAGCGCGTATCTCGTCCGTCGCCTGTCACAACGGCTTCCTGGCGTGACGGGCTGTTATCTCAATGGAGCGCTTTCATGTCCCGACAGAACTACATTTTTACTTCGGAATCCGTATCCGAAGGTCACCCGGATAAGGTCTGTGACCGGATTTCCGATGCCGTACTTGATGCTTTTCTCAGCGAAGAACCCGAAGCGCGCGTTGCGTGCGAAACCTTTGCCACCACCGATCGTGTGGTCATCGGCGGAGAGGTTGGGCTGTCGGATCAGAACAAGCTGCGCGAGTATATGGGGCGGATCGACCAGATCGCCCGCGACTGCATCAAGGATATCGGTTACGAGCAGGACAAGTTCCACTGGAACACCTGCGAGGTGACCAACCTGCTGCACGAACAATCCGCGCATATCGCGCAGGGTGTGGATGCAGCAGAAGACAAGGACGAGGGGGCCGGCGACCAGGGCATCATGTTCGGTTACGCCACCACCGAGACGCCGGCGCTGATGCCGGCGCCGATCCAGTATTCCCACGCGATTCTGCGCCGCCTGGCCGAGGTGCGCAAGAACGGCAGCGAAGCGGCGCTTGGCCCGGACGCAAAATCGCAGCTTTCGGTGGTCTACCGCGACGGTGTGCCTGTCGGTGTCAGCTCGATCGTGCTGTCGACCCAACATCTGGACGAGGCGCTGACCAGCGCCGATATTCACGCGCTTGTTGAGCCTTACATCCGTGAAGTGCTGCCCGAGGGCTGGCTGACGAACGAGACCGAGTGGCATGTGAACCCCACCGGCAAGTTCGTCATCGGTGGTCCCGATGGCGATGCGGGCCTGACCGGGCGCAAGATCATCGTGGACACCTATGGCGGTGCCGCGCCGCACGGCGGCGGAGCCTTCTCGGGCAAGGATCCGACCAAGGTGGACCGCTCGGCGGCCTACGCGGCCCGCTATCTGGCCAAGAACGTGGTTGCGGCGGGCATGGCCGAGCGCTGCACCATTCAGCTCAGCTATGCCATCGGTGTCAGCAAGCCGCTGTCGATCTATGCCGACACCCACGGCACGGGCGAGGTGGCTCCTGCCGAGATCGAAAAAGCGGTGGCCGAGGTCATGAACCTGACCCCGCGCGGTATCCGCAAACATCTGGGCCTGAACAAACCGATCTATCAACGCACTGCGGCTTACGGCCATTTCGGCCGCGAGCCGAGCGCCGACGGCGGTTTCAGTTGGGAACGCGCGGATCTGGTGGACGCGCTGAAAAAAGCAGTCTGATCCGGTTTCATTGGTTAAGTTGAACGGGCGGTTTCAGTGACCGCCCGTTTTGCATTGGTGAGGACGGGTGATGCAGAGGATCATGGTCATCGGCGGGCCGGGCTCGGGCAAGTCCACGCTTGGCCGGAAACTTGGCGCACAGCTGGGCCTTCCGGTGGTGCACATGGATCCGATCTACTGGCTAGGCGATTGGGTCGAGCGTGACAAGACCGAAGCAATGCGCCTGGCAAAGGAAGCTGCCGACCGCCCGGAATGGGTGTTTGAGGGCAACCACTCCTCCTCGATGGAGTACCGGGCGGAACGTGCCGATCTGATCCTGTTCCTCGATATGCCCCGCGTGTTGCGCATGTGGCGGGTTCTGTGGCGATCGCTGCGTTACCATGGCCGCACCCGGCCGGATATGGGGCCGAACTGCCCCGAGCGCTTTGATCGCGCATTTCTCGAATTCTGCTGGAGCTACGACCGCAACGGACGCCTTCGCGCGCTTCGGTTTATCGACGACTGGCGGGGCTGTCGTAACGTCCGTGTGCTGACGTCGCGGCGGCAGGTCGAGGATTTCCTGTCCGAGTTTTTGGCGAGATAGAGACCTAATATGGCGAGGATCGCCTGTTTTCTTGGCAGGTATTGCGTACCGTCGCTCTAGGATATCGGGAATCTCTGAGGCCGTGCTCCGGTCCAATGGACGGATTGCTGCAAGCCATTTGCCGGGTGCGTGCGGCAAATGGCCCGAATGAAGCTTGGTAAGTTATCTTACCTTGACGAGATTGGTTGAAATCCCCAGCTCTTGCCCGGCGTTCAGCGCCATGCGATGCGCTAGCGCGATTTTGACAAGGGGAAACGGCACTCATGGGGTTAAGACGGCTGCTGAGGCAGGCAAAGGTGCGGCTCGATGCCAGAACCTTTCGGCAATACGGGCTGGCGCGGTTTGACGCAGAGGCGGTTCGTGACAGTGATGTGGTGATCGCTGCCTGGCCGAAATCCGGCAATACGTGGATGCAATGCCTCGTCGCCGGCTTGCAATATGGTGTGGACAGCTCCAACGCACCGGATCGTCTGATCCAGACACTGGTTCCGGATCTGCATCAGAACCGTACGGGCGTGGTTATGTCCGACACCATGGCCTTCAAATCTCATCACACGCCGCAGCCTCAATTTCGGCGCGTCATTCATCTAGTCCGGGATGGGCGGGACGCGCTTGTCTCGTATTGGCATTTTCGAAAGGCCCTGGGCTATACCGGCGGCATATCCGATTTGATGGGCGAGACCGACAAGGTCTACTCGAACTGGTGGGAACACACCAAAAGCTGGAGGACAAATCCGCACGGTGCCGAGATTCTGACGATGCGCTACGAAGACCTTCTGAGCGATCCCCAGCCGCAGCTGCGCCGTGTCGCCAAATTTTTGGATATAAATTGCGACGACGAGCGGCTGGCGCAGGTCATTTCCACTTCGTCCTTTTCCCGGATGCAAAAGCGCGAAAAGAAACAGGGCTGGGACAACAAGGTCTGGCCAAAGGATGCGATGTTCGTCCGGCGGGGGGTGTCCGGGGCATTCCTTGATGAGATGTCACCCGAGGATATTGCGGCTTTCGAGACCCGCTGCGGCGACGTGTTGCAGGACATGGGGTATGAGTTGAGCTCGCAGGACCGGTAGGGGTATTTTGGGGATCGAACAGGACACCGGCTTGCCTCTTGAGACCTAAACATCTATGGGCCGTGCGCATGAACACCAACCATCCTCAAAGACCCCGACGCAACTTCTACGGCCGCGTTAAGGGCAAATCCCTGAAACAGAGCCAGAAGACCTATCTGGATGAGGATCTGGCCACGCTCTCGCCCGGCGCCGTCGATTGGGACAGCAACCCCGAGCGCAGGCCGCTGGATCTGGAGGGGCTGTTCGGGGGGCGGCCCGTGTGGCTCGAGGTTGGGTTCGGAGGCGGTGAGCATCTGGTGCATCAGGCCGAAAGCAATCCCGATATCGGCATCATCGGCGCCGAGCCCTATATCAACGGCGTCGCCATGCTGCTGGGCAAGATCCGCCGCGCCGGCGTCAGCAATCTGGCGGTTCATCCCGGCGATGCGCGCGATCTGTTCGATGTTCTGCCCGATCAGAGCATCTCGCGCGCGTTCCTGCTCTATCCAGACCCCTGGCCCAAAAAACGCCATCACCGCCGCCGGTTCGTGACGCCCGAGCATCTGGAACCTCTGGCCCGGGTGCTGAAACCCGGCGCGATCTTTCGGGTGGCGACGGATATTCCCGATTATGTGCGCCAGACGCTGGAAGAGGTGCCAAAGGCCGGGCTCGAGTGGTTGGCCGAACGCCCCTCGGATTGGCGCGCGCCTTGGGATGATTGGATTTCGACCCGGTACGAGCAGAAAGCTCTGCGCGAGGGGCGCGTGCCGCATTATCTGACCTTCCGTCGCGCCGGTTGAGCAACGGGACTGTTGTGATTCTGCCTGACGGTGTGCCCAGTGGGCATGGCGGGATATGCGTATTTATAGGCAAGAAGAAGCGGCTGGGGCTTTGGTGCTGGACCCTGTGGTGTCAATTCGCTAATCGGCCTGTGATGATAGCGCAAAAGGAGCCCCCATGTCCGGACACGGCACGCCCATCCCGATGACCTCGCATCCCTGTGGCCCGCTGACCGGCACGGCGGAGGTGCCCGGCGACAAGTCGATCTCGCACCGGTCGCTGATCTTGGGCGCGATGGCGGTGGGCGAGACCAAGATCTCGGGCCTGCTTGAAGGCGAGGATGTGCTGGACACGGCCAAGGCGATGCAGGCCTTTGGCGCCGAGGTGGTCGATCATGGGGGTGGCAATTGGTCGGTGCATGGAGTTGGTGTCGGCGGCTTTGCCGAGCCGGATCAGGTGATCGATTGCGGCAATTCGGGTACGGGCGTGCGGCTGATCATGGGGGCGATGGCGACCTCTCCGATTTCCGCGACCTTTACCGGGGATGTGAGCCTGAACGGGCGCCCGATGGCGCGGGTGACCGATCCGCTGGCGCTGTTCGGCACGCGATCGGTGGGCCGCACGGGCGGGCGGCTGCCGATGACCATCGTGGGGGCCGCCGATCCGGTGCCGGTGCGTTACGAGGTGCCGGTGCCTTCGGCGCAGGTGAAATCCGCCGTCCTCCTGGCGGGGCTCAATGCGCCGGGCCAGACGGTGGTGATCGAGAAGGAAGCGACCCGTGATCACTCGGAGCGGATGCTGGCGGGCTTTGGCGCCGAGATCACGGTCGAGGAGACCGACGAGGGTCGGGTGATCACCCTGACCGGGCGTCCTGAGTTGAAGCCGCAGGAGATCGCGGTGCCGCGCGATCCGTCCAGCGCCGCCTTTCCGGTCTGCGCCGCTTTGATCACACCGGGATCGGATGTGCTGGTGCCGAATATCGGTCTCAACCCGACCCGGGCCGGTCTCTACTACACGCTGCAGGAGATGGGTGCGGATCTGACCTTTGAGAACATGCGCGAAGAAGGCGGCGAGCCTGTGGCCGACCTGCGCGCGCGCTATTCGCCCGACATGAAGGGCATCACCGTGCCGCCCGAGCGTGCGGCCTCGATGATCGACGAATACCCGGTGCTGTCGGTGGTGTCCGCGAATGCGACCGGCACCACGATGATGGGCGGAGTCAAGGAGTTGCGCGTCAAGGAAAGCGACCGCATCGACGCCATGGCCCACGGCCTGCGTGCCAATGGTGTGACGGTCGAAGAGGGCGATGACTGGTGGACGGTCGAGGGGCTGGGCATCGGGCAGGTGCCCGGTGGCGCCACCTGCGAGAGCTTTCTGGACCACCGGATCGCCATGTCCTTCATGGTGTTGGGAATGGGCGCCAAGGCGCCGGTTTCGGTGGATGATGGTGGCCCGATCGCGACCTCTTTCCCGATCTTCGAGCCGCTGATGTCCGGTCTGGGCGCGAAACTGATCCGCAACTGACGGGTTCATTTGTGCGACTGTCGGGCCATCGCATTTTCAGGCAGTTGTTCGGCTCCGCCCAAGAACTCTGCTACGGTGCCCGATCTGCTGCGGCGGGTCCGAAATAGAAACTGCCAGACCTCATGCAGGATTACCCGGCGGCCCATGCGGCTGTCCCAGCGCATGGCATGCCTCAGGTCCGGGTCGGTCCGGGTCAGTTGCCGCCAGATGTTGCGGGGACGCAGGGTCACTGCGACCTCAATTGATTTCACCCAGAAAAAGACCCTCCATGCCGGAATATGCGGTGTTTCGACGACCTGATGCTTGTAGTCCCAGCGGCGCAGGTCGGGCTGAATGACCTGACGATCGCGCACCGTTCCGAAGAACGGGGTCCAGCGGTGAGGGGTCGCGTAGATCGACATGATCTGATCTGGATCGTAACGGATGAGCTGGCGCAGGATCTTCAGAAAATCCCGGTCGCGTTCGTCCGCAAACCCGACGGCGAATGTGCATAGCCCGATCATGCCGTGGTTTCGCAGCAGCCGAATGGCCTGCTGGTCCTTGGTCGTGGTTCCGCCTTTCCGGATCTTTCGCAGCGTTGCTTCATCCGTGCTTTCCAGCCCAAGCAGGAACCGCAGAACACCAGCCTTCTTGTAGAGCGGCAGCAGGTCCGCATCGCGCACGATGTCATCGGCGCGGGTCGATCCGATCAGCGTGACCTTGACGTTCTCTTCAATCAGCGCCTCAAGAAAGGCTTTCCATTTGCGGCGAGAGGATGTGGGGTTTTCGTCGGCAAGATTGACCAGTTCGACGCCTTGTTCACGCACCAGCCAGGCGATTTCGCGGGCCAGTTTCACCGGATCGCGATGTCGCCAGCGGGTCCAGAAACCGCGCTGACCGCAGTAGTTGCACAGATGCGGACAGCCGCGTGAAAACTGCAGGATCACCGATTTCAGCCCGCCCCAATAGGAATAGTCGTCGAAATCGATCAGTTCCCACCCGACCCTGTGCGCATCCAGATCGGTGAGAACCGGCGCGGGCGCGGTCGCGCGGATTTGGCCTGTGTCGTCGCGGTAGGCGATGCCGGGGATTGCCGAGAGATCGCTCGCGGTTTCCAGCGCTGCGATGACAGCCGGTGTTGTGGCCTCGCCCTCACCTCGGATGATGATGTCGATGGCATCACTCTCCTGCAGCACGTCTTTCCAATGATAGGTGGGGTAGACGCCGCCATAGATGATCTTCACCCGGGGTCTGACGGCTCGGATCATGACGGAGAGTTCAAGAGCGGTCGGGTGGGCAGAGCTTGATCCGGAATGGCCGATCAGGATCGCGTCCGGATCGGTTTCAAGAACAGCGTCGATGCATTCCGCCAAACGCATCGGACCGAGATCTGCGTTGACCAGTGAGACCTGATGCCCGGCATCGATCAGTGGTCCGCCGATACAGAGCAGGCCAAACGGGGGCAGGTTCTCTTTCGGGATTCGGCTTCCGATCGCGGTGTGAGGTGGGTGCAGCAGGGTAAGTCGCATTTTCGGTTCCTTTCCGTTCACCCTGTTGCTAAGGCCTTACCCGTGCAGATTTTCCGGAGAAGATGATGAGATTTACCGTAGCCATCGACGGCCCGGCAGCGGCAGGGAAGGGTACGATCTCGAAAGGGGTCGCCGCGCATTTCGGGCTGGCGCATCTGGATACCGGCCTGCTTTACCGGGTGGTGGGCCGCCGGATGCTGGATGGCGAACAGCCGGTCGATGCGGCTCGGGCATTGATGCCGGAGGATCTGGAGCGCGAGGATCTGCGCTCGGCGGACGTGGCGCAGGCGGCGTCGAAAGTGGCGGTGATCGCCGAGGTCCGCGCGGCGTTGGTGGATTTCCAGCGCGCCTTTGCGCGGCGCTCGGGCGGGGCGGTTCTGGACGGGCGCGATATCGGGACAGTGATCTGCCCCGAGGCCGAGGTGAAGCTGTTCGTGACGGCCAGTGCCGAGGTGCGGGCCGAGCGGCGCTATCTGGAACTCAGTGCCAGAGGCGGGGATGTGGACCGCGCGCAGGTGCTGGCCGATGTCAGGGAGCGCGACGCGCGGGACATGGATCGCAGCGAGGCGCCGTTGAAGCCAGCCGAGGATGCGGTCTTGCTCGACACGTCAGACCTGAGCATCGAGTCGGCGCTGGCCGCCGCCATTGCCGCCGTCGAAGCAAAGATGCCCGCGAAAGGGTAATCTTTCGCGGGTGGTTGCCGGGCCTGGAGCCTCACCCCGACAACTTGGTGGACCTTACAGTTCGCCGACGGCGATGTGCTTGATCTTGGCCCACTGATCGTCGGCGGTTTTCGCTGTGCCGGTCAGGTCCTCAAGAAAGGCAGACCGGGTGGCCGCGTTCAGGAATAGAAAGAGCTTGCCGTCGGCCAGCACATACTGATCCGGATCGCCGTCGAACTTCTTGCCCACCGACACCCCGTACGAGCAGAAGCCGCCATGCTGGGGCAGGTAGGCCGCCGGATTGGCCTCGAACGCTTTCTGATTGTCTTCCGAGGCAAAGTAGTAGGACGCGCCGTCATAGGTGGACGAGTAGTTGGCAAACCCTTCGACCGGGTTGCCGTTGTTGACCAGCGCGACCAGATCCACCCCATGGGCGGCCAAGGGCGCTCCGGCGGCGGAGATGCCGTTCGAGACGTTGATCTCGTCAGCGGCAAAGGCGGGCGCGGCGGCCAATGGCAGCGCGGCGATCAGGGCGGTAAGAACGAAGGACTTCATCGGGTTTCCTCTTCAAATCTGGGTTTCAGGACGGGACCGTTGCTGGCCCGATGCGCTCAAGGTAGGAGGGGGTGGCCGGGGGCGTTATCGCCGATCCGCCAGAGTTTCTTGCAGATCGTTCAAAGCGGCGGGGGAACGGCAAAACGGGCTGGCTCACCAAGCTGTGTATCGCCTGAGCGTGGCTGGCATCCTAGGCTGGCGGGATCACCACCCGGGAGCCGTGCCGATGATCCGACTTGCCCTTGTCCTGACCCTGCTCGCCAGCCTTTGTTCGGCGCAGGAAGCCGAGCCGCCGATGACCTATGAACGGCTGGGCAACATCATTTTTGCACTTGACCCCGAGGCGCAACCGCTTGGGCCGGGGTTTGAGTTGACGGTCGCGGACGTGACGGTGCTGGTTGTCACAGACACCGCTGCGGACCGAATGCGGGCGATGGTGGCAATCGGCAGCGCCGCAGATTTGTCGCCCGAGGACCTGCAACGCATGATGCAGGCGAATTTCGACAGTACGCTGGATGCGCGATACGCGATCGCCAATGGTACCTTATGGGCTGCGTTCATCCACCCCTTGTCTCGACTGGACAAGGACCAGTTGATCTCGGGTCTGGCCCAGACCGTGAACATCGCCAAGACCTACGGCACCTTGTACACCGGTGGTGCGGCGGAATTCGGAGGGGGCGACAGCCATGATCTGCAGCGCGCTCTGATCGAAGAACTTCTGAAGAAAGGCGAAGAAATCTGACACACGCTTGGCATTCGCGCTTACCCTGATGCCAGCTTGTCGCGTGGGAGCCACCGTGCCGAGGAAGATCCGCGGCAGGGTTTGCTTCGAATGCCTCGCGTTTTGTGTGGAGCCCGGCGGCGAAGGGTCCGTCACTGTCGGTCGCGGGGCCGGTTGGGCATGCAGACTTGGGGCGTCTTAGGCTCTAGCTGGACGCAGGAAAGCTGTTATAGTTCTCCTCAAGCCAAAAAGGGAAAGCTGCTAAACAAACCCCAAAATCTAAAAAGGGGAAGCAGCAATATAATCCCCCGAGCCAACAGGGACAGAAATACATGAATAATCGTTTGCGCAAAATCACCATCGTGGGTGGTGGCACGGCGGGTTGGATGACCGCGCTGATCCTGGAAATGGTGTTTTCTCGCACGTCAGCGCAAAGGGATCGCCCGCGCATCTGCCTGATCGAGAGCCCCAATATCGCGACCGTGGGTGTTGGCGAGGCCACGGTGCCGCGCATGCCGGTCACGCTCCGTCAGGCAGGCATTTCAGAACGGGATTTTTTCCGCGAGACCAACGCGTCATTCAAACTGGGTGTGAAGTTCTGCAATTGGAACAAGGACGCCAAGGGAAATCGCATTGATTACGTCAACCCCTTTGCCCATGGCCAGTTGTTGGAGGGCTTGGAGGCTGCCGAGTATTTCTTGCGCTTTGGCAATGGGGATCGGGATTTTACCCAATCCATCTCGCCACACGATGATCTGGCCCGCCTGTGCAAAGGCGCGCGGCAATTGGGTCAGCCCGAATTCGAGCAGCGCTTTGGCTATGCCTATCACCTGGACGCTGTGAAATTCGCAGGTATGCTCACCAAGGTTTGCACGAAACGCGGTGTGGAACACATCCAGGATGAGGTGCAATCGGTTGAGCTGGATGAACAGGGCAACGTCAGCCATCTGATGTTGGAGCGTAAAGGCCGTCATGACATCGAGATGGTCGTAGATTGCACCGGGTTCCGCGGACTGATCATCAACCAGGCACTTGGCGAGCCGTTTCTGGATTACTCGGATTATTTGCCAAACGATCGCGCCATGGCGTTGCAGGTCGAGCATCCCGATCCAGACAAGATCGAAAGCGTCACACGGTCTACCGCACTTGGCGCAGGTTGGACATGGCGGGTGCCGCTCTACAACCGTGTGGGCACTGGATATGTGTACTCGTCCGCGCATCGTACCGATGATCAGGCGGCGGATGAATACCTCGAATGGCTGGGTGACAGCGGCAAGGGCCTGACGCCGCGCGTGATCCCGATGCGTGTTGGGCGCGTGCGCAATGCCTGGGTCAAGAACTGTTTGGCGATCGGTCTGTCCGGCGGGTTTATTGAGCCGCTTGAGAGTACCGCGATCCATATGATTGACCATGCAATACGCTGGTTCGCCGAGCACTTGCCGACGCGAGACATCGAGCCGTCGTTGAGGGACAGTTATAACCGGCAGATGGATAAACTCTATAACGAGGTCTTGGATTTCATCTGTCTGCACTATCGATTGGGCAACCGCACGGATGATCAATATTGGATCGACGCGCGTACAGAGATGAAGTTGCCGGACCGGTTGGCCGAGAACCTGGATCTTTGGCAGAACCGCCTGCCAATCGAACACGATATCGAGTTCGCAACGCTATTTAACTTTCGCGTTTACCAGACGGTTCTTTTGGGCAAACAGGTCTATGATACGGGATATGGTACTGGCATCCGCGATCGTCTGCGGCCGTTGAAGAAACCGATTTGGTTCCAGTGGTGGAAGGGTGCGAAAGTGGACCTCGCCCAGATACTCAAAACGATGCCGGATCACAAAACGCTGCTGCTCGATATCCGAGGGGAGTTGGAGCGACCAGCCTTTGGCAAGGCGGCGGCGAAACCGACAGTGGCGATACCGGGCGCGGCACCGGCACCCGTGGCGATTCAGAACATGCCGAACTTCGCCGAAATCCAGTGCGGCGTAAAGGATTTGCAACTGTTCTAGAAATTCTTTGCGTTCCGCGCGGAGAGTGTTTTTGAGATGAAGATGAGGGGCAGAGCGTTAAACCTTTGCCTTAGGGGTGGCTATTAGGGTTTCAAATTGGTTTTGGTGGCACACTAAAGCGAAGTTCCAGTGTGGGATGTCGCAGGGATCGTCGGTCTCGCGCAGACAGTGAATATCGCCAAGACCTGCGGCACGATTTATTCCGGCGGCGCGGCGCAGTTTGGTGGCGATGACGGCGGCGACCTGCAGCGGCGTTGATCGAAGAGTTACTGAAGAAGGGCGAGGAACTCTGAGCTACAGCGGCGAGTCCTCGCGCATTTCATCCTGCTCGGTGGGCGTCGGCGTGTGGTTGAAGACAAAGGCGGTGCGGCAGGCCGATTCGCCACCCAGTTCCTCGATCTTGCGGCGCTGATCGGAAAAGGCGCGGGCGTTGACCTCGTCGGGGTCGCAGATGGTGCGCAGACGGCGCTCGCCTTCGGCCAGGGCAGCGCGGATATCCGGGTCGTTCACCCCGTCTATGGCGCGGTTCACCTGCTCGTGCGGGTCGCTCTGCAGATCGAACAGCTGCGGCGGCTGGCCGACATAATGCACGTATTTCCACCGCCCCCAACGCACCATGAAGCTGCCGGTCTTTGACCCGCCATCGTGGTATTCGCTGAAACCCGTGCGGTCCGAGTCATCGGGCGCGTTGGCGAGGACACGCAGGGACTGCCCGGGCTGACCCGCATTGCCCGCGTCATCGGCCACGCCGCAGACCTCGCGCGCGGTGGCGGCGATGTCAGTGAGGTTGGTGCAGGTGCTCACCCGGTGCCCCGCAGGCACGCCCGGCCCGGCGGCGATCATCGGCACGCCGGCGCTCGCCTCATACATCACCTGCTTGGTCCAGAACCCCTGATCCCCCATCATGTCGCCGTGATCCGAGACATAGAGCACCACGGTGTTTTCAAGCTGCCCACTGGCCTCAAGCGCGCGCAACACGCGGCCCACGCAATCGTCCATGAACGAGGTCAGACCGTAATAGGCTGCCTTGGCCTCGCGCATCTTCTGCTCGTCGAAATAGTCGTCATAGTTGAAGAAATCGACGATGTTACGCAGCTCTTCATGGTCCGGCAGACCCTCACCATAGCCCACCGGTAGGTCCATTTCTGCCGGATCGTAGAGCGCAGACCACTCCTCGGGGCAGGTCAGCGGGTAGTGTGGGCTGACCAGTGAGACGAAGGCGGCCCAAGGCTGTTCACCCCGTACCGGATCGGCCAGCCAGGCCTCAGCGGCCTCGGTGATGGCGCGGTCATAATCGGTGTAAGTGCTAGGGCCTGTGCCCACGTCGCCCGCCAGTTCCGCCGCCGCATCGTAGGGCGGCGGGTTCTCGCGCAGCAGCCCCACGGCCCAGCCGACACCGCCCACCACATGCATGGGCAGGATTTCCTGCGAAAATCCGTTGTCATCCTCGTTCGAGCGGAAATGCAGCTTGCCGATCGACACGACCTCGCGCCCCGCATCGCGGAGCTGCCGCATCCAACTGCGGGGCTCTCCGGCATAAGGCGTGGCGCTGTCCCAGTGTCCCGTCCGGTGCACCCAGTTGCCGGTTGCCAGCGCCGCCCGGGTCGGCACGCACATGGGCGAGGGGGTATAGGCGGCCTCGAACAGTGTCCCGCGCACCGCCAAGGCGTCCAGATTGGGCGTTTTGACAATCGGATGCCCGGCGCAGCCCATCGCGTCCTTGCGGTGCTCGTCCGAAATAATAACTAGGAAATTGGGTGTCATTGTCGGTCCTTTCAGAACGGTTCCCGCTCGCCAAGCGCGTAGCGGCCTACATCGACAATATCAAAGGCCAATGACACCAGCAGTGTCGCCATGATGACCCAGATCAACCGGACTGCCCATGGCGACAGGTCCCGGTTGCTTTGCAGCCTATAGAGATACATGACAACCGGCACCCAGATGATGATATGTGGTAGCCCCATCAGGCGGACATAGCCAAGCTGGTCGTAAATCCACTGGACGCCCATCCCGGCCACGACGCTGGCGGCGACCGTCACCAGCCCGGCGATTCTAGTGTTCCGCCAGATCAGAAGCCCCAGCGGAAGGACGAAGGCACCGATGACCAGCCAGATCACCCAGATCCGCACCCAGAGCGGCTGAACGGCAAGCGCCTCTTCAAAGGTCATCGCGATCCTCCCTCGCGTCTGCCGGGACCCTAGCATATGCGCGGTATGCCGCAACTCGCCTGATGAGCGGGCTTGCCTTTTGGTGAAACCCGGACTAAGACACGCGCGTCGACAAGGCGATGTGAGCCATAAAAGAAAGAGACGAGCAGGGTCGGGAGCGTCCGGCCCTCTTTGTTTTGTGGTATGAACCGGATCGCCCGGACCAACCCCAAGACCGGCGGAGACAACCGCTCGGCCAGAAAAACCGATGTGAAAAGGAAACCTGAGACCTCATGGCTCAAAACGTATCGATGGAGGATTTCGAAGCCCTCCTGAACGAAAGCTTCGAAATGGACACGCCCGAAGAGGGTACCGTTGTCAAAGGCAAGGTGATCGCTGTTGAAGCGGGCCAGGCCATCATCGACGTAGGCTACAAGATGGAAGGCCGCGTCGATCTGAAAGAATTCGCAAATCCCGGCGAAGCCCCTGAAATCGCTGTCGGTGACGAGGTCGAAGTTTACCTGCGCGCCGCAGAAAACGCCCGTGGCGAAGCCGTCATCTCGCGCGAGATGGCCCGCCGTGAAGAAGCATGGGACCGTCTGGAAAAAGCTTACGCCGACGACCAACGCGTCGAAGGTGCAATCTTTGGCCGCGTCAAAGGTGGCTTCACCGTCGATCTGGGTGGCGCAGTTGCGTTCTTGCCCGGCTCGCAGGTTGACGTCCGCCCCGTGCGCGACGCTGGCCCGCTTATGGGCCTCAAGCAGCCGTTCCAGATCCTGAAAATGGACCGCCGCCGTGGCAACATCGTCGTTTCGCGCCGCGCCATCCTGGAAGAATCGCGTGCAGAGCAGCGCGCCGAGGTCATCGGCAACCTGTCCGAAGGTCAGACCGTCGAGGGCGTGGTCAAGAACATCACCGAATACGGTGCATTCGTTGACTTGGGCGGCGTTGACGGCCTGCTGCACGTCACCGACATGGCATGGCGTCGTGTGAACCACCCGTCGGAAATCCTGTCGATCGGCGAGACCATCAAGGTTCAGGTCATCAAGATCAACAAGGAAACCCACCGTATCAGCCTGGGCATGAAGCAGTTGCAGGAAGATCCGTGGGATCTGGTCGGCGCCAAGTACCCGCTGAGCTCGGTACACAAGGGCCGCGTCACCAACATCACCGATTACGGTGCGTTTGTTGAGCTTGAGCCGGGCGTCGAAGGTCTGGTGCACGTGTCCGAGATGTCCTGGACCAAGAAGAACGTCCACCCCGGCAAGATCGTTTCGACCAGCCAGGAAGTCGACGTCATGGTTCTGGAAATCGACGGTGCCAAGCGCCGCGTGTCCCTGGGCCTCAAGCAGACCATGCGCAACCCGTGGGAAGTCTTTGCCGAGACGCACCCCGAGGGCACTCAGGTCGAAGGCGAAGTCAAGAACATCACCGAATTCGGTCTGTTCATTGGCCTCGACGGCGACATCGACGGCATGGTTCACCTGTCCGACCTCAGCTGGGACGAGCGTGGCGAGGATGCCATCCAGAACTACCGCAAAGGCGACGTCGTTCAGGCGGTTGTCTCGGAAGTGGATGTCGAGAAAGAGCGTATATCGCTGTCGATCAAAGCCCTGGGCGGTGACAAGTTCGCCGAAGCCGTGGGCGGCGTGAAGCGTGGCTCGATCGTGACCGTGAACGTGACCGCGATCGAAGATGGCGGCATCGAGGTGGAATACGAAGGCATGAAATCCTTCATCCGCCGTTCGGACCTGTCGCGTGACCGCGCCGAGCAGCGGCCTGAGCGCTTCTCGGTCGGTGACAAGGTCGACGTCCGCGTCACCAATGTCGACAGCAAGACCCGCCGTCTGGGCCTGTCGATCAAGGCACGCGAGATCGCCGAAGAGAAAGAGGCCGTGGAACAGTACGGTTCGTCGGACTCGGGCGCATCGCTGGGCGACATCCTGGGCGCAGCGCTCAAGTCGGGCGACTAAGCCTTACGGCTTTCAAGGAATGGAAGGCCCCGCAGCGCTGGCTGCGGGGCTTTTTTGTTCGCCGGTTTCTGATCGGTATCACGGCTGCCATCTGTGGTATAAGTCAGTCTCGGGCAAAGACATGCCCGCCGACGGAGAGAACCGATGCCCCTTGACCTGATCCTGGCGCTGATCGTGGCGACCGCTGTTCTGGTGGCCATCCCGGGACCCAACGTGGCGTTGATCATTGCCAACACGCTGGCGCATGGGTTCCGTTTTGGTGCAATCACCGTTCTGGGTACCACGCTGGGCATCGCGCTACAGCTTGTGCTGGTGGTGGCAGGTCTTGGTGCCTTGCTGCATCTCGCCGCAGGCGCGTTTGTCTGGCTGAAATGGGTGGGGGTCGCCTATCTCTTCTATCTCAGTGTGACCGCCTGGCGGCAGGGCGCACGTGACATGCCCGAGGTCGCGGCCTCGCGCCGCCCGGTCCGGCTGGTGTTCTGGCAGGGGCTGGGCATGGCCCTGATCAACCCCAAGACATTGCTGTTCAGTGCGGCCTTCCTGCCGCAATTCGTGCCGGTGAGCGCCGGGTCGCAGGGGTTGGTTCTGGCTGCACTGATCCATCTGGTTGTCATCTTTGGCGGTGATCTCTGCTGGGCCGCCATGGCCCAGACCGCGCGGCGGCCGATCCGGCGGCTGGGGCGGCTGCGGCACCGGCTGACCGGGCTGTTTTACTTGGCCTCAAGCGCCGGTCTGTCGCTGGCGCGCGCTGACCGCTGACCGCTGACCTTAAACGCCATCGCTTTGCGTTCCGAATCAATGGCTTCCCGGGTGCGTGTCGCAGGGCGCATTGCTGCGTCGCGGCAACGGCGAAGTTATGCCGAGCGGCACCGAGTCGTGGATATCCGCCCGCAAACCGCCCAAAAAACCGACGAAAGCGGCACCACACGTCGTTTCCCCGAACCGGATTTTTTCCTATACTCCCAGACTAATAACACATCGCCACCACGTTGCCTTGGGAGGGGAACAGCACATGATCCGTTCTGAACTGATCCAGAAAATCGCCGATGAAAACCCGCATCTCTATCAGCGTGACGTCGAGCGGATCGTGAACACGGTGTTCGAAGAGGTGACCGACGCCATGGCCCGGGGTGACCGGGTCGAACTGCGCGGCTTCGGCGCGTTTTCGGTGAAACAGCGTGACGCGCGGATTGGTCGCAATCCAAGAACCGGCGAAACGGTGCATGTGGAGGAAAAGCATGTGCCGTTCTTCAAGACCGGCAAACTGCTGCGGGATCGTTTGAACGGAAAAGCCTGAACTCATGATGCGTTACATTCGCTATGCCTTCCTCGCGGCGCTGGGGATCGTCCTGATCTCGGTGTCGCTGGCAAACCGTGCTTCTGTCACCCTCAAGCTGATGCCGGATGATCTGGCCGATCTGCTGGGGTTCAACTTCACCATCGCGCTGCCACTGTTCCTGGTTGTGCTGGGTGGGGTTGTGGCGGGTCTGGTGATCGGTTTCATCTGGGAATGGCTGCGCGAACACAAGCATCGCCGTCAGGCCGATGTGAAGCACCGCGAGGTGCGCCGGCTTGAGCGCGAGGTGAAGTCGCTCAAGAAAAAGCAGAATGAAGGCAAAGACGAGGTTCTGGCGATCCTTGACGATGCCGCCGCCTGAGGGCCCTCATGCCGTCCGACATCAGCGTCAAGATCTGCGGGTTGACCGCTTCGGAACATGTGCGTGCTGCGGCCGAGGCCGGGGCCCGTTATGTGGGTCTTGTCTTCTTTCCTAAATCCCCGCGTTACATTGATGTGCCCCTGGCCGCCCAACTGGCCGCCGAGGTGCCGCCCGGCGTGGCCAAGGTGGCGCTGACGGTGAACGCAACGGATGCTGAGCTGGATCACATTCTGGCCTCGGTCCCGCTGGACATGTTGCAGCTTCACGGGACGGAAAGTCCCGAGCGCGTGGTGGAGGTGAAGAATCGTTATGGTCTGCCGGTGATGAAGGCCGTGGGCGTGGCCGATGAAGAGGATCTGGCCCAGATCGACCTCTATTCGGATGCGGCCGATCAGCTCCTGATCGACGCCAAGCCGCCCAAACACTCGGACCTGCCCGGTGGCAATGGCCTGTCCTTCGACTGGCGCTTGCTTGCGGGCCGCAAATACTGGCGGCGGCCCTGGATGCTGGCGGGGGGGCTGACACAGGACAATGTGGTCGAAGCCATCCGCATGACCGGGGCACGGCAGCTCGATGTTTCGTCCGGAGTAGAAAGCGCGCCCGGGGTGAAAGACAGCGGGCGCATCCGTGCATTTCTGGACGCGGCCCTGGCTTAACCTGACATTAACTGTGACCGGGGAAAGTGCGGCATGGCCAAGCTCCCGGAACACCTGACCCCTGAACTTTGGCTGTCGCAGGTCTTTGCCTCGAACGAGGCGATGCGCGGCGGTATCGTCAAGCGGCAGGTCCGCGATGTCGAGCGGCTGGTCGGACGGGCAGTCTTTGCCCGAGAGGTTAAACGACGCGGGTTTCAGGCGGTTGAGAACGGGCGCCATTTCGTGATCTTCTGTAACGACAACCCCATTCGGATGGTGCGCTGACAAGGGCTTTTGAAAGCCCTTGCCGAAGCCGCTTACAAGCGGCTTTGAATGCAGTTTGAAAACCGCGTTTCCCAAGGCATTTCGAAATGCCTTGGCTTGCCCTTGCCGCCCCCGCGCTCTAGGACAGACAAAACCCAACAGAGGGCGCGACCATGGCCAACGACCTTTTTAACTCCTTCATGTCCGGACCCGATGAACAGGGCCGCTTCGGCATCTTCGGCGGACGGTTCGTCAGCGAAACCCTGATGCCGCTGATCCTGTCGCTGGAAGAGGAATATGAAAAGGCCAAGGATGATCCCACCTTCTGGGCCGAGATGGATGACCTCTGGGCCAACTATGTGGGCCGTCCGTCGCCACTCTATTTCGCCGAACGCCTGACCGAACATCTGGGCGGGGCCAAGATCTATCTCAAACGGGATGAGTTGAACCACACCGGCGCGCACAAGATCAACAACGTGCTGGGCCAGATCATCTTGGCGCGCCGTATGGGCAAGACCCGGATAATTGCCGAGACCGGGGCCGGACAGCATGGTGTGGCCACAGCCACGGTTTGCGCCAAGTTCGGCCTGAAATGCGTGGTCTATATGGGCGCCCATGATGTTCAGCGGCAGGCGCCCAACGTGTTCCGCATGCGCCTGCTGGGCGCCGAGGTGATCCCGGTGACGTCCGGGCGCGGTACGCTGAAGGATGCGATGAACGACGCGCTGCGCGACTGGGTGACCAATGTGCGCGACACGTTCTACTGCATCGGCACCGTGGCCGGTCCGCACCCCTATCCGGCGATGGTCCGCGACTTTCAGTCGATCATCGGTAAGGAAGCCAAGGAGCAGATGATGAAGGCCGAGGGCCGTCTGCCCGATACGATCATTGCTGCCATCGGCGGTGGATCGAACGCCATGGGGCTGTTCTATCCTTTCCTGGATGACAAGTCGGTCAACATCATCGGTGTCGAGGCCGGTGGCAAGGGTGTGAACGCTAAGATGGAGCATTGCGCCTCGCTGACCGGAGGCCGACCGGGGGTGCTGCACGGTAACCGGACCTATCTGCTGCAGGATGATGACGGTCAGATCCTCGAAGGGTATTCGATCTCGGCGGGCCTCGACTATCCCGGCATCGGCCCCGAACACTCCTGGCTGCATGAGGTGGGCCGCGCCCAATATGTCTCGATCACCGACAAAGAGGCGCTGGAGGCGTTCCAGTTGTGCTGCGAGACCGAGGGGATCATTCCGGCGCTCGAGCCCTGCCATGCGCTGGCCCATGTGATGAAAATCGCCCCTGACCTGCCCGAGGATCACCTGATCTGCATGAACATGTGCGGACGGGGCGACAAGGACGTGCAGACCGTGGCCAAATTCCTGGGCTTTGACATGTCCGACACCGAGGGCCGCGAGGCCATCTGAGCCGCATGTAACTTTGGTTTAGGCGCATCG
>NZ_WPZY01000069.1 GCF_013031405.1 Ruegeria sp. HKCCD8929 | reverse complement strand
CCACGCTTTCGGTGTGGCGCAGTGCGCGCTCGCGCTTGGCCAGGTCCGCCTCGCGGGTCGCGAGGTCTTTGGGATCTCCACCCATGGAGGTCTCCTCTTCTTGGGGTTGGCAAAAGCCGGGGCCGGATTCCGGTTCGGAATCGTCCCCGGCCTCTTCGAGCCAGCGCACCTGCCATTCGGGAATGACCTTGTCCGCCGTTTCGAGTGAGAATTGATCGATGAAGAAATCACGCATCCGGCGGAAAATGCTGGAGGCGGCATCCGCCACCTGCGGCAGGGTGAATGCGATCTCGACCAGATCGTCATCACCACTCTCGGCGAACTGTACCGGGGCCAGACCGCTGACAGCGGGAGCGGCACCACCCAGAAAACCGATATGGCGGGGGTAGTAGCTGCCGGGCACCGGGTTGTTGGACGCATCCGGCGGGAAGAATTTCATCGACACCTTGCGGTAGCGGCCCTCTTCCACAGCCGAGACGAATTCGGGGGCCAGATCCTTCAGCTCGGCCACCAGCGTGCCGCTGTTGTTGACTTCAAAGCCCTGCGCCCAGCCAAAGGCGGGGTCGTCATGTTTGGGGTGACCAACGACAACGGGGGCCGGCGCGGCGTCGGGATTGTACCCGGATGCCATAGCCGCCACGTCGGCCTCAGTGAACGCATATTCCTGGCCGTTCATCGCCCGGAAGGTGCCCGGCCGGAACACCTCCACCTTGCGTGTCGTTGCTACATTGGTCGGCCTCTTGGGGTCTGAGGGCATGGATTATTTGCTCCATCGCGTAAATGATGGAGGCAAACTAACCGGCTGGATTTAGGGGAAATACCTGAACTGAGTTCAGGGGAGGCGCGCTGGTCGCGCTGCCCTGATCATGGCGAAGATCGGGGCGTTCGCAAGCGATTTGTGAAACCGGGGGCGAGGGGAAGGCATCAAGATCGCAGGAGAGCGAATTTAACGGTGGGTTTAACGCGGGTTAGGGAATTTCCGGGGTGAAGATAGCCAAGAGGCCGCTGATGTTCTTCCTGAGGCGTTTTTTTCTGCAACTTGCTGGACAGAAGATCATCCGGCCACAGAGTTGCCGTTCGCTGAAAGTGCTAGATCAGTGCTGCGACTGCGGGACAACTGAAGGGAGGGCGCGTTCCGGTAGTTTGCAGCAGGTGCGAGAAGACCTTCCACAGTTGAGAAAAGCAGACCATCCAAAGTTCACAAAGCTCAATTTCTATTTGCTCCTCACAAAGGCTAGGCCCAGCGCTAAAGCCAGTATTCCCTGTTGACAGCAACGGAATTTAGGGCCGGAAGAGGCGCTTTTTTCGTTTGGCACGTCGCATCTGTCCTTTTGAGCTATCTTTTCCCCACTTCTGCTTGAACCACTCAATTTCAGATTGGTAATAGCCTCGTATTTCCGCAACCGCGTTTTTCTCGGAATCGCTTTGTGAGGTGTATTCGTTCCAGTAATTTAGCGCACTATCGAGTCGCCCTTGGATGTAGGACGGAACGTCGTCTTGGAATACGTGTAGGTTCTGAGGGTAGACACCTGTCATAACATACGGTCGGCGCATTTGTGATTGGTCATAGGTTTTGTTCTGCGCGTGCCAAAGGGACTCTGCCAATGGCATGCCCTCGTCATGTTCGACAAAGAACTCGGCGACTTTTGCTGCTTCAGCGCCAGTAACGGGAAACAGTGTGCCGATGTAGGCACGAGCACCGGCGAACATGAAACGACCTGAGAGCTGATGCCACGACGCGCAAGCATTGTTGAAGATCACTGGCGAGCCGTGGTCAGCGAGCTCCCTCGGCATTGCGATGTAGTTGTGATCGGCCATCTTCAACGCCGCCGAGCCGAGAACGCGGGATATTCGCTCTCGTTTAACTGGCTCGAGTTCCTTCGCCTGTTTCAGCTCCACGAAGTCTGTTATGGCCGAGCCGACTTCTATCTTCTCCGACTTCTTTGGATCGCTCCAACTGACCCCATCAAGCTTATGGAATCGCTGGAACTGCATAACGTTTAGCATCTCGGGGTCATCTGTTTGAGCGACCCCAATCGCGGTGTCCACGACTAGGCGGCGGGTCCGGCCAGAGGCGTCATTAAACTCATACGTGAACCGATAACCATCGGCATCGCCGCAGTGCGTGGCGAAAAGTAAGAAATCATAAGGAAAGAGTTCCACCGTATTTGTAATGTCTCTGACGTTGGCAGTCTTCCAAGGATAGCCACGAACAAACAACCTGCGTTTGGCCAGCGATCGTGCAACCGCCTCGACCTCCGGAGCCTTTGTTCGGCCAGGGTCCACTAGCACAGCGCAACGGACACCTGTTGTATCCGCTTTTCCAGCAGCAAGGCCGTTTAGAACGGAAACGCCCAGATCCGGATAAACCTCGAGATGTGTAGAAGGCACCTCGGGAAAGCCGAAGCCGTATGGAATGTGGCTGGTGAAGAACGTGATGCCTCCACCTTCAGGCGGTACGACACCGGGGCATAGCTCACGGACACGCTTGGCCAATTGAACTAGACTGTCGGTGGCGCTCTGGCCATGGAGGTCATACAGACTATACAGCTCTTCGGTGAGGTCTTCAGCAGCGTCCCTGCCTACCTCCGGAATTATGAGAAGATCGGCATCAAGAGCGAATGCATAATTTGCGGCAATGACCTCACTAAGCGGTTCTCCGGCCTCGCAAACGACCAAGTGCTCTCTGCCCTTTAGTTCAGCGTTTCTTGTCTCTGCACCATCACTGAACTCAAGAAGCTGATTGCCCCGCAACGCCGTGAGGAGACCAACACCTATGTTGCTTCTTCCCCATTTTAGGAGAGACGGGGGCGGCCTTTCCCGAAGAACCCCATCCAAGTCGTGAGCGGTGATCGTCAGAATGCTCTTGGACGGCAGGAGATTAGCCATTGCGTCATGTTGCTCGGCGGTCAGGTCAGCAAGAGCGATCCTGGTAACACCTGCTTTGGCGATCACATTGTTCCTTCGGACGGCCTCGCTACGGCCATCCGGTCTCGTCATTCGCGGACCGTCGAGAATTGGCAGGTAGTAACCCGGACGGCTGAAAACGCAAGAGAGGCGTGCCGCCAATTCGGCGTCATCAGATAGAATGGCCAGCTTTCGGATTGGAGGGCATTTCATTGTTCGATTGATGCCACGCAGTTGACTCGTAGGCTACCCGTCAGTTTGGCAGGAACCCTCCCTCGCACGGTCGGCCCGCATAGGCCTTCGACTTACGCAGATGCTGCGCGGTGCATAGATGACTGCATTTCGGAAACATCGGTGCGGTGAGGATCACGACAATGAATGTCGGCTGTGGGCCGACTGTCATGCTGCGCAAGCGAAGGTCCGCGCCTTGGTCGAGGTCGGCAAAGGGCTCGCTACTACCTATGCAATGCTGCGGCCCACGTGCGGTTTCCTAGGTTTTACTGACCATATGCGGTGATGACCGCCTCCAATGCCTCGGCATGCAGATAAAGCTCTTCAATGGATGCGATTTTGTGCTTCTGTTCGTTCTTATCCGCGTCGAAAATGACTACCGATTTGTTGGTTGGGGAGTTGAAGTACAGGCGACAGATCGGGCGGCGATTGTTGTCGTCCATGAGGATTGCGCAGTAGCTCTTGGCATCTCGTATACCAATCCGGTTCACGTCTACCACTTTCGCTCCTATGGCACGGATAATGCGATGGGCTTCGATCTCCTCCTCTGTGGTCATGACGCCGTTGCCACTGTCCACTGTGTCACTTTCATCCAACGGCTTTTTGGACTCTGGACTACCACTGTTCCGGAATGTGATGGAGAGTTTGTCTTGAATGCGATCACGTATCAATTCGTCCAGCGCGGCCTGGATTGCTGGCTTCAATTGTTCGGCAACGTTTTTGGTTATTGAGCCATCGTAAATTTGTCGACCGACAAGTCGGACAAATTCGTCGTCTGGGTTCTCAAGCTGCGCTTTCAGATAGTTTGATGCCGCCCTCGTGTGTTTCAGTGCAGAGGCGGCCTCGAGAATCTGATCAATGGCGAATTTCTCCTTGCGGAAACGGGACAACTCCTCGATCTGGTCGGAATCGTGGGACTGGAAATCGAACTTGAAGAACGGTTTTTTGTCCATCTTGTTCGGGGCGTCTGTGTCAGAGAAGAACCAAGCTTCCCGCCCATTAGTCAGGATGGCCAAGCGCGCCTCGGTGACTGAGAAGTAGCGAAAGAGTTGGTTGAACTGGGCGTCGCCGAGTTTCGATGTGATGGGCTTCGCCTCCACCAACATGGCGATTTTTCCATCAATCTTGACTGCGAAATCAACCTTTTCACCTTTTTTAGTTCCGACGTCAGCCACATATTCTGGGACGACCTCGTTCAGGTTAAAAACGTCAAAGCCCCAAGCATGCAGCAAGGGCAAAATGACTGAGGTTTTCGTTGCTTCTTCGGTCACTGCCTGCCGTTCTGCCACTCTGGACCGTTCCGCAAGCTCCTCCACGAGTTGAAAAAATTCGCTCATAATACCCTCTCGAATGAACCACTCCACGTTCCTACGATCCAAGGTTGTGCGTCAAGGAGGTTATTCTACGCGAACTAGCTACTGGGAGGCGTGCAGGTTTGTGCCAGTTCTCGACATGCTGCGCAGGCGAAGGCCGACACCGTGGCTAGTGTCCGGAAAGGGCTCAACGCGACCCTCATTCATTCGAGAAATACCCGACGGCCTCCTCTTCAATCAGCTCCATGTCGGCATCGGAAAATCCGAGATAGGGCCGGGCCGGGATAACCGCCTTCAGCCCGCGTCCGGCCTCGCCGCCGAACTGGTGGATGGCCGCGTAGTCCTCGACCTCCCTGCCAGTGCCGATCTTCAGGCTGCCGCCGCTGACTCGATAATTGATCGACCCCGCCAAATGGCCCCGCATGCGCAGGATGGTCATCGGCGCATTGCCGTATTTTTTCTGGCGGCGGCGCCTCTGCGATTCCGAGAGCGGCGCCCAAGGCGTACCATCGGGGCCGCGCTCATTCTTGAAGCGCTGATTGATGACGCCGCCAGCACCGGCGAATTCTTCACCGATGGATTTCAGGAAGGGTTCGAGATTTTCCAGCTTGGACAGGCGCTCACGCAGATCCGCGCGCAGCGCCTTGTCGTTGAAGCTGAATTCCAGGCGTGTGCCGGTCATGGCCTTCCCTTCAGTTGTCTCTGCGACCGACGTGCGCGCGCAGCTCGGCCGGTGTAACGATATCCCCGTTTTGGGTGAGCCAGGACAAAGCCCCGTTCTCCCACTGAAAAGTGTCGAGGTTATCCAAGACGGTTCCGGACGGGTCATCGAGGAAGTCTGGTATCAGCTCCGGATGGACACTCAGCACCGACACCACCATTCCAGCCAGCTCACAGGCACCGACACCGGCACAGGTCGCGGTGGCGCTGCTGTAATCGGCAATCGTTTTGAAAACCTCTTCAGGCTTGGCTGTCATGGCTTCACCCAACGGCCGCACGAACGATGCAGTCTTTGGCCTCCAGCAGCTTACGCAGGCCAGCGCTCTTCTCAGGACCATCGTAGGTGTCGGTGTCAATCTGGCGGGCCAGATCGCAAAACGGCTTGCTCACCGCCTGCAAATACTCGGGCAGATGCTCGTACTCAAAGTACTTCATGATTGGGTTTGGCGACTGCATGACCGTTCTCCTCTGGTTGAATTTTGGCCCGGTCGGGCCTATAATGTGGGGGCGCAGCGATGGAACCCGTTGGGTGGGTATCAGACCCTATTGCTGGCTGGCGGCAGATCCCAACCTCTGCCGCCTTAGTCTTCCCTCCTGAATATCAAGGCACCCCGGCGGTGGCGCTCGAGGTATTTCACGTCCGGCTTGTTGCGGCGGCCTTTGGTTGGCGAAAATGACGTCGCCCCGAACCACGCGCCAGACATCCAGTTGAAAGCGGAATAGGTCGAGATCTCCGGATCCCAGCGCAAATACCGGCGCACCAGGCGCCGGGTGCCGTCCGGCATGTCCACCCAGTCCACCCAGATCTCATCCGGATCAAAGATGGCTTCGGCCAGACGCTCGGCGTCGACAGCACGCCCGAACTTCAGAACTTTCCATGCCCCGTCCGCGTTCCGGAACAGCTGGTCGGAAATCACGATGGCCTGACCGGCTCTGTCCCGATGCAATACACCGCGCCCGATATCGGCCCCAAAGCGCTGCAGGAAGCGCTGAACATAGAACTCAGGCTCCCGACCTTCAGGCAGCACGGGCGAAGCAAAGGGCCGTCCGAGATCCGCGAGCGGTGGTGAGACCGGTAAAGGTAAATCCGGCTGGGTCGGGTTTAGCGGTTTCTGCAGCTCGCGCGGCACGATCCCGCGCTCCCAGGTGTCGCCCGGTTGATACCCCCAACCGAAGTCGATCCCTTCAGGCACCTCGATCCGCTCGCCCGTGGTCGGATCCTGAACCTTGCGCATCTTGAGCGCCGGAGCGGTGTCCGGGCCGTCCTTGCCCAAAAGCTTCAGCCCGGCCACGCTGATCGCCTGAACGCCGCAGGAGCATTTCCAGCCGTTGGGCGGGTAGATCATGCTCCAGATTGGATCATCGTGGCGGAACACCTTGCCGTCCCACGCCAGATGCACTTCGCGTGGCTGTTTTGGCTCTCGGGTTTCAGCATGCACATACCGCCAATATGGGCGCAGCTTGACCACATCCGGATCCCGCATCTGCTTCAGGCGACCGGCCTGATGCGCGGCGCGCAGATTGGTGTCGTAGATCACCCGCGTGCGCCAGTTGCGCCCGCCGTTGTAATCCCAGCCGTGGCGCGTGACGATCTCATCGAACTGCTTTCGGAACCCCTCCAGCCCACCGCCGCCATTCATTGCCTTGTCCAGCGCACCGCGCAGATCCTCAACCAGTGAAACGGAATCGGCGCCAGCCACAACAAAGGCCCGGTCGTGCGCCTGGTGCAGCGTGTCGGTCCAAACCCGGCTGGGCAAACTGACTTTTTGACGGTGAAACTCCTGCGCCTCATTGAAGGTGACGGTGCCGACCTTCGGCTCGGCCAGTGCCGGGCCGTCTTCATCCAACACTTCACCGCGGCCGATCAACTCGGCCAGCGCCAGCGCATCGCCCAGAGCTTCCGCATAGGGGATTTCATCCACCAGCCGCGTCTGCCAGTCCAGTAACGCCTGCCGGACCTCGTCCGCATCGTCTGGCAGGCCAGTCGCCGCCTTCAGCTCGCGGATCCATGTCTCGTGCGTCGGGCGGATCGCCGCCTCGGTCGCGGCGATCAGATCCTCGATCCGCACCGTGCCGTCCTCAGCAAATGCTATGTCAGGAGTTTTTTTTTGAGCGTCCGAGTTGGCCGCAGGCGTTACGTCCTGCATTTCGCAATCAAAGACATCGTCCATGTGCGCGCCGATATCCGTCGGCTCGTATCCGGCCTCACGCGCCGCCTTCAGGGCATCCATGTCCTTGATGCGCCGCTCAGCCCGTTTGCGCTTCAGCTCCTCCTGAGCCATCTCGTTGGCTGGGCGCGGCCGCCAGATCTTCGGCAGGGCAGCATTGGGATAGTTGAAAGCGCAGAGCCAGCGAACGAAGGTGCCGTTGAGCGTGCCGGACAACAGATCGCTGTCGCTGTCGACCAGAGCATCGAGAATGTCCGCATGGGTCTCGGATGCTGCCCGTGCACCGTTGTCGCCCATTTCGGTGGTGAGCGTCTCGCCCAGAACCGCCTTCGACATTTCAGTGTTCCAGAACTTGCCCCAGACGGAATAATCCACGGTGCCTGACCGCTTGGCCTCAAAACTGTCCAGTTCGGTGCCAATCGGAACGGTGATGGCCGAGCTGCGGTTCATCATCTGCAAGACGTTCATCAGCTCGCGCTGATGCTGCGACCCCCGGCCTTCGACATATTTGCCCACTGGGATCGGTGCGGAAAAGCGCTCCAGAAAATGCATCCAGTAACCCACACCGTTGCGCTTGAACAGCACCGGCCAGAACAGACGGGTGCCCATGCCAAGGCCGTAGGGGTTGTTCCCCTTCACGCCAAAGCGGTGGACGAAAAATTTGCGCTGAGGCAGTTTTTCTCCCAGCGCTGGCGACGACCAGGTCAACAGGCGTGGCTGCCATTTCTTGTCGAAGACAAAGCGCCGCTGCTCCAGCGCGGTCACGTATTCAGGGCGGATGTGACGGCCGTCACGCGTATAGACGTTCTCGGCGATAGCAAAGCCCTTGTTCGTGGCGTCCAGCAGATCCATGCAGATCTGATCAAAGGGCAGATTGCTCAGCACATCCCGGATGAAATCGGCCGCAGCCACGTCATCCTTGCCCTCGCCACCTGGTTCAATAATCCATTCACGCCCGATGAGCTTGTGCTTGCGCTTCTGCAGAACGGACCAGGCATGGGTGTCCCGCTCGATGGCGTCATAAATCTTCAGACCTTCGCCGCCGCCGCGCTCGATCAGCGTGTCATCCAGCGGATGCAGCACATCCGAGTAATTGGCGATGGTGATATCATTGGCGACTGTCGCAACGGCGCTGCCGGCGTTGAGGTGCTGACCCCTGTTCTTCTTCGACTTCTTTTTTGCCATCGTCAGTATCCCGCCATTGGGTGATTGCTTGCGGCCGCGACCGCGATCTGAGTGCTGCCGGATGCGGCACCACCGAATTTCAGGGCGTTGGAGTAGAGCATTTCCAGACAGTCAGGCCCGTCATCATGGGCGGCGGTGGGCCATTGCTGCAGCTGGTCGATCAGGGTGCGTTGCGAATTGTGCAGCCGGATCAGACCGGCAGCCATGGGCGGCTGCAGGCGCTCAATGCGCAGTTCCTTATCGGCAAAAGGCTGAATCGGATAGCAGGGCATGGCCAACCCGGACTTGGCCGCGCGCTTCATGGCTTCGGTTCGGAAAAACTCCTGAAACTGGACGCTTTCAACGAACCACAAAGTGCATTCATATTCGCGCTGCATGGCAAGCGCGTCCTCAATGATCACGTCCGGCAGGCGCTTGCGGATCGACGCCTCGACCACGTCCAGCACACCGGTCTCGGGTGAATAGCCACCGACCAGAATGGCGCTGGGGTCGCGGCCTTTCTTTTTCTTGCCGAGCGAGGGGTCGATAGCCCCGAAATACAGCCAGTCGTGGCGGGTCATGACCCAGTAGGTCAGATCCCGGAATGCGTTGTCCCCATTGATCGGGTTGTTCTGGTATTCCGATTCAAAGCTGTCGTGATCGCCTGCGCGTTCCTGCATCAGAAACAGAAGGCTGTGCATCTCAGGCCAGTTGACGATGGCCCCTTTGTCCATCTCAGCTTTGTGCTTCAGATAGAACGCGTCCGCCGCCGGTTCGTCGTTGAGGTACAGCTCCTCCCACTCGTCCCACAAATCCATACGGTCGGGCCATTTCAGCAGTGCCTGGTACCGGGATACTTGCCAGCCCGGTTTTTTGGAGAACCGGATAATAACGGCGTCGAACAGCAACACGGTACCCGCATAAAGCACGTCCATGGAGCCGTCAGTCGGGCCCAGCTTCAAGACGGCTTTCGAGACCCACTTTTCCAGCTTGTCCCGCTGTTTGGGGCTTTCGACGTTCTCATCGTTTTCGATGTCGTCCAGGACAACCAGATCGGGGCGGTAGGGGCCATGGCGACGACCCCGGATCTTCTTGCCGGTGCCGAAGCCCTCAACCTTGATGTTGTTGCGGGTGACGATCACGCCCTCGCGCCACGTGCGACCAGCGCCTGTTACCTCCGGGAAGTCGTAGGAAATGCGCGGGTTGATCTCCAGCTCAGCCTTGATCGCCTCAATCATCACGGCCGCTTGCTCAAAGGCATCCATGATCAGGCAGATATAGTGCTTCTGACCGGTCAGAATGCACCACAGGGGAAAGCCCTGGCTGATATGGGTGGATTTGGCCGAGCCGCGTGGTGCGATGACCAGACGCTTCTGGCCTTCCTCTTCCTTCACCATGGCGGGCAAATCGCGGTAAAGCTCCTGATGCAGTAACGATGGCGGCTTGCCCAGATAGTGCGCCATGTAGGTTTCCATGAAGAACCGATAGCCGGTCTCCGGATCCCGCACGCGCTCCAGCCGTTCGGCCTTGGCGGCCTCATCGACCACAAAGGCCTCAACCTCCAGCTCGATCTTGGCCCGGAAGCTCTGTGCCAGATCGGCGATACCGTCCAGGAACTCGCGCTGCTTCATCAGTTATACGCCTTGGAGATCTCGACACCAAAGGGTTCAAGCACCTCCTGAAACGCCGCACTGTGTTGCGGGAACTCGTTCATGATGAATTCGGCGAACCGTTTCAGCACGTCAGTGGCGATGCCAAGCTCGTTCAGTTTCGGGGCTGCGCGCCCGGCAGCCAGAATCATCTTGTTGAAGCTGTCCGACAGCGAGGCCATCAGCTTGACCTTGTCGGCAGGCTGGATGTCGCTGGCTTCCTTGACCTGCTCCATTGTGACCTGAAACATCACCGTGAAATCTTCGATGACCGCCGAAGTCATCGCTTCCTGACCCTCGCCCTTCATCGTGGCGGCGGCGCGCGCGATATCCCAGTCGTCGCCGGACT
>NZ_WPZY01000068.1 GCF_013031405.1 Ruegeria sp. HKCCD8929 | reverse complement strand
TGGGGCAGGGGGCTGCGATGGAAGCGGGGCGCGAGACAGCGACCGGCAATATCTCCCTGGCCAATGCGTCGATGAACAACATGGCGGCCAACAAATATAATACCTCCAGTCTCTATGACACCGGGCTGGCAACGCGTCGCCTGGCCGACGGTGCGCTCCATCATCGGAATGCCGATGGATCGGAAACATACTCAGGCGGAACCGCGCAAAGCACTGGCGGCATGTCCACAAGGGTGGGCCAGACCATTCGCGAAGAGGTCTCCGACCGCAAGGACGCGGCGATCCGCACGGCCACCTCGGCGCGGGATGAATGGTCAACGGCCGTCAACGAAACCGCAGCGGATTATGCCGACTTTGGGCGCAGTTTGAGCAGCGGAACCAGCGTTGGCGATGATGCGTCCTCCAGCTCAAGTTCGCGGAGGATCAAGGATGCAAGGGAAGCGCACCAGGCGGTTGAGGACTTTTCGAAGCAGCACGGGATTTCCGTCAACGCTGCATACAAATTGGCGCTTTCTGGTGGAACCCCGGGGGGTAGTCCGATTGACGCAAAAATCGGAGCTGACATCACTGGTCTGGACACCGACAGTTATGAACGCCTGAGCAAGGCCGCCCGTGAATCGGGTCTGTCGGAAACGGTCTCCAAGTTTGCTGAAGCCAGCCACTCGGTACGGGCCGGTCAGCAGTCCTCGGAGACCAACACCGAAAGCGGCGGCAACCGCTGGAGCATCGAGGATGTGCGCCGTCTGGGCAATACGTATGCCGAGGCGCGGGAAGAGGCCGAGACGCTGTCGGCTGCTGAGGCTCATCTCTATTCGAAAGGCATCAACTACGATCAGGAACTGAGGACTGCGATCGAGAATGAGTGGCGTGAGGCCGGGTTCAGTAAAGAGCAAATCTCTGCGCTGGCCTATCCCAAGACCCGCGCTGCGATACGGCGTCAGGAAAAGGCCGTCGAGCAGGTTCTCCCCGGCTTGCTGGAGGAGCTTGGGATCGACCGACCAACTCCGGATCTTACCAGCGCCTTCACCCTGAGCCGGCCGCAGCAGGAGATCACCACACAGCAGCTCCCATCCGCTGGAACGGAGCATCGGGCCGAACTTCAGCGAGTGACCGGGGCGACGAAGAAGCTCGAAGGCGCCATCGGTGAGCGTCAGCAGGTTCTGGAAGGCAAAGCCACCGCCGGAGCTGCAAGTAACGAACGGCAGGTGGTCGAAGGCCAGGACTTCGGGGTGATCCCGGGCATTGGTGCGAAGGCTGTTAGCACTGGCGGAGACGTTTTGGATTCGGCTATGGATCTCGGTCGTGGCGTAAAGAACACGCTGACAGGTTCGGATTCCCTTTCATACTACGACCGTGATGTGATGATCCGGACGATCGCCGGTGAAGCCGGAAGAGAAAGCGACCTTGGTCAGGCAGCGGTTGCCCACGTGATCCTCAACCGGGTGCAGGATCCCCGGTGGGGTGACAACCCGGCCGAGGTAAGCCTGGAGCTCAAGCAGTTCTCGGCCTGGAACAGCGGCAGTGGCGGAAACAAGCAGCCGGAAAGTTTGAAGGAAAGCGATCCGGCGTATGAAAGGATCGGTCGCATCGTGGACGCGGTTGCCGCCGGCGAGATCGAAGACCCCACCGGCGGCGCCACTCATTATTACTCTCCGGATGGCATGCGCGCTCTTGTGGCTGCAGGTGAGCAGGAAAACGAAACCCCGACATGGGTGGCCGGTGTGTCGCGCGAACGTGGCGGGGAAAACGTTGTGATCGGCAGGCACATCTTCACCGGGCGGAGGCGCAACGAATGACGGATTTAATGCTTTCCCGGGAAACCGTATTCCTTTGGAAAACGGTACATGTATTGGAGCGTCGACATGTTCCCTGCACCAACACCGTATACGCTGTTGTCCTCGTTCACAGCGCTACCGGGCTTCCCATACTTGATGAAATACACCGCAAGCCAAACGCCGCCGATGCCGACGTAGATCAACGAAACAGCTTCCGGAGCCAGGACAGCAACGGGGAAAAAGCCGCCATGGTAGGCAAGCAGTTTCCAATAACGCTTGAACCAGCCCTTTGGCCCGCCCTCTGCCAGCACGGCAAACGGTCCCAGAACGAGGACGGCGCCCCAGATAAGCACGAGGATACCGCCAGCGGCGTCCGCAACCGCGCTGGAGAACAGCGCATCGCTTTCAAGCAGGCCGAAAACTGCCAGCCCCGTGAGCACAAGCATCACGGCGGCGTAGGCAGCAAGGCCTCTCCAGTTCTGTTTCAGGCGCGTCATGGCCGGTCTCCGTATGGGGATCGAATTATAGCGCACAAAAGGGGAACATTCAATCCGGGGAGAAGTGGCACTCCTGGATCTGTTCCCGGGTTTTCACAGTAGTTCAATAGAGGATGAAAGCAGATGGCACATAAGTTTAGCAAGACCTTCATCGCCGCCCTGATCGCAGCGGATCTCGCCCGCGCGGTTCCGGCCGGAGCGGAGAATTTTCCATCCCCGTCACCGGAGTTCATCGAGCAGGTGCGCCAGGCGCTGCTGCAGCGTCCGGAAATCATGCTCGAAGTGTTTGCCCTGTTGGAGGAGCAACAGAGTGCGCAGGAGGCTGTCGCTGATCTTGAGATCGTGGCCTCCGTTGCGGATGAGCTGTTCGAGGGTCTTGATCCCGGGAAGCCGATCCTTGTTGAATTCCAGGATTACAATTGCGGCTACTGCCGCCGCGTGCATGCCAATGTGGCGGAGCTGAAGGCGCAGCGTCCGGATCTGCAGGTGGTGCTGCTGGAGACGCCGGTCCTTGGTGACGCCTCCAGACATGCGGCCGAGGTTGCCCTGGCCTTGAAGGCAACGGAAGGGGTTGAGGCCTATGAACGGTTCGCCGATGCCCTGATGACGCTGCAGGGCAATGCCGATCCGGTATCGGTGCGCGCAACGCTCATAGATTTGGGTTTTGATGCTGAGGCCGTGATCCAGGCGGCGGGTGAGGGTGTCGGTAGCGATGATCTGAAACGCTCCGAACGGCTCGCCCGGCAGGTGGGCGCGCGTGGAACACCGTACTTCGTTGGACCGGGCGGGATTGTCCGAGGGTTTGGATCTCCGGAGGACCTCTCGGCCATCACCCTGCCGCCGGAACGTCCGGAGCCTGATACGGCGAACGGAAAGGAGGGCTGAAACCGGAGTGGCGGAAGGAGATCCCCTGTTCACCTTGAGTGGCACCAGGGTCGGCTTCCCATCGTCACCGGATGACCCCCTCCCGTCGCGACCCAGTTCACAAGCCGCGCAGAAACGTATCCACGAAAATTCAGCAGAAATGAGGCAACATCATGCAAGTCACCGTAAAACTGATCCCGGCCCTGATGAGCGCCACACTTGTCCTGTCGGCCTGTTCAGGTGGCACCAGCCAGACCTCGGCCAGTGTCCTGGGCCTGCAATCCATCTCAGGAGTGCAGCGCGCGGCGAATGCCCAGCCGTCAAAGACGGATCTGGCAATGAGCTGCGCGCAGATCGAAGCGGAACTGGCCCGCCACTATGCGCGGATGGACGAGATCAACCGCGCCGAGCGGGCTCGCGAGCGGCAAGCAAACCTGACCGGGGGCTTGGTCGATGCCGGCTTGTCCGTCCTGGGCGCCGGCGCGATCGCCAATGCCGGATCGGCACAAGGCATACGCAATGTCGGCACCGCAACCAACCTGATGGGCACTGCGGCACAATCTGCAACCCGCGGCTCAGGGCCCAATGCGCAGACCTACAATGAAGCACTGGCCATCAGCGAGCGCAGCGCGGTGCTTGAGCGTGTGAAGCTCGACAATGGGTGCTGACGTGACACCGCGGGAATACAAACCCGGCACGGGCCTCGACGGTTTGTTCAAGAGCGCCGACGGCAAAGGCCGGAAAGCGGATGAGAGTGATACGCTGCGTGTTCGCCGCAATGTCCTTAAGCTCGCCGATCTTCTGGATCTTCCGAAGGACAGTCTTGAGAGGCTGCACACGCCGGACGCTCTGATCGCGCGGCTCTATGAGCTGGCGGCACAGGACATAAGCAATCCGGATCCCGACACGACTGAGGCAGCTAAAACCAGTGACAGGAAGGATCACAATGACCATTAAACGTAGTTTTGTCGTTCTTGTCGCCGCCGCAAGTTTGGCGGCCTGCAACGATGGAACGGTGCCCGACAAGCACGCCATCACCTTTGAATCGCAGGTGCCGGCAGGCGGTCCGTCCCGGGTCCAGGCCGAGGCCGCATTGAAACGATGGCTGCTGCACAATGTGCCTGATGGCCCATCCGCCAGGGATATCACCGTTGGGCCGGTGCGTTATGCGTCAGTGCTGTTTCCGTTTCCGGAGAAAGACTATTTCGTCTGCGCCCGGTTCACCGCGAAGAACCGGTTTGGCACCTATGAGCCACCGCAGGAGGTGATCATGACCACGCGGGTCTACGAGCCTGCCGAAGGCTGGGCGCCGTCGCTGGTCAAGGGCCGCAGGGATGCGTCTTACCGGCAATATTGCATCGGTCAGCCGCACGAATAACCGGGCTGATTATCCTGAGAAAACGCAAGCGGAAAAGGGTCAGCAATGCTTACTTATTTAACATAACCGCCATTATGGGTTGATCAGGCCCACTGCTGGAAATCTTCGTGATGCCGGCAGACCTAATCCCCGCCCCGATGTGTCGTGAGCAGCTGAGTGGTGGTGCCGCGACACCCCAGAAGAAAGAGTTGGAGCTCTTCGTCTGGAGCATCGCGGCGGTCCGTGCACGGGTTTGCCGTCCGTGCGTGTCACGAATGGAACGAGAGTATGAATCATGCGTAACAAAGGACACACGCAAATTGTCAGAGGTGGTCAGACAACGCAACACTGGACGCGTATGGCGACCCAGGTTTTGCGGTACTCCATCTCGATGGCCGCATTGGCGTTTTGCCTCTGTTTTTTCTGGCTGATCTGGCAGAACTATGAGCTGGACATGCTCCGGGTCTCCGCCATCTACTGGCTGGCCGAGTTCAATATCGAGACACGCGGCACAGAACACCGGGTGCTGGAATATGTCGATCTGTTTGGCAACCGGGTGCGGCGCACCGCGCTTGCGATCTACACCGATCCACAGCTGATCGCGATCTATGAGCATTACGCGGTCACCGCGCGTCGGATCATCTGGATCTCCGCCATTCCGGCTGCCATCGCCTTTGCCGCTGTGTTCCTGATCTTTGTCGCCGTAGGGCGCTCTCTGAAGGACGAAGAGCACATCCGGGGCGCGCGGCTGGTGAGCGCAAAAGAGCTGAAGGCCTGGTCCAAACGGAAGTGGAAGGCCTATGAGAAGAAATTCGGCAAAGGGTCCAAGACCGGTCCACGCTACACGCTGGCCGGGATCGAGTTCCCGCCCAACGCGGTTGAGGCGCAGATCGGCATCACCGGCACGGTCGGGACCGGCAAGACCAATGCCATCCACGAGCTGCTGAACACGATCCGGGAGGAAAACGGCCGCGCGATCGTCTATGACCGCATGGGCGGTCTGCTGCGCGATCACTACGATCCCGACACCGACATCATTCTCAATCCCTTCGATGCGCGCTCGGTGGGCTGGTCGCCCTTCCATGAAGCCCATACCTCCGCCGCATTCGCCCAGATCGCCGAGGTGATGGTGCCGGATCAGCCCGGGTCCAACGATCCGTTCTGGACCAAGGCCGCCCGGCTGGTGTTCCAATACGCCGCGCGGGAGCTGGCCAAGCAGAAACAGGGCAAGGCCACCAATGCGGATCTGCGCCGGGCCATCATGAGTATCCCGGCCGAGGAGCTGGCCGAGATCATCGAAACCACCCCCGGGGCGCATTTCTTCGGTGAGCATGTGGCCAAGACCTCCGGCGGCATTCGCGCCAACCTGATAACCGAACTGGCCTTCCTGGAATATCTGCGCGACGACGCCCCGCCTTTTTCGATCCGGGATTGGGTGATCGAGGATCGCCCGGGCTTCGTGTTCCTTACGGCGGATGCCGAGCACGCCGCCGTCACCCGCAACATCATCTCGACTGTGCTGGAAGTGGCGGCCAATGCGCTGATGACCACCGAAGAAAGCCGCGATCCCAAGGTGTGGTTCTTCCTCGATGAGGTGCCGACCCTCAACCGGATGCCGTTCCTGCCAAAGAGCCTGGCCGAGATCCGCCAGTTCGGCGGCGCCTTCGTGCTGGGCTACCAGGTGTTTTCCCAGCTCGAGGAGATCTACGGCGACAAGGCGGCGGAAACCATATCCGGCGTTCTCAACAACCGCGTGGTGCTCAACACGCCCGATTTCGACACCGCGCAGCGCTCCTCGCGCTCGCTGGGCGAAGAAGATGTGGTTGAGATGAACGAGAACCTGACGCTCGGGGCGCATGAGGCGCGCGATGGTGTGGGCATTGTCGGCCGGCGCACGCAGCGCCCGATCGTCACCCCGGCCGAGATCCAGGCCTTGCCCCAGTTCGTAGGCTATTTCCGCCCGGCCTATGACGCGCCGACGGCAAAGGTCCGGTTCGAGCCGGTGCCGACCCAGACCCGGGCCGAGAAGCTGATCCCCTATCGCGGCCCCGGCTTTGACGAGGGCGGCATGCAGGTGGCGGCGACCAACGCGGATATCGAGGAAGGCGGAGCGCCCTTGTTGGGCTTTGCGGCAAAGCCACCCGAAGAGCAAAGGGCCGAGTTCCTGCGCTGGCTCTTGCGCGCGCGACCGGAAGGTGCGGCCCGGATCGAGGAGCCAGCCCTCATCTCCGAACGGGACTGGTACTGGCAGCACTTCGCGACCGCACGGGTCCGCGGCGTGCCTGCAGCCAACATCCTGCCGCCCGACCCTGCGGCCGGGTTTGCGCTGAATGGGGATGCAGCAAGGCCTGAGACGGCGACGCTGCCGTACCCGGGGGAGAAAAAGCGGGAGGCGGTGGCAGGTTTAAGAACCACCACCTCCCCACCGGGTTCCGGTGAGGAAACCCGGCCAACCGATGCGCCATCTGCGGGAGAGGCCCGCAGTCTGCTAAGGGCACCGGATGACAGATCCGATATAAGCCCTGTCTCTCCACCCTTGAGGGGAAATCCGCCAGAGCGGCCTCATTCGCAAAACCCCGCCGATCACCGGGTGACCAAAAGCCCGGCGCAAGGGACCGGTCCCGGGTCGCGGACCCGTCCGGCAGAGGAAAAAACGGAGATGGCGGCGGGTTCGACTGCCACCATCTCCAGTCGGGGAGGGCCAGGTGCTCCCTCCCTGAATTTGGCGGATGCACCGGAGAAAGGATTGGAAACCGGTCCATCCGCGACGGACACAGCGGATACCCCGGCAAATGGTGCCAAATTAGGGAAAGACTCGGGCGCTGACGTGGTTCACGGAAATGTCAGTGAGCTGCAGCAAGCGACAGATCGCATAGGGGATCAAACGCAACAGGCATCCAGCCGCCCGGAAACGGTGGAACCTCACAGCCCCAACAGCGGATCACAGGTGTCCCACGCGCCCTTGTCGATGCGGGCGCATCCCGGGTTCCGGACGGTCCTGCGTGAGAGAGGCGGGCCCGGTGAGGCGGCGGTTCCCTCCACCTCCTCGAACCTGGCACGTCCGGACCCGGGCGCACTCGGGCGAGTGAGTGGGGAAGCGTGCCGAATTGCGTTGCCCGTGAGTGGTGGGGATACCCCTTCCGGTGAGCCTGCTTCTGTACCTTGCCAGCCAGAGCGCTTTGAAACACGGGGAAAAGGCGAAGAAGCGGCTCATTCCGCGAGGCCCGACCTGTTCGATTGGGAGGTTGAAGGGGCGGCACCGGGTGGAGCCACCCCTTCCCCGGCACCACAAGCGGGAGGGAACCGGTCGACAGAGGGCCGGCATGGGGTCGGCACGTCTGTCGGAGCGGTGGATAGCGCATCGCTCCCGGACGCTCAAACGATCCCGGACGCACCCCCGCGGGACAGCGCGCCCGCGTGGGATTCCGACAACAGCCATCCCGTAAACGGGTCCCTTTCCGCTCCCGAACGCCCAAAAAACGGGCGCCTGCGCCGCCTCGGGGTCACGCGCCCGCGCGGGGAGGCACAGGAATGAGACAGATCCTGCGCCTGTTGGGCTCTGCAAAACCGGGCCGCTTTGGAGGAGTTCTGACATGATGTCGATATCGAACCTGTCTGCCTGCGCGGCGGCCAGCGGCTATTATAAAGAAGAGGGCTACTGCAAGGCCGGGATCTGGGAAGCCGAGCAGGCGGCGCAGTGGTTCGGCAGGGCGGCGGAGGAGGCCGGGCTGTCCGGCTTTGTCGATGACGCCCGCTTTGCCGAGCTGCTCGATGGTCAGACCCCGGATGGCAGGCTGATGGGGCGGTATGTGGATGGCGAGCGCCAGCACCGGTCGGGGCTGGATCTGACCTTCTCGGCCTCGAAGTCCGCCTCGATCGCGGCGCTGGTGCTGGGCGATGACCGGATTACCTGGGCGCATGACAAGGCGGTGCGCGCGGCGATGCAGGTGGTCGAGCAGCGCTTCATCACCACCCGCTGGCAACAGGATGGGGTGATGAAGACCGGCCCGGGCAAGGGCATCATCGCCGGCATCTTCCGCCATGACACATCCCGGGCGCTCGATCCCAACCTGTACAGCCATGCGGTGATCGCCAACATGGTGCTGAACGACAAGGGCCAATACACCGCCCTGCGCAATGACGAGGTCTATCGGAACCGCAAGCTGATCACGGAGATCTACCGCTCCAGCTTCGAACACCAGATGCGTGAGCTGGGCATCGGGACCCGGCGCGGCCAATATGGCCAGGTCGAGCTCAGCGCCATTCCCGAGGCGGTGCTGGAGGTTTTTTCCAGCCGTGCGGCCGAGATAGATGCCTACCTGAAGGAGAAAGGTCTGCACCGGACCCCGGAGGCGGCTCACAGGGCGGCGCTCGCCACCCGGGCGGCCAGGCACAGGGACGTGGATCGCGACGAGCTGCGGTCCATATGGCGCAAGGAGGCGCTGGAAGCCGGGCTCGATGAAAAGCTGCTGGGTCGCGGCCGGATCGAGCGCGAGGGCCCTGCCCCGGAGGCACCGGAATGAGACAGATCCCGCGCTTTTCCGGTCAGGACCACCCGCAGATCGACCATCGAATTCAAGGCCTGCCGGCGATGCGGGCACGGTGGAAGGTGACGACGGGCATCATCACCTTCTTCCCGCGCGGCTTGGGGGCAACCGCCCGGCGGACCGGAATTGGTGATGGCAGAACGTCAAACCGGCTAACCCTGTCGGCCCGGCAGCGGCATACCACAGTACACTCATATCGCGAACATACCGTTTCGATGCGCGCGGAAGGGGCAAAATATTGCCTGTTGTTTCTCGCGCTCGCACCAGTTTCGCGGGGTGACCAGTCATGATGTCTGTCTCGATCGTCTCCGCCGGCGCGGCGGCCAGCGGCTATTATAAGGAAGAAGGCTATTACAAGGCTGATACGCCGGAAGCCGAGAAAGTGGCGCAGTGGTTTGGCAAGGCGGCCGAGGCGGCCGAGCTGACCGGCTACGTGGATGATGCCCGCTTTACCGAGCTGCTCGATGGGCAATCCCCCGATGGCAAGCTGATGGGGCGCTACGTGGATGGGGAGCGCAAGCACCGGCCCGGTCTCGATCTCACCTTCTCGGCCTCAAAGTCCGCCTCGATCGCGGCACTGGTCATGGGCGATGACCGGATCACCCACGCGCATGACAAGGCGGTGCGCGAGGCCATGAAAATCGTCGAGGAGCGCTTCATAACCACCCGCTGGCAGCAGGATGGCGAAATGCACACCGGCCCGGGCAAAGGCATCATCGCCGGCATCTTCCGGCATGACACCTCGCGGGCACTCGATCCCAACCTGCACAGCCATGCGGTCATCGCCAACATGGTGCTCAACGAAAAAGGCGAATACACGGCCCTGCGCAATGAGTCCGTGTACCGAAACCAGAAACTCATTACCGAGATCTACCGCTCGAGTTTCGAGCAGCAATTGCGCGAGCTGGGCGTCGAGACTCAGCGCGGCCAATATGGCCAGGTCGAGCTCACCGCCATTCCCGAGGCGGTGCTGGAGTTCTTCTCCAGCCGGTCCGGTGAGATCGACGCCTATCTGAAGGAAAAGGGGCTGCACCGGACCCCGGAAACGGCTGAGTGGGCAGCGCTGGCTACACGGGCAGCCAAGCACAATGAAGTGGACCGGGATGCGCTGCGGATCATGTGGCGCAGGGATGCGCTGGAAGCGGGTCTCGATGAACGGCTGCTCGATCGCGGCCGCATCGAGCCCGAGGCCCCTGACCCGGGCCAGCGTCCAGAACTCCGCGCTGAACGTGAGATCGATCGGCGTCAGCCGCAACAGGATCCGCAGGAGGTCTCGCGGATCTCCGCCGTGCTGGGCTGGATGAAAGCGCTGGTGGGGGCGCCAGCGCCGCAACGCGACCAGCCTGACCCGGAGACGCCTGTTGCCCGCGCGGTGACCCAGGCCATCGCCCATGTCAGCGAGCGCCAGTCGGTCTATGACCGCAGCGCGCTCACCGCAGCCGCGCTGCGGTTTTCCTACAGGGGCGACATCGAACAGGTGGATCGGGAGATCGACCGCCGCATCGAGGCCGGAAGTCTTTATGCAAGGGGCGAGGACGGCCAGACCCTGACAGACCAGGCCTCAGTGAAAATAGAGCAGAGTATTATAAAGGGCTGGCGCGCAGCTGAGCGTGCTTCTGGGCCGGATCTAAGCCCAACCCGGACCCATCCCGGCATTCCTGATCTCGATGCGGCGCTCGCCGGCGAACCAACCCTTCCCGGACCCGCCCGGGCGGTGCCAACCAGGCCCTGGGGCACTTCACCACCATG
>NZ_WPZY01000067.1 GCF_013031405.1 Ruegeria sp. HKCCD8929 | reverse complement strand
CGATACGGCTACCTGCGCCTGCACGCAATGTTGCGTCGGGAAGGTCTCGTGGTGAGCCTCAACAGGTCCTTGAGAGCCCTTTGCCGCCATTGCCGCTGCTTCACGTGCTTGCAGTCGCGGCAAGATGGTCCGGCCCAAAGCGGTCGCTCGAACGGCAGCTGCTGGCGGATCGCGACGGCGACCCCCTGCAGGTCGGGTGGGAATGGGACTTTCACTGCGAATGCAAACTACTTTACAACCCGTCGCGAAAGGGGACCTACGCACATCGACCACCAATAGGTAAAAATTCCGTCCTTCAAAATGTGGTTCTGGGTGCAGCTTTCCTTGACCAAAAAATCATTCTAGTCGCGTAATAAAACTTTCAAACTCCGCGTCCGAGATTGTTGCGCATTCGCTTGGGCCAGGAAATTGCTCCTCTTCAACAGATTTCCTGAACGCCGAAAGTGCAACTCGGCGTTGGTGTTTTATCTGTTCATATAGTGAATTGAGATCACCAAAGGCGCGTGCATGGCGAGGGCTTTCGGGTTGCTCGCCGCATATGTCATTTTGAAAAAGATAGATAATGTCTGCGCCGAGGCCCGACCCGAGCGAGGACGTTATCAGAGAAGTGCGGGTGGAAATCTCGGCCATAACACGATCACAGATAACTTCAGCCTCAACAGAAAAGGCCCCGGCATCTTCCATTGTGCGAAACGCGTTCCATAGCGCTATGGACTCGTTCGCAGTTTTGCCAACGGCACGCAGTCCACCGCGCCAAGTGGATTTGCGGGGAACCAGTCCAAGATGGCACATCACGGGAATGTCTTCACGCGCCAGAAGCTCGACGATGTGCGGCCCTCTTGCCGTGTAGATGCTGTCGTCACCATCCTTCATGGCTGCAAACGCGGCGGTCAACACGTCCCTTTCCGTTGCAAAGTCCGGCAGACCAAGTGCAGCGGTGAAGAACAATTCAGGCGCGCCTTGACGCACGGCGGACGTGTTGTGGGCATTGCCCATGATCAAATCAATTCCGCCATCTTTCGCCGCTGCTGCCTCTTCGGTTGTATTTGCAGTCGTCTGAACCAGCTTGCGGATACCCTTTAGCGCACGCAGGTCGGACGCGGTGTAGTTTCTAAGTGAGAACATCGCGTCCCAGTCATAGATCCGCTTCATGGCATCACCCGATATCGATGAAGACATCTCCGCCTTCGACCTTAACGGGGTAAGTTTTCAGGTTCACACAGACCGGTGAGCGCTTTGCCTCGCCGGTGCGATAATCGAATTGGCCGTTATGCATTGGGCATTCGATGAGGTGATCAATCACCAGACCGTCTTCCAGATGCACCTCTTCATGGGTGCACAGGCCGTCGGTGCAGTAAAATTCGTCCTCGGGGCTTCGGTAGATGGCAAAGGTACGATCGCTATTGTCATAACGGATATGGTCTTCGGTTTCGATGTCATCGCAAGCGCAGGCGCGGGTCCAGTTCGTCATAGGCTTTCCTGTATTCCGGGGATTGGGTCACTCGGCCGCTATGGCTGTTGGTCGAGTGTATTCTGGGCTTGGGTTCGCGGCCTCGGGCAGCAACGGCTTGCGGTCGACAAAGTAGAACGGATCGCGCCGCTGGATCAGAATGGCCGGGAGCATTTCGCGAAACGCAGCCAGTGTTCCCGGGTAGGCCGGAGGGCAATCGCCTTTTATTTCTTCGTGCAGAGCAGGCAGGTTGTAGAACGGCACCATGGGATACATGTGGTGTTCCACATGGTAGTTCATGTTCGAATACACAAAGCGGAAGAACCGGTTCATGTAGACGGTCCGCGAGTTCAATCGGTGATCGGGGACGTCTTCTGCCAGCCCGGCATGCTGCAGTGATGCCAGCAGGTGATGCAGCCACGAACCATAGAAAGTGGGACCGCCGATCAGCACAATGGGCAGCCATGATTGCAGCACCATTGCCAAAACAAATGTCATCGCGAGGATTGCGAGGTGAACACGCGACGCCCAAAAGGCTTTTGAACGGTCTGCTTCGATGAGGAAGGTTTTTTGATCTTTGGTCAATCGACCAGCCGCCAGCCAAAACATCTTTTTCAACTCGTTCCAGCCAGATTGCAGGTGCAGCATGTTCCACAGGATGTTGAGTGGATACGGAGGCCGGGGAAACGCAATCTCGGGGTCTTTTCCGACGATCACCGTGTCCGTGTGATGGCGTGTATGGCTCCACCGCCAAAGATAGGGGTTCTTCAGCGACATGAATGAGGCCAGTTGATAGGCTGCGGTGTTCAGCCAAGGCGTTTTGAACACGGTCCCATGGCAGCACTCGTGCCAACGGCTGTCGGCACAGGACCCGTAAAACACTCCGTAGAGGATGATAGACGGCACCGCCCACCATGTGCCCCAGGTCAGAACTACCAGAGCACCCGTTGCCAATACCAATCCCAGCCAGATCCCGTAATCGATCAGGGCCGGAACATCCCGGCGCTTCATCAATTCCTTCATCCGTTTCCGGGGGACTGGAGTGGAATACCACTGTTTAGGTGCAAAGCTTGGACCGCTGTCCCGGCCAGTCAGCGAATAATCCCGCCATGGAGGGGTATTGTCCTTGGTCACATCGGGTTCCTCTTTTGCATTGCTGTCGCAAAGCAGAGCCGAGGAGCGCCTGAATCGTCAAACCGGTAATGATATTTTCTATCATTACTCTCAGAATACGCTATAAAGTAGATGATATTTTCTATCATATAGGGCGCTATGGCCCGTGTCACACTCAAAGACGTCGCAGAAAAGGCGGGGGTAGGCGTCGCAACAGTAGACCGCGTTCTGAATGCGCGCGCGCCGGTTTCTGCGGCCACATCTGCGCGGGTTCTTTCAGCGGCAGATGCGTTGGGCTATCGTTCGGCAGGGTTGTTACGGCGTCGTATTGAGGAGATGGCGCCAGCAAAACGGCTGGGCTTTATTCTTCAAAAGGAAAGCAAGTGGTTTTATCGCGAGCTGGCGTTTGAATTGCAGCGACAGGCAGAGCAGTTGCGCGGTATCCGGGCAAATGTTGTGATCCGGTATGTGGAAAGCCTGTCGCCATCAGAGCTTGCAACCGCGATTGACGAAATGCGCGACAATGTAGACGCCATAGGCTTGGTTGCGATTGACCACCCGGAGGTCAACCGCGTGATTGCCAGCGTCAATGTCCCTGTCTTTGCATTGCTCTCACCGCTGTCTTCGCCCCACGTTACTGCCTATATCGGGATCGACAGTCGAAAGGCAGGGCGGACGGCAGGTTGGGCAATGGCGCGTCTTGATCGAACCGAAGGCGCGGTTGGCATCCTGATCGGGTCACACAGGTATCTGGGGCACGAAGCGCTTGAGAGCGGGTTCAGAAGCTACATGCGCGAATTTGCGCCGCGAAAACCCCTTCGAGACTCGGTGGTGTATCTGGATGACGCCGCGGTCGCATATGAAGCGACGGCAGAACTGCTGCGGGCCAACAAAGACCTCTCGGGCATCTATCATTGCGGGGGCGGGGTGACCGGAGCATTGAAAGCGCTGCGCGAAGCAGGGCGTTCGCGGAAAATTGTCTACATCTGCCATGAACGGACACCGGTCACCGAAGCTGCGCTTGCCGATGGCAGTATCGATTTGGTGATTAACAACCCGCTGGATCAGGTTGCTGATCGCGTGACGCAGATGATGTCTCGGTGTCTGACTGGAAAACCAATTCAAGAACAGGTTGGAACGATTGCGTTCGATCTCTGCACATCTGAAAACTTGTGAGCATCAGCCGAAGGTGGCGCCGTTGATGTTTTCACGGGTGATGACTTCAACCGGAACGACCTCTGCCTGATAGGAGCGGTTTTCCAGTGTCGCGATGAGGGTCTGAACGGCTTGTTCGGCGATCCGTTGCATATTCTGATGGATGACAAGATCCATTGATCCGTCCAGCAGATAGTTTCGCGTTTTCGGCGTAAGGTTGTGGCCGATCAGCATGATTTCTCCGGTCAAATCGCGATCAACCAGAGCCGCCACAATGCCTTCGTTACCGCCTCCGACGTTGTAAATACCCAATAGACCAGGGTGTTCGTCCAGCATCTGACCTACAACCATGCGGTTTTCGTGAACGTCATCATGGCCAATATAGGTGCCCACGACTCGGAGATGGTTGAAATCCCTTCGCAAGGCCGATCTAAATCCCATCTCGCGATCCGAATGGTTGCGATACAGTTGCTCACCGGAAATCACGCCGACGGTCCCGGATTGTCGCAGCATCCGACCCATAAAATATGCCGCTGTTCGTCCTGCGGCCATGTTGTCCGTCCCGACAAACTGGCCCAACACCGGGCTGATCAGATCGGATACGACTGGTATGCACGGAATGCCCAACCCATGCAGCTCTTCGACAGCGTCACGAACCCGCGGATCATCCAAGGCCTGAAAACCCACTGCATCAATACCCTGACCGGCGCAGGCTCTTAGTTTCCGGGCCAACACGGATGGTTCCAGTTTCGTCGAAAACACGCATTCGACGGTGGCGCGGCCATTGGTGAAGACGTTCTGAAAACAATCGCCCAGAAATTCTGTCGACGGTCCGGCTTCTTCTGGCAAGAAGATCTTAAGTCGCCAGGGTCGCGAAGGCTGGTCCAATTGAGCGCCGGATTCGATCGCATGCTTGGCCTGTAATACGCGCTGGCGAGTCTCGGGCTTGACGTTTGATCTGTTGTTCAAAACCCGGTCAACCGTTGCGGTGCCTACCCCTGCAATCTTGGCAATCTCGGATACACGCGCCTTCTTTGGGATAATTGTAACTTCATCGCTCATTGGCATGAATTAACATCATTTAAAATCAAATACACCCTCAAATAGGGCAGAAAAAACATCAAAAAACATCAATCCCGTCATCTGATGCGGTTTTTCTTGCCAGCTAATTGTGAGGGAGCTTATCCCAACGTCATGCAACGGGATCGAGTCCCGTTCAGGGAGGATAACATGACCTACACAGCTAAATTGCTGGCCGGCGTTACCGGCCTAATAATGACGGCCAGTACAGCACTGGCGGCGGACTTCACCTTCAAATATGGCAACGAGCAGCCAGAAACCTCAATCCGTTCGCAGTCAATGGACTGGTTCAAGACCGAGCTTGAAAAACGTACGGACGGTCGCATCGAAGTCGAAAATTTCTTTGGCGCAGCTCTCGGAAACGAGCGCGAAATGATGGACCAGGTGACGGCCGGTTTGCTGCAAGGCACGCGCGGCGGTTTCTTTGCTGACGCGTCCGGAGCATTCAACCTGTACCAGTTGCCTTTCCTTGTCGCGAACTGGGATGAGATGGAATGTCTGGTGGGCTCGGACTTCACCAAGGGCGTTCAGGCCCGTGCTGAGGCGAACGGGTATCACATTCCCGCCACTGGTATTAGCCAAGGATTCCGAGCCTATACCAACAACGTGCAGCCCATAACCTCGGTTGACGATCTGCAAGGTCTGCGCATTCGTGAGCCTCAATCTGATCTGATGATTGCCACTGGCACGGCAATCGGGTCAGTCCCTGTCGCGATGCCGTTTTCCGAAGCCTATCAGGCGTTTAAGCAGGGTGTAATTGACGGACAGCACAACCCGCCTCAGAACATCTGGGATTTCAATATTCACGAAGTGCAAAAGTATCTGACGCTGTCGAACCACATGACGGGTCCCGACCCACTGATTGTCAACAAGGCTTGGTACGACGGCTTGCCCGAAGACCTGCAGGCCACCTTTGACGAGGTCGCCGTCGAAGCGATGGCGATGTCGGACAAGCTGTACCGCGATGCTGAAACAAACATTGTCGGCGAGCTGGGCAAGCACATGGAGATCAACGAACTGACGCCAGAAGCCCTGGCTGGGTTCCAAGAGGCCGTCGCACCAGTTTATCAACAGATGATAGACGCGGGTCATTTCACGATGGATGACATCGACGCGGCCCGTGCGGCGGCGGCATCCTGCGGCTGATCTGACACGACATTTCCCGGCGCAGTCATCCTGCGCCGGGACACAATTCTTACCGGACCCTGGCTATGGACACGCTTTCTGCTATCGACCGCGTACTGACGCGCATCATCGAAGCGCTGATGGTCGTGCTGTTCGGAGTGTTTCTGGTGATTGTCGTCACCAAAGTCCTGATGCGCCCCTTTGACATGGCGATTTATGGTGTCGACGAACAGGTCAAGATTGCGTTTCTGTGCACTTCGGCCTTAGGTGGTGCCGTTGCGATTACGAAGCGCGAGCATATCGCGATCACGTTCTTCATCGACATGATGCCCTATTACGTCAAAATGGCCTTCTATGTGGCAGGGCTTGTCCTTGTCGGAGCGATGAATGCGGCGCTGGTCTGGCTTTCCATCGATTGGATCGCGGGGCCGGGAAAAAACATGTGGCAACCCTTCGGGATGCCTCAGGCCTTTGTGTTTATCATCGTACCGATTTCCTGCTCGATCGCTGTTTTCTACTGCTTCGTTCGTGTGGTTCTGACCCTCGGTGGCCGGGATTCCATCGACGTTCTCTGGATGCCGGAGGACTGACATGCTGATCCTGTTCGCCACGCTTGGAATACTATTGGTTTGCGGAGTTCCCATTGCCTATTCTCTTGGGTTGGCCTCACTGGCGTATTTTCTGATCGAGGCTCCTGCGGCGACCGGGTTCGTCGTGCAGCGCTTCTTTTCTGGTATCAATAATTACCCGCTGGTCTCACTGCCCTTTTTCATCTTGATGGGCCTGGTGATGAACTCCGGAGGCATCACAAGACGCCTGCTAGACCTGTCCATGTTCTTCGTCGGTCGCCTCAAGGGCGGGCTGGGATTGGTGAACGTCGTGGGCTCGATGATCTTTGGCGGGATCTCTGGTTCCTCGGCTTCGGACACTGCGTCCATCGGTTCGGTGTTGATTCCTGAGATGGAAAAACGCGGATACCCCAAAAGCTTCGCTGCCGGGATCACGGTTGCCTCGTCCACAATGGGCATGATCATCCCACCCTCTGTTCCGATGATCATCTACGCTGTCGCCGCGGAGGAGAGTATCGGTCGCCTGTTTCTGGGCGGGATCATTCCCGGGGTCATGGTCGGCCTGCTACAACTGATCGTCGTGTGGTTGTTGGCCAAGAGGAACGATTACCCGACCGAAGACGTTCCGTTCACACTGGCTGAAGCCGGGCGACAGGCCCGCCGTTCCGCTGCTGTCGCTCTGATGCCAATATTGATCGTGGGCTCTGTAGTCTTCGGCTTTGTAACCCCGACCGAGACTGCCGGGGCCGCGGTGGTTTACGGTTTGATCATCGGTTTGTTCATTGTCGGATTTGGCGTTCTTAGAGAACTGCCCGGAGCCATGCGGCATGCCATCATCATGTCCGCCAAGATCATGATGATCATCGCATTCAGTCAGGTGTTCATCACCGTTCTGGCATTGGAGCGCGTTCCAAACCAGCTTGCCGACTTCGTCTCGGGCCTTGGTCTTGGCCCGGTCGCCTTCATGGTTCTGACGGCCATCCTGATCCTGATGGCGGGTACTTTCATCGACGTCAGCCCAGCGATCTTGCTGTTGACACCGGTTCTATTGCCCGTCGCCGAAAAGCTGGGCGTGTCGGGCGTTCATTTTGGCGTGGTGATGGTCTCGGGTCTGGCGGTTGGAGCGTGCACGCCGCCGGTAGGGAATTGCCTGAACGTCTGCGCTGCGATCTGTCGTCTGCCCATCGGAAAGATTTTCATCGGGGCTGCACCGTTCCTGCTGGCAAATGTGGTTGTGCTGATCCTAATCGCGATCTTCCCGCAACTGGTTATGTGGATCCCGGACGCGGTGATGGGGCCATAGCGACACAGAATTGGGCAGCGGGGTGTCTTCCGGACGTGCCCGGCCTTGGTAAGCCAAAGCCTGAAACCCCCCGCACACATCGACGCCCACAAAATTATGGGCGCCAAACCTCAACACCGGCCAGGCCGGGCGACACATTAGGAAGACAATTATGCAACGTGCAGGTGTCATAGGATTGGGAGACATGGGCAGTGGGCTGGCCAGGAACCTGACTAAAAACGGGTTCGAAACCACCGGTTTTGATCTGAGTGAGGCGCGTCTGAATGCTCTGGCTGAAATGGGCGGAACGCCTGCAGCCAGTGTGGCAGATGTGGGTGCCGATGCGGAAGCAGTTTATGTCATGGTTATGAGCGGCGATCAGGCCAAGGCTGTCGTTCTTGGTGAAAACGGTCTGGTCAGTCACATGGCGCAAGGCGGGGCCGTAATTCTGACAGCCACGATCAAACCGCGTGAGGCCCGCGAGATTGGCGAGGCAATGGCCGGTTCGGGCATCCACCTGATCGACAGCCCTGTCTCTGGCGGCTTTCCAGGCGCGCAGGGCGGCACCCTTACAATGATGGCTGCGGCGCCCGATGCCGTATTGGACGAATTCCAACCGGTGATGGAGGCGGTCTCGGCCACCATTCACCGTGTAGGTGACGCGCCTGGGCAAGGTCAAATCGTCAAAGCATGCTTGCAGACCCTGATTGGTTCGATCTTTTCTGCAACATTTGAGGCGTCGGTCCTGGCCGCAAAGGCGGGCGTGAAGGGCGAAAGCCTGTTCAAGGTCTTTTCGACCTCTGGCGCGGGATGCGGATGCACCAATACTGCGCTGGAGAACATTATCGACCGTAAATTCGAAAACACCGGGTCCGGCATCGGTACGATGCACAAAGACCTGACCATCTCGCTGGATCTGGCCGAAGAACTGGGCGTTCCGATGCATACCGCATCTTCGGCCATGCAGATATTCCATGCAGGCAAGGCCAAGTTTCCCGATGGCGACAATTGGGCGTGCACCCGCGTGATCGAAGACATTGTCGGCGCTGAGTTGCATCGCTGAGAAAGGACAAGAGCATGAAACTTGGCGTTATCTGTGATGGCATTAGCCGCGACCTGAAACACGCGGTCGATGTGATGGATGAGTTCGATCTCGAATATGCCGAACTGCAATTCGTCGGCGATACCGAGGTCGGCGATCACTCGGTTGACGAGATCCGGGAAATTGACGCTCTGCTGCGCGACCGCGGCAAGCCTGTTTCCTGCCTGTCGCGCCACATCTTTGCGGGGATGACCGGGGCAAACAAGCCGGGGGATGAACTACACAGCAAACATATGGATGCTCTGAAGCGCGTGATCGACATGGCGCATGTGGTCGGCAGCCCGTTGGTGCGCATCATGACCCCGAAAAAGGAGCAAATCCTTTGGGGTTATGGAGGTGCCGAAAAATGGAATGTCGCCAAAGGTGCGTGGGACGCGATGTTGCCGCTGATCGCACCCGCGATCGACGTCGCCAAGGACGGCGGAGTGACTTTGGTCGTCGAAACGGGCAACGGGACCATGGTGAACTCGAACTACACCGCCCGCAAACTGATCGATGATCTGGATGCCAAGGACACGTTGAAGGTTCTTTGGGACCCGGCCAACAATTGCTGGTGTCATGAGCAGGCATTCCCTGCCGGGTACGACCAAGTAAAAGATGGTTATCTTGGGCACATCCACATCAAGGATGTTCAGGTCGACACGCCACGCGCAACTTTGACGGTCAAACAAATGGGCGAGGGTCAACTGGCCGATCAGTTTCAGCCGATCGCTGATGCTCTGAGAGCGGACGCCTATGGTGGCGTTATGTCATTCGAGAGTGTCTACCATCCCGGAAACGGGAATTTTGAAGATGGTTTCCGCCAGTGCATTGACCACTTTAAGGAGCATTTTGGCTGAACCACTGGTAAGAACACAACGGCCAATCGATGTTTCTCCCAATACATCGCGCGGCCGAAACAAAGACCCGTCGTCAGGCGAGTCTGTTTTGGTTTTCAGGTGAAAACCGAACGACGGTCAAAAGATCTAACTCTGCGGGACGACTGAGGAGATTTCGCATTATTTGCTCGAAAAAAATTTTCTTTCGGCAATCGTGCCGCAGCACATCAATGGCAGCTTAGCCGAATTCTACGGCGACACATTGCCCGACAGCCCCGAGGCCGCGGCCACACCACGCCCCGGTACCGCCGTTGCCAAGGATCTGGCCTATTACCCCACGCCAGAGGCGGTCATTGACCAGGTTCTGGCGCGGTTGTCGCTGGACGGCACACCGCTGGTGCTGGAGCCGTCCTGCGGGTGCGGCCGCATCATGCAGGTGATCCGCAAGACGAACCCCGAGGCGCGGATTACCGGTGTGGAGTATCACGGGGGCGCACCGAGGAGGCGCGCGCCAAAGGGTTTCGGGTCCATCACGCGAACTTTCTGGATACGGCCCCCAACCCGATCTTTGATTATGTGATCATGAACCCGCCCTTTAATGGTCAACATTGGCGGAAACATCTGGATCACGCGCGCAAGTTCCTGAAACCGCATCCCGAGGGGCGGCGCTGGGGTGGTGGCACCCTGGTCTGCATTCTGCCCGCATCCGCGCTCTATGACGGCCATTTGTCCGATCTGGGGCTGTCATCAGCCAGAGACAGCGGTTGGCATGATTTGCCGGTGGCCAGCTTTTCAGAAAGCGGCACCAACATTCCGACGGGTTTTGCAATCCTCGGATCAGCCTGACGCGAGTACCGGCCTGCCTTCCGAAAGGAGGCGGGCCGGTGTTCATATCGGTCGGCGTTGCCCCTTTGGTGTCCCGGCCGAGCGGGGTAGGGACCCCGATCGGCCAGGACCGTGCGCTGCCCGCGCGGGGGCCGCTGGCGCGGCCCGGGCGAGGAGCCCGTGCCCTTGTACGGGCTCAGGGTAGCTGTAGGCAGCTCTCGGGCGCCAACCTGCAATTGGGGCGCGATGTGTGGTAGGATGGGCCTAAATTTATTGGTCCAAGAGTATTTAAAGAATGGATGCGAACACGCTCATTGCGTACCTCGCCGAAAACTGGACATGGGCGCTGGGTCTGGGGGCTTCGATGTTCGGCCTTACCGTCTACGCCGGACTGCTCAATCCTGCGCGCAAGGAAGACCTGGCCCTTTGGTTGATGGGCGCCCAGACCGAAGAGGGGTGGTCCAGGAGCTTCATATCCCTGTTCGATGCCGTCTTTGGCAGCAATCATTTCTCCATCCGGTGCTTCGTGAGATCGACCATTGCAACGCTGATCGCCGTGATCGTGATCTGGTTGCTCATGGGCAGTGTCGACGTCATCGGAGTACGGATGCAATCTGAACTGGCGCTGGGATCTGTGCTGGTGATCGGACTGATGATCAACGTGATTGCGGATTACGTCTCATTGCTGGAAACGCGCTGGCTGCTCGGAAACATGCCACGAAACA
>NZ_WPZY01000066.1 GCF_013031405.1 Ruegeria sp. HKCCD8929 | reverse complement strand
CACCTTCACGCAGAGATTGGTAGGTATCGCCAGTTGCACGATACGCTTCGGCCGCGAAATATTTGAACAAATGCCCGGCACGATGCGCTTCGGCCTTGGCCTCGGACAGGGTTTTGCCCTCTTCGCGGGCCAGCATGTCGCCCAGCTCGTCCATGCGAGCAAGGATTTCCGACCCGATGCGGTCCAGCGCTTCGAACCGGACCAGTGGCGACGTTGCACGCCATTTCGGAAAGGCGGCAGCCGCAGCCTCGATCGCTTCAACCGTCTGGTTGGCACTTGCCTGCGTATAATCTCCGATTGTGTCGTTCAGATCAGACGGGTTGATATTGCGGGCAGCATTGCAGCCAGAGGCCCATGTTCCGGCGATATAGTTGGGAAAGGAGTCTACAGTCATTGCAATTCCTCAAGAACCGGTCGCCACCCGATATCTTCATGCCGGTGGTCTACAGTGTTCACATAAAAATAGGTCGGGCCGTGATAACCCCGGCACACACGTCCGTCCGCACGGCTGGCGACGGGTTCGGCCGTCCAACTGACCGCCCCGAACCAGTTCCACAAACGGTTATGAGGCGAGGTCAGATGATCCGGGCTAAGCGGAGCTGCGCTATTGGCCGGGTCAGGCTGAGGCGCGTTCGACACGGCGACACTGCCCACTAACGCATCCCATTCATTGGACCTGGTCGCACCCTGATAGGGGTCATCACAGGGCGTATCACCGCCGGTAAGCAACCGGCAGCGAAACTGCCTGCCATCAATCGACACCTCTGTGCCATAGACATACCCGGCATCGTCCAGATCCTGCCAGCTGATGCGGCTCATAAGCATCCGGTCGGCCACCAGATACCGGGTGTTTCTCTGTTGAAACACATGCCAGTTCAGGCGTTTGGTCGGGTCTTTGGGGCTGTCCGTGAGCGTCCAGTTGCCCCAATCCGGGTCACGTTCAAATTCCGGGAGGTTACCGGGTTGCAGACCCTCGTAAGGGCAAAGCGCTGCAAGATCCGTGATCCAAGGCCGGGTTGCCGGGGCAAGGATCTGTCCCGCATGTGATAGCCCGCCCAGTTGACTGGTTCCGATATATTCCATCATTGCTCTGTCACAGGCCCAGTCACAGGACGAGTGCGAAAGCGGCGCAAAACCCGGAACAGCATTTCCGCCGAAAGGAATTCCGTGCGTTGTGAGGGATCGAGCGGTGGTGAGACCTCGACAATGTCCAACCCGCCCAAGGGGGCCTCGGCCAATCCATCCAGCAGATCGTAGTACTGACGTGGTGTAATGCCGCTGTGCACGATGGAGCCTGTGCCGGGAAGGTAGCCGGCGTCCATCGCGTCGATGTCGATGGACAGATAAAGCTCGTGGCAGCCCTGCATGGCATGCGCAAGGGCCTGACGCATCACCTCGGCCGCGCCGAGTTTTTGCACATCGCCCGCTGAAAACACCCGACCGCCCTGTTCTTCGATGAGCACCAGATCGCCGCCATCGACCCAGCCCGTGATGCCGATCCAGACCATATTGGACACATCAGTGTTGGGCAGTTCAGAAATCCGGCGTGCATTGGTTGCATGGTTGTGGCTGCCCCATGCGCCCAGCCGGTCGGAAAAATCCAGATGACCGTCGATCTGGATATACCCAAAACGCGCGTTTGGTGCACGTTTGGCCAGCCCACGGGAATAGCCCAGACAGGCCGGGAAGCTATTATAGTGATCACCTCCCAGTGCCAGAGGGATCGCCCCTGCAACGGTCAGCATTTCGGTCATTGCTGCGATGGCTTCGGTAGTTGCATCAACGTCTTGCGCGGTGATCTCTGCGTCACCGCAATCAATCAGCCAGTCGGTTGCAGGCACGGTATGGAGGCTTGTGTCTGGATCAAAGCTGGCTCCCTGCGGACGCAAAGATTGCAGAAGACTTGTCGCCCTGCGCAATGCTTCGGGGCCGAACCTTGTGCCAAGGCGGCTTGAATGTGTCCAGTCGCTCGGCATGCCCACAACGCCGATCTGATCCGCGTGGGCGTCGGTCACGTCGCGCAAAGGCCCATCAAACAGCCGATATCCCGGTTGAGCCAGGGGCGGGTGGAATGTCGTAATAGCTGCAGTCATGTCAGTACATATTCCTTGGAAGTTTGGCGGCCCGGATTTTCAATTCCAAATCCGAGGCGCGCATAGATAAATGCCAGAAGAGCCGTGACCATCAGGCGTTGGCCGACCTTCACCACACCCATTCCAGGCCTGTTCGGATTCAGACCGGTCAACATGATGGCACTGACTTCCTGCTGTCCTAAAAGCTCAAGCCATTGCATCACTGTCTCAAGATCGCAGCCCCCTAACCGGGGCTGATCGCAAAGCGCGCTGAGCGGTGTTTCAAACACGGACAGATCAAACCGCACAAACAGCGGCCTTGATGGATCCCGCCACCTGGAAAACGTTGCACGCTGCGCGGCAGTATCCATGTTGCAGGGCGTGCCCCGCCCATTCGGCAAAGGCGCTACATGAAAATCGCGCGCATCATCTGGCGTACCGCCAAGCTGCGCGGTCTGACAATTGGGTAGCGCGCTCTGCACTGTCTCAGACATGCGATCCGAACCACCCAATATTATGGCACAGGCATCATTGCGGCTGATCTGACTTGTTGCCGCCTCCAATGACGCGTGGATCGCGTCTTCGGACCCCGGCGCTATATCTCCGAGGTCACATAGCCGCTCGTGCAGGCCTTCGGTACTGATGTCCTGACGTGCATCGATATCTACGGGGTGACTGAATTGCGGGTTTGCGTGCCAACCGAAATAGACCGAGGTTTCGCGGAATGCACGCGGCGCCAGGGATTGTCCGGCATGCGGTGCGCTGGTGTCTTCAAACGGGACGCCCAGTACCGCCAGATCGCCGGGCCTGACATCACCGATTGCTTTGGTCTGCGCACGCATGAACGACAGATGCCCTGCCATGCGCGGCAATGGGGCCGATCGTAAAGGCATCAGCCTGCTCCTTTCTCAAGACGCTCAGTTACCGCCTGCAAGATCGCCAGCGCGGCGCGGGTCTCAGCTCCGCCACGAATGTCTAATTCCGGGGCAAGTCCGAAAATTGCTGCGGCGATGACATCGCCTGGAGTGGCATCAATTTGCGCGATCATCTGTGCGGGTGACATCCCGGTCAGGCGACGCGGGTGCGATACCCATTTGCCCGCGAGCTCTTGTAAATCCACAGACAGGATGACCGGTTGGGTGTGGGACAATCGGCCCGCCACGCCCCCTGTAACCGGAATGACAGGAACATCCGCACCTGTGACCTTTTGTGCAGCAACGCCAAGAGCTTCCAGACCGCTGGAATCGCCGCCAACCAGCACCATGCGCGCGCCGGTTTCCAGAACCGCCGCGCATTGAGCGATAACTGCGGAAAAATGCTTGTCCCGCTCGAGCGGAAATACATTCACATCCCCTAGATCAATCGCATTTGCGGGTGCTTTTTCAGGACGGGAGGCGTATCGCAGCTGCCGTGCGAGATAGCGTTGCCCCGCCGCTGGCCGGGCGAGATTGTCGCAAAAATACCCCGCTATAGCGACCTGCCCGGGCAAGAGATCTTCCAGATCGCCAACAGATACGCCCAGAAAACTGGGGATCGTGTCAAACCGTATGAGCGCCGCTTCATCCATTGTGCAATGCCGCGTTCAGGGTTTCGATGGCCGCCAGTTCCGACATACCCCGCGTATCGAGCGAAGGTGCAAGACCAGTAATCACAATCGCCTGCCAGCGACATGCCATGGCGCCGATGACGGAAGCCAGCGTTTCAGGATTCATCCCGCCGGGATTAAGGCCAACGCTACCAGCTGCATGCCCCAGATCAATGACCGATATGTCGATCCACAAGACAGCGCGCTCGGGCATGTCAGAAAAGTCGGCGTGCCCTTCATCCAACTGCCGGGCGGTACGCCAGCCCATCGAGCGCTGGCTGATCTGATCCCAGACATCGGCAGACTGCCCGCCGTTCAATCCCACCCAGATCGTGTTTGCCGGTCGTTGGGTGAGATCACGCCGGGCCAGTGGCATGGCCGCGACAACAGGCAGGTCCGGCAAGGCCCCCAGCACAGCCGAGGCAACATCAGATGCGCCTCCCAGGACAATTGGCACAATGTCGCGATCCGCCATTTGTGTCACAAGCTGCATCAATATACCCGACCAATCACCGGTCAGGTCCAGATTTCCCAGATCCCGACCATTTACAGGCAGGCCAGTTCCAAGCTGTTGCGTCATCTTGCGCAGCGCATCCGGTGCCAAGGAGGCGCCGGAACGCGGCCCGTTATTGACTTCGCTTGGAACACCTAAAACCCCAACACATCCTGCCTCACATTGCGAAAACTCGCCAAAGGGTAGACCGGCATAACCCGCTGTTATTAATCGTCTCTGTGCGTTATTCATCGCCAGATACTTTCATTAATTGCGATTTCCAATTGCGTCCAAAACAGCTATAAAAAGCCACGGATTTGCGTCGAAAGGTCTGCCTATGTCCGACAAGCCTAGAACCTCGGACACAAATGGTGGTGTCGAAGCGGTTGAACGCGCATTGCGTGTGCTGGACAGCTTCGAAACCGGCGATGCGGGTCTGTCTCTGAAAGAGGTTGCGGACCGCAGTGGTGTCAACAAAGCCACAATCCTGCGTCTGAGTGTCTCGCTGGAAAAGTTTGGCCATATCACACGAGACGCCGAAGGCCTGTTTCACCTCGGGCCGTCTTTGTGGCGTCTTGGATCCGTATTTCGTCAGAACCTGCGCATGGGGCCGATAGTGCGCCCGGTGCTGGCGAACCTGGTAAATGAAACGAGCGAAAGCGCGTCGTTTTACGTGCAACGCGGCAACTCCGGCGTTTGCCTCTACCGGGTCAATTCGCCAAGGCTTGCGCGGGATCATATCCAGGAGGGCGAGATTATTCCACTGAGCAAGGGCTCGTCGGGCCGGGTGCTGGATGCCTATTCTATCAGGCAAGGCAAACAGGCCACCAACATCCGGAAAGCCGGGTACTATCTCAGCCTTGGCGAACGTGATCCGGACGTTGCCGGATTGTCGGTTCCGGTTCTTGGGCCTAATGGCGAGCTGCTGGGTGCCGTTAGCCTGTCGGGTCTGCGCGTTCGCTTCAGCGAAGCCGTTGTCGAAGGCTATCGCGATGCGGTGCTTGAGGCCGCCCGCCAGATCCGAGCCGAGATTGGTCAGATATAAAGAGCCCATCATTTGTCAGCATTCTTGCTGCGGCCAATCAACTGCACGCTGATGAGCGCCGAGATTGACACGATAATCAGGCAGGTAGAAATCGCTGCAATGGTCGGATCAAGCTGATCGCGCAGCGAATTGAACATGCGGCGGGTAATTGTGGCCTTTTCCCCACCCGAGACCAGCATCGAAATTACAACCTCGTCCAGCGATGTGATAAAGGCCAGAAAGGCCCCTGTCTGGATCGAGAACTTGACCTGGGGCACTGTCACCGTCCACAACGCATAGGCTCGGGATGCACCCAGGCTGCGCGCCGCCAGTTCCTGATTGAAATCATAGTTCTGCAAACCCGACATCACAGTCACGATTACAAAGGGCAGCGCCAGCGCTGTATGGGCGATTACGATTCCGGTCAGCGTGTAGTTGAGCCCCAGCTTGGCATAAAGGCTGAACACACCGACGGCGATCAGGATCACCGGTACGACGATGGGCATGATCACGAGGATCTGTGCAGCGCTCCTGATCCGTGGGGCAGAGCAATGCAAGCCATAAGCACAAAGTGAGCCCAATGGTGTTGCGATCGCCGTGGTCAATACTGCCGCTATCAGCGAGGTCTTTGTGGCGCTCATCCATTCTGCGGAAGTGAAATAGGCCGTGTACCAGCGAAACGAAAACGACGTTGGCGGGAACTCCAGATATGAGGCCCCCGAAAACGACATCGGGATCACAATTAGCGTTGGCAGGATCAGAAAGAACAGTACCGCGGTGCCAACCACTGTCAGCCACATACCGTCAATTTTACGTTGTCCGACTTGTTCCATTTTCAGTTCCTCAGCGCATAAAGAGTTTGTCGAGCCCGAAGACACGGTTCATCAGCCAAATCATGGCCAGAGCCAGCAGCAGCAGGACTACGCCCAATGCGGATGCCGCACCCCAATTGGAATAGACTGTGATTGTGCTTTCGATTCGTTGCGCCAGCATCTGCACGCGGCCACCGCCCAGCAAAGCAGGTGTTACGAAAAACCCAAGTGACAGGATGAAAACCAGCACGATGCCGGCAAAAAGACCCGGCAGCGACATTGGGAAAAACACCCGCCAGAATGCCCCACGCGGCGTAGAGCCTAGCCCCACAGCAGCCCGAACCAGGTCGGTGTCAATGTTGCGCATGGTGGCATAGAGCGGCAAAACCAGAAACGGCAGCATGATATGTACCATGCCAATGATTGACCCCGTGAGATTGTGCGCCAGCTGCAGCGGTTCGTCGACTATGCCAAGCGACATCAACGACGAATTGATAATGCCATTGCGCTGCAACAGCACCAGCCAGGCGTAGGTACGCACCAGAACCGACGTCCAGAACGGGACCAGCACGAAAACCATCAGAATGGCAGCCGTTCTGTCCGGCACTTTGGTCAGCCAGTAACACAGAGGATATCCGAGAAGGACACAAATCACCGTCACGGCAATGCTAATCTGGAAGGTGACAACAAAGGTCCGCCGGTACAAAGCGCTTTCAAAGATGCGCGCGTAGTTTTCCATGCTCAACTCGCCCGCCGCATTATAAAACGAGAGCGAAGACAGCCAGAAAATCGGTAGAAAGACGACAATCAGAATGCCAATAACGGCGGGCATCGAAAGCCCCAGAAACGTCAGCCGTTCACGGCGTTCTTCAGTTTTGAGCGTGCTGGCGTTCTGAAGCGTCCCTGCACTTTCATAGACCTCGGCGATACTCATGCCACATGCTCCGGTACGATGATCGTGTCTTCGGGATGCAGGGCAAGGCCAATTTGCTCTCCTTTGGAAGGCAGCCCGGTCTGGCCAGCGCGATTGGCGGGGACACGCAAGTTGATCTCGCCTGCGGTGTCGTGCTGAACGATAACCAGCACACTGTCGCCTTGATAAATGATGTCTTTGACCCGGCCAGACAGATCATTGGCAGATTCTGGCACGGCACCCGCGGTGACCTCCAGCAATTCGGGCCGGATAACCAAACGATGACCACCACTCCCCTGGGCAATTGGCAAGTCGGATTTCAGCACGCGCTCGCCAAGTTGTGCCCTGTCGTTGGCTACATTCACCGGCGCCGATATGGACTCGCCGATAAAATCCGCCACAAAGAAACTGTGAGGCTGGCGATACAGCCGCTCGGGTGTCTCGATCTGCTCGATCCGACCGTGATTGACCACCGCAATCCTGTCGGACATCGTCAGCGCTTCGCGCTGGTCATGGGTTACGTAGACAACGGTTGCATCCAATTTTTCATGGAGCGCCTTTAATTCAATCTGCATATGTTCGCGCAGTTTTTTGTCGAGCGCGGACAGGGGCTCATCCATGAGGATGATCTGCGGCTCGAATACCATGGCGCGGGCAAGAGCCACACGCTGTCTTTGGCCGCCAGACAATTGAGTGATACGCCGATCCCCATAGCCGCCAAGCTGTACCGTATCCAGCGCACGTTCGGCTTGGGTCTTTTGATCGCTTTTGGAAACCCCGCGGATTTTCAGCGGATAGGCCACGTTTTCAGCCACCGTCATGAATGGAAACAACGCATAGCTTTGAAAAACCATGCCAAGGCCGCGTTTGTGTGGCGGCGTTGCAATCATTTCCTGACCGCCAAAACGGAGCGATCCGCCATCTGGGCGTACAAAACCGGCCAGTGCCATCAAAAGCGTCGTTTTGCCCGAGCCCGATGGTCCAAGCAGTGTCAGGAATTCACCTGCAGCAATATTCAGCGATACATCATCGAGCGCTTTGACCGATCCGTAGGCCTTGCAAAGATTGGAAATGTCGATGGGAAGGGATTGGGCATTAGACGACATAGAGGCACCTCACCTGTCAAAAAACGGGCGCAGTGCAAAATGCACTGCGCCGAAATGGATTATTGCTGGATCAGCGTGTCAAACTCTTCAGTCAACTCACCCAACTGGCCGATGTAGAAGTTCGGGTCGACCAGCAGTTGCTTGTCGTAGTTGCTGGGATGCGTGTTGACTGTCAAAGCCTGCTCTCCCGAGATAATTCCGGTGTCAAACGCACCAGTATTCACCGGGCCCAGCGGCATTGTGACCGCCAGCCGCGCCTGCGCTTCGGCGCTCAGCAATTCATTGATCAGACGCATGGCGTTGTCTTTGTTTGGAGCACCCTTGGGCACAAGCAAGCAATCGACATCCATCGTGCCACCATCGAATGCATAAGCGACTTCGATACCAGATGCGCTTACACTCTCCACGCGGTTATGGCCCATGTGGATCACATCCACTTCGCCATCCCGCAGTAACTGTGCGGATTGTGACCCCCCACGATACCAAACAGTGACTTCGGGTGCGATCTCTCCCAATTTGCCCCAGGCACGCGCAATACCCTCGTCCGTGGCCAAAACGTTGTAAACTTCTGCCATCGGCACACCATCGGCCATCAAAGCGGCCTCAAGGTTGTAGTTCACCTTGCCGTGCATGCCGCGCTTGCCGGGGAAGTTTTCCAGGTCCCAGAACTCGGCCCAGTTGGACGGCCCGTTGTCGCCAAAGGCATCCTTGCGATAGGCGATCACCTTGGTGAAATTGATGAAGCCGATGTAGTTGTCGTGGATCAGCTCTTCGGGGATACCCGTTGTGTCAACAATCGAATAATCGATCGGCTCAAGACTGCCCTCCCGGCTAAGTGTTTCACAGGAGGGCAAATCCTGCTCAGTCACGTCCCAGGCGACGGCACCCGCTGTGATCTGCGCGCGCACGTCCTGAATACCGTTTGTCGTATCTTCCTTGACCGTGACATTCAGTGCCTTGGCTGCAGGTTCCAGCATCGCTGAGCGCAAGGCATCCTGAAATGAGCCTCCCCAGGATGAAAACACCACCTCGCTTTCGGCGAAGGCAGGCGCAGCCACTGTTAGGCTGCTGGCAACGAAGCCAACTGCAAGCGACAGTTTTCTCTCTTCTTTTTTCATGTCTGTTTCTCCCTTTATTTGTTGGTTGGATTTTCTAGGTGGTGGTCGTGATCAACCAGAAATGTGTCTTCTACCCAGTCGGCGATCAGTTGCGGCTGTTCGCGCATTATGAAATGGCCGGTATCCTGAACCAGCCTGATCACCGCACCGGGAACCCGAGCACGTAAGACATCCAGCCAAAGCGACGAAGGGTGGTCCGTCACGGATCGGCGCACTTCGTTTTCGTCCAGCGACGTTGATTGCAAGATTGTTACCGGGCAAATGAGACGGTCCACGGCCGCAACAAAGTTACCGCGATCCCATGTAGCCATAGCATGGTAATACGCCATCAAAACGTCGGCCGGATATTGAGCGGCCCGGTTCACAATTTCACTTGTTTGATCTGGATCGAGGTTCTCGATCATCATCGTTGCCACGGCCGCCTCCGCCCATCCTTGCTGACCAAGCTGCACAAGCTGTTCTGCCAAGCGCGCAACCGATTCCTTGGGATCCTCAGGCACGTTGCTGCCATCCAGCAAAAGAAGGTGAGAGACACGCCGTTGCCAGTTCACAGCCAGTTCAATGGCAATCCGGGCACCCATGCTGTGCCCCACAAGTGCAAAGCGGTCGAAACCCAGGTCATTTGCAAGGGCAATCACATGGGCCGCGCAGTCACTCAGACTGGTCGCTCCCTCTAACGACACGGCTTCAGGGCTTCCGGGGAGCTTGGCAAGGCCAATGTGAACACCGTCAGGTAAGAGCGAGGTGACACCGCTCCAGTCTCGCCATCCGCACGCCCAACCATGAACGAATATTACGTTCAGAGGTTCTGCCGGATCGGATGAAAGGCTGGAGCGCATCAGTTTGGACCTATTGCTGAACTAGCGTGTCAAACCGCTCTTGCAGTTCTGCGTAGTTTTCGACGTAAAAGCTCGGGTCAAGGACCACTTGTGTCTTCATGTTCTCAGGTAGAGCATTGTTCTTGGCAGCAAGCTCAGGCGAAATAATTCCGGTTTCGAATGCCTGTGCGTTGACGGGACCATAAGAAATTGCGACTGCCATGCGCGCCTGTGCATCGGCCGACAGAATCTCGTTGATAACCCGCATGGCGTTTTCGCGATTTGGCGCGCCCTTGGGTACCAGCAAGCAATCCGCATCGGTCGTGGCCTGGTTCCAGGTGAACCCAACCTGCACTGCATCGGCATTCAGCGATTCTGCGCGGCCGTTGCCAATATGAATGAAGTCAATTTCTTCATCTGCCATCAACTGCGCCGCTTGCGAGCCGCCCCTATACCAGACCGTGATATCGGGCGCGATCTCTTCAAGCTTGGCAAATGCCCGGTCTACGCCGCCTTCACTACGCAGTACTGTGTTTACATCCGCCGGGTCCACACCGTCCGCCATCAATGCCGCTTCCAATGAATGCGACACAGAGTTAAACATCGCCCGCGTGCCGGGATAGGCTTCGGTGTTCCAGAAATCTGCCCAGGACTGTGGACCGTTTTCACCAAATTTCTCAGCTTGCCAACCGATGACAAGCGAATAGGTCAACAGGCCTACCCAATCACTGTCGACAAGGCTGGCAGGGATGCCATCGGTCGAGACCACGCCATAATCGATGGGTTCCAGAGCCCCCTCTTGCTTCAAACGGGCACAGTCCGACAAGGCTTGTTCTGTGATATCCCATGCAACCGCACCGGCAGTGATCTGCGCACGCACATCAGAGATGCCATTTGTCGTGTCTTCCTTGATGGTGAGCCCCAGCTTTTGCGCGGCTGGGTCCAACATGGACTCCCGAAGCGCATCTTGGAATGAACCTCCCCAGGACGAAAACACCACCTCGCCTTCGGCAACGGCAGACGTACCAATGGCCAGACTACCGGCTACGAGACCCGCGGTGAGCGTCATTTTTTGGTTATCTTTCATCATGTCAGGCTCCTCCCTATCTGTTGGTTGGCTTGCGTGTCCGCGATATGGGCGGCTTCACATTTTTCCCTAGCGTTTCGCTGAGCAAAACGTCATTTCATTTTACTAGAGCTGATGCCGGAATTGGTCAAGGATTCTTTTGCCGTCGTAGGATTAGCCCTCCCGTTTCCGCAGCCTCAGAGCAGGGCAAAACCTCGTATTTCGCGCTTGTGCGCTGCGTTCATCTCGTTTCGATTTCGCGCATATGGCATCGAAAACGATCTTTACCTGTCCTCAGGTTCATTGCCGCCGAGTGACGCTTTGGGGGATTGAGCGGAACTCAATCTCTCACTCGCATACCGTTGATCCGCAAATTTGAATGGCAGCTTCATAGCAGTTTGCGCCACTTGATCCTGGCCGCAGCATCCGCCACTTTGGGCTCATGATGCTTCGCCGCATGATGCACCAATAGCCGGGATCGGATGGCGCAGCCGTCCACTTCATCTGCACCGAACGGAGAAGGAGCGCAACTAAATGCGCTTTCGCTGCGTTTGCGCCAATGGCTGCTTTCTACTTTTGGTGGCCACTCTTCTTCCTCAGCCAAGTTGCCCATATGGCGAACGCCAAGGCCAAACCAGAGGCGGCCAACATCAATATGAGCAGTGTGAAAGCGCCGTTGACCT
>NZ_WPZY01000065.1 GCF_013031405.1 Ruegeria sp. HKCCD8929 | reverse complement strand
GCTGGTGGGCTACAGCGGGTCGGTTAATGACCCGCTAAAGTGGGAAACACCGCCTGGCTTCTCTTTATCTAGAAACGAGAGCTTTCACGGCTAGATCTCGTACCCGTATCTTCGCAAAAGTGGACCAGCAATAATCTCGACCTGCCGCTTCATGCTGTCGGGTATTTCACCCTTCCAGGTGATGTCGTTTCTCAGTTTGAGAGGACCGCCCATCCGAATTCTGTTGCCAGCAACCTGATGCTGAGGAACGAAAGCCTGTTCCGACCGCACCATCTTGACAAGGTTTCCGGTGTCAACACCGGTCATTTTGCCAATGCGTTCCAGCTGTTCGCCGGGGCTGGCGACAAAATCCTCGTATCTGACCCGAACCGAACGCTGAGGCCCGACCTTCTTTGCCAGACGTTCGGAGTAATAGTTGTACTGCATCCAACGCATCGCGGTCCAAGCCGCAGGGCGAGGCTTGATTTCTTTTTGCAGACCGCTCTCGGCGTTTCGCTTCAGGGCTTTTGACATCGACGAAGCCACCGCACGCGCATCCCGTATCAAGTGGATCACAAACAGTTCCGCACTGCCCGCCTCAGCCAATCGCAATCCCCTGGACGGGTTCTTTGAGGCGTCGAGCACATAGTCACAGTTCGTCTGCTGCAGGATGCTGCGGTACAGATCCACCGATAGCGACGCGTAGGTTTCCTTGAGTCGGCGCGACGCCCATGCGCTCAGGGGCGAGACTGTTTCCATTTTTTGTTGCAATCGAACGAATTGCTCTGGATTGTCTCGATTTGCCGCCCAGTTCTCGATCAAGGGCGCCCAGACGTCGCAGGACTTCACCCGATCACCGCATGCACAGAACTCATTGTTCGGCCACACGTGCCGAAGGATCGTGGAAATCTCGCCCGCACCAAAGATCTGCGGGTGATGTCCCAGTATGATATCCAGCAACGTCGAGCCACTGCGGCCGTAACCAACTACATAAATAACCTTTGGATTCATACAATTTTCCTGAAGCAGCGATCCCTGTTTATTAGAATAAGGGTTGTACGGATGGATCGGCACGACACGGCCGCCATTGGGTTCGGGTTCATCTTCGCCGACACGTTGTCCAGCTCACTCAAATTGGAGGCACCCGTCGCGTCATCGGTCGTCTTTGCCGAGCCTTTGCTGGTATCACCGCCAAACCTCGTGGTCGTTTGTGATGTGGTCGAAACTTCAGTGCCATGCTCCTGTGTTGCCATGGCAAGAAACAGCCTCTTCTGTGGTGATTTCGGGACCTTCAAAGCTTCCAGATTATCGAGCAACGTCCACGCAAGCTCTGTTGGACCCCACGATTCATCCGGAGTTTCTGTTTTGGCTACTGTGATGGGCATTTACGCACACATTCTAATGGATCAATCATAACGGGTGTTACCGGGTCAAAAGTGTTCGTTCCAATTTCGTTTCCCTAGGCAGGAGCGCAGGCAACGGTAGCTGCATCCAGCGCTGGAAGGTCAATAGCGATGGAATTGTAAGTGGTCTCGCTGTTTCAAATGGCACCAGTCCGGCTGGTCTCGCGTTTGGTGGCATGATCTGTTTACGTCAATTCATGCCGGGGAATTTGCCAATTCAGCAGCTTGCCGTGCCTGGCCGACAACGAAACTTGTCACTCCTGGCAATCAACGAGGCGCAGTAAATCTGCAGTACTTGTTCGAAGTGGCGCAGCCAGCGTTTCAGAGGGGGTTGAGCGGTTGCGTGCTGTCGAGGCACTGGATGGCGAAACAGGCGCCACGGGAACAAGGATTTGTGTCGCATTTGGCTGGCAGGAGGTGACCTGGGCGAAACTGTATCAGCGACAAGCCTACGATCACCAGATTGTGAGCCGGATAACCTGTTGACCTTCCAGCGTGGGAATCGAGCAAACAAGTGTCGGAAGCAATAGGGTTCCCAGGAGGCAGGCATGGGGCAGTGGAATAAGAAAAAATGTATGTCGCGCCGTGGAGTGATCACCGGCGCGAGTGCCACAGCGCTGTTACCGGGGTCGACTGTTTGGGCTCAAGCCGATGCTGTTGCAGGTATCCGCCGCAACGTCTCATCTTTCCGCATTGCCGATTGGAGGGATCATTTCGACTCGTTGAAAAACGGCGTCATCCTGTCCGACACCCGGTCAAAGGTTCTTCAATACTGGTCCGAGGATGAAAGTGTTTACAGGATGTATCCGACGAGCGTTCCGCTGTCGGATGATCTGACCAGGTTGGGCTACACCAAAATCATCCGAAAGGTTGAGGGACCTTCATGGCGCCCAACGCCTTCGATGAAAAAGCGTAACCCTGCATGGCCAGACTATGTTGGACCCGGGCCGGAAAACCCGCTGGGAACGCACGCGCTCTATCTAAGTTGGCAGTATTATCGAATTCACGGAACCAACGACACGCGCAAGATCGGGCGAAAATCCTCGAATGGGTGCATCGGGCTTTACAATGATCAGATCAAGGAGCTGTTCGAACTTGCTAATGTCGGAACGCAGGTCAAGCTGATCTGATACCCGCATTGCTTGACGAGTTCGGCGGCGACGCAAAACAACGATCAATGATGAATGAAACACTGAAATGAACAAACTTGCACTTCTGATTGGCGGTGTCGTGATTGCGGGCGCCGCCGTGGTCGTTTTCAACCTCAACCGGCAACCCTCTGGTCACTCGATGACCCCACCCGACACGTCATCGCTGTCGCCGGGAGAACCCATCGAAGACGTTCGGGTACCTTCCGAGTTCAGCCCGTTGGCCACAGCAGGAAAAGTGGCGTTCGACGCAAAGTGCGCCGCCTGTCACGGATCCAATGCGGCCGGTCTTGAAGGGTCTGCACCGCCGTTAGTCCACAAGATTTACGAGCCAAGCCACCATTCTGACGAAGCATTCTTTATTGCAGTACGAAACGGAGTAAGATCTCATCATTGGCGGTTCGGTAACATGCCGCCTGTTGACGGCTTGACCCGTGGAGACGTCAAGGGCATCGTGGCCTATGTAAGAGAGCTGCAGCGGGAAAACGGGATCAACTGAAGCGTGACAGGCCAAAAGGGCAAAGCAATCTGGTATTGGTTTTTCGCGGTGGGTTTGTTCGTCGCGGGATTTCTGATTTTTGCTGAACCGGCCCATGCTCATGGTGACATGGCATCGCATTCAGTTGCCGAATTCAGCGAGCCAGATCCTGAGAACGCGGAAAAGGGGCATCCCGGTCATTGTCATGGCGGCACCTTTTGCAACGGTGTTGCCATGTTCGTGGTGGCGCCAATGCCGCTCGAACCGTTCGTCGCGAAATACCGGCAGACCATTCCCAACGGTATACTCAGCCTTTTGGCTATCCTGGTTTTTGATCCACCGCCGCCGCGTTTCCTGATCTGATTCATTGAGTTGCGCCCGGACAGGGCGTGTTGAAGCAGACCTACAGGACAGAACAATGATCATCACCAGACTGACAACAGGCGCTATCGTGGCGTCTCTGATTGCCGTTTCAGCGCTCGCGCATGGCGGTGCCACCGGTATCGTGAAGGAACGCATGGACGGTATGTCCGCCATGAAAGAGAGCATGAAAATCCTGACCCCAATGATGCAGGGGAAAGTGCCCTACAACGAACAAACCGTCCGCCGGGAAGCTGAGAAAATCGGGCATCATGCGGGTGAGAGCCTGACAAAGCTGTTTCCGAAAGGCTCGGACGACAAACCCTCCGAGGCCAAGCCGGCGATCTGGCGGGATTGGGATGCCTTCTCGGAGTTGGCGGAACAGCTGCACGCCTATTCCGAAGGCCTCGCACTGGCGGCTGGCAACGGCTTGATGATGTCCGGGTCGGCTCTGGGCGCTGGCATGATGGCCGGCAGTGAAACGATGATGGGCGGCTCGGCAATGATGGGAAATTCCATGATGGGTTCCGACACCATGATGGGCGCCGGAATGATGCCAGAAGGAACGCCTGGCCTTGAGGAGCTTTCGGAAATGCCCGCCGATGGTGTTTTCATGATGCTCAGTCAGGCCTGCTCAGCCTGCCACACCCGGTTTCGTTCGGAAAAGTAGGTATGAGCCATGAGACGTGTGTTTCGTTTGGGCTTGATCGCCGTCACTACGGCGTCGGCCGGACTTATCGCGGTGATGGTTTGGCCGATTGGACAACCGTTGCAGTCGCTTGACCTTGAAGGGGACGTGAACCGGGGTGCTTATCTGGCGCGGGCCGGAGGGTGTATTGCATGCCATACCAGCTTTGTCGAAGGAGGCGCCCCTCTTGCCGGAGGGGTTAAGCTCGATACACCGTTCGGCACACTATACTCGCCCAACCTGACCACCGATCCCCAGCATGGCATCGGCAATTGGACAATCGAGGAGTTTGCGCGCGCGGTCCGTCAGGGCGTATCGCCGGATGGGCAGCCCTATTATCCAGCATTCCCGTATCCGTTCTATGCCAATTTCACGGACCAGGACATCGCCGATCTCTGGGCGGCCTGGCAGACAGTTCCACCGGTTGCGGAACCCTCCAGAGAACAAGAGATGGCGTTTCCCTTCAATCAACGGTGGGGACTGAAGCTATGGCGTGCGGCCTTTCTGGAACCACCCCGAACCGAACCAGTAGCCGGCAATGACGATGTGTGGAACCGGGGACGACTTCTGGTCGAAGGTGCCGCGCATTGTGCGGCCTGTCACACCGGTCGTAACCTGGCTGGCGCGCGAAAGTCGGACACCGAACACTTCAAGGGCAGTGATGCGCTCCCGGGCGGCGACAAGGCACCGGCCATCGACTTTGAGACCCTGCAAAAGCGAGGGTGGACGGTCGACAGCCTGGCATATGCCCTGCGCACCGGGGTCATGCCGGACGGCGACGTGTTTGGCGGCGCGATGGGTGAAGTCGTGAGCTATGGTACTAGCTTCCTGACAGAAGAGGATCGTGAAGCGGTGGCGACTTATCTGCTGGATGCACATGAGGGTGGATAGACCGGTGCCGGCGGCGGCACAAAGTAGAGGGAAACTGGTATGAATCTCAGTCGCAGGCATTTTTTGGTGGGCGCGTCTGCGCTGACCGTTTTGCCGAACACCGGAGGGGGGGCTCCCGCCCCTCGGATCATCGAAGCCCGGGTCGGCAAGGTTCAGGTGGTTTCGGGAGATTATCCAAAAACCGAAATCTGGGGCTATGACGGGGGCGTTCCTGGGCCGATGATCCGTGCGCGGCAAGGCGAGACCGTCAGTCGAAAGCTGGTGAATTCGTTGCCTCAGCCCACGGCCATCCATTGGCACGGGCTCCGCGTACCCAACGAAATGGACGGTGTCCCCGGTCTGACACAGGACGCGGTGCAAACAGGTGGCGAGTTCCTTTATGAGCTGCCGCTGAAGGATGCCGGCACCTACTGGTACCATTCGCATAACCAGTCCACCGAGCAGGTGGCCCGCGGTCTTTACGGCGTCATCCTGGTCGACGAGGAGCAGGCTCCTGATATCGATCACGATATCACGGTTCTGCTCGATGATTGGCGGCTGAGCGAGACCGCACAGATCACCGATGACTTCGGCGCCATGCATGACTGGACCCATGCCGGTCGGATGGGCAATTACGTTCACGCGCACCTGTCCCCGGCTCTGCACGGTGTTCAGCGGAACCAAAGATTGCGCTTGCGCTTCGTCAACGTCGCCACCGACAGGATCATGGCCGTGTCGCTGCGTGGACTGGCCGGAAAGCTGGTTGCCCATGACGGCATGCCGGTGGAACGTCCCGAGGATTTCGAGGTCCTTGTGTTTGGCCCGGCGCAGCGGGCGGACCTGATCGTCGATGTCATCGCCCAAGCGGGAGAGACCGCGCAGGTCCTCCTGCACGAGCGGGATGCCGCTTATGTTTTGAGTGAATTACCGGTGAAGGGGCAGGGTCCCTCTGCCGCGCGGGATCCTGTCCAGGCGCTTCCTCCCAACCCGATTGGCCGCATCGATGACGTTTCGGGTGCCCAAACCGTTTCACTTCACATGGAAGGCGGTGCAATGGGCGGTCTGCGGCAAGGCACATACAAGGGGCGCCCGATGAACGCTCGGGAACTGGTCGAGCACGGCCAGATATGGACCTTCAACGGCGTTGCCGGACTGCCGGATGAGCCGCTGATCTTTGTCTCGGAAGGAGAGGTCATTCGGATTCCGATGGTGAATGACACGGCATTCCCGCATGCGATGCACCTACATGGTACTCATTTTCAGGAAGTTTTCCCGGATGGAACCCTGGGGCCGTTGCGGGACACGATCCTGATAAACCGAGGCGAAACCCGCGAGATCGCGTTTGCGGCGGACAATCCGGGCGACTGGTTGTTGCATTGCCACATGCTGTCGCATCAGGCCGCGGGCATGAAGACTTGGGTCAAGGTGACATGAGGGTCGGCCCGGCAATGAAATGGGCGGCTGTCGTGGCGTTGCTCTTGTTGTCCACGGTTGCCTTGATATCTCGATCGAACGGCAAGGCAACCGGGCAAGACACAGCCGCTACAGACAAGGCACGGGGTCAGGTTCTTTATGCCGAGCACTGCGCATCTTGCCATGGGGCAAGTCTTGAAGGGCAGCCGGACTGGCAAACACCGGGCGAGGATGGCGTATTGCCGGCGCCACCGCATGACCGCACAGGCCACACCTGGCACCACGGTGACGCGATGCTGTTCGACTACACCAAACTGGGTGGTTCCGAGATGTTGAAACGCATGGGTGTGACCGGCGTGACAAGCGGGATGCCCGGATTTGCCGACAGTCTGACCGACCAGGAAATCCGGGGCATTCTCGCCTTCATCAAGGCTAGTTGGCCGGAACGCGAACGCGAACTTCAGCGGCGGCGATCTTTGGCAGAACAATCGAAAGGAAACTGATGTGAAACGCTTTTTTGCGTATTTGATTGCAGTGGCAATGTCGATTGGCGCGCCGGTCGCCAGTGCTGATGAACGATCAGAGGCCGAAGTAAAACGGCTGGCCCTCGAGGCCATTCTGGAGAACCCAGAGATCATCATGCAGGCCGTCGAGATACTTCAACAACGTGAAGATCAGGCCAAGGCGGAAGCGGCAGGGGACGTCTTGTCCAATCAGCGCGAGCTGCTGGAGCAAGACCCTAACGCCCCGGTCATCGGCAACCCCGACGGCGACGTGACTGTGGTCGAATTCTTCGATTACAACTGCCCCTACTGCAAACGGGCGGCGTCGGTGGTCAAGGGCGTGATTGGTGAGGACACTCAGCTTCGCGTGGTCTACCGCGAATGGCCTATTCTCGGAGAGGGCTCGGTTTTCGCCGCGCGGGCTGCGTTGGCTGCCCGTAATCAGGGCAGATACGAGGAGTTCCACTGGGCTTTGATGGACCTGAAGGGTCGTGCCGGAGAAGCCAGTGTGATGAAAGTGGTGCTGGATCTTGGCTTGGATGAGGATCGGCTACGCGACGATATGCACGCGCCCGAAGTTGATGCCCATATTCAAGTCTCGATGGATTTGGCCAACCAGCTCGGGTTCAGCGGCACACCGTCCTTTGTCATCGGGGATGCCCTTGCGCCCGGTTTGGTGCCTATCGATGAGATGAAGCGGCTGATCAAAAATGCGCGCGATACACAGTAACGGCTGGGGCAGCAGCAAACTCACTGAAAACGCGCATTCAATCACCGCCCCTTGACCTTCCACTTACTGGAATCCCTATGTTGATCATCGACAGAGAATTGATGGTGATGACATGACCGAGAATGCAATAGCGCGGTTTCAGGTCGAGGGCATGAATTGCGCCTCGTGCGTCGGACGTGTGGAGCGGGCTTTGAGCGGGGTTCCGGGTGTGACCTCGGCTTCGGTCAACCTGGCGGGAGAAAGCGTGCAGATCGGATTTGAAGCCCCGGCAATTCCGGCGACGCTCGTCGAAGCTCTGAGCGAGGCGGGCTATCCCGCCGTAACCGAGGAGGTCACCCTGGATGTCGAGGCCATGTCCTGCGCGTCCTGCGTCGGCCGGGTCGAACGCGCGTTGAAAGCCGGGGATGGGGTTTTGTCGGCAAACGTGAATCTCGCGTCGGAAACCGCAACAGTACGTTTTGCGGTCGGGGCCACGACCCCGGCAGCTATCGCCGAACTGGCAACATCGGCGGGATATCCGGCGCGGGCTCGGTCAAAAGATCAGGTCGATGGCGAGGATCGCAAGGCCGGTGAAATTCGGCAACTGGCGCGGCGAACCTTGTTTGCTGCCCTTTTGACTTTGCCGGTTTTTGTAATCGAAATGGGGACACATGTGATCCCCGGCATGCATCACGTGGTGGCGAGCACGATCGGGATTCAGAACAGCCACTACCTCCAATTCCTGCTGACGACGATCGTTCTGTTCGGGCCGGGACTGCAATTTTACACCAATGGGTTCCCGGCTCTGCTCAAAGGCGCACCCGACATGAACTCGCTGGTGGCCCTCGGCACCTCGGCGGCTTACGGATTTTCGCTGGTCTCGACCTTTGCACCCAAAGTGCTGCCCGAAGGTACGGCCAATGTCTATTTCGAAGCGGCGGCGGTGATTGTGGTTCTGATCCTGCTGGGCCGGTTGCTGGAGGCCCGCGCCAAGGGCCGCACCGGCGAGGCGATCCGCAGGCTGATTGGGTTGCAGGCAAAGATCGCGCGTGTCGAAAGGGATGGCACGGTGGTCGAACGGCCGATCGAGCAGATTGCCGTGGGGGACATCATTCATGTCCGTCCGGGTGAGAAGATCGCGGTGGATGGTTCAGTTCTGACCGGGGCGTCTTATGTGGATGAAAGCATGATCACCGGCGAGCCCGTGCCGGTTGAAAAGAAGCAAGGGGCCGAGGTGGTCGGGGGCACGGTGAACGGCACCGGTGCTGTGACATTCCGCGCCGAGAAGGTCGGCGCTGACACGATGCTAGCCCAGATCATTCAGATGGTCGAGCAGGCGCAGGGCGCCAAGCTGCCCATCCAGGGGCTGGTGGATCGCATCACGCTCTGGTTCGTGCCGACTGTGATGGTAGTTGCGGCGTTGACTGTGGCGGTCTGGCTGCTGGTCGGCCCCGATCCGGCACTCAGCCTGGCGTTGGTGGCCGGTGTCGCGGTGCTGATCATCGCCTGCCCCTGCGCCATGGGGCTGGCAACGCCAACATCGATCATGGTCGGCACCGGCCGGGCTGCCGAGATGGGCGTGCTGTTCCGCAAGGGCGACGCGCTGCAGATGTTGCAGGAAAGCACGGTGGTCGCTCTGGACAAGACCGGTACCCTGACCGAGGGGCGACCGGAACTGACCGATCTGATCACGGCAGACGATATGGAAGAGGCAGGGGTTCTACGCCTGGTCGCTGCGGTCGAAGCCAAGTCCGAGCATCCGATTGCCGAGGCGATCGTGCGTGCCGCCGAGGCGCAGAGGCACGAGTTATCAAGCCCCACGGATTTTACCTCAATCACCGGTTTTGGGGTTCGCGCCTTGGTGGGCGGCCATGAAGTGTTGGTCGGCGCTGATCGGCTTATGGTTCGCGAAGGTGTGGATCTGGGCAGTTTGTCCAGCCACAGCGAAGCTTTGGCGAGGAAGGGCAAATCGCCGCTTTACGCCGCGATTGACGGGCAGATTGCGGCGGTGATTGCCGTGGCCGACCCGATCAAACCGACCACTCCGGCGGCGATCCGCGCGTTGCACAATCTGGGTCTCAAGGTTGCCATGATCACCGGCGATAACGCGATGACGGCCAAGGCCATTGCGGCGGAGTTGGGAATCGATGATGTCGTGGCCGAGGTGTTGCCCGAGGGCAAGGTGGCCGCATTGGAAAACCTGCGCACTGATCGCGGCAAACTGGCCTTTGTTGGGGATGGGATCAATGACGCCCCGGCGCTGGCTGCGGCGGATGTCGGTATCGCCATCGGCACCGGCACCGATGTTGCCATTGAAACCGCCGACGTGGTGTTGATGTCAGGTGACCTGAATGGCGTGGTCAACGCCTTCGACATCAGCAGACGCACTATGCGCAACATTCGGCAAAACTTGTTCTGGGCCTTTGGCTATAACACATTGCTGATCCCGGTGGCCGCGGGCGTGCTCTATCCGCTGGGTGGCCCGCTGCTGTCGCCGGTTCTGGCGGCAGGTGCCATGGCGCTGTCCAGCGTCTTTGTCCTGGCGAACGCTCTGCGCTTGCGCTGGGTGGAGTCGATCGCAGGCGGGCGCAAACAAGACATTCGGAAAACCGAACCAACGTTGCGGTCGGCGTTGGCTGAATAAAAAGGAGAGCCGCTGTGAATATCGGAGATGTGGCAGAACGCTCGGGTTTGCCTGCCAAGACCATCCGCTACTACGAGGATATCGGGTTCATCAAGCCCAAACGTAGCTTGAACGGATACCGCCATTTCGATGAAAAAGAACTGCATAAACTGGCATTTATCGGTCGGGCAAGGTCGCTGGGATTCACCATCGAAGATTGTCGCACATTACTGGCCTTGTATGAAGACAAGGACCGCGCAAGTGCCGATGTGAAACACATCGCCACACAAAACTTGAAAGAGATTGACGCAAAGATTTCCGATCTGAAGGCTATGCGGGCGACCCTATCCCATCTGATCAATGAGTGCGCCGGGGACCATCGCCCGGATTGCCCGATCCTGAAGGATCTCGGTCGCATGTAAGGCATCTGGGTTTTGCCATTGCAATTGATCGCAGTCGTGACGCAACAAGAACTCCGCTGAACTTGTCCCGTGCTTCGGATTAGGTATTTTTGCACACTATTCAGTCGAACCGTTCAATCAGAATTTTATGCAACTCTTCTTCAAGCACTGTCCGTGATCAAAAGAAGCGGACCGAATGAGCTGACAGCGTTGAGGTCGGTCTGACTCATAAATTTCAATCTTACGCGGCGCGCCCGAGATTGAGCATGCGTCGCTGTTTCAGGGTGCTTTTCTTGGTGGTTTTCTTTTCCTTGGGAGCGTCGTCGCTGGGACCGAAGTAGACATCAGCGGGCGTCCGGTTTCCGATGCTCTCGTTGCAGTGGTGGTGGTTGTAATGATCTATGAAGTCGCCAATCGCCTGTTCGCGCGCCCCTGGCAGGTAGTAGTTTTCGAGCAAGACGCCGTTGTGGAACGTCTGGTGCCAGCATTCAATCTTTCCTTGGGTCTGAGGGTGATTTGGTGCCCTTCGAATATGGACCATTTTCTGATCTTCGAGCCAGGTCGCCGGTTCGCGGGTGGGGCGAGCTGGTGTCGCTGAGCAGCCTCGGTTTTCCGGAGTGTCTTCGTTCACTGACAGCCCGAGCTTAAATCGAGTGAGAGGTGTCCGCAGGTCATGACCGAGACCGGTCAGTATTAGCATTCGATGTTCCACGTGACTGTCGATGCGTTCGCACAAAAGCAGAAAAGTCGCGCCAGCAGCTCGTTTCTCCCTTGCCCACGACATACCGAGCATCTCTTCACGCGCTGGAGCTTGTGAAACGTTATACCGACGAGGCCACCTGATCGCTCTCGGGCTCGCGCTCCTGCAAGTCGTCCGCCATCAGATTGTCGATGAACAGCCCCAATAGCTGAGACCGACCATGAACGCCCGCCTTTCGGTAGATCGCGTTGGTTTGCGCCTTGACCGTCCCCTCAGACGTGTTGCGCAGGGCGGCGATCTCGGCGGTTGTCATCCCCTTGATGGCAAAGAGCGCCACATCGCGTTCAGCCGGGGTCAGATGCCAGGCGGTGAAGCTCTCCTCCAGCAGATCGGAAAACGCGCTTTGCGCTGCTTTCAGGCGGGTTTTCATCCGTGCGGCCTCGGCCACGGATTGGCGCAGCACGACAAAGCCCACCACGATCCCCAGGATAAGGCCCAGAGCCGCTCCAATCTCGATGACCTCGCGTGCGTGCCAGTTGATCGGCCCGAACGGCAGACTCAGAACGCTGGACAGAATATCGAACACGAAGAACAGGGCGCAAAACACCTGAACAACAAGCAGCGCGATCACGAGGAGATTGCGCGTCATGGCGACGATC
>NZ_WPZY01000064.1 GCF_013031405.1 Ruegeria sp. HKCCD8929 | reverse complement strand
GTCCGCCATCGCACTCGCAGCAACCGTCATCTACTGGTTATGAATCCTGACCCTAGCGTCCGCTTGGAAGAGGCAGCGCCGCGGCGGGGGCCTGGCGGGCGAAGGGTCGCTCTGGGCCGGCCCCAACGACTGCCCTTTTGACCAAGTTTAGGTGTTTTATCCCAGGTTTTGATGGTGCGATCCGATAGAAAGGCATTACCAGTTCAAACGGAGTCCTGCGTTCACGCTGACGCCGTAGTTATCGGATGCACTGCCACCGAGCGCTGCGCGATATGCGCCCTCAGCATAGATTTGGGTGCTTTGATCCCACTGCAGCGACTCGCCCAGACCGATCTCTGCCCATGTCCGGTTTTCAACGGTGGCCGCATGATTTACACCCATTACCCGAACCGCGCCATCCTCGGAGAATTCGCGAAGGAGATTTCCAATCAGATACGCTTTTCGATTCTTGTCGCCTGCGGCTGATTGGTCCGTGAATTCATAGGCCATCCCCACTCGGCCAACAGCGAAATCATAAATGCCGGGTACCACAGGCACATCCTGATTATCCATGAAATCGTCAATGTCGGACCGTCCGGCCCAAATTTGTGCCTGCGGTATCAGGGCCACCCGGTCAGAGATTGGAATGCGCTTTCCGATTTCGACACTGGCAGAGAGCGTTCTGGTATCGATATCGCTTGCCAGGCTTCCGCTACTTGATGAGGTAAAGTCGCCTGTCAACTTGTCGGCTTGCAATTGAATGTCGATGTATTCGTTGCTGACTGAATACCAGGTTGCGCTCAACCCAGCTCCGTATCCGTCCGCATCAAATGAGCCGTCACCGAACGCTGTCTCGATCGAGGAATCCAGTTGTCCGATCTTTGCATTGGCACCCAGCACCCACTGTCCAAGGCGCCCGTGTGGCAAGCCGAAATCCGCTCCGAACTGCAGATAGCCAATGGTTGATGTATGCCCGAATGTGTTGGTACCAGACAGTGTTGTCTGGCTCCGATCACCGACAACTCTTGCCCAAAGCCCAATTTGCTCCTCTGCAGATGCCGGAACTGGCGAAATTCGAATGGCGGATTGACTTACCTGGTCGTCTTCCGAGCCACCAGGAACAAAGCGGAACCTCGAACTTACGCGCTGCTCAAACGTCGGGAGTCTGGAAAACGATGCCACGGCCATAGGGGCGGCATTGTAGAGGCTTGCGTCAATTCTGCTGAAACTACTCAGAGTCCAGTTCGATCCGGTCAATCCGAGCAGATAAGAATATGCGCCGGATGACACCAATCCCCCGGCCAGTTCAAAATCACCGGCATCGGTACCACCTGCCACTTCGACGACGACAATGTCGTTTCCCGTTGCTTCGCCGAGCGAAACGTCATCGACGGCGATCTGGGTTGTTGACCCGGACACGTCCCCCTGAACCTGCAAGATATCCGCCGTGTCCGTCGAAAAATCTATGTCCAGATTGAGGGCGCCCGACCCCACATACGAACCGGACACTGCGATCACATCACCGGCATTCCCATCCTGAGCCGACAGCGCGCCGCTGTTGTACATGTTGCCTGTCAGAGCAAAACCGCCGCCGGCATTCAGGATCGCTCCGGAATTGAGGTAAAGGCCCACGCCAGTCTCTGAACCCGTGGTCAGAGCACCGTTGGAAAAGGTCAATCCTCCACCGTTCAGTGAGATCGTCTCCCAGTTGTTGACCGTGGACCCATCCAGTGTCGCGGTCACAACGGTCAATGTCAGGGTGTCAACCCATCCATCGGCAGCCGACACATCATCGCCACCGTCGAGACCGGTAATCCCCGAGAAATCCGTTCCGGTAAACGCGAGTAAATCCTCCCCATCATTCAGGGAGAAACTGCCGGCAACGACCGCACCACGGTTTACGCGCGTGTCGGAGTTGCTCTCGTTATTGAACAAGGCCAGTCCCGAAGCGGCGCTGACGTTGGATGCGCTGTCGAGAACGATCGTTACCTGCTTGTCGGCCGCCGTACTTGTATAGATCGAATAAGCGTTTCCGCTGCCACCCATCAGATTTGAGTTCAGTGTCAGACTGATATCACCCTGTGTCTCGGCATATATGCCGTTGCTATCGGCTCCCGCCGCCGAAACGGAACCGCCGTTCAACTGCATGTCGATATCGCCCTGCGTCTCCGCGTGAAGGCCATCACTATTGGCTCCTGCAGTCGAAATCGATCCGTTACCCAACTGAACCGCGATAGCGCCCAGTGTCTCGGCATAGGCACCAATGCTGTCGGTTCCGAGTGTGGAAATCGCACCATCGTTCAGTTGCATGTCGATATCGCCCTGTGCCTCGGCATAAACGCCGACACTATTGGCCTCTGCGGTGGAAATTGAGCCGCTACCCATCTCAACCGCGATATCACTCTGCGTCTCGGCATAAACACCGGTGCTGTCGGTTCCGGTTGTGGAGATCGATCCACCGCCCAACTGAATGTCGATATCGTCCTGCGTCACGGCATTGACGCCATCACTCTCCGTTCCGCCGGTCGAGACAGAACCGTCCCCCAAATGAACAACGATTTTTCCGTTTGTCTGGGCGTGTACGCCATTGCTACTGGTTCCGGTCGTCGAAATTGATCCATTGGACATCTGAAGGGTCGCAGTTCCGAAACCTCGGTGGATCAGGTGGGCGCCGTGGCTCAGATTGTCACCGGTGGTGGTAACGGTTCCGCCGTCCATCTGTATGGTAATCGGGCTGGTGGAGGTGGATGAATTGCTTCTCACCTCAAGACCATAGGCGCCGTTGCCGCCATGCTTCGTTACCGATGCATCGCCGCTCATCTGTAAAAGGACGTTGCCGTTCGAATTCGTACCGGTTTTGATACCTCTCGAAGAAAGGCCATTTGTGACAACGCTGCCGCCGGACATGTTAATCGAGGCATCGCCGGTACCACGCTGGAATGAATCGAATCCGTACGCGGCGCGATTATTCGTCACGATCGACCCGCCCGTCATTTCGACAATGGTATTTCCAGAGCCGAATGTACGGGCTTGTATGCCAACTGCGTTGAAACCGAACGTCTCGATTGTTCCACCATGCAGTCGCGCGATAGCGTCACCTGTCGTCCCGCCTGCGTTGTCGGCGTTCAACGCGTGCCCGCGGCGTCCCGTTGTGGTCATCGCACCTGCTGACATTTCCGCAACTGCATCGGCGCCGCCGCCCGTGCTTCGGGCGAGAATGCCACTGCCAGCCGCGGCCGAAATGGATCCGAAATTGGTTCCAACAACCGACACGGTTTCGTTCGTCGTCCCATCCGATACGACCGACACGCCCCGGGTCGTAGTATCGATCCCGGGATTATCCAGAACCAGCGTCAGCCCGTCCGAGTTGGAGTAGGAGATGCCGGCCGAATAGGTGCCTGCGGGACAGGATATCGTATCAGCGCCGGGCGCCTCGGCCCCGCATTCATCCGCAGCTTCGGCAAGGCGCGCATGTCCGGTCAAAATCAGGGCGATCATGAGAACCCAACGGACGACCGGCGAAGTGCCCGAAGCAGAATTCCGGGGCGAGTTCAATGATAATGAGGAGCGTAAAACACGAGAACTATCCAACTGGAAAGTGAAGCCACTGCCACCTCTAGCGGAAATTGACCAGGGATACTTTTCTTCTTGAAGGAGTTCAGGACGTATTTGGAAACGCATTTTGTTGATCGCTCCGCATAAATCAAAGAAAATGACTAATTGCGCCGACTTAAGTGCCGATAAATTAACCATATATTAATAAATTTAACTCAACCTACAGCACCTTTTTGAGCGGCCTTGCTAAGCCTGTATTTGATGCATTGTTGCAATAGTGTATTTCACATGCATATTTCATCTGAGCCATTGACGGCTAACCAGCTTGTCCGGCGTGATCTATTCGGTCAGCAAGAAACCTAGCAACAAAATCCCACGATCTTGACCAAGACGCCCATTAGAGAAGCGGACCTCGCAAATCTTAGGCAATTGAGTAAAACGCGTTCTGCGGCCGGAGAAAGTCTCGGCCCAAACGTATCGCGGATCACCCCTCCGCTGGGGACACGGCCCGCTGATAGAGATGCCATGTGGTGTGGCCGAGGATCGGCAGGGTGAAAATCAGGCCCAGAAATGCCGGAACCAGCGACAACAGCATGGTAACGGTGATAACCGCCGCCCAGGCGAGCATGACCACGGGGTTTTCCTGAACGACGCGAATGGACGTCAACATTGCAGAAATGAAATCGATTTCTCGGTCCAGCAGCATGGGCATGGCAACGACGGTCACCGAGAAGAGGGCAGCCGACAGAAATGCGCCTGCGCAGGTGCCAATTGCAAGGAAGGTCCAGCCTTCCGGTGTGAAGAATACGGTGTTCAAAAACCCGTCCACATCCGAAAAGGACGAATCTTGCAGGATGATCACCAGCAAAGTCCGAAACTGGTAAAACCATACCCACAAAACGAACAGGGTGACAAAGGCCATCCAGCCCATTTCACGCTTGCGTTGATTGGCCATGACCGTGAGGATTTCAGACCAGCCGAAGCTCTCTCCCTTCTGCAACCGGCGGGACATCTCGTAAAGCCCGGCGGCAACAAAAGGCGCGACAAGCGGAAAGCCTATCGCGGCGGGAATGACCATCCAGATCTTACCCAGCCAGAACAGGCACCAAACAAGCAGGATTCCGAACACCGCATAGAACAGGCCGAAGAAGCCGCCCATGACAGGGCGCGCCAGAAAGTCGGAAAACCCGGCCTTCAGTGACTCAGTGATATCATCCACCGTCACCTTGTTGACTGCGGGGCGGCCCGGCGGCTGTGGCGTCAGATTGTCCGGTGGTGTGGAACCTGCAGTCTTGGATGTCATGACTCACTCCTCCCAAAACACGTCGCCGCGCCGGTCCTTTTGGCAGCAGACCCTGCGGTGAAACAGAAATTCCTCCTCCACGCACAAGTTTGCATCAGGCGAGGCATAGGGGCAAGAGCGGTCCTTTGGCCAGAGCCCGGTCGGTGAAGAAGGGATTTGGGAATTCCGCTTCGTCCGAATTGTGTGAGTTCGATCAGTCCCAAACCTTGCGGTCGCAGCGAATGCCGGCAATGTGGGCGCGGTTGCAGGATCCGAATTATGGGCCCAACGGTGGCTTTATTTCGTCCAGGTTCGCGCGTTGTTTTATGTTCTTTATGCCGGCGCCGAAATTGTCGAGCCAGGCGTTTAACCGGCGTTTGCGCGCTTTGATATCCTCGTCGACAAACGCGACAAGTTCAGCTTCTTTTGGCAAGTCCGCGCTCCCAGACTTCGCGCCAGCGCCTCAAGTGCAGCGTTAGTTCTTGGGCCGGGGATCCCGCCTGCCTTGCCAAAATACACCATAGCGGGGCAGCACTGATGGTAGGTCCTGCAGGTTCTCGTCGGGAGGATTGCGGGTATCTGGGGCTGCGCTTCTCGAATGCAAGGCGGCGCATTTCGCTGCATTCCGTTCGCCTGTCGCCTGCAGTCCATTGGTAATCTGGAATGTGCTGATGGCCCGACAGGTCGCGCTGCCTTCGATCCCATCCTCGGGTCCCGGGTTGAATCCTGCAATGGCCAGCGCATTTTGACTTTCCTGAATATTACGAGTCGCGACGGCCTGCTCAGTAGTCGACAGAAGCGTGAGAAATGAGACGATGGCAGCGCGCAACATGTAAGGCATTGAGAGGATTCCTCTGAAGTTCTTGCGGCCCCCTCCCGTCGGCAGCGCATAACACAGTTCATCCGCATATCTGGTAAATCTGTCTCATATCTACGGTAAGAACCCGCAAAAAGCGTTCTTGCCCAGATTGCCGGTAACCAATAATCGTCGTCCTCTCATGCTACGCAAGCTGCCCTATGGTCGACATTCGTGTGCTTGCAGCAAAAACTCACTTGGTCCCACGTTTCGCCTGTTCTGCCTGACTGCGGCGAAAGTGCAGCGTCGGATCTGCCGGATTCCGAGCTACCGAATGACCGCAATCCGGGCTACAGTTGACTGTCGTTCTGACCGCGCCTGACGTTCGAAATCCTCAAATCGGATCTGGAACGGTGGACGCGCCAACATCGACTGCTCAAATGGCCCTCTCGAGGCTTGTTTTTGAAGTTTCCGAAACACCCGCTCATGCGGCAGGCATTTGCTGTGTTGCGCAGTGAATACCGCCGCCCATCTCGCCCAAGGGATCAACATTGAGCATCACGATCTCTCGCCCCGGATAATGCCGCTTTAAGGCATCTTTCGCGATCCGATCCGTCTCACGATCTCCGAATTGCGCCGCAATCACGGCCCCATTGCAGACATAGTAGTTCGCATAGGAGGCCACGAAATCTATGCTGTGCACGCGGTGGTAGTGTGGCTCGGGGATCACGTCGATGTCCAGCCGGGCCGCCACAAGACGGTCGAGAGTGCCCAGTGCTGCGATATGAAACGGATCCTCCATATCGGGATCGTCGGGCAGATTGATCAGCCCACGACCAGGACCGGTTAACCGCGCAAGGCCGTCGATGTGGTAGTCCGTGATGTCCTCTCCACAGACACCATCGGACCAGATCATCCGCTCTGCCCCGTAGGCGCGCAACAGCCGTTCCTCGATCTCATCGCGCGACAGGCCGGGATTGCGATTGTCGTTGTTCCATGAGCTTTCATCGGCGAGCAACAGCCCGTGGCCGTCCTGTTCAACGCCGCCAGCCTCGCCGCGCAGGCCCGTGGGTCGCAAGTCCAGGTCCAAACGCTCGGCAACCAGCCTGGCAATTTGAGAGTCGCGCGCATTGACCTGTTTTTCGCCCCAGCCGTTGAACTGGATGTGACTGACGGCGAGATTGCCCGAGCCATCCACTACGAAAATCGGCCCGGCATCCCGGCACCACAGATCTTCGGTAGGAATATCCCAAAGCTCGACCTTGTGCGACAGCTTGCTCCGCGCGCCTGTATGATCGCTTTGTGCGGCCAGCATCGTGACCGGCTCGAAGTCCGAGATCGCGTTGGCGATATCTGCAACGGTTTGTTGGGCCATATCGAGGAACACCGGGTCTGGATAGACGCGGCGATTGACGGGCCATTGCATGAATGTGCGCTGATGCCGCGTGTCCTCGGGCGGGACGAAAAACCCGTCACGGTATCGGGCAAAGGTCTGTCCTGTCAAACTCATGGCGCCAAAGACTCCCCCGGCAACAACCACATCTCTTCTTCTCACCGCCGTGTGCCCCTAAAAACCGGTTCCTGCTTGGAATGTGGGTAATTGGCCCGTACTCGCTTGAAGAGCCGACCTTTGCCGTGCTGCCGTCTCGAGAAGCGGGCTCCAAACCGACTGCGGATGCGTCGCAGCCCCGGTGACAGTCTCGCCGGCAGCGCAACCATCATTTTTCGGATCCACGGATTATCGGCTCATCCTGGGTCAGAAGTGAGCGGAGTGCATGCAAAAGCGCGCCTGAGCTTTCGATGTCGGTCACCTTTTTCATATGCAGGTGTATCTGCTCACCGTATATGCGCCACATCTTCAGCCGCAACTCCGCGCCCTCGGTCGTGACCTTCAGAGTTTTCGCCCTCTTGTCCACGTCGCAAACGGACTCACTGACCAAACCGCGTTCAATCAAGCTGCGCAACACCCGCGACAGGCTGGATTGTTCAAACAAAAGCCAGTCCTTCAGCTTACTGGCCCTCACACCTCCGGCGCCCGCCATTTCAATCGCCCAAAGAACGTCATACCATTTCAAAGGCGGCAGCCCCGCCGAGGCGAGCGCGTGTTCCATTTCCCGATGAACGCGCCGGTGCGACAGATTGAGAGCGATCCAGAGGTCTGTTTCTTCTTTTGTCGGCGTCATGCTTCACGAGTCCGCGACTATTACTTGAATGATTGTCTTCGTTGTAGCATCGCAAATTTAGATGCATTATCATCTAATTTACCAACAGACACTACACGCTTATGCGAGCGTCGATGATTCATAACTGCCGTTCAACCTATGAAAGAGGGTCCCAATGAGAAATCTCAAGACAGTGCTTCCCTTTGCAGCAATCACTGCGGCGTGTTTGGTCGCGACCCCCATTGCCGCCAAAACCTACAAGACCGACCAGGGGCATACCGAGGTTAAGTTCAGTTGGAGCCATGCGGGCGTCTCGGTTCAGTCAGCGGAATTTACGGTTGCCGATGGCACTCTGGACCTTGACCCCGAAAACCCCGAGGCCGCGTCCCTGAATGTCACCATCGCTGCAAACAGCCTGTCATCCGGGTTCGGCCCGCTCGACGATCACCTGAAAAGCGCTGATTTCCTCGAGGTTGAAACCTATCCGGAGATCACATTTGCCAGTACCAGCATCGAAAGGACGGGCGAAAACACTGCCAATATCACCGGCGATCTGACCATTCACGGCACGACCCAACCGGTAACGCTGGAGGCAACTCTTACACACCTTGGTGAGCACCCTCTTGGCGGTGCGATCGAATACTACAAAGGCGACTGGGCGGCTTTTGCTGCGTCCACCGTGATTGAGGATCATATGTCGTATGGCGTTGGCGGTTTTTCGACAGGCCCGATCACGATCAATATCGTGACCGAAATGAAGGCTACTGAATAAGGGGCAGACGCTTCGACGTCAGCGGTCTTGTGTGCGTTGCGTCGGTGTCATGGAAAACCTCAATTGGCACCTGCATCTTTCAGGCGGGTCAGGCGCTCCAGTTCCGGCGCGCCTGACACAGAGCGTTGGCCAGGACCACAAGCTTGTGAGCGAACGCGGAGATAATCGTTTCGAGTGGCTTTGCGCCCTCCGATCCAGAAAACACGCGCGCGATTCTGTTGGTCAACTCTCCAACTGCAGTGCAGGCGTCGCATCGCAGCAGGTCGTCTCATAGCCTGTTTGACCATTTCTGTTGCCTGCGCAAATCGGACCATTCTCGTCGTTTTGACAGCGAGATTTGCGTTCGCTAGCTTTTTGGAATGGCAAAAGACTACTCTTTATCTGGCCAAGCCGGGCGCGTCGCAGTTGAACGCGGTCTTGCGCACCCATCGTGGTTTCGTCCCAAAGTGAACCCGCAACAAATACGGGCGCTGATGAAAAAATCGGATGCGATTGCGTTGAGGGATACGGCGCTCTGGCTTGGTGCGATGGTCCTTTTCGCGGGCATCGCGATTGCCCTTTGGCCGTCACTGTGGTCGCTGCCGTTCTGGCTGGCCTACGGCGTGTTGTATGGCTCCGGATCCGACTCTCGCTGGCATGAATGTGGTCACATGACTGCCTTCAGGACACCGTGGATGAACAATTTTGTCTATCAAATCGCGAGCTTCATGATCATACGCAACCCGGTGGTCTGGCGGGCGAGCCATGTAAGACATCACACAGATTCAATCATCGTGGGACGCGACCCCGAGATCGTCGCAATGCGTCCCCCTGATCTCTTGAGGATCGCGCTCAATTTCCTTGGCGTGATGGATGTTCTCGAGTCCGTTCGACGCATGCTTTTGCACGCCAGTGGCAGGCTTGATGCGGATGAGGCCACCTACGTTCGGGACGAAGATCGCCCCAAGGTTTTTAAGATTGCCCGTATTTGGATCGTCATCTACCTCTGCACCATCGGCTTGGCGTTATGGATAGGTTCTATCCTGCCGCTGATGGTGATCGGGTTGCCCAGGCTTTATGGAGCCTGGCATCATGTGATGACCGGACTTTTGCAACATCTGGGCCTTGCCGAGAACGTAACCGACCACCGCCTCAACACGCGCACGGTGTTAATGAACCCGGTTAGTCGCTTCATTTACCTGAACATGAATTACCATACAGAACATCATATGTTCACGATGGTGCCCTATTATCGGTTGCCGGAGCTTCACGAATTGATCAGGCATGAACTCCCGGCACCAGACCGATCAATTTTGGCTGCATACCGCCGGTTGGTGCCGGTTCTTTTGAAACAGCTGAGATTTGAAGACGCGGTAATCGTTCCAGAGTTACCCGAAGGCGCGTCCCCATACCGATCAGAGGTGGAACGGCTCAGACCTTTTGCCGTTTAGGATTCCTGCAAGCGCGTGTGGATCTGTCGCAAGCTCTCGTGTGGTTGAAATCTACCACTCTGATTAGGCGAATTCATCCAGCGCGGTCTGCAAATTGACAGAATCCGCTTGTCGAAGTTTCGAGCTGACCTTTGCGGATTATGTTTGCCGCTTCGATGCCCTCGAATGTCGCGGCAGCTGAGGTGAAGCTTTTGAAGCCGAGCATCCGTCTCGTGAGCCACTTGATGAACCGGTGATCCTGCTCGATCATGTTGTTCACATGTTTTGATCTCACAGTGCCTATCGCAACAGGTATCTGTAAACGTTTGAAAATCTTATTCACCTCCTTGATCCCGGCGGCGTTGCTGCAACTTTTGTCAACAGTGATCCGATTTGGGATACCGTTGTGACACAGCACATTGGGAGGAATTTCTTGGCTGCGGGGTGTCTCGCTTCGATGACAGCCTGAACTCAAGGGTTTGACCATCGCGGTCGACAGCGCGGTACAAATACACCCATTCACCGCGAACTTTCACATAGGTCACGTCCATGCGCCAAAATTCTGCTGTATTGGTCTTCCTTTTACGAGCCATCTGAGGAATCGGAGGCGTATTTTATCACCCACCGGTTCAGGGTCGCATGATCAACTGTCACGCTCCTTTTCGCCATGATCTCTTCCGGATCACGATATGACACGCCGTACCACACATAGAAATAGGCCACTTATAGGATCACAGGCTTTGGGAATTGGGCGCCCTGAAACGAAATCATACGGATACCGTCGTGATCGATGCAGGGCCGGCGATAGCAAAAATCGCTGCAACCCCGGCATCAACCTTGAAACTTTGCGACAGATCCCGCTACCCCGCTTCTTTCCCGTCGATCTGATCTTACCCATAGTTGCGCCTTCCGATCTGGGTGATGTGGCAGCGCGCCGATTGACAACGCCCGTGTCCGACACAGGCGTTCGGCACGTCGAAGGCCCCGAACGATACTCGGCGCGCGAAGTCGCGCATGTCTTCTCCTAGTCGCTCGGGCGGCGGCTCAAACCGGACACTCGACACCACGCTGTTATGCTACAGTTGAACCCGCTTTGCTGACACTCACTGTTGATGCAAATTCGTTAGCCGCGCGAATTAACTCATTGCGGACACAGTCGCCGTGAGTAGCTCTCAACCTCTGCTCAATGTTGATCCGCACCCAAGTCAAGTTAGATTTGTGTCACTTGCATAATAACAGGAACCTTCTAGGACGGCACTCTTCTGACGGCCTTATCGATCCATCCGACAATACACTGCGGGCTCGGAGTCGTCCTTCGTGACCTCCGCGCGCCTCAAAAAACCATGACCGCAAACCCGTGGATCACGGCAAGAGCAGCCGCGGCAATTGTTAGACCCATTCCGCCTAAGCGACCCGTCACGTTGCGCTGCGTGAATGCGAGCGCATAGCCATGGGCGAGACGGCCAGCCAGAAACATCAGGGATAGAATTGTCAGTATTATCCAATTTCCGTCTTGCAGTTCGAGAATCGCAATGAGCACAACGAAGAGCGGCGCGTATTCCGCGAGGTTGGCCTGAGCGCGGATTTTCCGCTGAAGGCTTTTGTCGCCATCATCTCCGAGTGAAGGACCACCAGATTGCCTGGCCCTGATCACCCTCCAGCTGAGAATCAATAGCCTACCCAGCAAGCTGCTGGCGAGAAAAGTTGTGATTGGAAGCGAAAGATCTTGCATGCTGTTGGTCCGGTTCGCGCGCGGTCAGGCATGTGGTCTCAGGCTTGATTTAGGTCATCAGCCGGTTTTCTTTCTTCAAAGTCATCTGACGCTGCCGTCGGCTCGGAATTAAGAGGAAAAGGTTGCGACATGGGAAAAGCTACTATGAACTCGATTATCATATTTGTCCAAAGTGAACCGTCCAACTGAAGCCGACATCATTGCCCGCCGCAATAAACGTGCAATCTGGCTCTCCCCTGCCGTCGGCAGTGCACGGCACGAACGGCGGGTTCGGGATTTGCGATACTTGGGATGCCTTGAGCGACGGCGACCTAATTTTGTAACCGCATGGCGCCTGCGACATCCGACGCAGCGGGCGCATCTTTGGTTCACGTTCACGATCCGCGCCGCCGTTGATCGTTTTTTGGGCAAGGGTGGTTTTGACCTTCCCCCCGATTTTCGGGCCATTGCGAACTGGAATTTTCCACCTTTGAAT
>NZ_WPZY01000063.1 GCF_013031405.1 Ruegeria sp. HKCCD8929 | reverse complement strand
CTGGAACTACTTCAAGGCTGCCGGCTATGTCTCAGGTTAATGGCGGGAGGCTTTAGGCTCTGGAAACCATATCACTCAGTCAGCATGGCAGTGTTTCAAAGCACTGCCGCGACTGGGTCGGGGTCAGCCGTGACGTATCTGTCCCATAAGGCATCCTTCCATTTCATCGAATGGATCGCACCATCAAACCTTGGGATCAAACACCTGGAGCCGTCGCGCCAAGTGTCATGTCCATCCCGGACGACACACCGAATGAGGTGATGAACGGCGCAGGTGAAAACATACTCTCGATCAGCCTGAAGCCATTCCCGCCGGATATTGGCCAGCCACAACGCCCTCCATGGATCATTGTCGTTTCTCGGTAGGTGGCAGGTGATCCTCGGAACCGTAGCTGCGGTTGCGCAGCATTGCGTTCGAGACCGACAGCAGATGCGTTTCCATGATTTCGGCAGCGGCCTGACTGTCGCGTGCGGCGATGCTGCTGAACAGCTGTTCGTGCTGTTCACCCAGACGCACCAGTGTGGATGGCGAGTATCTGGTTTCCCGACGGCGGGTCCATTCCGCCTGTCGCCGGACCGCGCGGATGGAATCGTAAACCGTCAGAAACAGGGGGTTATGAGCCAGCTCGGCGATCTTGTAGTGAAAGATGTCATCGGCTACGCCGTAGGCCTCGGTGTCAGAGGCGTCCAGCGTTGCCTGGGTCAACTGTTCCAGCGTCTTGAGTTCCTTGACCGAAGCACGCCGGGCGGCAAGGGCGGCCAGCGCCGGTTCGATCTCCAGCCGCACCTCCATGACGTCGCGCGGCATGACCTTGGCGGCCAGCGCCCGAAACGGGTTGGCTTCGACCGCTGGCGGAGGAGAGGCGAAGGTGCCCTGACCGTGGCGGCGAAAAATGGTGCCATCCTGTTCCAGCAGATCGAGAATGCGCCGCATCCGCGCCCGCGTCACCTCAAGCGTTTCGGCCAGCGAGCGTTCGGGCAGCAGCTTGCCGTTCTTTAGGAAGGCCCCCGAGTCGATCCCGGCACGCAAGGCAGCGGTCAGGTCGGCATCTGATGGACTATTTTCCAAGGTTCACCACGCTCTTACCAGATCAAAAAACATGCGCAGGGACGTAAGCATCAGGAACAGACCAAAAGCAAGCCGCAATGCACGTTGTGGAATGGAATGAGCGATGCGCACGCCGACATGGGCAAAACTGGCGGTCAGCGGAATGATCAGCATGGCCGCAACCAGATTGACATAGCCCAGCGAGTAAGGCGGCAGACCGGGCTGACCCAGACCGGTGGCCGCGTAGATGAGCGCTCCGGGCAGGCCGATGACGAAGCCGATGGCGGCCGACGTACCTACCGCGCGGCGGATGTCGTAGCCCAGAAAGTTCAGAACCGGTACGCAGACCGTGCCTCCACCGATGCCCATCATGGCCGACACACCCCCTGCCAGCACTCCGGTCGCAGCCCAGGTGCCGGACGAAAAGCTGCGGGGTGATGCGGTGCCGTCGGGCCTGCGAAAGATCATGTCTGTCGCCACGAGGCCGGCGACACAAGCAAAGACCGCGACCAAGATGTAGCCGCTGACCAAACCGCCCAGCAGTCCGCCGATGATCACGCCTGCCAGGATGGCCGGGGCCCATCGCCTCAGCAGGGCCATGTCCAGTGCGCCGCGCCGGTAATGACCCCAACCGGACGACAGTGATGTGAACACGATAGTGGCAAGCGATGTGCCGACCGCGACCTGCATGGTCAGGGCAGGATCATTGCCCGAAAGTGAAAGCGCGAAATAGAGCGCGGGAACGATGACGATACCGCCACCAACGCCCAGCAACCCCGCCAGAACCCCACCAAAAACGCCGGCCCCAGTGGCGATGGCAAACAGCGCCACCACAGTGGATGGGGCAATCGTACCCAACCTCAGGGCGCTCCGGTGGCCAGCGAACGGCTGACGCGCCCGGCAGCCCGGCGTTCCGCCTCACCTTTGGCGATGGCCGCTTCGAGCGCGGTCCGGTCGGGGTTGCCTGAGAAGTTGCGCTCGCTCGGCATAGCTTCTGCGAAATGCAGATAGCGCTCACCCGCCACGTCATAGAGCCTGCGCAACTCGGCCAGGGGATCGTGATGATCGTCGGTGCGGATGTCGAGCCAGGAATGCGCCTCGCCCCGGTGGATCACCATTCCCGCCGCCTGCTTGCCGCGTTTGTCACCGCCCAGCCGCTCGCCTGCCTCCATCGCAGAGATCAACCGTTCGGCCAAGGGCTGGCCGCTGCTGTCAGCGAAGGTCTCGAAGGTGGCCTCGACCACATCGGGCCCGGCCAGCATGTTCCCGGCGACCGAATGATACCGGCCCATGCGATGCCCGGCCCAGTCAACGCAATCCTCGCCGGTATGAGCGGCAAAATCGCCGTGGCTGTCCAGCAAATGCGCCTGCCGCGCGGCGCGCCCGTCATCACGGGCCACCAGGTCGTCCAGTACCTCTTGCGCTGCTTCGCCTGCTTCGAGCCGCCGCAACCCTTCGGTGCCCCAGACCGGGTTCGAAAAGGCCTGCGAGGCGATCGCGCTGTGTGCGCCGACGCATGTGACACGGGCGCCGCAGGCAAAGAAGCGGCTGGCAACGATGATGCCGATGACACCGGTTTCGGGATCTTTTGCAATCAGGGAATAGGTCATGTCAGCGTCCTACTGCATAGGCCTGCATCAGGCGGGGGGTGGCGGCGGCACGCAGGGTGCCGTCCTGTTCGCGGAGAGCGGCGGTCAGGCGGCCGACAGTCCAGGGTTCGGCGACGGTTACCTTGTGGCCACGCGCTTGCAGGTCCTCGATCACGGATTCGCCGAACGAGGCCTCGATCATCATCTCTCCGGGCTGCGCCGCACGGGGATAGAACGAGCTTTGGAAATGCATCGAGTGAAACAGCGGTGCATCCATGCAGGCCTGCAGCTCCAGCCCGAAATGCACAAAACGCAGGAACCAGATCAGCTGCCACTGATCCTGCTGATCGCCGCCAGGGGTGCCAAAGACCAGCCTGACCCCGTCCTTTTCGGCAAGGCTGGGTGTCAGCGTGGTCCGCGGCCTGCGCCCCGGCGCCAGCGAGGTCGGCAGGCCCGGTTCCAACCAAAACATCTGTGCCCGGCTGTTGAGCGGAAAGCCAAGCCCGGGGATCACCGGCGAACTTTGCAGCCAGCCGCCCGAGGGCGTGGCCGCCACCATGTTGCCCCAGCGGTCAATCACATCGAGATGCACGGTATCGCCGCGCCTTTCAATCAGGTGCGACATGGTCGGCTCGCCCGCGCTGGCACCGGTATTGGCCTGAAAATCTCTGGCGGCACGCGCGATGTAGGCGTCGGCCAGATGTTCGAACCCCGGCACCCGACCCGGGCGCTGTTCCTGTGACGCGTCCGGCCCGATCAAGGCTCGGCGTTCCGCCGCATAAACGTCGCTCAGCAGGTGTTCCATCGGGACATCGCTGTGATCCGGGTCACCGTAATAAGCCTCGCGATCGGCATAAGCGAGTTTCATGGCCTCGATCACCGCGTGGACGAACTCGGCTCCGTTCGTGTCCATTGCGCCAAGATCGATCCCCTTGAGGATCGCCAGCGCCTGCAGCATCACCGGGCCCTGGCTCCAGGCATGTGTCTTATGGACCGTCCAGCCATGATAGTCATAGCTGAGCGGTTCTTCGTAGCTGGCACGCCAGTCGGCCATGTCACCCCGCGCCAGCACGGCCCGGTTGCGCTGGCCCGACACATCCATGACGGTTGCCTCGGCCAGATAGTCAAAAATCCGGTCGGCCACGAAACCCTGCCGCCAGGCGCGACGGGCGGCGTCGATTTGTTCGACACGATCCTCGTGCGCGGCTTCGGCATCGGCCATAAGACGTTCATATGTAGCGGCCAGTGCAGGGTTGGCGAAATTGCCATTAGGTTCAGGAGCTTGCCCATTAGGCAACCATGTCTCGGCCGAGCTGGGCCATTCCTCGGCAAAGAACTCTGACAGGCCCACAATGGTATGAGCCACACGCGGCAGCACTGGGTGGCCGTCTCGTGCGTAGGCGATGGCGGGTTCCATGACGGTGCGCAGAGGTAGCGAGCCATGATCGCGGAGCATCAGCATCCAGCCATCAAAAGCGCCGGGCACGACCGTGGCCAGCAGACCCGAGCCGGGGATCAGGTTCAGGCCCAGTCCGGTAAAGTGCTCGATGGTGGCGGCAGCCGGGGCGGGTCCCTGGGCGCAGAGAACCTCGGTTTTGCCGGTTTCGGCGGAATGAAAGATCGCGGGTATGTCGCCTGCGGGGCCGTTCAGATGCGGTTCGACCACTTGCAGGGTCATGGCGGTGGCAACGGCGGCGTCAAAGGCGTTGCCGCCCTTTTCGAGGATGCCGAAACCCACAGCCGAGGCGATCCAGTGGGTCGAGGTGACGACGCCAAAGGTGCCTCGGATCTCGGGACGGGTGGTGAATTCAGACATGGTTTTGCTGTCTCCGAAAGTCAGTGTTCGCGCGGGTCCAGCGCGTCGCGCAGCCCGTCGCCCAATAGGTTGAAGCCCAGCACCACGAGAAAGATCGCGATGCCCGGCCACATCGCCATCCACGGGGCCTGGTTGAGGAAGTTCTTGGCGGTATTCAGCATCGAGCCCCAGCTTGGGGCGGGCGGTTGCTGGCCGAGGCCCAGAAAGGACAGCGAAGCCTCGGCGATGATGGCGGTGGCGATGGTCAGCGTGGCCTGCACCAGCACCGGCGGCAGCACGTTGGGAAAGATGTAGCGGGTCAGGATCTTGGGCGTCGGCAACCCGATGGCACGGGCGCTTGCGACATAATCCTCAGCCTTGACCGACAGCACCTGCCCCCGCGTAAGCCGGATGAAGATCGGGGTGGCCGACAGACCGATGGCGATCATCGCATTGGTCAGCGATGGGCCCAGAAAGGCCGCCAGCGCAATGGCCAGGATCAGGAAGGGCGCGGCCAGCAGCGCCTCGGTACAGCGCGAGATCACCGCGTCGGTCCAGCCGCCGAAGTACCCTGCAACGATGCCCAGCGGCACCCCCAGCAGGACCGCGATCCCGACCGAGACGACACCCGCCAGCAGCGACGCCTGCGCGCCCCAGATCATCCGGGCCAGCACGTCGCGCCCGATCTCATCGGTGCCAAAGGGATGGGCAGCGGTTGGCGCCTTGCGCACCGCGCCCCAGTCCGTGGCAGCGGGATCGGGCACAGGCAGGATCGGCGCGGCCAGCGCAATCAGGACAAAAAACGCCACCAGCACACCGCCAAGCATGGCGCTCTTGTGGGCACGGAACTTCTTCCAGACCCGGCTTTCGGGACGGCGTGTCAGGATGGGGTCGGCAATGCTCATCTCAGGCGGTCCTCAGTCGCGGGTTGAGCAGCACATAGGCCACGTCAGCCAGCAGGTTCATCACGATAAAGCCGACAGCTGTGACCAGCACGATGCCCTGCACCACCGCATAGTCCCGGTTGAAGACTGCATCGACCACGAGTTTGCCAAATCCGGGGATGGTGAAGATCTGCTCGGTCAGCACCGCGCCCGCGATCAGCTCACCAAACAGCAGAGCGGTCAGGGTCACAATCGGTGTCAGCGCGTTGCGAAAGGCGTGTTTCAGCACTACACGGCGCTCGTGCAAGCCCTTGGCCCGGGCGGTGCGGACATAGTCGGATTTCAATACGCCCAGCATGGCGGACCGTGTGTGCCGCATCAGTGTGGCGGCCAGTGCCGTGCCCAGAACAAAGGCGGGCATCAGCATGGTGGTGATGGATTTCACCGGGTCTTCGGACAGCGGCACATACCCCGAGGCGGGCAAAAGGTTGAGCCGCACCGACACCAGCAGGATCAGCATGATACCCAACCAGAAATTGGGAACCGACAGGCCCGAAAGCGCAACGATATTGGCCACATAATCGGTCACCGTGCCCTTTTTGACGGCCGAGATGATCCCCGCAGGGATGCCGATCACCAGCGCGAACAGGATCGCCATAACCGCCAGCTGGATCGTCACCGGCAGCTTTTCGGCGATCAGCTCGGTGACCGGCTGGTTGGTACGCAGCGAGATGCCCAGATCACCGCGCAACGCGTTGCCGACCCATGTCAGATACTGCACCGGGACCGGGTCGTTCAGCCGGTATTTCTCGCGCAGGTAATCCAGCACCTCGGGGTCCCGTTCCTCGCCCGCCATGGCCAGCACCGGATCACCGGGCAGCAGTTTTTGCAGGCTGAACACAAAGACCGAGATCAGCAGGATCGTCGGTATCGCGATCAGAATGCGACGCAGGATGAAGGACAGCATGGCTCAGGCTTTCAACGGGGTGGCCCGCCCGGGGGACATTCGGGCGGGCCGGGGATAGGCTCAGTTCTCGAGAGTCACACCTTCCAAGCGGATCATCCCGTCCGGATATGGGGTGAACCCCTTGAGGCCAGTGTCGAGCGCCCAGATCCAGGTCTGGTGATAGAGATACACGATTGGCATATCCTCGATCAGGACATCCCGCGCGCCGTCATACTCGGCTTTGCGCGCCTCGAAATCAGTCGAGGCACGGGCCGCATTCAGCATCTCGTCCACTTTCGGGTCGGAATAGTGGCTGTCATTGATACCGCCGCCGGTGGTCATGAACTGGTGGATGTTGCCATCGGGGTCGACCCGACCGGACCAGCCGATCTGACTGGCCTGATAGTCGCCCGCGCTCTGATCGGCGAGCAGGGTGGCGAACTCTTTCGACGTGATCTCAATCCTGATCCCGGCCTCGGCGGCCATCGCCTGCACGACCTGCATCAGCTGTAGCGGTACGGTGGTATTGGGCACCTGTACCTCAAGGTCGATACCATCGGGATACCCCGCCTCGGCCAGCAGGGCCTTGGCCTTGTCCACATCCCGCGCGGGCACAGGATGATCGGCGTCATACCAGGGCGAGGTCGGCGGGAACGGCTGGTTGCCGGGGGCAAAGGCGCCCTCAAACACCACCTGATTGATCGCATCGCGATCCAGCGCATGGCTTAGCGCCTGACGCAGCCGCTTGTCGTTGCCCCAGGGGTTGTCGCCTTTCTCACCGTTGGCCACATTAAAGGTAATACCCTGATATCCCAGCGAAACGGCCCGTTCGACGGCAATACCCCCGTCACCCTCAGCCTGAGCCAGATCAGTGGCGGCGAGGCGTTCCAGCATGTCGATATCACCCGATTGCAGATTGGCCAGTCGCACGGTGGTGTCCGGGATGGGCAGGAACGTTACGCTGTCAAAGTGGATCTCAGCGGCGTTCCAGTAGTCCGGGAAACGTTCTAGCGCGATCCGATCCTGCGCCACGCGTTCCTTGAAACTGAACGGTCCCGAGCAGACAGGGTTCAGACCAAAATCCGCACCCGCCGCCGTGGCTGCGGTAGGGGAAACCATCATACCCGACCGGTCGGCGAACTGCGCCAGAAGCGTTGCATCGGGGGCCGCCATGTTGAAGCGCACGGTGTAGTCGTCGACCACATCCACACCTGTAACCGACTTGAGCTCGGACTTGCGGCGCGATTCCTCGAGGTTCTGAGAGCGGTCGATATTGTCGGCAACCGCCTGCGCATTGAAGGGCGTCCCGTCATGGAACACCACGCCCTCGCGCAAGGTCATGGTCAGCGACTTGCCATCTTCGCTCCATTCCCAACCGGTGGCCAGTTGCGGGATCAGTTCCAACTCGGGAGTGATATCCACCAGCTTGTCGCAAAGCGAGGCATAGACGATGCGACCGACGAAGGTGCGCGACTGATCCGGATCCAGCACATCGGCATCCGATTGTAGCGCGATACGCAGATCAGCGGCCTGTACCGTTAGCGCGGTGGCGCTCAGAAGCCCGGCTAGCAGGCTGGTCTTGAAGGCATTCATGATATTTCCTCCCTGTGTGTGGCAGCATTTTCCTTGGCTTCCAAAGCCGCGCGATACAGCGCGAACCGCTCTTCCGCTCCGACGCTGCGATGCCGTGGCTGGGCCGGTTTTCCGGCTTGCGGTATGGTTTGCCAGTGGTGGCAGGCGACGGAATGCATCCCGTCCACCAGCGTGGTCGTGGGTGTGTCGGTCCGGCAATTGTCCTGCGCAAGGGGGCAGCGGGTGTGAAACCGGCACCCCGATGGCGGTGCCGAGGGGCTGGGCATCTCGCCGCTCAGCGTGATCTGTGTGCGGGTGCGTCCCACCTCGGGTTCGGGGATCGCCGAGAGCAGCGCGTGCGTATAAGGATGGCGCGGGGTGTCAAAGACCCGATCGGCCGGGCCGCTTTCAACGATCTGGCCCAGATACATCACCGCAACCCGGTCGCTCATATGCCGGATCACTGCCAGATCATGGGCAATGATCACCAGCGTCAGGTCTAGATCCTGCTTGAGATCGTTGAGCAGATTGACCACCTGCGCCTGCACCGACACGTCCAGCGCCGAGACCGGCTCATCCCCGATCAGCAGGCGCGGCCCTGAGGCCAGAGCCCGGGCGATGCCGATACGTTGGCGCTGTCCGCCGGAAAACTCGTGCGGGTAACGGTTGGCGTGATCGGCCAGAAGACCGACCTGCGCCAGGAGATCCGCGACCTTACTGCGGCGCGCGGCGGCATCCAGTTCGGGCGCATGCACCTCAAGCGGTTCGCCCACCAATTGGCCCACGGTCATTCGTGGGTTCAGCGACGAAAAGGGGTCCTGAAACACGAACTGCATATCCCGGCGCAGCGGAGCCATGTCGCGTCGCGCGAGGTCCTGTACCTCTTGCCCGTCAAACAGCACCTGTCCCGCCGTGGGACGGTCCAGCCGCATCAGCAGCCGCGCGAGGGTGGATTTGCCGCAACCGGACTCACCGACGATGGCGAACGTCTCCCCGCGCCGAATGGCCAGTGACACCCCATCGACGGCGCGCACCTTTGTTTTTGGGGCAAACAATCCGGCACTCAAGGTAAAATGGCGCGTCAGATCGCGCGCTTCGAGGATCAGATCGCCCATCGAACGTCCTCCTGCCGCTCCAGCGGTGCGAAATGGCACGCAACACTGTGGCCCGGCGCAACCTGACCCGCAGCGGGCCGGCTGGCGCAGGTGGCGGTGGCAAAGGGACAGCGGGTGCGAAACCTGCAGCCGTCGGGCATATCGGCAATCGACGGGACCGTGCCGGGGACGGTGATCAGTCTGCCGCGCCCGCCAGACATGCGCGGCACCGAACTCATCAACCCGATCGTGTAGGGGTGTTGCGGGTCGTCAAAAACAGCATTCACCGGCCCGCTTTCAACGATCTGACCGCCATACATCACCGCTACGGTGCTGGCGATTTCGGCCACCACACCCAGATCATGGGTGATCAGGACAGTGGCCATGCTGGTTTCGCGTTGCAGGTCACGGATCAGATCGAGGATCTGGGCCTGAATGGTCACGTCCAGCGCTGTTGTCGGCTCATCCGCGATCAGCAGCGCCGGGTTGTTGATCAGCGCCATGGCGATCATCACCCGCTGCCGCATCCCGCCGGACAGTTGGTGCGGGTATTCGCGCAAACGCTGTTCTGGTGCCGGAATTCCCACCCGGTGCAGCATCTGCCGGGCCCTGTCGGTTGCCTCGGTCCGGGTGCAACTGCGGTGATGCAGAACCGCCTCGGCGATCTGGTCTCCGATCCGGAAGGCGGGGTTAAGCGAGGTCATGGGTTCCTGAAAGATCATCGCCATGCGATTGCCCCGGGCGGGCGCATCCAGCCCATCGGTGCGCAGGTCATGGCTGCGACCTTCGAACTCCATCCGGCCATTGGGGATGTCGATGACGTCGCGCGGCAGTAGACCCATCATCGCCATTGCCGTGATCGACTTGCCGCAGCCGGATTCGCCGACGATGCACAGGGTTTCACCTGCCGAGACCGACAGGTTCAACCCGTCCACCGCCAGGGCGGCGTGCCCGCGAAACCGCAAACTGAAATCACTCAGCCGCAGGATGGTGTCATTCGGATCTGTACCTGAAGGGGCATCAGCTCGTTGCACAGCGATTCAACCTCTAACGCAACCTATTTGATATTGGTTGCATCAATTGTGTAACCTGTCAATCAGGAACATGAGGCAGCAAAACCCGGCGATCGATTGATCCGGCAGGTATTGGCGAAACGCGAGGCCCTGTATGGTTGCAGGCTCGATGTGATTGTGACGGTTGCCGCCATCCGGGACCTTGCTGAAGATGAGCCTCATCCCCTAACAGGGCCAAGACGCCTTCGAGGGTGCAGGGTGCCTCTGGCTATGCCATACTCTTGAGAAGTCGGCATCTCGAGACGTCTCAGAACTTGTGACCTCGAGGCTCTGCTTGCGCCAGTTCGATCTCAGAAGCTCTCGTACCGGCGACGGACGTAAGGAAGGGCGAGCCGCATCTCAGTAAAGAGAGTTTCGGAGGGCAGTCCGGCTTGAGCCGCTGGTCTCGAATGACAACAGGTGTCAATTCATAGCCGCCACTGCGCGGAGGCGGTCGGCAGCGAAATCAACGAAGCTCCGCACTTTCGCCGCTGCGCGCCGACCTTCAATGTGAACTAGGTGATTGCCAACGCCGCCGCTTCAAAATCACCAAGTATAGTGCGGAGGTATCCTGCTTCCAAGTCCCTGCCGATCGAACAGGATAGGACGCGGCTGACGCGAACTGATGCTCCAATACCCCGACCGACCTCCCGGGTTGTGAGAGAAGCCGCTCGGGACAATCATCAATCCAAGAGAGCAGAGCTTTGCACTGCCATATGCCGCTTGCCGCGATCCTATTTGATCGCGGCGATACAGACAGGTCGTTCTCTGAACCTACCAAGCCACTCGCGCACAAGAACCCGACCGTTTCGGGCGCGACGTCCATAGTCAGACGATCACAGTATGCAGGACAGGGACCTGACAATGATCGGAAGCAATTGCGTTGTCGGAGCTCGTAATTTCTGAGGCATGACCTCTCGGATACAAGCTCTATCTTACGCGTTGGCCAACTGTTACGCAGCCCTCTTCCGAGATGCGGCGCAGGAAGGCGATCTCTCCACGCTCAATTGGTCAAACGCGGCCATGCAAAACGCGCAGGTTTTGCGATCTCGCCGCTTTTGCACGGGTTCGAGGTTTCCCGGTCCCGACCACCGTGCGCCCAGCATGCGATACGCGATGGTTGACGCCGCGCCCGACGAAGCGATCAAATCGGGGCCTGAATGACACCAAAATCCCATCCTATGCCCGCGCTGACTGGGCCTTTGCATAGGCCTCCATCTCGGCACGTAGGATCTTAGTAAACTCGTCCTTCTTGGTCGTCAGCAATCGGTCATACAGGATGTCCGAGATCTTGCCCTTGGCAAGATCGGCTGCAGCGGCGGCTCCGACGGCTTCACCATTTTTCTTCCCGAGTTGCTTGGGGTTTGTGGCCATCCACTTGCCGATCTCCTTTTCGACCTCTGCGCTCGATTTGAGCAACTTGCTGAAACCACCGGTCCCAAACCTGATGAAGAATTTCATCAAAGCCTGCGTGACCACCTTGTCGGGAAAGTTCTTGATCCCCTGCGAAAAGGCAACCAAGTCCTTTTTGGCCAGTTCTTTCGCCAAAAGGGCGGCCTCCTTTTCCAGAACGCGCGAAACGACCCTGCTTTGGGACAGGCGCGCGAGCTGGGCCGAGATCATTGGCCGTGATGCCAGTACGTTCAAAAACGGCTTGGCGGCGTACTTCGCGATACCGCCTGCAATCGCCGAGCCTGCAGCGCCCGTAAGGGCATTCGCCAAGGTCCGCTTGGCAATCTCACCTGGCGAGCGCTGCTTCAGGCCGGCGTCCCACCGGCCCAGCGCGTCGGCGCCGTCAAAGGCAAGGTTGACCCCGGCGCTTGAAAGGCCGCCGACCAGGGCCGCCGCCGGCAGGCTGGCCGGAGCGGTGACGGTGATGGCAACAACGGTTCCACAGAATATCCCCGCCTCCTTGACCACCTTGAGACCCGAGACGGTACTCTCGGCGGCTCCGATCAGTCCTCCGATCCACTTGTGGACGTCGTTGGTATAGGCCGTGATCGCCTTATCCGCGGCTTCGACATGTTTTGCAAAATCGCCGTATTTTCGACCTTTGGTCGTTTGGGCGAGCTGCTTGATTGCCTTGGTGGCAGCGGTTCGGGTCCGTTTCGGTTCGTCATCTGATGAAATTATCTCGACGATAGAGGACACGAACCACTGATCGTCATTGATCTGGCGCTGAGTATCGTGCCGGCCGATGGCATAATCGTGCTTAGGGTCAGGATGCATTGATTTTCGCTGCTCTGCGTGATTCACGGCTCGGAAAAC
>NZ_WPZY01000062.1 GCF_013031405.1 Ruegeria sp. HKCCD8929 | reverse complement strand
GATGTCGCGCACCGAAATAGAAGGACACGACGACGCCCATCAGCCACCAGAGCGGTTCGGGCACCAGGGCCAGCCCCTGCTCGCGCTTCAAGCCTCAGCAACGTTGTGTTGCTCAGAGTGATACCCATGCGCTTTAGGTCATCGCGCGTGGCTAAGGTCTTGCGACCGTCTTCGATTTTCATGATGGTCCTCCATCTGGTTGATGAAGGGGTCGACCCCATGGGGTGCATGCAAACGCAGATTAGCAGGGTGATAGCGCGTGGTCGTGGGACACAAACTAGGGGTTTTCGTCCCAGAAGCCTTTAGACTGAACACCCATTTTTTCGAGTAGTTCGAGGATTGTTACGAGGGTCTTAGTTTGAGGCGCGTCTAGATCAAAGAAGGGCTCAAGCTTAGCCATCTCTCTGGTGCTCAATGGTGTGCGGGCCTTCCGCCGCAGACGATCTTCAAGACTTTTGTCGCTGGCAGATGACCCTGCAAATCTCAAGTATTCTCGCGCGGCTGTACGAATTGGTTTCGGATTGTTTTCAATTGCGGCCTGCCATTCAGGCCTTCGCAGATTATCGTCTCGCTTAGCTATGCTGCGGCGAAGGCTATCCAGCTCTCGCTTGCGGTTGTCATCTAAAATCTTGAAGAGCGCCAAATAGTCGAATGCATCCTTTCGACCTTGACTACGCTTCGCTCCGAAAAGTGCGGTACGAGCATCGGCTAATCGGCCCATCTCGTTTTTTCCCTTAGGATGGTCATAGGCGCGGATAATGCTGAGAAGAAGGAGGTCAACCTGAAGCTCGCTTAACTTTGCCTTCGAGATCGTCATTCTTCAACCCGGTCTGTTTCATTACGTGTTGCGACCACGCGCCAAGAGCTTCGCGCTTCTCGTCTGCATACGAATAGACATTGTAGATGGCGGCCACGCCTGAGACCACACCTGTCTTGTGGTTTAACAGCGCCTCAGTGACGGGTTGCGGGACCCCAAGCATCGCCATGTTGGTGGACATCGTGCGGCGCAGGTCATGGATGATCCACGGCTCCGTGCCATCGGGCAGCGCTTTGTCGAGCCGGTTCTTCAGGCGACCGAACCCCGACACTGGCGACTTGCCGGTGGTGGTGAAAACGTAATCCGACCCCAGGAACCTCGAGACCCTGCGCAGGACATCCAGCATCGCGTCAGTGATCGGGACAGTGTGTTGCCTGCCGTTCTTGGCGCGTTGCGAAGGCAGGGTCCACAAGCGTTTTTCGAGATCGAGTTCTGACCAGCACATTTCGGCGACTTCGGCGCGTCTCTGGCCGCTCAGGATCAGCAGCTTCATACAATCACCGAAAGGATAGCCTTCGGCCTCGCTGGCTGCCCACAGTGCGCTCAGCTCAGGGACAATCCTAGATGCAATGAACCAATCTGTGTCGATCTACCTTTTGTGATAGTGTGACCATTAGGATCGCGGGTACTTGCTTCCCCTGACCGCCGTGCTATGCCGAGCGCTCCGCGGACCCCAAACTGGAGGCTGTTCGATGTACCGTGAGGTAGGTCGCGTCCGCTCCCCAGCAGGGTTTTGCAATACCCCGAGAGGAGATCATCACTATCTTCTCTTCGCCGTGATCCGCGGCCAGCCCGGCCAACATCTGTACGAAGATGCCCTTATTACTCCACCGCGTACAGCGGTTGTACAAAGTCTTGTGTGGGAAGTATTCCTTGAGCGCGTCACGCCACGGTAAACCATTGCGATTGATGAAGATAATTTCACTCAACACGCGCCTGCCATCAACGCGAGGCTTGCTGTAGGGCTTGGGGCTATAGGGCTCAAGATGCGCTATCTGCGCACCGCTTAACCAGAAAAGATCAGACTTGGCATCGCTCTGTTTTCCAGAAATCAATGGTCCCTGACCCTTCTGTATCTCGAGTTTGCTAACTTGACCCCCGTCAGCCGCCTTGGCCGAGGTTGCTGACGGGGCGGTGTATGGCGTCTGAGCCTTGTGGCATGACCACGTTTGTTAGCGAGCCAGCACCGTCTCTCTTCATCGTCTCGAACAGTTGAATGCGGCCACCGAGGACCGCGGAGCAGAAGGAAGAGAGTATGAACACGGTATCACAGGATCGGATCATCGGCATGGACGTCAGCCGCGACTGGCTGGACATTCATTTCCTGCCGGATGGCAATCGGCTGCGGCTCCCGAACACGGATGAGGGGCACGAGCGGCTCATTCAACTGGCTCGACCGGCCGAGGCTTTGGTGTGCTTCGAAGCGACCGGAGGTCAGGAGTGGCGGCTTTGGGCGGCCCTCGACGCTGCCGGGGTTGCCACCAGGCAGGTGCCTCCCGCTCAAATCAAAGCATTTGCCGCCAGCCGGGGCACAAGCCCTTCGTGGATCGCCTCCGACCAGCCGGTAAACCACACAAAGTCGTCATCACCGCAGTCGCAAGAAAGCTTGTCACAATCGCGAACGCACTGTGCAAATCACGGCAAAAGTGGAACGCTAAGCTCGCATGACAAATACAGTTGCTAGTAAGTTCACCTAGAGAGAACATATCGCCACCAGAATCTTCAGAAGCGCTTGTCTGTGATCTTAAATTCAAACGGGAGCGAACAAAAAACCGATACCCGACATTCCCCTAAGTTCGACAATATTCGTACAAATTGCTATGGTACATTATCAGATTTTATCGACATGGCTTCGACTAAAGCATTTTTTAGGGGGTTGGAAAATGTCCGAAAAGCGAATTGTTGCTTACTTTATGCATGAGCATGAGCTTGAAGATGCGTTAAAAATCATTGCCGTTGCCAGCGAAACCGAGAGTTTCGTTATGGGCACGGCAGACGATGACGCAATCGCAGAATTAAAGACAAGGGGATTGGTGGTTGAAATCCTAGAAGACGTGCCGCCAGAGCCACTCGATCAACTGGTGGCCAGTGTGAGTACGGCAAGTGTCCCCAGGGCCGCTTTCGAGAGCATCGATGAGCCTGATGTTCCAACTGATCGCTATATAGCCCAACTGGCAGGCCCGCTTCTTGAAGAGTGGCGCAACAGCCTGCTGAATGCAGGCGCGGAGGTCATCGAAGCACTTGGGTCTCACCGATTGGTTTTGCGTGTTCCCGATAAGCATTTCGCAGCCGTCAACAGCCTAATTTTCATGCTTCGGATGGTTAAGTATTCTGCCAAAGGCACGGAGGCTCTTAGTCTGCCGGAACAATCGAGTTCGGCCAATCCTGCAAATCCGGACATTCGGGCCTATGATATCGGGCTGCATCGGCCAGAAGATCTTTCGACCGTGTTGTCCTGGCTCGCGGACCGGAACGTTCCGGTGGGCGGCAGTAGCAACACAAAGATCCGCGCCTTTTTTCTCGATGGCGATCCAAATCTAGATGAGGTCGGCTTTCTACCCGAAGTTTTTAAAGTCGCGGAATTCGTGACACCCAAACTATACAATGATCACGCCCGTGTTCTACTGGGCGTGGACGATCCGACTGGAGCGGCCCGTCTCAATTTCACAGGTGCAGGACAGATCATCGGAATTGCTGACAGCGGCTTGGATGACGGACATCCAGATTTTCAGGGGCGTTTGGTTGGCATCCTTGCGCTTGGTCGCCCGGGTGACGCCAGCGACACGCATGGCCATGGTACCCATGTTGCAGGTTCCGCGGCTGGCGATGGAAGTGCATCGGGCGGCAAAGTCAAAGGAACGGCACCGGAGGCGGGTATCTTTTTTCAATCCGTTATGGATGCCTCGGGTGGGTTGAGTGGTTTGCCGTTTGACCTGAACAACCTGTTTCAGGAAGCCTATGATGCGGGCGTGCGCATCCACAACAATAGTTGGGGCGCTGATGTGCAGGCCGTCTATACCTTCAACTCGATTGAAGTGGATCAATTCGCGAGTAAAAATCCCGATATGACCATCGTTGTGGCTGCCGGCAACGAGGGCAGCGCACGCGATAATCAAAACGCGGCAACCGGTTTTGTCGATTGGCTGTCTATTGGCGCACCAGCGACGTCGAAGAATGCGATCACAGTTGGAGCGAGCCGCTCTGATCGGGATAGCGGTGGGCTAGCAGCGCTGACATTCGGGCAGGTTTGGCCGTCGAACTTTCCGGACGCGCCGATCTCGTCCGAGGCGACGTCGGGCGACGCGGAAGGCATGGCGGCCTTCTCCAGCCGCGGACCCTGTAACGATCGGCGGATCAAGCCGGATGTTGTGGCGCCCGGAACAAACATTGCCTCTGCGAAGTCGTCGCGTGCACCTTTGTCGAACTTCTCCGGCTCGCTGCCGGGCCACGCTGGACGGTACGCTTTTATGAGCGGAACCAGCATGGCCACGCCCTTGGTTTCGGGATGCGCGGCCATTATTCGGCAATATTATCACAGCGCGCACAATCATGATCCGTCATCCGCGTTGGTGAAAGCCACTTTGATCAATGGCACGCGGCACCTAACTGGGCTCGATTCGACGGCGGACTTCCCGGATCTGCCCAATTTTCACCAAGGGTTTGGTTGCGTGAACATGCCTACCACTTTACCCAATGGCGATGCGCCGACGATGGGCTTAACCTTCAAAGACGACTGGGCGGTTCCTGGAACTGCGTTTTCGAGAACGGGGCAAAGGAAGCGTTTCCAGGTGGATGTGGATGTGGGTCTGGAACTACGAATTTGTCTCGCCTGGACCGACATTCCGGGCCGCGCGCTTCAGAACAACCTCAACCTCTTTGTGCAACAACTACCCAATGGGCCAAAGCACCTGGGCAATGCGAACTTGCCCTTGCGACTTCGGCTTCCGGACGCGGAAAACAACGTCGAGATCGTCCGGTTGGAAGTACCAGTCGCAGGCACCTATCTGATCCAAGTCACGGCGGCCAATTTGTTGTCGAATGCACAGAACTTTGCCCTGGTTGTGACCGGGGCCGGGGTCAGCGAGTTGAGGAGTGGGTAGGTAAAATATGCTTAATACCAAAGCTTTGTAGGTAAATTATGGCTACTTCCTGATTCTTGAATGCGCCACTTCAACCTCACAGCGTTTTGCCTTAATCGACGGTGGACCCTAGGAAGTTTTTTCGGCGCTCGCTTCAGAAAGAACTACAATGGGCCGCGAATCAGGGCGGCAAGCTCGATTTCGTAGCAATCAGCTGTGTCGATACGGACCATATCTCGAGCGTTTAGGGTTTCACGACATCATGCCGCGTCATTGACGGTATCGCCGGATCGAATTGGCAGGCTATTTCGGCTCGGGTTCAATCGTTGTGACTTCTTAAGACTCAAAAAGCCGCGATGTTTCAGACGACATAAAGTGCTGCCGTCAACACTACCGCCAAGGCCAAGGTCAGCCCGGCCATCACAAACCGGCTGCGCGTCGGATCGAGCGCCTCAACACTCCGCCCGGCGATCGGTACCGGCAGGTCCTGCCACCCAGGCGGGACCTTAAAATTCAGTATGCGGCTTAGCTCCTGCTTGATGACCAACATGCCAAAATCGAAATCTATGAGCTTCCTTTTCAAACTTTTGGTAAAGCCCTCTTGCCAATCCAAGAGCTTAATCGGTCCATCCTTAACTTTCGAGTCCTCGGCTATGTCTTCCAAATTGTCGAGCCACTCCTCGTCTCTTGGGTCAATCTCGCGTTTTACCCAGAGCGAAGGTGTCGCCACGATCATATTCCTGAAGCCTCTGGAATAGAAACCAATTAGAAACATCAAGACCACTAATAACAGGGTATAAATTCCACTGGCAGGCCCGCGAGTGTAGAACGCAGTAAACTCAAAAGGCCAAACACTCCCCAAACTTACCCCGGTCGGGAAGAACAAGATCGACGCTAGTAAATTACCAAAAACAGCAAGCAAAAATGTTGTGGCCGTCATGGCAACGGTTTTGCTGCGCATTGGATTCTCCGAAACACCAAATCGACTAAGTTTGGGTGTCCCACACGCACCGACCCCTAACAGAATAAACAGTACGAATGCTGCAGTGGTCGATGCTCCAATTGCAAGATATGATTGCTCCGTAATAATTGACATAACGTTCAAATTAAAAGCAAACAATAGGGCTACTAAACCCAATGCGTAGGGATTCTGGAAAATCTGGATAAGCCAACCCAGAATCGGACCATCTTGCTTGGTCACGTTTGGCCCCGGGCCATAGATAAGCGTATTGCGCAATCCACGCACGATCCCGAGCGTCAGCAAGCCGTCGATCATTACGAACGGCCATTCTGAAATGACAAGCTTTACAAAAAAGCCGGAGGGATTGATAAGCCACGTATCGGGGTTTTGGATCCCGACAAAAAACATTACCAGATCAACGGCAGAAATTGCGATCAGAAACAATGCTGGTAAGCGCAAAGGCACGCGTGAAAGGCCCACGAGCACAATGGTGACATAAAGGAGTTCCCGCGGACTAATAACCAAGCGCATCGCAATTTCAGGAAGTTCGTAACCGACGGCGAATTGAATCATCAGTGCGACTATGAGCAGGTGGACAGGGCGTATCGTGTCAACCAAAAGGACGTGTGCGAAGAACCCACGCTCGGCCACGCAGCGCGTAAGCGCGATTGTTATGACAATGGAGCTAAGGCCCAACCCGCCATAGAGCGTGTTTGGCGCTATGCCGGTTTGCCCAATCAAGGGTAGCATGCCGGCGATACCACCGACGGCCGCCCAATATCCCCAACGGACGGATGCGCCCACGGTTAAGAAAATCGGCAGAAATAACAGTGTGAAAGAGAATGTATCGGAAAACCGCACCGAAAACCCGAGAAGCAGAACGAGCGGCAACAGCAGGATTGCTTCAATCGGCCCCTGGTCCCATGCGGGCAAGCTGCCTCGCACAACCGCGAGATGGCGCTGCCAGATGAGTTGGCCTGTTAGAAGGGTCAATGCAAGATATACGCTGACTATCGCGAGGCCATCGTTGATAGAAACTAAAGGCTCCGCTGTGTCTTCGACTATGGGCTCCGCCTCTTCGCCGACGTTCGGCGTCCCGAGCACTTCGGCAGGCTCCGGCACGATACCGCCACCCACTTTGCCGTCCGGCTCGATTTCGTCAGGGCTGGTGGTAATATCTTCTTGAAGCGGGATCAACGTTTCAGACTGCGCAAAGGCAAGCGGCACCTGAAGGGTGGACAGCATAATCGGCAGACCTAGTGCCATTACAACGGCGGCAGCACCGTTGCGAAGAAATGCATCTCGTGGCATCTGGCGACGAAGCATCAAACCGCCGATCACCAAAATGGCCAGAGTGGGCATGAAACTGTCGATCGACAGACCGCGCAGAACGTCAAGTGTGTAAAGCGCTTCGGGAGACAAGAAATAGATGCCGGCCACCGTGATGACGCCGGTAAGCCATTCCCAGACATTGATCAGACCGCCCCGAAACAGCAATGGGAGTAGGAGGAAAAGGAAGCAGGCCGTTGCACCCCCTATGCTTGAAAAAAGCGGCAGAAGAAAAAACGCGCCTTGAAGCAATACGAACAGATCCGACGTCGCCGCGCCGAGGAGTGCAAGCGGTAGCAGCGCAAAACAGCTACGCCCCATGCTTCGCACGAACTCCAAAAGCGTCGGTTTGTCGTTGGCAAAGCAGGCGACCGACAGCAGAAATGCAATGATCGCTACAGCAGTAAAGAGTTCATCGCCTGCTTCGACGTCGAATCCGATTTGCGCGGCGGCCCCCGCAATTGTAGTCGTGACCAATGCGACTGAGCCCAGAAATATGCGGGTCAACGAGAGCTTTGCCGACATTGACACCAGATCCAAAGTGGGGCGGCGTTGCCGGATTAGCACAACCATTAACAAAAAAATTGGCAGCATATCTATTTCGTCGCGCAGTGACCTGCCCGTCAAGAAGGACACTATGTCATCGGTGTTGATTAGTTGAAGAAGGTCGAGAAACAACCAAGGCACAAGAATGACCGGTGGTACCCAATGTTTCAAACGCATGGAAAATCGCACGCGATCATCGCGCATGTCATAGATCAATCGGAGACTTGGAAGCCCAATGTTGAGTAAGAAAGGCAAAAAAATAGGTCGCCTTTGGTACCAGTAGAACCAAAAATGCGAAAACCCGTAGAGATAGAGGCAAATGCACATAATCGAAAGTTTGCCGATCGGGCCAAGGACATTAGGCAACGACAGCAAATCAACACCGCCAATGCTTTGCCCGCCGATGGCATCGACGATCCAAGGGGCTGCGACCCATGCCGCAGCGGCCGCAAGTGTTCCGAATGCCAAAACAAGCAACTCCTGAAGTCTAAGAGCCGGGTTTATCGCTTGGAGGAGATTGCCTTTCGCTTCGACCACCACGTCGGAGAAGTCGATTTCGCCGCGGGCAAACCTGACAAAAATCGCATCCGTGATCATCTCCTGACGCGTCCCATGTCCAAATTTGCGCAGAAATGACAGAAGGCCTTCTTCTTCGGCTGCAATTGTCAGTGATCGTTCCGTCACTGTGCTGAGGTCAATATCATCTTGAAAACGCGAGATAATATGATGCGTTTGTCTGAGGTCCTCGTTTGGTAGCGATCTGACAAGGCTTTCGCGTAGCCAATAGGGAAGTCGACCTTGCCGCACGATCTTGAGCGACGAAATGAGGGCCAAGTCCTCTTCACTGATGCCGCCAAGTACTACTGAAAATCGTGTGGTCAACTCAGGCAGCAAAACCGGAAAAATCGACAAAATCGACAACAAGCGGAACCCACGCTCCCCCAAACTTGCACGGAGCGCGAAGATGGCTTCGTCTCGAATCGTTTCGTCTGTCTCCGCGTTGTCGACAAGCCTGCTAGCCTCAAGGATAGGCCAAATCGCACCCTTTTGCCGGTGCTGCTCGTGCGTCGCTTGCTCAGGCACATCCGCGTTTAGTCTGACGCGCTCAGCCACGTAGTCGGACATGCCGTCTTGCGTCAATGGAAAAACAGTTACCCCCAGTTTTTGCAGCCGACGCTCGGCGCTGCCCCAAGACCCTTTGGGAAGCGGTGTCAGCACAGCTATCATCGAGGGATCTTCAAACGGTGCCAGCCATCCAGCTAAATGGTGGCCCCTCCGATCAAGAAGGCGTGCGCAGTCCGAGATGACCACCACTGCATCTGAATTGAAGGCGATGGCATGTTGAGAAACCGGTGTCGGACGTACTTCTTTGCTGAGTAGACTACCGCGCCGAACGGCCAACGCCGGATTGCGCAATAAGTCGAATGAACTGACCGGAACGTCTGCTTCGATAAGACGCTCAACAAAGGCATCGCCGAGGAGCCCCAGATGATCGGACGGCGCTTCGCGATCAATAAGCACAAGGTGTTCAACCGCCCGCTCGCGCTTTTGGAAAGTTATCCTTTCAACATAGCCCGCATTTCGTGCCGCCGCTTTCACGGTATCTTCGATGTCTAGTTGATTTGAACGAATCTCGCGGTGCATACGCAATCGACCAAGGTCGGAGTGCAATGTCGGCCGGTTGAAAAGCACTTGTCGTGCTTGAACAGGAAGTGGGATTTCCTTCCCAGGGGTGGCCAGTTCGTGTGTTTCGGGATCGAGAAAAGCGTTTCTTCGATCCCTTAATCTTAAGAACATTGCGCCAGCAAAGATTACCGGGATCGCCACAAGTACACTACGAAAACCACCGATGTCTGAGAGCAGCCAATTGATGCGCTCCGCGGCAATCGCAACCCAGGTGGGCACGTCGGTCAGATCGCTTCCGGTTTTGGGCCGCAGATGTTTCACCGGGTCCGGACTGATCTGTATGCCACTTGTTAGAGCGAAGAACGTAAGGAGAGCAAGAAGCACTCCGATCGCCAAAGCGACAACTCTGACGGTTACTGTGGTGCGATCGATCGCAAGTTCCTTCAATTCCTGTGTTTCATCGGAAGCAATCTCCTCTTCAGTCTCGATAGGTGTTTGTTCCAGTTCCCTGACCGCCTCTTCATAGAACTCTCTAATAGAGTCCTGCTGGGTTTCGTTCCGCGCCAGCAAGGGGGCCAGGACTCTCCCTAAAGCGGCCCTAGTTGTCGGATGCGCACCGCGATCGACAAGAACCGCCAAAACAGCTGTGATACGAATGTGATCCGCGGGACTGATCCGCAAACCGGGAACGCGCGCTTCGAGGTCGTGGAGATCCAGGTCCAGAATTGTGGCGTCGGATGGGTTCACTTCTGCACCAGCCAGTTTTTTACTATTTTCCTGCCTATTTTGGCGTCATTGTCGTTCTTGAGCAGTAGGGTCAACGAATCCAGCAATCCAGCTCGATAGGTCCTCAGGTGCTGTTGAGTCCCAATTTTTTGCTTGAGTACCAAAAGCCAGTTGAGGAATTCAGCAGGAGATGGCGGATTGCTAATTTCGAAACTTTCCCGGAGCAGGCCAAAGAGTTGAAGTCCTTCTTGAAGGAGTATTGACCCGTTGATGCCTTCAATTCGCCCTACGACGATATTCTCCAAATTGTAGGCCGGTCGTTCCTGCTTTCCGCTGTCTACTGGAGCGTCGTCCAGATCCCAATCGGGGAAAGGGATCGTGAAGAAAACACAGCGTCTTAAAAATGGAGCGGGAAGCGCCTTTTCTGAGTTGGAGGTCACAACGACCAATGGTCGCTGACTGGGCTTCGCTTTGATGCGGATGCCAAGTTCAGGAATATCGAACTGGAAACGATCCAACTCGAACAGCAGGTCATTGGGAACGTCTCTCGGCGCTTTATCAATTTCGTCAATCAAAACGACCGATTGAACGGCAGGGTGCTCGAACATATCCGGGAACAAGTCACCCAAGTTGCGAGATTTCCCAGTCCCCCTCAAAAGGTCAGGTGTATGGTCTTTTCCTGCAGCACGGACAATAGCCGCGCCCAAGCCCTGCAGGCTCACATAGGTTTCAACACCGGCCTCCTTCTCAACGCGACTCTCCCGCAGTCGCCGCATATGATCGAAGGAGAAGAACAGATCGCTGGACTGCATATCGGTTTTGCAATTCACCCGGTAGACGTCGCCCAGGCAAAGTTCATTGGCCACTGCGTACGCCAATCCTGATTTGCCGGTCCCGGGCTCGCCATTCAGTAATAGTGGCTGGCCCAAAAGCATCGCCAAGTTCACTGCATCGACCAATCCGGGCGCAGGCAAGTATCTGGCCGCAGTATCCAATCCATCGCGCAAAGACGTATCGAATTTGACCGGATTCCTAGTTACAGGATTTTGGAGGCCTTTGTAAATCTCAAGCATGATGTTGACCTAGAATTTCAGTTCGGTTCCAGAAGGTTGAGTTCGATGTCGCTCTCGTCAATTCTCTCCATGAGTTCGAACATCGAGACGTTGTCATTGCTGACAAGGCCTCTAATCTTTCGTGCTAGTTTGCGTGTTTTGGGCATGCTGAGCTCGGGCAGATGCCGTTCAATCGTATCCGGCCAATCGTCGATATGGGTCTTGTCCAAAGGTCCCAAAGGAGCAAATTCCAGCGATGCCGAAGCGATTTTCAGAATGTCCTGATGTGCAGCCCAAGCGGGTGAGTCTTGTGAAACCGGATCGTAAAAGAACGATATTCCAAGATGGCATTCACACTGGGCGTGGTTCGAAATCTCGACCCAAATTTGCACAATTTCCTTTAGAACTCCGGCTTCTTCGTCCGTGAACCGAGCGGGTGTGAAGTAATGAAGAAACCAGAGGGCCTCGTGCTTTGTCATCGCCAGCGCGATGTCTTCAGGTTTTGTGGACTCTGCTTTCACAAGATCGCTGAGCTTCTTGAGTGTTAGGTCCACGCCATCAGCCATGGAAACGCCTTTGACTTGCTTCAACTGTATAAATGTGAACTCATCCTCAGACAACGCCCAATCCAGTTCGAGACCAATTCTGCGCGAAAACCTGTGGTGGTCTTCATCCGGATCGCCAGCCACAGTGAAAATCGTCCTCGTTCCCTTACCCTTTTTTGAATCGGAGAGCAGTTTGTGAAAGGCAGTCACCTGATCGTCTCGATTAAACAGATCGAAGACAGGCAGATTGGAACTCCGCCGCCCCTGGTTTTCGTTTTGGGACCTGCTGCGCAATCCGAGGCCAAGGTTTTCCCAAGCCATTAGGAGCATGGAAAACGGCAGGGCGTAGGCAACATAGCCCTTCTTCGTCTCCGCCGACCTGACCATACCGCAGATTGCACCAGTGTCAGTATTCACTAGCGGTCCACCCGAAAAACCGCCATGCACCTGATCGGTCGCCAATTGCCTTTCGGACAAGAACTCGATGCGATCGGGTTCGGTGTCGCCCCTAATGGAGCTTATCGTCCAATTGCCATGCGCCTGGGCAGCAGTGTCTTCGGCTTTTTTTGGACCAAATGCCATGACTTTTGACATCACAGGAGCGTCGTCTGCGAAGGGTGCGAATGCGGCGCCTTCTGGAAGGGTTTCAATCTCCAAGCGGATCACTGCGATGTCATAAATGTCCTTCGTTGGAGCGACATCGATCGGTGGGGACGGATACCAGTGTTCTTCAAGCACTTTCCCATAGACAGTATTGCGTTTGGCCCGTCGGACTCCGCTGAACTGAACGGCAAGTTTCTTTTTCGGAGCTTGGGAAATTGTTTCGTCATTCTTGAGTTCGAGTGCGGCGGTAACGACATGTGCACATGTCATAACATGGATACTTCGGTCATACGGCGGTGACGGTATGACAAAGCCGCAGCCAACCCATTTCTTGGAAAATGGGTGAAGAATTCGAACGACCGGCGCAACATCAGTTGTCACAGCGCCCCCCGCGTCAGTTTGATCCAGCCCAATTCAACAATACAGCAAGGTGGCCTTTCATCGCTTTTTTTGCGATGATCACTCCCGCTTCCGCATTCACACAGACTTCATCCGGTTGCCTGGCAAGATCACTTGGTACGGTAATCAAATCGTTAGCGATTGGCTTTACCCGCGAGATCACCTCCTTAAAGGCAACTTTTGTGGTGTCCTCATCGCTCGCGGCTACAAATCTCTCGCCGCCATTGCTAAATCCGTCAGTATCACTCACTTCAAACGAAATTGTTTCACCGTAATCAAGCACCAACTCAGTTAAGTTTGTCATCTTTTTTGCCAATAGTTCGTTTCAGTCTCATCCTTGGGTTTAAGTGTGTTTGCGTTCTATCTTCTCTCTAAGATGGCACCAAAACAAGGAGCACCATACGTGTGGGAATTGTGAGTTTTCTGGAGGCATCAGTCAACTAGGGTCAGGACGCATTGATTTTCAACGCGCTGCGTGATTCACGGCTTCTAAAATGGAGTGGTGATATGAGCGACCTTTACTGGCTGACCGACGAGCAGATGGCCAGGCTTTCCCCTTTCTTCCCGAAGTCGCACGGCAAGCCACGGGTCGATGACAAGAGAGTGCTGAGCGGGATTATCTTCGTCAATCGCAACGGGTTGCGCTGGCGCGACGCTCACAGGGAATACGGACCGCATAAGACGCTGTACAGCCGGTGGAAACGATGGAGCGAGAAAGGCATCTTCGCGCGGATGATGGTCGGCCTGGCCGCCGAACATGGCGAGGAAAAGACCGTGATGATCGACGCGACGTATCTAAAGGCCCACCGCACCGCGACCAGCATGGCCGCAAAAAAGGGGGGCGTGGACGCCTGATTGGTCGAACCAAGGGTGGCAAGAATACGAAGCTGCACGCCGTTACCGACAGCCTCGGACGCCCCATCCGTTTCTTCATATCCGCTG
>NZ_WPZY01000061.1 GCF_013031405.1 Ruegeria sp. HKCCD8929 | reverse complement strand
CCTTGTGGTAGAGGATCAGGTCCGAGGCGTAGCTGTCGCGGAACCGCACCCGGATCTTGTCCAGCGTATCCCAGATATAGGTGTGATCGGACCAGTCCCGGTCCCCGGCAAGGGCCAGTGGCGTGCCTTCGATTTCGAACTGCGCGGCCTGCTGGCGCTCGTGGGTTTCCAGCCACTGACGGGCTTCGAACACCGCACCGCTCAGATGCGCCATGCGGGAGCGGCGGCCTCCTGCCGCAGGCAGGAAGGCCGCGCCGGTCTGTTGCTCGTAACACTGCGCGGCGGTTTCCGCCATCAGGTCGAGCGCATCCCGCAGATCGCGGGCCCGGTCTGCCCTGGCCTGGGTATCCTCGATCTGCATGGTGACGATCTCGGACCCGTCCTCGGCGCGGATGAGACCGCGCAGGGTATCGGCATGGGCGGAAAGGTCCTTGTCGGCCGCGTCCCGGCGGCGGAAGATGAGCGAGGCCAGCCCATGTGCGATGGGTTCGATTTCCCGGTGCAGGCCGGTATTGACCATACCGGAGAACAGGGCCTCGAAGGTTTCGCGCACGATGGCGTCGCGCAGCTCGTCATCACTGGGAATGGGCAGATCGTCGGCTGTCTCGGTGAGCCCGAACAGCTCGATGGTGTCATAGGCGCTCGCTTGGTCGTAAGCCATGGTCTTGTCTCCTTGTGTCGGGATTGGTTGGCACACCACGGGAGTGTGGCGGCATGGCCGAATGTCCGGGTTCCGAATCTGTCCGGGTCAGGGACGGCGCAGCCGCCGGCGTGCCGGGCGCGAAAGTTTTCAGGGGGTGTCCGCTGCCACAGGCGCGCCGGCGCGCACGGGACAGGCCCCGCCAACCCCACCGCGGTCGCCGAAAAGTTTCGCGATCCTTGACGCGGGCTGATTTGGGGGCCATCCGGAGGATATGCTTCCACACTCATGTGTGTGTGAGTGACGGCAGGTGTGCCCGACGCGAGCAGGCAAACGGCGCGACCGGACGCGGACGGACGGATGCAGCGGCGGGATCGTTTTGCCGGGGCAAAACAGACCGGAGCGCAATCCGGCGAAGCGGCCGGGGAGCACCGTGCTCGCGAGACGGGCAAACCGGGAACCTGGGCGCAACGCCGCGGTGAGGCCGCATGGCCGAATGCGCGATCGGCCTGGGGCCGATGCTCTCCTGCGACACGCGCAGCCGAGCAGGAGGGGCCGTCAGGGCAACGGCCTGCGGTGCTATCAGGCCGGGGCATCCTCCAGATCTCCAAGGCGCAGAAACAGCCTGGAGGCCAGTACCCGGTCCTGCGCCGCCCGGTCCTTGTCCCTGTTTGCGGACGCGGCGGCTTGCAGATGATGGTAGGCCGCGTGACGTTCGGCCAGCCGGTATGCGTCGGGGTCTTCGGCAATGTCCCGCGCCGTCAGGATGGTCACGAACAGGTCCGGCGATGCGAAGAGGTTGGCAATCCGCGTGCCCGACGCATCCGTGCGCGACAGGGGAAATGGCGGGCGTTTGAGATCCAGCCGGCCAAGGCTGTAGCTGTGCAGCACGCCCAGCAGGCGCGAAGGGTCGGCGGGGTATGGGGCGCAATCCCACAGCTTGCGCATGGCACGGCGTTCCGCGTCGGGCAGCGCGTCGATCATGTGCCGGGCGTCGCGCCACTGCGCGGCCCGGGCGCTGCGATCCCGTGCCTCCCGAGCGTCCCATGCCGCGGCGCGGTCCTGCATAACCTGGTCTTCGCCGGGCTGCGCCTCCGCGATCTGGTCGGCAAAGAGCGGCAGGGCCTCCCGCTCGAGGCGCTGTTTCCTGCGAAGTGCGGCCCGTTTGCGGGACGTGTCGGTGAAGGCGTGACGGGGCCAGGGTTTGAACCGCATCGTCCTGGCCTCAGGTCCCGGTGCCGGGGGTCGCCCGGCCGCGCCGAAGCGCTTCTGTCATATCGTCGATCATCTCGAACGCGGTCATCGCTCATCCTCCGGGTGTTTGTCTCAATCGGACAGTCTCGACAGGACCATCCCGCCGAGCTTGAGGGTTGCGATCGATCCGGTTCCGGCAGGATGAAAGCCATACCAGCGGTCATCGCCGTTGCTGTAATCGACCCCATACATCCACTCGACGCCGCGCCCCGTTGCACAATCGCGAAAGACGCGCGTTCTGCGCCCGAAGGCTGCGCCGTTGTCGTGATAAATGGCGGTCATGTCATCGTCTCCCTTGCCGTTTGCGGTAAATTGAGCCCGGATCCCTCGGGACCCGGGCCGAGGCGCCGCCGCCGGCGGCAGCCGGGCGGCGGCGGTGCTGCGGATCTCAGGCCGCGGCGGGCAGCTGCGGGATGATCCGGTATTCGCCCGGGCCCGCCTCCTCGTCCTGGACCGCGTTGGCGCGGATCACGCCCTGGGGCATGTTCAGCGCGAGCGAGAAATAGTCGTTGCCGGCACGGCTGGTCGAAGACCAGGCGGAGCCGATCCGCACGGTGCGGCCACGCGGGGATTGCACCTCGATCACATAGTCCGGGTGGCTGTCCTTCTGCTTGAACGCGTTGGGGACCATGGTGAACGGGAAGTCGAAGTTCATCGAGGCGATGTCGCCTGCAAATGCGTCGTCTGCGTCCATGCGGGTGATTTTTCCGTCGAGCATCGTTTTGTCTCCTGATTTCGATGATGGTGGGTGGCCAGGCTGGCCGGTGTCTTCTCATGCCCCCTTCCCCGGGGACATGAAGTCATGAAGACATCTCTTCCTTTATGGCGTGTCGGGTTCTTCCGGACCCTCCGGCAACGCCGAACGCGTTGTGCGGCGCAAACGCTGCCTCGACCTTGCCTGCGGGTGACCGGGTCTCCTCAAACCCGGCACGCAAGGGCTATGCCGCCTCCGCCGCGCCGCCGTCGGGGATGAGCGCCTCGCCCGCCAGCAACTGCTTCAGCTGGTGGATCTGGCCGTGGCCCAGCATGTCGTGAATGCGCTCGGGATCCGCCTCGACCCGCTCCCGCACCAGGCGCAGCTGTTTCCGGCTGTAGCGGTCCAGCGGAACGATCAGCAGGTAACCGTCGCCTTTCTGGCCGGTCGACCAGCTGCGGATGGCACCGGCCTCGGTGCTGTTGAGCCGATAGATCTGGCTGGCAAAATAGATGCCTTTTGGTTTCTGGCTGTAATCCCAAAAGTTGATCCCGCCGCGGTCGTAATACACATCCAGGTCGCGCCAGAGATTGCCTTCGAGATTTTTGCTATGAACGGTTCTGTCTTGTGCCATCGGTGGCCTCCATGTCTGTCTCGATCCCCAACCGGGATCGCAAGGACAAGGAGCCGCCTCTTTCTCTTGGAAGCGATGGCGGCCCAGCCGGAACCACATATGGTAGGTTGAAGAACCTCAACCCCAATATGCTTGAATAAACCCCCTGTTTGTTCTAGGCTGGGTGCAAGCTGCCAGAGGGGGAAATCTGATGTCCGGACAGACTGCCACTGTTCCATCCCAGACATTGCCTGCGACGCCGAAACAACTCGCCTATGCCCGGCGGATCTCCCAGGAGCGGAACGTCGTTTTGCCCTGGGAGATTCAGCAGGACCGCTATGAGCTGAGCCGCTGGATCGATGCCCAGCTGCAGGCGCCTGCCGCGGACAGGGATCCCCGGCCGAGCTCCAAACAGGTTGCCTTTGCCGAACGCATCGCCCGGATCAAGCGCAGCGTGGTTCCGGACGAATGCTTCCGCGATCGCGTGCTGATGTCGCGCTGGATCGACAGCAACAAGCCCTGAGCCGGCTCAGTCCGGATCGTCGTCTTCCGAGAGATCGACAACCGAGACCGCTCCCTCCCCATCGACAATGAGCGCGTTGTGTTTCATTGAACCCTGCGACATGGCCGAACGCGTTGTGCTTCGCAAACGCTGCCTCGGCCCTGCCTTCGGGTCCCCAAACGTCTTTAAACCCAACGCGCTTTAACTGAACACGGTGGCCGTGTTGAGCGGGTCGTGATCCCGCATGATCACCAGGGCGCGTGCTGCAGCCTCATCCGCTGTTCCGGCCTCGATGTCGATTTCCCGGATGACGCGAAAGCTTTGCATCAGGCGGCCTCCTGCCCGGAAGGTGCAACAGGCTCCCCGGCCTTGTCGAAGGCCCAGTCCGCGGCGGCCTGGGCATGTGCCGCAGCGCGCAGGATCGCTTTGTGATCGTCTTCGAGCGTTTCGATCCAGCTCTGGAGGTACGCGGCATTCTGCTCGAAGGACGGTTGAATGCCCAGCCGGGCGCAAAGCATGGCGCCCCCCAACTCGGCGAAGATTTCATGGTGCGGAACCTGGTTCCGCCGGGTCTTTCCGGGAAACGTGATGTTCAGCCGCCGGCCGTCGCTGATCGCGTGGGCACATTCATGGCTGAGGGTATCAAAATAGCCGTGGGCGGTCTCGAAGGTGTGCACGGGGGGCATGTGGATCAGATCCCGGGTTGGGTCGTAGTAAGCACGGGGCTCGTCGCTGTGCTGGATCCCGATGCCGAGCCTGTGGAACCAGGCGTCGAGCTCCGGATCACTTTCGGTGCCGAAATCGCGGATCCCGGCCGGGCGGTCGTACCAGTGCGCGTCGAGCCCATCGATCTGATCGCAGTTGAACACGCGGTAGGCGCGCGCATAGCGGATCACCGAGGGTTCGCCGTCGACACCATTGCCGTCGTCCTTCCGGATTTCGCCGTATTTGATCACGGTGGTCGACTTTTCACCGCGGCGCACCTGGCCGCCGAGATCGAGCGACTGTTTATACGTCATCCACGACGACGCGCTGAAACCGTGGTTCATGGCGGCGATCCAGAGCATGAGGACGTTGATGCCGCGATACTGCGCACCGGTGACCCGGCGCGGCAGGGTCAGACCCCCCTGCCCGCCTGACCACGGCTGGCGCCAGGGGACGGTGCCCTTCTTCAGCTCGGCGAGGATCTGATTGGTGACATGTGTGTAGACATCGAATTTCGGCTTGCCCATGATGGCCTCCTGTTGGTGAAGAGATTCACCAGGCCCATCAGCCATCTTTTCCTCTGCCCCCCGGGACGGACCCATCATGAAACACGGAACTCTTCTCAGGGTGATTGCGTCCCATAATCTCTGGGTGGAATGCCGCGCCTGCGGCCACGGGGCGGAGCTGCGTGTGTCGGAGCTCCTGGAACTGACCTGCGCGGATGCCGCCGTCCGGGACATTCTGCCCCGCCTGAAATGCACCAGATGCCGGCAGAAGCAGATCGGAGACGTGCGCATCCTGTCTCCGGATGTCAGCAGCAACCACCATGTTGCCCGCCAGCCGGCGGAGCAACATGGCGTCCTCGAAGACGAGGGATTTACCGCGGACGGACCCCATGACGGGGTCGCGCGATAAGGCGGGGCGGGTCACTCACCGTCAGGGGCACTGGCGGATGCGGTGACTGTCCTGCCAGTCCTTGAGACCGAGAAGGGTCTGGCGGCCTGCGACCGCCTGCCGCCATGCGCCGACACCCGCCGCATCCGGATCGATCTCGATGTCCGGAAGCAGAATGCCATTGACCATCCAGCTCTCGATCGGCAGCGCCTTCAGCCAGTCGGCCGCCGTCGGAATGCAGCGGCAATCCTCGCGCACGTGCTGCTCGCCGATAAACCGGGTCGGGACCTTCCGCCCGGCGCTGTTGGTGATGGTCACCCCAAAGACCTGTTCGGCGAGGAAAACACCCTGGGCGTGGTGGCGGATGGCGCGGTGCGCCGGCGTCGGCAGCCAGGCCTTGGTCTGGTCAAACCATGTATGGACAGCGCAGTAGTCCTCCGGTACGCCGCCGAATTTCCGGGCCGAGCTTTCCGCGTGATGATAGGAATGAGCCATGATCATACGTCCTCGTGCTCTGAGTATCTTGTGTCGGTGAAGCGCTCGCTGTGGCTCACGTCGATCCTGTCGGTGCGCAGATCCCAGCTGATCTCGCCATAGGCGCCGTCGTTGATCTCGAAGCCGGGATTCAGGTTATAGGCGACGGCCCAGAGGAAATCCTCCAGCCCCTCCAGCTGGTTCGCCTCGAGCGCGGCATCGCCCCGCACGCCTTCAGGAAACAGGATCACGTCCTCGATATTGCCGCTGTCGCCATAGCCGTCATAGGTGGCCTCGATCTGCTCGATGCCCAGCTTGCGCAGCTTTGGAAGAAGGGCGGTGCGTTTCCCGGCGAGCTCGTCTTTCCGTTCCCGGGCCATGCGCTGCATGGTTTCGTTGATCGTTGTCCAGTCCATTTCCTTGCTCCTGATCGGGTTGAAAACACCCGGTCAGAAGCCCTCTTTGACTTTTGTCGTTGGGCGCGGCGCTGTCGCCCGCCCGGACGCCGGCTCCGCGCGGTCGCAGGACGCAGGACGCAGGACGGAAACCGCCCAAGTCCCCGGGGCGCGATGCCGGGACCAATCCCCGCAGGCGCCGGAATATGGCTTGATCAGCACACCTGGAGGAAAAGTTGGGACATTCAGGGCCGTGATCGGCAAACCCCGGGCCCGCGCGTGTATCAACCTGAAAGGCCGTGCGTTGCCTGACCCGGTTTCGGTCGGCATGTCTGCGGAAAAAGGAAGAAGCTAAACCCCGTGGAGCTCCTCACCATGCGTTCGCCAATCACCCTTCCGTTCATCGTTTCCGCGGCTGCAGTGTCGGGTTGCGCCGCACCCGAGTATTTCGAAACAAAGCCCGTCGAGGTTGAAACCCCAAAAGGTGTCGTGACCTGCCAGCTCTACTTGCCGGAGGAAGTGGCCTGGGATCAGGCCGTGCTGGCGCCGCCGGGGATGTCCATCCCGGAAGCCGACGAGATCTGCCGGATCGAAGGCTACCGCCGAAAGAAGGAAGAGTGATCCCGGGCCGATGAACGGCGGTGAGAAGTCGATCAGCCGGGAAAGATCAGCCCGGCCCTGATCGCGCGCGCGATGGTCTGCGGCGTGGTGAGCGCGTTCAGCTTTTCCCTGCTGGAGCGCAGGTGCACCTCGACGGTGCGGTGCGAAATCGACAGGATGTCGCCAATTTCGTGCTGCGTCTTGCCGGCGGCGACCCATTGCAGGATCTCGACTTCGCGGTTGGACAAGGTGGGGTGATGCAGCAGTTGGTGGATCCTGTCCGAGCGCATGACGGAATCGTGGATATGAACGGCCAAGGACTGAAGATCTCCGATCACGTGGCGGATCAGTTTCTGCCATTCGGTCTTTGAGCAGTCTCGTGTAGCGCTGAGCATGCCGACGTCGCCATATGGCCCGCGTACGGGAATGGTGATGCCCTGGTTTGAAATCCCGAAGTCATTGGCGTCCCGAAACACCCTGTCGAAATTCGGGCTGTTCTGCAGCCGGCTCCAATCGACCGGCGCCACTGAGCGCTTCGTCATGTGCAGGGTGGGGTCGATCATCTGGAAGCCTTGCTCCACATAGTGGAGCTTCCAGGCATCGTCGTAGGTCACATGTCCATGAACCGTTCCGGCAGACGGGTTGAGCCCGGCGTAGGACGCATGGTCCATTTCGAGCTGTTCGCGCACCTGGTAGAGGAATTTTGCGTATGTCGTGTCCGACGGCGGCAGCGTGCTGAGATCGACGACATCCATGCTTCAGCCTGTGGCCCTCGCCACGCCCCAACTGACCTTTCCCTAACGTCAAGCAGAACAACACAGATTTTCACTCGTAACAAGGTCTTGTCTTATTCGTCTGTAAGGAACCATCGGACGGTGTTTGATCAGGGATGGACGATGGTTGAAGTCGAGCGGTCATAATACTGGCCATGCAACATCGTTGGAGAGGTCAATAACCATCAAGTTCAACCTTGCCGTTGGCTTCATATTCCTGGATCAGGAACCGAACGCCCAGATTGTCGTTGGGACATATCTTGTACAGCTTCCGCCAGATCGCGACGGCCTCTTCGAGCGTGCCCTCCCTCGGGTCGGTGGCGAGGGCCAGCGAGAGGGATTGGAGTGCCCGCATGAATGGCCGCGTGTCAATATTGGCCCAAAAGGTGAAGTCATCACTCGGTGCGGCAAGGATTTCCTTTTCCCATTGCTCGTCGCCAATACGGGCGCCTTCGCGCAGGAGGGCGACCTTTTCGGCCTGCGTGCGTGCCGCCCTCGACAGGATCACATAGCAGTCTATCGCGTTTGGCTCTTGTTCAAGCGCCTCCCTGGCTTTGTGTTCGGCCAGGCCAAGCTCGCCCCTGCGGATGAATTCCCAGGCTTCATCTTCGATGTCCGGCCAGTTATCCACTTTTCGGCTGCCTTGGTCGTGTGTCATCGATGTTCATCGTCCTCCCGGTTTCGCGGCTTTTTTGGCCCTTCGGCTCCTGATGATCTCCTGTGGTGTCGATACAAGCCACACCGGCTCAATCCCAACCGACCCATGTCTGCCGGGGCCTCCTTTTGACTTCAACCCCTTTTCGCTCAACAGACGATCTTCGCCCCCAGTAATCGTGATCATCGGATCCGACCTAAAATGTTCCCAGACGTCTGTCGGCTGCAGCGTCTTCGCGCCCCTCACGATCCAGTCCCAGCTTTCCTTCAGCGGGAGCGGATGCTCGTTGATCGTGTGCTGTTGCCAGATTCGCGTGGTCTTTACAGTGGCAAGCAGCGCTTTCGCTGCAACGCTGACACGCTTGTTCTGGTTCTTGAGCGTGCCCGAGCCGGCGTCTTTCCCGATGGCGGCGTAGTTGGACAACACACGCATTGCATATGTGATCGCCTGATCCCGTTTTGCGTCGTGCCTTGCTTCGTTGAGCAGGAACACCGCCCTGCGATAGACCGGACAGGTGTCATCCAGGGTCAGGCTATCAAATGTGTGGGTGTTTTGTTCCATCCCATAACGCCCTTGGCTCACGCGTATTTTCTCGAGCGGTTCTTGAACGGCTTGGAGCGTGCGTTCTCCCGCTTCGATGAAACCTTGATGACCCGCTCCCCTTTCCAGTCCTCATCCTTGTCGATCCTGATCTCGGCATCCTCCTGTTGCGCTTTCCGGACCGGTTTGCGCTCGAGCAGATCTTTTTTGTGCATGGGTGGGGCCTCCGGGATGGTTCGGGATTGCAATTGCATTTTTAATTGACCCGGATGATGATTCAAGAGACCCGGGTCAGGGGTGTCATTCGGCTGCGATCGCATCCGGCTCGGCGTTCGGACCACCGACAATCCGGGTGAGCGCAGCGAGTGCCGCAGCCTCCTCCCCCTCCTGCCAGGGCAGGAACACGCGCAGCTGGTACTGGTGGATCTCGGTGAAGCAGCCCAGTGACTTGAGCCAGGGCAAGGTCTCGCGGGCAACCCCGGAGAGCTCCAGCCTGTCCCGGCCGGCCACGCGGCGTTTGCGAAGGCTGTATCCGTTGCCGAGATCGACCGCGCGATCGGTGGTGAGCACGATGCGCAACAGATCCTCCGGGCTGCTCGCCTCGTCGAGTTTCATGAAACGGCCTCTGAGGGTGGCGGCCTGATCCTCATGCAGTGCGCGGCCAAGCAAGGCGGGGCCGTTTTCCGGCTGCACCCGGTAGATCCGAGTGTTATCACCGGGGATTCTGGTCCAGATCGGCAGGATGAGCCCGGTCAGGAGCTGCAGCTGGCGGGTCTCAGAGTCGGGAAGGTGCGTGACTTCCGCATCCCATAATGAACGGAAGGCGTCGACGCTGACAGGCTCCCAGTTCGACCGCTCAAACTCCTGCTCGGTCAGGTACCCCTTCTTCGCAGGCCGCACCATGCGGCGCTCAAAGCTGAGAGTGCCATCGCCGTCATAGACCTGTCGTGCGCGCGGGCTGATCAGGGCGACGGAACCGGACGCGGCGTTTCTCATCGGCGACAGTCTTGGATGGTTATCGAGAATTTCGTCTGCCGTGGCGTAGCTGAGGGCGTTTTCAATGGTGAGCGGCACCAGCGACGTGACCTGACCGGTCACCTCACAGCGGCGGAGCTCCTGCGGCTCCGCGGCGTTAATGCGGTCTCCGCGCAGGATCTCGAGGCCAACATCGAGCGTGCCGGCAGCACGGGCGCGGTGGGTCGCCGTCTCGATCTTGTCCATGAACTCGGCAAAGAGCGCGTTCTGCATGTCGATGGGCAAGGCCAGAACCCGGTTCAGAAACCGCTGGATCGGGGGCAGCTCATCGAGCAGCACGCCCTCTTCGGAGGTCAGCTTCAGCCCGGTCCAGCTGGTGAAGGCGTCATAGGTCATGGCCTCGCAGTCGCCACGGACAAGATCCCCATAGAGGCTGCGCAGACAGGCGCGCGCGATCGGGCTTTCGAGATTGTCGCTGGCGCGGAACAGCCCTTGGGATGCGGTCTCGCGTTGCCCTTTGGTAAGCGCACCGAGCGTGTCCAGGCGGCGGGCGATGGTCGAGGTGAAGCGCTTCTCCCCATGCACATTGCTGGTGCAGACCCGGAAGAATGGCGCTGACACCTGTGCGGCCCGGTGGGTCCGTCCGAGGCCCTGGATCGCGGCATCCGCACGCCATCCCGGCTCAAGCAGGTAATGGCGACGACGCTTCTGGTTCACCGCTGTTGCGGCGGCATGGTAGGATCTGCCGGTCCCACCCGCATCCGAGAAGATCAACAGCGGCTTGGTGTCCGACATGAAGGCGCGGGTCTCAGCTGCGTTTGCACTGGCGCCCCGGCGGGCAATGCGGATGTTGTCCGAGCCGTCCTTGACCGGGCGCTGGCTTCTGCCGGTGACCTCGGCCACATCGTCCTCGCCAAAGGCCCAGATGATCTGATCCAGCGCTGACGGCACCGGCGCCAGCAACATGATTTCCTCGAGCGCGGCGTCGCGAAGCGCCTCGGCCTCGCGCGAAATCACCAGTTGGCCATTCTCGTCCCGCAAAGGCTGGGACAGCACCGATCCATCCTCCTGTTCGATGAGGACCTGTTGTGTGACGGGAAAGGCGCGTTCGAGGTATGAGATGACGTACTCACGCGGAGTGAGCGCTCCCTCCATGAGATCTTCGTCGGGATCCAGGCATTCCAGACGGCGTTTCAGAAGCGCTTCCCCGGTAGAGACGATCTGGACCACAGGTGCCCAACCATCCTCGATGTCCTGGCGGATCGCGGCGATCACGGCCGGCGCCTTCCTGCTCGGGATGTCTGGCTCTTTGGCTTAACGTGGACAACGTGTTTCTCGGCAGTCGTGTTCGAAGGTGCATTGCACGTTTATTCCCTGAAGCGTTGGCCGTTGCCGGATACCGCAGTGCCGGAGGATTCCTCCGATGGTTAGCCGACCCAAACGCCTGCACGCCACGCGTCGTCATTTCACCCGTAATTCCAAAAAAGGAGAAGGGCTCATGAAGCACCTTCTGGTCCTGCCGGTTATCGGCCTCATGGCGGCCTGCACCGCGTCCAACACGGAAAAAGACTTTCTCTGTGAGGCGCAGGCCGGATCGCCCTGTACGTCGATCGCGGCCGTCGATGGCACCGGCGCGGTCGGCGCCCAGTCGATTGCGGAGCGTCCCGAAGACACAGCCGTCAAGACCCTCACCCAAAACCCGCTCTGGGTCGGGAAAGGCGGGGCCAAGGGCCTACCGGATGGCGGCTTTCCCTACAACGCGGCGGCCTACAGGTCTCCGGAAGTCGTGGGCACGCTGTGGATCGCGCCGATCCTCGACGATGGCGGCATCCTGCATGAGGCGCGGTTTGTTCATTTCGTGATCCAGGAAGGCAAGTGGCGTCAGTGATGAGCGACAGGAAAGACGGAAAGACGCCCGCCACCGGGCGGGGCGAGAAGGCGGAACGGATGGCGGAGATCCGCAAGAGCCGCCGCGAGGCCGGGTTTGTGGAGATGAACAACTGGGTGCCGCAGGAATGGGCCCAGGCGGTTCGCGACTATTGCTGGAAGCTGATCGACCAGGCCGGGCGCCCGTTCCCGCACAGGCTGACAGATGGGCGTGCGCGCCGGGATCGGAGGGGCAAATGAATTTCATGAAAGAGGCAATGTCGGGGCTCTTTGGCGACACACCCTGGACCGAAGAGACACCGGAGCTGATGGATGGGGAAGTGCTCTCCGATATCTTGCCGTACCGGGTCTATGACCCCGAGACCAGTCTTTACCATTTCGAGCATGGGACCGGGTTTCTGATGGAGGTTGGCCCGGCGGTTGGCCGGGCGGATCTGGCCGAAAATGTCGGCGGTGTCATCAACCAGAACCTGCCCTCCGACGCCACCTTCCAGGTGCTGAACTGGACCTCGCCGAATGTCGAACAGCTGAGCGGCGCCTGGAAACAAGCGCGGCAAGGGCGCTCGGATCTCATCGACGAGATGATCGAGCAGCGCGTGCATCATTTTAACGATATCCGGTTTGGCTCCGAGGTGAGCGGTGCAAGGGCCATCCCGTTTGACCGTCATGTGTTCCTGGCCGCCTGGATCGACAATACCGACATCACGCTCGATCAGGAAAAGAAGCTGCAGACGCTGCGGTCTGGGCTGCGCAACGTGTTCACCACCGTGAGCTGGTGCGAGGATGTCGAGCCGCGCCGGCTGCTGGGGCTCCTGCGGGAGCTGCTGCATGTGTCCCGGCCAAAGGGCAGCGAGGCAGACTGGGCGGAGGAAGCCTATGACGAAGGCATGCCGCTCAATTTCCAGGTGCCGGGCGCGACCCTGAAGGTCAGCAGCGATGCGTTGATGTTCTCCGGTGATCCCGACCTGTCGGCCACGGTGTCCTCGATCACCGCCTATCCGCCGGAATGGGCCTTTGGGCTTGGCCTGTCTCTCAACGGAGATGCCGTTCGACTGATGGACAGGCCGGCCGGCCCGGTTCTGACCGCGTTCACGATGCAGGCGATGAACGTGCAGAAGACGTCCTCTTTTGTCGTCGGAAAGCGGGGCAAGAACGAACACGCCGAGAGCAGCCAATGGTCCAAGTTCACGCCCCGGTTCGGAGAGAAGAAACGCGAATTCGACGAGCTTGACCAGGAAATTCATGCGGGCGAGCGGTTGTTCGAGACGCTTTATACGGTTGTAGCTTACAACAAAGGCGGTGCGGCAGACGGGCAGATTGCAGCCTCAGAGATGGAATCGATCTATCGCCGCCAGCGCATCCGTATGTCGAAGGACACCTACCTGCAGCTGCCGCTGTTTCTGGCCAGCCTTCCCTTTGGCTGTTCGTCCAGGATGATGGTGGACTTCAAGCGCAACCAGCGCATGCGGCTCCTGAAAGGCTCCGCTGCGATGGCGTTCATGCCGCTGCACGGCGAATGGACCGGCAACTCGCGCGGGCCCGGCATGTTGCTGCTGGGCCGGCAGGGCCAGGTGTTCCAGTTCGACAATTTCCGCAGTTCCGCGAACTACAACATGGCGGTCACGGGCACGTCCGGTTCAGGCAAGTCCGTGTTCATGCAGGAGATGGCTTTCGGGATCGTGTCGACCGGCGGCCACGTCCTGATCATCGATGATGGCTACTCGTTCAAGACCACAGCCGAGATCCTCGGCGGCAAGCACATCGCGTTCGACGGCACCAAGAAAAACCGCCTGAACCCGTTCTCGCTGTTTGATGCGCAGGCCATGGACAACGAAGAATACCGGGCGGACGCGATCGAGCTTGTCACCCAGGTGGTGGTCACCATGGCGCGGCTTGGGGATTATCGCGGCGGACGGGTCGAGGAGATCGAGGAAGAATACATCGCCGAGGCGATCACCGCCGTCTGGGATGCCAAGGGGCCCGAGGGCGAGATCACCGATGTCAGGGATTACCTCGAGAAGCTGTCCAAATCGGACGAGCGGCTGCCGGACATCGTTCTCAAGCTCAATGCCTATTCGCGGGGTGGAGTATATGGCGCGTATTTCCAGGGACCCGCGAATATCAAGCTCGATGAGGCGCTGACGGTTGTCGAGCTGAGCGACATCAAGGGCCAGCGCGGTCTGGAGGCGGTTGTCCTGCAGATCGTGATGTTCCTTGGCACCGAGCTGATGTACCGGACATCGCGCGCAACACCGGTAGGCATCGTCATCGATGAGGCCTGGGATCTGCTCAAGGGCGAGGGAACGCCGAAGT
>NZ_WPZY01000060.1 GCF_013031405.1 Ruegeria sp. HKCCD8929 | reverse complement strand
CACAGGCCGATGATGCACTAACAATCAACTTGGACCAGTCAGATGAGGCTGCTCACTCCTCGCAATGCAGCTTGAAGAGCGGTCGTCGGTGCGTGCCACGGCAAACCCGTCGAATGTGACGCGACGTAGCAGCCCTCGCGCCAACGCGAAACAGGTGCATCTTCAACCGAGTGCTGCTGTTACCGCCCAAAACCGAAAGTGGTGCCGCTGCTCGAGGGTAACGAGCCGCTTCTAAGTCCTACGCACGCATCTGGATAATTCGGGCATCTTATTCTAAGGCAAGTCCATAATTGGGTGCGTCAACGTGCAGGGTGTTCATTTCATCGTTGTGCTGCTTTGTTTCGCAGGCACTGCCAACCGACAATTCGGCAAGTTGGGAGCCAGTCAAAACGCTGCCGATATCGGCGAGGTTGGCGAAGCACCTCCTGCACGATTATTGAATGGGTGATCCATTCGCCGTTCTATCCATCGTGCTGCAGGATCAAACCTGCCGCTTTCTCCCCGACCATGATCGCAGGCGCATTCGTGTTGCCGGAGGTTAGCGTCGGGAAGATCGAGGCATCTGCGACACGCAGCCCTTCGATCCCATGGACTTTCAGCCGCGCGTCCACCACGTCCTGCGCCGGGTCGGGGCCCATCCGGCAGGTGCTGACCGGGTGGAACACGGTCCCCGAGCGGGCGCGGCAATCGGCGATCAGGTCTTCATCGGACTGAACATGTGACCCGGGAGCGATCTCGGATTCGATGACATTTGCCAGTGAGGGTGCCTCTGCGAGGTGGCGCACAAGCTTGGACGCCTCGAGGATCTCCTGCACGTCATAGTCGGTCGACAGGTAGTTCGGATGGATCTCCACCGGTTCGAACGGATCGGACGAGCGGATTTCCAGATGCCCGCGACTGGTCGGGCGCGTTGGCTGTGCCGACAGCAGGAAGCCCGAAAACGGGTCGGGGTTCATCAGCGCTCGCTGACCCGGAGGGGCTTTGGTGTAGCTGACCGGCGAGAAGAAGAGCTGCATGTTCGGGCTGCGCAGACCAGGCCGCGAGCGCACGAAGCCGCCAGCCTGATTGACGCCCAACGACAGCGGCCCGCGCCGGGTCAGCACATAGCGCATGCCATGCCAGAGCTTTCCATACCACGGGTAGAGCTGATCGTTCAGCGTCGGCACCTTGGAGCGATAGAGGAAATCCACCGCGAGGTGATCTTGCAGATGCTTGCCAACCCCTTCGGCAGCGTGCCGCACCGCAATCCCCTTGTCGCGCAGCAAATCCGCTGGACCGATCCCCGACAGTTGCAGCAGTTGCGGCGAGTTGATGGCACCCGCCGACAGAATGACCTCGCGCCGCGCCTTGGCAGTCTTGACCTGCCCGCGCTGGCGGTAGGTCACGCCTGTCGCGCGTTTGCCGTCGAGGGTGATCTCCGTCGCCATCGCGTGTTTCTCGACCCGCAGGTTCGGGCGCCGCTGCGCCGGGCGGATATAGGCACGGGCAGTGGACATGCGCATGCCGCCCTTAGCCGTGTTCTGATAGGTGCCGACGCCTTCTTGCGAGGCGCCGTTGAAATCCGGGTTGTGCGGGTATTGCACCTCTTGCCCCGCCGCGATGAAATCCTGACACAGCGGATGCAGGTCACGATCCATGGTGGAAACATGAACCGGCCCGTCGCCGCCGCGATAGGCGTCCGCGCCCCGGTCATTGGTCTCGGACTTCTTGAAATAGGGCAGCACGTCGTCCCAGCCCCAGCCGGGATTGCCCATCTCTTTCCAGTCTTCGAAATCCTCCTGCTGCCCGCGAATATAAACCATCGCGTTGATCGAGCTGGAGCCGCCCATCACCTTGCCACGCGGCCAATAGGAGACGCGGTCATTCAGCTCGGGGTTCGGCTCGGTCTCATACATCCAGTTGACGCTCTTGCGATAGAACGTCTTGCCGTACCCGATTGGCATCCAGATCCAGAAATTCAGATCGCTGCCACCGGCCTCCAGCAGCAACACGCTGTGTTTTCCGTTCTCACTCAAACGGTTGGCCAGCACGCAGCCAGCCGAGCCTGCACCCACGATGATATAATCATATTCCGACATGCGCCTCGCCCCATTGCAGATTCGGCTGGTTTGCAGGCCAGAGATTAGGTCTGAAATGGTCTGGACACGAGGTCCGTTTTGACGCGAAATCCAAAACCAATGACGAGTTTGAAACCAGCATCAACCGCATGGCCAACGTATGTTTGGCACAGTCGATGGTTGGAAATGGACCTGCCGGACTTGGATGCTAGATGTTAGCGAAAAGCAGGGCTCAAATCGGGGAGGCAGTGATGAGCAGCGAATCTATTGTGGTCGTCGGGGCGGGGATCACGGGTGTATCGGCCGCCGAATGGCTGCGGCGCGATGGATGGGTGGTGACGTTGGTGGACCCGGTCAGGCCCGGCGACCCCGAGCAGACCTCCTATGGCAATGCCGGGCTGATCGCGCGCACGTCGGTCGTGCCGGTGGCGACGCCCTCGCTCACACGCAAGGCGCCCGCGATGCTGCTGGACCCAAACTCGCCTCTATTCCTGCGCTGGTCCTACCTGCCGCGCCTGATGCCGTGGCTGGTCCCGTTCCTGCGCAACACGACCACCGCGCGGATGCACCAGATTGCGCGCGGCCTGTCGGATGTGACCTTTGATGCCAATGACCAGCACCGCGCGCTCTATGAGGGCACCGGGGCCGAGGCCCATGTCGCCCACGGACCCTATACGATCCTCTACACGGATCGTGGAGCCTATGACGGGGACAACCTGACGCGGGAGCTGCGCAGGCAATATGACCTCGTCCCCGAGCCTCTCTCCCGCGACGAGCTGATCGAACGCGACCCGAACTTGAGCGCGCATTACCAGTTCGGCACGCTCTACGAAGACTTCAACTGGATCACCGCACCGGGGCCATATGTCGCCGCGCTGTTCGCGTATTTTCAGGCGCAGGGCGGCACGTTTCGTCAGGCGAAGGTGGTTGACATCACGCCGGGCGACGCGCCGAGTGTCAGGCTCGAGGGTGGTGAGATGTTGACAGGTGATAAGGTGGTCCTGGCCGCAGGCGCATGGTCCAGCCGGCTCAGCAAATCGCTTGGCCTGCCGATTAAGCTTGAGGCCGAGCGCGGCTATCACGTCGCCATGCACGCCCCCAGTTTCACCGCGCCGCAGCCCTATATGCTGACCGACGCGAAATGCGTCGTGACACCGATGCAGGGCACCCTGCGCGCCGCTGGCATTGCCGAGTTCGGCGGTCTGCACGCGCCGCCGTCCGACAAACCGCCCGCGCTGATCCGCAAGGCAGTGAAACGGCTCTATCCGCAGCTGGAATTCGAGCGCTCCGAGGTCTGGATGGGCCGCCGCCCAACCACGCCCGACAGCCTGCCCTCAATCGGAGAAAGCCCCCGTGCACCCGGCATCATCCACGCCTATGGAGGGCAACATATCGGCCTGACCATCGGCCCCAAACTGGGCCGTTTGAGCGCCGACATTGCCTCGGGAAGACGGGTCAATCTGGACCTGACGCCGTTTCGACCGGACCGGTTTTGAATTCAGGCGTCGGGCGACGAGCTGATCACGAAGAGCTTGCGCATATGTTCGTGGATCACCCATTCACCGGTCTAGCCCTGCGGCAGCACCAACAGGTCGCCCGGGCCGATGTCGCGCGTGCCGCTGCCGTCGGCGTTGGTCACCGACGCGCGACCCGAGATGATGTGGCAATACTCACCACCTGCCGTGCGGTCGGCGGTAAAGTGGCCGGGCGTGCATTCCCAGACGCCGATCTTGGTGCGGCCATCTGCCGAGGTCCACAAGAGGTTCGAGGCCTCCTTCTGGCCTTCGGTCAGCGTGGTCGGCTTGTCCGCAAAGGCGCTGAGTTCAACCGACGCGAGGTCGGCAAAGGTTTTCAGGTCGATCATGGTTTTCTCCATTCAGTCTGGGGAATTTGCCCGTATTTTCAATGTAGTGTGTAGGTCTCGGCCCGTGTGTCGCCGGTCCAGCCCCAGAACAGAAGCGCCGGATCGTCCCCGGTGGTCATCGCGTGGCGTTGCCATGGTTGATGGTGGACGAAGGCGTCGGGCTGCTTTCGGCCAACATCCTGCCCGTCCACTGACCAGTCGAGTTCGCCGCTCAGAACCAGATAGAGCTCCTCCGCCGCGTGGCTATGCTCCGGATAGTGGTAATTGGGCGCTATCAGGATCAACCCTGCGGTCGCGTCGCCCTTCCCGACCATCCCTGTTCGATCGAACAAGCGCGCAACCCAGAGCGCGACCCGCCCGCGATCATGCGCCTTGCCGAAACCGCCCTCGTACCAGCGCAGATTCGGCGCCGCGGCGGACAGGGCAGAGGCCAGATCTTCTGGCGCAGCGCGAAGTGCTTGCATCAGCTTTGGCGGTCGCGTTTGCGCGGCCTCGCCGGGGCGGGGCGTCGCGCCCTCGCGAAGGGCCGCGCCCAGCACCCGCGCGCAGTCACTGTCATGGGCGCTGAGCATTTGCGCCAGATGCGCCCCGAGAGCCTGAACCTGCTGCGCGCCGTTGCCCATCTTGCTGCCCTACAGCGCCGCCTCGAACAGGGCGCGCATGTTATCGGCGTTCAGCTCGACTGGATTGCGCCCGCACGAGGGGTCCTCGAGCGCCATGGCAACCAGATCGTCCAGGCCTTCAAAACTGAGAGCAGTTGTCACGACGCGTTCTCCTCCATCACGATGTGTTTCCGGGGTCCACCACGGGATCTGTGCCGCATTGTCAGCACATTCCCCGTGGTCAGACCAAACGGTATTGCGATCCTATTTCGGCTTTTTCTTTTCCTGCCCGAACATCTGTGCCAGCACCATCATGAAGGTGGTGACCAGGATCATGATGGTCGAGATCGACGCGATCGTTGGGTCGATCTGGTCGCGCAGCGCGTTGAACATGTTGCGCGTTAGGGTCGGGTTGTCTCCGCCCGAGACGAACATGGCCACCACGACCTCGTCAAACGAGGTCAGGAAGGAAAGAAGCGCACTGGTCACCACCGCAAAGCGGATTTGCGGAAGGGTGACAGTCAGGAACGCCTTCCACCGCGGTGCGCCAAGGCTGCGCGCGGCTTCTTCCTGGCTCATGTCATAGCCTTGCAGGGCTGACCCCGTGACGATAATCACCAGCGGCAGCGCCAGCACGGTATGGGCCAGAACCAGACCGGTGATCGTGTAAAGGATGCCAAGCTGCACATAGGCATAGAAGGCACCAATCGCGATCAGGACCACCGGCACCATCATCGGCGTCAGCATCAGAACAAAGGCGGCGCGCACGAATTTGACCTTGGAGGCATGCAAGCCATAGGCCGCCAGAACGCCGATTGGGGTTGCCACCAGCATGGTCAGGAAGGCGGCCTTGACCGAGGTCCAAGTTGCCAGCATCCACTCGTCCGAGCCGAAGTAGAAATCATACCAGCGGGTGGACCAGTTTTCCGGCGGGAACTCCAGATACTGGCTGTCCGAGAAGGACATGGGCACAACGATCAGCGTCGGCGTGACCAGCAGGATCATGATGATTACGGCGACGATATAGAGCCATAGGCGCTGACCATGAGTGACCTGGGTTTCGGTCGCGGGATTATTGAACCATTTCAACATCAGTGACCTCCTCCGCCAGTCATTTGCTCAAGGTTGAGGAAGCGCGAGGCGATCCACAGGATTGCAACGGTGAGGACCAAGAGGACCACTCCCAGCGCGCTTGCCGCGCCCCAGTTCACGAAAAGCTCGATGTTCGAGACGATTTGCATCGACACCATGATGACCTTTCCGCCCCCCAGCACCGCCGGTGTCACAAAGAAGCCGAGGCAGAGGATAAAGACCATCAGCGCGCCAGCCATCAGGCCGGGCATGGTCAGCGGGAAGAACACGTTCCAGAACGCCCGGCGCGGGTTCGCACCCAGGTTCGAGGCGGCCTTCATCAGGTCCAGGTCAATCGAGCGCATCGCGCCATAGACCGGCAGGATCAGGAAGGGCAGCATGATGTGCACCATACCGATCAATGTGCCCGTCATGTTGTGCACCATCTTGATCGGCTCGTCCCACAGGCCCAGCGAGATCGCCCAGTCGTTCACCAGCCCCTGCTTTTGCAGCAGAACCAGCCACGCATAGGTGCGCACCAGCAGAGAGGTCCAGAACGGCAGCAGTACCGTGATCAGGCCCAGATTGGCCAGGCGCGGCGGTAGCTGCGACAGGAAGTAGGCCAGCGGATAGCCGATCAGGATGCAGAGACCGGTGGTCAGAAAGCTGACCTGAAAGGTCGTCCAGAAGATCCGAGCATAGGATTTTCGGCTGATCATCCGCTCGTAGTTTTCCAGCGAAAACTCGCCATTTGCGCCGATGAAAGACACGTAGAACAGCCAACCGACCGGCAAGACGAGGATGACAAGGATCATGAGGAGCGCCGGCGAACTCAGGCCAAAGAGCTTGAGCCGCTCCAGCCGTTCGTCGGTCCTCAGACCACTTTGGTTGATACGAACTGTCTGCATCTTACACCTCGCTTCCGTCGATCAGGACGGTGTCTTCGGGTGCGATGGACAGGGTCACCTGATCGCCAATCGAGGGCAGGGAGGACACGCTCTTGCCGGTCACCGCGCCGCGCATGGCGATCTGGGTGCCATCGGCCAGATTGGCGTGCAGCAGATAGCTGTCGCCCTGATAGACGACTTCGGTCGCCGTGGCCGCGAAGTTGTTGGCGCCGTCGCGCGGGCCGTTTTCGGACAGCATGATGCGTTCCGGGCGGATCATCATGGTGATGTTGTCGGTGTCCGGCAGCGCATCGGTAAACCGCAGCTTGGTCCCGTTAAAGGAAACCTCGTTGCCCTGACGGGTCACATTCAGGAAGGTCGAATCCCCGATGAAGTCAGCGACAAATCGGTTGGCCGGCCGCTCATACAGATCGCGCGGCGTTGCCAGCTGCATGATGCGGCCATGGTTCACCACCGCAATCCGGTCCGACATGGTCAGCGCCTCGCGCTGGTCATGGGTCACGTAGACGGTGGTCATGCCTAGTTTTTCATGCAAGTGGCGCAGCTCGATCTGCATCTGGTCGCGCAGCTTCTTGTCCAGCGCCGAGAGCGGTTCGTCCATCAGCAGGATGCGCGGCTCGAACACGATTGCGCGGGCAACTGCCACACGCTGGCGCTGACCGCCCGACAACTGGTCGATGCGGCGATTGCCAAAGCCACCTAATTGCACGGTCTCCAGCGCCTCTTCGACGCGGGTTGCAATCTCGGTCTTGGACACGCCACGCAGGCGCAGCGGATAGCCGACATTGCCGGTCACTGTCATATGAGGAAATAGCGCGTAACTCTGGAACGTCATGCCCAGATCGCGCAGATGAGGAGGTTTGCGGATGACCTCGTCATCGCCGAATTTCAGGCTGCCGCAATCAGGCCGGGTGAACCCCGCCAATACCATCAGCAGCGTCGTCTTGCCGGACCCGGACGGCCCCAGCAGCGTCAGAAACTCACCGCTTTTCACCTCAAGGGACACGTCGTCCAGAGCATGCACCGAGCCATAGGTCTTGGTGACATTCGTAACCGAGATCGGCAGTGCGTCTTTCGTTCTATTGGTCAAAAACGGGTTCCCCCAAAGTTTCTTGTTGTGTGTTTCCGGTGGGCGAAGACCGCCCGCCAGAGGTTTGATCTAAAACCGAATTACTCGGTCAGCATTTCCGCATACATCTCGGCGGCGATGGTTTCCCACTCGGCATACCATTCCAGCGAAACCGGCATCTGCATGGCCGCGTTGTCCGGCGAGGACGGCAGGCCGGCAGCAACCTCGGCCGAGATCACACCGGTTTCATAGGCGGCCAGGTTGGTCGGACCGTAAGTGATGTACTTCGGCAGGTCGTCCTGGTATTCCGGCTTGGAAATCTCGGCCAGGAATTCCATGGCCAGATCCTTGTTCGGAGCACCTTTCGGGATCGCGAAGCAGTCATAATCCAGCAGCGCCTGGTTGAAGCTGTACATGACCTGCGCGCCATCCTTGGCAGCATTGTCAAAGCGACCGTTCCAGCCGGTGGTCATGTCGACCTCGCCGTCCTTCATCAGCTGCGCATGCTGTGCGCCCGAGCTCCAGAACACGTCGATATGCGGACGCAGTTCGCGGATCTTGTTCAGAGCGCGCTCGATGCCCTCTTCCGAGCTGAGAACCTCATAGACGTCTTCCGGTGCAACGCCGTCGGCCATGATCGCAGGCTCAAGCGCACCGGCAACCTTGTTGCGATAGGCGCGTTTGCCCGGGAATTTCTCGACATCCCAGAAATCAGCCCAGCTCTGCGGACCATCTTCGCCATAGGTGTCGGTGTTCCAGGCGTAAACGGTCGAGAACACGTCGCCGCCAACGCAGTGCGAACCGCGGGTCGACGGAATGAAGCTCGATGCGTCAACAACCGAATAGTCAATCTCTTCCAAGAGGCCCTCGGCCGCGGCACGTGCCGCCGAGCCCGAGCCGCTGGACACGACGTCCAGGGTCACCTGACCGGTCTGCACCTGCAGGCGAACGTCGGACATGCCGCCATAGCTTTCCTGCTTGATCTTGATGCCCATGTTGGCTTCGGCAGGCTCAAACAGCGCCTTGCTCTGCGCTTCCTGATAGGAACCACCCCAGGACGCAACAGTGATCTGCTTGTCCTGCGCAATCGCGGTGGTCGCCATCAGCGACGCCGCAAGTGTCAGAGTTGTTTTGAGTTTCATGTTTTCCTCCTGTTGAATCTCAATCGCGCCGGACCCGGCGTATTCTCCCAATCATACCCTCGCCAGAGCCGACCGGCTCTGCCACGTATCCACCCAGCGGTAATAGGCGACCGCCGCCGGCAGGAACCAAGGTTTGCCGGCATAGAAAGGCCGCGTCGGGTATTGCAGGCTGTCAAAGGCGGTCTGGCCTTCGGCAAGCCCCAGAACCTTCTGCCCAACCCGCATTCCCAGATAGCTGGCCATCGATACGCCCGAACCACAGTAGCCCTGGGCATAGTGAATTCCGTCATGAACACCCGTATGGGCGAGCTCATCAAAGCTGTAGGCGACCGTCCCGCTCCAACTATGGCTGACCTTGCAGCCGCGAAGCTCGGGGAAGGTCTTGCACATTTTTTCGTACAAGAGCGGCGCGCTGGCGGTGGTGTCCGTCTCGACCGCAGAAACCCGCCCGCCAAACAGAACCCGTTTCCGGTCAGGCGTGGCGCGGTAATAATACAGCACCTTGCAGGTATCGCTTGCGATACGGTCGGTCGGGAACAGAGTGTCAATCGTGTCCTGCGGCAGCTCTTCGGTCACGATGATGTAGCTGCCAATCGGGATGATCCGGCGGCGCAGCCAGGGGACCAGATTGGTCGAATACCCATTCGTCGCCACGATCACGTCTTTTGCGCGAACCTTGCCTTGCGCCGTTGTCACGACAAAGCCATCTGGCCTTTTCTCGATATCCAGCACCGCGCAATTGCCGATGGCCTGCGCTCCGGCCTCGCGTGCCTTGCGCAGGAATTCGCGATGCATCTTCGCCGGATCAACCGCCGAATGCTTTGGAAAGACCACGCCGCCAAAGTAGATGTCCGAGCCCAGCTCGCTGCGCTGCTCGTCGCGCGGCACGGCAAAGCAATCGATCCCCTCGTCACGGCGCATCTTTTCGGCGTCGCGCACCAGCATCTCGTAGTGCTGCGGCGTATGCGCGGCATGGTAGCGACCCGAGCGCTTGAAATCGCAGTCCAGCGCTTCGGACTCCATGAAATCCGCCAGCCACTCCAGCGCCGAGGCACCCTCGGCCCGGATGGCGCGGGCAGTTTGTGCGCCAAACATCTTGGTCAGTTTCGACAGTGACGGCTTCACGCTGGTGCTGATCTGCCCGCCATTGCGGGTGCTACAGCCAAATCCCAGATCCTCGGCGTCCAAGACCAAGGTGCTGCGTCCACCACGGGCGGTTTGGATCGCGGCGCTCAGCCCGGTATAACCCGAACCAACCACCAGAACGTCAGTCCTTTCGGGCAATTGGGGCGGGGCAACCGTATCCGGCCCCAGCTGATCCTGCCAGAACGCCATGTGTCGGACGTTATCAAGAGCGGCGCTGACCATTTTTCCCCCAAGATAGCCGCACAGACGCGGTCGTGGATTCCCTCGGCAATGAGCCTAGGTCGACATTGGGTCGTAAATCATATCCAATTCAACAAAACAATCAGACCAATTTTTTTCGCACCTCAGGAAGGTCTCTTAGCACGTCGACCCCTTTTCGGATTTCCTCTGGCGTGGCGCTGCCAAATCCCAAGGCAAAGCCCTTCTGTTCGATCGGCGCGAGGCAATAGCGGCTGAGAGGCGCCAGCGTCACGTCGCGTTCAGCCGCCTGCGCGATGACTTTCGCTTCGTCCAGCTCTGATGCCAGAAAGGCAGGCGTGTGGAAACCGCCCGATGTTGGTTGCACGTCAATAGCGCCTTTCAACACCTCAGATGCCTCCATCAAAGTGTCAAACCGCGCCTTGTAGAGCCGCCTCATCATGCGGATATGCGTGGCAAAATGGCCCTCGTCCATAAAGTCCGCGACGATCGCCTGCGTCATGGTGGGCGGGCCGCTGACCCAGGAGGCAAACAGCCGATCGAAGGCCTCGATCATGCGATGTGGCACGACGGTAAAGCCCAGCCTGAGCGACGGGAACAGCGACTTGGAGAACGTCCCGACAAAGATCACACGCTCGCCCGTATCAATGCTGCGCAGGGCTGGTTGGGGCGAGTTTCCAAAGTAGAACTCACCGTCATAATCATCCTCGACAACAAAGCCCTGGGCGTCCTCGACTGCCTGTAATAGCGCAAAGCGTCGCGCCAGTGACATGACATGCCCAAGGGGCTGCTGATGCGATGGCGTCACAAAAGCCAGGCGGAAATGCGGTGCCTTTTTCAACCCATCCTCGACGACAATCCCCTCAGCGTCGACATCGACCGGCACCAGCTCTGCCCCTTCTGACAAAAGCGCGTTGCGCGCGCCGGATGCGCCGGGGTTTTCCATCCAAACCCGGTCGCCCGGGTTCAGAAAAAGCCGCCCAATCAGTGAGAAAGCCTGCTGCGCGCCGGTGGTAATATAGATCTGCTCGGGGTCGCAGGTGATGCCCTTGAGGGCCTTGAGGTGCATCGCAATGGCCCGGCGAAGCGGCGCAAAGCCTTTCGGCTCGCCATAGCCCATAACCAAGCCACGCTCGCCCCGCATATGCCGGGCAGAAATGCGCGACCAATGGGCCACCGGAAAGGCGTCCAGCGCGGGCAGGGCGGTGACGAAAGAGCCAGCCTTATGCGGCAGCCACGCGCGTGGGGCAAAGGATTCCTGCGCGTGGCTGATCGTATATGACAGCCGCGGCTTGGGAACATTGGTGGTCTCTGTGTCGTTGACGATCTGCGGGGGCCTTTGGCTCTCGAGCGTGTCGCTGACGTAGGTGCCAGCCCCGACCTTCGAGACCAGCATCCCTTCGGCAACCAGTCGGTCAACAGCGTCAATGACCGTGGTCCGGGACACCCCTGTTTCCTTGGCCAACGTGCGCGTCGCCGGAATGCGATCTCCGGCGCGTAGGCCGCCAGATAGGATCAATTCGCGCAGGGCCTGATAGAGTTGAACACTGACCGAGACACGCGAATTTCGGTCCAGCTGAATCGATGACAGCAAGGCTCCGGCTGCGTTCTTCATCGCGCTCCCCTCCAAAATTGGTCTGCATGGGTTGTTGTAATGGATGTGTTGTGCAGACCAATACTATTACAAGCTAGTCTGGAAAATTCAAATCCAACGTTGGATCCGACACATGAAAATCAAATCCATCGAAACTTTCTCGAACGAATTCATCTGCTTTGTGCGAGTCACGGCCGAGGACGGCACCCAGGGCTGGGGGCAGGTCGCGCCGTATTGCGCGGACATTACTGCAAAGGTGTTGCACCGCCAGGTTGCCCCTTGGGTGCTGGGGATGGAGTGCGAAGACATTGACGAAATGGCGGACTTCGTGCGCGACCGCGAACACAAGTTCCCCGGCGCCTACCTGCGCCGCGCCATCGGCGGCGTCGACACGGCACTGTGGGACATGCGCGGCAAGCGCGAGGGGCGTTCGGTCTGTGAACTGATCGGCGGCACGCCCGGAACTTTCCGCGCCTATGCCTCGTCGATGAAGCGTGACATCACGCCAAAGGACGAGGCCGAGCGCTTTGTGCGCCTGCGCGACACCTACGGTTTTGATGCCTTCAAGTTCCGCGTCGGGGCCGAGGTCGGCCGCGATCAGGACGAATGGCCGGGCCGCACCGAAGAGATCGTGCCCACCGTCCGCAAGGCGCTGGGGGACGATGTGGCGCTGCTGGTCGACGGCAACTCCTGCTACTCGCCCGTGCGCGCCATCGAGGTCGGCAAGATCTTGATCGACAACGGAATTTCCCATTTCGAAGAGCCGTGCCCCTATTGGGAGTTCGAACAGACCAAAGAGGTCACCAACGCCCTGTCCATCGACGTCACCGGCGGCGAGCAGGACTGCATGATGGCCAATTGGAAACGCATGATCGACGACCGCGTGGTGGACGTACTGCAGCCCGATATCTGCTATATCGGCGGCATTTCCCGCACCCTGCGCGTTGTCAAAATGGCCGAGGCCGCCGGCATGCCCATCACCCCGCATGCCGCCAATATGTCGATGGTGACGCTGTTTACCATGCACCTTCTGCGCGCCATTCCGAACGCCGGCAAATATCTGGAGTTCTCCATCGAGGGTCTGGACTACTACCCGTGGCAGGACGGCCTGTTCGTCAATGACCCGTTCCAGATCGTGGACGGCAAGGCCACCGTCACCGACGCGCCGGGCTGGGGTGTCGAGATTTCGCCTGAATGGCTGGCCAAATCGGACTACCAGATCAGCGAATTGGAAACCTGACATGAACGCCCCCGAAATTCTTGCCGGAGCGCCCGTTACGGACCTGCCGGATGGGCACTTTATTGACGGCGCCTTTACCAAGGGCGCGAGCGGGGCGCTCATGGACAGCTATGACCCCGGTCGTGGCAGCGTCTTTGCCCGGTTCACGAATGGCACCGAGGCTGACGTGGATCAGGCGGTCGAAAGCGCGCGTATTGCGTTCCAGTCATGGGCGCGCACCCCGGCGGTCGAACGCGCAACGATTCTGAGCAACGCGGCGCGTCTGCTGCGGGAGAGCGCCGAACAGATCGCAATCGTGGAAACGCTGGACTGCGGCAAGCCGCTGAACGAGGCGCTGGCCGATGTCCGCGGCGCGGCGCGCACGTTTGACTACTATGCGGGTGCAACCGACAAGCTGCAGGGCGATACGTTCCCCTTACCGCATGGCTATCTGGGCTACAGTGTTTTTGAACCGGTTGGCGTGACGGCCCATATCATCCCGTGGAATTTTCCGATCTCGACAGCGGCGCGCGGCATTGCACCTGCGCTGGCGGCGGGCTGCACCGTGGTCGCAAAACCGGCCGAGCAGACGCCGTTCTCGGCGCTCTTGCTGGCCGATCTGCTCACCAAGGCAGGGCTGCCCGCTGGCGTGTGCAACGTCGTCACCGGCGTCGGCGCCAATGTCGGCGCACCTCTGGTGGCGCATAAGGATGTGGATCAGATCACCTTTACCGGCTCGGTCACCACCGGGCAGCACGTTATGCGCTCGGCGGCAGATAACGTGACGCGGCTGGTTCTCGAACTGGGCGGCAAATCTCCGGTAATCGTTTTGGACGACTGCGACGAACAAGCGGCGATTGACGGTGTCTTGGGCGCGATCTTCGAAAACGCCGGGCAGGTCTGCTCGGCTGGATCGCGGCTGGTCATTGAGAAGGGCATTCACGACCGTTTCATCGAACAACTGGTCGCGCGGACAAAGCGGCTCACGCTAGGTCACGGCCTGCGCGACCCGCAGGTTGGGCCAGTCAACTCGGTGCAGCATCTGGCAAAGATCGCAGGCTTCATCGACCGCGCGCGTGGCCGTGGCGCCGAGGTGCTGACCGGTGGCGCGATCACGACCGATCCCGAAACTGGCCAAGGCTGGTTCTATGAGCCCACCATCGTAGCCGATCGCCCTTGCGACGACGAGCTGGTGCAGGAAGAAATCTTTGGCCCGGTCCTAACCGTTCAGGTGGCCGAAGACCGCGAGCACGCGCTGGCCTTGGCGAACAACACCCAATTCGGGCTGGTCGCCGGGGTCTACACCAGCGACGTCTCAACGGCCCTGCAAATGGCCCGCGATATCGACGCCGGGCAGATCTATATCAATGAATATTTCGCGGGTGGGATCGAGGTTCCGTTTGGTGGCAATAAGCTGTCAGGCTTTGGTCGCGAGAAAGGTCTCGAGGGGCTCAAAAGTTACTGCAAAGTGAAAAGCGTCGCGGCGCGAATTGGAGCTATAGCCAAAAGTTGGTGATGGCCCTGAGGGGCGGCATATCATGGCGTTGT
>NZ_WPZY01000006.1 GCF_013031405.1 Ruegeria sp. HKCCD8929 | reverse complement strand
GTTTTCCGAGCCGTGAATCACGCAGAGCAGCGAAAATCAATGCATCCTGACCCTAGACAGAAAGAAAGTTCAGAAAACAAATAGGGCTCAACTAGGCGACTTTTATGGAATGGCCCGCCCTCCCCGGCGCCTCGGTTAGGATTGCCGATGATTCGAACAAGCAGAAGGAGCGGACCATGACGATCACAATAGTGGGGATTGACCTTGGCAAGAACAGCTGCAGCATTGCTGGCCTCGACGAAACCGGGAAAGTGGTGCTGCGTCGGCGAATGCAGCCGAAGACGATCCCGGGATTTGCTGCGCAGTTGCCACCGTGCGTGATTGCCATGGAAGCCTGTTGCGGCGCGCACCATCTGGGGCGTCTTCTTACCGAGAAGGGGCATGAGGTCCGGCTGATGTCACCGGAATATGTCCGACCCTATGTCAAGGCCCAGAAGAATGACGACCGTGACGCAGAAGCGATCGCCGAAGCCGCGACTCGTCCAACCATGCGTTTCGTCGGGCTCAAGACACAGGAGCAGCTTGATGTCCAGTCGCTCCACCGGGTTCGCTCGCGTCTGGTGCGTGCGCGCACGACTCTGACCAATCAGTTGCGCGCGATACTTCTTGAACGCGGCACCATAATTCCACAAGGCCGCTGCAAGCTCGAGCAGGCTGTGGACGCGCTGCTCGCCGATGCAGATTTCATGGCCGGCAATCGGGTGCGTCGGCTGCTTTTTGAGTTGAAGGAGGAATGGATCGATCTGGACCGCCGCATCAGAGCCCTGGATCAGGAATTTATTGAGTTCACCCGCAAGGATGCCGCCACGCGCCGCCTGGCGTCGATCCCGGGGATCGGTGCGCTTAACGCCACCGCGCTCGTCGCGGCACTGGGCGATGCCTCGAACTTCGACAAGGCCCGGGATCTCGGTGCGTGGCTGGGGATCGTGCCCCGACAATATTCTACTGGTGGCAAACCGAGGCTGCTCGGGATCTCCAAGCGTGGCAACAAGTATCTGCGAACACTCCTGATCCATGGCGCCAGGGCGGCATTGCCGTCTCTTGCCCGAAGCCAGACATCGCTCGGAGCATGGTTGCGTGGCCTTCTCGCCCGGCGGCACCGCAACATTGTGGTGGTAGCGCTGGCCAACAAGCTTGCCCGTATCGCGTGGGCGACGTTGCGCCGTGGTGTCACCTTCCAGCCGGCGTTTGCGACAGTTCCAACGGGATGAACCAATCGGTCAGCGGCAGATGTCGACTGGCCCATACAATCTGCGGGAGGACTTTTAGAAAGATGGCCTGACGGTCGAACCGGCGTCCCGGAAGCCTGATACAAAAGATGGCGCAACGACGCCGTGACTTTTATGAGACCAGGACGTGCGGATCTCCATCTTGGCAACGGCTTGAGGCCGATATGCCGTATACGTTGATGCAGACCAAAGGGTGCCATCAAAAATAAAGCTCTTGCAGACCGGGCGGGCCATACGTTTTTTTACTCTTCGCGCTGAAGTATCCACAAGCCATTCGTAGTCCTTCGAAGTTGTGTTTTGGCTCGCGCTCCAGATGGGCCTCAGGAAATAAATGAAATCAAACGGTCAGCAGTTATTGGGCGACTTTTTCGGGATAGCCAGCATCTTTCAAAAAATGCTACAGTATTTCAGTGACTTGCGGGAAAATGGTAGGCCCGGAGGGACTCGAACCCCCAACCAAAGCGTTATGAGCGCTCTGCTCTAACCAATTGAGCTACAGGCCCGCCTGAGCGCCTTGGGTATCACGGTGACGGCCCGCGTCAAGCCTGACCGTTGCATGCGCGGGCACAATCGACTAACCCGCGCGAAAGCAACCATGAGGGATGAACCATGACAGCGGGCAAGAACGGCATGACCTATGCCGATGCGGGCGTGGATATCGATGCGGGTAACGCGCTGGTCGACCGGATCAAGCCTGCGGCCAAGCGGACCGACCGTTCCGGCGTGATGAGCGGGCTGGGCGGGTTCGGCGCGCTGTTCGACCTCAAGGCCGCCGGTTACAGCGATCCCATTCTGGTGGGGGCCACCGACGGGGTGGGCACCAAGCTGCGGATCGCCATCGATACCGGCGTGGTGGACGGCGTGGGCATCGATCTGGTGGCCATGTGCGTCAACGACCTGATCTGTCAGGGCGCCGAGCCGCTGTTCTTCCTCGACTATTTCGCCACCGGCAAGCTGGAGACCGAGATCGCCGCGCGGATCATCGAAGGCATTGCCGAGGGCTGCGTGCGCTCGGGCTGCGCGCTGATCGGGGGCGAGACCGCCGAGATGCCGGGCATGTATCCCGAGGGTGACTTCGATCTGGCGGGCTTTGCCGTCGGCGCGATGGAGCGGGGCACGGCCCTGCCTGCGGGCGTGCAGGAAGGCGACGTGCTGCTGGGGCTGGCCTCGGACGGGGTGCATTCCAACGGCTATTCGCTGGTGCGCAAGCTGGTCGAGCATTCCGGGCTGGGCTGGGACGCGGCCAATCCCTTTGGCGACGGCGCGTTGGGGGAGGCGCTGCTGACGCCCACGCGGCTTTACGTGAAACCGGCGCTGGCGGCGATCCGGGCCGGGGGTGTGCACGCGCTGGCCCATATCACCGGCGGTGGCCTGACAGAGAACCTGCCGCGCGTGCTGCCCGAGGGGCTGGGCGCCGAGATCGACCTGAACGCTTGGACCCTGCCGCCGGTCTTCGGCTGGATGGCCGAGACGGGTGGGATCGCCGAGGGCGAAATGCTCAAGACCTTCAACTGCGGCATTGGCATGATCGTGGTTTGCGCGGCGGATCAGGCCGACGCCTTGGCTGACCTTCTGGCCGCCGAGGGCGAGACCGTGGCGCGCATCGGTGAAGTTACCGCACAGGCGGGTGTCACCTATACAGGCGCGCTGCTGTGAGCCACAAGCGCGTCGCCATTCTGATCTCGGGTGGCGGGTCCAACATGGTCTCGCTGGTCGACAGCATGATCGGAGATCATCCGGTGCGGCCCTGTCTGGTGATATCGAACGATGCCGAGGCGGGTGGTCTGAAAAAGGCCGCCGCGCGGGGCATTGCGACGGCAGTGGTGGACCATCTCCCCTTTGCAGGCGACCGGGCGGCATTTGAGGCGGAACTGGTCAAGCCTCTGCTTGCGGCGGAGGCGGATATCGTCTGCCTTGCCGGGTTCATGCGGGTTCTGACCGTGGGCTTTGTGTCGCAGTTTCAGGGGCGGATGCTGAACATCCATCCCTCGCTGCTGCCCAAATACAAGGGGCTCAACACCCATGCCCGCGCGCTGGAGGCCGGAGATACGGAGCATGGCTGCACGGTGCATGAGGTCACGGCGGCGCTGGATGACGGCCCCATTCTGGGTCAGGCGCGCATACCGGTCGTGCCCGGAGACACGCCGGACACGCTCGCCGCGCGGGTTCTGGAGTGGGAACACAAGCTCTATCCGGCGGTTCTGCGCCGCTTTGCTGCCGGTGATCGGCGGCCCGTCTTGTTGCCATAAGGCGGCAGCGGGTGATTTACACCCGCCTCGGGTTCGGCCTATGGTCACAAGCATAACCCGGCACGACGGTAGATCCATTGGGGCAGATCGATTGGGCCGCACCAAGAATAAAAGCAAGAAATCAAATCGCGAATGAAAACTTTGACCACCACGCAGGAGCTGGCCGAATTCTGCCAGACCGCCGCCGCCCATCCTTACGTCACCGTCGATACCGAGTTTCTGCGTGAGAGAACCTATTACTCCCGCCTGTGTCTGATCCAGCTGGCCTATCCCGGTGAGGGGGACGAGACCGCCGTTCTGGTCGACCCGCTGGCCGAGGGCCTGTCGCTGGAACCTCTGCTGGATCTCTTCCGCAACAAAAACGTGGTCAAGGTGTTCCACGCGGCCCGGCAGGATCTCGAAATCTTCTGGGTTGAATCCGGCGTATTCCCGATCCCGCTATTCGACACGCAGGTTGCGGCGATGGTGTGCGGCTTTGGTGAGCAGGTCGGGTATGAAACCCTGGTGCGCAAGATTTGCAAACAGGGGCTCGACAAGACCTCACGCTTTACCGACTGGTCGCGGCGCCCGCTGAGCGAGGCGCAGAAGACCTATGCGCTGGCCGATGTCACGCATCTGCGGCGGATATACGAACATCTCGCGGCTGAGCTTGCGAAATCCGGCCGCCAGCACTGGGTGGCAGAGGAATTGCAGATCCTCACCGATCCGGCCACTTATGACATTCGCCCCGAAGAGGCGTGGCGGCGGATCAAGACCCGGACCAGTTCGGCCAAGTTCCTGGCCGTGGTGCGCGAGCTGGCGCAGTTTCGCGAGGCCTATGCGCAGGAAAACAACGTGCCCCGCAACCGGGTGTTCAAGGACGACGCGCTGATCGAGATGGCCTCGACCAAGCCCAAAACGCCCGCCGATCTGGGCGGTTCGCGATTGCTCTTGCGTGAGGCGCGCAAGGGGGTGATCGCCGAGGGTATTCTGGCCGCCGTCAAGCGCGGGGTGAATTGCCCGCCGGACCGGATGCCGCGTCTGGACAACAGCCGCGACAAGCTGCAAGTGAACCCGGCACTGGCCGATCTGTTGCGGGTGCTGCTGAAATCCAAGACCGAAAGCGCAGGCGTGGCGGCCAAGCTGATCGCCACCAGTTCCGAACTGGATCAAATCGCTGCTGGGGAGCGGTCCGTGGCGGCCTTGTCCGGCTGGCGCTATGAGGTGTTTGGCGAAGACGCATTGCGCCTGTGCGATGGCAAGATCGCCCTGTCCGCCAAAGGGCAGGCGGTGCAGGTCGTGCCGCTCTGATCGCGGTTTTTAGCGCCTGCGCGCTTCGCGGGCGTTTTGCTGTCCCGTGACCCGGATCAGGCGGATGCCTTCCAGATCCTGATTGGTGACGCTGATCGCCTCGGTGATCCGGCGGGTCTGCTCCGGCCCCTGCGGCGTGGGGTCGCGCGGGTAGAGAACGCGGAAGCTGAAGGCGAGCACGCCGTTCTTGGCGTTTTCCTCGGTCAACTCGGGCCGCAGCCGGGCGGCGTAGGCGCCCTGGCGGTTGGCAACGCCGGTGGCATAAATGATGGCGCCGGTCGGGGTCGGCTCGACCTTCAGTTCGGTGATGGCGGTGATCGGAATGCTGCGGTCCACCAGTGCCGCATCGCGGCCTCGGGTGGCAGGCAGAAGCGGATTGACCTCACCGGCGGTTGCAGTGTCGGCAGGCACCGATCTGCTATTGCCGAACCAGTTCGACGGGTTCACGCGGGAATTGCGCCAGGCGTTGCAGGCGGACAGCGTCAGCGCCGCGACCAGGAGAAGCGTCAGAGGTTTTTGCATGGTGCCTGCCAATTCTTCGGTTTTTCCTGTCAACGGGTTAGCGCATCCTGCGTGGCTTGAAAAGCCATGGCTGGGACTGGACAGCCGGGCAGGGGAGGCTTAGGTCACCACGTAAGAGACCCAATGCCGAAGGAATGCCGCATGGCCAGCCCCGCCTTTGAAGAAATCGTCGAGGATTTCGAGTTCCTTGAGGACTGGGAGGACCGGTATCGCCATGTCATCGAACAAGGCAAGGCGATGGCGCCGCTGGACGACGCGCTGAAAGTACCCGCGACCAAGGTGCATGGCTGCGCCAGTCAGGTCTGGCTGCATCCGATGATCCAGGGCGGCATCTTTCGCTTTGACGGCGACAGCGATGCGATGATCGTGCGCGGTCTGATCGCGGTGCTGCGGGCGCTTTACAACGACCTGCCGGTTTCAGACGTTCCCAAAGTCGATGCGCGGGCGGAAATGGCGCGGCTGGGGCTCAACGATCACCTGTCGGCGCAGCGATCCAACGGGTTGCGGTCGATGATCGAACGGATTCGTGAGGTCGCGTCCGAGAACGCCTGAGTAGACGTTTACCTGGCCCAACCGGCCATGGTGGTTTCAAGGTCACCGTAACCGGTGAAACGGCGCTCGAAGGCGAGGCCCATGCGGTCGGCGCAGTCTTTCGCCCGCGCGGTGAGATCGGGATCGTCGGTCTGGGCCTGATAGACAAGCTTGGTGTAGTTTCCGAAATACATGTCGCGCAGTTCCGGATGGCGGTCGAGGCCAAGTGGTTTCCACACGAACGCATCGAATTGCCGCGCCAGAAAATCGGTCAGGTAGAAGGCGGTGGTTTCACTTTCATCACGCCCTGCAAACGCCTCATTTCCTTCGAAAAATGAGTAGCAATGCGGGCCTTCGACCATCTTAACGCCCAACCGGTCACACGCCTGCCGCAGCAGCCCGCCGGTGCCACAATCGGCATAGACGACAAAGATCTGATCATAGGCGTCGCGGTGTTTTGCGACGGCCTCTTCAACAGCACTGGTGATCCGCTCGGGATGCACATGAAGTATCGCGGGCAGGCAGGTGAGTGCGATATGGTCCCAGCCATTGCGGGTCTTGATGTCCAGAATTTCTCTGGCCAATGCCCCGCACGCGATCAGCAGGATGCGTCCCGCGCCGTTTTGCGCCGCCACACCCTCGGTCGTCAGTACGTGATCATCTGGCAGCTTGTGGCGCGTCATTCGAGCGGTCCCTTGGGTTTTCATCCTGTGCAGGCCGATACCAGAAGATAGCGCGAACCGGAGCGAAGCAAGCCCCGATCCGACACAGGATATCAGGCAACCGACACCAGTGTTCCACATTGGATAGCGACCAGAATCATTTGAGCCGCAAACCCGCAATCCGGTTTCACCGAACCTGCAATCACAACAGAAAAGGCCGCCCGTTTCGGGGCGGCCTGCCATTTAGTGTCTGGAGACGAATTCGTTATCCTGCCAGTTGGTTGTGCTTGCGCGAGACGAAATCCTTGGCGGTTTCCACGGCCACGGCCGCATCGCGGCAATAGGCATCGGCGCCAATGGCCTTGCCGAACTCTTCGTTCAGCGGTGCGCCGCCCACAAGCACAATGTAGTCGTCACGTATGCCTTGTTCGACCATCGTATCGATCACGACCTTCATATAAGGCATGGTGGTGGTCAGCAGGGCCGACATGCCCAGGATGTCGGGCTGTTCGTTTTCCAGCGCTTCCAGATAGTTTTCGACCGGGTTGTTGATGCCCAGATCAACCACGTCGAAACCGGCGCCTTCCATCATCATCGACACCAGGTTCTTGCCGATGTCATGGATGTCGCCCTTGACGGTGCCGATCACCATCTTGCCGACACGTGGCGCACCGGTTTCGGCCAGCAGCGGCTTGAGGATGGCCATGCCGCCCTTCATCGCGTTGGCGGCCAGCAGCACCTCGGGCACGAACAGGATGCCGTCGCGGAAGTCGGCGCCGACGATGGTCATGCCGCCCACCAGCGCCTTGGTGAGGATGTCGTAGGGCGCCCAGCCCCGCTCCAGCAGGATGTTGACCCCTTCCTCGATCTCTTCCTTGAGACCGTCGTAGAGGTCGTCAAACATCTGCTCGACAAGTTCCTCGTCGTTCAGTTCCGACAGGACGATGTCTTCTTCATCCGACATGAGCCGATTCCCTGAGCTGTGTGGGGCAGCGCCCCCAAGTGGCATTTTTTCCGTTTTTGCCATTTCGTCGCAGTTCGACTGCGTTGATTGCGACATAGGCGGTTCTGCAACCGACCTATAGCCCGGATTTTGATGAAACGCCCATGAATAATCCGCAGCATCTTCCTGCAATTCATGCATCATAGACCAACAGAAGGAAAATCTGAGCATCAGTTGAAGCCGTCAGTAGGGTGTTTGTGGAACTTGTGAATGTTCCCTTATTGTTCTAAATTGGAAATGTGGAACAATCAGCGAACATAGGGAGCCTCAGACAAAAAGCCCGAGGGCGCGGAACCGCCGCGAATCCGGCCGGCCGGTTCGAGAAGTTCGGGACCATGGCCGTCGATGACGGTTGGGAGGTGGACGAGGATCTGCCACCTGTCCGCACTGAGATCAGAGAAGAGCTGGCGCGTAGTCTGATCACGTACAACCGCTCGCCGGATCTGCCGTTTGACCGGTCTATCAATCCTTATCGGGGCTGCGAGCACGGGTGCGTTTACTGTTTTGCGCGGCCCACCCATGCCTATCTGGGTCTGTCTCCGGGGCTGGATTTCGAAACCCGCCTTGTTGCGCGCCCGAATGCCGCCGACATCCTGCGCAAGGAGTTGAGCGCGCGGCGCTACAAGGTGGCGGTGATCGCCATTGGCACAAACACCGATCCCTATCAGCCGATCGAGAAGCAGCGTGTGATCACCCGCGGCTGTCTTGAGGTTCTGGCCGAGTTCAACCATCCGGTGGCCATTGTCACCAAAGGGGCCCTGATCGAGCGGGATCTGGACATTCTGGGCCCCATGGCCGCGCGCGGGCTGACCCGTGTCGGTATCTCGCTTACGACACTGGATGCGGGGCTTTCACGCCGGATGGAACCGCGGGCGCCATCGCCCAAACGGCGGTTGCAGATGATCGAGCGGCTCAGCCGGGCAGGGGTTCCGGTGCGGGTCATGACGTCGCCTCTGGTTCCGGGGCTGACCGATCACGAGCTTGAGGACCTTTTGCGGGCTGGGCGCGATGCCGGGGCTGACACCGCCAGTTGGATCATGCTGCGCCTGCCCCGCGAAGTGTCCCAGCTGTGGCAGGGCTGGCTGACCGAACATGAACCCGGCCGGGCAGAGAAAGTCATGGCCCGGCTGCGCGAGATGCATGGCGGGCGGGACTACGATCCGCGCTGGGGGCACAGGATGCGGGGCGAGGGGCGCTATGCCGAAATGGTCGCGCAACGGTTCAGGGCTGCGATCAAGCGGCTGGGTCTGGCAGAGGAAGGTGATCCGCTGCGCACCGACCTGTTTCAGGTTCCTCCGCAGGCAGGAGATCAACTGAGCCTGCAATTATGACCCCGGTTTGGTGGCAGATTGCAGGCGGCTTGTCCGGCCGATACGCGGCCGCTTGTGTGTCTGGGTGTCCGGGCGTACCATTTGGCCAAACAGGAGTGCTCTGGCAGTGATCAAATAAGAACCCGCCATACCATGCCCACGGGCCAATCGGTTTCTTGTTTCGGAGCACAAAATGCATCCCATCATCTACGACGTCGCCGTTTCGGTGGACGGTTTCATCTCGGGTCCCGCAGAGGACATCTCCCGCTTTGCGCATGACGGGCCGGTCGTCGATGACTATCGGCAGCGCCTGTCGGCCTATGCGACCGCCATCATGGGGCGGGCGACCTATGAGTTTGGGTATCGGTTCGGGCTGGAACCCGGCCAGAATCCTTATACCCATATGAAAACATACGTGTTTTCGAAATCCCTGAAATGTCCTCCGGACGCGCAGATCGACATTGTGAGCGATCCGGTGGAGCAGGTCATTGCGGATCTGAAAGAGACCTCGGACGGGCCAATCTATCTGTGCGGAGGCGGGGCGTTTGGCAGTGCGCTTCTGTCCCTGGGGCTGATCAATTTGATCCGCCTGAAGCGCGCGCCAATCCTGCTGGGTGACGGCGTGCGCCTGTTTCATGACAAGACATGCGCGCCGGAGCTGTTCTGCACCCGCACGAAGGATTACGGGAACGGATATGTCTATCAGGAGTTCCGGGTCGGCAAACCTGATCCGTGAACGCACATAAGGGCGCGAGGCGTTTTTTGTGGCATTGGGCAAAGAAAAACCCTCCGGGCGGATCGCCCGGAGGGTTTCTGAGCCGGTACGCGATCAGCGGCCTTCGATATCCGTATAATCGCGGCTGGTCTCGCCCAGATACAGCTGACGCGGACGGCCGATCTTGTTCTGCGGATCGGCGATCATCTCTTTCCACTGGCTGACCCAGCCAACGGTGCGCGACAGTGCGAAGATCGGGGTGAACATCGAGGTCGGGAAACCCATCGCTTCGAGAATGATGCCCGAGTAGAAGTCCACGTTCGGGAACAGCTTCTTCTCGATGAAATACGGGTCTTCCAGCGCCTGCTTCTCCAGCGCCTTGGCGACCTGAAGCTTGGGGTTGTTGTCGATGCCCAGAAGCTCCAGCACCTCATCCGCAGACTGCTTCATCACCTTCGCGCGCGGGTCGAAATTCTTGTACACGCGGTGGCCGAAACCCATCAGGCGGAACGGATCGTTCTTGTCCTTGGCGCGTTCGATGAACTCGGGAATGCGATCGACCGACCCGATCTCTTCCAGCATTTCCAGGCAGGCCTGGTTAGCACCGCCATGGGCGGGCCCCCAAAGGCAGGCAATGCCGGCTGCGATACAGGCGAACGGGTTTGCCCCCGAAGACGACGCCAGACGCACGGTCGAGGTCGAGGCGTTCTGTTCGTGATCCGCATGCAGCGTTAGGATGCGGTCCATCGCGCGGCTGAGGATCGGATTGACCTCGTATTCCTCGGCCGGCACGGCGAAGCACATGTAGAGGAAGTTCGACGCGTAATCGAGATCGTTGCGCGGGTACATGAAGGGCTGGCCGATCGAATACTTGTAGGCCATCGCCGCAATGGTCGGCATCTTGGCGATCAGTCGATGGGTCGCAATTTCACGCTGGCGCTCGTCCCCGACATCCGTCGAGTCATGGTAGAAGGCAGACATTGCGCCCACGACACCCACCATGGTGGCCATCGGATGCGCGTCGCGGCGGAACCCACGGAAGAAATAGTGCATCTGCTCGTGGATCATGGTGTGGCGGGTGATAGTGGTTTCGAACTGTTCCAGCTCATCCGCTTGCGGCAAATACCCATAAAGCAGCAGGAAACACACCTCGAGGAAGTGCGATTTCTCGGCCAGCTGATCGATGGGATAGCCCCGGTGCAGCAGCTCGCCCTTTTCACCGTCGATATAGGTGATGGTGCTGTCGCAGCTGGCCGTCGAGGTAAAGCCCGGGTCATAGGTAAACACGCCCGCCGTGCCATAAAGCTTGCGGATATCGATGACATCCGGCCCCGCCGTCGGCGAAAAGACCGGCAGCTCGTAGCTTTCGCCATTCACAGTCAGGTTGGCTGTTTTTTGGCTTTCTGTCATGGTTGTCCCTTCCATTTTCAGGCACGGGTCAGATCCGGAAATCTCCCATGCGGGCAAAGGCTGCACGCGCACGCGCAGGCCGGGTTTTTGCGGAGCAGCGTTGCCCGAATATAAACGCGGGGCTTAGTCCACTGCATCAGAAAGTCGCGCCAGGGCTTCATCCCGCCCCAGCACGAGCATCATGTCGAACACCGAAGGTGTCACTGCCCGGCCTGCAAGCACGGCCCTGAGCGGACCCGCCAATTTGCCGAACTTAAGCCCGCGCGCTTCAGCGAACGCATTCAGGGCCTCCTCCAGTCCGTCTCGCGTCCAGCTAGCATTTTGCACGTGCGGCGTCAATTCGCTCAGTATACCGTCGGATACCGAAGCGAGCGCCTTTGCCGCCTTCTCATCCGGCTCAATCGGGCGGGACGTCAGGACAAAGTGCGCTTTTTCAAGTAGTTCCGGGAAGGTGCGCGCGCGATCCTTGAGGCAATACATCGCACGTTCCAGATCACTCGATTGTGTGGCGATGAGAGCGGGCAGATCGGCGGCGGCCAGATATGCCTCGATTTCATGCCGCAACGCAGCGTCATCTGTGACCGCATTGTGCTGGCCACAGAGATTTTCCAGCTTTTTCAGATCGAAGCGGGCCGGGCTCTTGCCGATTCCGTCCAGATCGAACCACTCGCGCGCCTGTTCGTCGGTAAAGAACTCGTCGTCGCCGTGGCTCCAGCCCAGCCGCGCCAGATAGTTGCGCATGCCCGCCGCCGGGTATCCCATGGCCTGATATTCCTGCGCGCCAAGCGCGCCGTGGCGCTTGGAAAGCTTCTTGCCGTCGGGGCCGTGGATCAGCGGGATATGCGCCCAGACCGGCACGTCCCACCCCATCGCCTCGTAGATCATCATCTGGCGCGCGGCGTTGTTGAGGTGATCGTCGCCCCGGATCACATGGGTCACGCCCATGTCGTGATCGTCCACCACCACTGCCAACATATAAACCGGCGTGCCGTCCGAGCGCAGCAGGATCATGTCGTCGAGCTGGTCGTTGCGGATGGTGACGTCGCCCTGCACTTGGTCGCGGATTACCGTCGCCCCGTCCTGCGGCGCCCTGATGCGGATAGCAAAGGGTGCGTCGGGGTGGGTCGCGCGATCGGCGTCGCGCCAGGGGCTGCGGAACAGGGTGGATTTGCCCTCCGCGCGCGCTTGTTCGCGGAAAGCAGCAATTTCTTCTTGGGTCGAGAAGCACTTATAGGCCTTGCCTTCGGCCAGCAGTTGATGTGCCACCTCGGCGTGGCGCGCAGCGCCCTCGAACTGGCTGATCACATCGCCATCGTGATCCAGCCCCAGCCACGCCATGCCCTGCAGGATCGCAGCCGTTGCCTCGGGGGTTGAGCGCTCGCGGTCGGTATCCTCGATCCGCAGCAGGAACTTGCCGCCCCGCCCGCGCGCATAGAGCCAGTTGAACAGCGCCGTGCGGGCGCCGCCGATATGCAGGTAACCGGTGGGCGAGGGGGCGAAACGGGTGACGACCTGATCGGACATGTGGGGCATTTACCTTTTGGTAACCGAGACGGATTTAGCTTGGCGCCTGTCTAGCGAGCCGGACGGACAGGAGCAACCATGCGCGTTCTGGCAAGGGCCGAGGCCGCGTTGTTGCGTCAGCGCGGGTATCTGTTTCCCTGGTCGCCGGTGTTTCTGGCGCTGGGGATCGGCCTCTATTTCACGCTGACATGGGAGCCTCAGGTCTGGGTCTATCCGGGTCTGGCCTGTGTCGTCGCCGCGGGGCTGTGGCTGGGTCGGTTCATGCCCTCCGCTTGGTCACCGCTGCTATGGGCGCTGCTTCTGGCGTCTGCCGGATTCGCGATGGCCGGTGCGCGTGCGCACTGGGTGGCAGAGCCGGTATTGAACTGGCGCTACTATGGCCCGATTGAGGGGCGGGTCGTGGCGCTGGACCGCTCTGCCTCGGATGCGCTGCGGGTCACGCTGGACCGGGTGCGCCTCAGGGGCGTTTCGGCGCCGCGACGGCCTGCACGCATCCGCATATCGTTGCATGGGGGCGAGGCGTCCTTGGCCCCCGGACAGCGGGTGATGACCACCGGCCACCTGTCGCCGCCGCAAGGCCCGGTCGAGCCCGGCGGCTTCGATTTCCGCCGTCATGCCTGGTTTCAGCGGCTGGGTGCGGTCGGTTACACACGTGTTCCGGTTCTGACCATCGCTCCGCCCGAGGCGGGTGTGGCGGGGCTGCGGGTCTCGTCGGTGCGCATGGCGGCCTCGGCCCGGGTTCAGGCGGTGCTGCCGGGCGATGTCGGAGGCTTTGGCTCCGCTGTGACCACCGGCGACCGTAGCGCGGTTGGGCAACAGGCGCTCGAGGCGCTACGGGCCAGCAATCTGGCGCATCTGCTGGCCATTTCCGGGCTGCATATGGGACTGCTGGCCGGGTTCGTCTTTGCCGCGCTCCGCATTGGTTTATCTCTGATCCCGACACTGGCGCTGCGAATACCGGCGCGTAAGATTGCGGCCGTGGGCGCACTGGCGACCTCGGCCGGTTATCTGGCGCTGTCGGGCGGCAGCGTGGCGACCGAGCGCGCCTTTGTCATGGTGGCCGTCATGCTCTGCGCCATTCTGGTGGACCGTCGTGCCATATCCTTGCGCGCGGTCGCGGTTGCAGCGCTGATCGTGCTTGGCTTGCGGCCCGAGGCGCTGCTAAGCCCCGGGTTTCAGATGTCGTTCGCTGCCACCACCGCGCTGGTTGCCGTGTTCGGCGGGCTGCGCGATGCCGAGATTCGGCCCGGCCCGGATTGGTTGCGCCCGGCGGTCGGATTAGCGCTGTCCTCGGCGGTGGCCGGGCTGGCCACGGCACCAGTCGGAGCAGCGCATTTCAACGCGGTGGCGCATTACGGGCTGCTGGCCAATCTGCTGTCGGTGCCGGTGATGGGCACGGTGGTGATCCCGGCGGCGGTTTTGGCCGCGCTGCTGGCGCCGGTCGGCCTGGAGTGGATCGGATTGCAGATCATGGGCCTTGGCCTGCGCTGGATTCTCGGCGTGGCGCATTGGGTTGCAGAGATGGAAGGCGCCCGGGGTTTCGTGGCCAGTCCGCCAACTTATGTTCTGCCGGTTCTGGCGCTTGGGGCGCTTTGGATCATCCTGTGGCAGGGTCGCAGTCGCTGGGCCGGGGCTATTCCCTTGGTCGTCGCGTTGTCGCTTTGGGGGCAGGGTGAACGTCCCCAGGTTCTGGTCGCGGATACCGGGGCCCTAGTCGGCGTGATGACTGACGAAGGCCGGGCGCTGAGCAAGGCGAAGGGCAGCGGCTTCATCGCCTCGGTCTGGCTGGAGAATGACGGCGACGGGGCCGATCAGCCCGGCGCCGCTGCGCGCTGGCCGCAGGATGAGGGCAAGCTGCGCCGATACGATCTGGCGAGCGGAGAGCTGATCCACATCACCGGCAAGCGGGCCGCACAGGGGCTGACGGAATGCGACAAGACCCAGATCGTGATCTCACAGGTGCCGCTGACTCTCACGGGCGGCTGCGAAATCTACGATCCAGACCGGCTGCGCCTGACGGGCAGCGTTGCGTTGGGAAACAAGGACGTGGTCACCGCAACCGAACTGTCCGGCGACCGTCTATGGAGCCCGGCGCGGGCCAAGGACGGTCACGCGGCGCAGGCTCAGTAGGTGCGGATCAGTCCGACAAGGCGGCCCTGCACCTTGACCTTGTCCTCGGGGAATACGCGGGTTTCATAGGCAGGGTTTGCCGCCTCAAGCGCGATGGCATTGCCGCGGCGGAAGAAGCGTTTCAGCGTCGCCTCCTGATCCTCGACCAGGGCCACCACGATATCGCCATTGTCGGCTGCCGAGGTTTCGCGGATCACAACCACGTCGCCGTCGTTGATCCCGGCGTCGATCATCGAGTCGCCCTTGACCTCAAGCGCGTAATGCTCGCCCGAGCCCGAGACCATCGAGCCCGGCACGGCAACCTGATGCGACACGTGGCTGATCGCCTCGATCGGAACACCCGCCGCGATGCGGCCCATCACCGGCAGCTCCAGCGCATGTATCGCCACCGGCTCGGTGTTGGCCGGGCGGGGGCCGGTGGGCCGGTCGCCGTCGATCACGCGCGGTTTGAAGCCCGCGGTGGGCTCTCCACCAAGGCTTTCGGGCAGCTTCACGATCTCGATGGCGCGGGCGCGATGGGCGAGGCGGCGGATGAAGCCGCGCTCTTCCAGTGCCGTGATCAGTCGGTGGATGCCCGATTTCGACCGCAGATCCAGTGCCACCTTCATTTCGTCGAAACTCGGCGGCACCCCGTCCGCTTGCAGGCGTTTGTGGATGAATTCCAGCAAATCCAACTGCTTCTTTGTCAGCATCGCTCGTACCTCGCGCTTCATGCGTTTGCTTTTGTTCTACGCATGTTCCCGTTTTGTGTCAACGGATTTGAGGTTGGGCTCAGAGTGGTAGGTAGGTGACCTCATCGCCTACATCCCGCGCCGGATCATCCGGTGGCCGCATCAGCAGCGCATCGGCGAGTGCCAGAACGCTCAGAAGCGAGCTGTCCTGATCTTCACAGGCGGCGATGCCGTTTTCATCCAGCGTGGCGCGCATGTAGTGTTCGCGCGGGCCATTGGCGGCCAGCGGCGCAGTCAGGCGGGCACGGCGGAGGGGCGGCACGACATCTTCAAGCCCCAGCATCCGGCGGATCATCGGCGCGAGAAACAGGTAGCCGCAGACCATGGCCGAGACCGGATTGCCCGGCAGGCCGACCATGGCGGCATCGCCGAGCCGGCCGGCCATCAGCGGTTTTCCGGGGCGCATGCGGACCTTGTAAAAGGCGCGCTCCATCCCCAGCCCTTGGGCCACATCGCCGACCAAGTCGTGATCTCCGACCGAGGCGCCGCCGATGGTTACCACCAGATTCGCACCCTGGGCCAACCCAAAGGCGGTTTCCAGCGAGGCGACGGTATCGCGCGCGATCGGCAGTACTCGCACATGCGCACCCAGCCCCTCGAGCAGCGCCTTGAGGCCGAAGGTGTTCGAGGCGATGATCTGGTCCGGTCCCGGTTCATCCCCCGGCATCACCAGTTCGTCTCCGGTCGATATCAGCGCAACCACCGGTTTGCGGGCCACTGGCACTTGCGGGATGTTCATCGAGGCCAACAGCGCCACATCCTCGGCCCGCAGCAGGCTGGGGGCGGAGATCGTGGTGCCCTTGGTGAAATCGACGCCCGCGCGGCGGATATTGTCCTTGGTCCCGGGGGCGTCCGTAATGGTAATCAGGTCGCCCTTGCGGTCCACATCCTCTTGAATGACAACGAAATCCGCGCCTTCGGGCACCGGGGCGCCAGTGAAGATGCGTACGGCCTGACCGGCGCCGACACGGGCCCCGAAGGCATGGCCGGCTGCCGCTTCGCCGATCACCTTGAACATGGCGTGCAACTCGACCTCGGCCGACTTCACCGCGTAACCATCCATCGAAGAGGCGGCGAAGGGCGGCTGATCGCGCGTCGCCGCCACATCGCGGGCCAGTACCCGGCCCGCCGCATCGGCCAGAGGCACCTCTTCGGCCTCAAGCGGTGAGACCAGATCGAACAGTAGTGCGCGAGCCTCTTCGACGGTGATCATTCTGCTTCGTAACGCCCTGATTTGCCGCCATCTTTCATCAACACACGAATACCACCGATCTCCATCGCCTTGTCCACCGCCTTGGCCATGTCATAGACGGTGAGCGCGGCGGTCGAGACCGCCGTCAGCGCCTCCATCTCGACGCCGGTCTGGCCGGTGGTCTTGACGGTGGCCTCGATGCGCACGCCGGGCAGGTCCGGGTCCAGCGTCAGCTCGACCGCGACCTTGGTCACCGGCAGAGGGTGGCAGAGCGGGATCAGGTCGGGCGTGCGTTTGGCGCCCATGATCCCGGCCAGCCGGGCAACGCCCAAAACGTCGCCCTTCTTGGCGCGGCCTTCACCAATGATATCAAAGGTTTCGCGTGCCATCCTGATGTGGCCCTCGGCGACGGCGACCCGGTCGGTCACCGCCTTGTCCGAGACATCGACCATATGGGCGTCGCCCTTGGTGTCGAAATGCGACAGCGCCATCACATCGCTCCTGGGACCAGCGGGCTAGAGAGCAGGGCGCGGGTGGCGGCGGCCACGTCGTCCTGCCGCATCAGGCTTTCGCCGATCAGGAAGCAGCGGGCGCCATAGCGGGCGATGTCAGCCAGGTCTTGGGCCGTGTTCAAGCCGCTCTCGCAGACGATGGTGCGGTCCGCCGGAACCAGTTTCGAGAGCCGCCGTGTGGTGTCGAGCGTGGTCTCGAAGGTCTTGAGGTTGCGGTTGTTGATGCCGATCAGCGGGCTTTTGAGCGCTGCGGCCCGTTCCAGTTCCGCCTCATCATGCACCTCGATCAGAACGTCCATGCCCCAGTCGAACGCGCTCTGTTCCAGCTCGGCGGCCTGCGCGTCCTCGACCGAGGCCATGATGATCAGGATACAGTCGGCCCCCAAGGCACGGGCCTCGACCACCTGATAGGGATCGTACATGAAATCCTTGCGCAGCGCGGGCAGGTCGCAGGCGGCACGGGCGGCGGTCAGGTAATCCTTGGCGCCCTGAAAGCTGGGCGTGTCGGTGAGTACCGACAGACAGGCGGCGCCACCGGCGGCAAACGCCTGCGCCAGCGCGGGCGGGTCGAACTCGGGACGGATCAGGCCCTTGGAGGGGCTGGCCTTCTTGATCTCGGCAATCAGGCCATAGCCGTCGCGCGTCGCCTCGGACAGCGCTTCGGCGAAACCACGCACGGGGCTGGCATCGCGAGCCTCTACCTCAAGTTCTCCAAGTGTTTTCAGTGCCTTGTCAGCCGCAACTTCTTCCAGCTTATAGGCCTTGATCTTGTCGAGAATAGTATCGGTCATGCGGCGTCCTGTGTGATACGGGCCAGAGCGGCGATCTTGTCCTTGGCCTTGCCGCTGTCGATGCTTTCGGCGGCCATGGCGACGCCCTCGCGCAGATCGTTTGCGGCCCCGGCCACGACCAACGCAGCGGCAGAGTTCAGCAGCACCGCGTCGCGATAGGCCGAGCGCGCGCCGTCGAGCAGCGCGCGGAAGGCGGTGGCGTTTTCCTCAGGCGTGCCGCCGATGATGTCCTCGAACGGATGTACGGGCAGGCCTGCGTCTTCGGGGTGCAGCTCGACCTCTTTGACAGTGCCATCCTCAAGGGCGGCGACCCAGCTGATGCCGGTGATGGTCAACTCATCGGTGCCGTCCGAGCCATGCACCAGCCAGGCGCAGTCCGAACCCAGCACGCCCAGCGTCTCGGCCATGGGGCGGATCAGGTCGCGGCTGAAGGCGCCGGTGAGCTGGCGCTTGACGCCCGCGGGATTGGTCAGCGGACCAAGGATGTTGAAGATCGTGCGCGTGCCCAGTTCGGCGCGCGTCGGCATCACATGCGCCGTGGCAGGGTGGTGCATCGGCGCCATCATAAAGCCGATCCCGGCCTCGGCCAGCGCGCGTTCGACCACATCCGCGCCCACCATCACGTTCACGCCCATCTGAGACTGAAGATCGGCGGTGCCGGATTTCGAGCTGAGGTTGCGGTTGCCGTGTTTGGCCACCACCACACCTGCACCGGCAGTGACGAAGGCGGTCGCGGTCGAGATGTTCAGCGTGTTCTTGCCGTCGCCGCCGGTGCCCACGATGTCCATCGCCCCCTCGGGCGCCTTCACCGCATGGCACTTGGCGCGCATCACGGCGGCGGCGGCGGCGTATTCGTCCACCGTCTCGCCGCGCGTGCGCAGTGCCATCAGCAGGCCGCCGATCTGGCTGGGTGTCGCTTCGCCCTCGAACAGGATGGTAAAGGCTGCTTCGGCCTCGGCCCGGGTCAGCGGCCGGTCGGCGGCGGCTCCGATCAGCGGTTTCAGCGCGTCGCTCATGCGGGGACTTTCATCTCGTTCAGGAAGTTCTTGAGCAGGGCATGGCCATGCTCGGAGGCAATCGACTCGGGGTGGAACTGAACCCCGTGGATCGGCAGTTCGTTGTGTTGCAGACCCATGATGGTGCCATCGTCGAGTTCCGCTGTGATTTCAAGGCAGTCCGGCAGGCTTTCACGCTCGACCACCAGTGAGTGATAGCGGGTCGCCTCAAACGGCGACGGCAGCCCGGAGAACACGCCTTTGCCCGTATGCTGCATGGTGCCCATCTTACCGTGCACGATCTCATGGCAGCGCACCACCTTGCCGCCGAACGCCTGACCGATGGTCTGATGGCCCAGGCACACGCCCAGCAGCGGTGTGCGGGTTTCTGCCGCCGCTTCGGTCAGCGCCAGACAGATGCCGGCCTGATCCGGATCGCAGGGGCCGGGGCTCAGCAGGATGCCAGCTGGGTTCATCGCCATCGCCTCCTGCACATCCAGCGCATCGTTCCGGCGGACTTCAATTTCGGCGCCAAGCTCGCCAAGATAGTGGACGAGGTTGTAGGTAAACGAGTCGTAGTTGTCGATCAGCAGCAGCATTTGGGCACGTTTCTTTCCTTTGGCATTTGGGGACTGGCGGCACAGTCCCTAGCCACGGTATAGTGTTGGCGACATACATGCTCAGGCTTGGGTGGCAGCGTCAAGGGCGCATCCATACCCAGTGCCGGGGCAAGAGAAAACCGCATGAGACGGTGTGTTGCAGACCGGGCCAAGAGGACCAGCAAGAGGGCAAGCAGTTATGGGCAGATTTCTCGGAGGACTGATCACCGGGGCAATCGTGATGATTGTTGTCGCGGTACTTTTGTCGCTGGCAGCACCGCTGCCTCAGGGCCCTGAACTGGCAAGCGATGTGCCGGCGGCGACGCCCGCTGGCGCCGAGCCTGGCAGCAGCGAGATCGATGAGCCCGGCACCGATGCCGATCTGGTCGAGGCTGCGCCGCATGCCCCGGAAAGCAGCCGGAATGGCCCCGACACCCTTGAAGCAATCGAAGAGGCGGACACCGCCCCGGCCGAGCAGCCCGATGTTGGCTCCGCCACCGCTGAACTGGGCAAGCCCGCAGCCGGAAGCGAGACGGATGTCGAGGTTGAATCGGTCGCGCCTGTCGCCCCGCCATCGCCTGCGTCGCTACCGGAATCCCCGACAGACGACATTCAGCCCGTCGTGGTGGATGACCAGCCATCGCAACCTGCACCTCCGGAAGTGGCGGAGCTTCCGGGATCGAAACCTGAGGCGCAACCCACGGCCGAGAGTGGCATCACCGCTCAACGTCCGCGTCTGGCTGCCTTGCCGCAGATTGGCGGCGATCAATCCGGCGGAACGGGCACAGGGGTCGGCACGCGGGTCGTACCCCTGACCGAAAGAGACGAGGCGCCGGCTGCCCCGCAACTCCCACAGGTCGATCCGATCATTGCCTATGCCTCCAAATTCGAGAACCCGGAAGACAAACCGCTGATGTCGATCGTGCTGATCGATGACGAGAACTCGCTTGGCGCGGAAGCCCTGCAGGACTTTCCCTATCCACTGAGCTTTGCCGTCAGCCCGACCGATCCGGATGCCGCGGCGAAAATGGCCCGTTACCGGGCTGCCGGGTTCGAGGTTCTGGCGCTGACCGACATGCCCGAGGCCGCGACCGCGCAAGACGCCGAAGTATCGCTGTCGGTCTGGCTGGAAACCCTGCCCGAGACGGTGGCCATTCTGGAAGGTACGCAAACCGGCATTCAGGGCAACCGCAAACTGGCGGATCAGGTCTCGGCCATTGCAGGCGGCACCGGGCGCGGGTTGGTCACGCAGGACAATGGTCTGAACACGGTGCAAAAGCTGGCCGCCCGCAACGGGGTACCGTCGGCTGTTGTGTTCCGGGATTTCGATGGCGCCGGGCAAGAGGCGAAGGTGATGCGGCGCTTCCTGGACCAGGCCGCGTTCCGCGCCGGGCAGGAGGGGGCCGTGGTCATGCTGGGCCGGGTGCGGCCCGAGACCATCTCGGCCCTGCTGGTCTGGGGCTTGCAGGATCGTGCCAGCCGTGTGGCGCTGGCACCGATATCGGCAGCGCTTCAGAACGACCAGCAATAGGGTTGGGATATCGCGCGATGCGCGATGCCTCCGGCGGGGATATTTTTGAACAGAAGAAGGTGGGGGGCTCAGCCCCGGTCTTGAAGCGTACAGTTCAGTGCGGCGCAGTTCGCGGGCAGGTCGAGTTCATCTGAGTGGAAAAGCGCGACGTGCCCTTTCGAAACCGCTGTTTCGTTAAAGCTGACGGATCCTGCAGTGACATAGAGCGCTGTCAGATCTGATTTCGGCGCCAGCTTTATTGGTCGTGTGACGCACGTGACTGAGGCCTTGATCCGCACCGGATCGTAGAGCAGGTTCAGGTTTTTGACGGGACCGTCAAATAGCTCACCGTGAACAGGCAAGCCTCCTGAAAAAGCCAGTGGCGCATCTGGACGTGCGTGCCGAATCGCGTCAGGGCCATGCAGGTTCATGCCGGGACCCTCGACAACCGTCAGAATCCGAGCCAGCCCTTTAAACGTCGAGAACGGCCCATCCGAGGAGACCTCGGCGAGACTCAACCGCCAGAGCAGGAAACCGTCGCAGTCCGCACGGGCGATTTCATGGGTGATGCCGCCGCCGTTCTTCCACCGGGTTGTCGTGAAATCCGATGGGGTGATGATACGCATCGTTCAGCGGTTGCCGCTGCCGGTGAACCGCGCCGCATCCGCTGCCGCTCGGCGGATGGCGTTGGATTTATGGACCGTCTCCATGTATTCGGCCTCGGGGTCACTGTCATAGACAACGCCGCCACCGGCCTGGATATAGAGTTTTTGGTCCTGCACCACTGCTGTGCGCAGCGCGATACACATATCCATGTCTCCGCCCGCCGAGAAATAACCCACGCCGCCGCCATAGATGCCGCGTTTTTCGGGCTCCAACTCGTCGATGATCTCCATCGCGCGCACCTTGGGGGCGCCCGAGACGGTGCCAGCGGGCATGCCGGCAAAGAAAGCGTCCAGCGCGTCCTTGTCCTCGGCCAGTTCGCCCACCACGTTCGAGACGATATGCATTACGTGGCTGTAGCGCTCGATGATGAACTTTTCGGTCGGGCGCACGGTGCCGATCTTTGCCACGCGGCCGGTATCGTTGCGGCCCAGATCGAGCAGCATGAGGTGCTCGGCCAGTTCCTTTTTGTCGGCCAGCAGATCGGCCTCGAGCGCGCGATCCTCCTCCGGCGTCGCACCACGCGGACGGGTACCGGCGATGGGGCGGATGGTGACCTCATCCCCGAAGACGCGCACGAGGATTTCCGGCGATGCGCCCACCACCTGAAAGCCGCCGAAGTTGAAATAGAACATGAAAGGCGAAGGGTTTGTGCGCCGCAGGCTGCGGTAGAGCGCAAAGGGCGGCTGCGGGAAATCCTGTGTCCAGCGCTGTGCCGGGACCACCTGAAAGATGTCGCCCGCGCGGATGTATTCCTTGGCTTTTTCGACCGCTTCCATGTAGCCGGATTTGGTGAAGTTCGAGACCGGCGGAGCCACTTCATATGCCTCACCCAGATCGCGGGTTTCGGCGGGCATGGCGCGTTCCAGATCGCGCACCGCGTCCATCACCCGCTCGGCGGCCTGTGCATAGGCGGCCTTGGCTGACTGTCCGTCGCTGACCCAGGCCGGGGAGACCACGGTGACCTCACCCTTGACCCCATCGAGCACCGCCACGACCGAAGGGCGCAGCATCACCGCGTCGGGCAGGCCCAGCGGGTCGGGATTCACGTCCGGCAAGTATTCCACCAGCCGCACCATGTCATAGCCCAGATAGCCGAACAGCCCCGCCGCCGCCTGCGGCAGGTCGTCGGGCAGCGCGATACGGCTCTCGGCCAGCAGCGCGCGCAGATTGTCCATCGGATTGCCGTCCTGCGGCTCGAACGCCTCGGCATCGAAACGGGCCGAGCGGTTGAGCGCGGACTGTTCGCCATGACAACACCAGATCAGGTCCGGTTTCATCCCGATGATCGAATAGCGTCCGCGCACCTCGCCACCCGTCACCGATTCCAGCATGAACGCGTCTTTCTGCGCGCCCGTCAGCTTGAGCATCAGCGAGACCGGTGTGTCCAGATCGGCGGCGAGCCTTGCATAGACGACCTGATTCTCGCCCGCCTCATAGGCGCGGGCGAAACTGTCGAACTCGGGGGTCAGGGCCATGTCTGGTCTCTTACTGGAAGTTGGCCTGCACGGCGTTCAGCGCGCGCTGATCCAGTGTCGGACGGGCGCGGGTCTGGGCGGCGCGGACATAGATGTCAAAGATGTTTTGCGCCAGCGCCTGATCCAACTGGGTGGCCAGCGCGTTCTGCATCTGCGTCAGCTCTTCGGTCTCGGCAGGCGGCAGTACCTCGTCCAGACGTACGATCAGCGCGGAGCCGTCGCCGGGGATCACGCGTAGCTCACCCGGCTCCATCTCGAAGACCTGGGTCATGAAATCGATCGGAGTGCCGTCGATGAACGCGGTGCGGGTCAGACCGTTTTCCACCCGGAAGGGCAGGCCGGTCGCGGTGAAATCGCCATCTGTGGCCAGTTGCGTCAGCAAGGTGTTGGCCTGTTCCTGCAACGCCCTGGAGGTCTCATCCTGCGTCCAGGCTGCGGCCACGCGGTCGCGGGCGCTGTCCAGCGGCTCGGGGCGCGGCTCCAGTTCCTCATCCAGGCGCATGGCGAAGATCGAACCATCCTCAAGGAAGGCGATCTCGGGGAAATCTTCGGCGCGCACCGCTTCGGCGGCGGCGCGGAACTCGGCATAGGCGGCGACGCCGTCCGAGCTTTGATCGGTCCAGTCGATCTGACCCAGTTCCATTTCCGTCTCGCTGGTGAGTTCCTCAAGCGTGGCACCGCCCGCGAGCAGGTCATTGATGTCTTCGGACTGCGCCTCGATCTGGCGGTGGGCGCGTTCGGCGGCCAGTTCATCGCGCAGCTCGGCCTCGACCTGTTCGAACGCGGTGATCTGTTCGGCCAGCGTACCGTTCACGCGGAAGAGCGCAGGACCAAGATCCGAGGGCAGGGGGCCGACAACATCGCCGACCTCGGCGCCAAAGACCGCTTCGGCAGCCTCGCCCAGATCGGTGGCGGTCATGTCGCCCAGATCCACGTCACTCAGCGCCAGGCCGCGCTGTTCGACCAGTTGCTCGAACGTGGTTCCGCCCACTTCGATCTGCGCCATGGCATCCTGCGCCGCAGCTTCATCTGCAAACACCAGACGCTCGACCAGACGGCGTTCGGGCTGGTTGAACTGAGCCTCACGCTGCTCGAAAAGCCGGCGGACCGAGGCGTCATCCAGTTCGATCTGATCCAGCAGCATCGTTGGCGACAGGATCGCGTAGGTCAGGCGCTTGGTGCGGGGCAGGGTGAACCGGTCGGTGTTTTCATCGTAATAGGCCTGCACCTGCTCGTCTGTGGGGTCAGGGATCGGGGTGTCCAGCGCCTCGGCGTCGAGTGTCGCGACGGTGAAACTGCGGCGGGCGCCCACGAACTCGGTCAGCATTTCGGCCATGGTGGCAGGCATCGTCACGCCCGCGATTACCGCGCCTTGCACCAGTGTTCGGGCGGATTCGCGGCGCAGGTCATCTTCAAACTCGGACTCGCTCAGACCCGCCTGTTCCAGCGAGAAACGGTAACCCTCACGGTCAAAATTGCCGTCGACGCCTTGAAAGGCGGGGATTTCGACAATCTCCTTCTGCAGGTTCTCATCCCCAATCGACACGCCCATCTGCGCCACTTCATTGTCCAGCGCGGCCAGAGCCACCAGGCGAGAGAGCGCCAGCTGGTCCAGACCCAGTTCACGCGCCTGCGCCATTTGCAGGGGCTGGCCGGTCTGGGCTTCGATGGCGCGGATCTCGCTTTGCAACGCGCGGGCATAGGCATCGACGGAAATGTTCTGATCGCCCACCTGCGCCACGGTCCGGATCGTGCCGCTGAGATTGACCGCGCCAAAGCCTGCAAGGCCCAGCATGAGAAGGCCCATCAGGATCCACATGAAGGTTTTCGAAAAGCTCTTGACGCCTGCGGCCATGTCGCCCCCTTGTCGCGGTTCGGTCTCGGCTTTTTGCCTTGCCCCGTTGATTGCGGCCCTGTCTACGACGGGCACAGGCGGGGGGCAAGGTCAGAAGGCCACCTGTTCCAACCGTGAGAAGAGTTGCCCGATGCCGGCGCGGTCGAGATTGGCAAAAGCGATGCGAACCTGCCGTTTTCCCGCCGCATCGCTTTCGGGCATGAACATGGTGCCGGGCAGCAGCAAAACGCCCGCATCCGTGACCAGTCGCCGGGCCAGATCGTCCGAGGCGAGGTCGAACGGATGTTCCAGATAGGCGAAATAGGCACCAAGGCCGAGCAGCTTCCAGCCTTTGGCCTCCAGCCGGGGCATCCCCTCGGCGATGGCGGCGCGGCGGTCGAGGATTTCGTGGCGTTCGCCGGCCAGCCACTGGCTGAGATTCTGCATCCCCCAGAGGGCGGCGTGCTGGCCGATCTGGCCGGGGCAGATGGCGACCGTATCGAGAAACTTTTCGATCTCCGCCAGCAACTCCGCGTTGGTCGCCAGCGCGCCGACGCGGTGGCCGGTCAGTCGGTAGGCTTTGGAGAAAGAATAGAGGTGGATCAGCGTCCGGTCCCAGCCGGGTAGGGTGAAGAGCGCATGCGGAGCGCCGCTGCGACTGTCGAAATCGCGATAGGTTTCGTCCACCATCAGATAAAGCCCATGCGCGCGGGCCAGATCGTAGAAGGTACGGACCAATTCCGCCGGATATTCAACCCCGCCGGGATTGTTGGGTGTCACCAGCGCGATGGCGCGGGTTTTGTCGGTGATGAGCGCCGCAGCGGCTTGCGGATCGGGCAGCAGGTCATCCCCGGTGGGCAGGTCCACGGCTGCGACGCCCGCCATGTCGAGCCACATTTTGTGATTGAAGTACCACGGCGTTGGCAGGATGACCTCATCCCCTTCGCCGGTGATGGCGGCGATGGCAGCCGAGAAGGCCTGATTGCAGCCCGAGGTAATGGCGGTCTGTTCGGCCTGCACCTCGGCACCATAGTGTCGCGAGATCTGGCTTGCGAGTTCCGCACGCAGATCCGGGTTGCCAAGCACTGGGCCATAGAGATGGGCGCTGTCCTCAGTCAGCGCGAAATTGGCCATCGCCTGCCGCAAGGGCGGTGGCGGCGGATCGACCGGAGCGGCCTGACTGACATTGATGAGCGGGCGATCCGCCGGGAAGGAGACGCCTTCGATCCAGCGGCGTGCCTCCATGACCGGCGGCGCGAATGTGGTGGCGGTGCGGGTTTGGTTAAGGTGCGACAATTTTGTCAATTGATAGACCTCTTTCAAGCTCTTGTTCCTGACTCGTTCTCATGGTATCGAATTGATACTTGATGTCTGCGCCCGACGAAAGGAGGTGATCTCATGGGCAAGAAACCTGGTACAAGCACAGGCAAAAGCGGGGGTATTTTTCAAGAGGTAGGACCGCGCGGTGGTAAGAAGGACAACTATACCACTGTGCCGGACAACAAACCTCTGCCCCCGACTTCAAAACCTGGTCATACTTGGAAGCCGGTAAAACGCACACCTGACAGCAAAAGGTAGTGTAACAAAAGAACTGAGGCCGAATTCGGCCTCAGTCCGTGCCGCGATACGGCTCGACATATTGCAGGGCCATGTCCCACGGGAAGAAGATCCAGGTGTCCTGACTGACCTCGGTGATGAACGTGTCCACCATCGGGCGGCCCTTGGGCTTGGCATAGACAGTGGCAAAATGCGCCTTGGGGTACATTTCGCGCACCAGTTCCAGAGTTTTGCCACTGTCCACCAGATCGTCGATGATCAGCACGCCGGTCCCATCGCCCATCAGATCGGCATCTGGCGACTTGAGTACCTCAGCTTCACCCTGTTCCTGATGGTGGTAGGATTTGACGCTGACGGTGTCGACCGTGCGGATGTCCAACTCGCGGCTGACGATCATCGCAGGCGCCATGCCGCCACGGGTGATCGCCACCACGGCGCGCCAGGCACCTTCATCGGGGCCTTGCCCGTCAAGCCGCCAGGCCAGTGCGCGCGAATCGCGGTGGATTTGGTCCCAACTGATGTGAAACCCCTTTTCATGGGGCAGGCGGTCCTTGCCGGTCATGGCTATTACCCCTTTTCCACATCAGGCGCGTCGACGGCCTTCATGCCGACGATGTGATAGCCCGAATCCACATGCAGGTTTTCACCGGTCACGCCGCCGCTGAGATCGCTGAGGAGATAGAGCGCCGAATTGCCCACATCGTCGATGGTCACGTTGCGGCGCAGGGGCGAGTTGTACTCGTTCCACTTCATGATGTAGCGGAAATCGCCGATGCCAGATGCAGCCAGCGTCTTGATCGGACCGGCGGAAATCGCGTTGACGCGGATGCCGTCCTTGCCGAGATCCTCGGCCAGGTATTTAACGGACGCCTCAAGCGCGGCCTTGGCGACACCCATGACATTATAATGCGGCATCACCTGCTCAGCACCGTAATAGGTGAGGGTGATGGCGCTGCCGCCCTCGGTCATCAGCTTCTCGGCGCGCTGCATCACGGCGGTAAAGGAATAGACCGAGACATCCATGGTCAGTTTGAAATTGGCACGGCTGGTATCGACATAGCGGCCACGCAGTTCGTTCTTGTCGGAGAAACCGATGGCGTGGACGACGAAATCGAGACGGCCCCATTTCTCTTCAAGCGCAGAGAAAAGTGAGTCGATCGAGTCCTCGTCGCTCACGTCGCAGGGAAGAACAATTTCGCTGCCCAGTTGCGCGGCCAAGGGATCGACCCGCTTTTTCAGCGCGTCGCCCTGATAGGAAAAGGCAAGCTCAGCCCCGGCCTCGGACAAGGCGCGGGCGATGCCCCACGCGATGGACTTGTCATTGGCCAGTCCCATGATGAGGCCGCGCTTGCCGGCCATCAACTGATTTGACATGTTCGGTTCTCCGCCTGTCGTCGCGTTGTGTTGATGTGGTTTATGCCATTGATCCCAGTGCTTCAAGGCCACGCACTCTTGCCCGTTGCGGGTTCTCGCCGTAGGGTCAACCTCAGACGTTCTAGGGGATGGACATGAGTGAACGCGATGGCATCTTTGCCGGCGCCGATCCGTTAGTGATTGCGGATCGGTGGCTGAAAGAGGCCGAGCAGACCGAACCGAATGATCCCAACGCGATCGCTCTGTCGACCGTGGATGCAGAGGGTATGCCCAATGCACGCATGGTGCTTCTGAAGGATATCGAGCCTGATGCCTTTGTTTTCTATACGAATTACGAAAGTGCTAAGGCCGGAGAACTGGACACCGCCGGTAAGGCCGCTTTTGTGTTACACTGGAAGTCATTACGCCGCCAAATCCGAGTGCGGGGCGACATATTGAAAGAAGAGGGCGACAAGGCCGACGACTACTTCGCGTCCCGCTCTCTCAAAAGCCGACTTGGGGCGTGGGCGTCAAAGCAATCGCGTCCGCTGTCGAGTCGGGCAGCATTGATGGCCGAAGTGGCCAAGGTGACGGCAAAGCTGGGAACGAACCCGCCCCGCCCGCCGTTTTGGGGAGGGTATCGGCTGGTGCCCTGTGAGATCGAGTTCTGGGCAGATGGCGCTTTTCGCCTTCACGATCGCTTCGTCTGGAGGCGTGAAGACCAAGACTCAGAGTGGTATGTACAAAGGCTGAATCCATGAATCTTGCGTATCGTGAAATGCAGTCCGTTGATAAGCCAAAGGTTTTTGAGCTTGAATTTGCGACACGAAACCTTACACATCGAGTGCTTAAACACTGGACCAAATCCACGTTAGGAACGAAGTGCCTGAAGATCTGAGTTGCATGTATCGCGTTCGTGGACACGTCAAATGGTTCGATCCCGCTAAGGGATACGGATTTGTTGTGTCTGACACCGGCGGGCCGGATATTCTGCTGCATGTCAACGTGCTGCGGAATTTTGGTCAGAGCTCGGTGGCAGACGGCGCAGGCATTGAAATCATGACCCACCGGACCGACCGTGGTGCGCAAGCGGTCGAGGTGCTCAGCATCGAGCCTCCGTCGCGGAGCGACGCGATGCAACTGTCCGACTTCGCCGATCTGGATCCGGATGTGATCGCGCAGGCGCCGCTGGAGGCTGCGCGGGTCAAATGGTTCGACAAGGGCAAGGGCTTTGGCTTTGCCAATGTCTTTGGCCGGGATGAGGACGTGTTCCTGCACATCGAAGTTCTGCGCCGGTCCGGCCTGGCCGATCTGCAGCCGGGTGAGGCGCTGGCCATGCGGGTGATCGACGGTAAGCGGGGCCGTATGGCGGCACAAGTGCTGGCATGGGAAGCCGCACTGAACCCTTGAGCGGATCACAACAATGATGCGGTTTGCGGTTCTTGCCTTGATCGGATGGATCAGCGCCGGGGCGGCGCATGCCGCGTGTCGTGGTGATGTCGTGGACCTGCGCAATGATGCAGCCGAAATCCGGTTCAACATTGAGTTGGCGATGACGCAACAGGAGCGATCCCGCGGCCTCATGTTTCGCGAGCACCTGCCACAGCGGTCCGGAATGCTCTTTGTCTTCGATCCGCCTCAGCGCGTGGCGTTCTGGATGAAGAACACGCTGATTCCTCTGGACATGATCTTTGTGGACCGCACCGGTATGGTGACACGTGTGCATGAGGGTGCCGTTCCCGGCGACGAAACCCCGATCGATGGTGGTGATAAGGTCTATGCCGTGCTCGAAATCAATGCGGGTTTGTCCGACCGTTACGCAATCGTGCCCGGCACGGTAATGCGGCACGAGGTTTTTTCCGAAGGACCTGCCGCCTGGCCTTGCTGATCGGACTGGAAACCGACGCGCTTTTGGTCTTTTCAAATCGAAATCACATCGTTAGGAAGGCGCACGGTCCGGGGCGTGGCGCAGTCTGGTAGCGCACCTGTTTTGGGTACAGGGGGTCGTGAGTTCGAATCTCGCCGCCCCGACCACTTTCTTCAGATCGGCGTGCCACCCGCAGCGCGATAGAGGCGCGCGAGCATGCGATCGAGCCGGCGGCTTTCGAACTGAACATTCAGCGACCTTCCGTCTTTCTGCGGCACATCCAGAAACATCTCTGCATCGACGCGGTAACCCGCAGGATTCTCGGTCGCGGTCAGCCGCGTGACGCTCTCAGGCAGGTCCTGCGGATACCCGTCATAGGTCAGAATCAGATAAGCGGTGGCGTCCGGTGACAGCAACTGCCTGCATTCCAGTGTCGTTGGGGCTGGCCGAGACAGGGTTTCACCCGGCTCCTGGCAGGAGTTTTCAAAGGCCCGAAACAGCGCCACGGGGTTTTCGGGAAATTGCGCGCTACGAGACAATGGCACAACATCTTGTGGTGTGCAGGACACGGTGAGGGCAAGAAACAGGATGATCCGGGGGATGCGCATGGCCGTGGCTGTCCAAAAATCAGATGTGGTGCATGACTGACTGTACGTCATTGGCGGGGCGGAAGCGACAGTGATTCTGTCGCGTCCGCGATCACCGAAAATCACATCCGGGATATTAACCAATTCCGTAAAGGTGCTGGAAATCACAGGAATTTTCCACCGCCGCCCCGAAATACTCCGCTGCGCGCATTGGGGACAAGTTGTGGAGGAATCGGTATCGCCGCCCCGCGCCGAGATCCGCGGAATCCGGTCAACAGAAAAGATTGCGATCAACAGGTAAAATTTGCGTTGACCTGATATGGGAAGATACGCCAGATTGTGTAGGCCGGAAGCATCGCCACTAAATCTGGTAGGCAATAACCAGAAAAGCGACGCACCGAGGGACGGAAAGGCACAACCAGAATTCGTGTTGCCGAAGGACGGTTTCACGCTGCGGGTCGTGGCGTGCAGGCCTTTTCTGTCTCTAATCCACCCGGCATTCGGCGCGGCTTTTACGCGCCTGGAATCTTCCGTGGCCCGAGGGCCGCAATTTGAGTTGAGTTGAAGCTGGGACAGCGGTCATGAAGATTGAAAGAAAATTCACCAAGGCAGGTCAGGACGCATATGCAGATCTGGATTTCGTGTCCGCGACGTCCGAGATTCGCAACCCCGACGGCACCATCGTTTTCCGCCTCGACGAGATCGAAGTGCCCGCCCGCTGGAGCCAGGTCGCCAGCGACGTGATCGCGCAAAAGTATTTCCGCAAGGCCGGCGTCCCCTCGCGCCTCAAGAAGGTTAAGGAAAAGGATGTTCCCGAATTCCTGTGGCGTTCGGCCCCGGCTGATGCGGATGTCGAGTTCACGGGTGAGACCTCGTCCAAGCAGGTCTTCGACCGTTTGGCCGGTGCCTGGGCTTACTGGGGCTGGAAGGGCGGCTATTTCTCGACCGAGGAGGACGCGCGCGCCTATTTCGACGAGATGCGGTACATGCTCGCGACCCAGCGTGCCGCGCCCAACTCTCCGCAGTGGTTCAACACCGGTCTGCATTGGGCCTATGGCATCGACGGTCCCGCGCAGGGGCATCACTATGTCGACTACAAAAGCGGCAAGCTGACCAAGTCGAAATCGGCCTATGAGCATCCGCAGCCGCATGCCTGCTTTATTCAGTCGGTCGACGACGATCTGGTCAACGAAGGTGGCATCATGGACCTGTGGGTGCGCGAGGCTAGGCTGTTCAAATATGGCTCAGGCACCGGGACCAACTTCAGCCACCTGCGCGCCGAGGGCGAGGCGCTGTCGGGTGGCGGCAAATCATCGGGCCTCATGGGCTTCCTGAAAATCGGCGACCGCGCCGCTGGCGCGATCAAATCAGGCGGGACAACCCGTCGGGCAGCGAAGATGGTGATCGTGGACGCCGATCACCCGGATATCGAGCAGTTCATCGAGTGGAAAGTGCTCGAAGAGCAGAAGGTGGCAAGCATCGTCGCCGGCTCGAAAATGCACGAAAAAATGCTGAACGGCATCTTCGCCGCGATCCGCAGCTGGGACGGGGTGCAGGACGACGCTTATGACCCCAAGACCAATGAGGGGCTGAAAGAGGCGATCCGCGAGGCCAAGAAGGTCGCGATCCCGGAAACCTATATCAAACGCGTGCTGGATTACGCCCGCCAGGGCCATGACAGCATCGAATTTCCGACCTACGACACCGATTGGGACAGTGAGGCCTACAGCTCGGTCTCGGGTCAGAACTCCAACAATTCGATCCGGGTGACCAACGCCTTCCTCAAGGCGGTCGAGAAGGACGCCGATTGGGAGCTGATCAATCGCACAAACGGCGAGGTCGCCAAGACGGTCAAGGCACGCGATCTGTGGGAAAAGGTGGGACATGCCGCCTGGGCCTGCGCCGATCCGGGCATTCAGTATCATGACACCGTGAACGAGTGGCATACCTGCCCCGAGGATGGCCCGATCCGTGGCTCGAACCCGTGCTCGGAATACATGTTCCTCGATGATACCGCCTGCAACCTGGCGTCGATGAACCTGCTCACCTTCCTCAAGGACGGTGTGTTCCAGGCCGACGACTATATGCATGCGACGCGTCTGTGGACCCTGACGCTGGAAGTGTCGGTGATGATGGCGCAGTTCCCGTCCAAGGAAATCGCCAAACTGTCCTATGACTTCCGCACGCTCGGTCTGGGCTACGCCAATATCGGCGGCCTGCTGATGAACATGGGCTACAGCTACGACTCGGATGAGGGCAGGGCGCTGTGTGGCGCGCTGACCGCGATCATGACCGGTGTCGCCTATGCCACCTCGGCCGAGATTGCCGGAGAGCTGGGGCCGTTCGCGGGCTATGAGCGCAACGCCGATCACATGCTGCGCGTCATGCGCAACCATCGCAACGCCGCTTATGGCGCCGCCAACGGCTATGAGAAGCTGGCGGTCAAGCCGGTGCCGCTGGATCACGCCAACTGCCCGGATGCGCGTCTGGTCGATCTGGCCATGTCGGCCTGGGACGAGGCGCTGAGCCTTGGCGAAAAGAACGGCTACCGCAACGCGCAGGCCACCGTGATCGCGCCCACCGGCACCATCGGTCTGGTGATGGATTGCGACACGACGGGGATCGAGCCGGATTTCGCGCTGGTCAAATTCAAGAAGCTGGCAGGCGGCGGCTATTTCAAGATCATCAACCGCTCGGTGCCCGCAGCACTTGAGCATCTGGGCTACAGCTCCAGTCAGATCGAGGAAATCGTGTCCTACGCCGTGGGCCACGGCACCATCGGCAACGCGCCGGGGATCAACCACACCTCGCTGACCGGCCATGGCTTTGGCCCCAACGAGCTGCGCAAGGTGGACGAGGCGCTGGAATCGGCCTTTGACATCCGCTTTGTCTTCAACCAGTGGACACTGGGTGAGGAGTTCTGCACCGGTGTGCTGGGCATCCCGGCACCCAAGTTGGCCGACCCGACCTTCGATCTGCTGCGGCATCTGGGCTTTACCCGCGCCGATATCGACGCGGCCAACGACCATGTTTGTGGCACCATGACCCTGGAAGGCGCGCCGCATCTGAAGGAGGAGCACTATTCGATCTTCGACTGCGCCAACCCCTGCGGCAAGAAGGGCAAGCGCTTCCTGTCGGTCGACAGCCACATCACCATGATGGCGGCGGCGCAGAGCTTCATCTCGGGCGCGATCTCGAAGACGATCAACATGCCCAACGATGCCACTATCGAGGATTGCCAGAAGGCGTATGAGCTGTCCTGGTCCCTCGGCATCAAGGCCAATGCGCTCTACCGGGACGGCTCGAAGCTGAGCCAGCCGCTGGCGGCAGCGCTGGTCGAGGATGACGACGAGGCGGCGGAAGCGCTGGAAAGCGGCTCGCCCGCCGAAAAGGCCGCCGTGCTGGCCGAGAAGGTCATCGAGAAGGTGGTGGTCAAGGAAATCGTCCGATCGCATCGCGAGAAGATGCCGGAACGCCGCAAGGGCTATACCCAGAAGGCGATCGTGGGCGGCCACAAGGTCTATCTGCGGACCGGCGAATACTCCGACGGCTCGCTGGGCGAGATCTTCATCGACATGCACAAAGAGGGCGCCGGGTTCCGGGCGATGATGAACAACTTTGCCATCGCGGTGTCGGTCGGCCTGCAATATGGCGTGCCGCTTGAGGAATTCGTCGACGCCTTCACCTTCACCAAGTTCGAACCGGCGGGGATGGTGCAGGGCAACGATTCGATCAAGAACGCCACCTCAATCCTCGACTACATCTTCCGTGAGTTGGCCGTCAGTTATCTCGATCGCACCGATCTGGCACATGTGAAACCCGAAGGCGCCAGCTTTGACGATCTGGGCCGGGGCGAGGAAGAGGGCGTGTCGAATTTCACCGATGTCAGCGAAACCGCTGCGTCGAAATCGTTGGAGGTGCTGAAACAGATTTCCTCGACCGGGTATCTGCGCAAGCGCCTGCCGCAGGAACTGGTGGTGCTGAATGGCGGGCAGGGCACCGGGGCCACGGCGCTGAACGGTGCGGCCGACCCCGTCGCCGCAATCCAGACGCTGGTGCCGGAAGCCGGCGGAGTGGCAGAGGGCGCAACCGCGCTTTCCACCGGAACCGTCAGCGGAATGGATGCCCGCACCAAGGCCAAGATGCAGGGGTATGAAGGCGATCCCTGCGGCGAATGCGGCAACTACACGCTGGTGCGCAACGGCACCTGCATGAAGTGCAATACCTGCGGGGCTACGAGCGGCTGCTCGTGACCTGACCGGAAACGCACCGGCAACGGTGTGTAGGGACCGGGGTTCCTCCCTTGGTGGCCCGGTCCCGACGAAACCCGAGATGAGGCATGGCCCGAGACTTACCCAAAGGCGCCCCATCTCACACGGCGAAACATGCCCGTGTTTCGCCGGCTACAGGGTGGGGCGGAATATCAGTCCTTCCCACTCTCTCACGGGGCGGGTGCGCTCGCCCCATGCGACGTCCAGGCCGCAGGCAAAAAACACCGGGCGGTCAATGAACGGAGCCTGGACGGCGAAACTGACAGGGGGGCCTTGGCCCCCCTTTTTTCATCGGATAGCCGATGTGAATCAGGCGATGTTTCCGGGTGAACATGCCGAATCTCACCGACATGTGTATGGACATGCGATTTCAACCGCATGAAGTGAGTCGTTTCACACATGCGGCGGGTGTCTGCCGGAACGCGGGTTTCAAGCAGGGGAAGAATTGCCGAACGGCCTCAAAGCCGTTTGGCCGCGCGGGGGACCGCGTAAATCCAAGGGCGAATCAGGCGGGCATTGGCGCGAATCCGCGAAAACGCATTTCTTGCCGTGACGCCGGTATGCGGAAAGGTGTTTCTGGGTCTGTCCGGACAAGACATTCAAACTCACACAGGAGACACCGCAATGAAACCGCAAACCCTGCCTCTTCTGGCTGCCCTTGCCCTTGCCATTCCCGCAGTGGCATCGGCCCAAACGGCAGACGCAAACGGTGATGGTGTACTGACCATTGACGAAGTGCAGGCTGTCTTTCCCGAAATCGATGCGGAAGGCTTTGCCAACATTGATGTGAACGGGGACGGGTCGCTGGATCAGGAAGAGGTCACAGCCGCTCAAGAAGCAGGTCTGATGCCCGCGACCGACGGCTGATCGGCGCCTCTCAAAACAACGGCGGCCATCATCTTGCACGGCCGCCATTGCAAATGCCTCGTGAAAGCCGGGAGTACGCTCCCGGCTTTTTCAATGGGTTAGGACGACAAGTGAATGTTGAACCTGGCGCGAATGGCGGCATCCAGCGCCGGGTCGAACCGAGCCGCTGCGCGTTCGGACAGGATCTCTTCCTTTTTCGCGATGGCCTTCTTGATCAGGTCGGGCTTTTTAAGCTCCACCCATTCCTTGGGCGAGGTGCGGTCGCCAAGGGTCGGGTAGACATAATCGGCCTGCATCCGGCCCAGAGTCTGGTCCGTTCCAAGGTAGTGCCCGGTACCGCCCAGGCAGACCTCGGCGATCTGATCCAGCGCCAGGGTTTCATCCGTCACCTCGATCCCGCGCACGCAGCGCAACGCCTGACCGATCAGATCGTCGCTCAGGATGAGGCTCTCGAAACAAAAGCCCAGCAGGGACGAGTGCATGCCTGCCGCCTCATAGACCATGTTGAGCCCTGCAAGGCCTGCCATGACGTTCGAGCACATCTGCTCCCACCCGGCTTGCATGTCGGGCAGTTTCGAGTCGGATGCGCCAGCGGCGGCTCCGCCCGGCAGGCCATAGAACTTGTGCATCTGGGCACAGCCCGCGCTCAGCAGCGCCTGTTCGCCGGATCCCACGGTCATCGCGCCGGTGCGCAGGTCCAGGCCAAACGGCCAGGTGCCGAAAATTGCCGGAGCGCCGGGTTTGACCGCGTTCACATAGACCAGACCGGCCAGACATTCGGCGGTGGCCTGCACGATGGCGCCCGCCACCGTCGAGGGCGCGGTGGCCCCCGCCATGCCGGCCGAGAGCAGCAATACCGGCATACCGGCCTTGATGCACTCCTCCATGACTTCGCAGCTTTCGGTCGCGAATTTCATCGGCGGCACGACGAAGCAGTTCGAGTTCGAAACGAAAGGCCGCTCGCGCCACTTGTCCTCGCCTCCGGCGATCATGTGCAGCATCTCGACTGCGGGGGCCACAAAGTCGGGTTCGGTGAACGAGGTGCCGATATGCTTGGTGGTGCCCGAGCAGCAGGCATAGATGGTATTCAGGTCCATCTCGCGGTTGTCGGGAATGTCGCGGCAGACCATGGGGCGCTGGACAAAGTGGATATTGTCCAGCCGGTCGCAGATCCGGGCGGCATCGTGCAGGTCCTGCACGGTTGAATCGCGATACTCGCGCCCTTCGACATCCACCATGTGTACCGCGGCCCCCGCAGTGCCGTAATGCACCCGGCTGCCGCTCAGCTCCAGATCGGTTTTGCCGTCGCGGCTGTGGAGCGTGACCGACCGGTTCGCCTTGGCCAGCGTATCCTCGACCAGCGCGCGGGGGAACCGGATGCGGCCGTCGTCGCCCAGAATGCACCCGGCGCCGACAAGATAGTCGACGCCACTTTGCGGCGCATCGGCCAGGCCGATCTGCTCCAAGGCGTCGAGGGCTGCGGTGTGGATGCGCTCCATATCCTGCTGGCTGAGCGGCTTGTACGTGCCACCTTCCATGCCCGGCCGCACCGGGCGCAGATGGTCGGGCAGAGCGGTTGCGCGGGCAGCCCGACGCGCGGCGCGGCCGCCGCTACGAGATGAGCTACGGGATTGATCGTTCATGTGTGAGTTCCGGAGTTTAATCTGAGAAAAAGTGGGATTGCGTCAGATTGACCCGGGACGGCCCCGCGCGGCACGACCCCGGTCCGCACCGATGGTGCGACACACAAGGTTGATTTTGCACTGTTGGACCTGCATCGCGTGCCTCCGTTTCGGATCATCCTGAGGCGCAAAAACCCGCCTGTCTATTCCAAATGCGACCGATTTTTTGGGCGGTTTGATGCCGCGGCGCAGCGATTTCGGCCAGTCCCCGCCGCCTGCTCGGACGCCGCCCGCGCGGCCTCTGGAAACCGGGTGTCGGCGTTCCTTGGTAGGGGCTGCGGGCGCGCAAAGGCGTCCCGATTGACAGGAGAAGTCACAATGACCCGTATCGTATCAATGGCCGCACTGGTCGCGGCACTGAGCAGTCCCGTCTTGGCTGGCAACATCACCGAACCGGTGATCGAGCCGGTCCCGGCCGCTCCGCCGCTACCGGCGCCTTATCAGGGTGGCGACTGGACCGGCGCGTATCTGGGTGGCCAGATCGGTCAGCTGGATGTTGATCCTTCGGCAGGCGCGGGGGGCGACGATGTCTCTTATGGCCTGCATGCCGGTTACAACTACGATTTTGGCCGCTTCGTTCTGGGGGGTGAAGTCGACTATGACTGGACCGACATCGATCTGGGTGGCGCGGCCACGGTGGATTCGGTGCTGCGCGGCAAGGTCAAGGCCGGCTATGACTTTGGCCGTGTGCTGGCCTATGCCACAGGTGGCGTGGCCCAGGTGGATACCTCACTTGGCGATGAAACCGGTGAGTTCTACGGGGTAGGCCTGGCTTATCAAATGACCCCTCAATGGGTGCTCGGTGCCGAAGTGCTGGAACACCAGTTCGACGATATCGGCGGTTCGGGTATTGGCGCGGACGCCACATCGGCATCGGTGCGGGCCACCTTCCGCTTCTGATAGCTGACAACGGCGGCGCGGTTCGGTTGAGCCGCGCCGTTTTCCGGGTTTCGCGCGGCGGAGTTATCCGGTCTCACTGAAACGCATGGATTTGTCGGCAACCAGTTGTGCGGCGAAATCGCACAGAGTTTCCAGCGATTTGGCAAAGGCCTCATCCGCGACTGTCATGGCCACTCTTACGTGGCCCGACGCTGCCTGCCCGAAACTCTCGCCGGGCAGGACGGCAATGCGATGCGTGTCCAGCAGGGCATTGGCGAAGGCCTCACCGCTCATGCCGGTCGCGCGCGTGTCCAGCATCAGATACATCGCGCCCTGCGCCGGGATCAGACCGACCGTGTTCTGCCGCGCAAGGATCTCCTTGGCCAGTGCCCGGCGGCGGCGGAAGGGCTCGGCAATCTCATCCTCAAGGTGATTGCCCTCGCTCAGCGCATAGCTGGCGGCATCCTGAATGAACCCCGGCACTCCGTAGGTGGTGTGGGTGGCGAGGTTGATCAGGTGGCCAATCACCTCTTCCGGCCCGACGATCCAGCCGCAACGCGACCCGGTCATGGCATGCGATTTCGACATCGACCCCACCACCAGCGTCCGCGCGGCCATGTCGGGTAGGGACCGGGGCGAGATATGCTCACCCTCCCACACCTGCGTGTCATAGACCTCGTCCGAGATCAGCCACAGATCGCGATCCCGGCAGACCCCGGCGATGCCCTCCAGCGTCTCGCGCGAATAGACCACGCCGGTGGGGTTGTTGGGCGAGTTGATCAGCAGCGACACCGCATCTTCGGCGGCGGCGTCTATGTCCTCGGCCCGGGGCTGAAACGCATCCTCGGCCCGGGTTTGCACCGCTTTCGCCACCGCACCCACACCCCGGATCGTGCCGGGATAGGTGGCGTAATAGGGATCTAGATACAGCGCCGTATCACCCGCATCGCAGACAGCACTATGGGTGGCGAACAGGGCGGCCTGACCGCCGGGTGTGATCAGCACGTTGTCGCGGGTTGTCGGCACGCCGGTGCGCGCCTGTACCCGGGCGGCAACCGTATCGCGCAGCAGCGCCGTGCCCGGCACCATCGCGTAACCGGTATGCCCACCCACGGCTGCATCGTTCATGACGCTCAGAATCGAAGGGTCGGTGCGGATGTCATGTTCGCCGATGGTCAGTTCGGTCACCGCGACGCCCTCGGAAATCATCCGTCGCGCGCGATAGAACACGTCCCAACCGTCCGACCCGCCGCCGGTCAGATGGGTGATGCGATGCGACAGCTTCATTCTCTGCCTCCCTCTCTCTTCAAGGCGGAGAGGGGCAGAGCATTGCCGTTTTGTCAATCGGGATCGCGCGGCGGCAGCGTCGCCTGCAGCTTTTTCGTGAGCGCGCCGCGCACGATGTCATAAGACGTGAACAGACGGTGGCGCAGCTCATCCTCATCCGTGCCCCAGGGCAGACGAATCCAGCTGCGGTGAAAATACGGGGCCTTTTCGCCCACGCCCGCATCGATCAGCATCTGCGCGGTTTCGATATCAGGCGTCTTGACCGAGACGCCGTCATTTGCCGTGCCGATACAGGCGAACATCTTGCCGCCCACCTTCCACGCATCATGCCCGCCGCCCCACGGGTCCGAGACCTCGGCCCCGGGCAGGTTTTTGCAGATCGAATTGACGGTTTCGCGGCTCATGGCCTCACTTTGCCGAAGGCGCGTCGCTTACTCAAGACTTGGCGCGCGCGGCTTCCCGTGTTATGCGAGGGGCATGAACCGGACCATTTGCATCATTATCTGCTGCATTTCCTGCTGAACTTCACGCGGGCCGGTTTCTTTCGTTTTCATCCCTGAGACAAGTTGCTAAGCCCGCGCCAACGCGTTTGCGCCTGTTGCTTAAGGAACTGACCCGATGACGACGATCAAGCTGCACAACACCAAGACCCGGAAGAAGGAGGAGTTCGTCCCCCTCGATCCAGCAAATGTGCGGATGTATGTCTGCGGACCAACCGTTTATGACCGGGCTCACATAGGCAACGCGCGGCCCGTGGTGGTGTTCGACATGCTCTACCGCCTGTTGCGCGAGGTCTACGGCGCCGATCACGTCACTTACGTGCGCAACTTCACCGACGTGGACGACAAGATCAACGCCACCGCGCTAGCCCGTAAACAGGCCGGGGCGGAGGGAACATTGGAAGAGCTGGTGCAGGCACGCTCGGATGAGACGATTGGCTGGTACCTGAAGGATATGGGCGAGCTTGGCACGCTTGAGCCATCCATTCTCGGTGAAAGCCATGAAAAGGCGATGCCGCGCGCGACCCAGTATATCGCGCAGATGATCGCGATGATCGAGGACCTTATCGGCAAGGGCCATGCCTATGCCGCCGAGGGTCATGTGCTGTTCGCGGTCGACTCGTGGAAAGAGGAATACGGCAAGCTCTCGGGCCGCTCGGTCGACGACATGATTGCCGGTGCGCGGGTCGAGGTGGCACCTTACAAGAAGAACCCGATGGATTTCGTGCTGTGGAAGCCCTCCACCGATGATCTGCCGGGCTGGGAGTCACCTTGGGGCCGGGGGCGTCCGGGCTGGCATATCGAGTGCTCGGCCATGTCCCACGAATTGCTGGGCGAGAGTTTCGACATTCATGGCGGCGGCAACGACCTGATGTTCCCGCATCACGAGAACGAAATTGCGCAAAGCCGGTGCGCTCACCCGGGCGGAGAGTTCGCGCGTGTCTGGATGCATAACGAGATGCTGCAGGTCGAAGGCAAGAAGATGTCCAAGTCGCTTGGCAATTTCTTTACTGTGCGTGATTTGCTGGAGCAGGGCGTGCCCGGCGAGGTGATCCGCTTCGTGTTCCTGCAGACCCACTATCGCAAGCCGATGGATTGGACAGAGAGAAAGGCGAAAGACGCTGAAGCAACGTTGAGGCGATGGCACAAAATGACATCCGACGTAAAGCCGGGCCGAGTAGATGAGGCAGTGCTTTCTGCTTTAAAAGATGACCTCAACACTGCTGGTGCGATTGCAGAGCTTTTTCGCTTGGAACGTTCGGCAAGCCGTCAAAAGACAGCTTCGAATGACCCGATGGATTTACACAAGGGTTTGCTATCCAACTTCCTTGCATCTGCACAATTTCTGGGATTGCTGTTGGACGATCTGGGCGCTTGGGCTGAAATGGCTGATGTGGATCTGTTCGCATTCGTCGAGAAATTGGCGTTGGCCCGCGAGACAGCGATGCAGACCAAGGACTTCTCGGAAGTTGATCGCCTCAAAGCAGCTTATGTCGCAGCAGGGCTAGAGGTGCGCATGAGCAAGGTAGGAGTTGAACTGTTGCCAGGTCCTGACTTCGACGCCTCGAAGCTGGAGGCGGTGTAATGGCCGGTTCTTTCGAAACACAGGCCAGTGCTCGATCGCGGGTGGGCGCTGTAGCGCCCGCCCATGGGGGTGGTCGGGCTATGGCCGTGCCGCAAGCGGCACGACCGAGTGGTGATGATGTCTGCCGCTGTAAGTGTTGGGAGCAGGAGACATGACCAAGGAACGCCTCTATCTCTACGACACCACCTTGCGCGATGGGCAGCAGACGCAGGGCGTGCAGTTCTCGACCGCCGAGAAGGTACAGATCACGCAGGCTTTGGACGAGTTGGGATTGGATTACATCGAAGGCGGTTGGCCCGGAGCGAACCCGACCGATAGCGCGTTCTTTGACGTGGTCCCGGCGACCAAGGCGCGGCTGACGGCGTTTGGCATGACCAAGCGCTCGGGCCGGTCCGCCGAAAATGACGATGTGCTGGCCGCCGTGACGAACGCGGACACGCAGGCCGTGTGTCTGGTGGGTAAGGCGCATGATTATCACGTGACCCACGCGCTCGGCATCCCGCTGGAAGAGAATGTCGAGAATGTGCGCGCTTCGATGGCGCATCTCGCAGGCCGGGGGCGCGAGGCGCTGTATGATGCCGAGCATTTCTTTGACGGCTATAAGGACAATCCGGCTTATGCGGTCGAGGTCTGCAAGGCGGCGCTCGACGCCGGTGCGCGCTGGATCGTACTGTGCGACACCAATGGCGGCGCCTTGCCGTCCGAGGTCGGGCGGATCGTGACCGAGGTGATCGCGGCGGGCATACCGGGCGAGCGGCTGGGCATTCACTGCCATAACGACACCGAGCAGGCGGTGGCGTGTTCTCTGGCTGCCGTCGATGCCGGCGCGCGCCAGATTCAGGGCACGCTCAACGGGCTGGGCGAGCGGTGCGGAAATGCCAACCTGACCGCGCTGATCCCGACGCTGCTGTTGAAAGAGCCCTATGCCAGCAAATACGAGACCGGCGTGACGCGCGAGGCGCTGGCGGGGCTGACGCGGATCAGCCGGATGCTGGACGATATCCTGAACCGGGTGCCGACGAAACAGGCGGCCTATGTGGGCGCCTCGGCCTTTGCGCATAAGGCGGGGCTGCATGCAAGTGCGATCCTCAAGGACCCAACGACCTATGAACACGTAGACCCGGCCACCATCGGCAATGCGCGCATCATTCCGATGTCGAACCAGGCCGGGCAATCGAACCTGCGCAATCGTCTGGCCGAGGCCGGGCTGACGGTTGAGAAGGGTGACCCGGCGCTGGGGCGCATACTGGAGCGGATCAAGGTGCGTGAAGGTGAGGGATATTCCTACGACACCGCGCAGGCCAGTTTTGAGTTGCTGGCGCGGGAGGAACTGGGGCAATTGCCCGAGTTCTTCGAGGTCAAGCGCTACAAGGTCACCGTCGAGCGGCGCAAGAACAAGTACAACAAGATGGTCAGCCTGTCTGAGGCCGTCGTTGTGGTGAAGGTGGACGGGGAAAAGAAGCTCTCGGTCAGTGAATCGCTGGATGACAGCGGCAGCGACCGGGGCCCGGTGAACGCGCTGGCCAAGGCGCTGGCCAAGGACCTGGGGCAGTATTCGGATATCCTGAAGGACATGCATCTGGTCGACTTCAAGGTGCGGATCACCCAGGGCGGCACCGAGGCGGTGACGCGGGTGATCATCGACAGCGAAGACGGGCAGGGGCGGCGCTGGTCCACCGTGGGGGTCAGCGCGAACATAGTTGACGCGTCCTTTGAGGCACTACTCGACGCGATCCAGTGGAAGCTGACCCGAGATTGCGGGGCGCATACGGCTGCGGCGCAGTGAGTGTGGAATTCAGCGACGACCTGAACGCCTGCGCGGCGCTGGTGCAGCGGGGCGATCCCGACCGGTTTCTGGCAGCGATGGCCGCGCCGGTGGCCGCACGCAAGGTGCTGTTCCCGCTCTACGCGCTAAATGTCGAAGTGGCGCGCGCGCCCTGGGTCACGCAGGAACCGATGATCGCCGAGATGCGGTTGCAATGGTGGCGCGATGCACTGAGTGAGATCGCCTCAGGTCAGCCGGTGCGGCGGCATCAGGTGGTGACGCCTTTGGCAGCGGTTCTGTCTGCGGAGCAGGCGAGCTTGTTGGATGAATATGTGGCCGTAAGGCGCTGGGATATTTACAAAGACCCGTTCGACGACACCAGGCACTTCACCAAATATATTGACGAGAGTGCGGGGGCCCTGACCTGGGTGACCGCCTGCGTTCTGGGAGACGCCAAGGAAAGCGTTGTGCGCGATTTCGGCTTTGCGGCGGGCGTGGCGAACTGGTTCCGCGCCATCCCCGAGCTTGAGGCGCGCGGGCGCATCCCCTTGCTCGACGGCACTCCGGACGGGGTGCGGCGGATGGCGCAAGAGGCGCTGGATCGGCTGGCCCGTGCGCGCGCCAATCGTGGTGCTGTGTCTCCGGAAGCACGTCCGGCGCTGTTGGCTGGTTGGCAGGCCGGTCCGATCCTGCATCAGGCCATGCGCGCGCCTGACCGCGTTGCCTCTGGCGCTTTGGAGCAGAGCGAGTTCAAACGCCGGGCATCCCTGATGTGGGTCGCGGCGACCGGGCGCTGGTAGAGGCCTAGCGTGTGCCGGGTTCGGCAGGCCGCAGCGTGAGCCAGATCAGCGCACCACCCGCCAATGTCAGCAGCGGCACCATGGCGAGGTTGACCGCCGTCCACCCCTCGACCGGGGAGCCACCCGAGCAGTTCATCAATCCGCCCGAGGCCAGCGAGGCCAGGGTGACACCGCCGAAGACCAAGAGGTCATTCAGGCCCTGCATCCGCCCACGTTCATGCGGTTCATGGGCGTCCGCCAGCATGGCGGTGGCGCCGATGAAGCCGAAATTCCAGCCCACGCCCAGCAGGATCAGTGCCACGAAAAAATTGCCCAGATCAACGCCCTGCAGCGCCACGACACCGGCACCCGCCAGAATGATCAGACCGGATGCCACGATCTTCTCCACGCCGAAACGGGCAATCAGGTGGCCGGTGAAGAAGCTGGGCACGAACATGGCAAGCACGTGGCTCGACACCACATCCGCCGCGTTACCCTCGGTGTAGCCGCACCCAACCACGGCCAGCGGGGTCGAAGTCATCACCAGGTTCATCAGCGCATAAGACACCATGGCACAAATCACGGCCACTGCGATGCGTGGGGTTTTCAGTAGCTCCAGCCGGGTGCGCCCGCGGGGGCTGTCGGCGGCGGGCGGGGGCGGCTTGGGTATGTCGAGGAAGAAAAACAGAACCGAGCCCAAAACGTTCAATGCGATCACCGCCAAATAGGTGCCGAGGAACGGCACCACAAAGGCCTGCGAGGTCGCCTTGACCAGTTGCGGCCCGATGATGGCCGCCGCAAGCCCGCCTGCCATGACATAGGAAATCGCCTTGGGCCGGTAGGCGTCCGAGGCAGTGTCGGCGGCGGCAAAGCGGTAGAACCCGTGCGCACTCATGTAGATGCCAGTCAGCAGACTGCCCGCCAGAAAGATCGGGAACGAGCCCAGATAGAGCCCATAGGCCCCGACCGCACCCCCGGTCGCACCAGCGGTGGCGCCGATCAGGAACCCGGCGCGGCGGCCCCATTTCTGCATGATCGACGAGATCGGCGTCGCCGCCAGCATCGAGCCCAGAACGATCAGCGAAATCGGCAGTGTGGCAAGACAGGCATTGGTGGCCAGAGACTGCCCCGCCAGCCCGCCGATGGTGAAGATCATCGGCATTTGCGCGCCCAGAATCGCCTGCGCTGCCACCAAAACGGCGACGTTCCGTTTGGCCTGTCTGTCGTCTGGGGCGGTGGCGGTCATGGTCATGGGCGTATGGGTATCGGCGAATCCGTTTGCGCACAAGCGGCTTGCATATGCGGCAGGCACCCCTAACGTGCGGGGCGTGACTTTGCCGCAGGTGAGAGGGAACATGTCCGTCGGCCGCATCATCGAAACAGACGCCTGCGTGGCCGAAGGGGCGGCATGGCTGGCGCAGACCTGCCCGCGTATGGCCTTTGCCATGAACCGCACCGGCCCGCTGCCGCTGCGGCGCAGGCCAGACGGCTTTGCCCAGTTGTTAAGCGCCATCGTCAGCCAGCAGGTCAGCGTGGCCTCGGCCAATGCGATCTGGGGCCGGATGAAGGCCGCAAAACTGACCGGCCCGCGCAAGATCATGTGGGCCACCGATGACGATCTGCGTGCGGTGGGTCTGAGCCGCCAGAAAATCCGCTATGCACGCGCACTGACCGAGGCGCGCATAGATTATAAGGCGTTGCGCGATGCGCCAGACGCGCAAGTGGTGGCGACCCTGACCGAGGTGCCCGGCATCGGCGTCTGGACCGCCGAGGTCTACGCCATGTTCTCTCTGGGCCGCGCCGATGTGATCGCGCCCGGCGACCTGGCCCTGCAAGAGGCCGCGCGCATCCTCTATGACCTGCCCAAACGCCCCACCGACAAGGAGTTGCGGCAGATGGCCGAGGCATGGTCGCCTTGGCGCTCGGTTGCGGCCCGGGTGCTCTGGGCCTATTACCGCGTGGCCAAGGACAGGGAAGGTATCAGATGACTCGGGTTTTGAATGCGCTCCGCAAAGAGCCGGTCTCGGGCAGCACGCGCTCGGTCGTGGTGTTCGTGCACGGCTATGGGGCCAACGGGCAGGACTTGTTGGGGCTGGCGGATGTGCTGGGCGAGCATCTGCCCGACACCTTGTTTGTGGCGCCCGACGCGCCCGAGACCATTCCGGGCATGCCCTTCGGCTTTCAGTGGTTCCCGATCCCGTGGATCGACGGCTCGTCCGAGGAAGAAGCCCGGCGCGGCATGGAAGCGGCAGTTGACGATTTCAACGCCTTCCTCGACGCACTGATGGTGGATGAGGACGTGCTGCCGGAACAGGTGGTTCTGTTCGGCTTCAGCCAGGGTACGATGATGAGCCTGCACGTGGCCCCGCGTCGCGAGGACCCGGTGGCGGGCATCGTGGCCTTCTCGGGCCGTCTGCTGGAAACGGAACTGCTCGCCGATGAAGTGGTCAGCCGGATGCCGGTGCTGCTGGTGCATGGGGATGCCGACGACGTGGTGCCGCCGCAATCGCTGCCCGAAGCGGCAGAGGCGTTGCAAGGCGCTGGGTTCAAGGAGGTCTATGCCCATGTGATGAAGGGCACTGGGCACGGCATCGCGCCGGACGGGCTGAGCGTGGCGCTGGCCTTCATGCGGGACAAGCTGAGCCTCTGATGCAGATCGCTGTCCGCCCGATGATGCCCGAGGATGTGCCCGCGGCCTGCCGCATTCTCAACGAGATTATCGAGATCGGGGGGACGACCGCCTTTGAGATTCCGTTCTCCGAGGCGCTGTTCGCGCAAAGCTATCTGAACGGGCCGGACAAGATCTGCTGCCACGTGGCGCTGGACGACGCAGGCCGGGTGGCAGGGTTTCAATGGCTGGGCATATATGATGAGTTGCCCGCCGATTGCGCCGATATCGCAACCTTTGCCGCCGCAACCCGGTAGTGAGGGGTGTGGGGCGGGCGCTGTTCGCGGTGACTGCCGAGACCGCCCGGAGCATGGGATTCGCCACCATCAACGCCACCATCCGGGCGGATAATGTGCCAGGCCTGGGCTACTATTCCCGAATGGGATTTCAGGAGCATTCGGTTGCACATGGCGTGCCGCTTCGGGACGGCACGCCGGTGGACCGGATCTCGAAACGCTATGATCTGAAAGGGGAGATGGAATGCTGATCGTGACGGGAGTGGTCGAAGTTGCCGCCGATGGCGTGCACAAGGCACGCGCGGCTGCACAAGCAATGGTGGCCGAGACAGTAGAAGAGCCGGGTTGTTTGATCTATGAGTTCAGCCAGGTGCTGGGGCAGGACAGCCGGTTCCGGGTCTATGAAGAATGGCGGGATCAGGCCGCGCTCGATGCGCATTTTGCAACACCGCATATGGCGGCCTTTCGGGCAGCGTTGGGTGAGGTTGACGTGGTCTCTCGCGAAATCTACCGGGTGGTGGGTGGTGAGAAACAGCCCTTGGGGTGAGGCGCGAGGTCGACACCCCGTGACAAGCCGCTTGAAGCGGCTTTGATGCCCGGTCTGAGCCGGGCGAATGAAGCTTCGAAGCTTCATTCCCACAGCCACCCTTCGGCGAACTCCACGGAGTTTCCCGCTGGATCGCGCACGTAAAGCGAATGCGCGCCGTTGGGCCAATCGAACTCGGCATCGACCTGCACACCGGCGGCGGCCAGGCGATCCCGCATAGTCTCCATCTCGGCGCGCGTCATGACCAGCGCCACATGTCCCGGTCCGTGCGCGCCATGGGGTGGCACCGGCAAGCGCGGGTTGGTTGGCGGCAACTCGGTCTGGTCCGGGTTGAAGATCAGCAGCACTGAGGTTCCCAAGCGAAAGAACACATGCCGCTCACCCACCCGCTGGATGCGTTCGAGCCCCAGCAATTCGCCGTAGAACCGCTCGGCGGCGTCCAGATCGTCGACATAAAGCGCGGCCTCGAGGATGGCAGTAGGGCGGGGCGCGTCAGGCAGTTTGTTCATGGCCAGAGCGTAGCGTCTGCGTCCCGTGCTGTCAGCTGCGCTGCAAGGCCTCAGCGGCGCGGTTTGCGTCCGGAGCGATTTTTGCGGGGTGCCTCTGATCGTGGTGGCAAAGGTAGGGTCTCCCACGTGCCGCTGTCTAAGCCGTCCAGCGTCCAGTCACCGATCCGGCAGCGGATCAGGCGCAGGGTAGGGTGGTCGACGGCAGCGGTCATGCGGCGCACTTGCCGGTTGCGGCCCTCGCGAATTGTGAGTTCGATCCAGCAATCAGGCACCGACCTCCGTTCGCGGATCGGTGGGGTCCGAGGCCAGAGACCGGGCGGTTCGTCAATGACCCTGGCCTTGGCCGGGCGGGTCAGACCGTCGTTCAGTTCGACCCCATCCTGTAGCGTCGCGAGTGCGGCAGCATCGGGAATGCCCTCGACCTGCGCCCAATAGGTCTTGGCCATCTTGTGTTTCGGGTCGGCGATCCTTGCCTGCAGCCGCCCATCATCGGTCAGCAGCATCAGTCCCTCGCTATCGCGATCCAGCCGCCCCGCGGGATACACTCCGGGCAGGTCGATGAAGTCCGACAGGGTGCGGCGCGGCGACTCCGCACTACCCCGATCGGTGAATTGTGACAACACGTCGAAGGGCTTGTTGAAGCGGATAAACCAGGACATGACCCAAGCCCTTACCGGCCCCGCGGTGGCAGGGCAAGCTGTGGATAACTGTCACGCCGCTGTTACCCGACAGCGATATGCAGATGCCGAGATATTGTGGAAACTCGGGGCTTGTCAGAGATTTAACACGATATATAGTCGTAGTAAGGCCGGGGCGGGTGCTCCCCGCTCTGGTGTCACAACGGGCAGTTCAGAGCGAGGAGCGAATCTGTAATGGACGGAGACTTCAGGACCGAATTTGTCAGGGAACCGGGGGCGTTGAGGCAAAACCCCGCGTTGGTCCTGAACGCCGATTACCGTCCGCTTTCCTACTATCCTTTGTCCCTCTGGCCCTGGCAGGAGGCGATCAAGGCTGCCTGGCTTGACAGAGTGGATATCGTCGCGGAGTACGACGAGGTGGTCCGCAGCCCGAGTATCGAGATACGAATACCTTCGGTCGTGGTGCTGAAGGACTATGTGAAACCCCAAAAGCGCGTGGCCTTCACGCGCTTTAATTTATTTCTGAGGGATGAGTTCTGCTGCCAGTATTGCGGTGGCCGGGGGGATCTGACCTTTGACCACGTCGTGCCGCGCGCCGCAGGAGGCGTGACCAGCTGGCAGAACGTTGTGGCCGCGTGCAGCCCCTGCAACCTGCGCAAGGGCTCCAAATCGCTGCGGCAGGCGGGTATGTCTCTGCGTAAGCCGCCGCGCCAGCCTCAGGCTGAGGAGTTGCGCAATATCGGGCGCAAATTCCCGCCTAACCATCTGCACGAAAGCTGGATGGACTTTCTGTACTGGGACGCGGAACTCGACGCCGACGTTTGACCGGCCCTCAGGCCGCGTGTGTGCGCATGGCCATCAGCCAGATAGACATAAGCGCCAGCGAAACTACGGCGTTCCAGCTGGCCATCGACAGACCCAACATCTCCCACGGCACCTCATCGCAGCGCACCAGCGGCGCAGCCATGATCTGTTCCATGAGCTGTTGCGGCGTCAGCCCGCCGATCTCGCCCGATGTGCAGGTCGAGGGGCCTTCCCACCATCCACGCTCGACCCCGGTGTGATAGATCCCGATGCCGGCTGTACTCAGCACAGCCAGCGCACCAAGGGCCGGCAGTAGACGGACGGAGATCATCAGGGCAGCCAGACCAATCAGAACCGCCACGCCGTGCGGGTAGCGCTGCCAAATACACAGCTTGCAAGGCGCCAGTTCGCCCAGATGCTGGAATCCCAAGGCACCCAGCAGCATTGCCGCCGACCCGGCCGCCGCCAAAAGAACCAATGTATCGCGTCGTGTCATAGGTACCGTACCAGAACGAATCCTCCGATCAGGAGGATCATGAACAGCGTGAACATAAGACCCAACCGCTTCTCAATGAAGTCCCGGATGGGCTCGCCGAAGCCCCAAAGCAGCCCGGCCACCACAAAGAACCGTAGCGCACGAGCCAGGATCGACGTGGCGACGAAGGTGCCCAGCGGCATGCCGGTCCAGCCGGACATGATGGTGATGACCTTGTATGGAAACGGCGTCACGCCCGCGGTCAGCACGGCCCAGAAGCCGAAATCGTTGAAGCGCGTGTTGAACTCTTCCATGGCGGCGCCCTTGCCCATGGCGGCGAGCACCGGCTGGCCGATGCTCTCGTAAAAGAAGGCACCGATGGCATAGCCCAGCATCCCACCCAGCACCGACGCAACAAGCGCCACCAGCGCGATGAGCCAGGCCTTGGACGGCCGGGCGAGGATCATCGGGATCATCAGCACATCGGGCGGGATCGGAAAAACCGAGCTTTCTAGGAAAGCCACCACCGCAAGGGCCCACATCGCATTCGGGTGCTCCGCCAGGCGGATGGTACGGTCATAAAGCGATTGCAACATGGGACGCAGTATCCGGCAAAAGAAAATCGTCCCGATGGCAAATCATGCCAATAGCCGGGCGTCAACCTGTGTCGCCGAAGCGTGCGGCATCCATTTGCGAAAAATCGCAATGCTGGAATTGATGTGGTGCCCAAGGAGAGACTCGAACTCTCACGCCCGTGAAGGCGGGGGATTTTGAATCCCCTGCGTCTACCATTCCGCCACTTGGGCCACGGGTATTGGATTAGCGTCCGGGGCAGGGAAGGTCCAGAGGCAAAAATGCATGGGCCCCGGATCGCAGAGAGACGGGGAAAAAACACCTGCGCTCGCCAAATATGCGTTTCACGCGCCCTCATCTCAGAGCGAGACTTGACAAGTCCGTGATCGGAATGAAACGCTCGGCTCAGCGGGAGAGACAGGAATTTCAAACATTTGCGTCCGGCAAAAGAGGCGCGGTTATTCTACAAGGCCACGATCCCCAATCACGGGGATGACCAAGCTCATCTTTCGTCCGCTGAATAATAAATCTGGGAGTTCATAAATGAAAAAAACCAGCAAACTCAGCCTCGGCGCAATCGTCACGGCGGCGCTCATGGCTCCGGCAGCCTATGCCGAAGAGTTCATCACGATCGGGACCGGCGGCGTGACCGGCGTCTATTACCCGACCGGCGGCGCCATTTGCCGTCTGGTGAACAAGGGGCGCAAGGAACATGGTGTGCGCTGCTCGGTCGAGTCGACCGGCGGTTCGGTTTACAACATCAACACCATCCGCGAAGGCGAGCTGGAATTCGGTGTGGCGCAATCGGACTGGCAGTACCACGCCTATAACGGCAGCTCGAAATTCGAAGAGGCGGGGCCCTTCGAGGACCTGCGCGCCGTCTTCTCGGTTCACCCGGAACCCTTCACCGTTGTCGCACGCGCCGATGCGGACATCTCGAGCTTCGAGGACCTGAAAGGCAAGCGCGTCAATATCGGCAACCCGGGATCGGGCCAGCGCGGCACGATGGACGTGGTACTTGAAGCGATGGGTTGGACCACTGACGATCTGGCTCTGGCCTCGGAACTGAAAGCGGCTGAACAGTCGGCTGCGCTCTGCGATAACCAGATCGACGCGATGATCTACACCGTGGGTCACCCCTCGGGCTCGATCCAGGAGGCGACCACCGCCTGCGATTCGGTTCTGGTGAACGTAACCGGTGATGCCATTCAGGGGCTGATCGACGACAACTCGTACTACCGCGCAGCCACCATCCCCGGCGGCATGTATCGCGGCTCGGACGGGGACACGCAGACCTTTGGTGTCGGCGCCACCTTCGTCACCTCGGCGAACGTGTCGGATGACGCGGTTTATGCGGTGGTCAGCTCGGTCTTTGAAGATTTCGATGCCTTCAAAAAGCTACACCCGGCCTTTGCCAACCTGAAGCCCGAAGAGATGGTCAAGGACGGTCTGTCCGCTCCGCTGCACCCCGGTGCGGCCAAATACTACAAGGAAAAGGGCTGGATCGATTAATCCACCCGATGCGCAATTGACGAGGCGCCTACGGGCGCCTCGTTCTCACCCGATACCGGGTCAAAAACGCCGCTGGACAAAAGAGGGCGGCAGGACGGGGAGACTTTTTGATGACCTCTGATTCTCAGGGCAATCGTCCGCTATCCGAAGAAGAACTACAGGAACTGGTGGCATCGTCGGACGCGGGCGCGCGGGATCCGGCGGGCAATGTCGGGCTGTTTCTGGCCATCGTGGCCGTGATCTGGTCCGTGTTTCAGGTGATCCTGGCCTCGCCGGTCTCGAACCTGCTGCTGCCGGGGTCGGTGGTGAACAACTCGCGCCAGATCCATCTGGCCTTTGCGATGTTCCTGGCGTTTTCGGCCTATCCGGCGCTGAAATCCAGCCCGCGAAATTACATCCCGATCCAGGATTGGATCATGGGGATTGTCGGCACCGTGATCGCGCTTTACGGCTATATCTTCTACCAGAAGATCGTGAATGCGGGCGGTCTGGCCGATGACACTGACAAATGGGTTGCCCTGGTCGGACTGATCCTGCTGTTCGAAGCAGCCCGCCGCGCGCTTGGCCCGGCAATGGCCATCATCGCGACGATCTTTCTGGCCTATGTCTTCTTCGGCGCTTCGGAATGGGTGCCCGAGGTCATCCGCTGGAAGGGCGCCAGCCTGAAAAAGGCGATGAGCCATATGTGGATCACCTCCGAAGGCGTGTTCGGCATTGCCCTGGGCGTGTCCACCAAATTCGTCTTCCTCTTCGTGCTCTTTGGCGCGTTGCTCGATAAAGCGGGCGCGGGGAACTACTTCATCAAGATGGCGTTTGGTGCTCTGGGCCACTTGCGCGGCGGGCCGGCCAAGGCCGCCGTGGTGGGTTCGGCCGCCACCGGCCTGATTTCGGGCTCGTCGATCGCCAACGTTGTGACCACCGGCACCTTCACCATCCCACTGATGAAGCGCGTGGGCTTTACCAGCGAACAGGCCGGTTCGGTCGAGGTCGCATCCTCGGTCAACGGTCAGATCATGCCGCCGGTGATGGGGGCCGCCGCCTTCCTGATGGTGGAATATGTGGGCATCTCATATGTCGAGGTGATTACCCACGCGTTCCTGCCCGCTGCGATTTCCTACATCGCGCTGGTCTATATCGTGCACCTCGAAGCGGTGAAGCGGAACATGCCGACGCTGGGCAACCGGGTCGTGTCGATGGGCAGGACCATTGGCGGCATGGCACTGTTCTTTGCCGGGTTCGCGGGCCTCTGCTACGGCGTGCAATATCCCGTGCGCTGGATCTCGGACCTGATGCCCGGTGCCTCGGGCCTGACGCTCTCGGCGGCGGTTGTGGTGGCTTACATCCTGCTGCTCAAACTGGCTGCCGGGGTCGAGGATCTGGTTCCCGACGATCCCAATGCCAAGGAGGTCGAACTGCCGGTCGTAGCCGAGATCTACAAGGCCGGTCTGCATTATCTGCTGCCGATCATCGTTTTGGTCTATTTCCTGATGATCGAGCAGAAATCGCCCGGCCTCTCGGCGTTCTGGGCCACCGCACTGCTGTTCGTGATCCTGCTGACGCAGAAACCGCTCAAGGCGATGTTCCGCGGGCAGAGCAACATGGTTGACACCTTCATGGAAGGCGTTCGCGACCTGTGGCAGGGTCTGATCGACGGTGCCCGCAACATGATCGGTATCGCGCTGGCCACGGCCACCGCGGGCGTGATCGTGGGTACGGTGACGCTGACCGGTGTGGGGCAGGTGATGGCCGATCTGGTTGAGTTCCTGTCCGGCGGCAACCTGATCCTGATGCTGGTGATGGTGGGCCTGCTCAGTCTTATCCTGGGCATGGGCCTGCCGACCACGGCCAACTATATCGTGGTCAGCTCGCTGATGGCCGGGGTCGTGGTGGAACTGGGCGCGCAATCGGGCCTGATCGTGCCTCTGATCGCGGTGCACCTCTTCGTCTTCTATTTCGGCATCATGGCGGATGTGACGCCACCTGTGGGTCTGGCGAGTTTCGCCGCCGCCGCCGTGTCGGGGGGCGATGCGATCAAGACCGGGTTCACGGCCTTCTTCTATTCCCTGCGGACCGTGGCGCTGCCCTTCGTCTTCATCTTCAACACCGATCTACTGCTTATCGATGTGGGATGGATCGGGGGCATCATCGTGGCGATCTCCGCCACCATCGCGATCCTCGTCTTCACCGCCGGGACGATGGGCTATTTCGTCTCCCGCAACCGGATCTATGAAAGTGTTGCGCTGATCCTGATCGCGTTCGCGCTGTTCCGGCCGGATTTCTTCATGAACCGGATCGCTCCGCCGTTTGAGGTCATCGAACCTGCCGGCTTCGTGCAGGCCGTGGGTGAGGCCGAGCCGGGGTCTGAGCTGCGCCTGACGGTAAGCGGCCCGGACTTCGATACCGGCAACATGAAGGACACCACCCTGATCCTGACCGTCGGTCCGGAGGAGGGCGGCGAGGCGCGGGTCGATGCCTTTGGTCTGCTGCTGCTGGAAGAGGACGGGTTGGTCAAGCTGGAAGAGCCGATCTTTGGCTCGCCGGTCTCGGCCAATCTGGACAGCTTCGATTTCTACGCCGATGACGCGGTGCGGATCGCCACGATCCAGGCGCCGTCCAGCCAGCCGCCCAAAGAGCTGGTGTTCATCCCGGCGCTGATCCTGCTTGGCCTGATCGCCTTTCTGCAACGCGGCCGGGCCGCCAGAGAAGGAGTACCCGCATGACCAAATCCGTGCTCTGCGCCGTTGATATCAGCAACGGCGATCACGACGCCCCGGTGCTGAAACAGGCGGCGCGTCTGGCCGATCTGGACGGGGCGCAGCTGGACGTGGTGACTGTGCTGCCCGATTTCGGGGAACGCTGGGTCTCGGGGTTCTTTGAGCCCGACTTCCACGAAAAGGCCGTGAACGAAGCGCACGACCAACTGGTGCATCTGTGCGCTGCCGCGTTGGGCGAAGAGCGAAACGCCTCGATCCGGCACGTGGTGGCGACCGGGACGGCCTATCAGGAGATCCTGAAGACCGCTGAAGGCGCCGGCAGCGACCTTATCGTGATCGGCGCGCACACGCCCGACCTCAAGGACTATCTGCTGGGCCCCAACGCCGCACGTGTGGTGCGGCACTCAACGGCCTCGGTTTACGTGGTGCGCTGAGCGATCTATTGAAATCGATTGAGCCCCGGACATTGTCCGGGGCTTTTTGTTGCCCAATGGTGGTTTTTCGGAGCTATGCTGATCTACTAAGTTCAATTGTCATCGCCTACTCACCAACCCTTGACTGACATGCCTTTGAAAAACGTCGAAATTGAGTTCTGTGACAGCCTGCCGCCCCGAGGTCAGTTGAACGGAATACTCACCCAGTACTACGACCTGATTGTTCAGAGAATGCGGGGAATGGGTTTCGATATTGACCCGGCCGCACCGCAAAGCGCACTTGCCGAGTTTTGGGCGAATGCAACGGATTATCTGCCCCCGAAAGGATGCCTGGTTTTGGCCCGGGATGGGACGGGGCAGATCGTCGGATGCGGCATGTTGAAGTGCCTGGACGAAGAGACAGGAGAGTTGAAGCGATTGTTTGTGACCAAAGAAGCGCGCGGCACCGGAGCAGGCCGAAAACTGGTCGAGGCTCGGGTCGAGGCCGCGCGGCAAATGGGACTGAAGCGCTTGGTCGTGGACACGCTGACGCCGAACGTCGAAATGCGCAGCCTCTATCCCAAGCTCGGTTTCACCGAGGTCGAGGATCCAATCGAGACAACCACATATCATGACCAGCCAATGCTGCGCCCACATATGCATTTCTTTGTCAAAGATATCTCGTAGCGATTGCGAACTGATCGTTCAGGCGCAGTTGCGCCAACAGTGGATCAGTTAGGTTGTCTCGGACAGCCCCAACCGTGTCGGCATCACCCCTCCACCATGTGACAGGCGACCCGCGTCTCGCCCACCCGCCGCAACACCGGACGTTCGCTGCGGCACCGATCAGCGGCCAGCGGGCAGCGCGGGTTAAAGACACAGCCGGGTGGCGGGTTGATCGGGTCGGGGATTTCGCCCTGCGGTGGCTCTTCCTCGCGCCCGAACTGGTCCAGTTTGGGGGCGGCGGCCAGCAGCATCTGGGTGTAGGGGTGTTTCGGTGTTTCGAACAATGTATCCGGGCTGGCCTCTTCCACCAGTTGCCCCAGATACAGCACTCCGATCCGGTCGGCCATGTGCCGCACCACCGTCAGGTCGTGGCTGATGAACAGATAGGTGAGCCCCAGATTTTCCTTCAAATCCGACATCAGGTTCAGCACCTGCGCCTGCACCGACACATCCAGCGCCGAGGTCGGCTCGTCGCACACGATCAGGCGCGGCTCGGACGCCAGTGCGCGCGCCACGCAGATGCGCTGCCGCTGACCGCCTGAGAACTGGTGCGGGAATTTGTCGGCATCGAGCGCCGACAGCCCCACCTGTTCCAACAGTTTCTCCGCCAGCCTCTCTACCTTGCCGCCACGCGCCCGGACCGGCTCGACAATGATATCCTTCACCCGCCAGCGCGGATTGAGCGAGGCGTATGGGTCCTGAAAGATCATCTGGATGTTCGAGCGCAGATCGCTCAGCACTGCTTTGTCGGTCTCATGGGCGAGATCGACCCCCTCAACCTCAACCGCGCCGTTCGAAGGCGGCAGCAGCCCCACCAAGATCTTGCCGATGGTGGATTTACCAGACCCGGATTCGCCCACCAGCGCATAAACGGTTTTCTCTTCGATCTCGAAGGTGACGTCGGACACGGCGGTCAGCGTCTGCTTTGGCAGTCGCTCCAGCACCCGGTTCAGCCAGGGCTTCGACACGTCGAAAGTGCGGGTCAGGTTGCGGATCGTGACCATGCTCATGCGTGTTCTCCGATCGGGTGCCAGCAGGCGGCGCCCTCCGTCAGGGCAGGGCGCGGCGCGGCGCGGCAGGTGGCGTCGGCAACCGGGCAGCGCGGGTTGAACGGGCAGCCCTCGGGCAGGGCGTTGAGCCGTGGCATGGCGCCGGGGATCTGCCGCAGCCGGGCTTGACCGTGCGAGTTCGCGGGCATCGAGCCCACCAGCCCGTCGGTGTAAGGGTGCTTCGGGTGGGTCAGCACATCGCGAACCGGGCCGATCTCGACCAATTGGCCCGCGTACATCACCGCCACCCGGTCGGCGGCCTCGGCGATCACGCCCATGTCGTGGGTCACGAGAATGACCGAAGTGCCATGATCCCGGCAGAGCCGTTTGAGCAGCGCGATGATCTGCGCCTGCACCGACACGTCCAGCGCCGTTGTGGGTTCATCCGCGATCACCAGCGACGGCTCGGCACAGAGCGCCAGCGCGATCACCACCCGCTGTCGCATGCCGCCAGAGAATTCGTGCGGGTAGCTGTCGAGCCGCTCGGCGGCGGCAGGGATGCCGACCTCTTCCAACGAGGCCAGCGCCCGTTTGCGCGCCTCGGCCTTGGAGACGCCTAGGTGGGTTTCGATGGTCTCGGAGAGCTGTTCTCCGATCGGGATCAGCGGGTTGAGCGAGGTCAGCGGGTCCTGAAAGACCATCCCGATCTCGCGCCCCCGGATCTTGCGCATCTCGCGCAGGGGCAGGTTGTCGATGCGCCGTCCGTTCAGCAGGATTTCACCGCTGGCGATATGGGCAGGGCGGTCCAGCAGGCCAATGACGGCGTTGCCGGTCATCGACTTGCCGGCGCCGGACTCGCCCACGACTCCGAGAATCTCGCCTGGGGCGAGGTCATAGCTGACGCCGTCCACGGGCCGCAGAACGCCATGGCGGGTCGGGATCTCGACAACGAGATCGCGGACGGAGAGGACCGGTTCAGTCATTTCTCGACCAGTACTTTTTGTCGGAAAAATTTTTCGACGAGTTCCATGAACTTCTCAAATTGTTTGTCCTTGCCTTCGTATTCGCAGATCAAGCCTTGCCAGCCGATCGTGCGGTGGTCGTCGTAATGACTTTCGACAAAGCCGTGAAATTCTTCGAAGAAGGTGTCCGCAAAGGAGTCTTTGTCGGTGGCATAACGTCTGTGCGCGCGCCAACCTTCTAAGTGGATGTGAACATCTCGGAGATCGTTACTACCAAAGAACATTCCCGGTCGTCTTGCGGTCATTCTAAGAAACGACAGTAGGATACTTGAGGTTGCCGTCACGAGGTCACCGCAGCTTCGGATTCAGAGCGTCCCGCAACCAGTCGCCCAGCAGATTGACCGACAGGGCCAGCGCCAGAAGGGTGACTGCGGGGAAGAACAGGATCCACCATTCGCCCGAGAACAGGAATCCTTGCCCGATGCGGATCAGGGTGCCGAGTGAAGGCTGGGTGGGCGGCGCGCCGACGCCGAGGAAGGACAGCGTTGCCTCGGCGATGATCGCCAGCGCCAACGAGATGGTGGCGATGACCAGCACCGGTGACAGGATGTTGGGCAGGATGTGCCGCATCATGATCGCAGGACCCGAGCGGCCGATCATCCGCGCCGCCTGCACGTATTCGCGGTTCTTCTCGACCAGCGCCGCGCCGCGCACCACACGCGCAAACTGCACCCAGTCGGACAGGGCGATGGCTATGATCAGCACCCAGATCGCCATCTCGTCCCGGTATTCCGGCGGGGTGAAGCCCTTGGCGATTCCAAAGATCAGCATCGCCACCAGAATGGCCGGGAATGTCAGCTGCACGTCTGCGATCCGCATGATCAGCGTCTCGGTCCAGCCGCCGACATAGGCCGCGACCAGCCCAAGGATGACGCCGACGATCATCGCCAGCACCACCGCCGAGATGCCCACGAAGAGCGAGATGCGCAGACCGTAGAGGATGGTCGAAAACACATCGCGGCCCTGGTCGTCGGTGCCGAGCAGGAAGGTTTCCTGCGTGAACGCATTGGGCTCACCCGGCGGGGTAAAGCCGTTCATCAGATTCAGCGTCGCCGGGTTGAACGGATCATGTGGTGCGATCAGGGGCGCAAAGAGCGCCGCCAACAGCAGCACCGCCACGATGAACAGCGCCACGATGGCCACCGGCGAATGGCGGAAGGACCAGACGAAATCGCTGTTCCAGAACTCGGCCAGCCGCGAGAGCTTGGCCTCGACGGGTTTCTGCGTCACTTCGGTCATGCGGTCCTCCCGTCGATGCGCAGGCGCGGGTCGATGGCGTAGTAGAGCAGGTCGACGATCAGATTGATGGTCACGAACATCACCGAAATCAGCATCAGATACGCTGCCATCACCGGGATATCCACGAACTGAATGGCGTTTATGAACAAAAGCCCGACGCCGGGCCACTGGAATACCGTCTCGGTGATGATGGCAAAGGCGATGATCGAGCCCAGCTGCAGGCCGGTCACCGTAATCACCGGCACCAGCGTGTTCTTGAGTGCATGGTGAAAGTTCACCGCCCGGTCCGTCAGACCCCGGGCGCGGGCAAAGCGGATATAGTCGGCGCGCAGCACTTCAAGCATCTCGGACCGCACCAGCCGCATGATCAGCGTCATCTGATAAAGGCCCAGAGTAATTGCGGGCAGAATCAGCGCCTTGAGGCCCGAAGCTGTCAGAAATCCGGTGGACCAGTTGCCGATCTTGACCGTCTCACCGCGTCCGAAACTGGGCAGCCAATCCAGCTCGACCGAGAACACGTAGATCAACAGGATGCCGATCAGGAAGGTGGGTAGCGACACGCCGATCAGGCTGAGTGTCATGATCACATTGGCCGCGATCCCTCGTCGTCGGATCGCAGTGAAAACGCCGAGCGCGATGCCCATCGTGATGGCAAAAAAGCCCGAGACCAGCGCCAGTTCCAGCGTGGCGGGCGCACGCTCGGAGATGATGGTAGCGACGGGGCGACCTTGCCTATAGGAGACGCCGAAATTGCCCTGCGCAGCACCTTGCAGGAACTTGAAGTACTGCACCGGGAACGGCTGATCGAGGCCTAGCTCCGTGCGCAGCCGGTCGATATCGGCTTGTGTGCGCTCCTGTCCCAGCATGTTGTCGATGGGGTCGCCGACAAAGCGGAACATGGAAAAGGCGACCAGCCCGACGACCAGCAGGACGACGATCGATTGGAAAACGCGGCGAATGACATAGGCGAGCATGGATCAAGTTGGTCCCGCGAATTGTTACAGGTGTCAACAGCCATTCCGGCCGAAACCGGAAAAGACCCGTTGAAAGATTCCGGGCGATCAGTCGGCGCTCAGACTGCCCAGAAAGTCCAAGATCGCGGCGTTCACCACCTCGGGCTGCTGCCATTGCACAAAATGGCTGGCGTTTTCGATCAGCAGCAATTCGGCGTTGGGGATCAGGTCGGCCATGCGACGAGTATGTGCCTCATCAATTGCTTCCTCGTAGATGCCCGCGGCAACGATGAAAGGGGTTGCAATCCCGCGTAGCTGATCTTCGGAAAAGCTGGGTTGTGACCCCCACATCGCAAAGACCTTTTCCGAGAACGGTCCGAAACTGCCCGGGGTGGGTGAGATGGCGCCATATTGTGCAACGGCATAGCCGACATATTGGCCGACCAAGCCATCTCCGCCAGCCGAGGGTTTAACGCCGGACACGTCGTAGTTCGCCCCGATGGCGAACACACCGATCAGCCGCTCCGGCGCCGTGATCGCCAGTTCCAAACCGATATTGCCGCCATCCGACCATCCGACAATGGCCGCCTTGTCGAGTGATAGTGCGTCCATGACGGCCAGAACATCGCGCGCCATTAGCGTATACGAGTAGGGTTGATCATCATCCGTCGAGCGCCCATGCCCACGGCTGTCAATCGCGATCAGGCGATACTGTCCGGACAGGGCAGGGATTTGGGAGCCGAAATCCTCGGCGGCGCCCAGCCCGCCATGTAGCAGGAGCACCGGCAGGCCCTCCGCATCGCCGAAGGTCATGTAGTGGATACGGGCGCCCTCGGTTTCGACTTCGCCGGATGAGGCGGATTCGGGAAGGGCGAAGGGCGCCGACAAGGACCGCCAGGCCCAGAGAGGGGCAGAGAGAAAACACAGCGACACCAGAAGTGTCAGTCCGAATTTCAGGTGTTTCATGGTTCTCTCCTCCCTGTTTAGTGTTCTACGTCAAATAATTGTCAGCATCAGTTCACCTTGACCCAGCGCAGAATGAAGAAATTGTCGGGCCGTTGTGTGACCTCGACATTAGCGCGGGTGCCCCAGACCAGTGGTTGCACATAGAGCGTCACATAGGCCTGCTCTTCCTGCAGGATCCGGACCACTTCATCCAGCATCGCCTGACGGGCGCCTTCGTCCAGTTCGGACTGGATTTGTGGCAACAGCTCATCCACCCGGGCATTGGAGAATCCGCCGAAATTCCAGCTCCCCAGCTTCTTTTCCGGGTTGGGAGTGCTGGCCAGAAAGCGGATCGGATGTTCGGCATCGAAGGTGCCCGGTGACCAGCCCAGCAGGTACATGTCGTACTTGTCCTCGCGCAGCTCGGGCCAGTAGTTGCGCACCGGCATGGCGTCCAGCTCGGCCCGCATTCCGACTTTGGCCAGCATCGAGACCACAGCCTGACACACCGCCTCGTCATTCAGATAGCGGTCATTGGGGCATTTGAGGCCGAACGAGAACCCGTCCGCATAGCCCGCCTCGGCCATCAGCGCCTGCGCCGCGTTCACGTCAAAGGGCGGGCGGTTGGCCAGCGTGCGGGAATAGCCGCTCATGGCCGGGCTCACGAGTTGCGAGGCCTCCTCCGCATGGCCGCGCATGATGGTGCGCAAGATCGCTGGGACGCTGATGGCATGGGCCACCGCCTTGCGCACACGGACATCGGCGAACGGGTTGGGTTTGCCGGCATCGGCGCCGTATTTCAGTGTCTCTGCCTCATGCGGGAAACCCAGCATGATCACGCGCGCCTCGATCCCCTTGATTACCTGGACCTCGGCATTGCCCTCCAGCCGGCCTGCGTCCTGGATAGGCACCGGGTTGATCAGGTCCACATCGCCGGACAGCAGCGCGGCCACGGCGGTGGCCGGGTTCTGAATTGGGGTGAATTCAGCGCGTGTGATGTTGTGATCGGCCTCGCCCCACCAGCCTTCAAAAGGTTCAAGAACGGTACGCAGTCCGGGTTCGCGTGCAGTAACCTTGAAGGCGCCTGTGCCATTGGCGTGGATGGTGGCGTAATTGCCGCTTTCCTTGTCCGGTGCGACGGCGTCATTAGCCTCGGCCCAGCCGCTGTCCATCATCATCCAGTTGGCGATGGAAGATGGAAAGATCGGGTTCGGTGCGTTGGTCAGGATATCGACCGTGTAGTCGTCGACGATCTTGACCTCGGAGACAGGGGCGAACCAGCTGCTGGTGTCTGCAGCCTCGCTGGACGCACGTTGATATGAGAACAGCACATCCTGCGCATCGAAAGCGCTGCCATCGTGGAACGTCACCCCTTCGCGCAGCTTGAACCGCCAGCCTTCACCGCCACCGATCGCCTCCCAACTGGTCGCCAGAGCAGGCTCCACGGTCATGTCCTTGCCGCGCCGCACCAGCCCTTCGTAGACGTTGTTGAGAAACCCCAGAACCGGGGCCGAGTTGACCGCATGCGGGTCCATGGTCTGCGGATCGGTGGTTGAGGCCCATTTGAACTCGGCGGCCTGCGCCGTGGCCGCCAGCCCCAGCGCCAGAACACTTGCGGTCATCAGGTATCTCATTGCGGCGTCTCCCTGTTCCTGGTGTTTCGGGTTGAGACTAGCGCAGTTCGGGCCGGTGCCTATCACAAATTGTGTTCTTTTTTGAGGGAGATCCGTCAGAAACGGGGCGGTCGATCAGAGGATAGGAGAGAACAGACGGGCCAGCGGCGCGCCATAACGGATGTAGAGGGATTGTTGCTGCAGCTTACGGGTCAGTTCGTAGCTTGCTGCGAAATCGTCCAGAAGCATCGCTTCGACCGCTGTCGCCGCGCGGGTGTCGAAGAACAGGGCCATCGCCTCGAAATTCAGCCGGAAAGAGCGGTTGTCCAGATTGGTTGTACCGACACCGGCGAGTGTATCGTCCACCACAAAGACCTTCTGGTGCATGAACCCGTCGGTATAGCGGAACACGCGTACGCCGCAGTCGCGGATTTCGTCGAAATAGGCGAAGGCGGCCAGCCAGGGGGTTCGGTGGTCGATCACATCCGGCACCAGAATGCGCACATCCACCCCACGCATGGCGGCGTGTTTGAGAGCGCTCATGATGTCGACGTCCGGGACGAAATAGGGCGAGGCGATCCAGACCCGTTCGCGTGCTTCGGCAATGGCGGCGAAGAACATCATCGCACCGGTTTCCGAGCTGTCGCCGGGCCCGGTCGCGACGATGAGGGCGTTCATATCCTCCTCTGACGGCTCAATCTCCCAATGCAGCAGGTCGAGCAGGTCCTCGCTGCGGGCCCAGTGCCAGTCCTCGGCAAAGATCAATTGCAGTTGCAGCGCGATGGGGCCGTGCACTCGGACATGGGTGTCGCGCCAGGGGCCAAACTTTGGGTCCTGGCCCAGATACTCGACCCCCACATTGTGGCCACCGACAAAGCCCACGCGACCATCCACCACCACCGTCTTGCGGTGATTGCGGTAGTTGAGCTGGAAACGGAAATTGGGGCCGCGTTGGTCGCGGGGGTCCGCCGTGTCGATACCGGCATTCCGCATCGTTTCGTAGTAGCTGTCGGGCAGAGAATAGCTGCCGACCGCATCGGTCATGAAGCGTACATGCACACCGCGTCTGGCGGCGGCGATCAGGCGGTCCTGCAGTTCCTGCCCAAGCTCGTCGTCACGCACGATATAGAATTGCAGCAGGATGTAGTGCTCGGCCGCATCCAGCGCCTCGAAGATGGCATGAAACGTCGCCTCACCGTCGATCAACAAGTCCGCGCCGTTGCCGCGCGATACGGGCAGGTGGGCCAGTTCCTCGAACGGGCGCGGGCTGATGGTGAGGGTTTCAGGATCGGGCCGGGCGCTTTCGCCGAAGGCCTTGATGCTCGCGACAACCCGTTCGCTTTCCCGCCGCGCGACGCGATAGCCGTGAAAACGGTGGTGTCCCAGAAAGAGGTAGAGCGGAACGCCCGCCCAGGGGACTGCCAGCAGAAACACCACCCAGCCGACCGCGCCTTGCGGTGTGCGCGCCGTTTGGGCCGCACGTAGCGCACAGAACAGAGCCGTCAGAAACAGCCCGGCGAGGAACAGAGTGACGATTGCGGTCCACATGATTTTCGTCGGGTCCCGGATTACGGCGCGCCCGTGTATATACGGACCCAATCGGCGGCCGTGTCAACGATCCGCCATGTTCTGGTACAAAACGACCCAATCACCTGCGACGTGGCATTGGCCGTTCAGGCGGCCACTGCGGAAAAACCTTGGGTTTGCGGTTACATGCGATCAGCAAGTTTTTGGACGTCGGTGCGGATTTCATCGCGGATCAGGCCCATCCGTGGCGCATCACGCAAGCTGGTCAGCCACGGCTCGGGCGGCGTGCGTCCGGCGGCACGGCGCCAGGTCAGGGTGCGCAAAATGGACTGTCCCTCAGGCGGCAGATGTTCGGGGATCTCGTGCCCGGACAGCGTCGCCCAGACCCCGGACCAAAGCCGCGCCACCGACCACGGGTTATACCCACCGCCGCCCAGTACCAGCAGGCGAGGCGTGAGCGAACGCAGCGCCGCCACTGTGCGCCAGTGGACGTTGTTCGACAGGGCCAGCCGGGACAGCGGGTCCTCAGCCACCGCATCCGCCCCGCATTGCAGCACGATGGCCTCGGGCCGGTGTGCCTCAACAGCGGGAAGGATCATCTCATCGAGGATCAGCGCGAACTCGTCATCGTTCAGCCCGCGCGGGACCGGTAGATTGAAGGCCGCGCCGCCCGCGTTGTCCTCCAGCATGCCGGTAAAGGGCCAGCGCCGCGCCTCGTGCACCGAGATCATCCGCACCGCGTCCGAACCATGAAACGCCGCCTCGACCCCATCGCAGTGATGGGCGTCGATATCGACGTAGGCGATGCGGCTGAGCCCCTTGTTCAACAGTGTTCGGATCGCCAGCGCCGGATCGTTGAGATAACAGAACCCGCCCGCGCGATCCGGAAACCCATGATGGGTACCGCCGCCCGGGTTGTAGACGACACCGCCCTTGGCAATTAGTTCGGCGCCCAGCATCGAACCACCCGCAGCTGTGGCAGGGCGGCGGTACATCTCGGGGAAGACCGGGTTCGAGATGGTTCCCAGTGCGTGACGGGCGCGGATGGCCTCGCTCACCTGCTGGCGGCGCTCGGCCTCTTGCAGGGCGCCGATGTATTCCGGCGTGTGAAACAGGGTAAGTGCTGAGGGTTTAGCACGCGGGCTGGTGCGGTAGCGCTCGGGCGGCAGCCAGCCCAGCGCGCGGCAGAGGTCGATAACCGTCGAGACCCTCGGGATCGCCAGCGGATGTTTGGACCCATAGGTCGAGCGCCGATAGATTTCGGAGCCGATGAACAGAGGCTGCTCCATCGTCCGACTGTCAGCGCGCATCCGGGTCGTCATCGCTCAACCGCCCGTCCAGCGACATCAGAATCGCCACCGGCCTGAGTGCTGGTACATGGCTGAAGACGATCAGGATGCAGACGGTGAGCGGCACGCTGAGAAAGGCGCCGATGACGCCCCAGACCGTGCTCCAGAACGTCAGCGCCAGAATGACCAGAAAGGTCGACATGTTGAGCGAGCGGCCCAGCAGGGCAGGGTCCACGAAATTGCCGATTGCGAATTGCAACGTACCGCAACCAAAAACGATGACCAGAAACGGCCCGATGCTCTCGAACTGAACCAGCGACACCAGCGCCGGAAAGATCACCGCGATGATCGACCCGATCGAGGGGATGAAGTTCAATGCAAAGGTCAGCACCGCCCAGGTCTCGGCATATTCCAGCCCCAGCGCGCGGAACACCGCGTAGCTGATCGCGGCGGTCAGCGCGCTGATGAAGGTCTTGACGCCCACATAGCGCTGCAGGCTGAACGAGATTGCATCCATCATCGACGCAAGCTCAGCCCCCAGTTCCGGGCTGCGCGCGGCGAGCCGGATCTTGTTGCGAAAGGCCAGGCGCTCGGCCATCAGGAAGGCAACATAGAGGCTGATCAACAGGAATTGGTTCAGCAGCGAGGTGGCGCTGCCCAGTGCAGTGCGCGCGACCAGCGACATGTCGATGCTGATCAGGTTGTCGCGGATGAACTCGGTGACCTCATTGCCGACCAGACCGGTAATGCGGCTGACCGCAGTATCGAATTGGCTCTCATAGGTGCCGACGGCGCGGGCAAATTGCGTGGCCTGATTGCCCAGCACGAACATGATCATGAACAAGCCCGCCAGCACCACCGTGATCCCGGCCAGATTGGCCAGCCAGACCGGTACCGACGCCCACGCCACCACCCGATCACTGACCGCGATGATCAGCACATTGACCAGCAGCGCCACGGTCAGTGGGATCAGAAAGCCGGCACCGGCATAGAGCGCAAAGATCGCCAGCGTCAGCACGATGGCGATGTCCCGCATCGCAGACAGGCTCAAGCGGATGGGGCCGTTTGGGTCGTTACTGTCATAGGCCATGCGCGTTCCGGTTCTCTGCCGTTTGCGGGGTCGGGGCAGGGACGCCCGGGACCAAACTAGTGTGTGTGGACAGTGTTGCACCCTGCGGTCGGATTGTGCAATGGCCGCAGGCGGTTATCGGCGGGGCGTGTGGGGGTTCTGCCGGGCGCGCGGGCGGTCTAGGGTAACGGCATGACCCGCGTTGCGAATCCTGCCATCCTGTTGCCGCTCAAAGCCCTGTGGCTGGCCCTGCGCCGGTTTGTCACCAAGAACGGCTTTGTCATGAGCAGCCATGTGGCGATGTCGATGATGCTGGCGCTGTTTCCCTTCATGCTGTTCACCGTGGCGCTCGCGGGCAGCCTGTCGCAGGATTACGTGACCGACGAGTTGATTGATCTGATCCTCGGCGCCTGGCCCAGCGAGGTGGCCGACCCGATCGTGGCCGAACTGCGCGCGGTGCTGGCAGGGGACAAATCCGGTGTGATCACGCTGAGCGGCCTGTTGGCGGTCTGGTTTGCGTCGAACGGGGTAAACGCGGTGCGGATGGCGCTGACGCAGGCCTATCATGACGAAGATACGCGCCCGTTCTGGAAATCCCGCCTTTTGTGCATCGCGCTGGTGATTGGGGGTGGAGCCGCCTTGTTGGCCGCCGCCGCGTTCGAGGTGGTATTGCCGGTCTATACCCGGCTGGTCACCGACACGCTTCCGATCCCGGGTACCGGCGAGGCGGTCGAATGGCTGTCGGTGGACCGGCTGAGCTGGATTTTCGCTGTGGCGATGCCCGCCGGGATGGTGCTGGCCTTTCACGCGCTGCTGCCCGGACACCGGCACAGCCTGATCCAGATCCTGCCGGGCGTCGTGTTGACACTCGCGCTCTGGGCAGCGGGAGGTTGGGGGTTTTCCATCTATGTGGGCCAGTTCGCAACCTACAGCGCCACTTACGCCGGGCTGGCGGGCGCCATGGCGGCGCTGATCTTTCTCTACCTCTGCGCTGTGATCCTGATTCTGGGGGCTGAATTCAACGGGGCGCTGATCGACCTGAAGCCTGTCCCAACGGATGACACATCCTCATAGCCTCTCACGGCGCTGTGAGTATTGCGACCGTGATACGGCACGCGATTGCCCGGTTCCCGCCGTTTTCACGGCCAAATTACCTGCAAGTGTAGGGCAGGGGCAATGTGCGCCCCGGTGTTGTTAACAGGTGATTCATGTACCACGAAGGCCAGCATCGGCACGCCGCGATCTTTGATCTGATCCGCCAACGAGAGAGTGGCGCAGGACCCGAGCAAAACATCCCAAAGCCCAAACCGGCTTGCACCTATATCAGCAAATCCGATGCAAAGCTGTTGAAGGGGATTGCGATGGCGTCGTTCAGAAAACAGCAGCTGCCTGGCATACAAAGCTTGCGGGACTGATCGCGTCAGTCGCCCCGAAAACCTGTGGCAACCACGAATTTCTCGGAACTGTCCGACCGTGAAGAAGGCGGTTTGACATTCGCCACCTTAGTGAATTTCTGCTTCAGCAGTTTTTGCAGATCACCTTCGGCCCCGCCGGCTAGAACCTTGGCCACGAACGTACCGCCGGGCTCCAACACGTCAAAGGCAAAATAGGCCGCCGTCTCGCACAGCGAGATAATGCGCAGATGGTCGGTCTGCTTGTGCCCGGATGAGGCGGCGGCCATGTCAGACATCACCACATCCGCCTTGCCGCCCAGCCACTCTTTGACCTTTTCGTCGGCGTCATCTTCCATGAAATCGAGCAGGTGTATCTCGGCCCCGGCAATCGGTTCGACCTCCTGCAGGTCGATGCCCAGCACGGTGCCGATCTTCTTGCCGGATTTCTCACCCAGCGCATTCACCCGCTTGACCGCCACCTGACACCAGCCGCCCGGCGCACAGCCCAGATCGACCACGCGCGCGCCCGGCACCAGAAAGCGGTATTTCTCGTCCAGTTCCAGAATCTTGAAGGCCGCGCGTCCGCGATAGCCCTCGGCCTGCGCCCGCTTGACATATGGGTCATTGAGCTGCCGCTGCAGCCAGCGCGTCGAGCTGAGCTTGCGCCCGCGCGCGGTCTTCACCTTGACCTTCAGGTCGCGTTGCCCGCGGCCCGAAGTGTTCTTTCCACTCGGTGTCTTCGCCATCAGAACGGTCCGTCTTCCAATACGCCGTCCGCGCTCATCTGTGCATAGAGCAATCCTTCGCGCAGCCCCCGGTCCGCCACGGAGAGGCGGTCGGTGGGCCAGAGCCGCAAAAGCGCCTGCAAGATGGCCGAGCCGGACATGATCAGGGCCTGCCGATCCTCGCCGATACGGGGATCGCGGCGGCGGCCCTGAGGCCCGAGTTCTAGATAACCGCGTATGACCTTGTCAATCTGATCGCTGGTCATGCGCAGCCCGTCCACCTTGGTGCGGTCGTAACGCTTGAGCCCCAGATGACTGGCGGCCACTGTGGTGACGGTGCCGGAGGTGCCGACGATCTGAAACCCCTCGCGCGCCTGTTCATCCTTGTAGGGGGCGAAATCGGCGAGGTTTTCCTCGAAAAACCAGCTCATCAGCGCGAAGCGGGCGGCGTCGTCTTCGACGTCATGAAACTGGTCGCGCAGCGTGGCGACGCCCAGCGGCACGCTGATCCAGTCCACGACCTTGGCCGCCGGAAACGGGCTTTCTGCGGGATGAAACCCGGCGTGCAGGCGCATGATCGCCGACGGGCGGTCGCGGCGCGGCACGGAGGAGATGTCGATCCACACCAGCTCGGTCGAGCCGCCGCCGATATCGACAACCAGCAGCTGCTCAGTCTTGGTGCTGACCAGCGGCGCGCAGGAGATCACGGCAAGGCGCGCTTCTTCCTCGGGCTGGATGATCTCAAGCGTCAGCCCGGTCTCGCGCTTGACCTGCCGGATGAAATCGCGCGCGTTTTTGGCACGTCGGCACGCCTCGGTCGCGATCAGGCGCATCCGCTTGACCTTGTTGCGCTTGAGCTTTTGCTGGCAGATGCGCAGCGCCTGCACGGTGCGCGACATCGAGGACCGCGACAACCGCCCGGTCCGCTCAAGCCCGGCGCCGAGTTGCACGGACTTGGAGAAACTGTCCACCACATGGAACCCACTGCCCTTGGGCTGGGCAATCAGCATGCGGCAGCTATTTGTGCCCAGATCAAGCGCTGCATAAAGAGCGTCGGGATCGGGCCTGCCAGGCGCGGGGCTTTCGACCGCTTTCGGGAACGCGCCCGCACCTCTGGGACGCTTGGGCGCCATGTCACACGCCCTCCGATTTCGAGTTACCCCGACCATAGGTTGCGTGCCCACATCACGCAAGCGGCTCATTAAAGTGATGAGTATTTTGATGTCTGCCAATGCGGAAAAATAAGGTACATGCCCTGTATCCCATCGTGGGCGAAAAGGTCGCTGCACATACGGCACATGTCGAAAATCGACCGACCCGCACCCACATTGCCGTTTAGAACCTGCTCATCAGGTCAGGAGGAATCAACAGCGATGCCCGACGTCACCATCGTATACTGGCGCGACATCCCGGCTCAGGTCATCGTCGGCAAGGGCCGACGCGGTGCCAAACGACAGCTGGAGGAGCGGTTCGAGCAAGCCATCGACCGCGCCGCGATGAAGGTGAATGCGAAGGATAGCGATGCTTACTTGGCCGAGTGGCGCAAGGCCAAACCCTTTGCGGTTGAGGGCGATCCGTCCGAGATCGCCGAGGCGCAGGCGCTGCGTCTGGAAACGGAATACGATCAGGACCGCATCAAGGCCCTGATCGCCAATGACGGTTGGGCATAAGCCCCACATCTTTATGGGAGGCCGCAATGGCTTTGCTGAACTTCAAGAAACGTGATGCGGTCGAACCCGGCCCGGTGAATCCGACCGTCGAGGCTTTCCTCAAGAATTACTCGATCGAGGTGATGCCGCGCACCGCCGAGAAGGTCGACGATTTCCGCGCTTTGCTGCCGCAAGGCACCCGCGTCTACATCGCCCATATCGAGGGCACGCCGATCGAGGACATGGTCAAGACCGCCAAGCGCCTCACAGCTGAGGGCTATCCGGTGATGCCGCATTTCCCGGCCCGGATCATCAAGGATGCAGCCACGCTGGAAAATTGGATCTCGATGTATCAGGGCGAGGCGGGCGTCGATCAGGCGCTGCTGCTGGCCGGTGGCGTGGCCACGCCGCATGGAGATTTCGACAGCTCTATGCAACTGATGGAAACCGGTCTGTTCGACAAGGCGGGTTTCAAGCGTCTGCACGTGGCCGGTCACCCCGAGGGCAACAAGGATATCGACCCCGACGGCACTACAAAGAACGTCGACGAAGCCCTTCAGTGGAAACAGAAATTCAGCGAGCGCACCGACGCGCAGATGGCGCTGGCCACGCAGTTCGCGTTCGAGGCCCAGCCGATCATCGAATGGGCCAACTCGGTCAAGGCGGTAGGTGTGGATATTCCGATTCATATCGGGATCGCGGGCCCGGCCAAGCTGCAGACCCTGATCAAGTTCGCCATCGCCTGCGGCGTCGGCCCGTCACTGAAAGTGCTGCAAAAGCGCGCCATGGACGTGTCCAAGCTGTTGCTGCCGTATGAGCCCAGCGACGTGATCACCGAACTGGCCGAGCACAAGGCCGCGAACCCGGATTTCAACATCGAATCCGTGCATTTCTTCCCGCTTGGCGGCATCAAGACCAACGCCAACTGGGCCATCAACAATGGCGGCGCCTCGGCGAAGCCTGCAAACTCCTAAGGATCGGCAATGACCCGTACAGTCGTAGAATCAAAAACAAAAACTGCCGTTCTGGGCTTTGACGAGCCGTTTTGCGTGATCGGCGAGCGGATCAACCCCACGGGCCGCAAAAAACTGGCGGCTGAGTTGGAGGCAGGCGATTTCTCGACCGTCGAAAAAGACGCGCTGGCACAGGTGGCCGCAGGCGCCACCGTGCTCGATATCAACGCGGGCGTCGTCTACAACTCGAACCCCAACCCGAACGAGACCGAACCGCCGTTGATGACAAAGATCGTCGAGCTGGTTCAGGGGCTGGTGGAAGTCCCGCTGTGCATCGACTCCTCGGTGCCGGGCGCGCTGGAGGCGGGTCTTGAGGCGGCTGAGGGCCGCCCGCTGCTGAACTCTGTCACCGGTGAGGAAGAGCGTCTGGAGCTGGTTCTGCCGCTGGTCAAGAAATACAACGTGCCGGTGGTGGCGATCTCGAACGACGACACCGGGATTTCCGAAGACCCCGATGTGCGCTTCGACGTGGCCAAGAAGATCGTGGAACGGGCCGCCGATTTCGGCATTCCGGCCCATGACATCGTGGTCGACCCGCTGGTGATGCCCATCGGCGCCATGGCGACCGCCGGCCAGCAGGTGTTCGCCCTGGTCCGCCGTCTGCGCGAAGAGCTGGGTGTGAACACCACCTGTGGTGCATCGAACATCTCGTTCGGTCTGCCCAACCGGCATGGCATCAACAACGCCTTCCTGCCGATGGCGATGGCCGCCGGCATGACCTCGGCAATCATGAACCCGGTGGCGCTGCCGGTCGGCCCCAAGAAGCTGGCCGAGAAGAAGGCCGACGTTGAGGCCAAGGGCGTGATTCTACCGCCGGACATGGATGACGAGGCCTTCTGCCAACTGTTCGGTCTGGGTTCGACCCAGCCGCGTGCGGGTAAGGAGATGGAGGCCATCCGGGCCGCCAACCTTCTGACCAACAATGACCCGCATGGCGGGGCGTGGATCAAGTTCAACAAGGCCCCCGAGGCGGAAGGTGCCGCAGGCGAAGGAGCCCGTGGTCGCCGCGGAGGCGGACGCCGTCGCCGCGCCTGATCCGGGGCAAGACGAGACATAAGGCCGGGTCGGGAAGCCCGGCTTTTTACGTTGTTCTGACGGTGGTTGGCCGAGGATGACGCGCGGCGCCGACCAAGCGTGTATATCCGGACCAACAGAGGGCTGCGTCCTGCCTCGGGCCGGCGCCGACTACGGTTGTGGTCGGCGATTTATCTCAAAAGCCCTGAACAAAAGATGAGCGACGCGCGTCATCGCCAATGCGCCCTCCGTCACGCCGGAGGCGCGCAAAAAAATAGAGTGGCGCACCCTTGGTGCGACGGGGAGGGAGGGCGCGGCCCGGCGGCACTGCGTGCCTTTGCTCCGGTCCATAGAAGGCTCAGCGCGCCCACAGACGGGATGATCATGGGCGTGGGTTGCTCCGTGGATCCATCGTGGCGGGCCAACTGCGTCCGCAGGCGGTGGCTAGGAGGATGACATCGGCGCCGGGCAAGGCAGCGGAGATGTCATGTTGCAGACGCAGGTTCAGCGTGTCGATCTCTTGCGCCAGAACCGGGCGGCCCGGATCGTAATAGACCGCCACCTGAAAACTGCGCCCCAGCTTGGTGACCGACAAATCGTTCAGCCGCCCGCCATCCTCGCCCAATGCAGCCCGCGCGGCGCGGCGGGTGGTTGCGATGTGCTCGGGCGCAGCGGTGACACCAGCCAGTTCCGCCAGTCCGCGCCGGAAATCGGAAATGTAGCGCGCAATGACTGTCGAGCAGAGCAGCAGCACGATAATCGAATCCCCCACCGGCGTGATCACCGACAGCGCGGTGTCCTGCAGGAAGTAGATCCCGGCCATGCCCACGCCTGCCGCCGCAGTGATGATGCCGTCGAAGGCGGCTGCCGTGGCCTCCATCCGCAGAATATCGCTGCTCTCGCCGGTCCGTTTCCAGGCCCGGCGGTGGATGAACCACAGCAATGCACAGGTCAGCCCGATCAGGACGAAATAAACGATCAGCGGACCGAATTTCAGCGGCACCGGCGGATCGCCTGTGAGATAGCCGTAGATGTTCATCGCCGCGCCCGACATCGCGAACAGCACCAGCCCGAGCAGCGACAGCGCCCGGAAGGTGGCAAAGATCGCCTCATCCGCCGCATAGCCGAAGGGGCGCAGCCGGTCGGGCCCGGCATGCACCGTGGCGCTGACCCGGCGCCCCAGCAGGGCAGATGTGAAGCCGATGAGCGAAAACAGGCCATCCACCAGAATGGCATCCGAATGAGACAGGATCGCCGCGACGACACCGGCGGCCCCCATGAACAGGTTGCCCCACATGCCGATCAGCAGGGCGCGGCCTTCGCGGAGACGTATCTGATCTTCTGTCATGGCCTTCCCCTATCGATGATGCGAGCTGTGGTGACGCCCAAGACATGGCAAAACCCGCCCCGGCTGTCACCGGGCGTCATTTTGGAAGTTCTAGCAGGAAGATCATGGCGGAGAGACAGGGATTCGAACCCTGGGTGGGCTTGCACCCACAACGGTTTTCGAGACCGCCCCGTTCGACCACTCCGGCACCTCTCCGCGGGGGTCTGTGAGGGGGGGATTTAGTGGTGATTGACCGGGGGTGCAAGCAGAAACTTCGGGATTTCGCACCGCATCCGATTTTCCGTTGCCCGTGGCCTGGAATCACCTAGGCTAAAGAGTATGAGACATGTTTTGCGCCGTTGCGCCCCGCTGATCGTTTTACCCGTTCTGGCCCTGTTGATCGCCACCACGCCGGCCCGCGCCGCCGACCGCGCACGGATCGAGGCATTTCTGACGACAACCGGCTTTGATGTGGCGCTGGACAGCATCGCCTTTGCCTCATCTTCCGCACCCGAGATGCTTGGGGTCGATCCCGGTGTTTTTGGCTCGGACTGGAAGCGGCTGACACAGGAGGTTTTCGACACCAAAACCATGCGCGAGATCGCTGTTTCGATCCTGGAACAAACGCTGAGTGACGAGGCGCTGACCCATGCCGTTGAGTTCTACGCAACCGATCTTGGGCAGAGGCTGGTCGAGGCCGAGAATGCGTCACACATGATCGAGGATGACACGGTCAAGCAGCAGGACGGGCAGGCCATCGTCGCCGATCTGGTCAAGGAAGGCTCGCAGCGGGTGGAATCACTCAAGCGGATGAACCGCGCCATCGATTCCAGCGGCACGGCTTTGCGGGCGCTGCAGGAGATTCAGGTACGCTTTCTGCTGGCGGCCAGTGCTGCCGGGGTGGTCGACCTGAAGATGGATGCGGACGAGCTGCGCGCGATGCTGCGCCAGAATGAGGCCTCGATGCGCAGTGCTTTGCAGCTTTCGGCGCTGGCGGGTGCCGCCTATACCTATCAGGATTTCTCGGACGAAGATGTGGACGCTTACGTTGAGGCGCTGGAACAGCCGCTGATGCAGGAGGTCTATGAGCTTTTGAACGCGGTGCAATACGAGATCATGGCGGGCCGGTTCGAGATTCTGGCCACCCGTATGGCCGATCTGCACCCGGCGCAGGATATCTGATGCGTTTGGCCCCGTTGACACTGGCTGCGATGTGCCTCTGGGCACTGCCTGTGGCGGCGGACGAGACATTGGACCGGCTGGCGCAAGCGCTGCGTCTGGATGAAGTCGTGGAGATCCTGTGCGATGAGGGGCTGAACTATGGTCGGGAACTGGACGATCAGATGCTGGGCGGCGAGGGCGGACAGCCCTTCGATCAGCAGATCCAACGGATCTATGTCGCCGATGAGATGCAGGCCGGTCTGCGGAAGGCACTGGCCGATGGCATGACGACGGAACAGCGCGCGCAGGCCGCCACCTTCTTTGAAGGCGATCTGGGGCAGACGATCATATCGCTGGAGAACTCGGCCCGCAGGGCGTTTGCAACACCCGCCATAGAAGAGGCAGCACGGACCTATTACGAAGAGGTCGATCAACAGGACGCACGGTTTCGGTTGGTCGAGGAGTATATCTCGGTCAACGATCTGGTGGCGCAGAATGTAAAGGGCGCGCTGAGCGCCGATTTCAATTTCTACCGTGGCATGGCCGAAGGGCACGGTGCCCAGCGGGATGACGGGGTGATGCTGTCGGATCTGCTGGACCAGCAGGAGGAAACCCGGGCTGAAACCACCGCGTGGCTTTATGGCTTTCTGCTGATGGCCTATCAGCCCCTGAGCGAGGCCGAGATGCGCGAGAATATCGCCTTTTCCCGAACCGGGGCAGGGCAGGCCCTGAACGCGGCCCTTTTTGAGGGGTTTGACGCGATGTATGACAGCATCTCGTATGAGCTGGGGCTGGCCGTCGCGCTGGCACTGACGGCAACGGATCTCTAAGCGCCCGAATCCGGTTGACATTTGCCCGGAATGCCCGGATAAGCGCGCATCCCGGCCGGAATACCCGTGCCGGGTCTCGTTATTATTTGGCCCATGGGGATGTCTCAGGGGTCTGAAACCCGCCCAATAAGGGCGCGCTGTTCGAGGTGGCGCAAGCCGAAACGCCCAGGTTACCCTGGGGACCACAGAACGCGGTGATGAAAAGGAAAGACGCATGTTTGCGGTCCTCAAGACTGGCGGCAAGCAGTACAAGGTTCAGGCGGGCGATATGCTCCGCGTTGAAAAACTGGCTGCCGACGCAGGTGAAAAAGTTCAATTCAACGACGTACTGATGCTGGGCGGAGACGCTCCGGTCGTTGGCGCGCCGTTTGTCGATGGTGCCGCCGTTCAGGCCGAAGTGATCGAACAGATCAAGGGTGACAAGGTCATCAACTTCGTCAAGCGCCGCCGTAAGCACAGCTCGAAGCGCACTGTTGGCCACCGTCAGAAGCTGACCCTGGTCAAGATCACCGACATCCTCGCCTCGGGCGCTGAGAAGTCAGGCGTCAAGGCTGCAACCGGTTCGGTTTCCGCAACCGCTGTCGAAACCGCTGCGCCCAAGAAAGCGCCAGCCAAGAAAGCGGCTCCGAAAAAGGCCGAGGCCGCGGGCGCAGACGATCTGAAAAAGCTGTCGGGTGTTGGTCCCGCGCTCGAGAAGAAGCTTCTCGAAGCCGGCGTCACCACTTTCGCGCAGATCGCGGCGTGGACGGATGAAGATGTAGCTGCTATGGACGAGAAACTGTCGTTCAAAGGCCGGATCGAGCGTGAAGGCTGGATCGAACAGGCCAAAGAGCTGGCCAAAGGCTAAGGAGAGAGAGAATGGCACATAAGAAAGCTGGCGGTTCCTCCCGTAACGGTCGCGACTCAGCAGGTCGCCGCCTTGGCGTGAAACTGTATGGTGGCCAGGCCGCCATCGCAGGCAACATCATCGTGCGTCAGCGCGGCACCAAGTTTTGGCCGGGCGAAGGCGTTGGCATGGGCAAGGATCACACCATCTTTGCAACCGTCGATGGCGCCGTGAAGTTCCACAAGGGACTTAAAAACCGCACCTTTATTTCGGTCCTGCCAGTGGCGGAGGCCGCAGAGTAAGCCGAGACCCAAGAAGGTTAAGAGAAAATTCATGGGGGACCGGCAGAACATGCCGGTCCCCTTTCTCGTTTTTCACCAAGGTTTGAACTGTCTTTGCTATGGCCGTCGCAACCACCAGTTTCCTGATCTTTGCCGCCTCGCAGGTCGGCACGCCGGGCCCGGCCAACATGGCCCTGCTGGCGACAGGTGCGCGTTATGGCTTTCGCGCGGCGCTACCTTTTGTGGCGGGCGTGGCGCTTGGCAAGCAGTTGGTGATCTGGCCGGTGGGCTTTGGGCTGATGGAACTGGCCGAGCAGGTGCCATGGCTGTTCACGGCCCTGAAATACGCCTCGGCAACCTATATTTGCTGGCTTACCTGGAAAGTTGCCAACCTGCGTCTCGCACCGGGGCGGGCGGCGGACCGGGCACCGGGCTTTTGGGCCGGGCTGATCGTGCACCCGCTCAACCCCAAGGCCTGGGCGATGATCGTCGCGGGCTTTACCGGCTTCGTTGCCACGGGAACGTCAACATTTGATGCGACACTCACGATCGCTCTCTGTCTGTTGAGCTGTCAGCTGGTGTTGCACCCGATCTGGACCTTTGCCGGCGACAGGATCGCCCATGCGGTTGCAGGACGGGCTGCCGAGAAATATCTGATGTGGACATTGGCGGGCCTAACCGTCGCGTCCGTCCTTTTTGTGTTGTTCGGAGGAGGAGCACACATATGAAACTTGAAACGATAATAAATCAGCCGGTCATCGAAACCGAGCGGTTCGACCTGCGCCCGTTGCGCCGGTCTGACATGGGCCTGATCGAGCATTACGCCAGCGACGAGCGCGTGGCCCGCATGACCACGTCGATCCCGCATCCCGTGCCCCCTGGCATGACCGAGGCGTTTGTCCTGCGGGCGATGTCCGAGGACCGGGATGAGGATGTCTGGGCCATGGACGCGACCAAGGATGGCGGGCCCGAGTTGATGGGTCTGATCTCGCTGGAAAAGATGGACCGGAACCAGTCCGAGGTTGGATACTGGGTCGCTCCGATCTTTTGGAACACCGGCGTTGCCTCGCTGGCGGTTCAGACGTTGGTCGAGGCCAATCCGCTGGACAACGCCACCATGTTCGCAAGCGTCTTTCAGGACAACCCTGCCTCGGCCCGGGTGCTGACCCATTGCGGGTTCCAGTATCTGGGAGACGCCGAAAGCTATTCGGTCGCCCGCGACGCGGCCGTGCCCACCTGGACATACAGCCGAAAACTCTGACTTGGCGCGCCGCCGCCTTTGCAGTAGGGAGCCCTCATGAAATTTCTCGATCTTGCAAAGGTCTACATCCGGTCCGGGGCCGGCGGTGGCGGGTGCGTCAGTTTTCGGCGCGAAAAATACATCGAATATGGAGGTCCCGATGGCGGTGACGGTGGCAAGGGCGGCTCGGTCTGGGCTGAAGCGGTCGAGGGGCTGAACACGCTCATCGACTTCCGCTATCAGCAGCATTTCTTTGCCAAGAACGGTCAGCCGGGCCGGGGTCAGCAGCGCACCGGCAAGGACGGCGACGAAGTCGTGCTGCGGGTGCCTGTGGGGACCGAGATCCTCGACGAGGACGAAGAGACGGTGATCGCCGATCTGACGGCAGTGGGTGACCGGGTTCTGTTGGCGCGTGGCGGCAACGGCGGTTTCGGCAATCTGCATTTCAAGTCGGCCACCAATCAGGCCCCGCGCCGGGCCAATCCTGGTCAGGCGGGGATCGAACGCACCATCTGGCTGCGCCTCAAGCTGATCGCAGATGTAGGCCTGCTGGGGATGCCCAATGCGGGCAAATCAACCTTTCTGGCCGCAACCTCGAACGCGCGGCCCAAAATCGCCGACTATCCGTTTACCACGCTGCACCCCAATTTGGGCGTCGTCGGCGTGGACAATGCCGAATTCGTGGTGGCCGACATCCCCGGCCTGATCGAAGGCGCGCATGAGGGGCGCGGGATCGGCGACCGGTTTCTGGGCCATGTCGAACGCTGCGCCGTGCTGCTGCATTTGGTGGACGGCACGTCCGAGACCGTGGCCGAAGATTACACCACCATCATTCACGAGCTTGAGGCCTATGGCGGCCATCTCGCCGACAAGCCCCGCATCACCGTGCTGAACAAGATCGACGCGCTGGATGAAGAAGAGCTTGAGCGGGCCCGCTCCGAACTGGAAGAGGCCGCTGGCGACCCCGTCATGACAATGTCCGGTGTGGCGCGTCAGGGCGTGACCGAGGTGCTGCGCGTTCTGCGCACCCGCATAGACGAGGACCGCCTACGGCTGAAACCCGTCGAGGAGGCACAGCCTTGGCAACCCTGAGGTCGGCCCGGCGGTTGGTGGTCAAGATCGGCTCGGCGCTGTTGGTGGACCGGGACACGGGGCTGTTGCGCTCGGACTGGCTGCGCTCGCTGGCGCAGGATGTGGCCTGGCTCAAAGGGCAGGGGACGGATGTGATTCTTGTCTCCTCCGGTTCCATCGCGCTCGGGCGTGGGGTTCTGGGCCTGTCTGCCGTTGCCTTGCCGCTGGAACAGTCACAGGCCGCCGCCGCCGTTGGCCAGATCCGTCTGGCTCGCGCGTATGAAGAGGCGCTGGCACCGCACGATATCACCACTGCGCAAGTGCTGGTGACGCTGGAGGACAGCGAGGACCGTCGCCGCTACCTAAACTCCCGCGCCACGCTGGAGACCCTGCTGGGGCTGGGCGTGGTGCCGATCGTCAATGAAAACGACACGGTGGCAACGGATGAGATCCGCTACGGCGACAATGACCGGCTGGCCGCCCAGATCGCGGTGACGGTGGGCGCGGATCAACTGATCCTGCTGTCGGATGTGGACGGGTTCTATTCCGGCAATCCGAACGAAGATGCCACCGCCACTCGCTATGACGTCATCGAGCGCATCACGCCCGAGATCGAGGCGATGGCCGGTGACGCGGGCTCGGGGCTCTCCAAGGGCGGGATGAAAACCAAGCTGATGGCAGCGCAGATGGCCACGGCGGCGGGTTGCGACATGGCGATCACCGAAGGATCACCCCTCAACCCGCTGAAAACGCTGGAAGATGGTGCGAACTGCACCTGGTTCACCGCCACACTCGACCCACAGGCGGCGCGCAAGCGCTGGATTTCCGCAATGAAACCGCGCGGCGAGATCGTGGTCGATCAGGGCGCGGCCACTGCGCTCTCCAACGGCAAGAGCCTCCTGCCGGCGGGCATCACCGAAGTGACCGGCGATTTCGGGCGCGGCGATCCGGTTGCGATCCTCGGGCCCGGCGCCCGCAAACTGGGGCAGGGGCTCAGCCGCTATACCGCGCAGGAGGCGGACGCGATCAAGGGGCGCAAATCCTCCGAAATCGAACCAACGCTGGGCTATCCTGGCCGCGCGGCGCTTATCCACCGCGATGATATGGCGCTCTGACGCTTCTTCTTGCTAGAAATACACAATCCCGACCGACCCGAAAGGCGCCTGCGATGAAGGATCTCGACAACATTCCCGCCCTGATGGCCGACCTCGGTGCTCGCACCAAGGCTGCCTCCAAGGACCTGGCCTTTGCCAGCGCTGAACGCAAACACGCCGCCCTGATCGCGGCGGCGGACGCGGTCTGGACCAACCGCGCTACGATTATCGAGGCCAATGCAAAAGACCTCGAATATGGCCGCGAAAAGGGCCTGAGCCCGGCGATGATGGATCGGTTGATGCTGGATGAGGCGCGCGTTCAGAGCATGGTCGACGGGCTGCGCACCGTGGCCGATCAGGCCGATCCGGTGGGTGAGGTGCTGACCGAATGGGACATGCCCTCGGGGCTGAATATCCAGCGGGTGCGCACGCCGCTGGGGGTTATCGGCGTGATCTATGAAAGCCGACCCAATGTGACGGCGGATGCGGGCGCGCTGTGCCTGAAATCCGGCAACGCAGTGATCCTGCGGGGTGGCTCGGAGAGCTTTCACTCCTCATCCGCCATTCACGCCTGTCTGGTCGAGGGGCTGAAGGCAGCGAATCTGCCGGAGGATGCAATCCAGTTGGTGCCGACCCGCGACCGTGCGGCAGTGCAGGAACTGCTAACCATGACCGACCATGTGGACGTGATCGTGCCACGCGGCGGCAAGGGGCTGGTGGGGCTGGTGCAGCGCGAGGCGCGGGTGCCGGTCTTTGCCCATCTCGAAGGCATCGTGCATATCTATATCGACGAAGCCGCAGACCCGCAGAAGACGCTGGACGTGGTGCTGAACGCTAAGACCCGGCGCACTGGCATCTGCGGCGCTGCCGAATGCCTGCTGGTGCATCGGGATGTGGCCGACAGCCTTGGGCGCGATGTCATCGCGGCGCTGCTGGCCGCTGGCGTCGAGGTGCATGCCGAAGGCGCACTGGCCGCCGACGGCACCACCACCGCCACCGCCGCCGATTGGGGCAAGGAGTTCCTCGACAGCATTATCGCGGCGAAACCTGTCGAGGATATCGACGCGGCCATCGCGCATATCCGCCGATACGGCTCGAACCACACCGACTGCATCATGACCGAAGACCCGGCTGCCGCCGCGCGGTTCTTCGAACGGCTCGACAGCGCCATCCTGATGCACAACGCCTCGACCCAATTCGCCGATGGCGGGGAGTTCGGGATGGGCGCCGAGATTGGGATCGCCACCGGCAAGATGCACGCGAGGGGCCCGGTAGGGGCGGCGCAGCTTACCAGCTTCAAATATCTGGTGCGCGGCAACGGCACGACACGCGCCGGGTAAGGCGGCGCGTCAGAACCTGATCGTAAGCTGGGTGGCGGTGGTCTCGACCCGCACTCGGCGGTTCATCTCTGCCGCCACATCCGGCAGCAGCATGAACTGGACCAGCGCCGGCGTGATTGGTGCGCCAGAGCCCGGCTTGCTCAGCCCCTGCCACAGGTCGGGGTCGATGTTCAGCTTGTCAGCGGTTCCGGTTACGCTCCAACGCCCTTCGTCGCAGGCGACCTCTACCGTACCGCCGAACGGCATTGCGGTTTCGCAACACTGCAGGGCCAAGAAAGTCAGCTTGATCTCGCCGCGCGGCTTGGCATCGACCGGGCCCCAGTGGGTCTTGACCCGGCCGGTGCGACTGAGGTCGCCGAGCAGCCCCGCAACCTCGGACCGGCCCAGCGACTGCTCTCCGGACGCACCATAGGCGATGCGAAAGAACCGGATGCGGGCACCGGCATTGTCGACGCTGTCCGAGATCAACTCCATCTCTGGCCCCTGCACGCCACCGGCCATATCCAGCAGCTCAAGCCCGTTGGTGATGGCGCCGATCGGGCTGATCAGATCGTGGCAGATCCGCGAGCCGATCAGAGCGGCAAGGTTGACGTTGCTTTCGCCCATGCATACCTCCTGTAGCACCCGCCATCCTGACCCCAAGCTGAGCCGCGCATGACAGATCTGAATGCCATTCTTGCACCCGGCATGTACGTCCGCCACCCCGATTTCCCCGATTGGGGCATAGGACAGGTGCAGTCCAATATCGGCGGCAAGATCACCGTGAATTTCCGCGAGCAGGGGAAGGTGGTGATCGACGGTGCGCGCATCGCCTTGATGCCCGTCTTTGATCCGTGAAACTGGTTGATGAATGATTAACATCCGCGTCTATCCTGCGGCGGATATTGCCTTTGTCGCCGAATGTGCTGTATCAGTGCGGCGTCCCAATTTTTCCTGACAAACGGAGCGTGAATGCCGGATCGCGGGCCTGCCTTTACCGTCAAGATCGCCGAGACCGAGGATGAGCTGCGTGCCGCCCAGCGGCTGCGCTATGACGTCTTCGTGCGCGAGCTTGGCGGCGGTGGCGAGATGATCGATCATGAGGCGGGGTTGGAGCGGGACCGGTTCGACCCATATTTCGACCACATGCTGGCAATTGATGACGGCTCGGGCCAGGTGATTGGCGTCTACCGCCTGCTACGCGGCGACCGGGCGCAGGCGATGGGACAATTCTATTCCGAGGATGAATATGACCTGTCGGTGCTGAAACAGAGCGGTCGCAAGTTGCTGGAGCTGGGCCGGTCCTGCGTGCATCCCGACTATCGCGGCGGCACGGCGATGTATCATCTGTGGAACGGGCTGGCGGGCTATGTCGCCGAGCACGGGATCGAGGTGCTGTTCGGCGTCGCCAGCTTTCACGGTACCGATGTTCAGGCTTTGGCGCAGCCTCTGTCGATGCTGCATCACAACCATCTGGCGCCGCCCGATCTGCGCGTGCGCACCCAGCCGCAGCACTATGTGGACATGAACCTGATGGCACCCGAGGATCTGGACCGGCGCAAGGCGATGCTTGAAGTTCCGGCGCTGATCAAGGCGTATCTGCGGCTTGGCGGGTTTGTGGGCGAGGGGGCCTATATCGACCACGCCTTCAACACCACCGATATCTGCCTGATCCTCGACACCGCCCGCATGAATGAGCGGCAGCGGCGCATCTATGGCGGGGCGCAAGCGGGCTGATGGATGCGCTTTGGAACAGCGAGGATGATCCCGATCCGGTTAAGGTCGGTGTAATCGGCGTGCTACTAGTGATTCTGCGCGGCCTGCCGCTGGCGGTGTTGGTTTTTGGCGGGTTGTTCATTCTACTCGCCGTGCGGATGATCGAGCGGCCTCTTTACGGCCTGCACCGCCCGGTGACGCCCTATATCAGCCAGTTTGTCTGCAGGAACGCATTCCGCATTCTTGGCATCGGGTTTCGCACTTCAGGCGAGCTGATGCAGGAACCGGGGGCGGTCGTCGCCAACCACACGTCGTGGCTAGACATCTTCGCGCTCAACGCCCGGAAACGGATCTATTTCGTCTCAAAGGCCGAGGTCGCGAACTGGCCCGGCATCGGTTGGCTGGCCCGCGCCACCGGCACCGTATTCATCGAGCGCGATCGCAAAAAGGCGCGTGAGCAGACAAAGCTGTTCGAGGAGCGACTGAAAGCGGGGCACAAGCTGCTGTTCTTCCCCGAGGGCACCTCGACCGACGGGCTGCGGGTGCTGCCGTTCAAGACCACGCTGTTTGCCGCCTTTTTCTCGGATGAGTTGCGCGATTTCATGTATGTGCAGCCGGTTTCGGTGGTATTTCACGCGCCCGAGGGGCAGCCGGACCGGTTCTACGGTTGGTGGGGGGACATGGATTTTGCACCTCATCTGCTCAAGACTCTGGCGGCGCGGCGACAGGGCTCGGTTGAGTTGATTTATCACAGCCCGGCGCGTGTCAGCGATTTCCCCGACCGCAAGGCGCTGGCCGCCCATTGCGAGGCGGCGGTGCGTCACGCCCACGCGCTGGCCCGGCCATTGGCGAGCCCTGCAAAATAAGGGTATTTAACCCTTGCACCCCATCTGATCCTGCCGTATACGCGCGCCATTCAAACCCGCAGGCGGGGTTTGGCCTTTTTGGGGGAGACATCCCCATCAAGACCGCCGGTTGGAGCATCCGCTCTGAAACCCCCGCCGAGGAAAAAACCGGAAAGGAAAAGATAGCATGGCTCTTCCCGAGTTCACCATGCGCCAGCTGCTGGAAGCTGGCGTTCACTTCGGCCACCAGACTCAGCGCTGGAACCCGCGCATGTCGCCGTTCATCTACGGCGCCCGCAACGGCATCCACATCATGGACCTGACCCAGACCGTTCCGATGCTGGACCAGGCGCTGCAGGTCATCCGTGACACCGTCGCCAAAGGCGGCCGCATCCTGTTCGTCGGCACCAAGCGTCAGGCGGCTCAGCCGATCGCCGAAGCTGCCGAGAAGTCGGCTCAGTACTTCATGAACCACCGCTGGCTGGGCGGCACGCTGACCAACTGGAAAACCGTTTCCCAGTCGATCAACCGTCTGAACCAGATCGACGAAGCCATGGAATCCGGCGCCGAGGGCCTGACCAAGAAAGAGCGCCTGGGCATGGAACGTGACCAGCACAAGCTGCAGGCTTCGCTGGGCGGTATCCGCGAGATGGGCGGCGTGCCGGATCTGCTGTTCGTCATCGACGTCAAGAAAGAAGCACTGGCGATTGCCGAAGCCAACAAACTGGGTATCCCGGTTGTGGCTGTGGTTGACACCAACTGCTCGCCCGACGGCGTGGACTACATCATCCCCGGCAACGACGACGCAGCCCGCGCAATCGCGCTCTACTGCGATCTGGCTGCCCGCGCCGCTCTGGACGGCATGTCGGCGCAGCTGGGCGCCGCTGGCGTCGACCTGGGCGAGATGGAAGAAGCTCCGGCCGAAGAAGCCCTGGCAGAAGACACCGCCGAGACCCCGGCCGAAGCGTAAGCTGCCCGTCACTGAATTGACATATGGGGCAGGGTATGACCTGCCCCAAATCCGTTTGAATTGAGGAGAGCCGAAAATGGCAATCACAGCAGCACTCGTGAAGGAACTGCGCGACTCGACCGGCGCAGGCATGATGGACGCGAAAAAGGCGCTGACCGAAACCGGTGGCGACATGGAAGCCGCAGTTGACTGGCTGCGCACCAAGGGTCTGGCCAAGGCCGCCAAGAAATCGGGCCGTACTGCCGCCGAAGGTCTGGTTGCCGTTGTCGTCGCAGGCGGCACCGGTGTAGCCGTTGAAGTGAACGCGGAAACCGACTTTGTCGCCAAGAACGCCGAGTTTCAGGAGATGGTGTCGGGCATCGCCGGCGCCGCGCTGAACGTGGCTGACGTCGAGGCGCTGAAAGCGGCTGATCTGGGTGGCAAGTCCGTTGCCGATACCCTGACCGACAAGATCGCCACCATCGGCGAGAACATGTCGGTGCGCCGCATGGCCAAGATCGAAGGCGAAACCGTTGTGTCTTATGTCCACAACGCCGCTGCAGCAGGTATGGGCAAGATCGGCGTTCTGGTTGCGCTGTCGGGTGGTGACGAAGCCGTCGGCAAGCAGGTCGCGATGCACATTGCCGCTGTGAACCCTGCTGCTCTGTCCGAGGCAGACATGGACCCGGCCGTGGTCGAGAAGGAAAAGCAGGTTCAGATGGACATCGCCCGCGAATCCGGCAAGCCGGAGCAGGTGATCGAGAAGATGATCGTGGGCCGGATGAAGAAATTCATCGCCGAATCCACCCTGCTGAACCAGCAGTTCGTGGTGAACCCCGACCTGACCGTCGAAGCCGCCGCCAAAGAGGCCGGCGCCACCATCACCGGCTTTGTCCGGCTGGAAGTTGGCGAAGGCATCGAAGTCGAAAAGGAAGACTTTGCCGCCGAGGTTGCAAAGGCTGCTCAGGGCTGAGAAAGCCTGGCGCCACTGGTTGGCGACAGATCAATACCAAAAAACCGGTTGCGCATTGCGCAGCCGGTTTTCTTGCGCGTGTTCCAAGTTCTGTGACTAAAAAAGGGCTGCACCGAAATGCAGCCCAGATAAACCAATCAACGGGAAAGTGATGAGGAGCCCCACACGATGGGGATGGTAGGGGCTCCTCAAAATTTCCAACGCAAGAACGCCGAAAAATAAGCGCCTTTTGCCAGAGCGACCGGAGCGCCCTGAAATTGCAGAGATCCGGCCTGAATGTTCCTTGGCCAAAGCCACCACTCACGGAACGCTCTCATATTGCGACAAAGACGAGGGATTCGGAAGTCATGATTTCCTTACCCTAGGTAAAGTGACGCGTGGCAGCGTCACGTTTGGTACCTCAGGCTTCGACCACGAACATTTGGTTGTGCAGAGCCGCCTTGAGAACGGCCTGCGCCGTCGTTTCGACCGACAGCGCCTCGCGCGCAAGCCTCAGGTGCTTTTCGACCGTGGCCGACGTCAACCCCATCAGCAGGGCGATATCCTGCGTGGTCTTGCCGTCGCCGACCCATTGCAGCGCCTCGCGCTGCCGCTTGGTCAGGGACCTGTTCGGGGCGGTATAGGGCAGGTTCATTATTTTCAGATGAGCAACGTTGTTCATCAGCAGGATATCTTGCCCGTGCTCATCCCAGACCGCATCAATGTTGTCCTGGCTCAGATCCTCGCGGGCACATAAGGAAATCGCGCCCTTGGTGCGTATCGATACCGAGTTGAAACTGACCGTATAGCCAGCCATCACACCTTTGGACGCATTGAAGTCATAGACGCGACGCTCATCCCGGGTCATGGCCTGGCTGGCATTCATCTCAGCCAGCATGCGCCAGCTGGCAGCCCCTTCGTGATCCAGAGCCCATTTCAGCATTGGAGCGTGGAAATAGAGGCCCGAATGCAGGAAACCGTCGATGTAGTCCTTGTCATGATTGGTCAGAATCACGAAGTCTTCGGGATCACCCAGCGAGGTCGCGGTTCGGTATTGTGTGTAGCCGTAAAGCAACCGGTCGAATCCATAATCCGCCATCTGCCGCGTGTGGGCATCCCAAAGCTCTTCCAGCGTTTTGGAATAGCTGACGTATTGGAGGTAGTCCCGCAACGTCATGCGCCAGCCTCCCCATCCAGATGCGCGGCCAAGGCATCGAGTGCGAGAATGTAGCTGTGTGCGCCGAATCCGCAGATTTGGCCGATCACAACTGCGGCAATGCAGGAATGGTGACGAAACGGCTCACGCGCGTGGATGTTGGACAGGTGCACTTCGATCACGGGAAGATCGACCGAGGCAATGGCGTCATGCAGGGCAATTGACGTGTGGGTATAGGCGCCTGCGTTCAGGACAATACCCGCCTGTTCATCGCGTGCCGCATGGATTGCGTCGATCAGGGCGCCTTCGTGGTTGGACTGCACACAAGCAACCTCAAGCCCACGCGTACGCCCATGGGCGACACAGGCCTCTTCGATCGTCTGTAACGTGGTGTGGCCGTAAACCTCGGGCTGGCGGGTGCCAAGAAGGTTCAGGTTCGGGCCGTTCAAGACCAGAATCTTGCTCATACGTGTGTTATCCCCATTCACGCCAGTCATAGCCATGAATGGCTGGGGCTGTCCACCACGCACTCACGCATTCAGATGATCTGTTGCGGCTTTTCTGCATCCGAAGGGCCGCCATGCCCAGCTTTGCAGCACGCCCGATCACGGTTCCGGATCAACCACGATCAGGCTTAGCCATTCTGCCACCAGCGCCGGGGTGTGGTGCCCTTCGACCTCGATGCTGAGATCATGGGTCCGCAGCAATTCGGTATCTGAGCGGCGCTGCACATCGCGCAGGGTAAACCGGCCCCGCAGACGCGATCCGGCCCGGACCGGAGATAGAAAGCGCAGCCGGTTGAAACCGTAGTTGATGCTCATCGATTGCCCGTCGACAGGCGGCAGGCAGTCATAGGCAAACCGGCTCGCCAAAGACAGCGTCAGAAACCCATGCGCGACGGTGTCGCCGAACGGTGTTTCGGCCGCTGCGCGGATGGGATCGGTGTGGATCCACTGATCGTCGTGGGTCAATTTGGCAAAGCCGTCGATCATCGGTTGATCGACGATGATCCAGTCCGAGATACCGACCTCGGTGCCAATCCGGTTCCGCTCGGCGGCAAGGGCTGCTTCAAGTTGAGACATCTTCATGATCCTTCCGTTGCACCCCAGACCCTCGTTGGGGCAGGATGCGGGCGTTTGCCAAACGGAGTGCCTGGATGACCCGAGAATACCGCCAACGCGCCTATGTGCCGCCCAAAGGAGCGGTGGACCTGCTGCTGATCCGGCATGGAGAGACCCAGGCGGCAGTGCCGGGAAAGAGTTTTCCGATGAAGGACGGGCATGGCGACCCGGCGCTGCATCCCAATGGTGAGGCGCAGGCGCGGGCGGTTGGTGAGCGACTGAAGGGAGAGAGGCTGGCCGCGATCTATGTGACCACCCTGCAGCGCACGCATCAGACGGCGGCCCCTCTGGTTGCGCATCTGGGGCTGGAACCGGTGACCGAACCGGATCTGCGCGAGGTCTGTTTGGGCGACTGGGACGGCGAGTACCGCATCCGCGCGGCCAACAATGACCCGACCTTTCAACGGGCACGGGATGGGCAGGAATGGGGTGAAATCCCGGGCGCCGAGACCACGGCCGCCCTGCATACCCGCGTGCGCGCTGGACTGATGCGGATTGCCGAGCGCCACTCGGACCAGCGCGTCGCCGCCTTTGTGCATGGCGGTGTGATCGGGGCCGCCGTGGCAATGGCCTGCGGGGCCGAGCCCTTTGCCTTCAACAACGCCGCCAATGGCTCGATCAACCGTCTGGTGATTCACGGAGGGCGGATGACGGTAATGGGCTTCAACGACTGTGCGCATCTGGGCTGACCTCACTCCATGGTGATCACAACCTTGCCCATGACCTTGCGATCCTGCATCAGCGTCAGCGCCTGAGGAACCTCTTCCAGTGGGAACCGCGCATTGATCTGAGGTTTGATCCGGCCCTCACCGTACAGGCGAAAGAGATCAGACATGTTCTCGGCATGGCCCTGCGGGTCGCGAAACACCGATGCACCCCAGAAGACGCCGACGATCTGACAGCCTTTGAGGAGGGTCAGATTCAGCGGAATCTTTGGGATGCCCGCCGGAAAGCCCACCACCAGATAGCGCCCCTGCCACGCCATCGCACGCAATGCGGGTTCCGCATAGTCTCCGCCCACGGCGTCATAGACCACATTTACTCCCTCGCCACCTGCAAGGCGCTTGATCTCACCCGAGAGCGCCTTTTGCGCGTCGCGATCCAATTCCCGCGGATAGATCAGCGCCTCATCCGCGCCAATCCGACGGCAAAACTCGGCCTTTTCCTCAGACGAGGCGGCGGCAATCACTTTGGCACCTGCCGCTTTTCCCAACTCGATGGCTGCCGCTCCGACGCCGCCCGCAGCCCCCAGAATCAGCAGGCTTTCCCCCGCCTTCAGCCCGGCCCGGTCCTTGAGCGCGTGATGCGAGGTGCCATAGGTGAAGATGAAGCACGCGGCGTCCTCATAGGGCATGCCGTCGGGGATTTTCACCGCCGTTGCCGCCTTGAGCGTCAGATGGGTGGCAAAGCCGCCATGCCCGGTCAGCGCCAGCACCCGATCGCCGACAGCAAAACCCTGCGCACCGTCGCCAAGCGCCAGCACTTCTCCCGCAACCTCGCCGCCGGGGGCGAAGGGGCGGGGCGGTTTCATCTGGTAAAGGTCGCGGATCATCAGCGTGTCGGGAAAGTTGACGCCCGCAGCGCGCACCCGGATCAATAGCTCTCCCTTGCCGGGCGTTGGGTCCGGCAACTCGGTCAGTTCCAGCGTCTCGGGGCCGCCCACGGCCACGCTCAGCATCGCTTTCATCGCATCACTCTCCCTGTCTGCGATGCCGGTTGCATCGCGTTCTGACGTTAAGTCGCAAGGCCGAACCGTCCATTGTCAACCAGATTCCGAAATGCAATCCTGCGTCGTGAAACATCTCTCTGCGCGCGGGAGGAGGCATCGCGAAATGGGCGGCCCGTATCGCGTAGCGGCCATGATACTGAGCGCCGGTAGGGAGGGAACAGCAACACTGCGTCAGAATTTACCTAGGGCCCGGCCAGCAACGTAAACCTCGAGCGCTTCTCCGCTCAAATACCTACAAAAAGGGAAATCATGACACCCGAGGCTCTGTTTTCGCTCCATGGAAAAATCGCGCTGGTGACCGGAGGGGCCACCGGCATCGGCCGCATGGCCGCCGAGGCGTTGGGGCGGGCGGGCGCACGGGTGCTGATCGCCTCGCGCAACGGAGAGGCTTGCGAGGCGGTGGCGGCAGAGCTCAACGCGTTGGACGCGCCTGGAACTGCCGAGGGCTTCACGGGCGATGTGGGCAGCAAGGAAGGGGTCGACACGCTGGTGGCCGAGGTGAAATCGCGGACCGACACCCTGAACATCCTGATGAACAACGCGGGGGTGACCTGGGGGGCGCCGATGGGGCAGTTTCCACATGAGGCTTGGGAGAAGGTCATGTCGGTCAATGTGGCGGGCGTGTTCGATCTGACCCAGAAACTGCTGCCGATGCTGATGGAGGCGGGCTCGGTCGACGATCCGGCACGGGTGGTCAATGTGGGCTCGGTCATGGGCGAGATCCCGATGGGCGACGGCGCCTACAGCTATTCGGCCTCGAAGGCCGCCGTGATCCACCTGAGCAAGGTCATGGCCAAGGAACTCTCGCCTTATTGCGTGACAGTGAACGCGTTGGCGCCGGGGCCATTCGTGTCGCGGATGACCGCCTTTGCCACGGCAGATGAAGAGATGCGGGCAAAGGTGGGCGGCGACGTGCCGCTGAAACGGGTCGGTCGGGATGAGGATATCGCGGGCTGCATGCTGTTTCTATGCGGGCGCGGCGGGTCCTATGTGACCGGCGCAGTGATCCCGGTCTCCGGTGGCATCAACGTGATGGCCGGCCACAACATCTTTGAGAAAGCGTTGCAGTAGAACGGGTTGCGCACAGGCTTATCGAGCAGGGAGCTGACATGAAGGACATGATCTGGAAACGGGACGACAGCCACCTGCCGCCGCAGTTACGTGGGCTGCGCTTGCCAATGATTGGTGCACCGCTTTTCATCATCTCGGTGCCCGAACTGGTGATTGCGCAATGCAAGGCCGGCATTATCGGCGCATTCCCCGCGCTCAATGCCCGCGAAGGCGAGGGCGAGCCGCCTTTGCTGGAGGCCTGGTTGAAACAGATCACCGAGGAACTGGACCGCCACAATCAGGAAAACCCCGACAACCCGGCGGCGCCTTTCGCGGTGAATCAGATCGTGCATCGTTCGAACGCGCGACTGGAGCGGGATCTTGAGATATGCGCCCGCTGGAAAGTACCGGTCTGGATCACATCGCTGGGCGCGCGGGTCGAGGTGAACGAAGCCGCCCATAGCAGCGGTGGTGTGGTACTGCATGACATCATCAACAACACCTTTGCCCGCAAGGCGATCGGCAAGGGCGCCGATGGTCTGATCGCGGTAGCCGCAGGTGCAGGTGGGCATGCCGGGCAGCAATCGCCGATGGCGCTGATCCGTGAGATACGGAACTGGTTCGATGGCCCGCTGGCGTTGTCAGGCGCTATCGCCAGCGGCGAATCCCTGCTGGCCGCGCGGGCGATGGGGGCTGATTTCGGCTATGTCGGCTCGCCCTTCATCGCCACGCATGAGGCCAACGCGCGCCCTGAATACAAGAATATGATCGTCGACAGCGGGGCCGAGGATATCGTCTATTCCTCTCTCTTTACCGGGGTGCACGGGAACTACCTGAAGAAATCCGTTGTGCGGGCGGGGATGGACCCGGACGATCTGCCATCGGCGGACGCGTCCTCGATGAATTTCGATTCGGGCTCGTCCAAGCCCAAGGCGTGGAAGGAGATCTGGGGCTCGGGGCAGGGCATTGGTGCCGTGATCGAGGTTGTTCCTGCCGCCGCGCTGGTGGATCGCGTTGACCGGGAATACCGCGCCGCCGGGGCCCGGCTGGCTGCGGAGTTCATAGGGTAGAGAGATGTGATGAGTGACGATACTCAATCCCTCGACCTCGATGAGGTGGACGCCTATCTGCGCGCGAATCTCGATGGCTATCACGGTCCGCTCACCATCACCAAATTCGCTGTTGGCCAATCCAACCCAACCTTTCGGCTGGACACGCCGGACCGTTCGTATGTGCTGCGCCGCAAGCCGCCCGGCGAGTTGCTGAAGTCGGCTCATGCGGTGGATCGCGAATTCCGGGTGCAGCGCGCGCTTGCGGGCTCGGACGTACCGGTGCCGCAGATGTATCTGCTGTGCGAGGATGACGGTGTGATCGGCTCGGCCTTTTATGTCATGGAGCATCTGGACGGGCGCAACTTCTTTGAGCCCTCGATGAAGGGTGAGAGCAACGAAACCCGCAGTGCGGTAATGGCCGAGATGAACCGGGTGCTGGCCGCGCTGCATATGGTCGATGCCGACGCGGTCGGGCTGTCGGATTACGGGCCGCCAGGGAATTACTTCGAACGCCAGATCGGGCGCTGGACCAAGCAATACCGCGCCTCGGAAACCGGCAGCATTCCGGGCATGGACGCGCTGATCGAGGCCCTGCAGACGGGCATGCCCGAGGATGACGGGCAGCGCACGCTTGTGCATGGCGATTACCGCATCGACAACATGATGTTCGAGAAAAACGGCACCAAATGCCTCGGTGTGCTGGACTGGGAGCTGTCGACCATCGGCCATCCCTACGCCGATCTGGCCGCCGTGATCATGCAATGGCAGATGCCGCCGGGCAAAGAGGGGCGGGGGCTGGCAGGGATCGACCGGGCGGCGTTGGGGTTGCCGTCTGACCGGGAGTTCATTGGTGACTATTGCCGTCGGCGCGGGCTGGCCGGGATCGACAATTTCGGCTTTTACCTAGCCTTCAATTTTTTCCGCATGGCAGCGATCATTCAGGGCGTCTACAAACGCGCGCTGGACGGCAACGCCTCGAACCCCGAGCGGGCGAAGCAGCTGGGTCAGTACGTGCCGGTCTTTGCCCAGCACGGGCTCAAAGCGCTAAAGGGTTAGGCCGTCACGCACAATTGTTGCAGCTCGAATTCCAGCTCGGTCAGGCTGTCCTTGCCAAAGAACATCTCGTCGCCGACAAACATCGTGGGCGCACCAAAGACACCGCGCTCGACGGCGGCCTCGGTCGCGTCTTTCAACGCCTGCTTCACGCCGGAGCTTTGCACCGCTGCGCCGATTTCATCCACGGGTAGGCCATGTTCCTGAAGCACCTCGCGGATCACGCCCGGGTCGTCCATCTTTTGGCCATGCACCCAGATCGCGTCAAAAACGGCATCTGTATATTTGCTTTCCCACGGTTTTCCCCGCGCGAATATGGCGCCGCGCATCAGGGCGAGGGTCATGACCGGGAAATGCGGGTTCATGTGAAAGGTCAGCCCGTGGCGTTTTGCAAAACGATGCATCTCATGCATCTGGTAGGTCAGCTTGTGCCGGACGTGGGCAAAGGCAGTGATCGGGCTTTGGTTGTTGGTGGCCTTGAACACGCCGCCCAAAAGAGCGGGCGAATAGCGCAGGCCAACCCCGCAACGCGCGGCCAGATCCGGCAAAACCTTGTGGGCCAGATAGGAGTTTGGACTTCCGAAATCATAAATGAATTCAATGGACTGGCTCACCGTCTTCCTCCGCACTCGGTTTCGGGAAATCTGCGCCGCCATCGAATCCGGGCGCAGTCGTGGACTCTGGGGCAGAGTAGCAGGATCACCGCATGGTTGCGCGTTTCAGATCGTACCAGCCCCTGACGGGCAAGAGGATGCCGATCCAGCGCCGTCGTGACACCGCGTCACGCCGGTTCCGATGCCTGAAAAGCTCGACCGAAGCTACGTGGCCCCGCTACGGTACAAGGGACAGACGGGGAGGAAGAAGCGCGATGACCGAGTTGCTGACACGAACCGACCACGGCGACGGGATTGTCGAACTGGGGCTGAACCGGGCACCGGTCAATGCATTAAGTGCCGAATTTCTGATGGATTTCGCGGCCCGGATGGAAGCCATGGCGCAAGACCCGGAGGTGCGCGCCATCGTCCTGACCAGCCCGTTCAAGGTGTTCTCCGCCGGGCTCGATCTGAAGGAGGCGCAAGATTTCGATCTACCACAGCAGCACGCGATCGTCGACGGGCTGAACAGAGGTTTCCTGTCGCTCTTCGCTTGCCCGAAACCGACGGTCTGTGCGGTGAATGGCGCGGCAATTGCCGGAGGGCTGTTCTTTGTGCTGGGCAGCGACATCCGCGTGGCTGCGCCTCACGCCAAGCTGGGTCTGGCCGAAGTTCGCGTCGGAGCCGATTTCCCGCTGGCGCCGATGGAGATCGCGCGGGCGACGCTCGATCCCAACACGCTGCGCCGCCTGATGCTGACCGGACAGCCGATGGATGCGGAGACCGCATATCGGCTCGGCGTGGTGGACGCGATGGACGAAAACGTTCTGGACCGCGCCCTACATGAGGCAACGGCGCTGGCACAAATCCCGCCCAAGACCTATGCCTCGGTCAAACGCCAGATCCGCGGCACCACGATCGCACTGATCGAAGCGGGGATGGCAGAGGGCGCCAAGGCGCCCGAGGGCGGCTGGTTCACCGAAGAAACCAAGCCCGCGATGCGGCGCATGATCGGGTGACGGGCATTCGGGCTTTCACCGGGCGCGCAGATCGGTCAACACTCGGACCACACCCGGGATCGGCAAAAGGGATGACAATATGACACTCGCCAACACGCGCGGCTTCGACCGATCGCGGCTGGACCGGATCGGCACCTGGATGCAGCGATATGTGGACGAGCGTAAATATCCGGGCAGTTCGGTGTTGGTGATGCGCGGCGGGGAGGAGGTGTATTTCAACGCCTGCGGGCTGCGCAGTGTCGAAAAGGACCTGCCTTTCGCCCGCGACACGCTAGTGCGGATCTATTCGATGACCAAGCCGATCACCTCGGTAGCGGTGATGATGCTGGCCGAGCGCGGGCTGTTTCATCTCGACGCGCCGGTGTCGGATTTCATCCCCGGTTTCAAGGACATGCAGGCGCTCGCCCCCGGTGCGGAGCGGCTCGATCAGGTCGAATCGGCGCCCACGCCGACCCTGCACCAGTTGCTGACCCATACCGGCGGCCTGAGCTATCCGTTCAACCCCGGTGTTCTGGCGCAGGAGATGGACGCGCAGGACCTGCTGTTCAAACCCAATCAGGGTGTGTTGGCCGACATGGTGGATCTGGTGGCAAGGCTGCCGCTGGCCTTCCAGCCCGGCATCCGTTGGGAATATTCGGTAGGCATCGATATTCTCGGCCGCGTGATCGAGGTGGTAACTGGAAAATCGCTGGGCGACTTCTTTGCAGAGGAAATTTTTGCGCCTCTCGGCATGACCGAGACCGCGTTTGCGGTGCCGGATGGGGCAGGGGACCGGTTCGCCTCGCTCTACACACCGCTGGCGGGTGACGCGATGGCGCTGAATGCGGCGCGCAGCGGAGGAGAGACCTTGCGGCTGGTCGATCAGGCAGACCATTCGCCGTTCGAGGGCGCCCAGATGCACTCGGGCGGCGGCGGGCTGGTCGGCACCATCGACGATTACGCCCGCTTTGCCGAGATGCTGCGCCGGGGTGGCGAGGTTGACGGGCACCGTCTACTTGGACCCCGGACGCTGGAGTTCATGATGCGTAACCATCTGCCGGGCGACATTGCTTCGATGGGACCCCAGAGCTTTGCCGAACAGCCGATGGAGGGCATGGGCTTTGGCTTGGGCGGCGCGGTGGTGCTGGACCCGGCACGCGCCCGATGTCCCGGCTCGATGGGGGATTTCAGCTGGGGCGGCATGGCCTCGACCTTTTTCTGGCTGGACCGGGTGCAAGACCTGACGGTGATCTTCTTTACGCAGTTGTCGCCATCCAGCTCATATCCCTCGCGGGCCGAACTCAAGGCGCTGATCCACGCGGCACTGGTGGACTGGGCAAACAGGCGGTAAACCCGGCGCCGACGCCAAAGGAGGCCCACATGACGGACGCGGAACGCAAACTGCTCGACCTGCTCGACATCGAACGGCTGGAGGTCGATCTGTTTCGCGGAACCGGCTCGGGCGGTGAGACGCCGACGCGGATCTATGGCGGGCAAGTGATCGCACAGGCGCTGGCGGCAGCCTACCGGACGGTCGAGGATCGGCTTTGTCATTCGCTGCACGCCTATTTCATCCGCCCCGGAGACCCGTCCATTCCCGTTATTTATCAGGTGGATCGGGCGCGGGATGGCGGCTCTTTCACCACCCGCCGCGTGGTGGCGATCCAGCATGGGCGGCAGATTCTGAACATGTCGACCTCGTTCCATGTTCAGGATGAGGGCTGGGACCATCAGCACCCGATGCCACGGGTTGACGGCCCCGACTCGCATCCCAGCCGGGATGAGTTGCGCGGCAAATACCTCGACCGCATTCCAGGGAAGTACCGCACCGAATTCCTGCGCGAGCGTCCCATTGAGGTGCGTGAGGTCGCGCCACTCGATCTCTTCGATCCCCAGCCCAGCGATGACCGCAACCACCTGTGGTTTCGCATGGGGGCCGCCGCGGGAACTGATCCCCAAACCCAACATATCCTGCTGGCCTATGCATCGGACATGGCGCTGCTCAGTTCCGGCATGCGTCCACACGGGCTGAGTTGGTTCCGCCGAGGTGTGAACGGCGCCAGCCTGGATCACGCCATGTGGTTTCACGCGCCGGTATCGTTCGAGAACTGGCATCTTTATACGATGGACGCGCCGTGGACGGGGCAGGGGCGCAGCTTCAATCGCGGGGCGATCTATACGGCGGATGGCACGCTGATCGCCTCGGTGGCGCAAGAGGGGCTGATGCGCCGTCCGAAAGGTTAGGTTTCGCCGCCAAACTGCCGATTTAACTTGCGCATTCCGCCGATCCAGCGCTCGTAATCCGCAGCCTTCAGGCGGATGTAATCCAGCACCTGCGGGTGCGGCAGCACCAGAAACCGCTCTTCGCGGATCGCCTCGACGCAGGCTTCGGCGACATCCTCGGGCTCCAGCATGCCGTCGATTGCGGCAACCGAGGTCTCATGTCCGCGCGTCATCTCGGACCGGACCGCCTGAGGGCACAGCACCGAAACCCCGATGCCCTGATCGCCGTAAGTCAGCGCCAGCCATTCGGCGAGGCCAACGGCGGCATGTTTGGTTACACCATAAGGTGCAGCACCCGGCTGATTGAGCAGTCCGGCGGCTGAGGCGGTGTTCAGCAGATAGCCGCCGCCACGGGCGACCATGCGCGGCACCACATGGCGCGCAGCCCAGACATGAGACATCACGTTGACCTCCCAAATCCGCTGCCACTGCGCATCCGGGACATCGAGGCCACCGAGCGTCAGGATACCCGCGTTGGAGCAGAACAGGTCGATCGGACCGATCTCATCTTCGACCTGGGCGATCAGGTTTTTGATCTCGGCTTCGGTAGAGACATCGCAGGGAATGGCGGTACCGCCAATTGTTTCGGCAACTTGCCGGGCGCCATCGATGTCGATATCCGCGCACACAACGGTGTGCGCATCCTCACGGGCAAACCGCTCGGCCAGACCTTTGCCGATCCCACCGGCGGCTCCGGTGACCACAACGATCTTGTCTTTCAGCTCCATCCGGGTTCTCCGCAGCGGTGTTCATCGAAGTGTCGGGCATAAAATACTGCAATACTGCCATTCTTGGCAGTTCATTAGCGCATCAAGAGAAGCCTAGACCGGATCGAAGCACGCTCCAATGCCGTCGCGACGTCAAACGTTGCACAATGGCCTCCGCACCCCGGGGGGTATATTTACATAATACTGATTATAAGAAACTTTAAAGGCAATAAAGCCGCGAAGGCCTCAATACCGCAAGACGCGCCCCTGCCACCGGGACACGCCTTTTCGCCAGCAGTCGAACCCTAGAAAAACGCCTGCAGCCCGGTTTGCGCCCGCCCCAGAATCAGCGCGTGCACGTCATGGGTGCCTTCATAGGTGTTCACCGTCTCAAGGTTCACCATGTGGCGGATCACGTGGAAATCCAGCGAGATGCCGTTGCCGCCATGCATGTCGCGCGACATCCGCGCAATCTCGAGCGCCTTGCCGCAATTGTTGCGCTTGACGATCGAGATCATCTCAGGCGCCGCGTTGGCGTCATCCATCAACCGTCCGACCCGCAGGCTGGCTTGCAGACCCAGCGCAATCTCGGTCTGCATATCGGCCAGCTTGCGTTGAAACAACTGCGTTTGCGCCAGCGGGCGATTGAATTGCTGCCGGTCCAGCCCGTATTGCCGCGCCGCGTGCCAGCAGCATTCGGCAGCGCCCAAGGCACCCCAGCTGATACCGTAGCGCGCGCGGTTCAGGCAGCCGAACGGCCCCTTCAGGCCCCGTACATGCGGCAGCAGCGCGTCCTCGCTCACTTCGACGCCGTCCAACACGATCTCGCCGGTGATCGAGGCGCGCAGGCTCAGTTTGTTTTCGATCTTCGGTGCGCTCAGCCCCTTCATGCCTTTGTCCAGGATGAAACCGCGGATCTTGCCGTCATGGGCGTCGGACTTGGCCCAGACCACAAATACATCCGCAATCGGCGCGTTCGAGATCCACATCTTGGAGCCGGTCAGACGATATCCGCCTTCGGTCTTTTCGGCGCGGGTCTTCATGCTGGCCGGATCGCTGCCCGCATCCGCTTCGGTCAGGCCAAAACAGCCGATGAACTCGCCCGTGGCCAGTTTCGGCAGGTATTTCCGGCGCTGTTCTTCGCTTCCGTATGCATAGATCGGATACATCACTAGCGAGCTTTGCACCGACATCATCGAGCGATAGCCCGAATCCACCCGCTCAACCTCGCGCGCGACCAGACCGTATGAGACATAGCCCGCGCCGATGCCGCCATATTCCTCGGGGATCGTTGTGCCTAACAGGCCCATCTCGCCCATTTCGCGGAAGATTTCGGGGTCGGTCTCCTCGTTCTGAAAAGCCTCGGTCACGCGCGGCTGCAGCTTTTCCTGCGCATAAGCACGGGCGCTGGCGGCAATCATCCGTTCGTCTTCGCTCAGCTGATCGGACAGGCGGAACGGGTCTTCCCAGTCGAACCGGCCCAGATTGGGGGCATCCTTGGTGCGCAGGGTCGGTTGGGTGGCGGGGGCATTCATGGCGCATCTCCTGTTTCGGCTTGGCGCGCACCCTAGCCTGCCAAAACTGCAAAAAACAGCAAGACTTCCGCATCATTTCATGAGTAAAACGCATACATGACCGCGTCCCGCCGTTTTCTGCCGTCGATTTCCGCCCTGCGCGCGCTTGAGGCGCTGGGCCGTCTCGGCTCGGCCTCTGCCGTGGCCGAGGAACTGGCGCTGACCCAAAGCGCAGTCAGCCGTCAGTTGCAGTCGCTCGAGGCGCAACTGGGCGTCGACCTGATCCAGCGTGACCGAAAGCGGCTGTCGCTGACGCCGGTGGCGCAGGAATATGTGATTGAGATCCGCGAGGCGCTGAACCAGATTACCCAGGCGTCGCTGCGGTTGCATGTGGCGCAGGTGGGCGGGACGCTGAACCTCGCTATTCTACCCACTTTCGGAATGCGCTGGCTGGTCCCGCGCTTGCCGGAGTTTGCGCGGCTACATCCTGAGATCACCATCAACATGTCCACCCGGCTGCGTTCGTTCAACTTTGCCTCGGAACCTTTTGATGCAGCAATACATTTTGGTGAACCTGACTGGCCGGGAACTGACCGCCTGCTGCTGAAATCCGAGCGTGTTCTGCCGGTCTGCGCACCAACGCTTCTGCCAAACGGAACACCAAAATCGCCGAAGGACCTGCTGCGCCTGCCACTCTTGCACATTCAGACCCGTCCGAGGGCATGGCAGGATTGGTTCGGTCAGTTGGACGTGACGTACACAGCCCCCCTGCCCAGCACCGTGCATGATCAGTTCTCGACTATCTCGCAGGCCGCCATACACGGGCTTGGAGTGGCTTTACTGCCGAGTTATCTGGTTGAGCAGGAGCTTGCGACCGGGCGGCTGGTCGCGGCATATCCAGACGAAGTGGAGTCCATCGGCGCCTATTATCTGGTCTGGCCGAAATCGAAGTCGAAAGACCCTTCTTTACGTGAGTTTCGCCACTGGCTGGCCGCGCAGGCGCAGCCCGAGGATGCGCTGCCCAGATAGCGCGAAAGCCGCTTCGAAGCGGCTTTGCCATCAACTTTTTTTGCAGGCGCGCCAGGCCTGTAGTGGCGGACACCACTTGCCACCCGAGGGACCAAGGCGATTTCGAAACCGCTTATCCCCTCATCCCAACGCGTAGCCGGCGCCGCGTACCGTGCGCACCGGGTCCTCGCCGCCATGCTGGGTCAACGCCTTGCGCAGCCGTCCGATATGCACGTCCACGGTGCGGGTATCGACATAGATGTCGCGGCCCCAAACCCGGTCCAGAAGCTGTTCGCGGCTCCACACCCGGCCCGGTTTCTCCATGAAAGTGGACAGCAGGCGGAACTCCGTTGGGCCCAGTTTCAGCGGCTTGTCGGCGCGGCTGACCTTGTGGGTCTCGGAATCCAGCACGATATCGTCGAATTCCAGCCGCAGCCCCACGGTCGAGGGCCGCACCCGGCGTAGCTGGGTACGTACGCGTGCCATCAGCTCGACCACCGAATAAGGCTTGACCACATAGTCATCCGCGCCGGTTTCCAGCCCGCGCACCTTGTCCACCTCTTCGGATCGCGCGGACAGCATTATGATCGGGATCGACCGGGTTTCGGCCCGCGACTTCAGGCGGCGGCAGACCTCGATACCGCTGAGGTTCGGCATCATCCAGTCCAGCACGATGATGTCGGGGTTATCCTCATCCACAAGCAGCAGGGCCTCGTCCCCGCTTCCCGCCCGGGACACGCGGAACCCCTCGGCCTCAAGGTTATAGGCCAGAACTTCGCGCTGAGCGGGCTCGTCCTCAACAACCAGGACAGTCGGTTGATCGGCGGACATGGGTCTCGCTCCCTCTTCAGATCGTTTGCGACGTGGTGTCGGCCTTGGGCCGGGATTCCGACGGGCGTTCTCCGGTCACCAGATAGATCACCTGTTCCGCAATCGCGGTGACATGATCACCCATGCGCTCGATATTCTTGGCGATGAAGTGCAGATGCATGCAGGCCGAGATGTTGCGCGGATCCTCGGCCATGAAGGTCAGGAATTCGCGGAAGAGACCGTTGTACATCTGGTCCACATCCTCATCACGCGCGATTACGTCCGCAGCCAGTTCAGCATCGCGCCGGATATAGGCATCAAGCGCATCGCGCAGCATCACCTCGACCTCGCGCGCCATGCGGCGCAGGGCGGAGGCACTGCCGTTCACTTCGGCGGCGTTGACCAGAACCGTGGTGCGCTTAGCGATGTTCTTGGAGTAGTCGCCAATACGCTCGAGGTTGGCCGACACCTTTAGAACCGACAGCACCAGCCGCAGATCGCCTGCCGTGGGCGCGCGCAGGGCGATCAACCGGGCGGTTTCCTCGTTTATCAGGTCTTCCAAGGCGTCGATGGCCTTGTCGCCCTGACGAACCTCTTGCGCCAGTTCCTCGTCCCGGGTCTCCAGCGACCGGGCGGCGCCCATGATGGCCGCCTCGACCAGCCCGCCCATCTTCATGATATGGGCCTGCACCGCCTCGAGATCGCGGTCGAATGCGGAAGCGATATGTTGTTGTTCGGTCATGTCTGAATACCTGTCCTCAGCCGATCCGGCCAGTGATGTAGCTTTCGGTGCGCGGATCTTCGGGATTGGTGAAGATCTGGCCGGTCTCTCCGAACTCCACCAGATTGCCGAGGTGGAAGAACGCGGTTTTCTGGCTGACCCGCGCGGCCTGCTGCATCGAGTGGGTGACGATCACCACCGAGTACCGCTGACGCAGGTCGTCGATCAGTTCCTCGACCTGCGCGGTGGCAATCGGGTCGAGCGCCGAGCACGGCTCGTCCATCAGCAGCACCTCCGGCTCCGTCGCCACGGCGCGGGCGATGCACAGACGTTGCTGCTGTCCGCCCGAAAGACCGGTTCCGGGGGCGTCGAGACGGTCCTTGACCTCATCCCAAATCGCGCCACGGCGCAGGGATTTCTCAACGATCTCATCCAGTTCCGCCTTGTTCCTGGCAAGACCGTGGATGCGGGGACCGTAGGCAACGTTGTCGTAGATCGACTTGGGGAACGGGTTGGGTTTCTGGAACACCATTCCCACCTTGGCGCGCAGCTGCACCGGGTCAACGCGCTTATCATAGATGTCCTCGCCATCCAGCAGGATATCGCCTTCCACCCGGCAGATGTCGATCGTGTCGTTCATCCGGTTCAGGCAGCGCAGAAAGGTCGACTTGCCGCAGCCTGACGGGCCGATGAAAGCGGTTACCGTCTTGTCTTCGATTTCGACATCTACGTCCTTGATGGCGTGGTTGTCGCCGTAATAGACCTGCACTTTCCTTGCGGCAATTTTGGTCTCTTTACTATCCACGGCTCTCTCCACTCGCGACATATCGTTCATTTCTCAGCCCCTTTTACCAGCGGCGTTCAAAGCGGCGGCGCAGGATCACGGCCACAGTGTTCATGGTGACAAGGAATACCAGCAGGATGATGATACCACCCCAGGCGCGCTCATAATAAGCCGGGTCGGCCCGCTTTGCCCATTCATAGATCTGCGCGGGCATGGCCGAGTTCGGATCCAGCAGGCCGCTGGCAATCCCATCCGGCGCGTTTGAGGCAATGTAGCCCACCATCCCGATGAGCAGCAGCGGCGCAGTTTCACCTAGAGCCTGCGCAAGGCCAATAATGGTACCGGTCAGGATACCCGGCGCGGCCAGAGGCAGCACATGGTGAAACACAGACTGCATTTTCGAGGCCCCTACCCCAAGGGCCGCGTCCCGGATGCTCGGGGGCACCGATTTCAGCGAAGCACGGGTCGAGATAATGATCGTCGGCAGGGTCATCAGCGTCAGAACCAGACCGCCCACCAAAGGCGCCGATTGCGGCAGATGGATGAACTGGATGAACACGGCCAGACCGAGGATACCAAAGACGATGGACGGCACGGCGGCCAGGTTCGAGATATTCACCTCGATCAGGTCGGTAAAGCGGTTCTTGGGCGCGAATTCCTCGAGATAGATCGAGGCGGCAACCCCGATCGGCAGGGCCAGGAACAGCACCACCAGCATCATGAAGAACGACCCGATCATCGAAACGCCCAGACCGGCCTGTTCCGCGCGGCTCTCCGAGGCGTCGGCACCGAAGATGAACGCCGGGTTGAAGGTCTTCTTCACCACCCCTGCCTCAAGCAACCCGTCAACAACATCCAGATGCTCGGCATCGATGTTCTTGTCACGGGCCAGATGCTCGCGTTTCACGCGGTCCTTGAGATAACCGTCCACTCGGCTCGAGGCGAGGAACCGCACATCGACGGTCTCGCCGATCAGATCCGGGTTTTCAATGACCATCGAGCGTATCTGACCCGCGGCAGAGGCCGAGATCATCGCTTTCATATCTTTTGGCTTGGTCAGCGGCGTGTCGATGCCCGCCTTTTCGACTTGCTCCAGAACCGCCTTCTGGATCAGCGGGTTGTACCCAAAGGTCGATACCTTCTTGATATCTTCAATGTTGCGTTCGCCCTTCTTGTCCAGCTTGGCCGGATCCAGATAGACGGGTACCTCAATAAAAGTTTGCTGGAACGCGCCGATCCCGTTGGAGATGATCGCGAAAAGAAGGACCAGCAGACACAGGATACCGGTTCCGATGGCGATGACCCCGTAGGCGCGGAACCTCTTTTCCGCCGCATTGCGCGATTTGGTGCGCGCATCGGGCTCGGTCAGCGACGACAGATGCGGCTTGGCGCCGCCTTTTGGAAGGCTTGCGTCGGTCATTCGTACTGCTCCCGGTATTTCCGTACAATGTACAGAGCAAAGACGTTGAGGCCCAAGGTCAGAACAAAGAGCGTGATGCCGAGGGCAAAGGCCACCAGAGCTTCGGGCGAGGCGAAATCCGAGTCGCCGGTCAACTGCGACACGATCTTGGCGGTCACGGTCGTCATGGCGTCGAAAGGGTTAAGCGACAGGCGCGCAGCGGCCCCTGCCCCCATGACCACGATCATGGTCTCGCCAATTGCGCGGGATGCGGCCAGCAGGATCGCACCGACGATGCCGGGCAATGCGGCGGGCAGAACCACCTGACGAATGGTCTCGGATTGGGTTGCGCCCAGACCGTAAGAGCCATCGCGCATCGACTGCGGCACCGCGTTGATGATGTCATCGCTGAGTGAGCTGACAAAGGGGATCAGCATGATGCCCATGGCGATGCCCGCAGTCATGACCGAACGTCCGCCACCCATCCAGCCGAGCCCATCCTGCCCAAAGACCGACACTAGCATCGGCCCGATTGTCAGCAGGGCAAACAGACCGTAGACGATGGTCGGGATACCGGCGAGGATTTCCAGCATGGGCTTGGCGATCCCCCGAACGCGCGGCGTGGCGTATTCCGATAGATAGATCGCGGCAAACAATCCGATCGGCACGGCAACCAGCAGCGCGACGATCGAAATGTAAATGGTGCCCCAGAGCAGCGGCAGAATACCCAGGGCCGAAGACCCGCCCCGCCCCGAAAAACTCGGTGCCCACTCAAGCAGCGCGAAGAAATCGATGGCCGGATAGAGCTTGAAGAATTCTACCGTGTTGAAGATCAGCGACAGCACAATTCCGATTGTCGTCAGGATGGCAACCGAGGCCGCAGCGATCAGCAACGCCAGGATACCCTGCTCAACCACGTTACGGGCGCGGTAGGCCTTGTTTGACTGAAGAGACGCGACAAGTGCGGCTATCAGAGCCACGGCGAGTACAAGGATCGTCATGATCAGGTTCGCGCTGGATGTCATCGAACGATAGGCTTGCGCGGCGCGCAGGATGGGCCGCGTGATCGTGGATGTCACCACCTGCCCGGCATCCTTCAGGCGCGCAGTAATGTCGGTGATATCTGCGCGCGCGTTCTGTACCATTTCCTCATCGATGGCACCCGCCGCAACGGCATTGTCCAGACCTTCAGCAGTGCGGCGAACATCGGCCATGACAAGACCGATATTCGAGCCTTCCTTGATCTCACTCTCGGGGATCATGCCGGAAATGCTGTTCTGGATCACCAGCGGTTGGGCGATCAGCCAGATGGCCATCAACCCAAAGGCGGGGACAATGACCTTCATGAACACGTTCCAGCCGTAGTAGTTCGGCAGTGAGTGCAGATATCCACTGTTGCCGCCAGCACTTGCCAGCGCGCGCTGCCTTCCAAAAACAAAGCCGACGACCGCGATCGCCAGCACGATTATACAAAGCCAGAAAACGGACATCTGTCCCCCTGAAGCCTTACCGCAAAGACTTGGTTTGATGGAGGCGGCGGCTGCCGCCGCCTCTCAGGTTCAATCAATCGAGATTGATTTAGCTGCCGCCGCCCATGACTTCTTCGGCAGCAACGGCTTCCTGAGTTTCGCTCAGAGCCGGATCCGCAACCAGGCCGTATTCGGCCAGCGGGCCATCGCCACCGGCGATCTCGTCCGAGATGAAGAATTCAGCATATTCCTTCAGGCCGGGGATTACGCCGATATGGGCTTTCTTGACGTAGAAGAACAGCGGACGCGAAACCGGATACTCACCCGAGGCGATGGTCTCGGTCGAAGGCTCGACACCGGTCATGGTCGCAACTTTAAGCTTGTCGGTGTTGTTCTCATAGAACGCCAGGCCGAACACGCCGATGCCGTTTGCATTGGCATCGATCGACGCCAGAGTCTCGGTGTAGTCACCATCGATGTCGACAGCGCGGCCGTCCGACATAACTTCCAGGCAGGCATCTTCCGCGTCGTCTTCCGACATGCCGCCGGCAATCATGGCCTCCATTGCGCCGGTGGCTTCACAGCCAGTCGCAATCACCTTTTCTTCGAACACTTCACGGGTGCCGTGCTTGGTGCCGGGGATAAAGGCCAGGATGTCTTCGGCAGGCAGGTCAGCGTTGAAGTCCGACCACTTCTTGTACGGGTTGTCGACCAGCTGGCCGTCGACCATGACCTTCGGGGCCAGAGCGTTGAAGATGTCCGACTGGGTGAATGCAGTGTATGCGGGACCGTCCAGCTGCGACGCGAACACGATGCCGTCATAGCCGATGCGCACTTCGATGATGTCGGTCACGCCGTTTTCAGCACAGGCTTTGATTTCTTTTTCACGGATGGCGCGCGACGCATTTGCAACGTCGGTGTGCTCGGTGCCCACACCCTGGCAGAACCGCTTCAGACCAGCCGACGAACCGCCCGATTCCACCACCGGGGTCGGAAAGTCGAAGTTCTCGCCAAAGGCTTCGGCAACAATCGAGGCGTAGGGCAGAACGGTCGACGAACCGGCAATCTGGACCTGATCGCGCGCGGCAGCAGCGGTGGCCGATACGGCGGCGATGGCCAAAGCCGAAGCGGACAGTTTCACAAAGGACATCTCAGTCTCCTTGACAGAATATTGATGATCACCCCCATGATGATCTTGCCCGCACTCTTAGGAGCGGTGCATGAGCCTTTTGTGACAGCTGTGTAACAGTTTCATGACAACCGCCGCGTTTTCCAGGAGACGCGACGCAAAACAGACATGCGCGGCGAGCATAGTTGCTTATATGGCGGGCGTCTGATCCATCACGTGAAGAACTCCTCGTAGATCCTCCATTTTCGTGGGTAACTCCTTCTTCGGCCAATAGACGACCTTCGTTGCCTGAAACTCCGGCCCGGAATCAAGGGCGAAGCCCGCCGGGCTGCGCCCTCCCTCCCCTTGGGAGGGCGCTCAGTCTATGTCATTGACCGCTCGACCGTCGTCCGGGGCTTCCGAGATAAACCGCAGACCACGCGCGGTTAAAGCGCCCACCCGAGGGAGGGCGCGACCCTCTGTTGCTCAAGACGTCAACGTACCCCCCCGTCCATCACATCAGATCTTGGTGACTTAAGTGATCAATAGTCGCACCCGGATCAAAGCTGAGCCGCACGCCCTATCTCGGCAGGATCACCGTAAAGGTCGAGCCCTTCCCCAACTCGCTTTCCACCCGCAACCGCCCCCGGTGGCGGTTCACGATGTGCTTGACGATGGCCAGTCCCAGCCCGGTGCCGCCCAACTCGCGTGAACGGTGGCTGTCCGCGCGGTAGAAACGCTCGGTCAGGCGCGGCAGATGCACGGCATCGATACCGGGGCCCTTGTCCACCACCTGCACCCGCGCCGCCGCCGCGCGCACGGCCGGGTCACGGTCGGATGCGGTCAGTGTCACATCCACTTCACCACCGCCGCCACCATATTTGATCGCGTTCTCAATCAGGTTGGTAAAAACCTGCCGCAACTGATCGCTGTCCCCTGTCACCACTACCGGCAGCTCGGGCGCCGTCAGGGTCAACGTCACCCCTGCACCCTCGGCCAGCGGGCGCAGCGAGATCAGCGTGGATTGCACCTGCCCAGTCAGGTCGACCCGGTCGGTTGGCCGAACACGCTCAGCGCTTTCCACCCGGTTCAGCGACAGCAAATCTCCCACCAGCCGGTTCATCCGGTTGGCCTCATCCGCCATGATCTCCAAAAACCGCTCCCGCGCGGCGGTGTCATCACGCGCAGGGCCACGCAGGGTTTCGATGAATCCCATCAGCGCGGTCAGCGGCGTGCGCAACTCATGGCTGACATTGGCCACAAAGTCCCGCCGCATCTGACCCGCCTGCTCCAGATGCGTGACATCGAGAAAACTGGCCAGCACAGCGCCGCCGCCCACGGCGCCTATGCCGTCGACATAGCGGCATTGCACCTCGAATGTCGTGTCTTGCGCGCCGTCATTGGACAGGTGCCGTGTCTTCACCGACCCCTTTGTGCGGAGGCTCTGCTCGATGGCGTCGATCATCTGCGGCTGCCGCAGCAGCGTGGCGAAATGGCGCCCGACCATCTGATGGCCCAACAGCGTCTGCGCTTCCGCATTGGCGGCGATGATGCGTTCGGACTGGTCCACCACCACCGCAGGCATCGGCACCGCAGCAACAAACTCCGAGATCACATCTTCGGTCATCCCACCCTCTGCCGCAGCGCTCAGTTCACCGCAACAAGCGTGTCGCGGAACTTGCGCATATTCTCCTGATAGTGCAGCGCGCTCCAGGTGATCCGCTGCGCGGCGGCCTCGTCCAGTTCACGCACCACCCGACCCGGGGCGCCCATGACCAACGAATTGTCGGGGATCTCCTTGTTCTCGGTAATCAGCGCCCCGGCCCCGATCAGGCAGTTTCTGCCGATCTTCGCACCGTTCAGGATCGTGGCCCCCATGCCGATCAGCGAGTTTTCCCCGATCGTGCAGCCATGCAGCATCACCTTATGCCCGATGGTGCAGTTCCTGCCGATGGTCAGGGGATAGCCCGCGTCGATATGCATGACGACGTTTTCCTGCACATTTGAACCGGCACCCACACGGATTTCCTCGTGATCGGCGCGGATGGTGCAGCCGAACCAGACCGAGGATCCCTCCTCCATCACCACCTTGCCAATCAGGTTGGCGTCGGGCGCCACCCAGGTGTCCTCGTGGACCTGCGGCGCATGATCGCCCAGAGCGTAGATGGTCATGACAATTCCTCGAACTCGGTCTGCAGCGCGCGCACATGCGATTGCAACGCGGGCTGCTGAATGCGGCGCATCCGTTCGGCACTGACGATGGTTTTCAACTTTTCCTCGGTCTCATCCAGATCGTCATTAATCAGAACGTAGTCGTAATAGCCCCAGTGGCTGATCTCGTCCCAGCTTTTCAGCATCCGCTTCGAGATGACGTCGTCACTGTCCTGCGCGCGCGCCTCAAGCCGGCGGCGCAATTCGCGGATCGAGGGTGGCAGAATGAAGATCGACAGCGCGTGTTTGCCCAGATCCGAGTTCCGGATCTGAATTTCGCCCTGCCAGTCCACGTCGAACAACACGTCCCGTCCGCTGACGATTGTCTCGCGGACCGGTCCGGCGGGCGAGCCGTAGAAATTGCCGAACACGTGGGCGTGTTCCAGCATCTGGCCATCCATCACCTGCTGCTTGAATTCCTCTTCGCTCAGAAAGAAGTATTCCCGTCCGTGCTCCTCTCCGGGGCGCGGCTGGCGTGTGGTGGCAGAGATCGAGAACTTGAGCCCCTCGTCCCATGCCATGAGCCGCCGGGCCAGTGTCGATTTGCCCGCGCCCGAAGGCGAGGAAAGAATGATCAAGAGGCCGCGCCGGTCCGTCATGTGCCGCTCCTATTCCACGTTTTGCACTTGTTCGCGCATCTGGTCGATCACAGTCTTCAGTTCCAGCCCCACCGCTGTCAGCTCCGCATTCTGCGACTTGGAGCAGAGCGTGTTGGCCTCGCGGTTAAATTCCTGCATCAGGAAATCCAGCTTGCGCCCGACCGGGCTGCCCTTTTGCAGCAGATCGCGCGCCGCCTTGACATGGGCGGCGAGGCGGTCGATTTCCTCGGTGACATCGGATTTGACGGCGATCAGCGCCAGTTCCTGCGCCACCCGTTCGGGATCGGCTCCGTCGGCATTGTCCAGTACCCGCGCCAGGTTGCTGCGCAGCGTTTCCGCCATCTGTTCCTTGCGCGCCTCGGCCAGAGTCGCCGCCTGAGTGGAAAGCGCCTCGATCTGACCGATCTGGCCTTCGAGGATTTCGGCAAGTGCTGCGCCTTCGGTTTCACGCATGTCCAGAAAGGCACGCACCAGTGGGTCGAATTCGGATTTCAGCTTTGCCACCAGCGCCGCCCCATCATCGGTGCCCGCGCCCGCCTCCATCATGCCGCGCAGGGCGAGCAGATCGGCGGCCCGTGAGGGCGCTAGGGTCACACCACGAGTACGCGCCGCCTCTTCGACCTCGGCCACAGCGTCCAGCGCGACGGCCATCGCCGAATGGTTCAGGGTCAGTGCGCCGCCTTCTTCGCTGCGGGCCAAGCGCAGTGACAGGGTGACGTTGCCGCGCGCGATTGCCTTGCCAAGGGTGCCGCGCAGCGCCGCCTCGAGCCCCTCCAGCCAGTCGGGCACACGCAGGCGCAGATCCAGCCCCTTGCCGTTCACGCTGCGCAGCTCCCAGCTCCAGCTATAGGCGCCAAGCTCACCCTTGGCCGAGGCGAATCCGGTCATGGATCTGATCATGCGTGCCCTTTCCTGCCCTTTTCGCGGCGCCGCAGCCCCCTGGCCCCGGCGTTGCCGCACCTAATGCCATCCGGCGGCGCAGGGCAAGTCTTTGCTCAGATTGGGGTTGGTCAGTAGAAATTAACCATTCGTTAAAGAATTGCTCCAAAATTGAATAAACCCGTGTCAGGTTAACTCTTGAGTAACCTGTTTCTGTGCGGCGCTCGCACGCCAGAGATGCGAAACAGGCAAGCGATCGGCCAGCGTTAGGGTGATGCAGATGAGGACCTTCTTTGGGAATGGCCCCGGATCAGAGGTGGGGAAAGTAGTGGCAATGGACCGGTTCCGCAGCGGGCGCAGCCTGTCGCCCATTCGCCAGGCCGAGGCCTATTGGACCGCGCTGCGTACCGATGGGGGTGTGCCGAACCGTTCGAATATCGACCCGCGCGGGCTGGAAAACATTCTGGAATACACCTTCATCCTTGAACGGATCGCACCGGGCATCGCGCGGTTCCGTCTGGCCGGCAATCACCTGAGCAAACTGGCTGGGATGGAGGTGCGTGGCATGCCGCTGACCGCGTTTTTCACCGCCGCTGCGCGGCGTGAGATCAGCGCAACTCTGGAACACCTGTTCGACACACCCGCCGTGGCCGAGCTTGAGATGGGATCGGAAAAGCGCATGGGCCGAGCGCAGATCGAGGCGCGCATGATCTTGCTGCCCTTGAAAAGCGATTTGGGTGATATCAGCCGTGTTTTGGGCGTGATGGTGGCTGACGGACCGATCAGCAAGACGCCTTATAGTTTCGGCGTGACCAAATCTCGCCTGCGGGACCTGAACCAGCCAGAGGCAAAGGCCTCTGCCCCACAGCCGGTCACCGGCTTTGCCGAGGATCAGGCGCCACTCGACTCCCCTGCCCCGCATCTGCGGCTCGTGGTGTCGCGGGACAGCTGAGACCGAAGGGCACGGTCACAGGGAGACGTGCTACTCAATGAAAAACGGCAGGCGCAAGGCCCGCCGTTTTCTGTTTCTACGAGAGACTCGTCAGCTTGCGGCGCGTTTCGAGCGACCGCGACGCAGATTGGTCAGTTCTTCGGCCACCAGGAAGGCGAGTTCCAGCGACTGGCTGGCGTTCAGGCGCGGGTCGCAGGCGGTGTGGTACCGGTCCGAGAGGTCCTCTTCGGTCACCGCCCGCACGCCGCCGGTGCATTCAGTGACGTCCAGACCGGTCATCTCGAAATGCACGCCGCCGGGGATGGTGCCCTCGGCCTGATGCACGCCGAAGAAGTCGTGCACCTCACGCAGCACCGAATCGAAGGGCCGGGTCTTGTAGCCCGTCGCCGACTTGATGGTGTTGCCATGCATCGGATCGCAGACCCAGGTAACCTTGGCGCCCTCTTCCTTGACCGCCTTGATCAAACGCGGCAGATGCTCACCCGCCTTGCCGGCGCCGAAGCGCGCGATCAGGGTCAGGCGACCCTCTTCGTTTTCAGGGTTCAGTTTGGCCATCAGCACCTTGAGGTCCTCGGGCGTCGTCGTCGGGCCACATTTCATGCCGATGGGGTTCAGCACACCGCGCGCAAACTCCACATGCGCACCGTCCGGCTGCCGGGTGCGGTCGCCGATCCAGATCATGTGCCCCGAGCCCGCCAGCCAATTGCCGGAGGTCGAATCGAGACGGGTCAGCGCCTCTTCATATTCCAGCAATAGCCCTTCGTGACTGGTGTAGAACTCGACGGTCGAGAATTCATGGGTGGTGTCGGCGGTGATGCCAGCGGCACCCATGAAGTCGATCGTGTCCTGAATGCGGTCGGCGATCTCGGAATACTTCTGCACATCCTGATCGTCGGTAAAGCCCAGCGTCCAGGAATGCACCATGCTCATGTCGGCGAAACCACCGGTCGAAAAAGCGCGCAGCAGGTTCAGCGTGGCTGCCGCCTGTGTGTAGGCCTGCAGCATCTTGGCCGGATTCGGCACGCGGGCCTCGGACGTGAACGCCAGCTCGTTGATGATGTCGCCGCGGTAGCTGGGCAGTTCCACCCCATCCACGGTCTCGGTCGGCGCACTGCGCGGTTTGGCGAACTGGCCCGCCATGCGGCCCACTTTCACCACCGGCACCTTGGCGCCATAGGTCAGCACCATCGCCATCTGCAACATCACCTTGAACGTGTCGCGGATCGCATCCGCGCTGAACTGTTCGAAACTCTCGGCACAATCGCCGCCTTGCAGCAGGAAGGCCTCGCCCCGTCCGGCAGCACCCAGATGCTGCTTCAGACGCCGCGCCTCGCCCGCAAACACCAGCGGCGGATACTTGGAAAGCTGCGCCTCGACCTTGGCCAGTGCGGCCGGATCGGTATAATCGGGCATCTGAACCCGCGGCTTGGCGCGCCAGTTCGATTTTTGCCACTCGGTCATAGCTCATATCTCCGCTGAGGTAATCAGGTGGCCTCTATACAAAATGCCGTGGTCGGGCGCCATATCCGATTTGCACCTCTTGACGCCGCAAACAAGCTCTGAACAAGGTGACTGCCATATCCGCGCCCGTCACCGATCCGGAAGACGCCGAACTAAGGACAATCCGCCATGCAAGAGCAACGCCAAGTTGTCGACGTGGAAAACGCTCCGGCCAAATCCCGCCGGTTCGTATTTGTTTTGCTGGACAAGTTTTCCATGCTGTCCTTTGCCTCGGCGCTGGACAGTCTTCGGATTGCCAACCGTATGGCAAACAAGGACTTGTACAGCTGGGTTCTTGCCGGTGAAGGCGGTGAGCTGGTGAGCTGTTCCGCCGGCACCACTTTCAAGCTGGACAGTGATCTGGGCGAGCTTTCGCGCGACGATATCATGCTGGTCTGCGGCGGCGTCGATGTGCAGATGGCCTCAACCAAAAAGATGCTGAACTGGCTGCGCCGCGAGGCACGCAAGGGCATCCGCATCGGCGGGCTGTGTACCGGTGCCCACACACTGGCCAAGGCGGGCCTGCTGGATGGCAAGCGTGCGACGATTCACTGGGAGAATGCCGATAGTTTCGTCGAGGAATTCGAGAAGGTCGAGTTGACCAAGTCGGTCTTCCTGATCGACGGCAACCGGATGACCACGGCCGGGGGCACCTCGTCCATCGACCTGATGCTGAAACTGATTGCCGACGAGTTCGGGGAAGAGCTGGCCAATGCGGTGGCGGACCAGATGATCTATTCCTCGATCCGCACGGACCAGGACACCCAGCGCCTGTCGACACCCACCCGTATCGGTGTGCGGCATCCCAAGCTGAGCCAGGTCATCCAGATGATGGAAAAGAACATCGAGGAGCCGATCAGCCCCTCGATTCTGGCCAAGGATGTGGGCATGTCCACTAGACAGCTCGAACGGCTGTTCCGCCGCTATCTGAACCGCTCGCCCAAGCGCTACTATATGGAGCTGCGGCTGCAGAAGGCGCGCAACCTGCTGATGCAGACGGATATGAGCGTGATCAACGTCGCGCTGGCCTGCGGTTTCGCCAGTCCCTCGCATTTCTCGAAATGCTACCGGGCGCATTACAACACGACGCCTTATCGCGAGCGCGGCGCACAAGCCACGCGGCTGTCGGTGTGATCCGAACCGATCGTCTGCTGTTGCGCCCCGCGCGGCCAGACGACCTGCTGCCGCTGCACAGTATTTTTTCAGACACAGGCGCGATGCGCTACTGGAGTCATCCGGCCCATGAAGACCTCGAACCGACCCGGCGATTTCTTGAAGGCTTCATGACGGAAGATGCAAAGAACCGGTTCGAGTACATCGTTGAGTTCGACGGCACATGCATCGGCAAGGCCGGAATGTGGGCCAGACCCGAGATCGGATACATTCTGCATCCGGATCACTGGGGCAAGGGCTTTGCATATGAGGCGCTTTCGGCAGTTCTGCCACGCATCTTTGAGCGGCACGAAGACCTTGAGCACCTGACGGCCGAATGTGATCCCCGCAACGCGGCTTCGGTCAAGCTGCTGGAAAAGCTGGGCTTCCGGCAGACCGGGCTGATTGAGAAGAACTTTCTCTATGGCGAGACGGAATGGTGCGATACCGCCTATTTCCGGCTGGATCGCCCCAACTGATCGCACTTATTACTCAGGCGTCATCCTGTAAACCGCCCCCTGCCCCACGGAGATGAACCAGATTGAGCCGTCTGGCGCCTCGACGATGTCGCGCACGCGCTCGGTCTCCGGGCCTTTGATCTGCTCAACCTCACGCACCCGGTTGCCCTCCAGCCGCGAGATGTAGTCGAATTTCAGCGAGCCCACAAAAATGTCCCCCCTCCACGCGGGCCAGAGCTTGCCGGAATAGACCATCAGCCCCGAAGGCGCGATGGACGGGTCCCAGTAGAATTCCGGCTGCTCCATCCCCGTTTTCGTAGTGCCTTCGCCGATCTTCTTGCCAGAATAATGCACACCGTAGGAAATCACCGGCCAGCCGAAATTCGCGCCCTTGCGGATGCGATTCACCTCGTCCCCGCCCTTGGCGCCGTGTTCGGCGGTCCAGAGCCGCCCTTGCAAATCCAGCGCCGCGCCCTGCGGGTTGCGGTGGCCGTAGGACCAAATCTCGGGCCGAACCCCTGCCTGCCCGGCAAAGGGATTGTCGGCAGGCACCGAACCGTCGCGGTTGATTCTGATGATCGTCCCATTGTGATTTGACCGATCCTGCACAGAGGGGCGATCGCCCCTGTCACCGATCGTGACAAACAGCGTGCCGTCACGCGCCTCGACCACGCGGCTGCCGAAGTGACGCCCGCCGCTGCCACCCGGTGCGGCCTCGAACACGGTGCGCAGGTTGGTCAGGCGTTTGCCGTCGGCACTCAGTCGACCAATCGCCAAAGCCGTACCCGCGCCACCTGACTGCTTTTTGGAAAATGTCAGAAAAACCTCGCGTGTCCGGGCAAAATCGCGCGGGATTGTCACGTCAAGCAACCCGCCCTGCCCCGAAACGTGCACTTTCGGAACACCCGCGACCTTGTGCACGGTGCCGCCGCTGACATGGAGCAGGCGACCATCCCGCTCGGTGACCAGAAACCCGCCCCCTGGAAGCAGACCGATGGCCCACGGAGTATCCAACCCGCCCACAACCTGCGTGAGGCGCGCCTTTCCTTCACTGGTTTCAATTGCTTGCGCCGCGACCTGAGACGCCGCGCAAAACCATATCAGAATCATTGGAAAGAGACGCATGGCCAACCGCTCCGCACATGGACACCGGGACTTGAATGTCCGGCTGTCCCAATCAAACCAAGCCCGCGGGATCACGCAAAGGCACTTTTTCGTTAGGGCTTTTATTTTTGCGAAGGCTTGCCTAGGGTTCGGGCAGAACGAATACGTTCCAATAAGGGAGTAACCTCATGAAAAAACTGCTCACGGCCACTGCGGCCACTGCGCTTTTGACTGGTGCCGCCTTTGCTGACGGCCACGCCAAGGAAGTGAAACTGGGCATCATCTATGGCTTCACCGGCCCGATTGAATCGCTGACCCCGCCGATGGCGGACGCGGCAGAGTTGGCGATGAAGGAAGTTACCGACAGCGGCCTGCTGCTCGACAGCGCCACGGTCTCGGCCGTGCGGGCCGACTCGACCTGCATCGATTCCGGCGCGGCCACCGCAGCCGCCGAGCGTCTGATCACCTCGGACGGTGTTGACGGCATCGTCGGCGGCGACTGCTCGGGTGTGACCGGTGCAATCCTGTCGAACGTGGCGCTGCCGAACGGCATGGTAATGATCTCACCCTCTGCCACCTCGCCCGCGCTTTCGACCGCCGAAGACAACGGCCTGTTCTTCCGCACTGCGCCGTCGGATGCACGTCAGGGTCAGGTGATGACCGACGTGCTGATGGAACAGGGCGTCAAGGAAGTCGCACTGACCTACACCAACAACGACTATGGCAAGGGTCTGGCGGACAGCTTCCAGCAGGCGTTCGAAGCGGCAGGCGGCACGGTGACCATTGCCGCCGCACATGAAGACGGCAAGGCCGACTATTCGGCCGAGGTCGGCGCTCTGGCCGCGGCGGGTGGCGAAAAATTGGTGATCGCGGGTTACGTCGATCAGGGTGGCTCGGGCATCATGCGCGCGGCGCTCGACTCCGGCGCGTTCGACACCTTCCACTTCCCGGACGGTATGTATGGAGCCAAGCTGGAAGATGATTTCGGCTCGGAAATCGACGGATCGACCGGACAACTTCCCGGCACGGACAGCCCGGGTGCCGCCACCATCCAGGCGATGGGTGAGGCCAACGGGTTCGACGGCACCTCGTCGTTCGTAGGCGAATCCTACGATGCTGCCGCTCTGATCATGCTGGCCATGCAGGCGGCGAACTCGAAAGCGCCTGCGGACTACGCCGCTAAGGTCATGGACGTGGCTAACGAGCCGGGTGAAAAGATCTACCCCGGTGAGCTGGCCAAGGCGCTGCAGATCCTCAAGGATGGCGGCGATGTGGACTATGTCGGCGCCACCGCGGTTGAACTGATCGGCCCCGGCGAAAGCGCCGGCAACTACCGTCAGTACGAGATCAAGGACGGTAAGATCACCACCGTCAAATTCCGCTGATCTTGCAACAATGATCTGACCTTTGAGCAGCCCGGGCCCTTGTGTCCGGGCTGTTTCAATGACAAAAGGCCGCACCTCTCTTTTCGGGGGATGAGGCAACAAACAACAGGGCCGCGCCAAAGCGAAGCGGCTGGGGGAACACATGATCGTCGTTGAGGACGTGCATAAGCATTTCGGCGGGTTTCACGCGGTGGACGGCGCGTCGCTGGAGATCACCAAAGGCTCCATCACCGGGCTGATCGGCCCGAACGGAGCCGGAAAGACCACTCTTTTCAACGTGATTGCGGGTGTTCTGCCACCGACATCGGGCCGTGTCACCATGGCGGACGAAGACATCACTGGCCTGCCGCCGCATGAGCTGTTCCACAAGGGTTTGCTGCGCACCTTTCAGATCGCGCATGAGTTCTCGTCGATGAGCTGCCGCGAAAACCTGATGATGGTGCCGGGTTTACAATCGGGGGAATCGCTGTGGAACACCTGGTTCGGGCGCAAGCGGATCGCTGATGAGGAACGCGCGCTCAAGGCGAAGGCGGACGAGGTACTCGAGTTCCTGACCATCGAACATCTGGCTGATCACAAGGCGGGTCAGGTCTCGGGCGGGCAGAAGAAGCTGCTTGAACTGGGCCGCACCATGATGGTGGACGCCCAGATCGTGTTTCTGGATGAGGTCGGCGCCGGCGTGAACCGGACGCTTCTGAACACCATCGGCGATGCGATCATCCGGCTGAACAAGGAACGCGGCTATACCTTTGTCGTTATCGAGCATGACATGGATTTCATCGGCCGCCTGTGCGATCCGGTGATCTGTATGGCCGAGGGCAAGGTGCTGGCCGAGGGCACGCTGGACGAGATCAAGGCCAACGAGCACGTGATCGAGGCCTATCTGGGCACCGGTCTGAAAAACAAGGATCAGCTGGAGGCGCAGGAATGACCCCCGGCTCAGGCGACAACCCCTATCACGATGACCACGGCAACAAGGATGCCACGATTACCAACACCGCAGGAATTGGCACCATGACCCCGGCCCATCGCGAAAGCGGCGAAACCCACTATGTCGGCGGCGGGCCGTTCCTGATCGGTGACACCATGACCGGCGGCTACGGCAAGGGCCCCGACATCCTGCATGATTGCACCATCGCCGTGGACAAGGGCGAGATCGCGGTCATCGTCGGCCCGAACGGTGCCGGAAAGTCCACCGCGATGAAGGCGGTGTTCGGGATGCTCGACGTCCGGTCCGGCTCAGTGCGTCTGGACGGAGAGGACATCACCAAGCTCAGCCCGCAGGATCGGGTCGTCAAGGGCATGGGGTTCGTGCCCCAAACCTCGAACATCTTCACCTCGATGACGGTGGAAGAGAACCTCGAGATGGGCGCTTTCATCCGCACCGACGACTTTTCGGATACGATGGAGCAGGTATTCGAACTGTTCCCGATCCTGAAAGACAAGCGCGATCAGGCGGCCGGAGAGCTGTCGGGCGGCCAACGCCAGCAGGTCGCCGTTGGCCGGGCGCTGATGACCAAGCCCAAGGTGCTGATGCTGGATGAGCCCACCGCAGGCGTGTCGCCCATTGTCATGGACGAACTGTTCGACCGCATCATCGAAGTATCCCGCACCGGCCTGCCGATCCTGATGGTCGAGCAAAACGCGCGGCAGGCGCTCGAGATTGCGGACAAGGGATATGTGCTGGTTCAGGGGCGGAATGCCTATACCGGCACCGGCAAGGAGCTGTTGGCCGATCCGGAAGTGCGTAAGTCGTTCTTGGGAGGGTGATGAAAGATGTTGAATCCGTTCAACCCACGCCTCCTATTTATGGGTCTCTTGTCGGTCGCTGCTAACGCTGGAAATGCCGAAAAATTTGATTGTACGACTTCCATGGCATGTACCAAGGACGAAGAATGTGTGATTTTGACAGCCAAATTGCGGATTTTCGACCGGTTGCCAGGACAAGGTCGAATAGAAGCGAGGAGCTTTCTCGTCGATTTAGAAGAACTGACTCAAGATCAGGCTAAGCGGCGTGATTGGCTGATCAACGGTGCAGTTACTGGGCTTACGGGATTGGTTACAATCTACGAGGATGGGTCATTAATAATTAGTGAGCACTCTCAGGCGTCCGACGGAGCACCAATATCAACGGCCACATTTGGTAATTGTGAGAGGGAAAATTGATGGACTTCCTCAACGCCATTGTGGCGCTTTCCAACTTCGTTCTGGTTCCCGCCATTGCCTATGGCAGCCAGTTGGCCCTCGGCGCGCTGGGAGTAACGCTGATCTATGGCATCCTGCGGTTTTCGAATTTCGCCCATGGCGATACCATGGCCTTTGGCGCGATGATCGCCGTTCTGGTCACCTGGTGGCTGCAAAGCATGGGTGTCGGGCTTGGCCCGCTTCCCACCGCCTTGCTGGCCCTGCCGGTTGCCATCCTCGGCTGCATGGCGCTTGTGCTGATCACAGACCGGCTGGTCTATCATTTCTACCGAGAACAGAAGGCCAAGCCAGTTATTCTAGTGATCGTGTCGATGGGCGTGATGTTCATCATGAACGGCCTCGTGCGGTTCATCATCGGTCCGAACGACCAGAGGTTCGCTGACGGCGAACGCTTTCTGATTTCGGCGCGCGATTTCAAAGAGATGACCGGCCTGCGAGAAGGGTTGGCGATCAAGACAACGCAAGGCCTGACCGTGGTTGTTGCGGTGATTGCCGTTGCACTGCTGTTCTGGTTTCTTAATAAGACCCGCACCGGAAAATCCATGCGGGCTTACTCGGACAACGAGGATCTGGCACTGCTTTCGGGCATCAACCCGGAACGGGTGGTGATGTATACGTGGCTGATCGTGGCAGCGCTGGCGACCACCGCCGGGGTACTTTACGGGCTCGACAAGAGCTTCAAGCCCTTCGTCTATTTCCAGTTGCTACTGCCGATCTTTGCCTCGGCCATCGTGGGCGGTCTGGGCAATCCGCTGGGCGCCATCGCGGGCGGGTTCATCATTGCGTTCTCCGAGGTGACGATCACCTATGCCTGGAAGAAGGTGCTGACCTATGTGCTGCCGGACGCGCTGGCGCCGTCGGGCCTCGTGCAACTGCTCAGCACCGACTACAAATTTGCCGTCAGCTTCGTGATCCTGCTAATCGTGCTTCTGTACAAGCCCACCGGGCTCTTTAAGGGGAAAGCGGTATGAGCGAGCCGGTGAAAAATACTCTTCTCTTTCTACTCGTCGGTGGTCTGATCCTGTTGACCGGGTTCATGCAAAGCTGGAACTCGGCCATCCTGATCCTGAACATGGGGCTGATCTCGGCGATCATGGCCATTGGCGTGAACCTGCAATGGGGGTTTGCCGGGCTGTTCAACGTGGGCGTCATGGGCTTTGTCGCGCTTGGCGGGCTGGCGGTGGTGCTGGTCGCGGCCGCTCCGACCGCAGGCGCATGGGGTGCGGGAGGGATCGGCATCGTGCTGGCACTGCTGATGGGGGCCGCGACCGTGGTGGCCGCCGTGTTCGTGACCAAGAAAATGCCCAAGGGGCGCACCCGGATGCTGGTGTTGATTGCGATCATGATCGGCGGGTTCTTCCTGTATCGTGGCGTGTTCGATCCGAACGTGGCCGCCGTCGAGGCGATCAACCCCGCCGCCGCAGGCAATATCGGCGGGCTGAGCCTGCCGGTGCTGCTGGCCTGGCCCGCAGGCGGTCTGCTGGCCGCGGGCGCTGCGTGGCTGATCGGCAAGACGGCATTGGGGCTGCGCTCGGACTATCTGGCCATCGCCACGCTGGGGATTGCCGAGATCATCATCGCCGTGCTCAAGAACGAGGACTGGCTGGCGCGCGGGGTCAAGAACGTGATCGGCCTGCCCCGTCCGGTACCATACGAGATCGACCTGCAGAACGATCCAAGCTTTGTCGAACGGGCAAGCGGTCTGGGCCTCGACCCGGTCACCGCCTCGACCCTCTATGTCAAGCTGGGCTATTCGGTGCTGTTCCTCATCGTGCTGTTGGTGCTGCTCTGGATGGCGCAGATGGCGCTCAAAAGCCCCTGGGGCCGCATGATGCGTGCGATCCGTGACAACGAGGTGGCTGCTGAGGCGATGGGCAAGGATGTCACCCGCCGCCACCTGCAGATCTTCGTTCTGGGTTCGGCCATCTGCGGTATTGCCGGGGCGATGATGACGACGCTGGACGGACAGCTGACTCCGGGCACTTACCAGCCGCTGCGCTTCACCTTCCTGATCTGGGTGATGGTGATCGTGGGCGGCTCGGGCAACAATTTCGGCGCCGTTCTGGGCGCGATGCTGATCTGGTTCCTCTGGGTACAGGTCGAGCCGATCGGGCTGTGGCTGATGCAAGTCATCACATCCGGCATGGCCGATGGCAGCGCCCTCAAAGAGCACCTGATCGACAGCGCCGCCCATATGCGTCTGCTGACCATGGGGCTGGTGCTGCTGCTGGTTCTCCGCTTCAGCCCACGAGGTTTGATTCCGGAACACTGAACCTGGATCGGAACTAATGCTGAAGCCGCGCCCACAAATCCGGCGCGGCTTCTTGATTGCTGATCGCAGAAAATTTAAACGACTTTTGCGGTTTTGAAGTTATAAGGCACAGCGTCCAGCACACCTGTCGATATGGTTCTACCGCACTTGTAACGATCGTCTCTGGTAACCCTGTAACAAAATAGGCCACTCATGACCTTTCTTTCCAAATCCACTCTCATCGTAATCTCTGCGGCCACGCTTTCAGGCTGCGCCATCCCGACGCGCGAAAATCTGGCAACAACGCCGGTGAATGTCGAAACCCCTCAGGGCACGGTCACCTGCCAGCTTTACACCTCCGATACGACCCTTTGGGACGAAGCCATCGCGCATCCTGAAAGCATGACCAGCCGCGCCGCGGACAAGGTTTGCAAAGCTGAAGGCCGCCGCCGGGCCACCTGATCCCACATTAAGTCAGCGTATGTGCACCGGCCGGAACATCATCCAGCCGGTGCGCCTGTCTTTAACGGTTACGAAACAGACCACCCAATATACCGCGCACAATCCGGCGTCCAGTGGTGCCCTTCAATTCTTTGATTACGGCAGCGGTCATTGCGGTGGCAAAAGTGTCCCGTTTGTGGCTGCGCCGCGCTGTTGAGCGCCCTACCCTGCTTCCCGTGAACCGCCTGGCCGAGGCGTATTCCCGATCTGCCGGTGACTGCGCCTCAACCACCTCATCGGCTTCTGCCTTTTCTGCCGCCTGTGCAGCCTGCTCGGCCCGTTGGGCCAGAACCTCGTAGGCCGAACGCCGATCGACCACGGTGTCGTATTTTCCGGCCATGGAGGATGCCGCGATCACAGCTTTGCGCTCTTGCGCTGTGATCGGCCCGAGTTGTGAACCCGGTGGGCGGATCAACGTGCGCTCCACGATGCCCGGCACACCCTTTTTCTGCAGCATCGAGGTGACGGCCTCGCCCACCCCGACCTCGCGGATCGCCTCTTCGGTATCGAAGGCCGGGTTCTCACGGTAGGTTTCCGCCGCCATACGCAGGTTCTTGCGGTCCCGGGCGGTAAATGCGCGCAGCGCGTGCTGTACCCGGTTGCCAAGCTGGCCGAGGATATCCTCGGGCACGTCCGCGGGGTTCTGGGTGATGAAGTAGACCCCAACCCCCTTTGACCGGATCAGACGGGCCACCTGCTCGACCTTGTCCACCAACACCTTGGGGGCATCTTCGAACAGCAGATGGGCCTCATCAAAAAAGAACACGAGTTTGGGTTTATCCGGATCGCCCACTTCAGTCAGTTCCTCGAACAGCTCGCTGAGCAGCCACAGGAGGAAAGTCGCATAGAGCCGGGGCGCCGCCATCAACTTGTCCGACGCAAGAATGTTCACGACACCGCGCCCGTCGGCCTCGGTGCGCATCAGATCCGACAGCTCCAGCGCGGGCTCGCCGAACAAGCGGGTGCCGCCCTGGTTTTCAAGAACCAGCAGCCGCCGCTGGATTGCGCCGACCGACGCGGGAGAGATATTGCCGTAGCGCAGCGCCAGATCGGCGCGGTTCTCGCCAATCCAGACCAGCAGCGCCTGCAGGTCCTTGAGGTCCAGCAGCCCCATCCCCTCTTCATCGGCCAGACGGAAAGCGATGTTCAGAATACCCTCCTGCGCCTCGGACAGTTCCAGCAGGCGCGACAGCAGCAACGGGCCCATTTCGGTGACCGTGGTGCGCACGGGATGGCCCTGATCTCCGAACAGATCCCAGAAGGTCACCGGGCACGCACCGTAGGAGAAATCGTCAAACCCGATTTTCTGCGCTCGCTCGGTAAACGCATTGTGAAGTTTGTGCTCGGGCGACCCGGCCTTGGCCAATCCGGACAGGTCGCCCTTTACGTCGGCCATGAAAACCGGCACGCCCGCCTTGGAAAATCCTTCGGCCAGGATCTGCAAAGTCACTGTCTTGCCCGTGCCCGTGGCCCCCGCGATCAGACCGTGCCGGTTTGCGTATTTCAGGGCCAGCCCCTGTTGCACGCCATAATCCGGCCCACCGCCGCCCAGGAAAATCTTTTCATCCATTGAAGTTATGCCTCAAGTTTAAGCGATCCACCCAGACCATACAAAGTTAACCTTTGGCTGCGATAGTGTTTTTGTCCTTCCTTGCTCAGGTGCTGTGAGGGGGACAGACTTCCTCCCTGTTAGACTGGCCGTGCCTTCGGGCACGGCTTTTTTCCGGCCACGCGCTACTCCGAAACGTATTTTCCGTGACTTTACCTCTGGTTGACAAAAAAAATTGGCTTAACGGTTGACCCATGGCCCCCCCTTTCGTAACGTCTGCCGCATAACTAAGTCGGCCAGTCCGACGGGGAGATACATTTCTGAAGGGGAGCCGTCATTCGGCTCCCTTTTTCGTTGAAACTTTGGCTGCAACTCCGGTCGCCAAATCCTTGACTGTGGCCGCGTTTGGCGGTGCCTAGCGGCGGATATCCGATCAAATTGACGATCCACCGAACGATAGCGCCTGACACCTTTGTGCAGCCGTGGTAGACGGTGCCAAAGAGCAGTCCCGATCCCAAAGAGGCAATCATGTTCAAGAACCCCCTCCCAGTGTGTGTCCTGGCCCTGACCGCATGGTCCCATGCGTCTTTCGCACAAGAGGCCGCGGCACCGACCGACAGCACCGATGCGACTGAACAATCAACCGACGGACAATCCGCCGGCGCCAGTGAAGTTCTGGACCTCGGCCAGCCCGTTCAGGATGGCGAGACGCCCGTGGGTCAGCGTTATTCCAAGGAAAAGCACGGCGATTGGGACCTGGCCTGCGTCAAGACGCAGTCCGACGAGGACCCTTGCTCCCTTCTGCAGATTCTGAACGGCCCTGAGGGCAACCCGATGGCCGAGTTCTCGATGTTCCGGCTGGAGGGGCGCCAGGTTGCCGTGGCGGGCGCAACCGTGATTGTGCCGCTTGAAACACTGCTGCCCGCACAACTCACGATCTCGGTCGATGGCGGCCCGGGCAAACGCTACAACTACTCCTATTGCGCGCCGGTCGGTTGCATCGCGCAGATCGGTCTGACCCAGGAAGACATCGATGCGATGAAAAAGGGTACCGAGGCCACAATCTCGTTGGTGCCAGCGCCTGCACCAGATCAGGTGATCACGCTGAAAATGTCGCTCAAGGGCTTTACCGCCGGGTACAACGTGGTGGACGTGGTCAGCAACTGAGCCAGCCGATCAAATGAAAAAGGCCGCCGTGCATCTGCGCTGGCGGCCTTTTCTTTTGAAGGAAATTCTCAAACCCGGCGCAGGGCCAAAACCGCGTTCAGCCCGCCAAACGCAAAGGCGTTCGAGAGCGCCACGTTGACCGTTGCCTCCCGCGCCTCGTTCGGGACCACGTCCAGCGCGCATTCCGGGTCGGGCTCTTCATAACCGATGGTCGGGGCGATGATGCCGTCGCGCAGGGCCATGATGCAGGCCAGTAGCTCGACCGCGCCGGTGCCGCCGATCAGGTGACCGTGCATGGATTTGGTGGACGAGATCATCAGATCGTCCGCATGCGGCCCAAACACATCGGCCACAGCGGCACATTCGGTCTTGTCGTTGGCCGCCGTGCCGGTACCGTGGGCGTTGATGTAGCGCACTTCGCTGGCGTCAATGCGGGCATCCGCGAGCGCCCCGGACATCGCACGCGCCGCGCCTTGTTTACTGGGCATGACGATGTCAGCGGCGTCTGAGGACATGGCAAAGCCCACAACCTCGCACAGGATTTCGGCACCACGGGCACGAGCGTGGTCGTAATCTTCGAACACAAAGATCCCCGCACCCTCGCCCTGCACCATGCCGTTGCGGTTGGCGCTGAACGGGCGGCAGGCATCCTTGGACATGACCCGCAGCCCTTCCCAGGCCTTGACCCCGCCAAAGCACAGCATCGATTCCGACCCCCCTGTCAGCATCGCAGGGGCCGCACCGCTGCGCACCATCTGAAAGGCCAATGCCATCGCATGGTTGGACGAGGCGCAGGCGGTTGAGACGGTGAAACTCGGGCCCTTGAGGTTGTATTCCATCGACACGTGGCTGGCGGCCGCGTTGTTCATCAGCTTGGGTACCACAAACGGGTGCACCCGGTTCTTGCCGTCCTCGTAGACCGAGCGGTAATTGTCGTCCCAGGTGCTGACCCCACCCCCGGCAGTGCCTAGCACCACACCCGACCGCGCCGCAAGATCGCCGTGGAACTCGATCCCCGACTGTTCGATGGCCTCCTTGGTGGCGGTCAGCGTGAACTGGGTGAACCGGTCATAGAGCGTCATCTGCTGACGGTTGAAGCGCCCCTCGGCCTCGAACCCGCGCACTTGGCCACCGATCTTGATCGACAGCCGCTCGACATCGCGAAAATCCAGTTCGCCGATCCCACAGCGCCCTTCGCGCATGGCCTCAAGCGTGTCGGGTACTGAATGCCCCAGAGAGTTGATGGTGCCCGCACCGGTGATTACGACCCGTTTCATGGTCGCGCGTCAGGCCTTTTCCGAAACGAGCTTTTCGATGCCCGCAATGATGGCCGCCACGTTCGAGATGTCGAAATCGCTGGCCGTGGGTTCGTTGGCGTTGAAGGGGATCGAGATGTCGAACTCTTCCTCGATGGCAAAGATGCTTTCAACAAGGCCGAGACTGTCAATACCCAGATCCTCAAGCGTGCTTTCGGGTGTCACGTCCGATGGTTCCAGCACGGCCTGCTCTGCAATGATCGCGATCACGCGGTCGCTGATGCTCATGTCAATCCTCTGATTATCGCCTTGGGGCTGATTTAATCGCTCGGTGACTGTTTGGAAACCGCCTTTTTCAGCGTCTCTACGTCACGGGCCAGACGTGGCAGGCGGCGCTGTGCCTTGTAGATCTCGGTATGGGTCTCCATCTTGATCGCCGGATAGCCCATGACCACCCGGCCCTTGGGCACGTTGGACAGAATCTTGGTGCCGCCGGCCGCAATCACCCCGTCGCCGATGAAGATGTTATCGGCCACGCCGGTCTGCCCACCCAGTACCACGTTGTTGCCGATCTCGACCGAGCCGGACACGCCGGTCTGACCGCACAGCAGGCAGTCATTGCCGACCCGCGTGTTGTGGCCCACATGCACGAGGTTATCCAGTTTCGAGCCGTGGCCAATCCGTGTGTTGCGGATGGTCCCGTTGTCCACGGTGCTGTTGGCGCCAACCTCGACATCGTCGCCGATCTCGACCGCACCCAGCGAATGGATGCGCAGCCAGTTCTGGGCCCTGGCATCGCCCTGATCACCCATGGTCTTGCGCACGTTTTCGACGCCCGAGACCTCAGGCGTGACGAAACTGAACCCGTCGCTGCCGATGCGGGCGCCGGGCTGTGCGATGAAGCGATCGCCGATCACGGTGCGGGCGCCGATGCTGACCATCTCGCGCAGCAGCGCGCCTTCGCCCAGCGTCGCATCCATGCCGATGACGCAATTCGGACCGATGATCGAGCCGGCTCCGACTCGAGCCCGCGCGCCAACAACCGCCAACGGTCCAATGGAAACATCGCTACCAATCTCCGCCGTGGGATCAATGACCGCCGACGGGTGAATACCGGGCTGTACCCCTTGCCCACGATCCAGCATCACCGTCACACCGGCCATGGCCATGCGGGGGCGCGGGGCGAATATCACCGCCTCAAGCCCCGACGCCTGCCAATCCGCCCCGGGCCACAATATCGCTGCGCGCGCCTGCCCCGCCCCAAGTGCCTCGGCATATTTGGGAGACATGGCCAGCGCCAGATCGGTCCGCCCCGCATCGCCCGGCTCGGCCGCGCGCAGGATTGTCAGATCGGTATTGCCCTCAGCCTCAGCCCCAAGGGCCTCGGCGATCTGTTGGACGGTAAACTGCATTCTCGGGGCTCCCTGTCAGAGGATCTGGCCCGTGCTTACCCCTGAACCGCAGGCAGGGCCACCCCCGCCTTGTTCAGCGCCTCCCAGATCTTCTTGTCACGGCCATAAACGTCGCGGCGGTACTGCACTGCACCCCGCGGGCCGATGAAGGCGGTGCGGTAGATCAGATGCACCGGCACCGGCTGGTCCAGAACCACCTTGGTTTCCTTGCCGGTGTTCAACATGCGGTGGAAGAAGGCCTTGGGGTTTTCTTCCTGCCGGGCCAGCAGCGCATAGGCAAAATCGAACGGATCCGCCAGACGGATACAGCCATGCGAGAACGCCCGCACCTCACGCGAGAACAGGCTCTTTTGCGGCGTGTCATGCAGGTAGATGTTGTACTTGTTGGGAAACATGAACTTGACCAGCCCCAATGCGTTCCGCTTACCCGGAGGCTGACGCATCGCAAACGGGAAGCTGCGCGCGCTGAATTGGCTGAAATCCACGGCCCCGCGGTTCACCCGCCGTCCACGCCGGTCGGTGATTTCAAGATGGCTGACCGCATTTGGATTCGCGGCAAGTTTCGGCAGGTATTCCTTGGTGATGATCGAGCGCGGCACATACCAGCTCGGGTTGATCACCATATGCTCCATCTGGTCCGAGAACTCGGGGCTGCGGCGGTCATGCACGTTTTTGCCAATGACGGCGCGGGTTTCAAAGCTGATGCGGCCCTGGTCCACGATCTTGGCCGAGAAATCGGTCTGGTTCACCAGAATGTGCCGCCCACCGCGTTCCTGCGGCAGCCAGCGTTCCCGCTCCATCGCCACGACAACCGATTTCAGCCGGTCAGCGACGGATTTGTTGAGTTCGGTTATTGTGCCTTTGCCGGCAACACCATCGGCTTCCAGTCCATGATCCGTTTGAAACGCCAACACGCCGGCACGCAGCGCGTCGTCAAATCGACCACTTGCAGTGGGTTTCATATACTCCATGGCGACCAGCCTGTTGCGCAGCGCAAGGACCGCGGGCCCGGTATCGCCAGGCTCAAGCTTGGTGACAGGCACGGCCTCACCCCAGCCGCCCGCATTCAACAGCCGCTCAAGGGTCACCTTTTGCTTCAATAGCGCCTTGTACTGTGTCGAGTTCGGCACCAGCGCCGCCAGATAGCCGCCCGGATTGGCCCCCGCGAATTCGGAGAGATAATCCTCAGCCGGGCGACGTTCGACCTGACGCACCAACCCGCTGTCGATGCGCGCCGGTGTCAGCAAGCCCGATTGCAGATCATTGGCATAGCTGATGAACACATTGCTCAGCGCCGCTTCGACCATGCCCAGATCCCGAACCGTCCGCGCCTCCTCCATCTGGCGCATCAATTCGTCAACGCGATAGATGCCGGATGGCAGCCCGTGCAGGTCCGCACGCGACAACGCGTCGATCAGCGCCGCGCGGCGGGCGCGATACACATCCCCCTCACCTGTCCAGATCGGCTCATAGTTGGCTTCGCGGTAATAGGTGGCCACGCCGTCATTGGACGCAGCGGCCTCGGCAACGGCCTGTTTGAATGCCGTGATCTGAGCCGTCGCGGGCACTGGTAAGAACGCACCTGACGCTGCCAGAAAAGCTGCCAGAGCATAAGCGGTACGTTGCCGAACAAGAGTGAACATGAGGGTAACCTTGGTCATACAAATGGAACGATCTGATTTTAGTCCACCAAGTTTCCAAAATTTACGGGGAAAATGTCTATTCACAAATGCATCACTTGACAGCAAGAATCCCGGCGTGATGCGCGTTTGCATCGGATCGGGACCGCTCGGCGTTAGTGAATTGTGGCAGGCCTGTGGCAGCCCTTCTGGTATGGGCAAAAACCCGCCGAAAATTCCCCTTGGATATCTCTGAACCAAACAAGTCTTGGCCTGCGAATCCGCCTATGGCATACATTTCGCATCTGGGGATGGAATGAACTGTTAACACAGTGCACGTAACATCGTGCGCAGGCAGGATCGTAGTACGGGACGACGCAGTAAATGACAAAAATCAGCTCAACGGGCTTGACCCGGCGTGCCCTGTTAGGTGCGTTTGCAGCAACGGCAATCGTGGCAACACCCACATATTCGAACGCAGCAGGCTTCTTGCGGGGGGGCGGGGACATCCGCCGCATCCGCATGTATTCCGGTCGCACCGGTGAGCGTTTGGATATGATATATTGGGTGGACGGGAAATATATCAAGGACGCGGTCAAGGAGGTCAATCACTTCATGCGTGATTGGCGCACGGATCAGGTCAAATCCATCGATCTGCGTACCATCGACATCATGGCAGCGGCACACAATCTTCTGGATGTCAATGAACCCTACATGCTGTTGTCCGGCTATCGCAGCCCCGGAACCAACGCAATGCTGCGCTCGCGCTCGCGCGGGGTGGCGAAGAACTCTCTTCACATGAAAGGCCAGGCCGCCGATCTGCGCCTTGCATCGCGTTCGGTCAGCCAGGTGGCACGGGCGGCGCAATCCTGCCGCGCCGGGGGCGTAGGCCGCTATTCGCGGTCGAATTTCGTGCATATGGATTGCGGCGTCATCCGCACTTGGGGCCGTTAAACCGGCCTTTCTGACGTTTGTGACCACCCCCGCGTAAACCTGCACGGGGGTTTTCTTTTTCGACCTGCCGTGGCGCCGAAAGCAACCAATTTGCAGTTGCACCCCGAACCGAAGAAGGATAGCTAACGGCCCAGGCACCTGTAGCTCAGCTGGATAGAGCGCTGCCCTCCGAAGGCAGAGGCCAGAGGTTCGAATCCTCTCAGGTGCGCCATCCCCCTCAGAACACTTTGTATTTTTGAACTGAACTGCGGCTGGCCAGCATCGGCAGTGGCTTCCTGTTCCGCGCAACGACCAAAAAAAGCCGCCCTTAAAAGGCGGCCCCGTTACGCGTCAGGCAAAGAGCTCGTGCGCCAGTTCCAGCGCATCGACCAGGGTGTCTACTTCGTCCTGCGTGTTATAGAGGCCAAAGCTGGCACGGCAAGTGGCGGTCATTCCGAGGTGATCCATCAGCGGCCCGGCACAGTGATGACCCGCGCGCACCGCCACGCCCTTTTTGTCGAGGATGGTCGAGATGTCATGGGCATGGGCCGCGCCATCGAGCGTGAAACTGAAGATCGCCGCCTTGTCCGGTCGCGTACCCTGCACCTGCAGCCAGTTGAGCCCTGAGAACCGCTGCATGGCGTAGTCGCGCAGACCGGCCTCGTGCGCGGCCACGTTCTCCATCCCCAACTCCATCATGTACTCCAGCGCCACGCCCAGCCCGATGGTCTGCACGATGCCAGGGGTTCCGGCCTCGAATTTCATCGGCGGATCGTTGTAGATCACCTGATCCTTCGAGACCTCCTTGATCATGTCGCCGCCCCCGATGAAGGGGCGCATCTCGGCCATGCGCTCAGACCGAATATAAATCGCACCGGATGCGGAAGGACCGTAGAGCTTGTGTCCGGTAATCGCGTAGAAATCGCAGCCGATATCGCGCACGTCCACCGGCATGTGTACCGCGCCCTGGCTGCCATCGACCAGCACCGGCACGCCCAGATCGTGTGCGCCACGGGTGATCGCCTTGACGTCTACCACGGTGCCCAAGACGTTTGAGCATTGGGTGATGGCGACCAGCTTGGTTTTGGGCCCGATGGCGTCGAGCACCGCCTGCGGCTCCAACCCGCCGTCGGGATCGGTGTCCACCCATTTCAGCACCACACCCTGCCGCTCGCGCAGGAAATGCCAGGGCACGACGTTGGCGTGATGCTCCATCACGCTCAGCACGATTTCGTCCCCGGCCTCCAGCCGCGGCATGGCCCAACCATAGGCGACCAGATTGATGCCCTCGGTGGTGCCCGAGTTCAGGACGATCTCATCCTCGCTACCTGCGTTCAGGAACCGGGCGATGGTGCCGCGCACTGCCTCGTATTTCTCGGTGGCCAGATTCGACAGGAAATGCAGGCCCCGATGAACATTGGCGTATTCCTCGGCATAGGCCCGGGTCACGGCGTCGATCACTGCCTGCGGTTTCTGAGCCGAGGCGCCATTGTCGAGATAGGTCAACGGCTTGCCGTTCACTTCGCGCGACAGAATGGGAAAGTCGCCGCGGATTTTCTGAACATCATACATTTGGCAAGGTTCCCGGTATCGGCCCTCCGACGAGGGACAAAAGGATGAATGACACGATGGCAATCGCGACGATCGAGGCGATCAGGACCCCTGCCGCCCGCCCGGGTGAGCCCAACCGGTGCGCCTGATCGATGAAGTGGACAAAGATATAAACACCAATCAGAAACGCAACCAGGGCCAGCAGGACCGACAGAAACGGCACCGTCAGCAACAGGATCACACCGGCCGCCTGCACCAGAACCCGCAGGAACTGCATCCAGACCATCAGCACCATGACATCCTCGAATGCGCCCTGCCCTCCCATCAACCGGCCGATGTGGAAAATGGTGAAGATGGTCAGGATCAGCCCGCCGCCGACAATGGCCGCATAGGTCACCAGCGACAGCGCGATACCCTGAAAGGCCGGATCGATGGTGGTAAATAGAACATTCGACGCCGCCTGGATGGTGGTGTTCAGCACCACTGCCAGCGCCAGCGCCAGCCACAGCACGTCGCGGCCCAGCCCCAGCGCCATCAACTGGCGTGCGGCTTCGGCCGGATCGGTGACCGTGGTGACGACCAGATCGCGCCAGTAGGCGGTTGAGTTCATGCGGTGGGCCTTTCTGCTTGCCTCAGGCCGGAAAGCCAGAACCACCCAAACACCACCAGCCACAGAATGCCAACCCCCTGTAGGGCCGGTCCGGGGCCGACGAAGCCAGCCACCAGCCCGTGTAGTAGCAGCGCCGGGCTTGAGGCCAGGAGCGACCAGAACAGCGCCAGCCGGGCCCCGTACCAATCTCCCCTGCCACCGACCAGTCGGGCCAGCAGATGGCTGAGTGCTGCGATGCCATAAAGGAGGAGCGGCGCAATGATCAGCCAACCCAGCAGAGCACCGCCCAGCAGCATGTTCAGCTCCTGCCCGGTCAGATGCGCTTCGCGCGCCAGACGCGGCATCTGAGCCACGAAGACCAGCGCGCAGGCGGCCATCAGGATGGCCAAAGCCCGATCCTCGCGCTGGCCCATGTCCAGCAGTCGGCGAACGACACGCCCGGGGCCGCGGTAAGTGGCCGCGATATCGGTGGTGACCGGCATCAGCTGCGCCGCGTTAGCCAGCCTTCGAGCCGCTCGACGATGTCCTCGGCCAGAGCCTCGTCCTCGATCTCGTCCACGGCCTCGGCCAGAAAGGCCAGGGTCAGCATGTTGGTGGCGTCCTTCTCAGACACCCCGCGCGAGCGCAGGTAAAACAGCGCGGTCTCGTCGATCGCGCCTGAAGTGGAGCCGTGCGAACAGGCCACATCGTCGGCATAGATTTCGAGCTCGGGCTTGGCGAGGAATTGGCTGTCTTCGTCCAGAAGCAGCGACTGGCTGATCTGATAGCCGTCGGTCTTCTGGGCGCCCTCCTTGACCAGGATCTTGCCCTGGAACACGCCGGTTGCCCCGTTGCGCAGCACATTCTTGAACACCTGACGGCTTTCGCAATTCACCGCGTCATGAGTGACAAAGACGGTGTCGTCATGGTGGAAGTCGCCATCACCGACACATGCGCCGGCCACATGAGCCACGGCGTCGTCGCCGGTCAGCTCGATCACCTGCTCATTGCGGGTCAGCACGCCGTTCACCGTGAGCGTAAATGATTTGTAGACCGACCGCTCCCCCAGCCGCGTGAACATGTGGGTCGCGGCGCGGCGTTCATGGTCGCGCCCTTGCGCCCGCACATGGTGCAGCGTGCCGCCATCGGCGATGTCGATCTCCATGCACTTGTTAAAGCGCGACGCAGCGGGGCCGTTTTCCAGAAGGGTAACCTCGGCCCCTTCTTCCACGCGCACGACATGGTGCAGGATGGCATCGGAATTCTCGGAGTTGTGGATGTAGACCAGATTGATCGGCTTCGATGGTTTGCCGGTCACCTGAATGGCCACGCCATCGGCGGCAAAGGCGGTGTTCAGTGCCGCGAGCGGACGGTGCACAGGCGTGTGTCCCCGCGCCTCAAGCTCGCCATAGAGATCCTTGGCCCAGTGAATGTCCTTGCAACAGATATCTTCAAGCCGGTCGATCTTGACACCTTCGAGGCTCAGATCGTCAGAGGCCTCGGCATCAAACACCCCGTCGACAAAGACGATGCGCAGACGGTCCTGCCCGTCGAACATCGGCTTTTCGTCATGCTCGAATACAGCGGCTCGGATCGCCTGCGGCTCAACCAGCGTGTCTGGGCGGGTGTACTTCCAATACTCGTCGCGGCGTGACGGCAGGCCCATCTCGCGCACCCGGGCCAAGGCAGCCTCGCGCGCGGATTTTGTGCAGCCTGCGGTGGGCATCTCCATAACGGAGAGCCGCGCCTCGGTTGCGGTCTGTTTCAGTTCGGGCAGCGCCATCAGTTCACCTCGGCCAGAATATCGGCGTAACCGTTGTTTTCGACCTCAAGCGCCAGATCGGCGCCACCGGTCTTGACGATGCGGCCATCGGCCATGATGTGCACCACGTCCGGTTTGATGTGATCCAGCAAGCGCTGGTAATGGGTGATGACGAGGAAACCGCGGCCTTCGTCGCGCAGCGCGTTCACACCTCCGGCCACCAACTTCATTGCATCCACATCAAGGCCCGAGTCGGTCTCATCCAGAATGCACATCCGCGGCTCGAGTATCGCCATCTGCAGGATTTCATTGCGCTTTTTCTCACCACCCGAGAAGCCGACGTTCACGGGGCGTTTCAGCATATCGGCGTCGATCTTCAGCTCCTTCGCCTTGGCACGGACGAGTTTCAGGAAGTCAGCGGCGCTGAGTTCATCCTCGCCGCGCGCCTTGCGCTGCGCGTTCACGGCGGTGCGCAGAAAGGTCATGTTGCCGACACCCGGGATCTCGACCGGGTACTGGAATGCCAGGAACAGACCAGCGGAGGCACGCTCCTCGGGTTCGAGTTCCAGCAGATCTTCACCGGACAGCGACGCCGAGCCTTCGCTCACCTCGTAACCATCGCGGCCCGAGAGCACATAGGACAGCGTCGACTTGCCCGACCCGTTCGGCCCCATGATCGCATGCACCTTGCCCGCCTCGACGGTCAGATCGACGCCTTTGAGGATTTCCTTTTCTTCTTCCTCAAGCTTGACGTGCAGGTTCTTGATTTCCAGCATGTTTTCATCCTTCGCGTATCGTTCGGGGCGCCTCGCCCCGGCATGTTCCTATCTCAGGCTGACCGCCGTGCCGCTGGCCGAAACCATCAGCATGCTTTCACCTACAACTTCGTAATCCAGATCGACGCCGACTACGGCGTCCGCGCCCTTGTCGGCGGCGCGCATTTCCAACTCGTGCAACGCAGTCTCGCGCGCGTCTTGCAACTTGCTCTCATAGGCGCCCGAGCGCCCGCCCACCACATCGGTGATCGAGGCGAAGAAGTCGCGCACGACATTGGCACCCATGATTGCTTCACCCACGACGATGCCGTGATATTCCGCGATCTGTCGGCCTTCGACTGAGGGGGTGGTTGTGACGATCATCTGGTGTTTCCCTTGTGCCCGAGCGCAGATGGCGCCTCTATCTCATGAACCTGCGAAGAAGCTGCGCCGCGCCCCATCCGAGGAAGACACCTACAGCCACCGCTAGCATCGGGTTCAGGAAACTCATTTCCCTGAAGTTCACGTAGAAAATGGCAATGAGCCCGCCGAGGACAGGCAGCATGTAAGGAATGAAGCCCTTTGCGTTCTTGTTCATAGTGTCCCGCTTTATGCTCTGCACGTTCTCATGTCGGCTACCCGGCGTAAGTCGATCACTCAGACTTCCGGAGTTGACCGATTGTGACATCTCATAAGTCACCCCACACCTCCGGCTCCCAGTACCTGCACGGCGCCCAAACCGAGGCAAAGAGATATGAATGCTCCGAGAACAAAAGCCGAAGGCATCAGCCTTCCTGAGCCCCGCATTGCCTTCATCAAGACACTGCCAACAAACCAGATCGGGATTAGGGTGAACCAGGCGATTGCAAGGATCGCCACCGGGAGACCATAAGCACCGGGTGTTTCGCTTTGCCTCACGCTCTCAGGTGCCATGTCGCTGATGGATTGAATGTTGAGAAACAACACCAAGACAATCAACGAGCAGATGGCGCCAAAAACCACGGCTCTGACCGAAGATTTAGCCGCGCCGCGAGCGGGTTCTCCGGATTTGGCCGCCTTGGGCACTGAAGTGGAGGGCTGCTTTGCGCTGATGCGTTGCAGCCTTGCCTGAAACTCGTCCTGTCCCATTGGTCAGCCGACGCTCCCCTCCAGCGAGATCGCCACTAGCTGTTGCGCCTCCATCGCGAATTCCATCGGCAGCGCCTGCAGCACGTCCTTGCAGAAGCCGTTCACAACCAGCGCAACCGCCTCTTCCTCGTCCATACCGCGCTGGCGGCAGTAGAAGAGTTGATCGTCATCCACCTTGGACGTGGTCGCCTCATGCTCGCAGCGCGAGGAATTGTTGCGCACCTCTATGTAAGGCACCGTATGCGCCCCGCATTTGTCGCCGATCAGCAGCGAGTCACACTGGGTGTAGTTGCGCGAGTTCTTCGCCTTGGGGTGCATCGACACCAACCCGCGATAGGTGTTCTGCGCCTTGCCCGCACTGATACCCTTGGACACGATGCGCGACTTGGTGTTCTTGCCCAGATGCACCATCTTGGTGCCGGTATCAGCCTGCTGGTAGTTGTTGGTGATGGCGATGGAATAGAACTCGCCCTGGCTGTCATCGCCGCGCAGGATGCAGGACGGGTACTTCCATGTCACCGCCGAGCCGGTTTCCACCTGCGTCCACATCACTTTGGCCCGGTCGCCCCGGCAATCGGCCCGCTTAGTGACGAAATTGTAGATGCCACCCTTGCCGTTCTCGTCACCAGGATACCAGTTCTGAACGGTCGAGTATTTCACCTCGGCGTCTTCCTCGACAATGATCTCGACCACGGCGGCATGCAGTTGTGAGGTGTCGCGCTGCGGTGCCGTGCAGCCTTCTAGATAGGAGACGTAGGAGCCTTTGTCGGCGATGATCAGCGTGCGTTCGAACTGGCCGGTGTTTTCCGCATTAATGCGGAAATAGGTGCTCAGTTCCATCGGGCAGCGCACGCCGGGCGGCACGTAAACGAAGGAGCCGTCCGAGAACACGGCGCTGTTCAGAGTGGCGTAGAAATTGTCCGAGACCGGCACGACCGAGCCCAGATATTTCTTCACCAGTTCGGGGTGCTCGCGGATCGCCTCGGAAATCGAGCAGAAAATCACCCCAGCCTTCTTAAGTTCAGCCTGAAAGGTGGTGCCGACCGAAACCGAGTCGAACACCGCATCCACGGCAACCTTACGGCCCTCGGCAGGTACGGCTTCAGCGCCCTCAACGCCTGCCAGAATCATCTGTTCTTTCAGCGGGATGCCCAGCTTTTCGTAAGTGGCCAACAGCTTGGGATCGACCTCATCCAGCGACTTCGGCTTTACCTCCATCGACTTGGGCCGGGCATAGTAATACTGGTCCTGAAAGTCGATTTCGGGGTAGTCGACCATGGCCCAGTCGGGCTCTTCCTTTTGCAGCCAGCGGTCATACGCCTGCAGCCGCCAATCGGTCATCCACTCAGGTTCATCGTTCTTTTCAGAGATCAGCCGAACGATATCCGGGGTCAGCCCTTTGGGGGCGTATTCCATCTCGATATCGGTTTCCCAGCCGTATTTGTAGGCACCCCCGACCTCGCGCACCGCGTCCACGGTCTCCTGATCGACGCCTTCTTTTACCTGAGTCTGGTCCAAAGCGGCCATGACATCCTCCGTCAGATCACGCGGCCCGCGCGCGATGCTTTTTCTCTTTTTCCAGCCACGCATCCGCAAAGCGCAGCAAATCTTCTTCCATTGTCCGAGGCCCAAGCGACACGCGGATCGCGCTGGCTGCGGTTGCCTCGTCATATCCCATCGCGCGCAGCACGGCGCTGGCCCGGACCTTACCGCTGGAACAGGCCGAACCTGCGCTGATGGCAAAGCCCGCCAGATCCATCTGCATCACCTGCGTTTCGCCCTTCCATCCGGGCGTTGCAAAACACATCGTGTTCGGGAGACGGTCCTGATCTTTCCCGACAAAAATAGTAGATTTAGCGCTGGCCTCAAGGGCCTTTTCTAGAATATTTCTAAGTTCCGCAACCCGATCCCAGATACCGTCCGCCAGATCGCGGGCCGCAGCCTCGGCAGCGGCGCCGAACCCGGCTATTCCAATCACGTTTTCGGTCCCGGAACGACGGCCCATTTCCTGCCCACCACCCTTGATCTGTGCGGGCAGATCGGTGCCCCGTTTCATCACCAGCGCACCAATGCCCTTGGGTCCGCCTAGCTTGTGCGCCGAAACCAACGCCATCTGCGCGTCCAGCCAGTTGAAGGCAACCGGCAATTTGCCAAAAGCCTGAGTGGCGTCGGTGACCGCGATGCCCTGCGGCAGGTGTTGAACGATGCCGGTTTCCGAATTCGCCAGTTGCAGCGCTGTCTGCACCGGGTCTTCGACCGTTACCTGCCCGGTCATGGAAACAGACAAATCCTTAGAAATCCAAGCTCTTACCGCATCATGCTCAATTGCCGCGCCGTGCATTCCACGCCTGGCCAGCGCCAGTGCAGCACCTTCGGTGGAACCGGAGGTAAAGACGATATCCGCCCCATCCGCTCCAAAGGCCGAGGCCACCTGTGCCCGCGCCTTTTCGACCACTCCCTTGGCCGCCCGTCCCTCTGCATGGACCGAGGACGGATTGCCGCAAACATCCATCGCCGCGATCATCGCGTCGTGCGCCTCGGGGCGCAGGGGCGTGGTGGCGTTATGATCGAGGTAAACACGTTTCATGGATGCATCTTTTTCAGCACGTCAAATCCCGGCGCATTGACCAAAGTCAGGCTTCCCACAATTAGTCATCCACGACTGCGAATAGGCTTGGCACCGCCGGGCATGGTGCCAGATCGTTCTTGATCACGTCCGACAAACGGGTCTGGTGCAGGAACACGTAGACATGGGCGGACAGGCTCTCCCACAGCCGGTTGGTCAGCGACTGCGCCTGGCTGCCCGAGGAGGCTCCGGATGCTCCTGCCCCCTTGTGCATGGCATCCACCGTCTCATCCACGGCTGCCAGCACCTCGACCACGCGAATCTCGGAAGCCCGGCGCGCCAGCCGGTAGCCTCCGCCAGGACCGCGCACCGACGACACCAGCTCGGCCCGGCGCAGTTTCACGAAAAGCTGTTCGAGATAGGGAAGCGAGATGTCCTGACGCTCGGAAATCTCGCCCAGCGTCACCAGCGTGTCCGCCGGTTGCAACGCGATATCCGCCAGCGCCACCATCGCGTATCGGCCCTTGGTCGACAGCTTCATCCTTGCACCCTCAAAAGTCGCATTTGCGCGAAATGATTGACCTCATCGCCACCAGTGCGTATCTCCCACTGACAGCGTGACCATCCGGCGCGCCTTTCACTTAGAACCGTTCTAAGGTACCCGCGGGATACCGTCAAGATTATCCCGGTGCCGCGAAAGAAGAGACAGGACCAAAGCACACATGCCCGAGGTGATTTTTCCCGGACCCGAAGGCCGCCTGGAAGGCCGCTACCACCCGCAAAAGGAAAAAGACGCACCGATCGCCATCGTGCTTCATCCGCACCCGCAGTTTGGCGGCACCATGAACAACAAGGTGGTCTACAACCTGCATTATGCCTTTTACAACATGGGTTTCACGGTTCTGCGCTTCAATTTCCGCGGCGTCGGCCGCAGCCAGGGCGAATACGATCAGGGCGTGGGCGAGCTGAGCGATGCGGCCTCCGCGCTCGACTATCTGCAGTCGATGAACAACAATTCCAAGCATTGCTGGGTCGCGGGCTTTTCCTTTGGCGCCTGGATCGGCATGCAGCTGTTGATGCGCCGGCCCGAGATCACCGGCTTCATCTCGGTCTCGCCGCCCGCCAACATGTACGACTTTTCCTTCCTCGCCCCCTGCCCCTCATCGGGTCTGATCATCAACGGCTCGTCCGACCGGGTGGCCCCACCCACGGACACCACCGCGCTGGTCAACAAGCTGCATGAGCAAAAGGGGATCACGATCACCCATACCGAGGTGGAAGGGGCCGATCACTTCTTTCAGGACTCTCACATGGACACGCTGATCGACCACACCACCGAATATGTGAAGCGTCGCCTGACGGAGAATACCCGCTGATGTCCAACACGCTCGACACCCTTGCCGGCAAATTGGCCGAGGACACGTTGAAGGTGATGGAAGAAACCGGCCAAGACCGGTTGTTTGTCGAAGTGGGCGAGGTTCTGGCCGCCGCCTCGCAATCGCTGGAAGAGGCCTATCTGACCGAGGTCCGCGTGCGTCTGGCCGAACGCACCGCGCGCAAGTTCCTGATCGGCAAGCTCAGCGAATTCCGCGAGGGCGCCAAGACGAAAGAAAAGCAGTGAGCGACCGCCTCTCCGCCCAGATCGCGTTTCTGAAACAGGCGGACAGGTTGAAAAGCGTCGATCGGGCCAATGTCCTGCTCGATCTGTCGCGGCCCGAAAACTCTGCCGAACACAGCTGGCATCTGGCGCTCTGGGCGCTGGTCTTTGCGCCTCTGGCCGAGCCTGACGTGTCGGTGGACCGTGCCATCAAAATGCTGCTTCTGCACGATCTGGTCGAAATCGAGGTCGGCGATCATCCGATCCACGAGGAGACCGACTGGGACGCCGTTGCCCGCGCCGAACAGGCCGCCGCGCGCAGTCTGTTTGGCCTGCTGCCCCCGGATCAGGGCGCCGAATTTCTGGCACTCTGGACCGAGTTCGAGGCCGACGAGACCCCCGATGCCCGCTATGCCAAACGTTTGGACCGCTGTCAGCCGATCTTTCAGGTGCTTTGCGCCGAAACCCCGCGTCCCGATCACGTTGAGGTCGTGCGCGACAACCTGAATGGGGGCCGCGCCGCCTATCTGCGACAGGAATTCCCCGCTGCCTATACCCATGCACGGGTGCTGTTGGGAGAGGCCCCTGCGACAGGCGCCGATGCATTCACCGCCCGCCTGCCCTTTCTGACCGAAGCCGACCGGCTGAAATCCGTCAACCGGGCCTCGCGCCTGTTGGACAATTCGCGCGTCGAGAACTCGGCAGAGCATTCGTGGCACATCATGCTTTACGCCTGGGTGCTGGCGGATCAGGCCGCGCATGGGGTTCGCATTGACCGCGTTATCCAAATGCTGCTTCTGCACGACATTGTCGAGATCGACGCCGGCGACAACCCGATCCACGGTCAGGTCGACCACGCCGCCCAGGCCGCCAAAGAAGAGGCAGCGGCAGAGCGGCTGTTCGGCTTGCTGCCTAGGACGCAGCATCGCGAGTTTCTGTCCCTCTGGCGTGAATTCGAAGCGGCAGAAAGCGCCGACACGATCTTTGGCAAGGCCATCGACCGAGTGCAAACCCCGATTGCCAATCTTGCAAACGGTGGCGGCACATGGGTCGATTATCAGGTCAACCTTGGCCAGATGGAAAGCCGCGTCGGCAAGCCGGTCAGCCTTGGGGCGCCCGGCCTATGGACCTGGCTTCTGCCACAGCTTGAAGATTGTTTTGACCGGCTGGGGCTGCAACGCTGACCCCAAAACACCGTTGCGACAGAAAAAGGGGGCCAGCGGCCCCCTTTTTTGCCATTCTGTCGGCTCGGTGTCAGACCCGGATCATCTGGTATTGACTTCCGGTCTGCGCGGCGTCGCTTTCAACGGAGCCCCCTCCAACAAGCCACCCGAGCACCACGATAATGGCAGATGTCAAAATGATGGTTTTCGCAAACGGGGTCATTCTGAATACTCTTTAAAGTCAGTCATGAAAAACGAGTGCATACTAACAACTCCTCTGTCGCCGACATAGTCAGGTTTACCTGACTTTTCACCATGACCGGCCAGTCTGTGGTTTTGATGAAGATGAGATTACAATCTGTCTTTTTTCTTGCCCGGCCAGCGAAAATCGTGCTCATGCTCGCGTCAAAATCAGCCCCAATACCAGGAGCCTTCCCCGTGCCCCAGGCTTATTTCATCCTTTTGATTGCGGTTATCGCGGAAACCATCGGCACCACGGCGCTGCAGGCCAGCCAGCAATTCACACGGCTATGGCCGTCAGTTCTTGTGGTGGCGGCATATGGTTGCGCCTTCTATTTCCTGTCCATGACGCTCAGGGTCATGCCGGTGGGCGTGGTCTATGCGATCTGGTCGGGACTGGGGATCGTGCTGATTGCGATCATCGGTTTTATCGTCTTTGGCCAGCGGCTGGATTGGCCCGCTGTGACCGGTCTGGGGCTGATCATCACCGGAATTCTGGTCATTCACCTGTTTTCGCAGACCGCCGGGCATTGAACGCGCGTTAGGGCTGGCATCTTTTGCCGCACCGCGTTATGCGCGCGGCAACTTCCCGTTCAAAGGCTGACCTCTCATGGACCTGCGCAATATCGCAATCATCGCTCACGTGGACCACGGCAAGACAACGCTGGTCGATGAGCTGCTGAAACAATCCGGTGCGTTCCGGGAAAATCAGGCCGTGGCCGAGCGTGCCATGGACAGCAACGATCTTGAGCGTGAGCGTGGCATCACCATTCTGGCCAAGGCGACCAGCGTGGAGTGGAACGGCACCCGCATCAACATCGTCGACACCCCCGGCCACGCCGATTTCGGCGGCGAGGTTGAGCGGATCCTGTCGATGGTCGATGGCGTGGTCCTGTTGGTGGACGCCGCCGAGGGCCCGATGCCGCAGACCAAGTTCGTCACCTCCAAGGCGCTGGCGCTGGGCCTGCGCCCCATCGTGGTGCTGAACAAGGTCGACAAACCCGATGCCGAACCCGACCGGGCGCTGGACGAATGTTTCGACCTTTTTGCCAATCTGGGTGCTGATGACGATCAGCTGGATTTCCCGGCCATGTATGCCTCGGGCCGCTCGGGCTGGGCGGATATGGAGTTGGACGGGCCGCGCCAAGACCTGTCGGCGCTTTTTGATCTGATCGTGGATCACGTCCCCGCCCCGAAACAGACCGCCCACAAGGATGAACCGTTCCGCATGCTCGCCACCACGCTGGGCAGCGACCCGTTCATCGGCCGCATCCTGACCGGCCGGGTAGAGAGCGGCACCCTCAAGGCGGGCGCCGCGCTCAAGGCCCTGTCGCGGGACGGCACGGTGATCGAGAATTTCCGCGCCAGCAAGATCCTCGCCTTCCGGGGCCTCAGCCAGCAACCCATCGACGTGGCCGAGGCGGGCGACATCGTCACCATCGCAGGCATGAGCAAGGCAACGGTGGCGGATTCGCTGGTCGATCCGCAGGTGAATGAGGCCCTGCCCGCCCAACCCATCGACCCGCCCACCATCACCGTGACCTTCGGCATCAACGACTCGCCGCTGGCAGGCCGCGACGGCAAAAAGGTGCAGAGCCGCGTGATCCGCGACCGGCTGATGAAAGAGGCCGAATCGAACGTGGCCATCCGCATCAGCGACACCCCCGGCGGCGAGGCCTTTGAGGTCGCAGGCCGGGGCGAATTGCAGATGGGCGTGCTGATCGAGAACATGCGGCGCGAAGGGTTCGAACTCAGCATCTCGCGCCCGCAGGTTCTGTTCCGCGAGGAAAACGGCCAGCGTCTGGAGCCCGTCGAGGAGGTCACAATCGATGTCGATGACGAGTATTCCGGCGCGGTAATTGAAAAGATCACCGGCGCGCGCAAGGGCGAGTTGGTCGAGATGCGCCCCGCAGGCGCGGGCAAGACCCGAATCATCGCCCATGTGCCCTCACGCGGGTTGATCGGCTATCACGGCGAGTTCCTGACCGACACCCGCGGCACCGGCGTACTGAACCGGGTGTTCCACGGCTGGTCACCGCACAAGGGCCCGATCCCGGGCCGCCGTGCGGGTGTCCTGATCTCGATGGAGAACGGTCAGGCCGTGGCCTATGCGCTGTGGAACCTCGAAGAGCGCGGGCGCATGTTCCTGGGGCCCCAAACGGATGTTTATCAGGGCATGGTCATCGGCGAACACTCCCGTGATAACGATCTTGAGGTCAATCCGCTTAAGGGCAAAAAGCTGACCAACGTGCGCGCTTCTGGCTCGGACGATGCTGTGCGACTCACCCCGCATGTGCAGTTTTCGCTGGAAGAAGCCATCGCCTATATTGACGATGATGAACTGGTCGAAGTCACACCAAATGCCATCCGCCTGCGCAAGCGCTACCTTGATCCTCACGAGCGTAAACGCATGGCAAAGAGCGCCTAAGATATTGCAAATAAACAAAAACCCACAAAGCGGGATTGTCTCCCGCTTTGTGTCAGCGCCTCAATAAACTGTCACATTTTGTGAACGGCAATTTTGGGCCTTTTGATGCCGCACAAGCACTTAATTCCTTGTAGCTTTCTCCGTAAAGGATAGTGAATTCCGAAATTTCAACTGATAAGTTTCGGAAGTAAACGGCAAAAGTTTGAAACAAAATTGACGAGTTTAAGGCAAGCAGGTAAGGTTAGCTGACCTTGGGTCACTAGTACTTTTTTTTGGAGTAGTCATTATGAGTGCGAAGGCACGTTTTCTTTCAGTAGTATTTGCATCTACTGCTTTATCGCTGGTCGCTTCTGGGGGATACGCGGCAGGTGGGAAATGCACATACAAAACAGCTCGCAAATCTGTATCCACTGAAACCTTGTGTTCATGTCGTGTCGTCGAGGCCCGCATGCTGCGCTATTTGCAGCGCCGGTCCGATTTCGAGGACATCCTTGCGCGGACCACGCTGACTTGTCCGGGTTTTGCTGCGGTGCTGACGGATTTTCCAACGGCATCGGTGTCGGATCCGTCCGACGATTCTGATCGCAGCGACGATGATGACAGAGAAGACATCGGTCGGGACGACGACGGCGGCGATGATGGCGGCGATGATGGCGGCGACGACGGCGGCGATGATGGCGGCGACGACGGCGGCGATGATGGCGGCGACGACGGCGGCGATGATGGCGGCGATGATGGCGGCGACGACGGCGGCGATAATGGCGGCGATGATGGCGGCGACGACGGCGGCGATAATGGCGGCGATGATGGCGGCGACGACGGCGGCGATAATGGCGGCGGCGATGATGGCGGCGACGACGGCGGCGATGATGGCGGTGAAGGCGGCGACGGCGGTGAAGGCGGCGACCAAGGCGGCGGTGGTGAAGGCGGCGACCGCGGTGGGGACAGCCCCGAATCCGGAAAAGAGTCTCGCTGAACTAGTTCATCGGATTGTGAAACAAGCCCAAAAGTCAAAAGCGCGCCGGACTGGCGCGCTTTTCCCTAGCTTTGGTTGGACACCCCAACCCAGTTCTTAGGGCGATTGGGATCCTGCATACGCAAAAACAGGTAGTGAGTGGCTTTCCACGGCTTGATCGAATTCGTCAGATTGTCCAGTACAAGGTCACCTTGCCCCGAGCGATAGACCAGAACCGCATGCGAATTTCTGCGTGTATCCAGAACGGTCGCGATCAGGAGTTTCTTGGGATCGAGGCCCATTTTGATCAGGTCACGTTTTTTCAGCAGCGCGAAATCTTCGCAATCTCCGCCACGCGCAGTCGGCAATGCCCAGATATCCGCTTTCCGGTACTGGCTCTCATCCGTCACCGAGCGAGTGGTCCGGTTGACACGCTTGTTGACCGATTGCACGAGGGCCAGTTCCTGCGCGCTTGAAATCCGCTTCTTCGGCGAAGTCGCGCACGCCCATGAGTAGGTTTTGCACAGCGTTCTGGCGCCGGTTGGAGGCGGGAAAGACGACGATGCCTGCAGATACCGCCCTTCGGATGCTTGGGCCGTTTGCGCAAACAGGAGCGGTGCGCAAACCATCAGCGCGGAGAACGCAATTCCCTTGATGCTCGCCACCACTGTGGCACCTGCGGAGATACCTGCTTTCGTCATGCCTGATCCTCGGTCCAAATCAATCGGGTCGATTGCTGCCTCAGTGAACCAACTGTGAGTTGTGCGGTTCGTCCGATATTCGGTCTGAAAAAGCAATCGCCACCCGTTTTGACCGGGAAAAGCGGCGGAAATCCGTCGAAAAATGTGGCGACTTCGCGGATAGATTCTGTCCTCTTGCCTGATTTAGGGCATGTTTCTGGGACGATTCGCCCAGTACGGACCTACATAACTATCAGAAAATCAAAATTTTTTCCCTGTGAGGTTGCCGCAACACCCAATCGAACTTGGAAACAGTCCGTTTCCAAGGCAAAAGACCCCGCCAAAGCGGAGTCTTTGATCGTCTTACAAATTCCTTGGCGAATCAGATGCCGGTGGTCGGACCGCTTTACTCCGACGTTTCGACCACCATCAGTTCACGCTCCGAGGCGCCGCGCGCATGGCTCAGCGCCTCCTGATACTCGGATGAGTTGTAGCACTCCACCGCCGCCTCGACCGAGGGAAACCTGGCCACCACGTTGCGGGGCCGCTCCCTGCCCTCAAGCTGAACATACCGCCCCGCACGGGCGATGAACTCACCCCCGTGCTTGGCGATCGCCGGGCCCGCAAGCTCGGCATATTTGCCATAGGCCTCGGCATCCGTCACCGTCACATGCGCTATCCAGAGTGCACCCATCTTATCCTCCCATCACCTGTTCTGCGGCCTTGATGGCGGCGTCGGCATTGGCCGCATCCTTGCCGCCGCCCTGCGCCATGTCCGGACGGCCACCACCGCCCTTGCCGCCCAATTCGACGACCGCCGCCTTGACCAGATCGACCGCAGAAATCCGGTCGGTCAGATCCTTGGTCACGCCTGCGGCCACGGCTGCCTTGCCGCCGGTATCAGCGATCAGCAGCACCGCGCCCGAGCCCAGACGGTCCTTGTGCTCGTCAATCAGCGCCGGCAGGTCCTTGCCCGACACACCGGTCAGTGCCTGCGCCAGGAACTTGACGCCGTTCACCTCGCGCGCGTCCGAGCCGTTGCCCTGCCCCGCCCCCCCGGCCATGGCCAAGTCACGGCGCAGCTGCGCGACCTCGTTCTGCAGCGCCTTGCGCTCATCCATCAGTGCCCTGACCCGGTCAACCACCTCCGCCGGTTGCGCCTTGAGCATGCCGGACACCTGGCCCATCCGCACCGCCTCGCCCGCCAGATGCTCGAACGCCGCCGCGCCCGTCAGCGCCTCGATCCGGCGCACCCCGGCCGAGGACGCGCTGTCGCCGAGCAGGACGAATGTGCCGATGTCACCGGTCTGCTTCACATGGGTGCCGCCGCACAGTTCGATGGAATAGGTCATGCCGCCCTGACCCTTACCGGTTTCAGCCCGACCCATCGACACCACACGCACCTCGTCCCCGTATTTCTCTCCGAACAGCGCCTGCGCCCCAATCGCGCGGGCGTCGTCGGGGGTCATGATCCGGGTCTCGACGGTCGAGTTCTGGCGGATATAGCCGTTCACATCCACCGCAACTTTGTCCAATTCCTCTCCCGTTAGCGCCTTTGAATGGCTGAAGTCGAACCGCAGCCGGTCCGCCGCGTTCAGCGAGCCGCGTTGCGCCACGTGATCGCCCAGATGTTCGCGCAGCGCTTCGTGCAGCAGGTGCGTCGCCGAGTGGTTCGCCCGGATCGCCGAGCGGCGGGTGTGATCGACCTCCAACTCGACAGGATCGCCTTTGGCAATCGTGCCGCGTTCCACAGTCACCTTGTGGGCATAGACCTTGCCATCGGCGAATTTACGAGTGTCCTCGACCAGCGCCACCTCGTCACGGTTTTCCAGCCGACGGATCACACCGGTATCACCGACCTGACCGCCGGCCTCGCCATAGAACGGGGTCTGGTTGACCACGATCCAGCCGCTTATCCCCGCCTCAATGCTGTCGACCAGGGCGCCATCCACGATCAGCGCGCTGACCTGCCCCTCGGCCTTTTCGGTGTCATAACCCAGGAACTCGGTGGCGCCCCCGGTGTCCATCACGTCGAACCAGACCGCATTGTCCGCCGCCTCGCCCGAGCCAGCCCAGGCCGCGCGCGCCTTGGCCTTCTGCTCTTCCATCGCGGCGTCAAAGCCGTCGGTATCCACGGTCCGACCCATCTCCCGCAGCGCATCCTGTGTCAGGTCCAGCGGGAAGCCGTATGTGTCATAAAGCTTGAAAGCCGCCTGCCCAGAAAGCGGCGCGCCCTCGGCCAACCCGTCCAACTCGTCATCCAGCAGCTTCAGACCACGGTCAAGGGTCTGCTTGAACCGGGTTTCCTCGAGCAGCAGCGTCTCTTCGATCAATGCCTGCGCCCGGCCCAGTTCGGGATACGCCGCGCCCATATGCTGTACCAGTGCCTGCACCAGCCGGTGCATGACCGGGTCCTTGGCGCCCAGCAGATGCGCATGCCGCATCGCCCGCCGCATGATCCGGCGCAGCACGTATCCGCGCCCGTCATTCGACGGCATCACCCCGTCGGCAATCAGGAACGAGGTCGAGCGCAGATGGTCCGCGATCACCCGATGGTGCACGTTCTTGTCACCATAGGGATCGACACTGGTAGCATCCGCCGAGGCCTCAATCAGCGATTTGAACAGGTCGGTGTCATAATTGTCATGGCTGCCCTGCAGCAGCGCGCCGATCCGCTCCAGCCCCATGCCGGTGTCGATCGACTGCATGTCAAGCTCGACCATCGAGCCGTCCTCGAACTGCTCGTTCTGCATGAAGACGATGTTCCATATCTCGATGAACCGGTCGCCATCCTCTTCCGCGCTGCCCGGAGGACCGCCCCAGATGTGATCGCCATGATCATAGAAAATCTCGGTGCAGGGTCCACAAGGCCCGGTCGGCCCCATCTGCCAGAAGTTGTCATTCGTGGCGATGCGGATGATCCGGTCCTCGGGCACGCCGACCTTTTTCCAAATCTCGAAGGCCTCGTCATCGGTGTGATAGACCGTGGTCAGCAGGCGGCTCTTGTCGATGCCGAATTCCTTGGTGATCAGTTCCCATGCAAAGGGGATCGCGTCGGTCTTGAAATAATCACCGAACGAGAAATTCCCCAGCATTTCAAAGAAGGTATGATGCCGTGCGGTATAGCCCACATTATCCAAGTCATTGTGCTTTCCACCTGCGCGCACACATTTCTGGGAGGTCGCGGCGCGTTTGTAATCACGTGTTTCGACCCCGGTGAACAGGTTCTTGAACTGCACCATGCCGGAGTTGACGAACATCAGCGTCGGATCGTTGCGCGGCACCAGCGGGCTCGACGCAACAACCTCATGACCCTGTTTGTCGAAGTAGTTCAGAAAGGTGGATCGGATATCGTTCAGCGTCGGCATTCCCGCTCTCTCAGCGCATAATCGAAAGGTTCTGCGCAGGTTTATCCGCGTGCCCAGTGATAGTCCACAGCACTTGCGGCCATGAAACGAAACAAGGCGGCCCCGATGGACCGCCCTGCTCCGGATATTCTCAGCTCCCATCGGGGAACCGGGGGATTTCAGCTGTTCCCATCAGCGTCCTTTAAGCTTCGAGGATGTCATCCTCTTCCGCGCCCGGCGGCATGTCGAAATCCAACCCATGGGCGGCGCGAATCTTGTCCTCGATTTCCAGCGCCACGCGTTCGTTCTCACGCAGATACTGCTTGGCATTCTCACGCCCCTGCCCGATCCGCTCATCGCCATAGCTGAACCACGATCCCGACTTGTCGACCACGCCGGCCTTCACGCCGAGATCCAGCAGCTCGCCCATCTTGCTGATGCCCTCGCCATACATGATGTCGAATTCTACCTGCTTGAAGGGCGGTGCCACCTTGTTCTTGACGACCTTGACGCGGGTCTGGTTGCCCACCACCTCGTCGCGGTCCTTAATCGCGCCGATGCGGCGGATGTCCAGACGCACCGAGCTGTAGAATTTCAGCGCATTACCGCCGGTGGTGGTTTCCGGGCTGCCGAACATCACGCCGATTTTCATGCGGATCTGGTTGATGAAGATCACCATACAGTTCGACCGGCTGATCGAACCGGTGAGCTTACGCATCGCCTGGCTCATCAGGCGGGCCTGCACACCCACGCTGCTATCGCCCATGTCGCCCTCCAGTTCCGATTTCGGCGTCAACGCCGCAACGGAATCCACGACAACCATGTTGACCGCGCCCGACCGCACCAGCGTGTCGGTGATCTCCAGCGCCTGTTCTCCGGTATCGGGCTGGCTGATCAGCAACTCGTCCAGATCGACACCCAACTTGCGAGCATATTGCGGATCCAGCGCGTGTTCGGCATCGACAAAGGCGCAGACACCTCCCCGCTTCTGCTGTTCCGCGATGCAATGCAACGTCAGCGTAGTCTTGCCCGAGCTTTCCGGCCCGTAAATCTCAATGATCCGGCCCATCGGCAGACCGCCGATTCCCAGCGCGATGTCCAACCCCAGTGAGCCGGTCGAGCTCGCCTCGATCTCCTGAATGGCATTCTCACCGCCCAGTTTCATGATCGAGCCCTTGCCGAACTGCCGCTCGATCTGGGCCAGCGCACTGTCCAGCGCCTTTTGCTTGTCCGCGTTCTGCTTGCTGCTCATCGTCAGAAGATCCGCCATTATCCCGTTCACTTTCCTTTTGTCACACCCGTGGCCGGGCGGCAATCGCTGCTTTGTTCACCTCTTGTTCCTTATGGGATCAAAAAGAGAACATTTCAACTCAAAACTTCCGGAACCTACTGTTCCGCAATTGTGTTAAAGAGTGGTTTACGGCAATCTGTGAGTGTGGGAGAAACTAATGAGACGCGCATAAATGCTTGTTTTCTATAAGGAACGGCTGGCCCTTCTATCCGTTCCTAAAACCGGAAGCACGGCCTATCAGACTGCCTTGCGCGACCGGGCCGACCTCGTGGTTTCCGGTCCGCCCGACCTCAAACACGCGCCTGTCCGCCGCTATGATCGGTTTTTTCAGAACATTTTTCGCAAGATGTTCGATACCGAAATGGAGATCATGGCCGTGGTACGAGAACCCATCGACTGGCTGGGCAGTTGGTATCGGTACCGCCACCGTCCCGCACTCACCGGCAGCCCAACATCGACCGAAGGCATCAGTTTCGACGAATTCGTCGAAGCCTACATGAAAGGCACCCGCCCCGCCTTTGCCGATGTCGGCAGCCAAAGCCAGTTTTTCATCACCCGAAGCAACGGCGTCGGCGCCACCCATATCTTCAAGTATGAACACCAAGACAAGATCATCGCGTTTCTGGAAAACCGCCTGGGCACCAAGATCATCCTGAACCGCGAGAACGCCTCTCCGGAGATACCACTTTCCCTGTCTTCGAAAGTCGAAGAGCGCTTTCGTCGTAAATTCGCCGGGGAGTTCGATCTGCACAAATCGGCGCGATAGGCGCTGCCCTCTGAGGCATGCGAACGGTTCTGTCGCTCCAGGGCTACTGCAGTGCCGTTCCAACCGACCTCGGCCCAAGCATACTCAAGGTCTAGCTCGCCACGCTGCCACACCGCGAACCAAAACGAGGCCGTTTTCAATGCAACTGCTGATAAACCGTTTCGGTTAACTGATTCAGCGAAAACGGTTTGGGAAGAAAGATCGAATTCGGGACCTCTGGTCCAGCATCGCCAAAGGCTCCTTCGGCATAACCGGACACGAATACCACCCGCACCTGGGGACGATCAGCCAGGGCCATGCGAACCCAGCTGGGACCATCCATCCCGGGCATCACGACATCGGTGACAAAAACATCCACGGCTAAGTCGCGATCTTCCAGCAGGCGCAACGCATCCTCGGCCGATTCTGCTTCCAAAACCGTGTACCCTCGCAAACGCAGGGCGCGCGAGGCGAAGGCACGGACAGGTGCTTCGTCCTCGACCAGCAAAACAACGCCTTCACCATGTTTCGAGGCGGGCGTCGGCGCCGGTGTATCGCTGACTGTCTCCTTACGGGCAGTTTCAACGCAGACTGGCAGATATAGCGTGAATTCCGATCCCTTCCCCTCGACACTGTCGACAAAAATGAACCCGCCGGTCTGCTTGATGATTCCATAGGCAGTGGACAAACCCAGCCCGGTCCCCTCGCCGGTTCGCTTGGTGGTGTAGAACGGCTCAAACACCTTTTGCAGTTTGTCCGACGCGATACCGATGCCTTCGTCGATCACCTTGACGGTCACATACTCGCCGACGGGCAGCGTGGCTCGGTCGCGGTTCATCGGCTGATCCAATTGTACAATCTCGGTCTCGATCCGTACTTCGCCGCCATTGGGCATGGCATCACGTGCATTCACCACGAGATTCATCAGCACCTGTTCGAGCTGCCGCTTGTCGGCTCGCACCGGCCTCAGTACCGGATCGTGGCTGAGCGTCAGCGTGATCTTCTCGCCAACCAACCGGTTCAGCAGATGGATCAGATCTGACAGAGTATCGCGCAGATCCAAAGTTTCGGGCCGCAGGGTCTGTTTGCGGGAAAAGGCCAGTAACTGACCGACAAGGGCTGCGGCGCGGTTTGCATTCTGGTTGATTTGCACTAGATCACCATAGTCCGGATCGCCCTGATCGTGCCGCAAGAGCAGCAGATCGCAATGGCCGGAAATCGCGGTCAGCAGGTTGTTGAAATCATGCGCCACACCGCCGGCGAGTTGGCCCACGGCCTGCATCTTCTGGCTTTGCACGAATTGTGCCTCGAGCGTCTTGAGCTCAGTCGCGTCGTTCAGCACCGCGATCAACCCAGCCTCACCATCCTTGCAGGCCCGGCTCAGCGTGACCTGAACGAACATCTCCTTGTCCTTGCGGGTCAAGCGCAGGAATTCCGAGCGGGGCGCTGCCGCCCCGATCACGGTTTCACGCAACCAGTCGGGGATCGGGCGCCCCAACCCTTGCATCGCATCCTCGACCGAAACGCTCTCGGATAACTCCGGGCCCAGCAGTTCCGCCGCGAGCCGGTTCACCTCGAGGATGCGCCCCTTGGGAGACAGCCGCATCAGCGGCACCGGCAGCGCGGCGAAATCCGTGTTCACGGCCTCAACCGAGGTTTGGTCGACGGGAACAAGAACAAGCTCGAGCCGGGCCGGCGCCTCGGCAAGCTCGGTCACCACGGCGTTAACAATCCCGCCTTCCACCGACACCTGATTGATCTCACCCGGCTTGTAAGGCAACTCGACAAAAAGGCGGTCCAGCGACTTCACCCGCCCGCCTGCAAAACGGCGCGCGGCCTCGTTCATGAAAAGCACCGTCCCTGACCGGCCCACGGTCAGCATGGGCAGAGGCAGCATGTCTGCGCGTGCGTTAGCACCCCGTCCGTCCTGAATATCCTCAACGCGCCACAAAAAGGCACCATTTCCCAAAAGATGCACTGCCAGCCGCACATGGCCACGGCGGGTCACCGCATCCTCGCGCGCGTTGCCATCCAGCATCGCGCGGGCCTGCAGCCTGTAGAGAATGGCCTGAGGGTTGGGGAGGGCCGACCGCAGCGCCGCTGCCATCGTCTCACCCTGCCCGGCCGAGAACCGCGCAGAGGCGGCGATGTTGCCGGTCTGAATGACCCCATTCTCGTCAGCAACGAAACTGGGCGTGGCGTCCCTTTCGATGAAGGAAAACAACATCGCACGCGCCACCCGTCCCGATCGGTCGGCGCGCCAGCCGAGCGCGATCATCACGCCAAGCACCAATACCAGCGAAAGCCCCCCTGCCGCCAGCGCGTACTGCATTGCCTGAGAGAAACTGCCACCATAGGCCGCCGCCAGCGCAATGACCGCCAGAACGCAGACCACCACAACCCGCGATCCCCTGGGCGTCTGACGCTCAAGGAACGGGGTAGACGATGCGGCAAAATCTGACACGTCCCAACTCCGTCTTGCAGGGATTCGACAGGAGTATTTCGCGCAACAAGGGTTAAACCCGGCTTAACGCAGCAACTCTACCTATAGTTGCTACGCGTCATTTCTATCCCGCGTCAAGTGTGACGCAAAGAAACCGTCGGTGCCGTGTGATACCAGCCATTGTTTACGGAAGGACTCGGACCAAGTCGGGTGATTCCTAAGGAATTTATTGATGTTATGTCCATTTTCTTCACACAGCATCGAGCAGGTGGCATAGGCCAGCACTCCGTTTGGCGTCACCAAACTGGAGGAGTGTTCCAGAATGGACTGCTGAATCTCCACCAACTCACCCAGGCGCTTCTCCGTCAGCGTCCACTTGCCAGCGGGCGCCCGACGCCACGATCCGCTGCCGGAACATGGCGCATCGGTCAAAACCAGATCGAATGGCACCTGCCGGGCAATCTGGCTTTTGTTGAGCAGCGTCACGGCCAACCCGGCCCGCTCGGCTCTTCCCGGAAGATCGCGCATCCGTTGCGGAGCCGCGTCATGGGCAAAGACCATGATCCCGGTATGCGCAGCCAGCGCCAATGTCTTGCCGCCACCGCCCGCGCAATAATCCAGCACGCGCATCCCCTGCGCCAAGGGCAGGGTCTCGACCACGGCTTGGCTGGCGGCGTCCTGCAACTCGACCAACCCATCCCGATAGGCCGCGCTCTGGGCAACCCGGCGAGCGCCTTCGGTGACCTCAAGCGCTGTAGCGCAGGCTGGATGCGGCACTGCCGTGATCCCGTCGGCTGCGAGCGCTGCGATGGCCTCTGGCACGTCCGCCTTGCGTAGATTGACTCGCAGATGCACCGGCGCGCGGGTTTGCAGGGATTTTGCGGCGGCTGCGGCTTCTGCGCCGAGACCGTCGGAAAATGACGGCCAGAGCCAATCGGGAATATCGAGCGCTTCGGCATCTCCCTGTGGCGCGCGCCCGGATTCATCAGGTCGCAATGGCTGCGGCGCATGGCCCTGTCCGGTGAAAATCTCCGCCAGATCCTCGCCGCGCGCACGGCACGCACCGATCATCAGACCACGCCCGGTTCCGGCCCCGCCCAAAGCCGCAAAGGACCGCTTGCAGCGTAGGGCATCAAACACGTGGTCGCGGATGGCTGCCCGGTCCTTGGAGCCTGCAAACCGGCTGCGCCGCGCCCAACCGGTCAGCGCCTTTTCGGCAGGTGCCCCAGCGAGGATCTGATCTAGAATATCGATGGCGGCCTGAACGCGGGCGGCGGGGGTCATGGCAGAGGTCCGATTTTCAGATCGTTCACACGCTCATAACTGCCGATCCGCCTCGGAGCAAACGAAAACCGGCGCCGCCTCGCGGGGGCACCGGTCGCGATCAATTCAAAATCACATGACGCGGTAGTTCGGGCTCTCGCGAGTGATCTGCACGTCATGCACGTGGCTTTCCTTGAGCCCCGCACCGGTGATCTTGACGAAGTTGCAGTCGCGGCGCATCTCCTCGACCGTGGCGCAACCAGTATAGCCCATGGCCGCACGCAGACCGCCCACCAGCTGATGCACGACGGCACTGGCCGAGCCTTTGTAAGGCACCTGTCCTTCGATCCCTTCGGGCACCAGCTTATCGCTGGCGGCATCTTTCTGGAAATACCTGTCCGCCGAGCCGCGCGCCATGGCGCCCAGACTGCCCATACCACGATAGGATTTGAACGAGCGGCCCTGATACAGGATCACCTCACCCGGAGACTCGTCGGTCCCGGCGATCATCGAGCCCACCATGGCGCAGGACGCTCCCGCCGCAATCGCCTTGGCGAAATCGCCCGAGAACTTGATGCCACCGTCGGCGATCACCGGCACGTCACCCGCGGCTGAGGCACAATCCATGATCGCTGTCAGCTGCGGCACGCCCACACCTGCCACCATCCGCGTGGTGCAGATCGAGCCCGGCCCGATGCCAACCTTCACCGCATCCGCACCCGCGTCGATCAGCGCGCTGGCCGCCTCGGCTGTGGCCACGTTGCCGGCGATGATCTGCACCTCGTTCGACAAGGTCTTTGCCCGCTTCACCGCCTGAATCACGCCCTCGGAATGGCCATGCGCGGTGTCCACCACGATGATGTCGACGCCCGCATCCACCAGTGCCCCGCTGCGCTCATACCCTGAATCGCCAACCGAACTGGCCGCCGCCACGCGCAGACGGCCCAACTGGTCCTTGCAGGCGGTGGGGTTCAGAACCGCCTGTTCGGTGTCTTTCAATGTCAGCAGGCCGGTCAGCTTGCCATCGCCATCCACCACCAGCAACTTCTCGATCCGGCGCGCCTTCATGAGGGACTTGGCCTCTTCTAGATCCGCAGGCTCGCGCAGCATGGCCAGATTATCGGCGGTCATCATCGCCCGGATCGGTGTATCTTCCGACGTGGCAAAGCGCATGTCGCGGTTGGTGACGATGCCAACCACTCGGCCCGCGTCATCCACCACAGGGAAGCCGGTGAAATTGTACCGCGCAACCAGTGCCTTGGCATCGGCCAAGGTCTGATCGGCACGCAGCGTCACCGGGTTGTATACGATACCCGATTCGAACCGCTTGACCCGCCGCACCTCACGCGCTTGCTCATCAACCGAGAGGTTCTTGTGGACCACCCCCATGCCGCCCGCCTGCGCCATCGCAATAGCCATGCGCGCCTCGGTCACGGTGTCCATGGCTGAGCTGAGCAGCGGTATGTTCATGGTGATCTCGCGCGTCACGCGCGTGGTCGTGTCCGCCGTGGACGGCAGCACCGACGAGGCCGCCGGAACCAGTAGAACGTCATCAAAGGTGAGTGCCTCACGAATCTGCATCTGTTAACCCCATGCAAAGCCCCGTTTGGCGGTGACCCTATGGCATGGTTTCGGGCTAAGGGAAACCCCCTCACCTCCGTAATCCCCGCCCGCTTCTTCTTGCCCCAAATACGCAAATCCGCACGAGGCCACGAAACAAAGCGGCGGAAAGGACGCAACCCGGCCAAAACCTGCCGCTGAATACCCTTTCCCTTCTGGCGCAATTCCATATCTTGCGCGGCATACGCGTGAACACCAAAGGCAGGCCCTTCATGACCACCGACCCTCTCGTCGTCTTCACACCGTCCGGCAAGCGCGGCCATTTTCCTGTCGGCACCCCGATCCTGACCGCCGCGCGTCAGTTGGGCGTCGATCTGGATTCGGTCTGCGGCGGGCGCGGGATCTGCTCGAAATGTCAGATCACGCCATCTTATGGAGAGTTCCCCAAGCATGGCGTGACCGTGCGCGAAGGCGCGCTGAGCGACTGGAATGCGGTCGAGCAGCGCTATGACGACAAGCGCGGGCTGAAGCCGGGCCGCCGTCTGGGCTGTCAGGCCGCCGTGCAGGGCGATGTAGTGATCGACGTGCCACCCGAAAGCCAGGTGCATCGCCAGGTGGTGCGCAAGGCTGCCGCCGCCCGCGCCATCGTCATGGACCCGGCCACCCGGCTTTATTTCGTGGTGGTCGAGGAACCGGACATGCATTCCCCCACCGGCGATCTGGAGCGGCTGGAACGCGCCCTGCGCCAGCAATGGAACATCGAGGCGGTCACGGCGGACCTGTCGCTGATGACCAAGCTGCAGCCGACCCTGCGCAAGGGCAAATGGGAGGTCACCGTCGCCGTTCACAAGGGCCACAAGGACGAGGTGGCCCGCATCGTCGAAATCTGGCCCGGCCTGCATGAAAGCGGTCTTTTCGGGCTGGCCATCGACCTCGGCTCGACCACCATCGCCGCGCATCTGACCGATCTGGAAACGGGCGAAGTCAAGGCTTCGTCCGGCCTGATGAACCCGCAGATCCGCTTTGGCGAGGATCTGATGAGCCGGGTCTCTTATGCGATGATGAACCCCGGCGGCGATCAGGAGATGACCAGGGCCGTGCGCGAGGCGATCAATGACCTGACCACCTCAATCGCCGAAGAGGCGGGGATCGACGCCGCCCTGATCGTCGAGACGGTGTTTGTCTGCAACCCGGTGATGCACCACCTGCTGCTGGGCCTCGACCCGGTGGAACTGGGTCAGGCGCCGTTCGCGCTGGCCACCTCGGAAAGCCTCTCGCTCCCCGCGCGCGAGATGGATCTGACCGCCATAAACCCGCGCGCGCGGGTCTACATCCTGCCCTGCATCGCCGGCCACGTGGGTGCCGATTGCGCCGCCGTGGCACTGAGCGAAGAGCCCGGCAAATCCGAGGATCTGGTGCTGATCGTCGACGTGGGCACCAATGCCGAGATCCTGCTGGGCAACACGTCCCGCGTGCTGGCCTGTTCCTCGCCCACCGGCCCGGCCTTCGAAGGCGCGCAGATCAGTTCCGGCCAGCGTGCCGCACCCGGAGCCATCGAACGGATCGAGATCGACCCGGTCACCAAGGAACCCCGATTCCGCATCATCGGGTCCGAGAAATGGTCGAATGAGGACGGGTTCGACATCGACATCGCCACCACAGGCATCACCGGCATCTGCGGCTCGGGCATCATCGAGGCGGTGGCCGAGATGCGCATGGCGGGCCTGCTGGATGAAAGCGGCCTGATCGGGTCTGCCGGGCAGACCGGCACCGCCCGCTGCGTGCCCGAGGGTCGCACCCACGCCTATCTGATCCACGACGCCAGCGCCGAGGGCGGCCCGCGCATCACCGTGACCCAGGGCGACATCCGCGCCATCCAGCTGGCGAAATCCGCGCTTTATGCGGGCGCGCGGCTGCTGATGGACGAGATGGGCGTGGAGCGTGTGGACCGCGTGGTGCTGGCCGGAGCCTTCGGCGCCCATATCTCGACCAAGCACGCCATGGTGCTCGGCATGATCCCCGACGCACCGCTGGACAAGGTGATGAGCGCAGGCAACGCCGCCGGGACCGGCGCGCGGATTGCACTCTGCAACATCGCCTCACGGGCCGAGATCGAACGGGTGGTGCGCGAGATCACCAAGGTGGAAACCGCCATCGAGCCCAAATTCCAGGATCATTTCGTCGCCGCCAACGCGATCCCGCACAAGACCGATCCGTTTCCGGAGCTTGGCCTGGTTGTGTCTCTGCCCTCGCCTTCGTTCAACACCGGCGGAGAGGCCGAGGCCGGTGCAGGCGGTGGTCGACGTCGGCGTCGGCGCGGATAGTTTTTGGATTGGAGGGGGGCTCTGCCCCCGTCCCGGCAAGCCGTGACTCCCCCGTGATATTTTAAAACAGAAGAAGGGGCTGGATGTGCCTTGATCCGCGGGCAGGAAATGGCTGGCGGAGGTTTCGCCTCGGCTCAGAAACCGGGCGCGGTACCAGCTTGACGCCTAGATGGGGATTGCGTATTTCAAGGCCTCGGAGCGCGGGTATGGTGAAAAGGTATCACGCGAGCTTCCCAAGCTTAAGTTACGGGTTCGATTCCCGTTACCCGCTCCAAAGACATCTCCCCGTATTGTTTATTATTTCCAGGATCTTGCGAGCAATGTTTGTGTGCCGGGTTTCAATTTCGAGAACAGTGAATTTCAAACACGCTCCATGCCACAGCCTGTCAAAAAGCAGTTCGAGAAAGCTAAAACAGCCTTCGGTAGCCCGGTCGTTTCAACCGCTTAAAGCTCCTGAAAACTGCTCGCGCAAGTTCCGTTTGAGAACTTTGCCTGTTGCATTCAGCGGCAGGGCCTCGACGAAGATCACCTTGTCCGGCACCTGCCAGTTGGCGATCTTGCCGTCGAAGAACTCCAGAAGCTCGGCCTCGGATGGCTCCTCGCCCTCGGCCTTGACCGCCACCAATAAGGGCCGCTCGTCCCATTTCGGATGCGGCACCCCCACCACGGCAGCGGTGGCGAGTTTGGGATGGGCGACGGCGATGTTTTCCAGCTCGACCGAACTGATCCACTCGCCGCCGGATTTGATGATGTCCTTGGAGCGGTCGCGGATCGTCATGTAGCCGTCTGTGTCCAGTGTCGCCACATCGCCGGTGGCGAACCAGCCATCCTGCAGCAGTGCCTGATCCTCCATGTGGAAATAGCTGGTCAGCACCCAGTGGCCACGCACCATCAGGTCGCCCTGTGTGACCCCATCATTAGGCAGGTCTCGGCCCTCGTCATCCACGATCTTCAGCTCGACCCCATAAGGCGGACGGCCCTGGCTTTCGCGCAGGCGGTACTGATCCTCAAGCGGCAGATCGAAATGTTTCGCCAGCGGAATATTGGTCGTGCCCAGCGGGCTCATCTCGGACATGCCCCAGGCGTGGACGGTATCGACACCATATTGCTCGCGGAAGGCCTCGATCATCGACGGCGGACAGGCCGCGCCGCCGATCACGGTCTGGGTCAGGCTGTCGAGCTTGCTTCCCAGCTTGGCGGCAGAGGCCAGCAGGCCCTGCCAGATGGTCGGCACACCCATGGCCAGCGTCACGCCATACCCGTCGATCAGCCGCACCAGCGCGTCGCCGCTCAGATCCGGCCCTGGCAGCACCATGCGCGCGCCGGACATGGCGCAGCCATAGGGCGATCCCCAGGCGTTGACATGAAACATCGGCACCACAGGCATCACCACATCCCGCGCCGAATACCCGATGACGTCGCGGGTGTTCGAGGCAAAGCTGTGAAGCACGGTGGATCGATGAGAATAAAGCACGCCTTTGGGGTGACCCGTGGTGCCAGACGTGTAGCAAAGGCTCGAAGCGGTGTTTTCGTCGAAAACCGGCCAGTTGAAATCGGCGTCCCCAGTCTCGATGAGGTCGTCATAGAAGGTCAGGCCGGGGATCTGCTCTGCTGCACCATCATCACGAGCACCCATCAACACGAACTGCTCGACACCTTCCAGCTTGTCCCGGATCGCGGCAACCAGCGGCACGAAGGTCGCGTCAAGAAACAGAACCCGATCCTCGGCATGGTTGATGATATAGATCAGCTGTTCCGGAAAAAGGCGCGGGTTGATCGTGTGGCAGACCAAGCCCGCCCCCGAAACCGCATAGTAGATCTCCAGATGCCGCCGATTGTTCCAGGCCAGTGTGGCGACACGCGCCTGCGGCTCCAAGCCCAGCTTGGTGAGCGCCGAGGCCATGCGGCGCGCATTGCGGGCGACCTCGGCCCAGCTTGTCTGCGTCACTCCACCCGAGGTTTCCACGGACCAGATCTCGGTCTGGCCGTGATACCGCTCGGCGTGGTCGATCAGTGACGAAATCAGCAGCGGCTGCGTCATCATCTGTCCCAGCATGGAACTGTCCCTCCCGTCAGAGTTCCGGGCATCATTCTCCGGAACCGCTTTTTCTTGTCGATGACCTGTGGCGACGCTGATAGGGCCGGAAGCCTCGGGTCATTTTCTCCCGAAGGGGAGCCTGCCAAGAGACGCTGTTAAAAACAACAAGTCACGTGCAACTTTCCGTTACGGCAGGCTAAGCACACCCGGACGTTCAATCGCGATGGCGCAGGGCGTAAGCAACCAGTGCTGCGGTCGAGCCGTCCTTGCCTTCGGTCCCAGCTTCGCCATCCACGATCGGGTCCAAAGACGTTGCAAGCTCCTTACCCAGTTCCACGCCCCACTGGTCGAAGGAATTGATCCCCAGGATCACTCCCTCTACGAAGACGCGATGTTCATAAAGCGCCACGATCTGGCCCAGAACAAATGGCGTGAGCTTTGGGTAAATCAGTGTGGTCGATGGCCGGTTGCCCGCAAAGACCCTGTGGCGGGCCTGCCGTTCCAGCTCATCCCCGGTCAGCCCCTTGTCGGCCATCCGCTGACGTGCCTCATCCAGAGACCGTCCGCGCATGAGCGCCTCTGATTGAGCAAGGCAGTTGGCCAGCAGCAGGCGGTGGTGATGCGCCAGTTCAGGCTCATGCCCCTCGGCGGCCACCATGAACTCGCACGGCACAACGTCGGTGCCCTGATGGATCAGCTGATAAAAGGCGTGCTGGCCATTGGTGCCGGGCTCGCCCCAGACAACTGGTCCCGAGGGCACGGACAGCGGCGAGCCGTCCATCGCCACTGATTTGCCGTTCGATTCCATCTCAAGCTGTTGCAGATAGGCTGGCAGGCGCAGCAGGCGCTGATCATAGGGCAGCACCACTCGGCTGGGATGGCCACAGCCTTGACGGTGCCAGATCCCGACCAGCGCCAGCATAACGGGCATGTTCTCGGCCCAATCCGCCGACCGGAAATGCCGGTCCATCGCCTGTCCGCCACGCAAAAACGCATCGAAGGCATTGGCGCCGACGGCAATCATCACTGGCAGGCCGATGGGCCCCCAAACCGAATAACGCCCGCCAACCCAGTCTTCGAACCCGAACACATGCTCGGGCGGGATGCCGAAGTCGCCGGTCAGATCCAAAGCCGTAGACACAGCAGCGAATTGCCGGGTGGGATCGCCGCCGCCATCCTGCATCCAGGCGCGGGCGGTGCGAGCATTGGTCATCGTCTCGATGGTGGTGAAGGTCTTGGAGGCCACGATCACCAGCGTCCGTTTCGGATCGAGCGGGCGCAGCGTATCCGCGATATGCGCCCCATCCACGTTCGAGACGTAGTGCACGCGCGGGCCGTCGTGATAGGGCGACAGCGCCAGCGCCGCCATCACCGGGCCAAGGTCCGAACCGCCGATGCCGATATTGACCACATCGGTGAAGCTGCCCCCTGCCCCCTGTATCGCGCCGCCGCGCACCTCTTCGGCAAAGACGCGCATCCGCTGCAGCACTTCCAGCACACCGAGCATGACATCCTGGCCGTCCACCTCGACCGGATCACCGTCGAGATTGCGCAACGCCGTGTGCAGCACCGCGCGCCCTTCGGTCTCGTTGATCGGCGCGCCGCTGAACATCGCCTCGCGCCGTGCCGCCAGATCGGTCCGGTCGCAAAGCGCCAGCAGTTCTTCCTGCACCGCGTCGTCAATATGCGTCTTGGAATAGTCCAGCCGCATGTCGCCGGTCTCGGCCGAGTACCGCGCCGCGCGATCCGAGTCGGCGGCAAAGAGATCAAGGATATGGCGTCCTTGCGCCTCGGTGGCCAGTGCCTGCAATCGGTCAAACATGTCTGCTCCTCATTCCGCCCAATGCACCGTGGTGCCACCCAGAACCGCCGCGATCGGGGCGTCTTCGGGCGGCAGGGACATGGCCCGCTCAAGCGCGTTGCGCTTGGCGGCCCCGTAGATCACCAGATGTTTCGACACCGCCCCGTCCAGCACCGGCGCCGTCAGGGTGATCCGCGCCTCGGGCTGGGTTTCGGGCCGGGCAACCGCCAGTGGCGGAGCGTCGTGATCAAGCGCGGCCATCAGACCCGGCATGCCGGGAAAGAGCGAGGCTGTGTGCATATCCTCACCCATGCCCAGCACCAGCACCGAAATCGGCAGTTCCGGGGCCAGCATCGCCTCGATCTCGGGCAGGACGTCCTCGGGCTCGGTCGCGGGGACGTAAAGCGGCAGGAACCGCGCGGTGGCGGCGCGGTTGACCAGTAAACGCTCCTGTATCAGGCGCGCGTTCGAGCGGTCATGGTCTTGCGGCACGCAGCGTTCGTCGGTCGGCAGGACATGCACCCGATCCCATTCCAGATCGGCGGCGCAGAGGCTGTCAAAGACCGGGCCGGGCGTCGTTCCCCCTGCCACTGCCAGCGCGGCTGTGTCGTGATGCAGCAGCGCCGTTTCCAGATCTCCGGCCAGTTGGTTGGCCACGTCGATGGCCAGCATGTCGCGATCGGCGTATTCCTGGATGTTCATGGCTTGATCCCCTGCCAATGGCGACCGTCCCGTTTCATCAGCAGCTCGGCGTCGCCCGGGCCGGTGCTGCCGCTGTCGTATGGTTTCGGCACATCGCCGCGGGCCTGCCATCCGGCGATGATCGGATCGGTCCAGGCCCAGGCGGCCTCAACCTCGTCGCCGCGCATGAACAGCGTTTGGTTGCCGCGGATCACGTCCATGATCAGCCGCTCGTAAGCATCCGGCGGGTCCTGGTTTTCCGGCCCCAACGCTTCGGCAAAGCTCATGTCCAGAGGCACGTCGATCAGACGCATACCGCCCGGCCCCGGTTCCTTGATCGTCACCTTCAGCGTGATGCCCTCGTTGGGCTGCAACCGGATCGACAGTACATTTGCATGCCGCCCGGCATCAGCGCCAAAGATCGAATGCGGCGCGTCCTTGAACATCACGTTGATCACCGAGGACCGCGCCACCAGCCGCTTACCGGTACGCAGATAGAACGGCGTGCCCGCCCACCGCCAGTTGCTGATATGGGCGCGCAAGGCGATATAGCTCTCGGTTGCCGAGCGCGGATTGCCCACCGCGCCGCGATAGTCCGGTTCACCGTCGCTGGGCCCGTACTGACCGCGCACGATGTGATGCGGCTGCACCTGATCGAGCGCGCGAATCACCTTGAGTTTTTCATCCCGCACCGCATCGGGGTCGAATTTCGCGGGCGGCTCCATGGCGATCAGGCACAGAAGCTGCATCAGGTGATTCTGCATCATGTCGCGCATCGCGCCCGCGCGGTCATAATACCCCTCGCGCCCGGCGATCCCCACCGTCTCGGCCACGGTGATCTGAATGTGATCGACATACTGGCTGTTCCACAGCGGCTCGAATAGCATGTTGCCAAAGCGCACCGCCATCAGGTTCTGGACCGTCTCCTTGCCCAGATAATGGTCGATCCGATAGATCTGGCCTTCGTCGAAATGCCCCGCCAATGTGGCGTTGAGATCGCGGGCGCTTTGCAAGTCGTGACCAAAGGGTTTCTCCACCACGATCCGGGTCCGGTCGGTGACCATGCCATGCGCCTCGATCTGCCCAGCAAGCGCACCGAACAGACGCGGACCGACCGAAAAGTAGAATGCGCGCACCCGATCCTCGGTCAGTTGCCCGGCCAGTTCGGCCCATCCCGCCTGCTCCTCGGCGTCGATCCGGACATAGCTGACACGGGCAAGAAACCCGTCAACTGACGGCGAATCCTTGGCACGCTCCGGGGCGAACTCGCGCAGCGCATCAGCGACAAGTGCGCGATAGGCGGAATCATCGTGTTCGGACCGGGCAGCCCCGATGATGCGGACATCCTCGGGCCATTGACCGGCGCAATACCTGCGAAACAGCGCAGGCAGGATCTTGCGCCGGGCCAGATCGCCTGTGCCGCCGAAGATGACCAGATCGAAAGGATCAACCGGTATGACGCGTGAAACCATGCCCCGTCCTTAACTCCGATGCCCTGCCATGTCCAATGTTAGCGCAATCATTTTCGGTATATTCTGCTGACAGCTTGAATTCCAGCCGTATTGGCTGGGCCACCCGTACCCACGCAATAGGTCAGTTATCTCAGTCAGTTAATCCTGCTGCACAGGAATTGAAAAGACATTCTCGAGCGTCGCGCTGCAATCGGCAGAAACCGGAACACGCACGAAACTGGCCTCTTGTGATCGAATTCACTTATTTTGGCTGTCTGTCCGGTTAAAGTGCGGCTCACTTTCTCCGTTCATTTGAGTTCGGGGGCTATACTGAAGGCGCAACTGCGAATTCAATGTGAGGTCATTTTGACAGGCTGGTATTTTATTCTGTTTTTCTTTCTCGCAACCCTGCCCGCCTGGGCCGAACAACGGCTGGCGCTGGTCATCGGGAATGACGCTTATGACGCCGTTCCGGCGCTGGCCAAGGCCGGGGCGGACGCCCGCGCGGTCTCAGCCCGGCTGAAGGGTCTGGGCTTTGAAACGGTCGAGGGCATCGACCTTGATCGTCGTGCCATGAACCGACGCGTCTCGGAATTCACCGCACGGCTGGAACCCGGCGATACGGCTTTTGTGTTCTTCGCCGGGCACGGAGTTGAAATCGACGGCGAGAATTATCTGCTGCCGACCGATATCGTGGCCCCGAATGCTGGTGAAAGCGATTTCGTGAAATCCGAATCCATTGCGCTGTCGGACCTGCTCGACCGGGTGCGCGCCACCGGGGCACGCACCTCGATCGCCATCATTGACGCCTGCCGCAACAACCCGTTTGAGACGGTTGCGGGCCGCAGCATCGGGCGAACGCGGGGGCTGGGGCGGATCACCGCGCCGCAAGGGACCTTCGTGATCTTTTCCGCGGGGGCGGGTCAGTTGGCGCTGGACAAGCTGAACGACACGGATGCCGCCGAGAACTCGGTCTTTACCCGCGCCTTGCTGCCGCGCCTGTCGCAGCCCGGGCTGGAGCTGCGGGCGCTGGTCTCGGACCTGCGTGTCGAGGTGAGCGATCTGGCCAGATCTGTCCAGCACAACCAGTTCCCGGCTTATTATGACGAGTTACTGGGTGAGTTCTATTTCACGCCCGCCGCTGCGGCAGCTCCGGTAGCGGATGCCCTGCCCGCCCCGGCGGACGACATGCGGGCCGATCTGGAACTGGCCCGGTCGATCGGCACGGTGAGCGCGCTGGACAGTTTTCTGGACCGCTACAAAGACCAATCACAGGACTACAGCTATACGGTCGCCCTGCAGCTACGCGAGAGCCTCAAGCAGCCCGATACCGAACCGGTTGCGCGGCACGCTGACAGTGAACCGGTGGAAGTGGCAGCCGCACCCGTTGTGGACGACAACCGCGAGGTTATGCGCGCAACCCAACGGGCGTTGAATACTCTTGGGTGTTCGGCGGGTGGCGCCGACGGAATAGCAGGGCCACGCACCAAGCGGGCTTTCCAAACCTATCTGGCCGCCAGCGGTTCGTCTCTGGGCTCTGACGATCTGGGCACCGCACATGCTTTGGAAGAATTGCAGGGCAAAAGCGGGACGATCTGCAAGGCCGCTGTTGCGCCCAAGACCAGCCCCTCTCCCAGCCCCAAATCATCGGCTCTGACATTGGCCGGGGCATGGAGCTACAAGGCCAACTGCGTGCTGGTTCTGAAGGTTACCGGGCGCGTTCGTTTTAATCATGCGGGCGGCAACAAATACACCGGCAACATCAGCGACTCGCTGGGGCAAAAGGCCCATTCCGAGGTCTATCTGAACGATCAGCAGATCAATGGCACCGACTATTTCCCGGGTATCACCGTGACATGGCGTGGTCGCATGGCCGCCGACGGGAAAAGTTATACCGCAACTACATCCACCGGCTGCTCCGTCTATGCCTGGCGCGCGGGCTGAGTCCGTCAGTTCAGGTAAAACTCTCCGGTCACATTCCGCCATTCCCCCGGCGAAATCATCTTGCGATGGGTGAACCGCACAGAATGCAGCGGCCCCTCGATCTCGCGCTGCCAGAATTCGACGAACTTGAACAATCTGGGATGGTCGGGCGCCAGGTCGTATTCCTGCCAGATGAACGTGTTTAAAACGTGGATGTAATCCGGCATGTGATAGTAAAATTCGGCCGTGGTCAGGCCGTAGCCTTTGAGCATTAGCTCGGTTTCGCTTTGCTCCATACAAGACCTCCATTTCTGGTTCGGTCTCTTCACGATACCACGAAAATGGTTAAACACTTACGAAAACAATGTGTTACCGATCCGTGAACGGTAATTTTCGCGCCACGATGCTGCTTGCTTGCACCTTATGTACGCAGTCTGATAAGATGCATCCACAAGATATAGACCCTGCATAAAGATCGGGCAGTTTACGTGAGCGATACGCCAGAAACCCCTGAAAACATGGATGAAACCCCACCCCAGCGCCCCAGCTACGACGGGCCTACCGTGTCCATCGAATCCGAGATGCGCACCTCGTATCTCGATTACGCGATGTCGGTCATCGTCAGCCGCGCGATCCCCGATCTGCGCGACGGGCTGAAACCGGTACACAGGCGCATCCTCTACGCGATGCACGAGACCGGCAACACCCATGACAAGACCTATCGCAAATCGGCCCGTCCGGTGGGTGACGTGATGGGTAAATACCACCCGCATGGTGACAGCGCGATCTATGACGCGCTGGTGCGGATGGCGCAGGATTTCTCGATGTCGCTGCCACTGCTGGATGGTCAGGGTAACTTTGGCTCGATGGACGGCGATAACCCGGCGGCCATGCGGTATACCGAAGTGCGGATGGATAAGCCTGCGGGCGCCCTGCTGGCCGATATCGAGAAAGAAACGGTCGACTTTCAGGATAACTACGACGGCAAGGACAAGGAACCGACGGTCCTGCCCGCCCGCTTCCCGAACATGCTGGTCAATGGCGCCGGTGGTATTGCCGTCGGTATGGCCACCAACATCCCGCCGCACAATCTGGGCGAGGTGGTCGATGCCACGCTGGCCCTGATTGACGACCCGGACCTGACGTCCGAGCAACTGATCGAATACGTCCCCGGCCCTGACTTCCCGACCGGCGGCGTCATGCTAGGTCGCTCTGGTGCCCGAAAAGCCTATCTGGAAGGGCGCGGCAGCGTCATCATCCGCGCCAAGACCCGCACCGAAGAACTGCGTAAGGACCGTTACGCCATCATCGTGGATGAGATCCCCTATCAGGTGAACAAGGCGGCAATGATCGAAAAGATCGCCGAAGCGGTGCGCGAAAAGCGGATCGAAGGCGTGTCCCACGTTCAGGACGAATCCGACCGCAATGGCGTGCGGGTGGTGATCGAACTGAAACGCGATGCAACGCCCGAAGTGGTGCTGAACCAGCTCTATCGCTTCTCGCCGATGCAGACCTCATTCGGCTGCAACATGCTGGCGCTGAACGGTGGACGCCCCGAGCAATTGACCCTGCGCCGGTTCCTGACCTCGTTCATCGATTTTCGCGAGGATGTCGTTGCCCGCCGCACCGCGTTCGACCTGCGCAAGGCGCGCGAACGCAGCCATGTCCTGTGTGGTTTGGCCGTCGCAGTCTCGAACGTGGACGAAGTGGTTGCCACGATCCGCAGTTCGGCGGATGCCGCCGAAGCGCGCGAAAAGCTGATGACCCGTCGCTGGCCCGCCGCCGATATCGCGGGCTACATCCAGTTGATCGACGACCCGACCCACAGGATGAACGAGGACGGAACCTATAACCTGTCCGAAACTCAGGCCCGCGCCATCCTCGACCTTCGCCTGCAGCGCCTGACCCAGCTGGGTGTCAAGGAAGTCACCGACGAGTTGGAAGAACTGGCGCGCAAGATTAAGGAATACCTGGACATTCTCAGCTCGCGCGAGCGGATCATGTCCATCATCGCCGATGAACTGCGCAACGTGCGCGAACAGTTTGCCGTGCCGCGCCGTACCGAGATCGTCGACTGGTCCGGCGACATGGAAGACGAGGACCTGATCGAGCGAGAGGACATGGTCGTCACGGTCACCTCGGGCGGCTACATAAAGCGTACGCCGCTGGCCGATTTCCGCGCCCAGAAGCGCGGTGGCAAGGGGCTAAGCGGCATGCAGACCAAGGAAGAGGACGTGGTCACCACCCTCTTCGTCGCCAACACTCATACGCAGCTTCTGTTCTTCACCACCGATGGGATGGTCTACAAGCTCAAGACCTGGCGCCTGCCGCAATCGGGACGCACAGGCAAGGGCAAGGCAATCGTCAACATCCTGCCGATCCCGACCGGCGTATCCATCGCGGCGATCATGCCGGTGGATGTGCCGGACGAGGAATGGGAAAACCTCCAAATCGTCTTCGCCACCAGCGCCGGAGACGTACGCCGCAACGCGCTGAGCGATTTCACCAACGTCAAGCGCAACGGCAAGATCGCCATGGACCTGCCCGAGGGCGTGGAATTGGTCAATGTCCGCATCTGTTCCGAAGACGATGACGTGATGCTGGTGACCAATTCAGGCCGCGCGATCCGCTTCCAGACTACCGATGTGCGTGTTTTCAAGGGCCGCAAGTCGACCGGTGTGCGCGGCATCAAGCTGACAAATGGCGACCACGTTGTATCAATGTCGGTGATCCGCCATTTCGACGCGACCTCGGACGAGCGCGCCGCTTATCTCAAGATGCGCCGCGCGGTGGCGGGGCTGACCGACGATGCCGAAACCACGGATGAGGAAGGCGACGCCATGGCCACCATCAGTCAGGAGCGTTACGCCGAGATGTCGGCGGCCGAGAATCTGATCCTGACCATCACGGCGGGCGGGTCCGGTAAGCTAAGCTCCAGCCACGACTATCCGGTGCGCGGGCGCGGCGGCATGGGCGTCGCGGCCATGGATAAGGCCATGCGCGGCGGCGAACTGGTCGCTTCGTTCCCGGTCGAGATCGACGATCAGATCATGCTGGCGACGTCCAGGGGTCAGTCGATCCGGGTGCCGGTCGATGGCATCTCGTTCCGGTCACGCTCGGCGGGTGGTGTAAAGGTGTTCAACACCGGCAAAGGCGAGGAAGTCGTCAGCGTCGCCTGGATCGCGGATCAGGGTGACGAAGAGGCCGAGGAATAAGCCGCTTCACACTTGAGATGACGGGCACCGTGGCAATTGCTGCGGTGCCTTTTTTGATCAGTCTTGCACTGTCAGCAACTCGTCGACGGCCCAAAGCCGATCCTGCCCCCAGATGCTCTGCCCGGCCACATGAAAGCTCGGCACACCCCACAGGCCGATCTCCTGCAACCGGGCCTGATTGGCTTCGATGCGCTTCCGCCAATTGTTTGCCTGCAATTTGGGCTTTGCGGCATCCCAGTTCAACCCTGCCGCCTCAACGATCCGGGCAATCCCTCGATCCGTCGCCGCGTCGATCCCCTGTGACCAAACTCCGGACATGAACGCGGCACAGAACTCCGCCAACCGCCCCTGCGCCTCGGCATGATCAAGCAGCGCATATCCCCGCTCGACCGCCCACCCCAGCGGGTCGCAGATGCGTCCGAAGGGAATGCCCATACGACGCGCTTCGCAGGCGCAGTCGTACAGAATGTACGAGGATTTAGCGGGCGGAACCGGCAGGCCGCGCATCAGCATAGGCAGGACCGGACGCAGTATCAGCTGGGCGTTGTGCCGGTGGGCCAGATCGCAAACGCGGTTAAAAGCGAGATAGGAGTAGGGACTGCGAAAAGAGAAGAAGAATTCAACCTCGCTGCCCTGCTTCGCGGCCCCTTCCGCACGCGGCTCAGATGGCGGTGCGATGGGTGGGTGCCTTTCGCCCAGACCCAGCTCCTGCAGGCGGGTTTCCAGATAGTGCAGCCGGTCGATGCCCCAATACCATTCGCCGGCATAATGAAACGTTCCACCCAGATAGTGCCCCCAATCGGCAAGCTGCTGGTCCCCAGCCTGTTTGAACTCGCCGGGGTCTATTGTCGGTCCCTTCGGGATATCCTGCCCCGCCCACAAAACCGCGCCGACCTTGCGGGCAATCCCAGCAAAATCCGGGCTCTGCAATTCCGCTGCCAAGCGCGCCTCAGCTGAAGCAATCGCCGCCCGGTCAGGCGGAGTACTCCTCGGCACAACCAGCCCCTGCTTGCGAGCCAGACGCGCGGCATCCGCAAGCGCGTTCCTCTGATGCGCCGCCGGGTCCGGCAGAGCCGCGTCCGGAGGCCCGGAGATCAGATAAGAGCGTAACTCGACCGAATAGCGATCACAAAACTCCCTAAGCACCTGAGAAGTCAGAAAGCTGTAGGGATCCGAGACATCGTGAAAATAGGACACCGTATGAGGCGCCCCGCGCGCTTTTCGTCGTAACTCCCGCGCCCGCCGTCGCACCCGCAAGAGCTCCTCGCTGGTCGGAACCGATGCGATCCGTGATTTCACAATGCTGTCAAAGAACAAGACTATTTCCGTACGATCCGTGTCGGACCACTTTAGTCCGAGTGCGACCGGATGCCAGAAGTTCCGCCCCGAACCCGCGATGACGTCGCGGCCCCTGCCTCGCAGAAACGAAAATGGCCGCCCCACGGCGGCCATTCCGGGTCATGTTAAAGGTTACAGCCTGTAAAGCGCACCGAACTTACCTTCGAGATACCGCAGCAGCGGCTCCGGTCCCGGCTCCATGCCACTGGCCCGCTCGATCACCTCGCGCGGGGCATAGAGGCCGCCGTGCCGCTGCAGGTTCTCGTGCAGCCAGCCGGTCGCGCCCGAGGTATCGCCTTGGCCCAGTTGTGCCCCAAGGTCCGGCACCGCCGCCTGCAGCGCCTCGTAAAGACACCCAGCATAGACATTGCCCAGCGAATAAGTCGGGAAATAGCCGAAAAGTCCCACCGACCAGTGCACATCCTGCAAACACCCGTTCGAGGGCTTGTCCACCGCATAGCCGAAATCGGCCTCGAACCGGTCGTTCCACGCCGCCTCCAGATCGGCCACCTGCAGATCGCCCGCCATCAGCGCGCGCTCCAGATCGAAGCGCAGCATGATGTGCAGGTTGTACTGCACCTCATCCGCCTCGGTGCGGATATAGCCGTTATGGACCCGGTTCACGGCGGAGTAGAACTCATCCGCATCCGAAATGCCGAAATCGCCGAACAGGTCGGTCATCTGCCCGAACAGCCAGCCGGTGAAGGCGCGGCCCCGGCCAAGCTGGTTTTCGTAAATCCGGCTCTGGCTTTCATGCACGCCCATCGATACGCCTTGCCCTAGCGGCGTCAGCGCATAGGCCGGATTGATCCCCTGCTCGTAGGCGGCATGGCCGACCTCGTGGATGGTCGAGTAGAAACAGTTGAACGGGTCCACATTGCTGGTGCGGGTGGTGATCCGCACGTCCAAGCCGCTGCCCGAGCTGAACGGATGCACCGCCTTGTCCACCCGGCCCCGGTTCAGGTCATACCCGAAAGTGACGGCCAGTTTCCGCGACAGCTGCATCTGCGACTGCTCGTCAAAGGTGCCCGAGACGCCCTTGGGCATCGGTTTGTCCAGCACCGCGGCACGCAAGGCCACCAGGCGCGGACGCATCGCGTCGAAGATCGCGGCGATCTGGCCGCCCGTGGTGTAGGGCTCATAGTCCTCGACCATGGCGTCGTAGATATCGCCGCCCTGCGCCAGCGCCGCGCCCTCTTCGCGTTTCAGCGCGACCACCTCTTCCAGCACCGGCAGGAAGGCGGCCACATCCTCATCCGCGCGGGCCTGGGCCCACTTGCCCTGCGCCTGAGAGGTCACCCGCGCGATTGCCTTGGCCAGATCGGCGGGCACTTTGCTGGTCCGCTCGAACGCGCGGCGGATCTCGCGCAGTTGCGCTGCGCCGACCTCGCAGGGCGCCTCGGCCCGCTTCAGCCAGTCACCGACGCGCGGGTCGGAGCGGCGGGCATGCAGCACCGCCTCGATCGCCGCCATCTCCTCGCCCCGCTGCTGCGCGGCACCGCGGGGCATCACCGTTTCCTGATCCCAGCCCAGCCGTCCTGAGATCTGCCCCAAGGCCGAGGTTTCCCGCTGGAAGGCCATCAGGTCGTCGAATGCAGTCATGAAGTCAAACTCCGCGAAGTGAGGTTGCAATGGGATAAGCGGTCAGGAAGCGGGCGCGTAGGATCAGGGTCCAGACGCCAACGGCGAGCAGTTGGTGTAGGATGGCGACTTGCCACGGTGCGGCGTAGATAACAGTGACGATGCCCAGCACCACCTGCAGCGACAGGCCAGCAAGGACCACGTTGAAGGCGAACCGGGTCTGCGGATGCGCACTGCCGCGCCCGCGCAGCCAGACGAAGACCCCAAAGGCCAGCAACAGGTACCCCGCACAACGATGGATGAACTGCACCAGCCCCGGGCTTTCGAAGAAATTGCGCCACATCGGCTCCAGCACGGTGGCATCCGGCGGCAGGATTTGCCCTCCGATCAGCGGCCAGTCGGTGAACGAGCGACCGGCATCGATCCCGGCCACGAAAGCGCCGATGACGATCTGCAGGAAAGCAAAATGCATCAGCCCGGTGGACAGCGAGAACAGCCGCGCCTCTTTCGCCCGCCGCGCCTGCATCAGGTCGCGCTCGGCCCGCCCCAGCATGAAGATGTACCAGGCCAGAACGCCCAGGATGACAAAGGCCAGCCCCAGATGAACCGCCAGACGATAGCTGGCGACCGAGGTCATCCCCTCGCCCTGCGTCACGCCCGAGGCCACCATCCACCAGCCAATGGCGCCCTGCACTCCGCCCAAAACACCGGGCAGGATCAGTCGCCCGGTCCATCCGGCAGGGACCTTGCGGGCCAGCAAAAAACCCAGGAACCCGAACGCCCAGACCAGACCGACGACCCGGCCCAGCTGCCGGTGGCCCCATTCCCACCAATAGATGGACTTGAAATCCTCCAACTGCATCCACTGGTTCTGAATGCGCCACTGGTCGATCTGCTTGTATTTGTCGAACTCGGCCTGCCAATCGGCCTCGCTCATCGGCGGGATGGCCCCGGTGACCGGGCGCCATTCGGTGATCGACAGGCCGCTATCGGTCAGGCGCGTGAGGCCTCCCACCACGATCATCGCCACCACCAGCGCAAAGAGCAGGATCAGCCACGCCCGGATGCCGCGCCGCCCACCGCCGCGGCCCCGGTCAATCATGCCGGGCTGTACAGACTGTTCGGTCCGGGCCTCTTCGGGCACCTCTTCAAAGATGCTGCGCTTACCGCTCATGCCATCCTCATTTCTTGGTTTCCCCGCAAGCTAGGGCCGACACGCCCCAACGTCCAGAGCGTCAGCCTTTGTCCTTCCAACGGACCATCTGCCGCATGATCCCGTGCAGCATCTGCACGTCCGCGCGTGTCATCCGCATCCGCGACCAAAGGTTGCGCAGGTTCAGCTTCATCCCCTCGGCCTTTTCCGGCGGGTAGAAGAACCCGGCCTCCTCCAGCCGGTCCTCATAATGCTCCACCAGCTTCTCTACCTCGACGCCCGTGGCCCAGTCGCCCCGGCCCAGATCAGTCGCCTCATGCACCACGTCGCCGGACCGCCGCATCCACTCATAGGCCGTCAGCAACACGCATTGCCCGAGGTTTAGCGACGCGTATTCCGGGTTCACCGGTACCGAGATAATGGCATTGGCCTTGGCGATATCCTCGTTTTCCAGCCCGGCCCGCTCGGGGCCAAAGAGCACTGCCACCTGCTCCCCCGCCGCCACTTTCTCAGCCGCGATCTGCATCGCGCGTTCCGGGCTATAAACCGGCTTGGTCAGCCCCCGCTGCCGCGCCGTGGTGGCAAAGACATAGGTGCGGTCCGACAATGCCCCGGCCAGATCGTCATACAACTGCGCCTCGTCCAACAGCCGCCCCGCCCCGCTCGACATCGCCACCGCCTTGGGGTTTGGCCAGCCGTCGCGAGGCGCCACGATCCGCATCCGGTCCAGCCCGAAATTCCACATCGCCCGGGCGGCGGCACCGATATTCTCGCCCATCTGCGGGCGCACAAGGACGAATGAGGGCTGAGCTCTGTCTCTGGGCATGTTTTAACTCCGAAAATCCCGCCTGCTCTAATCGCCACATGCGCATTGGGCAACCCACAGCCCCCTTCCTCTTGCCCCAAATATCTCCGCCGGAGGCAAAAAGTTTCCATTCCCCGCGCAATCCGCTAAACCGCGCCAAAGACCAACGCCAAGGACCCGCAGATGGACACCCCCGAGCAGCCGCAGATCTATCTCATCACCCCTCCGGCCATCGAGCCCGAGGCATTTCCCGATCAGCTCGCCCGCGTCCTCGACGGGGCTGAAATCGCCTGCATCCGGCTGGCGCTGGCCAGCAGTGACGAGGATCACATCGCCCGTATGGCCGATGCCTGCCGCGAGGTGGCCCATGCCCGCGACGTGGCGTTGGTGATCGCAAACCACGTGCTGATGGCGCAGCGTCTGGGGCTGGATGGCGTGCATCTGGACGACGCCGCCCGCTCGGTCCGCGCCGCCCGCAAGGAACTGGGCGCGGATGCCATCGTCGGCAGCTTCTGCGGCGCTTCCAGTCATGATGGCATGACCGCAGGCGAGGCCGGGGCCGATTATGTCGCTTTCGGCCCGGTCGGCAGCACCGCGCTGGGCGACGGCACCACCGCCGGGGCGGGCTTGTTCCAATGGTGGTCCGAGATGATCGAGGTGCCGGTGGTAGCCGAAGGCGGGTTAACCCAGGATCTGGTGCGCAGCCTGACGCCGCATACCGATTTCTTCGGCATCGGGGATGAGATCTGGTCGACCGAAGATCCGCTGACCACTCTGACAAAACTGCGTGCGGCAATGACCTGAACGCTCAGATCAACTCCAGCAGCCCAGCCAACTGGTACCCGGCAACAATCGCAATCACCAATGAGGCCGGAACCGCGATCCGGCCCCGGTACCAGTGTGTGTCGCGAAGCCATAGCCCGATAGTGCTGAGCATCACGCCGAGCACTATCAACTGCGCGGCTTCGATACCCGAACTGAATCCGGCGAGCGCCGGAAGCAATTGCGAGGGCGCCATTCCCGCCTCGGACAAGAGCCCCGCAGCACCGAGACCATGCAGACCGCCCGCCAGCAGAATGACCAGCACCCGCCAAAGGCTGACGTTTCGGGTCACCAGGTTCTCCGCCGCCAGCAGCACGACAGCGCCCCAAAACACCTGAGTGGCCAACATTGGAGCAACCTTCGCCCCACCACCCACGCTCAGAAAGATGGCGGCGAAATCGGCGACGAGAAACGCGCCGAATTGCATGATCAGCGGCCGCGCCCGGGCGCTCAGGAAGAACAGCGCCAGCACGAACAGGACGTGTTTCCCCCCGCCCGCGAAAGCATGCGCCAGCCCGTCGCGGAAATGGGTCAGGAACAATTCACGCGGCGGCAGGGAAGCACCGCCATCAATCGGGATCGCCGGGCTGGTGTCGCCCCCTTGCAGATAGCCGGTATAGGGCGCCTCGACCCCCTGCTGGCGCAGGATCAGAACCCCGGCGCCGGCAGGCCATGTCAGGGTCAGGCTGCGCGCGCCGTCGGGCAAGTTGCCGGTCAGCAGCATCTGCGTCACTCGTGCCACGCCGATATCACCCACGACAGGGATGCGCGCGCCCTCATAGGACAGCGACACCGGACCTTCGGCTTCAAGACTCAGCTTATCCACCCAGTCCACGGCGAAGTCACGCAGGCGAGTTTCCATCTCGGGCGCAGCCGTAGCACGCAAAGCACCATATTCTCCGGCCTGCTCCGAGTTGGCGGTGTCTTGTGTCCGGTCCAGATCGATCCCGACCAGAAAGGCCTCGGCATTCATCCGCAGTTCCAGCCGCACCTGACCGTCCTTAACGCTCAGATCAGCAACGGTCGGTGTCACCTCATGCGCAGCCACCGCACCTGCCAGCAGCCATAAATCGACAAACAGCACCAGCCGCCGCATGATCCCGGCACGGTCTGACCTGCCCAACATCCGCCTGCTCCTGTCCTGCCTGTGGCGCAAGTTTCGGTGCGATGGGCGTTGGTATCAAGTCGAAAGACGCCCATTGGCGGTATCGGCCACCGCGCGCTTGCGCCGCCCGCGAAGCTGGGGCAAGAGAAAGCCATGAGTACCACGGACATCCTCTGCATCGGTTCGGTCCTCTGGGACGTGATCGGCCGGTCCGCCAGCCATATGCGGCAGGGCTCGGACGTGCCGGGCCGCATCACCCGCCTGCCCGGCGGCGTTGCCATGAACATCGCCATGACGCTGGTTCGATTCGGCATGACGCCGACCCTGCTGACCGCCATTGGCCGTGACGCCGAAGGGGACGAGTTGGTCCATGCCTGCGAGCAACTGGGCATGGAGATCAGCCATATCTACCGCTCGGAAGACCTGCCCACCGACCGCTACATGGCAGTCGAGGGCGCCAACGGCCTGATTGCCGCCATCGCGGATGCGCATTCGCTCGAGGCTGCGGGCGCCAAGATCCTGCGACCGCTGGTTGAAGGGCCGCTTGGCTCGAAAAACACGCCGTTCGATGGCCCCATCGCGCTCGACGGCAACCTGACCCTGTCGTTGCTGGAAGAGATCGCGCAAAGCCCAGCCTTTGCCCGGGCCGATCTGCGGGTCGCCCCGGCCTCGCCCGGCAAGGCGGAACGCCTGCTGCCCTTTCTCAAGCACAGGCGCGCCACGCTTTATGTCAACCTCGAAGAGGCCGGGCTGCTCTACCAATGCGAATTCGACGATTCCGCGAGTGCCGCGCGGGGCTTGCTAGATCGCGGCGCGCTGCGGGTGCTGGTCACCGATGGCGGCAAATCCGCCACCGAGGCCAGTGCCGAAGGCCTGTTGACCCAAACCCCGCCCTCCGTTCTGGTCACACGGGTGACCGGCGCAGGCGACACTTTCATGGCGGCCCATATCGCCGCCGAAGCTCGCGGCGCCGACAGGGACGAGGCGCTGACCCGCGCCCTCCACGCCGCCGCCACTTATGTTTCCGGAGAGACCCCACTGTGATCGACCTGCAATTCTCGACCGAAGTCCGCGCCGCCAGGGACGCGGGCCAGCCCATCGTCGCGCTGGAAAGCACAATCATCACCCACGGGATGCCGCATCCCCAGAATGTCGAGGTAGCCGCACAGGTCGAGCAGGACATCCGCGATGCGGGCGCGACCCCGGCCACCATCGCCGTGATCGAGGGGCGCCTGCATGTCGGGCTGGAACCCGAGGAGTTGGCGCAACTGGGACAGGCCCATGGCGTTTCCAAACTGTCGCGCGCCGACATGGCTGCCTGCCTTGCCACCGGCGGCACCGGCGCCACCACCGTCGCCGCCACCATGATCGCCGCGCGCCATGCCGGGATCGAGGTGTTTGCCACCGGCGGCATTGGCGGGGTGCATCAGGGGGCCGAAACCTCGTTCGACATCTCCGCCGATCTACACGAACTAGCACAGACCCCGGTGACTGTGGTGGCTGCGGGCGCCAAGGCGATCCTCGACCTGGCCAAGACGCTGGAGGTGCTGGAAACGCTCGGCGTTCCCGTCATCGCCCATGGCCAGGACGCCTTCCCCGCCTTCTGGTCGGCACAATCGCCGCTGAAGGCGCCTCTGCGAATGGACAGTGCCGAAGACATCGCCCGCGCCCACGCCATGCGCCGCGAATTGGGCCTGCCGGGCGGTCAGCTGGTCGCCAACCCGATCCCCGAGGCCGACCAGATTCCGGCCACCGAATTGGCGCCGATCATTGCTGAGGCACAGCGGGATGCGGCCACCCATTGCATCACCGGCAAGGCGGTCACCCCCTACCTGCTGCAACGAATCTTCGAACGCACCGAAGGCCGCTCGCTGACCGCCAATATCGCGCTAGTGCGAAACAACGCGCGGCTGGCGGCCCGGATTGCCCAAGCCTTGTGCACGCGGCGCGGGGCGTGACAGGACGGGCGCCGCGCCTATTGTACCGGCGCCCCAAACTGCCTAACTAGTTCAGCAAACCACACGGACCTGCCATGAACACGCCGTTCGACGAAGAACCCCACCGCCGCCCGGGCCTTTTTGCCGGCCTGCGCGCGTCATTCCTGACGGGGATCGTCGTCATTGCTCCGGTGGGTTTGACCGTGTGGCTGATCTGGTCCGTCGTCGGCTGGATCGACGGCGTGGTGCTGCCGTTGGTGCCGCATCAGTTCCGGCTCGAGCAGTATATCGGCATCAACCTGCGTGGCGTTGGTGTTGTCTTCTTCCTGGTCTTCACCGTCATTGTCGGCTGGATCGCCAAGGGCATCATCGGACGCTCACTGATCCATTTTGCTGAAGGTCTGGTGGACCGAATGCCGGTAGTTCGCTCGGTCTATTCCGGCATCAAGCAGATTTCCGAGACAGTGTTCGCGCAAACCGAACGCTCGTTCGAAAAGGCCTGCCTGATCCAGTACCCGCGCCGGGGCATCTGGGCCATTGGGTTTATCTCGACCACCGCCAAGGGCGAGGTTAGCGAGCGTGCGGAGACCAGTGGCGAGTTGATGAGCGTGTTTGTCCCCACGACTCCAAACCCGACCTCTGGCTTCCTGCTGTTCTTTCCGGCCGAGGATATCATCCTGCTGGACATGTCCATTGAAGATGCGGCCAAACTGGTGATATCGGCCGGGCTGGTCTACCCGAACGAAAAAGACCCGACCCAGCCGCCCGAGTAACCCAGGCGTCAGTTGAACATCGCCGCCAGATCGACGGTGCCACGTTCCCCCAGATCGGATTTGTGATCGCGTAGGAAACCGTGGGCCGCCGCGCGCCCGGCCTCTTTCAGCCGGGTCAAAACCACCGGCGTCGGCACCAGCTTGGTCGCCACCGACAGGGAATTCATCAGATCGTCATCGGCGATCATGTGCACCAGCACCCGACTCATCTCACCTTTCTGCAACTTGCCCGAGTCTAGCAGCCGCTGCACGAAGCTGATCGCCCTCAGTTCGCGCAGCAGCGAGGAGTTGAAGCCGATCTCGTTGATCCGGTTCTGAATTTGCTGCGGCGTGCGCGGGATCTCATCGCGTTCCAACGGGTTGATGTTGACGATCACCACATCGTCCGGCAGCCCCTCATTGAACAAGGGAAACAGCGCCGGATTGCCGGTGTAGCCGCCATCCCAATAGGCCTCGGTCCGCCCAGATTTCGGATCGTGGATCTCGACCGCCTGAAACAGTGTCGGCAAACAGGCCGAGGCCAGAATCGCATCCGTCGTGATTTCGTCGCGGGTAAAGATGCGGATCTTGCCGGTGCGCACACAGGTGGCGCAGACGAAGAGCCGCGGCCCCGCGTCGGCGCAGACCCCCTCGTAATCGAACCGCTCGACCACCGATTCCAGCGGGTTGCTGTAGAACGGGCCATAGGCATAAGGCGACACCATCCGCGACCAGGCGTCGGCCATGGAAAACGGCAGCGAATACTCGATCGCCTGCGCGATCTGCGCCGGTTCCAACCCGCGCATCCAGTTGGCGATGCGCATGTCACCGATGGCGCCCATACGCTCCCAAAGCCGGCGCAGGTTCTCACGCGCGCCCTCACGCCCGCCCTTGACCATACCTACCTTGAACGCGGCCCCGTTCAGCGCCCCCGCCGAAGTGCCGGAGATCGCGGCCACCTCGACATCGTCTTCATCCAGAAGCCGGTCCAGCACCCCCCACGTAAACGCCCCGTGTGCGCCACCCCCTTGAAGTGCAAGATTGATGCTTTTCACGACCCCACCCCTTCTTCTGTTTTCAAATATCCCGGGGGTGTGGGGGCAGCGCCCCCACGACAACCTTCACCTCAAAGCGCCGTCCAGCCACCATCGACAGAAATCGTCGTTCCGGTGATCTGCGCCGCCGCATCCGAGCACAAAAACACCGCAGTGCCGCCCAGCTGCTCGACAGTGGCGAAATCCGTGGACGGCTGCCGCTCAAGCATGACGTTCTTGATCACGTCCTCGCGGCTCATGCCGTATTCCTTCATGGTGTCGGGGATCTGCGCCTCGACCAGCGGGGTCAGCACGTAGCCGGGGCAGATCGCGTTGCAGGTGATTGGCTCCTGCGCGGTCTCCAGCGCGACGGTCTTTGTCATGCCGACCACACCGTGCTTGGCCGCCACATAGGCCGCCTTATAGGGCGAGGCGGTCAGGCCATGGGCCGAGGCGATGTTGACCACCCGCCCCCACCCGGCCGCACGCATCATCGGCAGCGCGGCGGCCATGGTGTGGAAGGCCGAGTTCATGTTAATCGCGATGATTGCATCCCATTTGTCGACCGGGAAACTGTCTATGGGCGAGACATGCTGAATACCGGCATTGTTGATCAGGATATCGCAGGCACCGGCCTGTTCGATCAGCGCCCGGCATTCCTCGCCCTTTGACATGTCCGCCTTGATATAGCGCGCGGCCACTCCGGTCTCGTCCGCGATCTGCGCAGCCAGCGCATGATCCTCGTCCCGGTCGGTGAACGAGTTCAGCACCACATCGGCACCCGCCCGGGCCATTTCCCAGGCGATGCCCAGACCGATACCCGAATTCGATCCGGTGACGATTGCAGTTTTTCCCGACAAGGACATGGAGGCTCTCCCAAAGTGATTTTCCGATTTGCGCAAACAGTGCCATGCTGCACCTGCAAAGGAAACGGGGAAACGCCGGGCGGGTGGCTCACCGCGCACATCTGCCCTGGAACCGGTGCCGCCCGCTGCTTTCGGCCGGCCGGACCTGTGGACAAAAAAACGCCCGCACGAAGCGGGCGTTAAGTTATTGAGGCAGGTTTCATACAGGCAAGAAACCTATCGAGCAGTGCACCCTTTATACGCAATTCCGCTGCGGCATCCAAGCTAAAAGTTTGAAAATACGGAAAACCATCGCTACGATGATCCTCAACAAAATAAGGCCTGAGCAGAATTGGTGCCAAAATGCGAGCGGATCTTTTCCACCCCATTCGTCTAGTGTTTGCGGGAATCACCGCAGTTTTGTGCGTCACAAATGCGCAGGCAGAATCGGCGCATGGCATAGCTATGTATGGCCAGCCCGCCCTGCCACCGGATTTTGTGTCTCTGCCTTACGCCAACCCTGACGCGCCAAAAGGCGGACGGGTTGTGTTCGGCAACACGGGCGGCTTCGACAGCCTCAATCCCTTCGTGCAGAAAGGCACGGTTCCCTGGCAGTTGCGCTTTTGGCCGCATGAAAGCCTGATGGGCCGGTCCTGGGACGAACCCTTCACGCTTTATGGTCTGCTGGCCGAATCGGTCGAGACGGCAGAGGACCGCTCATGGGTCGAGTTCACCCTGCGGGAAGAGGCCCGATTCTCTGATGGCAGCCCGGTCACGGTCGACGATGTGATCTGGTCCTATGAGACGCTGGGGACGCAGGGCCATATCCGTTATCGCGGGCTCTGGTCCAAGATCGGCAGTATCGAACAGACCGGCCCGCGCAAAGTCCGCATCACCTTTTCTGAGGCCGATCGTGAGTTGGCGCTAATCGCCGGAATGCGCCCGATCTTAAAAAAGTCGCAGTGGGAGGGCAAGGATTTTGCCAATGCCCCGCTGCAGGACGTGCCGGTCGGCTCGGGGCCATACGTGGTCACCGATTACGAGGCGGGCCGGTTCGTCACCTTGACCCGCAACCCGGACTATTGGGGCGCCGATGTCCCGTTTCGCCGGGGCACGATGAATTTCGACGAGATGCGGATCGAGTTCTACGGCGACCAGACCGTGTTGTTCGAAGCGTTCAAGGCAGGCGAACTGACGGCAGTGCGTGAGTTCAACGCCGAGAAGTGGCAGAAGCAGTACGATTTTCCCGCCGCGACGCGCGGCGATGTGATCAGGACCGAGATTCCGCACGGCAAACCTTCGGGCATGACCGGGTTTGTCATGAACACCCGCAAGGCCCCGTTTGACGACTGGCACGTGCGCGAGGCGCTGATGCTGGCCTTCAACTTCGAGTTCATCAACGACACGGTCACTGGTGGGGCGCAACCCCGGATCACTTCGTACTACTCGGGCTCGGACCTGGCCATGCGCCCCGGCCCAGCCGAGGGCGCGGTGCGCGCGCTGCTTGAGCCGTTCTCGGATCAGCTTCTGCCGGGCGCGCTTGAGGGCTATGCCCTGCCCGAAGGCGATGGCTCGGCCCGCAACCGGAAGAACCTGCGCAAGGCGGCAAAGGTGTTGGCTGGTGCCGGCTGGACCATCCAGAACGACCACCTCACGAACGCAGATGGTCAGACGCTCAACGTGACCTTCCTGCTCCGCCAAGGCGATGCCGAGATGGAAACGGTGGTTGAGATCTATGCCCGCGCGTTGGAGCGTCTGGGTATTGGTGTCACCACCGACAAAGTCGATGACGCCCAGTATACGGGCCGAGTGAGCGAGCTGGATTTCGACCTGACCCCGTTCCGCCGCGCGTTATCGCTGTCTCCGGGCAACGAACAGCGGCTATATTGGGGCAGCGACGTGGCCGAAACACCGGGCACGCGCAATCTGATGGGCGTGGCCTCGCCCGCTGCCGATGCGATGATCGACGCCATGCTGGCCTCGGAGACGCCCGAAGAGTTTCAGGCCGCCACACGGGCGCTGGACCGGGTGCTGACCTCGGGCCGCTACGTGATCCCGATCTGGAGCTTCGATGTGGGCCGCATCGCCCATGCCAAGGAGCTGAAATTCCCCGACTACCTGCCGATCTATGGTGACGGGCCGCAATACATGCCCGATGTCTGGTGGTATCAGGATTGACGGCTACGTGATATTTCCATATTTCACGAAATATGGAAATAGAACTGCATGACAAACTCGGCGCCCTTGCGCACCCCAAGCGGCTGGATCTGTTCCGCTTACTGATGCGGCGCTATCCGGATTCGGTGCCCGCCGGGCACATCGCCGAGGCGCTGGCGCTGAAGCCCAACACGACCTCCACCTACCTCAACACGCTGAAACAGGCGGGGTTGATCGCGCAGACCCGCCTGGGCACCTCGCTGCACTACACCGCCAACCTGCCCGAGGTCCGTGACCTGTTTGGCGGGCTGTTGGGCGAGTGCTGCCAGAACCGCCCCGACCTTTGCCAGACCACGTCCGGAGACCCCGTTATGACTGCCAAGGACCGCACCCTGAACGCGCTATTCATCTGCACCGGCAATTCCGCCCGCTCGATCATGGCCGAGGCCATCCTGCGCAAGGAAGGCGCCGGATTGTTCAACGCCTATTCCGCCGGCACCGCGCCCTCGGCTGGCCCTCACCCGGAGGTGCTGGAGCTGCTGGCCTCCAAGGACCACGACATTTCCGAACTGAAATCGAAATCGGTGGATGCATTCTCGGGCGACGACGCGCCGAAAATGGATTTTGTCTTTACCGTCTGCGACCATGCCGCGAACGAGGAATGCCCGGCCTGGCCCGGCCAGCCGATGAGCGCCCATTGGGGCCTGCCGGACCCGGTCAAGGCGACAGGAACCGAGGCCCAGAAACACCTCGCCTTTCAGCAGGCCTATGGCCTTCTACGCAACCGCATCGCCGCCTTTGTCAGCCTGCCGTTCGAGACGCTCGACCGCATTTCGCTGCAGCACAAGGTGGATAACATCGGCCGGATTGCCGAGTGATCGGACCGAACAGCAAAAAACACATCAAGGGACACTGAAATGAACATCCTCGTTCTCTGCACCGGGAACTCGGCGCGGTCGATCCTGCTGGAATCGATCTTCAACCATGAGGGCGCAGGCCGCGTCCGAGCCTTTTCCGCAGGCTCCAACCCCACCGGCAAGGTGCATCCGCAATCGCTGAAGCTGCTGGCGGAGGAAGAGCACGACACCAGCGCGGCCCGGTCCAAAAGCTGGGATGAGTTCGCAGCCGAGGATGCGCCGGAAATGGACATGGTGATCACCGTCTGCGGCTCGGCCGCCGAAGAGACCTGCCCGGTCTGGCCCGGCACGCCGATGCGCGCCCATTGGGGCGTCGAAGACCCTGCGGCCGCTGCCGAATCCGAGTGGGAGGCCACCTTCCGCACCGCCCACGACATCCTGCACCGCCGCGCCAGCGCCCTGCTGGAGCTGCCCATCGAAACCATGCCGCCCGCCGAACTTGCGGCCCATCTCAAGCGCATCGGAGATCTTGCATGAGCCCCCGCAAATACTTCGCCGAGTTCCTCGGCACCGCCTTCCTGCTGATCGGGGTTGTGGGCTCGGGCATCATGGCCGACACGCTGTCGGACGGAAACGTCGCGCTGGCGCTTCTGGCCAACGCAATCGCCACCGGCTGCATGCTCTATGCGATCATCACCACGCTGGGCCCGGTCTCGGGCGCGCATTTCAACCCCGCCGTCACGCTGGCCTTCGCTCTGCGGGGCGAGCATGCGTGGTCAGCGGTGCCGCCTTACATGCTGTGCCAGATCGCAGGCGGCATCATCGGCGTCTGGGCTTCGCACTTCATGTTCGACCTGCCGATTCTGCAAAGCTCTACCACCATGCACCGCACCGGCGCCCATCAGTGGTTTTCCGAGATTATCGCCACACTTGGCCTGCTTTTCGTGATTTTCGGCGGAATTCGGCACAAACCGGACGCTGTACCACCTCTTGTAGGCCTCTATATCACCGGCGCCTACTGGTACACGTCCTCCACAAGTTTCGCGAATCCGGCGGTAACCATCGCAAGAGGCTTTACGGATACGTTCGCAGGCATTAACCCTGCTCATATCCTGATGTTCATCGCGATGCAGATTATCGCCGTGTTCATCGGGCACATCGTGTTGAACTGGCTGTTCACACATCAGGAATAACGGACCGACGACCACTCACTCACAGTCAGGTCCGCAAGCCCGTTGCGAAACACCCGCAACGGGCGATTCGACCCCCGAAAACTCATCTTTTGAGCCTGCGACATTATGTCCAGTCATCATGAAAGCGCCATATTTCTTAACCTAAGTTTGGAGGGGGAGCGTTTCCGAAGGCCACTCGAGGGAAAGCTCAGTGATAATGAACTGGTCAGATCTGACTCAGGATTGGTCCACGTCATACGCGCGGGCCAAGATGAGATTTCCGAATCTCCGCGACAGTGACATGCCCTTCGTCAAGCAGAACCGCCAGCGGTTCGAGGCTTATCTGGCCGAGCGCCATCACCTGACCGTCACCGAAGCCCGCGAAGAGCTTGAGGATTTTCTGTTCACTGAATCGCTCAGCCGCGAGTTGGACAGCTAAGCCCTTTACTTCACGTCAGAGACGTCACCCACAGGATCGTTGCGTCCTCGTCACTGACCGAGATGACGTTGTGGCCCATCGAGCCATCGTAATAAGCGCTGTCGCCCCGGCGCATTTCGACCGGCTCATAAAATTCCGTGAAAAGCCGAACCACCCCGGTCAGGACATACAGAAATTCCTCGCCATCATGGCGTACCCAGCCGTCGAACTCATCCATCGAACGGGCCCGCACCCGGGCCCGATACGGCAGCATCTGTTTTTTGGTCAGGGTTTCCGCCAGCAACTCATGTTCGTAGGTGGCGGTGGCGTGGGCGGTACCGGCACCCGATTTGGTCACCGACATGCGGCCGATGACCTGATCGCGCTGCGGCGGCGTGAAGAGCTGCGGCACCGAGATCTGCAGCCCGACCGCCAGCTTCTTCAGCGCATCGTAGGTGGGTGACATCTGCCCGTTTTCGATCTTGGACAATGTCGAGCGGGCCAGTCCCGCCTGTGTCGCGGCCTGTTCCAACGTCCAGTTGCGCGCCTTGCGCAGTTCGCGAACGCGCATACCCAGATCCAGCGGTTCAACTTCGGTCTCGGTCCCGTTGTTACGGGCGATATGGATCAGGGATTTCGCGTCGCTGTTATTCATGCACCTTTCTATAGGGCCGCAGGACCCCGCTTGCAACGCACTGGCCGCCGCGCTAGCCAAAGCGCATGCTGTCGATCTTTGACCAAGGCCCGCCGCCGCGCTGCCCCGCGCCATTCAACCTGGCCGCTCATGTGATGCGCCACGCCGCCGCGCTGCCCGACAAGGTGGCGCTGTCGGTGCTTAGCCCTGGCGGCTCGGACGATTGGAGCTATGCGCGGCTCGAAGCGGCCATCCGGGGCACCGCCACCGGTCTCCTTCAGGCAGGCTTGCTCACCGGAGACCTTGTGCTGATGCGGCTCGGGAATACGGTCGAGTTCCCCATCGCCTATCTGGGCGCGATCACCGCTGGGATCGTGCCCGTGCCGACCTCATCGCAGCTGACCGAACCTGAGACCGCCAAAATGATCGCCGATCTGGCCCCCGCTGCCATCCTGCGCGACCCTGCGGTGGCCTGTGCCGATCACCCGCGCCAGATCGGGCTGGAGGAGCTGCACGCAATGCGGGCGCTGCCACCCGCCGACTACAACATGGGTGATCCGGACCGGATGGGATATGTGGTCTATACGTCCGGCACGTCGGGCAAGCCGCGCGCCGTGGCCCACGCCCATCGCGCGATCTGGGCGCGGCAGATGATGGTAGATGGCTGGTACGGGCTGACCGAACAGGACCGGCTGTGCCATGCGGGCGCGTTCAACTGGACCTACACGCTGGGCACCGGGCTGATGGACCCCTGGACCATCGGCGCCACCGCCCTGATCCCCGAACCCGGTACCGATATCGCCGCCCTGCCCGACCTGCTGCGCCAACACCGCGCCACGATTTTCGCAGCCGCTCCGGGGGTTTACCGCAAGATGTTGCAGGATCATGAACGGCTGGACTTGCCCGACCTGCGCCACGGGCTCTGCGCCGGAGAAAAGCTCTCACGCCACCTGCACGAGGCCTGGACCGCAGGCACCGGAACCGAGCTGTACGAGGCCTATGGCATGTCGGAATGCTCGACCTTCATATCGTCGAGCCCCGCGCATCCGGCGCGCGGCGAGGCGCTGGGACAGCCGCAACCGGGCCGCAAGGTGGCCATTCTCGGCCCTGATGGCCCGGTCCCGCAGGGTGCCGAGGGCACCATCGCCATCCACCGCAACGATCCCGGGCTGATGCTCACCTATCTCAACGCGCCCGACGAGGCCGAGGCACGGATGCAAGGCGACTGGTTCCTGACCGGCGATCAGGGCGCGATGGCAGTCGACGGGCAGATCACCTATCTGGGCCGCGATGACGACATGATGAACGCGGGCGGCTACCGCGTCTCGCCTGTCGAGGTCGAGGCTGTGCTGGCCCGTTATCCCGGCGTCACGCAGGTGGGCACGGCGGCGATTGAGGTGAAACAGGACACTCAGATCATCGCCGCCTTTTACACCGGACCGGAAAAACTGGACGAGGCCGCGCTGCGGACCTATGTGGAGGCCAACCTGGCGCGTTACAAACAGCCGCGCGCCTTCATCCACCTGCCCGCGCTTCCCATGGGCGGCAACGGAAAACTCCTGCGCCGGGCCCTGCCGGCCTGTTTCAAGGCACTGTCCGAATGACCCATTCCGTCAAACTCGATATCCTGTCCGACCCGATCTGCCCCTGGTGCTATATCGGCAAGACCCATCTGGACAAGGCGCTGGCGGCGGTGCCAAACCATCCCTTCGTCATTGAATGGCATCCGTTTCAGCTGAACCCGGATATGGCCGCCGAGGGCATGGACCGGCGTGAGTATCTCGAACGCAAGTTCGGCGGCAAGGACGGCGCGGTGAAGGCTTATGCACCGGTGGTCGAGCATGCCGAAAACGCTGGCCTGAGCATCGACTTCGAAGGCATGAAGCGCACGCCCAACACGCTGGACGCCCACCGGCTGATCCATTGGGCCGGGATCGAAAGCAAGCAGGACGAAGCCGTCGACGCCCTGTTCCAAGCCTATTTCGTCGAGGCGCGCGATATCGGCGATCACGAGGTTCTGGCCGATATCGCCGACGGCATCGGCATGGACGCTGCCGTGGTGCTGAAACTGCTCAAATCCGATGCCGACCGCGAGGACATCCGCAACCGCGATGCCCATTCCCGGCAGATGGGCGTGAACTCGGTCCCCACCTATATCGTCGCCAATCAGCACGCTGTTCCGGGCGCGCAACCGCCGGAGCTTTGGCAAAAGGTGATTGGCGAAATCATGTCTCATGTCGAGACTTCATCTGCAGATTAGCACAGAGTTCTGTGCGGAAATTCCGTCTGGCCCCACCCTTCTGTGCGTGATAGCGCGAGCGGGTAAGGAGACCCCAATGGCAAACCGCATGTCCAAGGGCGAATTCATTGCGCTCATCGCAATGATGTTCGCCACGATTGCCTTTTCGATCGACTCGATGCTGCCTGCGCTGCCCGAGATTGGCGCGCAGCTTAGCCCCGATGACGTGAACCGGGCACAGCTGATTCTGACGTCGTTCGTGCTGGGCATGGGGATTGGCACCTTCTTCACCGGACCGTTGTCGGACGCCTTCGGGCGCAAGCCGGTTATCTATGCGGGCGCGAGCCTTTATATCCTGGCCTCGGCCGTGGCCTGGGCCAGTTCCTCACTGGAACTGGTATTGGCAGCGCGGATCGCTCAGGGTCTGGGCGCGGCGGGTCCGCGCGTGGTGGCGATGGCCATCGTGCGCGACCTTTATGCGGGGCGGGAAATGGCGCGGATCATCTCGATTGCGATGATGATTTTCACCCTCGTTCCCGCCGCGGCTCCAATGCTGGGGGCGGGTGTGATCGCTTTTGCGGGATGGCGGGCTATCTTCGTCTCGTTCATGCTGTTCTCTCTGATCTCGGTCATTTGGATGGGCCTGCGCCTGCCCGAATCCCTTGCGCGCGAAAACCGGCGCCCGATCCGGCTGCCGCTGATGCTGGGCGCGGTGCATGAGATGTTCAGCCATCCCACCGTGCGCCTGTCGATCATGGTGCAGACGCTCTGCATGGGCACGCTGTTCACCATGCTGACCATGGTGCAGCCGGTCTATGACGTGATCTACGACCGAGCCGGCAGTTTTCCGTTCTGGTTCGGTTTCGTGGCGCTGATATCGGGTTCCGCCAGCCTGCTGAATGCTGCCGTCGTCGTGCGCGTGGGCATGCGCCGGATGGTAACATGGACGTTGGGCGCGCAGATCCTGATCACCTCGACCGTGATCACGCTCAACGGGCTGGAGCTGTCGGCGGCTGCGTCCTTTGCCGTGTTCGTGGCCTGGCAGACCTCGATCTTTTTCATGGCGGGCACCACGCTAGGCAACCTCAACGCCATGGCGATGGAACCGATGGGCCATATCGCCGGCATGGCCGCCTCGGTCATCGGCGCGATCTCGACCGTGCTGGCTGCTGCCATCGCAGCCCCCGTCGGGTTGCTCTTCGACGGCTCGCTGACGCCTTTGACGTCGGGCGTGCTGACCATGTGCGTGCTGGCTTTTGCGCTGATGCTGCATATGGGCCGGATTGAGGCGCGCTTGCCCGCCTGACCTGTCCCGGCGGCCCGGAATCGCCTACTCTCCCGCGAGAGGGGAGAGATTCCATGGGCGATTACTACGATCTCGGCAGCCATACCTGCCCCGTCACCACCCGGTCCGATACCGCGCAGATGTGGTTCGACCGCGGCCTGATCTGGACCTATGGCTACAACCATGACGAAGCAGTGCGCTGTTTTGAACGGGCGCTGGAACACGATCCCGGCTGCGCCATGGCCCATTGGGGCATCGCTTATGCGATGGGCCCCAATTACAACATGCCATGGGCGCTGTTCGATGCCTCGGGCCGCGCCAAGGCGCTGGCCCGGGCCTATGACGCCACGCAAGAGGCGCTGGCGTTGGTCGAGTTCTGCACTCCGGTGGAACAGGCCCTGATCCGTGCCCTACCTGCCCGCTACCCGCAGCGTGATCTGGCCGAAGGCATGCACGCCTGGGACTATGACTTCGCCGACGCCATGCGCGCCGCCTTTGCCGAGCAGCCCCGGCATCTGGATCTGCGCAGCGTCTATGCCGAAAGCCTGCTGAATCTGACACCGTGGAAGATGTGGGATCTGGCTGCGGGCAAACCAGCCGAGGGCGCAGCCACGCTTGAGACGCAGGAAGTGCTTGAAACCGCAATGCAAAACGACCCAGCGGCCATGTCGCATCCGGGCCTGCTGCATCTCTATGTCCACCTGATGGAGATGTCGCCCACCCCCGAAAAGGCACTGAAAGCGGGGGATGTGCTGCGCACTTTGGTGGCTGATGCCGGGCATCTGGTGCATATGCCGACCCATATCGACGTGCTGTGTGGTCAATACCAGAACGTGGTGCACTGGAACCAGAAAGCCATCGAGGCGGATCTGAAATATTACGAGCGCGAGGGCGCGTTCAACATCTATACCGGCTACCGCCAACACGATTATCACTTCGTCATCTATGGCGCGCTGTTTCTGGGTCAGATGGAACCGGCCCTGCACGCCAATCAGGGCATCTGGGACACCACGCCCGAGGACATGCTGCGCATCGAAAGCCCACCCATGGCCGATTTCTTCGAAAGCTACATGGCGATGGGCCCGCATATCCTGATCCGCTTCGGACGCTGGGACGAGGCGATGGCGCTGGAATTGCCCGAGGACCCCGACCTCTACCGCACGGTTACCGCCACGACGCACTATGCCCGTGCCATCGGATTTGCCGCGACAGGACGGGTGGAGGAGGCCGAAGCTGAAGAGCAGCACTTTCTCGCCGCCAAGGAGCGCGTGCCCGACACACGGCTGCTGCATAACAACCGGGTGGTCGACCTGCTGGCCATCGGCCAGGAAATGCTGCGAGGCGAAATCGAGTACCGCAAGGGCAACTACGACACCGCCTTTGCCCATCTGCGCCGCTCTGTCGAACTGGACGACACGCTGCCTTATGACGAGCCCTGGGGCTGGATGCAGCCCGCCCGTCACGCGCTGGGGGCGTTACTCTTCGAACAGGGTCACGTGGCCGAGGCCGAAGCGGTCTATCGCGAGGATCTGGGCCTTGGCGGTCAGCTCGGCCGCGCCACGGTTCACCCGGATAATGTCTGGTCTCTCAAAGGCTTGCACGATTGCCTGAAGGCCCGCAATGATACGGTCGAAATCGTCCAGATCAAACAGCGGCTGGATCTTGCACTGGCCCGGGCCGACCGCGCCGTCGGTGCCTCATGCTTCTGCGCTCAGGCCGCGATGAAGGCTGCTGAATGAGACTTATTGCCTTACTGGCCCTCACCTTCGCCGCCCTGCCCGCGCAGGCAGAACGCCTCTCCCTGAGGCCGGTGGATCAGGGCGACCGCGACCCGTCACTGGTGGAGTTCCGCAGGGGGCTTCTCGCGGGCGTCGCCGCGCGGGATATCGACGCAGTTGTTGCCGCCGCCTGCCCCGATATCTACCTGAGCCATGGTGGCGATGGCGGCCCGGACGAGTTGCGCCACAACCTGACCCTGCCTCCTGAAACGCTGGCCGATGAATTCCGCGATCAGGCCGACGAGATGCGCGACGCCTACTGGACCGCCCTGCAAGATACCCTGTCGGCCCCGGGCTATTTCGACGATCAGGGCGAGTTCTGGATGCCGTTCCAATGGCAAATCCGCCTGCCCGCCTCGGTCGATCCCTTCACCGCCTATTTTGTGACCGGCACCCGTGTGACCCTGCGCGCCGACCCCAGTGCCGATGCCCGAATTCTGGACTTGATCAGCCATGAGGTGGTGCTGATCGACGCGTATAACCCGGATGCCGAATACCAGAAAGTCAAGCTGACCGATGGCACCAACGGCTACATGCATCGCGACTTTCTTTGGTCGATGGTGGGCTATCGCGCCGCTCTGGCCAAATCGCCGGACGGTAAGTGGCAGCTTTGCACCTTTGTCACCGGCGACTAGGGGAATTCGTAGAAATGCGGCGCGCCATTTGGCGGGCCGTCAAAGAAGATCAGAACGCCCTCGTCGCCCATCGGCAGAATGCCTTCGGCCTTCCAATCTTCGTCCGGCAAATCCAACGTCATGACTGCCTCGGCGGTCAGTTGTCCTGGTGTCCAGCGATGAACTGAAAACTCTCCAACCCGATGCGGGCTGGGTTGGTCGCAAATGGCTTTGTTGCCTGCTCCCACACCCGAATCTCCGATCAAAAGGATCATCTCGTCACCCACAGCTTCCATCCCGCGAATTCCGCGCCCCGGCGGCCCATCAACGGCCACATGATGCAACTGCGCACCCGAAAAATCACCGTTTTCCAGCGCATCCAAAGTGAACTCGGCAACCAGAACGCTTGCGCTGCTCTCGCTGGTAAATGGTGCCCTGAAACCGACTAATATGGTTGAACCTCGCGCTGCAATCCCTTCTATATTCAAGCCATTTTTCTGAAGAGGTTGATCGAACGATTGCTCCAGTGTCTCAAACTGCTCGAACAATGGCTCCAGAGACTGAGGCCGATCTGTCAGCGGTTGCCGAGTGCCGATCAGATCTCCTGTTACCTCGCCCCAGAAAATCCTTAGGCTGCGATCCGGCGATTTGCAGCTTTTGCGACCGCGCGAGTGTGAGCCCACGGCGATAAGAGTGTTGCCCGTCGCCGTCAGACCTTCGAGATCGAAATCCCTGAGTTCCCTTTTGGGCTTGTCCTTGGTCTCGGCCAGATAGAGCCGCTGCCCGATGGTGATGCGGTCATTCTCCAGCGCGAAGACCTGCGCAAATCTTCCTTCGTCGGCCACGGCAAAGCACGGCCCGGTCTCCATGCACACCGCACCGCTGACATTGACCGAAGCGCCCAGAACAACCTCGCCGTCTTTCTCATCATACTCTTCGAAAATCCCGATTGTTTTCAGCGCAGTGGGCGGCTCTGCGAAGACGGAAAAGGAGACCAATAATAGGCTTACAAGCAATACGCGCATTAGAATTTCCTTCGATCCATTGAGCGAGGGATTTGCCAATCATAGCATGATCTCGGGTCTGGCGCACCGCCGCGCCAAGACGAGGCCCGCGGCGCGCGGGCTCAATTTCGTCAAAACCGACATGCGGCTACGCCGTTTTGGACGCCTTTCGCTCGGCCAGCACTTTTTCCGCCAGATCGCGGGCGATGGCGAAAGCGCCCTTGATCTTGTCGCTGTCCTTTTTCCAGTCGCGGCGCACAACGATCTTGTTGTCCTTGACCTTCGCAAGCCCACGCTGGTTCTGGATGAACTCGACCAACCCTTGCGGCGAGGCAAACTTGTCATTGTGAAACTGAATGGTCGCGCCCTTCGGCCCGCCATCCAGCTTTGCAATGCCCGCCCGCTTGCACATGGCTTTGATGCGCACGACCAGCATCAGGGTGTTCACCTCTTTCGGCAAAGTGCCAAACCGGTCAATAAGTTCGGCGGCAAATCCTTCCAACTCGACCTTGGTTGAAAGCGAGGACAGACGGCGATAGAGCCCCAGACGCACATCCAGATCGGGCACGTAATCCTCGGGGATCAGGACCGGCACACCCAGATTGATCTGCGGCGCCCATTGGTCGTCGGCATCGCTCAGCCCCTCCATCTCACCGGCTTTAATTTTGGCAATCGCCTCTTCCAGCATCGACTGATAAAGCTCATAACCCACATCGCGCATCTGGCCTGACTGTTCTTCGCCCAACAGGTTACCTGCGCCGCGAATATCAAGATCCTGCGACGCCAACGTGAACCCCGCCCCCAGCGTATCAAGCGAGCCCAGCACCCGCAGACGTTTCTCGGCAGCGGGCGTCAGGCGCGCGCGGGGCTTGGTGGTCAGATAGGCATAGGCACGGGTTTTCGAGCGCCCAACCCGACCCCGGATCTGATAGAGCTGCGCCAGCCCGAACATATCCGCCCGATGCACCACCATCGTGTTCGCCGTCGGAATATCCAGCCCGCTTTCCACAATCGTCGTGGCCAGCAGCACGTCGTACCTGCCGTCATAAAAGGCGTTCATGCGGTCATCGAGCTCACCCGCCGCCATCTGGCCATGGGCGACGACGTAAGTCAGCTCCGGCAGCTGATCTTTCAGGAATTCCTCGATCTCGGGCAGGTCCGAGATACGTGGCACCACGTAAAAACTCTGCCCGCCCCGGTAGTGTTCACGCAGCAGTGCCTCGCGGATGGTGACGGTGTCGAACTCGCTGACATAGGTACGGATCGCCAGCCGGTCGATGGGTGGAGTGCCGATGATCGACAGGTCCCGCACCCCGGTCAGGCTGAGTTGAAGGGTGCGCGGAATGGGAGTCGCGGTAAGCGTCAGGACATGCACGTCCGAGCGCAGCTGTTTCAGCCGTTCCTTGTGGGACACGCCGAAATGCTGTTCCTCGTCGATGATCAAAAGGCCCAGATTATTGAACCGTATTCCCTTGGCAAGCAGCGCATGGGTGCCAATCACAATGTCAATCGTTCCGCGCGCGAGCCCGTCGCGGGTCTGCTGGGCTTCCTTGCCCGAGACAAAGCGGCTGAGCTGGCGAACCTCCAGCGGAAATCCCCGGAAACGGTCCTTGAATGAGGCGGCGTGTTGGCGGGCCAGCAGCGTGGTGGGTGCGACGATTGCCACCTGCACGCCGGACATGGCGGCGACAAAAGCGGCCCGCATTGCCACCTCGGTCTTGCCGAACCCGACATCGCCGCAGATCAGCCGGTCCATCGGCGCACCCGAATGCATATCCTCCATCACCTCGGCAATAGCGCGCAGCTGGTCGTCGGTCTCCTGATAGGGGAAGCGGGCGCTGAACTCCTCCCACGCATGCGGCGGCGGGTCCATGATCGGTGCCTTGCGCAAGGCACGCTCGGCGGCGATGCGGATGAGCCGGTCGGCCATCTCGCGAATGCGCTCTTTCAATTTGGCCTTCTTGGCCTGCCATGCGCCCCCGCCGAGACGGTCCAGAAGTCCTTCGTCATGGCCGTATTTCGACAACAGCTCGATATTCTCGACCGGCAGGTAGAGCTTTGCGTTCTCTGCATATTCCAGCAGCAAGCATTCGTGCGCAGCGCCGGCGGCGGTCACCACCTCCATGCCCTGATAGCGCCCGATGCCGTGATCCACATGCACCACCAGATCGCCGGGGCTGAGCGATTGGGTCTCGGTCAGGAAATTCTCGGCCTTGCGGCGCTTCTTGGGCTGACGGATCAGCCGATCGCCCAGCACGTCCTGTTCCGAGATCACCGTCACCTCCGGCGCCTCGAACCCGTGTTCCAACGCCCAGACCGCCAGATGCAGGCCGCGCTTGCCGATGCGGGTGCCGTCGCTGATCGGGATCGCCTCGGCCAGTCCCTCATCCTCAATGAGGCCGGTCAGACGCTCGCGCGCACCTTCAGAGTAAGAGGCGATCAGCACCGGCCCCTTGTCGAGACGGTCCTTAACATGATCCGCCAAAGCGCCAAAAAGGCTGATGTTTTCCTGTTGGCGTTCGGGGGAGAAATTGCGTCCGATCCGCCCGCCAGCATCGATGACACCGGGCCCCGAGGCCTGCGGCAACGGGTTGAACCGCAGCACCCGCCGGTCGGCCACCGCCTGTTCCCAGGCCGCATCGTCGAGATAGAGCAGCCCCGGCGGCGTCGGCTTGTAGACCGTATCCATGCGCGAACGGTTTTCCAACGCCAGCCGCCGTGTCTCGTATTGATCGGCAATGCTCTCCCACCGTGCCAACCGGGCGGGCGTCACTTGATCGTCCAGCGTGATCGTCGCATCGGGCAGATAGTCGAACAGGGTCTCAAGCTTTTCGTGGAAGAACGGCAGCCAGTGCTCGATCCCCTGATGCTTGCGCCCGGCACTCACAGCCTCATAAAGCGGATCGTCTGTACCTGCCGCGCCGAACTCGATGCGGTAGTTCTGGCGGAACCGGGTGATGGCCGCGTCATCCAGAATGACCTCGGAGACCGGCGCCAGTTCGACCACCTCCAACTTCTCGGTGGTGCGCTGCGAAACCGGATCGAACCGCCGCGCGCCGTCCAGCACATCACCGAACAGGTCCAGCCGCACCGGGCCGCTTTCGCCGGGCGGGTAGATGTCGATGATGCCGCCCCGGACCGCATAGTCGCCGGGCTCCATCACTGTCGGGCTCTGACTGAAACCCATGCGCACCAGAAAGGCGCGCAGCGCTTCTTCGTCGATGCGGTGATCGACACGCGCGGTAAAGGCCGCCTCGCGCAGCACCTCGCGCGCTGGCACCCGTTGGGTCGCCGCATTGAGCGTGGTCAGCAGCACGAAGCGCTGTGGCATCTGGTGCACCAGTGCCGCCAGCGTCGCCACCCGCGCCGCCGAGATATCGGCATTGGGCGACACTCGGTCATACGGCAGACAATCCCAGCCCGGAAACACGAAGACCGGCATATCGGGGGCGAAAAAGGAAAGCGCCGCCCGCATCGCCTCCATCCGCTTGTCATCGCGGGCGACATGGGCCACCGGACCGCCCGAGCGGGCGATCTCGTTCAGGATCAGCTGTGCGTCAAACCCCTCGGGGGCGCCACCGACCGTTACGTGGTTTGCAGCCGTCATCACCATGCCCTCAGTTCAATCCTAGCCGAGCGGACCAATCACCAGATTCTGGTACATCCCCCAAAGCGACGTCACAAAGATCGACACCATGCCGATCAATTGCGTGTAGACCCGGCAGCGCAGCAGCAGTTTTGCGATCGGATCAAGCTCCGCATCCGCTGCCCGGAGTTTGCGGGCCAGAGACAGATTCAACAGCCCCACAATGGACATCGGAAACGCAAGAAGAAACACCGCCTGGGCAAACTCGATACCGTAGTAGAACCCCAGCATCGCAAGCCCCGAAAGCAGAAAACAGGAAATCGCCAGCAACCACGTTCCCGACACCTCGACGATATAGAGCAGCCGGTTGGTGTTGATGCGCACGATATCCAACAGATCGGCCTCGGCCTGTCCGCCGACCCTGCGGGCGCGCTGGATCATGTCGTAAGGAACCCCGAGCACCCAGTGACTGGCCGACGACCAGACCACGGCCAGAGCGATCCAATACCAGAGGTTGGAAAAGCTCCGCATGTCGATCAGTTCGAAAATCGAGGAATACCAGTCCAAGCACCCTGCCCCTGTGTCTTACGGTCTCTTTTGCGTTCTACCCATCGCGCGCGGCTATTGGTACCCTTGAGGCCGAACGCAATCCATGCCACCCAATGCGCGAATGTGCAAGGAGAGCGCGCCATGAAACCGACCATCGCCCCCTATCCCAAGGCCCGCTTTCGCCGCGCCCGGCAGTCAGGGGCGATCCGGGCGCTTGTGCGGGAAAACGAGCTGAGCGTGAACGACCTGATCTGGCCCATCTTCGTGCGTGATGGCGAGGGGATCGAGGAACCCGTGCCATCGATGCCCGGGGTGGTGCGCCGGTCGGTTGACCTCATCGCCAAGGCAGCCGTTGAGGCGCAGGCGCTCGGCATCCCGGCGATCTGTATCTTTCCCTATATCGACGCCAGTTTGAAAACCGAGGATTGCGCCGAGGCCTGGAACCCCGAGAACCTCTCCAACCGTGCCATCCGCGCGATCAAGGAAGCGGCACCGGATATCGCGGTGATGACCGACGTGGCGCTCGATCCCTACAACATCAACGGCCATGACGGCTATGTCGTGGATGGAGAGATCGTCAACGACGCCACCGTCGAGGCTCTGGTGAAGATGACGCTGGCCCAGGCCGAGGCCGGGGCGGATATCATCGGGCCCAGCGACATGATGGACGGACGTATCGGCGCCATGCGGCAAGCGCTGGAGGCCGCCGGGCACCACAACGTGATGATCCTCAGCTACGCCGCCAAATATGCCAGCGCCTTTTATGGGCCGTTCCGCGATGCGGTTGGGGCCTCGGGCGCGCTGACGGGCGACAAGAAGACCTATCAGATGGACCCGGCCAACACGAACGAGGCCCTTCGCCTGATCGAACGCGACCTGACCGAGGGTGCCGATATGGTGATGATCAAGCCGGGGATGCCCTATCTCGACATCTGCCTCCGGGCCAAAGACACGTTCGGTGCGCCGACCTATGCCTATCAGGTCTCGGGCGAATACGCGATGATCCAAGCGGCGGCGCAGAATGGTTGGATCGACGGTGAAAAAGTGATGCTGGAGAGCCTGATGGCCTTCAGGCGTGCGGGCTGCGACGGGGTGCTCACATATTTTGCGCCCGCAGTGGCGCGAATCCTGCAGGGCTGAGCCCTCAAATCCTCGCGAGTTTCCGCTGATATCTGACTGAAAAGAGGCAGCTTCCCCGTGACAGGCCGCCGCATTCGGCGTATTCTTGCAACCAAGACCGGGCAAATCCGGCACAATCAGGCACATATACAGAGAAAAGATACATGAGCAGTTCCCAAACACCCCGACTGACCCGTCGCGGCTTTGCCTTGGGCATGGCCGGGCTGAGCTTTACAGCCGCCTGCGGCAACGGCGTCGGCAACTCCAACGCAGCCACCATCGACGCCCGTGTCGATGCGACGCTGAATGAGATGTATTCCAAATATCCCAACACGATCGAGATCGCCGAGAAAGCCTCGGGCATGCTGGTCATGCCGCTGGTCACCGAGGCAGGGTTCGTGTTCGGCGGCAGCTATGGCCGTGGCGCCCTGCGCATCAACGGCGTGACCGTGGACTACTACTCGGCCGTCAGCGGCAGCGCAGGTCTGCAGATCGGCGCGCAGCAATACGCGCATGTGTTGTTTTTCATGACGCAGGACGCACTGAACAACTTCCGCCGCTCCAGCGGCTGGACCGCAGGCGCGGATCTGGAATACGTGGTCAGCGATCAGGGCGACTCGTTGACAGCCGATACCAACACGCTGCGATCACCGGTTCTGGCCGCTGTGTTCGGACGCGCCGGACTGCGCGTCGGCGCCACGCTGGAAGGCATCAAGTACACGCGCATCATCCCCTGAAGATCCTCGGGCGGTCGCTACACCGCGCCGCCCCCTTCCTCTTGCCCCAAATATCCCCGCCGGAGGCACGGCGCCGTAGGCGCGGTTCAAGCGCCTTGCGCAAAGATCACGCCACGGTGCCTCTTTCGCATCCCGACTGCTTCAACTAAATTGCGCACATCTTTCAGCCATAAGAACAAAACGGGGCGTTGATGGGTCTTCTTTTTCGCTGGCTAATGCGCATTGCCGTCGGCCTCGTGATGCTTGTTGTTGCGGGTGTGCTGCTGGTCTATTTCCTCGCCAGCCAGTCGCTGCCCGACTACAATCAGCGGGTCGAAGTTCGCGGCCTCACTACTCCGGTCGAAATCGTGCGCGACAATGCCAACGTCCCCCATATCTTCGGCGAAAGTGACCCGGACGTATTCTTTGGTCTGGGCTATGCCCATGCGCAGGACCGGCTATGGCAGATGAACATGCTGCGCCGCACCGTGCAGGGCCGCCTGTCCGAGATCTTTGGTGAGCGCACCGTGCGGATCGACAAGCTGCTGCGGCGGCTCGACCTCTATCGCCTTGCCCTGCAATCGGTCGAGGTGCAGGACGACTACACCAAGGCCGCGCTCAAGGCCTACGCCGCCGGCGTCAATGCCCGGCTTGCCGAGATCAACGAAAAGGCACTGGGTCGCGGCGCGCCCGAGATGTTCCTGTTCAACACTCCCGTCGCGCCCTGGCAACCCGGCGACAGTCTGGCCATCATCAAACTGATGGGTTTGCAACTGTCGGGCCATCTTGAGGAAGAGGTTCTGCGCGCCCGAACCTCGCTGATGCTCGACGATCCGGAACGGCTGATGGACATCCTGCCCGATGTGCCCGGCGCGGGCACCGCCGCGCTGCCGGAATATGCCGTGCTGTTCCCGGACCTGCCGCGCTATGCCGCCAGCCAGCCGAGGCCCGACACGCCCCTCTCGCCCCTTCCCCGGCGCGGACTGGCCGGGGCTTCGAACGCCTGGAGCGCTGCGCCCTCGCGCTCGGCCAGTGGCGGTACGCTCTTGGCCAACGACCCGCATCTGGGCTTTACCGCCCCGGCAATCTGGTATCTGGCACGGCTGGAGTTGGCCAAGGGTGGCGTCATCGGCGGCTCGATCCCCGGTGTGCCCGCCATCATGGTCGGGCGCAGCGACCGGCTGGGCTGGGGCCTGACCTCATCTTACATGGACGATCAGGACCTCTATATCGAGCGGCTCAACCCTGAAAACCCCGAGGAATACCTGACCCCGGACGGCTACAAGCGGTTCGAAACCCGCCCTTCGATCATTGAGATCAACGACGCCCCGCCGATCACTCTGACCCTACGCTGGACCGAGAACGGGCCGGTGCTGCCCGGCAGTCACTACAGCCTCGACACCATCACCCCACCGGGCCATGTGGTCGCGCTGTCCTGGACCATGCTCAGCCCGCGCGACACCTCGATGACCGCGTCGATGGCGCTGATGAGGGCCGATGACGTGCGCAGCGCGATCCGGGCCGCCGAGGACTACATCGGACCATCGCAAAACCTGTCGTTGGCCGACCGCGAGACCATCGCGATGAAAACCATCGGCGCCATGCCCAAACGCGATCCCCGGCATCAGAGCAAGGGACGCCTGCCCAGTCAGGGCTGGCGGGCCGAGAACCGATGGCAAGGTCGCGCGTCTTATGCGGCCAACCCGGCCTTCGTCTCTCCGGTTGGTGGGTTGTTGGGAAATACCAACAACAAGACCGTCGACCGTCCTTTCCCCAACCATGTCTCATACGCCTGGGGCGACACCCAGCGGGTGCAGCGGTGGGAGAAACTGATGCAGTCGCGCGAGGTGCATACCCGCGACAGTTTCATCGAGGCGCAGCTCGACCCGGTGAGTTTCACCGCCCGCTCGCTGCTGCCGCTGATCGGCGCGGATCTGTGGTTCACCGGCGAGGCCGCGCCCGAGGGCACGCCCGAGCGCCAGCGTCAGATCGCACTAAGCCTGTTGGCCGAGTGGAACGGCGAGATGAACGAACATCTGCCCGAACCGCTACTCTACGCCGCCTGGTTGCGCGCCCTGCAAAAGCGGCTGATCGCGGATGAGTTGGGGCCGCTGGCCAGCGAATTCAAACATGTCGAGCCTTTGTTCATCGAGCGGGTCTATCGCGACATCGACGGCGCCTCGGTCTGGTGCGACGTGCGTCAGAGCGCGCCTGCCGAGACCTGCACCGACATGGCCCGGCTGGCGCTGGACGACGCGCTGATCTGGATCGCCGAGCGTTACGGCACCGCGCTGGAATCGCTGCGCTGGGGGGATGCACATCAGGCGACCCACGATCACCCGGTTCTGGGCGAGGTGCCGGTGCTGCGCTTTTTCGTGAACATCCGCCAGTCGACAAGCGGCGGCGACAACACCCTGCTGCGCGGCCGCACCTCTGGTGAGGCCCCGGACCCGTTCCAGAACGTGCACGGCGCAGGCTATCGTGGGGTGTATGATTTCGCCGACCCGGACAGTTCACTGTTCATCACGTCGACCGGTCAATCGGGGCATTTTCTGTCGCGCTACTATGACGATATGGCCCAGCTCTGGCGGCGCGGCGAGTACATCCCGATGTCGCTGGACATGGAACTGGCCCGGGCGGCGGCGGTCGGCGTTACACAACTCGTTCCCCGCTAGACCTCACTCCTCCGACACACCTCGCGCGACGCGCGTGTTACCGCGCACGCGCCGCGCGATTGTGGACGCTGCGCCCCGATGTGGCATATTCTTGGCATGTGCCGACACACCGCACGGAGGGGGCCTCATGGCCAGCGATCAAGACATTCTGCACAATCTGGCCCGCGACTATGCCTTGGCCTGGTGTTCCGGCAACCCGCAAGAGGTTGCCGGTTTTTACACCCGCGACGGCCAGATTGCCGTCAATCACGGTGAGGCGCAGACCGGCCACGCCGCGGTTGCCGAACTTGCGCGCGACCTTCATGCCACCTTTCCCGATCTCGACATGAGCTGTGACATGATGCGCAAGGCCGGAGATCATGCGATCTTTGTCTGGACCTTCGAGGGTCACCACAGCGAAACCAAAAATCACGTGGTCATGCGGGGGTGGGAAGAGTGGGAACTGGGCCCCGACTACAAGGTGCTGTCATCCCGGATCTGGTTCGACCCGGCGGAGTATCAGCGCCAGATTGACCGGCCCGCAGGTTAAAGCGCCGCGAATTTCGCCTCTTGCCTTGCGGTCCACAGAACGGTGATTTCGAACCCTTGCTCGGTCTGCTCTTCGCTCTTCACAACATCCTGACGGAACAGCCACGCGCGGCGGCGGCCGTCGGAAAACCCGAGTTGCAGCACGCTCTGGTGCCGCACGCCCTGCAATTTCTCGGCAATCGCCGCCAATAGCGCGTCCAGGCCTTCGCCCGTCACTGCCGAAATTGCATGGATCGCCGGATCGCGCCCGGCGCGGGCGTCGATGGCGGCGCGCTCGTCACTGTCAAGTTGGTCGATCTTGTTCCAGACCTCAAGCCGGGCGCGATCCTCATCGACCCCCAGCGAAGTGAGGATCGTCTCAACATCCTGCGCCTGTGCCTCGGTTTCCTCATGGCTGATATCACGCACATGTACGATCAGATCGGCGCCCAGAACCTCTTCCAGCGTGGCGCGGAACGCGGCCACCAATTCGGTCGGCAGGTTCGAGATGAAGCCCACCGTGTCGGACAGAATTACTTTGGGGCCGTCCGGTAGCTCCACCCGCCGCATGGTCGGATCGAGCGTGGCAAAGAGCATGTCCTTGGCCATCACCTCGGCTCCGGTCAGCCGATTGAACAAGGTCGATTTGCCAGCGTTCGTATAGCCCACCAGCGCCACGATCGGATAAGGCACCTTTGCACGCGCCTTGCGGTGCAGCTCGCGCGTCTTGATCACCTTCTGCAACTGACGGCGCAGGCGGACGAGTTGGTCATCGATGGCGCGGCGGTCGGCCTCGATCTGGGTTTCGCCCGGACCGCCGACAAACCCCAACCCGCCGCGCTGACGTTCCAGATGGGTCCAGGCGCGGACAAGCCTCGTGCGCTGATAACTCAGCGCGGCCATCTCGACCTGCAACACACCCTCGCGGGTGCGGGCACGGTCCGAGAAGATCTCGAGGATCAACCCGGTTCGGTCGAGAATCTTGACCTTCCACGCCTTTTCCAGATTGCGCTGCTGCACCGGGGTCACCGGCCCGTCGATCAGCACCAGTTCGACATCGGCTTCGCGGAACCGCGCGCCCAATTCCTCGATCTTGCCGCTGCCGAACAAAAGTCCCGGCTGCGCCCGTTGCAAGCGCACAATTTCCGACCCAGTCACCTCAAGATCGGGTAGCGCCGCAGCCAATGCCACGGCTTCTTCGAGCGCCGGTCCGGGAACGCGGCGCTCGTCATCTGATCTTATCTCGGGATGCAGCACCCAGGCCCGGGTGCGCACCCTGTCATGTTCCATCAAGTGGCGTCTTCGCCCTCATATAGGCTGATCGGCTGAGCCGGCATGATGGTCGAGATCGCGTGCTTATACACCAGCTGCGACTGTCCGTCGCGGCGCAGGAGCACACAGAAATTGTCGAACCAGGTGATCACACCTTGCAACTTCACGCCGTTGATCAGGAAAATCGTTACCGGAACCTTAGTCTTCCGTACATGATTCAGGAACGCGTCCTGAAGATTCTGTCTGTCCGAAGCCATATTGTTATAATCTCGCCGTTGTTCTTGCTACGCGCTGCGGACCAACGCGCTCCCTCCGGTGGAGTATGGAGTGGCGCGAACGGATATGCCAGACGAAAAAAGCGTTACGCTGACGCTACGTTAACCAGAGTGGGTCAACCGCGCCACAGGGTCGGAGTGATCAGCGCGATGATGGCAAGCGTTTCCAGCCGACCGATCACCATTGCCGCACACAACACCGCCTTCGCCCCGCCATCCAGATCGGTCAACCGGATAGAAAGATCGGTTGCACTGTCAATGAGCGGACCGGTGGTGGTGAGCGTCGCGATGCTGAGAACCAGCGCCTGTTCAAAGCCCGAACCGAGCGCGGCGAGGGTCACGCTGATGGCGGCCAGCGACAAGGCAAAGAGCATGAAGAACACCCAGGCAATAAACGCCCCGTCACGCTGGATGCGGCGGTTGCCAACGCCCTGACCGCTGATCGACGAGGGGTGGATCAGCCGCTCCATCTCGCGCAGGCCATTGAGGTAGAGCGCAAAGACCCGCAACAGCTTAACCCCCCCAGCGGTGGTCGCCACGCCGCCTCCAATCACCGCCAATCCCATCAGGATCAGACCCGGCGTGCCCAGCCCAGACCATTGCCGCGCCTCGCCCCAATTGGCGCTTTCGAACCCGGTGGTGGTCAGAAAGGACAGAACCGTAAAGATACCGCCCCAAAGCGAGCGCAGCCCCTGCTCAGCCGTCACATCCGACCCGACATCCAGCGCAGCACCCCAGTTGCGCAAAAGCAGCATCAGCGGCAGGGCGAAAACGATCATCAGGCCGATGCGAAACTCGGGGTCCCGGTCGAGCCGCGCATAGCCGCTGGTGACCGTGTCCGAGGAGAAGGTCAGGCGCGAGAGCGCAAAGAACAGGAACAGGAACAAGATCGCCTCGCCGGTGGCCCCGGCGGTCGACCCCTCCATTCCTCCCACCGGAGAGATGCCCGAGGTCGCCATCACCGACATCGCGTGGCAGATGGCGGTCAGGCCCTGCTCACCCGCCATCAGCAGGAGTATCCAGATCACCCCGGTCAGAGCCGCATAGATCGGGGCCAGAGTGCGGGTGATGCGCAAAAGCCGTCCGCGCGGGTCGGCTTTTTCACTCTGCGCGGCGCCCGAGACCGCCCGGCCCGGCTCGCCCTTCGCGGTCACTTCGAACCCGCCCAGCGATAGCGGCGCCAGAATCGCCGAGGCTGCAATCCACATCAGCAGACCGCCCATCCAGCCCACCTGCGCGCGCCACAGATGCAGCGGCGCCGACAGGCGCTCGGGGTCCGGGAACATGTCGGCGCCGGTGGTGGTGATGGCGCTGACCATGTCAAAATAGGCGTTGAGAAAACTGGTGGTTCCCAGCGCATCGTGAAACGGGATCGCCAGAAAGGCCGGCAAGACCGAATAGGCTGCCATCAGCGCCGCCAGTTGCCCCAATGTGCCGCGTTTCGGAAACCGGTTCTGCATCGCCAGCGCGATCATGGTGACGATGGTCAGCCCGACGATGCCGGAATAGAAGAACGACCGCGAGGTCGCATGATCGTCCAGCGCCAGCGCATAGCCCGCAGGCACCCACATAACGATGGACGCGATCCCCCAGAGCAGCAGAAACAGCGGCAGGCGCCGCAACGGTCCGATCTGCTGTCCAGCCTGCCGCGCCATCAGAAGAAGTCGATCGAAACCTGCATGAGCCGCTCGACCTCGGGCACGTCATCGGCCATGGCAAAGATCGCCACCACGTCCTTTTCCTCGATCCGCAAGCTGCCCGTTGGGCGCAGCACCTCATCGCCCTTGCGCACGGCACCGACCAGTACGCCTTCGGGAAAATCGATGTCGCGCAGTTTCTGCCCGGCCATCGGCGAGGTCGACAGTACCTCGGCCTCGATCACCTCGGCCTCGGCATCGCCGATGGAGTAGACCTGCCGAACCCGCCCGTGACGGATATGGCGCAGGATCGAGCTGACGGTGGTGGCGCGCGGGTTGATATAGGCGTCGATGCCCAGCGGCCCCATCAGCGGTACCATGGTGGGATCGTTGATCAGGGCAATGGCCAGCGGACAGCCCTCGGATTTGGCGCGCACGGCGGCGAGCATGTTGGTCTTGTCGTCATCGGTCACCGCCAGCATCGCATCCGCGCGGTCGATCCCGGCCTCGTTCAGCAGCGAGGAATCCAGCCCGTCGCCGTTCAGCACGATGGTCCGCTCCAGCGCCTCGGCAGCGCGTTCGGCACAGCGCCGGTCCCGTTCGATGATCTTGGCGCGAATACGCCCTTCTCGCTCTTCCAGCGTCTTTGCGACCTCAAGCCCCACATTACCGCCGCCCACGACGACCACGCGGTCCTGCTTTTTCTGGGTTTTGCCGAAGACCTCCATCGTGCGGTCCACATCTTCGACATTGGCAAAGACATAGCATTCGTCGCCGACAAACAGCTGATCCCCCGGCTCGGGCGCAAACAGCGTCCCCTCGCGCCGGACTCCCACCACGATGGAGCTGAGGGTCGAGAACAGATCGGTGAGCTGCCGCAGGGGCGTGTTCACGATCGGGCAATCCTCCTGCACGCGGATACCCAGCAGCTGCGCCCGGCCTTCCATGAACACTTCGGTGTCAAAGGCGGCAGGCGCCGACAGGCGGCGCATGGCGGCGGCGGCAACCTCGCGCTCGGGGCTGATCACTACGTCGATGGGCAGGTGGTCGCGGCGGTAGAGGTCGGAATGGATCGCTTCCAGGTAGGATTTTGCGCGCAGCCGCGCGATCTTGCGCTGGATCGAGAACACCGAATGCGCCATCTGACAGGTGACCATGTTCACCTCGTCAGAATGGGTGGCGGCGATGATCATGTCCGCGTCGTTTGCACCGGCCCGTTCCAGCACGTCCGGGTAGCTGGCAAAACCCGCGATCCCCTGCACGTCCAGCGTCTCGGTCGCGCGCCGGACCAGGTCCGGGTTGTTGTCCACCACCGTCACATCGTTCAACTCGCCCGACAGGTGCCGCGCGATCTGCCAACCCACCTGCCCGGCGCCGCAAATGATGACCTTCATGCCTCTGGCCTTTCTGCCCTGAGGGTTTTGAATGACAGATGCCCCCCAGCCGGTCAATTCAATTGTCAACCGGACATCGCTGAGGCAAGCTGGCAGAATGAAAACCGCATTACGTATGAGTGCCTTGGCGTTCTGCCTGTCCGCCTGCGCGCCCCTCTCAATTTACTATCGCGAGGGAGAGTCGGTGTCGCGCATGCAAACCGAAACCACTCAATGTCAGGTGAAGGCGCTGAAGGATGCGCCGGTGGCCACTCAGATACGCCAGAGCCCGCCGATTTATTATCCCCCACGCACCTACTGCCACGGACCCGGTCAGTGTTACACGAGACCGGGTTGGTGGGAACCGGGCCGAGTTTATTCGGTCGATGCAAACGCCGGGTTGCGAAAGCGGGTCGAGGCACAGTGCATGGCCCAAAAGGGCTTTCGCCCGGTCAGCCTGCCGCCCTGCCGTCAGAACGTGAAATCACAGGTCACGGCCCGACGCACCACCCGGCTGCCAGCGCTTGCAGGCAACTCGTGTTTCGTCAAATTCGACGATGGGTCGTTTCAGATCATCACACCGGCGCAGGCTGGTTAGCGATCAGGGGTTACAAGCATCCAAGGTTTCTGAGGGCACTTTTGACCGCTACTGCGCGGTTTCGAACCTCCGCCTGCGGCCTAACCAAACATGCGCTGCAATGGCGGCGAGATAGACCAAAACCACGAAACCAAACATTCCGGCCTCGCCAGTGCGCCACAATACCGCCAGCAGGATCGGTGTTCCAAGAAGGTTGCCGGTGTTGCCCATCTGGGCCATCGCGCCATAGCTCAACGCCTGCGCCTCGGGCGTGGGGTTAAGCTCGGGAACCGCCGCAAAACTTCCCCCCTGCACCAGTCCCAAAGCCGAGAAAAGGGCGACACACACAATGGGTAACGGCATGCCCAACGGGAGCAATCCGATCGTCACTATGCTCATGCCAAATCCAAGACTGACGATGGTGATACCCGTGGTGACGCTCAACAACAGCGGCACGGCCAGCCACGACACAATGATGCCCGCCAACGGCATGATGCCCGCGATGAGGCCGCGTATGTCCTCGGGCAGCCTGTCGGGCAGGATCGCCAGCAATGAGACAAAAGTCAGCGTGTAAAACAGCCACCCGATGGCCGGGGCCGCAATGAACGGAGATCTGTAGGTCCGGCGATGGACGTCGATGAACACGTCCAGTCCGAACACGCGCGCGGCCGAGGTATCGAAAGAGATGTTGAGCCGGCACGCGGCCAGCACGCCTGCGATCAGCAGCATCAAGACGCCATGGAGCGCAAAATAGGCCGGCAATCCCAGCGCCCCGATGACGGGCAATCCGAACCAGGCGTTCAGGGCGAACGCCACGCCAAAGAACGTGCTCCAGAGTACCATCGCGATGTTACGGCCCCTGCCCTGGGTAATCTGTGACATCAAGGTCGGAGCGGCCACAACAATGGCAAGATGGGATAGGCCTTCAATCACGCGGCTCACCAGCATCATGGGAAAACCGGGAAGGGTCGCCTGCCAAAGAGAAATGGCCCCTCCAAGAACAAGACCAGTCAGCAGAAGCCTCACCGGCCCCACCCGGCTTGCAATCGCGCCCGAGAGGGTTCCCAAAATCGCGCCGGTCAGACTGATGATCGACAGTAGCCAGCCAAGCGCGTCCGCATTGCCGGGGTAAAGCCACCCGACCTCGGCAAACGGAACGGCGATCTTCGCGAACTGGGTTGCGGCGCCGAGACCTGCGAACCAAAGCAGCAAGACCAGGAAAACGGTGCGAACGGGTTGGGACATAAGCCCAGATTAGCCTGGCGGAGGCGGCTCAAGAACGCATAAATTATGCGCTGACCCGGGTACCGCTAACCAGTCGCACAGGTGTGCCGTCCGCAAGGTACAGCCGCTCCCAGATGATCTCACCCGCGCTGATCCGAATTCGGTCGTGAACCGCCTCGGAGGTCAGGAACGCCTTTGGCCTGGGCATTTGCTGATCCCACCAACCCTCATCCTTCAACTCCGCCTCCGCCTGGCGGATTTCGTCCGTTGCAAATTGCCAGAGGGACACGCCGAGCAATGCATTTTGGCTTGTGTTCCAATCCCTTGCGCGGCTGGCCGAATAAGCAAGGCAGATATGACTGGCCTCCTCGACCAGATGAATGCACTCGGTGGAGTTCACAACCAGACGCTTGAGCGCGGAATCGTTTGGACTAACAGGGGCAAGGGTCTTGAAAACCGATCTCTGAAGATCGGGGGCGGGCCTTTGAACGCCGTTTTCCCATCTGGAGACCGTTGTCTGATCGACACCCAGAAGATCGGCCAAAGCCGACTGCTTGAGGCCGACGGACCGGCGCAACCGCCGAAGCCGTTTGCCAAACGCCGGATAGCCGTGAACCTGTTTCAGTTCCATGCCGCAACTCTACCACATCGCAATGGGAACATGCACAATATCCGCCGTTCCCGGCATGCCCGGCAGGTCATTTCGGCGAAGCGTCACAAGGAGCTATTCCGCCGGTTCCGGCTCGTCCACATGCGCCACCCGGGCACCGGATTTGTTCGAGGTCACGACCCCCAGCGATTTTAGCTTGCGGTGCAGCGCGCTGCGCTCCATGCCAACAAAGCTGGCCGTTCGGCTGATATTGCCGCCGAACCGGTTGATCTGGGTCAGCAAATATTCCCGCTCAAACGCCTCACGCGCCTCGCGCAACGGCAACGTCGCCAGCGCTCCGGACAGAACCACCCGGCCCTCTTCCTCGGCCTTGTCCTCGTCGTTGGGCAGTTCTTTCGCCTCGATGGGACCCGCGCTGTCGCCCAGGATCAGCACCCGCTCGACCAGGTTCTTGAGCTGACGCACATTGCCCGGCCAGACCATGGTCTGCATCAGCGCCACCGCCTCATCGCTCAGCTCACGCACCGGCAGGCCCTGACTCTCGTTGCACATCTCGATGAAATGCTGGGCCAGCACCGGAATATCCTCGCGCCGCTCCTCCAGCGAAGGCACCGCAATCGGCACCACGTTCAACCGGTGATAAAGTTCCTCGCGGAACCGGTCCGCCTGAATCTCGGCCTCGAGATCCTTGTTGGTGGACGAGATCACCCGCAAATCGACACGCACCTTGTCAGACCCACCGACCCGTTGGAACTGCTGATCGACCAGCACGCGCAGGATCTTGGACTGGGTACCCAGCGGCATATCCGCGACCTCGTCGAAATAGATCACGCCGCCATGGGCCTCTTCCAGCAGGCCGGATTCGATGCCGCGTTCCGGCGTCTCACGACCAAACAGCACCTCTTCCATCCGCTCCGGTTCCATCCCCGCGCAGTTCACGGTGACAAAGGGGCCGTTGGCGCGGTTCGAATGGGCATGGATATAGCGCGCGGCAATCTCTTTGCCCGACCCAGCGGGTCCGCGCAGCATCACCCGACCGTTCGACTTTGTGACCTTGTCAAGCTGGCCCAGCATTGACCGGAACGCCGCCGATTTTCCGATCATGTCTGAACAACTCACTTCGCGCCGTTTCAGCGCGGCGTTCTCGCGGCGCAGGCGCGAGGTTTCCATGGCGCGGCGGATCACCACCATAAGCTGGTCGATGTTGAAGGGCTTTTCGATGAAGTCATAGGCCCCCTGCTTGATCGCAGCCACCGCGATCTCGATATTGCCGTGGCCGGAAATGATCACCACCGGCACATCCGGGTTGTCGCGTTTGACGGCCTTGAGGATATCGATGCCGTCCATCCGGCTGTCCTTGAGCCAGATATCGAGGATCAGCAGCCCCGGCGCCTCGGAATTGATCTCGGCCATGCAATCGTCGGAATTGCCCGCCAGCCGGGTGGAATAGCCTTCATCCTCCAGAATATCGGAAACCAGTTCGCGAATATCGCGTTCGTCATCTACGATCAGAATGTCACTCATGATTGGCCTGCTTTCACTTTGGTTGTAATCGCCTGCTTTGGCGGCGCTTCCGCAGGGGCGGTTTCAGCCCCCGGCAAACGGATCACGGCCATCGCGCCGAAATGGTCCTGTCCGTCGAATACCGGCGCGTCCTCAAGCGTGAGAGTGCCGCCATGTTCCTCGATGATTTTCTTGACGATGGGCAGGCCAAGGCCGGTGCCCTCGTCGCGGGTGGTGACATATGGCTCGAACAGCCGTGCCCGGTCTTCGGGCAGGCCGATGCCATTGTCGGCAATGGTAATACAGGTGCCGTTCGCCTCATGTGACAGCCGGACGTAAATCTGTGGCGAGAGATTGTCGGGTGCGCCTTTTTTCTTCAGCGTCTCAATGGCTTCACCTGCGTTCTTGATCAGGTTGGTAAGCGCCTGGCTCAGCATCGTGGCGTCAACATCGGCCAGTGCCGGATCCTCGGGCAACTCCGCTTCAATCCGCACATCTGGCTGACCGGACTGCTGCAACAGCACCGCCTCGCGTACCAGTTCGACAATGTCTTCCTGACGCCGCTCGGGTTCTGGCATGCGGGCAAATTTCGAGAACTCGTCCACGATCCGCCTCAGGTCATTGGTTTGGCGCACGATCACATCGGTCATCGATTCCAGGCTGTCGCAATCAGCCTCGTCCAACTTGCGAGAGAACTTGCGCTTGATCCGTTCGGCACTGAGTTGAATGGGGGTGAGCGGGTTCTTGATCTCATGCGCGATGCGGCGGGCCACGTCGCCCCAGGCCGCCATCCGCTGGGCACTGACCAGATCGGTGACATCGTCAAAGGCCACCACATACCCCTCAAGCCCGCCATCTTCGCCTCGCCGTGTGGCCATGCGTACCAGCAGGTTTTCCAATTGGCCCTTGCGGGTGACCTTGAGCGCGCCCTGCACGGTTTCCTGCGCACCATCCTTGAGTTCCTTGAAGAGGGGCTGGAACTCGGGCACCGCGATAGCCAGCGCCAGGTTGTGCTGCTCCTCTCCGGTCCAGCCCAGCAGACGTTGCGCCGAGCGGTTGACGAAGGTCACCCGTCCCTCGGGATCCAGACCCACAACACCCGAGGTTACCGAACTCAGCACGGAATCGAACAGTCTGCGGCGGCGCTCAATATGCCGGGTGTTCACCAGCAGAGCGTCGCGCTGCCCTTTGAGCTGCCGGGTCATCTGGTTGAAATAGCGGCCCAGCATGGCGATCTCGTCGTCGCTGTCCTCTTCCACTACCTGCACGCTCAGATCGCCGCCACCGACGCGCTGCGCCGCCGTGGTCAGACGGCCCACGGGGCGCGACAGCCGTTCGGCAAACCACATGCCCAGCGACACCGCCGCCAGGATCATGATCACGGCAAAGCCCAGGTAAAGCAGACCAAACTCGAACAGGACCCGGCCCCGCTCGCTCTCCAATTGCTGGTAGAACCGCGCGGTCTCCTTGGTATCGTCGAGCAGGTTCAGGATATTGCCGTCCACCTCGCGGCTGACATACAGGTAGCGGTCCAGATAGGCCTGCAGCGGCACGATCGCGCGAAACTCGTTGTTGCTCCAATCCTCGATGATCAGCAGGCCCTTGTCTTCGGCCTCGGCAATCTGTTCGATCTCTGGTTGTTCGAAGTCGAACAGGTACGAGCGGTCGCCCCGCGCACGGATCTCACCGGTGCCGTCGATCACATAAGCCTCGCGCAGGCCGCGCTGGATCTGTGCCTGTCCCTGCGCCAGAATCTCGCGCAGTTCCGCATCGGTGACGTAGAAATTCAGCGACCGGGCCTTGTCGAGGAACCGCCCCAGAACGGTGGCATCCTGCCCCAGCCCCTGCCGGTGTTCGCGCTCATATGCCTCGGCCGCCGAGAGCGACGAGCCAACCACCTGCCGCACCCGGTCCGAGAACCAGCCTTCAAGCCCGATATTCACCGTCAGGCCAGCGAAGATCGCCACCGTGACGGTCGGCACCAGAGCGAGGAAGGTAAATACGCCGATCAGGCGCAAATGCAGGCGGGAACCCGCTGATTTGGCCCGCCTCGCTGCAATCAGGCGGCCCATTTGGGCCAGCACCAAAGCGGCAAGCACCAGCACATAGACAAGGTCGGCCAGCAATACAAGGCGAAGGGTCGGGGCCGAAGTGCCCAGATCGAAAGGACCAATGACAAGATAAGTGGCCAGCGCCAGAACAGGCCCCAGAAGAACCAGTCCCAAAGTCCCGATATTACGGGCTTTTCGGGTTTTGCGCCACCGGCTGACCATCGCGATCGGCCCGTGCTGTGACCGGGTTGCCACCTGCTGCCCTCATTCTGATGTGCCGCCGAAGCGACTTACCGCCATATGTCGTGGTCCTTGCCGGGATGGCACCCGGATGCCACGGTTTGTGTGGCGATATTACATCAGTTTTCGGCGGCGTGTCACCTGAATATCGAGATCGGTGATTTTTTTACGCAGCGTATTCCGGTTGATCCCCAGCAAATCGGCACATTTCGCCTGATTGCCACCGGTCGCATCGAGCGCGATTTCGATCAACGGCGCCTCGACTTCGCGCAGGATGCGTTGATACAGGCCCGGTGGAGGCAGCATGTTGCCGTGAAGGTCAAAATAGCGCCGTAAATGCCGTTCGACCGAGGCCGAGAGCTTTTCGGTATCGCCCCCGCCCAAAACCGGCTCGACCTCGGGCTGGCTGCCCAGCACGGTTTCGACCTCGGCCCGGGTGATCTCATCCGCGCGGCTGGTCAGGCCGAGGCGGCGCACCGCGTTTTCCAGTTGCCGCACATTGCCGGGCCAGGAATAGCGGCGAATGAGTTCGACCGCCTCGGCGCTCAGCCAGCGCTTCGGCGCCCCGTCATGCTCGGCCCGCGCCAGGAAGTGATCGGCCAGCAGCGGGATGTCGTCCACCCGTTCCCGCAGCGCGGGCACCTGCACGACGGCGCCACTGAGACGGTAGTAGAGGTCCTGCCGCACCTTCCCTTTCTCCATCGCCGCCGCCAGGTCGGTCTGGCTGGTGGCCATGAACCGCGGCACGTGATCGCCCGGCGCGTCCATCATCCGCACGATGCGCGCCTGAATCTCATCTTCGACATTGGCGATCTCATCGATCAGCAGCGTGCCGCCCCTGACCCGGGCCAGCACTCGAACCGGTCCCTCAAGATCTTGCAAATCCGCCGCCGTCACCGTGACGAAGGGCAAGGTACGCCTGTCCGAGAAATCGTGGATGGCGCGCGCGATCAGCGACTTGCCAGTACCGCTTTCGCCCGAGATCATCACCGGCAGATCGGTGTTCATCACCCGCGCCACAAGCCGATAAAGCGCCTGCATCGCTGGGGTCCGCCCCACCAGAGGCAGCTCATCGGGCCGTTCACCGCCGTCGGCGCGGGGATCGGAAGGCGCGCGGCGTTTTTGTTCCAGCGCCCGCGCGGTGCGCTTCATCAGATCCGGCAGATCGAAGGGTTTGGGTAGGTAATCATAGGCCTCGGCCTCGGCGGCCTGAATGGCGGTCATGATGGTGTTCTGGGCAGAAATCACGATCACCGGCAGGCCGGGCCGGTCCTCGGCGATCTTGGGCAGCATTTCCAGCCCGTTGCCGTCGGGCATGACCACGTCCGAGATCACTACATCCCCCTTGCCTTCGCCCACCCAGCGCATCAGCGTGGTCAGCGAACTGGTGGCATGCACTTTGCAACCCGCCCGCGTCAGCGCCTGCGTCAGCACAGTGCGGATCGTGCGGTCATCATCGGCAACCAGAACAGTGCCATCCATCAGGTGGTCTCCTCTTGCTCGTAATCGCGCGGCACCCGCCGCAGCGACAGGCGGAACACGGTGCGGCCCGGCACCGAGTCCACCGAAATCCAGCCGTCATGGTCCGAGACGATCTTGCTGACCAACGCCAGCCCCAGCCCGGTACCATTCTCCCGCCCCGAAACGAACGGATCGAAGATATCGGCGCTAATGTCTTCGGGCAGGCCCGGACCGTCATCGATGATCTCGATCTGCAGCGGCAGCGAATGGCCCGATCCGTCGCTGCGGCGCAGGCGGAAGGAATGTTCGAAATAGGTGCGCAGGTGGATGGTTCCGCCATCGCCGCCCGCCGCCTCGGACGCGTTTCTGAGCAGGTTCAGAACCACCTGCAACAGCTGATCCGGGTCACCAAAGGCCAGCGGCAGCGACGGGTCATAATCCTCGATGATCGTCATATGTGCGCCAAAGCCCAACAGCGCCGAGCGCCGGGCACGATCCAGCACATCATGGATATTGACGGGTCTGAAGTCGGGCAAGGAGAGGTTTCCGAACTGCTCAACCTGCTCCAGCAACTTCACGATCCGGCGGCTCTCCTCGACGATAAGATCGGTAAGTTCAATGTCTTGCGGCGCGATATTCATACTCAGAAGCTGCGCTGCTCCGGTGATACCCGCCAGCGGGTTCTTGATCTCATGCGCCAGCATCTCGGCCATGCCGATGGCCGATTGCGCCGCCGATTTCACCGTGTGGCTCTGGGTCATCCGACCGGCCAACTCGCGTGGCGAGATGATCATGATCATCGACCCGGGCTGCCCCAGCAAGGGCGCGATCTGCAGCGCACATTGCAGCGGCGCGCGCTGGCCCGAGCCCACGTCAACGTCGTTGACAAAGAGCGGCGTGCCATTGCTACGCGCGCGCTCAAAGGCTTCTTCGATAGGCGCATCGGCGGCGATCTGATCCCAGACCGGATGGCCCAGCACCGCCTTGCGCGAGGCGTTTAGAAACCCCTCGCCCGCCGAGTTCACATCCGCGATCCGGTCCTGCGGGTCGATGATGAAGGCAGGAACCGGCAGCGATGCCCATATGGCCTGATCCGGGGTCATGCAGCCTGTTCTTTTCTTGGTGTCAGCGCATCCGCCAGCAGACGGATGACCTCCGCCGGATCGCGCGAGGTCAGAACGGCGCGCCGCAGCGGTGCGGGCGTGCCCGCCGCGTCCATGTACCAACCCAGATGCTTGCGGGCGACGCGAAGTCCCAGATCGGCGCCGTAAAAGCCCAGCATGGACTGATAATGCCCGATCACCATGTCGATCAGCGCTTGCCCTTCGGGAATCTCCGGCGCGGGTGAGCAGTGCAGCGCATGCGCGATTTCGGCCAGCAGCCAGGGCCGCCCCTGCGCGCCGCGCCCAACCATCACGCCATCCGCGCCCGAGTATTCCAATGCAGTCCGGGCCGTGTCCAGACTGACGATATCGCCATTGGCAATGACAGGAATGCCGACAGTTTCCTTCACCGCCCGGATCGCCTGCCAGTCGGCGCGACCCTTGTAGAACTGACAGCGGGTGCGCCCGTGGATGGTGACCATCTGCACCCCCGCCCTCTCGGCCCGGCGCGCCACGTCGGCGGCGTTGAGCAGCGTGTCATCCCAACCCAGCCGGGTTTTCAGCGTTACCGGCACATCGACGGCGGCCACCACCGCGTCGATCAGTTTCAGCGCGTGATCCGGGGTCTTAAGCAAAGCCGAGCCGGAATAGCCATTGGTCACCTTCTTCGCCGGGCAGCCCATGTTGATGTCGATGATCCGGGCGCCACGGTCGGCCACCCGACGGGCGGCTTCGGCCATCCAATGCGCTTCACGCCCGGCGAGTTGCACGGCGGTGTTTTCCACATCCGCCGACAGCTCGGCCCGTTCGCGCACGCCGGGCTTGGCCTGCACCATCTCCTGACTGGCCACCATCTCGCTCACCACCAGCCCGGCACCGAAACGCGCCACCAGATCGCGGAACGGGCGGTCGGTGATTCCGGCCATGGGGGCCAGAACCACGGGCGGGGTCAGTGTTTTATTTCCAAGACGTAAGGTCACGTCTGCCTAATCCTTGTGCAATTGCCTCATTCCTAGCGAGAGGCCCGGATTTGCACAATGAAACGTGGCGTTTCAAGGGGACAGTCACGGGTATTTGCCTAATTTTTAGGCAGAGCCCCACAGGCGATTGCCTCCGATTGCGCCAGACCATAAACATCGGGCGCAGCAATCCGGAGTTTCGCCTTCATGACCACAGCCGCCATCATCGTCGCCGCCGGGCGTGGCTTGCGCGCCGGGGGTGGTGTGCCGAAACAATGGCGCCCGCTGGCCGGGCGACGGGTGGCGGACTGGACGTTGGAGCGGTTCCATGCGGCACAGATCGACCATATCGTGCTGGTGCTGAGTGGGGAGGACCGCGCGGCGTGGGCGGAGTTCGAAACCTCGGGCCTGATCCTTGCCGAAGGCGGCGCGGATCGCGCAACTTCGGTTCGCAATGGATTGAGGGCGCTGGGTAATCTTGGCATCGACAAGGTTCTGATCCATGACGTGGCCCGCCCTTGTGTCAGCGCCCAGATCATCGCGGACGTGCTGGCCGCGCTGGACGATCACCAAGCTGCCGCACCGGGTCTGGCGGTTACGGACGCGCTCTGGTCTGGGGAAGGCGGCAAGGTCACCGGCACCAGCGACCGCAGTGGCCTCTATGCGGCGCAGACGCCGCAGGGGTTTCTCTATAACGCCATAGTGGCCGCCCATGCCGCCCATCCCGGCGCCGCAGCCGATGATGTCGAGGTGGCAAGGGCAGCCGGGATCGACGTGGCCATCGTGCCCGGAGACGCCGACAATCTGAAGATAACACGGCCCGAGGATTTCGCCCGGGCCGAAATTATATTGGGAACAGCGATGGATATCAGGCTGGGCAACGGCTATGACGTGCACCGGTTTGGGCCGGGAGATCACGTGGTTTTATGCGGCGTGTCAGTGCCTTACGAGCGGGGACTACAGGGCCATTCCGACGCGGATGTGGGCATGCACGCAGTGACCGACGCGATCTATGGCGCGCTGGCGCAGGGCGATATCGGCCAGCATTTCCCGCCCTCGGACCCGCAGTGGAAGGGCGCGGCCAGCGAGATCTTCCTGAGCCATGCCGTCGATCTGGCCGCTGAGATGGGATACCGCATCTCGAACATCGACTGCACGCTGGTTTGCGAGTATCCCAAGATCGGCCCACACGCCGCCGCCATGGGGCGGCAGATGGCGCAGATCATGGGATTGAATGCAGATCAGGTCTCGGTCAAGGCGACCACTTCCGAGAAGCTGGGCTTTACCGGGCGCGGCGAGGGCATCGCCTCGCTCGCAACCGCCTGTCTGGTGCGCGCATGAGGGCCGCGCAGCTGATCGGGACCGTCTGCGGCGTGGGATACCTGCGCCCTGGCCCCGGCACTTGGGGTTCGGCGGCGGCGCTGCCGCTGGCCTGGGGCTTGCACGTGCTAGGAGGGTTTCCTCTGCTGGCCTTGGCAACACTAGCCGTATTTTTCGGCGGGCTCTGGGCCACCAAAGTCATGACCGCCGGGCAAGAGGATCACGACCCGTCGGAGATCGTCATTGACGAGGTGGCCGGACAGTTCATTGCGATCTGGGCCGTTTCCTACCCTGCCTGGGCGCACGGGATCGAGGTTACCGCGCTGTGGCCCGGCTGGGTGGCAGGGTTCGTGCTGTTCCGGCTGTTCGACATCTTCAAACCCGGTCCCGTCGGCTGGGCCGACCGGCGCGGCGACGCACTGGGCGTGATGCTGGACGACGTGATCGCCGGGGTCTTCGCCGCCATCGGCGTCCTGATCCTGGCCGGCATTTCGCACGGGGTGCTAGGCCTATGAGTGTCACCGAGTTGCTGGACCGCGCGAAGGCGCTAAACGTTATGGTGGCCACCGCCGAAAGCTGCACCGGCGGCATGGTCGCCGCCGCGTTGACCGATATCCCCGGCAGTTCGGCGGTCGTGGACCGGGGCTTTGTCACTTACACAAACGCCGCCAAGGAACAGATGCTGGGCGTGCGGGCCGAGACGCTGGCAGCGGTTGGCGCCGTGTCGGAAGAGGTGGCAAAAGAAATGGCCGAGGGTGCGCTGCGGCACTCCGGCGCGCAGCTTACGGTCTCGATCACCGGCATCGCGGGGCCCGGCGGATCGGAGTTCAAGCCCGAGGGGCGGGTGTGTTTCGGTCTGGCCGGAGACGGCCTGATCACGCTTACCGAAACCGTCGAGTTCGGCGCCCTTGGCCGCGACAAGGTGCGGCTGGCCGCCCGGGATCACGCACTTGACCTGCTCGCCACCGGCCTTTCGCGCATCGGCCAGAATTAAGGCGTCCGCCGCGTCAACCCGCCCAATAATTCAGCACTGAGCAAAAAGCGTCAAAAACAGGCGTGTTTGAGGCAGGTTGCCTCTTTTTTCCTCATGCCACATCGGTTCAACCGCTCTCACACAAGGGGATTTCATCAGCTAATCGAAAGGAGAGCGGCCCATGAACGGAGCCGATACAGCCTGGATCATCGTGGCCACGGCCCTGGTCCTATTCATGACCCTGCCGGGTCTTGCCCTGTTCTATGGCGGGCTCGTGCGCGCCCGAAATGTACTCAGCGTGTTCATGCACTGCTTTGCGATTGCCTGTCTGATGAGCATCCTGTGGCTGGTCGCGGGGTATTCGATTGCCTTCGGCAGCGGTGGCTCGGGCGTCTGGGGCGGGCTCGACAAGCTGTTCCTGAACGGGGTCACTGTGGACAGCCTGTCGGGCACCCTGCCCGAGATCCTGTTCTTTGCCTTCCAGATGACGTTCGCCATCATCACCCCTGCCCTGATCGTCGGCGCATACGTGGAACGCGTGGGCTTCGGCTTTGTTCTGACCTTCTCGGGTCTCTGGATGCTGATCTGCTATGCGCCGGTGGTGCACTGGATCTGGGGCGGTGGCTTTCTGGCCGACGGCGGCATCTTCGGTGAGACCGGAGTGAAGGACTTCGCCGGTGGCATCGTGGTGCATGAGACCGCCGGTCTGGCAGCCCTGATCATTGCGATCTTCCTCGGCCCCCGCCGCAACCGCACCACGCCGCCGCACAATCCGGGCTTCGTGATGATCGGCGCGGCGATGCTGTGGGTGGGCTGGTTCGGCTTCAACGGCGGCTCGCAGCTGGCAGCCGATGGCGGTGCCGCGATGGCGCTGACGGTGACTCATATCTCGGCCGCCACCGCTTCGCTCAGCTGGGCGCTGTGGGAGAAGGTCAAATATGGCAAGGCCTCACTGGTGGGTCTGGTGACCGGCACGATTGCGGGTCTGGCCTCGATCACTCCGGCGAGCGGTTTTGTCGGTCCGGTGCAGGCTCTGATCATCGGCGGAGTGGCGGGCATCCTGTGTCAGGAGGCGGTGAATGTGGTGCGCAACGTCGCCAAGATCGACGACACGCTGGACGTCTTCGCCGTGCATGGTGTTGGCGGTGTCTTCGGCACGCTTATGATCGCCCTCTTCGGCCTGGGCAGCTGGGCCGCGCAGGCAGGCGGGTTGATCATCGTGGGTGTCTTTACGGCAGTTGTCACGATTGTGTTGGTCAAGGTGGTTGCGCTTGTCACGCCGCTGCGGGTAGATGCCGAGACCGAGACAAACGGGCTCGACCTCTCCACCCATGGCGAGCGGGCCTATGACATGAGCAGCTGAGCCCACCTTGGACTGCTCTGCCGCCCGCAAGGGCAACCCGAAAGCGGACCTCTTGGGGGTCCGCTTTCTTCATTAGGACGCCCGATCTGCGGGATCGCTACACAAGGTCAGCAGTCGTGAAAGGTCCGGGGCGGACAGGCTGTCGAAGCTGCCGGACAGCGCCTCAATCTCATCGGCGCGCGCCTGCCCGATAACCGGGTCCGCCAGCATGTGGAACTTGTCCGAGATCTGCGCATCGCTCAGCGGCATGTCGGCATCGCCGCGCGGGGTGCGGGGCGCGTCCTCGATCCGGCGGCCATCTTTCAGCACCAGCGTCACCTGCGCCCAGCGTTTGTCGATGCTGATGCGGGTCATCTCGGGATCGTCGATCAGTGTCGTAGCGCGGCTGAGGCGCAGGATGTCCGGATCACGCAACGCCGCATCGGTCAGTTCCTCAACGCCCACCTGCCCGCGCGCGATCATCGCTGCGACCGGAAAGGCGATGGCATAGGCAAACTCGTCCTGCGTCTGCGGCTCCTGCCCCGCCAGCCGGGTGGCGTAGTGGAAAGTGCGGATTTCCACGCTGTCGATCTGTTCGTGATGCAGCGCGTTGTCGCGCATCATGTCGTGGACGGCATCCAGCGACGGATGTGCCCAGCGGCAGCAGGGATAGGCCTTGTAATGGGTGTGATCGACCAGCCGCCAACCGGTGCCCAGATCGGCCCAGAATTCGGCGCTCTCCTCCCCCTCGCAGGTCAGCGCCGGGGCGCCGGTGAAGCCCTCCATCGCCAGATAGGCCGCCGTTACGCCCGATGGCGCGCCCCAACCCACTCCGTCACGCACCATCGACGGGTGGTCGATGCAGCGCATCATCTGGCTGCGGGGGCCGTGATACTCGCCGATACCCGCTGCCTGCCTGATCTGTTCGGCATCACCGCCCAGCAGCTTGGCCCCGGCAGCGGCGACGCCCACGGCGGTCCACGCGCCCGAGGTATGATAGTCGGCACAGGTGGCGTGCTGGGCCAGCCCGGCGCGGTACGCGACCTCATAACCTGTCGCCGAAACCTCGGCAAAGCGCTTGCCGTCCAGCGGTTGCTCAGAGGCTTGCGCCATCGCGATCAGAGCCGGAAACAGGGCTGAGCCGCCGTGCCCCTTGCAGGGCGTGGTGCCGTCATGGGCGTCGATGCTGTCCACCGTGAAGGCCCCGGCCATAGCAGCGCCCACCGGACTGACCGGGCGCCCGTCCATCAGGATGCGTGCGGCACCCGCCTCTCCGGCGCCGAAGATCATCGGCGCAGTGCGGCGCACGATAGCCGAAAGCGGCGTGGTCGAGCCCACCGCCGCCACGCCCATCGTGTCGGTGAAGCTACGTCGCAGGGTCCAAAGAACCGCCTCCGGCAGATCCTCGTACCGAAGCTCTGCCGCGAACCTGTCGAATGAAACTGTCACCTGCGCCCTCACTCTTCCCCGGTGTGCAACCGCGCCGCGAAATCCGCCGCCTGCCCGCCAGTGCGGAGCATCGACCAGACCTCATCCGCCATCTGATGCCCGATCAGCTTGGCCGCCTTGGCCCGGACCCGCTCTTCCCGCGTGCTCAGCGACATGGGCGCTTGCAGGTCATACTCGGCCTCGCGCCGGGCCCCGTCGCGCCTGAGCAACGACAAATGAGCCTGCGTTTCCGACAAGCCGTCATCCGCTTCCACAGTGATCCGGCCCCGCAGGGAGTTCAGCCGTGGATCGGCACAGATCGCGTCGGTATAGCTGTCGAGCCGCGCGGTATCGTGCCCCAGCGCCGACATGGCGAGCACGGTGCGGTACGAGAATTTGGCGCCCAGTCCGGTTTCGGGCGCAGGCTGGTTGCACACGCTCATCCAACGGGGGTGGGTCCTGACCTTGAGCTCGGCCACTTCCGGCTCGGCAATGTCCAGCGACCGCGCGGCTTCGAGCGCCGCATGCAGGCCGTGGCAGCAGGCGTGGAACTTGTGACTGACGGTCTCGAACAGCCATTCATCGCCCAGCCCATCCAAGGCGGCGGAGGCATCCTGCGCGCCGTGATGCGTGGCGCCAAACCCGAACGGCCCTTCCAGCGCGTCCGGATTGGCGACGAAACCGCGCTGGATCAGTTGCACCGCCTCGACCCCGGCTGCGGCAGCGATACCGGCATTGTAGGGCTTGCCCATCGTGCCGAACTGCGTCTTGAGCCCGGTGGCCTGTGTCGCCGTCAGCCCCAGAGCCATATGCATTTGCTCCGCGCTCAGCCCCGCCAGCCGCCCCGCCGCTGCTGCCGCGCCAAAGGCGCCTGCGGTGGCGGTCTGGTGAAACCCGATCTGGTAATGCCCGCGCCCCAGCCAGAGGCCGACGCGGATCGACAGCTCCATCCCGACCAGCGCCGCCTCCAGCAGATCGACAAGAGGGTGTTCGTGCCACTCGGCCATCGCCAAAGCCGCCGGGAAAACCGCCACCGAGGGGTGGCCGATATGGGCGAAATGAGTGTCGTCATAGTCCAGCGCGTGGGACACGGTGCCATTGACCAGCGCTGCTGCCCGCAAGGGTGCTGCGCCATAGCCGAAGAGACGGGCGTGAGGGTGCCCCCCCTCCTCCAGCACCATGTCGCGCAGGACGCGCGACACCGGCTCCTGCGCTCCCGCGCGCCCGACGGCGAGCCAGTCGAGCGCCGACAGAGAAGCGACGAGCCGTGCCTGTTGCGTGGTGGAAAGCGGGCCGGTGGCGAAGGCCGCCAGTGTGGTTGTCAGATCGGTCATGGGCGCAGTCTAGCGCCGGATCGGGGCGGGTAAAGCCTCAGCCGTAGAGCTCGGCGGCGCGCGCCTCGAAGGCGCGCACGATGCGGTGCATGGCCTCGTTGAAGACCATGCCGATGATGCCTTGCAGGACAGCGTTCTTGAACTCGAAATCCACATGGAAGGACACGTTGCAGCCGCCATCCGGCGCCTCTTCGAACACCCAGTCGGATTTCATGTATTTGAACGGCCCGTCCAGGTATTCCGTGTCGATCCTCTTGTCGTCCGGGTGCAGAGTCACCCGGCTGCCGAAACGCTCGCGAAAAACCTTGAATGAGATCACGAGATCGGCCTCGAGCACCTGCGCCTCGCCCACCGCATAGCTCCGCCGCAGCCGCGACGCCGCGCACCAGGGCAGGAATTTCGGATACTGCGCCACATCCGCGACCAGGTCGTACATCTGCTGCGCGGTATAGGGGAGGTGACGGGTTTCCGAATGGATGGGCATGGCGGCCTGTATTACCGGGTGACAATGGCGCGTCATGTCGTATGTTGCGCGCGAAAGATCAAGGGGGCAGCGATGAGCGACCGCGCATATGTGATTGATACGATGATCTCGGCCAAGGCCATCGCGGCCCGGATCGAGGAGTTGTGTCGCGAAATCACAGGCGAATTTGAAGGCACCGATAAGCTGGTCGTGGTCGGGCTCTTGCGCGGTAGTTTCGTCTTTATCGCCGATCTGGTGCGCGAGTTGGATCTGCCCATCGAGGTGGATTTTCTTGAGGCCTCGTCCTACGGTGACTCAATGGAAAGCAGCCGGGAAGTACGCATTCTCAAAGACTTGCGCGGCGCAATTGAAGGTCGCGACGTGCTGGTGGTCGAAGATATCGTGGATACCGGCCATACCCTGAACCATGTCACCAAGCTGTTACAAAGCCGCAAGCCCAAGCGGCTGAAATCCATCGCACTTTTGGACAAACCCAGCCGCCGCGAAGTGGATTTCCGGTCCGACTGGATCGGGTTCGAGATCCCGGATGAATTCGTCGTGGGTTACGGTATTGACTACGCGCAACGCAACCGCAACCTGCCCTATATCGGCAAGGTCCGGTTCGTGGAAGGCGAGTGAGCGACAGCTAGATCCGGCCGGCCAACAGGTCCTCGGATCGTGAGAGTGCATCGCACAGCAAGCGCCGCACCCGGTGAAGCCGCGGTACGGTTGCCAATTCCTCATGACAGGCCACCCAGAGTGGGACCATCAGGTCATCCGGCTGATCACTCTGGACCAGGCGCAGACGTGAATCGCTCTGCGCGATGAAGCAAGGCAATACCGCCTTTCCAATCCCCTTGGCCGCCAGTTCGCGAAGCACCAGAAAACTGTCGGCCGAAACCGTCATCCCCTGTTTGCCCACATTCCGCTCCAGCCAGAAATTCGGGCGCGACCGGCGCAGCGTCCCGTCCAGGCCCAGCCAACCCGTAGGCTCGGAACCGATGGCGCAGTAGGTCGCGAAACGCATATTGACCGAGGTTTCCCCAGTCAGCGCTTCCGGGAGTTCCAGCGCCGGGCGCAGGGTAATCTCGGCCTCGAGCCGGGCGAGGTCGAGATGCGCATTCGACGCGATCAGCGACAGTTTGAGATCGGGCGCCTGATGTCTGAGATCAAGCAGGATATCCGGCAAAAGACACTGACACAGGGTGTCGGTCGACGTGATCCGGACCCGCCCGGACAACGGCGCCTCAAGGCCGCGCGCCAGTTGCTCGACCGAGGCCATCGCATGCCCGACCTCATGCATCGCCGCAATCAGGCGAAGCCGGTCGGGCCGCACCGCATAGCCCTGCGGTGAGCGTTGAAAAACCTGCGTACCCACACGCTTTTCGAACGCGGCGATACGGCGCAGAACCGTCGCGTGATTGACACCCAGTCTTCGGGCGGCCCCCGCCACGCTTTGTGCATCGACCACGGCAAGCACGAATTGCAAATCATCCCAGTTCGACCTGTGCAAATTCTAAGACCCCTATCGCAAAGATGCAGACTGTTCCCGCATATTATCACAGCTACACTGATTTTGCCGGGTGATGTTCAGACAATGGAAAGGTCGATGTGATGAAACACAAAACACTTCTTTCAGCCGCCGTGATCTGCGCCATAGGCGGGTTGGCTTTGGCCGACAGCCATGCCGAGGGCGAATTTGCAAAACAAATCAAAGCGCGTCAGGCGCAGATGACGATCTATTCCTATAACCTTGGCATTCTCGGCGGCATGGCCAAGGGAGAGGCCGAGTATGACAGCGAAGCGGCTGCCCTGGCGGCAAACAACCTTGCGGTGGCCACAACGATCTGGATGCCGTCCACCTGGCCACAAGGGTCGGACAATGCGGCCACGAAAGGCACACGCGCCTTGCCAGCGATCTGGGAAAAGTTTGAAGACGTGGGCGCCAAGTCTCAGAATCTGGCCACAGCGGTGGCAAAGCTGCAAGAGTCAGCAGGCACCGATCTGGATTCACTCAAGGCCGCCATTGGCCCGGTTGGCGAGGCCTGCGGAGCCTGTCACAAACCGTACCGCGCCGAGAAGTGAGCGACGCGCCAAACCGAGTCATCAACGATCGGATGGATTCGCGCAACCGGATTGCGGCAAGCGGAGTATGTTGAATGCGGCGTCTTGCACGAGTTGCGGTTGCTGTAGGGCTGATCGCTTTGGCTGTGGGCTGGTTTCTGACCCGGCCCCAGGCCGCCGACCTGACCGGCCTTGACGCAATGAGCGGCGATGTCGCTCGGGGAGCTTGGGTGTTTGACGCAGCAGGCTGCGCCTCATGCCACTCCGCCCCCGAAGCCGAAGGCGATGCGCTGCGCGTTCTGTCCGGGGGGCGTGGCTTTCCCAGCCCGTTCGGCACGTTCTACGCCCCCAATATCTCACCTTCACCCGATCATGGCATCGGTGGCTGGACCGTTGCCGATCTGGCCAACGCGATGCTGGTCGGAATTTCCCCAGACGGCGCGCATTATTACCCGGCTTTCCCGTATATCTCCTACTCAAATGCCCGTTTGCAGGACATTGCTGACCTGCACGCTTTCATGATGACGCTGCCAGTATCGGAACAACCGAACCGGAGCCATGATGTCGGGTTTCCGTTTTCGATCCGCCGCGGTCTGGGGCTGTGGAAGCTACTGAACGCAGGAAAGGGATGGGTGATCGAACAACCAGCAACCGATCAGATCGAGCGGGGGCGGTATCTGGTCGAGGCGCTGGGGCATTGCGCCGAATGCCACACGCCGCGCGATGCTCTGGGCGGGCTGGATCGGGATCGCTGGATGCGGGGCGGTCCTGTGCCCGTCGGCAAAGGGAGTTTTCCGCCTCTGGTTCCGTCGCAACTAAAATGGAGTGCCGAGGATATTGCCTATTACCTCGAAACCGGCTTCACGCCTGATTTCGACAGCGCCGGGGGTGCCATGGTCGAGGTCATCCAGAATACTTCGCGCCTACCGCCCGAGGACCGAGCAGCCATCGCAGCCTATCTCAAAACGCTGCCGGACGGGTCAGCCGACGAGTGACCGCACGGCGGATAGGAAGATCCCGGCTCCCACGGGGATCACGTCGTCGGGAAAGTCGTAGTCCGGGTTGTGCAGTTGCGGGTGCTCCTCTCCGGCGCCCAGCCAGAACATCGCCGCTTTCGCGCCCTTGCCGAACTGGCCGAAATCCTCGGAAAAGCGTTGGGGCAGATCGGTGCGGTGCAACGGTGCTGCGGTCTCGGTGGCAGCGTGGGCAAGGATGTTCACGGCGTCCTCATGGTTGGTGCAGGCCTCGAACACATCGTCATAAGTGATCTCGACCCCTAGCCCTTCGTCCTCGGTCGCCTCACGCACCAGCGCCTCGGCATCGCTCACAAGCTGCGCCATGCGGGCATCCGACACGGTGCGCAGGGTTACCCACAACTCCCCGTGACCGGGGGCAACGCCGAAGGTGGCCTTACCCAGTTCGGCATGGGTCAGCGTGGTCAGCGCATAGTCGGCATCAAGCGACCCGCCCTGCCCCAGCCCGGCCAGCGCGGGCATCAGCCGCGCCATCGCCACCGCCGGAGACAGCCCGTCCTGCGGTGCCGCGGCGTGCGAGGTCTTGCCGGTCAGCTGCACCCGCATCCCGCGCGAGGCGCAATTGGCGGGGCCTTTGCACAACTCGACCGCACCGCGCGCCAGCCCCGATAGGTTGTGAAGGGAAAAAACGTAGTCCGGTGCGATCCGCGCAAATTTCGGATCGGCGCGATAGGCGGGCGCGCCCTTACCGGTTTCCTCGGCTGGTTGAAAGATCAGCGCCACCCGGCCCCGTTTCGGGCGATCCGCCGCCAGCGCCTCAGCCACACCCAAAACCATGACCATGTGACCGTCATGGCCGCAGAGATGGCCCTTGCCTTGGATTTGCGAGGCATAAGCCAAACCCGTCAGTTCCTCGATGGGCAGCGCGTCAAGCTCGCAGCGAATACCCACGGTCGGCCCCTCGACCCCGCTGTGATAAATCGCGGCCACCCCGTGACCACCGATACCGGTCAGAACCTCATCCGCCTGATAGTCGCGCAGCAGCCCGGCGACACGCGCCGCCGTCTGTACCTCTTCCCCGGAAATCTCGGGATGCTGGTGAAGTTCATGCCGCAGCGCGGTCAGCCGCGCCAGGGTTTCGGGCGTCATGCCAGCCCGAGTTTCTTCTGCCGTGCCGCGCGCAGCCGGGCGAAATCATCACCCGCATGGTACGAGGATCGGGTCAGCGGCGTTGCTGACACCATCAGGAAGCCCTTGCCATAGGCCGCCTTTTCATAAGAGGCAAACTCCTCTGGCGTCACGAACCGGTCCACCCGATGATGCTTTGGCGTCGGTTGCAGATACTGGCCGATGGTCAGGAAATCCACATCCGCCGCGCGCATGTCATCCATCACCTGCCGCACCTGTTGTTCCTCTTCGCCCAGCCCGACCATGATGCCGGATTTGGTGAAGATGGTCGGATCCATCTCCTTCACCCGCTGCAGCAGGCGCAGCGAGTGGAAATAGCGCGCACCGGGCCGCACCTCGGGGTAGAGCCCCGGCACGGTTTCCAGATTGTGGTTGAACACGTCCGGCTTGGCCTGAACCACGACCTCCAGCACGTCCGCGTCGCATTTCAGAAAATCCGGCGTCAGGATCTCAATCGTGGTCTTGGGTGAGCGGTGGCGGACGGCGCGGATGGTCTGAGCGAAATGCTCGGCCCCGCCATCGGCCAGATCGTCGCGGTCAACCGAGGTGATCACAACATGGTTCAGCCCCAGTTTCTCCACCGCGTGAGCTACTCGGCCCGGCTCGAACGCGTCCAGCGTGTCAGGCTTGCCGGTGGCGATGTTGCAGAAGGTGCAGCCCCGGGTACAGATCTCGCCCATGATCATCATCGTGGCGTGACCCTGGCTCCAGCACTCGCCCACATTTGGGCATCCAGCTTCTTCACAGACAGTGACCAGATTGTTGTCGCGCATGATCTTGTGGGTGTCAGCATAGCCCTTGCCGCCGGGCGCCTTGACGCGGATCCAGCTTGGCTTTTTCGGCTGCGCATTGTCGGGGCGATGCGCCTTTTCCGGATGGCGTTGCTCGGGGATTTTCAGGTCACGCACGGGGGCTATTTCCCTTGATTTGGGTCAGCATTGGTTCCGGATAACATAACGCGGGGTAAATAGTAACGCCAGCGACGCATGGCCGCTATGCGCGGACGTTGTGCTGGCGCAGAAACTTCTGGCAGGATATCACCATTTAAGCACTTCATATATATGATTTAACGCCGTAATTCGCCTGTATGCGTGCGCAGCATTTCAGGCGTTGAAGCGAGATTAGAATCGTTTTAACTCTCGCAGCAATAACATCCGATTCACAGGAGCTTTAAGATGAAAGCAGGCGCAAAACTGCCCGATGCGACCTTCCACACCCGGGTGCGGGACGAGGCGGTCGAAGGCCCCAACCCGTTCCGTTGGGAAGACAAGACCACCGCAAATTACTTTGCCGGCAAGCGCGTGGTTCTGTTCTCGCTGCCCGGCGCCTTCACCCCCACCTGCTCGACCTATCAGTTGCCGGGTTTCGAGAAAGGCTTCGAAGATTTCAAGGCGCAGGGCATCGACGCGATCTACTGCATGTCGGTGAACGACAGCTTCGTGATGAACAAATGGGCCGAAGCGCAGCAGCTGGAAAACGTCAAGGTCATCCCCGATGGCTCTGGCGAATTCACCCGCAAGATGGGCATGCTGGTCGACAAGGACAACCTGGGTTTCGGCATGCGCTCGTGGCGCTACGCAGCCATCGTCAATGATGGCGTGGTCGAGGCATGGTTCGAAGAGCCGGGCCTGGCCGACAACCACCCCGAGGACCCCTATGGCGTCTCCTCGCCCGAGGCCGTGCTGAAGTACCTGGTCGAGGCAAAGGCCGAAGTCGCGGCCTGATCTTGCCTCGATTCAGTCCCGAAAACCCGCGGTGTCTCCGCGGGTTTTTTTGTGCTCCGGCCAAAGCACTTTGACGCCTCGTGACGTCACCTCCGCATCATTCCCCTGTTTTTTCATCGCTTCCTGACGCAGCAATTCCGGCACAAACGCAGCTTTAAGGAGCAGACATGAAGAAGAATATCGCAGAGGTCATCGGCACCTTCACCCTGGTCTTCATGGCCTTTTCGACGATCCTGTTCATGAAACCCGAAGTTGGGTTGATTGGGATCAGCCTGTCCTTCGGTCTGGCAGTAGTGGCCATGGCCTATGGGGTCGGTCCCATTTCAGGCGCGCATCTGAACCCAGCGGTCAGTCTGGGTGTCTTCCTTGCGGGGCGCATGAGCGCGGGTGAGATGCTTGGCTATTGGATCAGTCAGGTGATCGGCGGCGTTCTCGCCTCACTCGTCTTGATTGCGATGACCGCGGACCCGGCCGGCGCGGCGACAGCGATCGGCCCCTGGGGCACTACGGCGGCGTTGATTTTTGAGGTCGTGGCGACCTTCATCTTCGTCACCGTGATCCTCGGCGCCACGCAAGAAGGGCACGCAACGCCCGTTGCGGGCCTTGCCATCGGGCTGACCCTGACGATGATCCATCTGGCGGGCATCACGGTGACCGGCGTTTCGGTCAACCCGGCCCGGGCCATCGCCAGCAACATCTTTGACGCAGGCGCGGCCTCACAATTGTGGCTCTATATCATCGCGCCGCTGATCGGCGGTGGATTGGCCGGAGTGCTGCACAAATCCGGCCTGACCTCCGCCTGACACTCCGGGTTCTGCGGGCTCTCGGTGAGTCCGCAGGATCACGCCGCGCGCGTGGCGGCGACGATGCCCTGACCCACCTCGCGGATCACTTGCGCGAGATCGGTGAACCAGCCCTCGTCTCGCGTCGCCTCGCGCCGGATCAAGCCAACGGTACGCGCCGGTTCCGGCTCGGAAAACCGTAACAGTTTCAGATCGGGAATCATGGTGCATTCCGAGCGCAGCGCCAGTTCGGGCATCAGGGTCAGGCCAAAGCCCTCGGCCACCAGCCGGGTCAGCGTACCCAGCGACGAGGCCCCCATGTTGATGCCGCTGCTGTGCCGATCCTGCCCGCAGACCTCAAGCGCCTGATCGGTCAGGCAATGACCATCCTCAAGCAGCATCAGATGCGCCCGACCCAGATCGGTGGGTCTCAGGACGTCCGGCCCCGAGGACAGCCGCGCCAGCCGGGTTTCCGATCCGGCCAGCAGGAACCGGTCCTGAAACAGCGGCTCTTCGACAAAGCCACTGCCACCGCTGGGCAATGCCAGCACGGCGGCATCAATCTCCCCTGCCCGGAGCGAAGCCAGCAATCGTTCGGTCCGCGCCTCGCGCACCTGCACACGCAGCGACAGGTCCCGTGCTCGCAAGGCTGCCAGCACTCCGGGCAGCAGATACGGCGCCATGGTCGGGATCAGGCCCAGCGACAAAGAGCGGTACCCACGGCTTTGATCTCGCGCAAGCCGATCCAGCCGATCCGCCGCCGACAGAACGTCATGTGCGAGCGTCAGAACGTCACGACCCAAGGGCGTCAGCACCACGTCGCGCGCCTGCCGCTCGACCAGTGGCCCACCCATCAGATCTTCCAGCGCGCGGATCTGCACCGACAGCGCCGGCTGCGAGACATGACAGACCTGCGCGGCCCGCCCGAAATTCCGCTGCTCGGCCAGCGCCTTGAAATAGTGAAGTTGTCTAAGTGTGAAATTCATAACCCTTACCTATCAAAGACAGGAGAAACCACAACCAACCCTTATCCCTCAACTTCCGTTTGGTCCAAATATCCCCAACAGAGGCAGACGCGGCTGGCGTCCATCACCCGATCATTCGATCCCGATCCGCCGCCTCGTCATAGTGCCGTTTGAGCCGCTGCAAGGCGATCCGCAGGACAATCTTGCCCGACCGCGCCGACCACCCCATTCGCCTTTCCGCCAGTTCCAACCCCTCGAGATAACAGCAGCACCGTAGGGCCACGTCGCTCAGCCCAGGCCCCAGATCGGCCAAGGCGTACGCCACCCGATTGCGCGCATCCGATGGACCCTCGCCCACATGCGCGTCCGGAGCAAAACCGCCGCGCCCGCCACCGGTCAGGAACTGGTCCCAGTTCTGCGTCACATGCGGACCCATCTGCGCCAGTTCGAAATCCTCGCGTAGCCGTTCGCCCGCACGCACCAGCGCTTCGTCCAGAAACGGTTTGCCATCCCGGTCCCGGCGCCGCGCCAAGGCGATCAGGGGGCTTTCCGCCGCGTTGTAACGCACCCGGCGCGGACGCTCGCCCGGACCCGCCTCGACCGTTTTATCTGCCATCGTCCGATGTTGGGCGGCAAACGGAGTCTGCGCCTCGGCAAACCCCCGGTCGTTGTCGGCGCGCGCCCGGTTTTCGGCCTCGGCCAGCAGACGGCTGAAGGCGCTGCGCCCGGCAGCAGTGATGTGATAGCGGCTGATCCGCCCCGGTTTGTCACAGGAAATCCAATCCTTCAGCGCCAACGCCTGTGCGATGGCGCAGTCCACAACCGCAGTGCGGGTGCTGCCGCCGAGGCCGCCGTCTCGTACCACCACCGCCTTGTCCATATCCTCGGCCACCGCCAGCACCGCACCGCTTTCGCAAAGCCGCCGCAACACACGCAGGGCCTCATCATCGAAGCCATCGGCATCGGAAACATCCTCGGCCAAAGCCGAGGGCTGACCCTCGATCGGCGGGAAATGCGCCTCGGCCAGCGATTGCAGGGCCGCATCCACCAACGGATCGTCGCGCCGCATCTCGATCCGCCGGATCTGGCGCAGGATGGTGGAGGCGTGACAGCCCGCCCCGCGTGCCAGATCCCGGATCGACCGCCCGGCCTCGGTATGGGCCAGATAGCGCTGCGCGCCTTCGGGAACCCATGCCGGTACGGTGTAAGCGATGCTGTTTTCCATGGTTTTACGCCCTCATCGACAATGAAACTACCTAATCTGCTCAGCGGATATTTCGTTAACCAAACTCTACCTAGAGTTGACGGTGTTACTTGTTGGTTAAAGCCCGCCGGCGTGAAGCAGAATTGATTCAAAAAGATAAACAGTCGTGAAACCATCGCACGGTTGCATTTGACCGCAGGCAACACCCGTAAAAGTTGTGGGATTAATAGGGCAACGCACAACCCGCCATGAGGACACGCCATGCAAGACCTGATGACCATGCTTTCGACCCTGCGCCGCCCGCGGCTGCTGATCCGGGCCGCCCGGTTCGGAGCGCAGGATTACAATCGCGACAGGCACTTGCAGCGTCTGCTGGGATACGGCTCACTCCCGCGGTCCGGGGCTGCGCTGATGCGTCTGATGGAAATGGAGCGGGGCGTGGATGAGCAGCGGCGCAACGACGACGCCGGGTATTCGCTGGTCCGGCATCTAGATCTGCTGATCGCGATGATGGGTGAGGCGCAATTGTACCAGTCCAGCCGCGCCCCACAGGGTCAGTGATTGCAGGGATCTGCGTAACACCTGAATCGCCTGACGCAGCCTGAAATCAAGGATTTCAACGCGTCAGGCGATGCGGAATGTACCACGGTTTCCGCAAAGCGCCTTACATGAACGCGTCGGGCATCGAGGCCTTTTTCTCGGCCACATATGCCGCCAGCGCGGCCGCAACATCTGGGTCCATCCCGGGTTGCTGATAGTTGGCCAGCAGATGCTCGACCCGCGTCGAGGCCAGCGTCCGCGTATCGCGGGCGCCTTCCTCTTCCCAGGTTTCGAACGGCTTGTAATCCAGCAACTCGGTCTTCCAGAACGCATCCTTAAAATTGGCCTGTGTATGGGCGCAGCCCAGATAGTGACCGCCGGGGCCGACCTCGCGGATCGCATCCATGGCCTGCGCATTGTCGTCATAGGCCACGCCCCGGGCCAGCCCGTGCAGCACGCCCAGCTGATCGGCATCCATGACGAATTTCTCGAAATCCGCCACCAGACCGCCTTCGAGCCAGCCACAGGAGTGCAGCATGAAGTTCACGCCCGCCATCAGCCCCATGTTCAGCGAGTTCGCGGTTTCATACGCCGCCTGCGCATCGGGCAGTTTCGAGCCGCAGAACGACCCCGCCGAGCGATACGGCACACCGAGACGGCGGGCCAACTGACCGGCGCCATAAGTGATGTGCGCGGCCTCGGGCGTGCCAAAGGTCGGCGCACCCGAGTTCATGTCGATCGAGGTCACGAAGGCACCAAAGATCACCGGCGCGCCGGGGCGGACGAGCTGGCTGTAGGCGATCCCGGCCAAAACCTCGGCCAGAACCTGTGTCAACGTGCCCGCGACCGAGACCGGCGCCATCGCACCTCCGACGATGAAGGGCGACACGATGCAGGCCTGATTGTTCTTCGCATAGACCTCCAGTGCGCCCATCATCACATCGTCGAAAGTCATCGGCGAGTTGATGTTGGTGAGCGAGGTCATCACCGTGTTTTCCTGCACGAACTCCTTGCCGAACAAGATCTCGCACATCTCGACGGAATCCTGCGCACGGGATGGATCGGTGACCGAGCCCATGAAGGGCTTGTCCGACAGAGTCATATGGGCCATCAACATATCGAGGTGACGCTTGTTCACCGGCACGTCCGTCGGCTCGCACACGGTACCGCCCGAATGGTGCAGCCATTTGGACATGTAGGCGAGTTTCACGAACTTGTTGAAATCGTCCATGGTCGCATAGCGGCGGCCACCTTGCGCATCACGCACGAAGGGCGGGCCGTAGACCGGGGCCAGAACCAGATTGCGGCCACCGATGACTACCGATTTCTCGGGGTTGCGGGCGTGCTGGGTGAACTGGCTGGGCGCAGTGGAGCACAGTTTGCGGGCCAGACCGCGCGGGATGCGCACACGCTCGCCGTCGATATCGGCCCCGGCCTCGCGCCAGCGCTCCAAAGCCGCCGGGTTGTCGACGAAGTTGACGCCAACCTCTTCCAGTATGGTTTCCGCATTGGCCTCGATGATTTCGAGCGCCTCGTCGTTCAGGATCTCGAAATTGGGGATGTTGCGTTCGATGTATTTCGCGGTCTCGATGCGGACCGCAGTGCGCTCGGCCCGCCGGGCGGCGCCGCCGCCTCCACGTCCTCTGCGCCGGGTGGTTGCCTCTGCCATGAGATGATCCCCTGGATAAGATGGTTCTGCTTCGCCGATCTAGTTACAGGACTCTGCCCGCCAGCCGAATATGGATTACGGCGCCTGAGGGGGAAAAGCGACATGGGTGACGCATCGCTTATGTTTTGACCCCGCTTGGACGCCCGGGCATGATGGGCGGACCGACAAGGAGACCAAGACAATCCCGCAGTCCGAGACCGAACGCAAGACGCTCAACGCCGCCGAGATCGGTGCAGTGGCCCATCTCTATCGGGGCGAGGTCTATCGCAGCACCATCTGGCGCACCCGGCTGGACACCACCACCAACTGGGCCGTTGCAACCCTGGGCGTGGCATTGTCGATCTCCTTCGCCACGCCCGACGCCTCACCCCTGCCGCTGGTGCTGGTTGGCGTGCTGATCATCCTGTTCCTGATGCTCGAGGCGCGGCGCTATCGCTATTTCAACGTCTGGCGCGCCCGGGCCCGGTGGCTCGAGACGCATTTCTACGCCCCGCTTCTCTATGACGGCGACCTGCACATGGAGGAGAACTGGCAAAAAGTGCTGGCCGAGGATTACCTGCGCCCGCGCTATCACGTAGGTTTTCTGATCGCCATCGGTCGCCGCATCCGCCGCAACTACTTGTGGATTTTGCTGATCCAGTCGCTGGCCTTTGCGGGCAAACTTGCGGTTCACCCCACCGCGGTCGAAAGCCTCGGACAAGCCATCGACCGCGCGGATGTGGGTCCCCTGCCCGGCGAGGTGATTATCGGCATCGGGATCGTCTATGTCGTTTCGTGGACATCCATCGCGATCTGGAGTTACCGCGTCGACCAGCGCCGCTCGGCGCAGCGCGGAACTGAAAGCTCTCACTCGATGGGCTGAGCCGCAGTCATAACGCCTTCATCATCGACACCGTGTTGCCGGAGGTTTCGGTCTCGCGCCAGCCCAGATGCGTGTACATCGCCCGCGTGCCCTCCATCAGCCGATGGGTGCGTAACTCCATCCGCGTGCAGCCTGATGCCCGTGCTTCTTCCTCGGCCCGCGCCATCAACCGGCCCGCGATCCCCTGCCCTTGAGCGTCCGGCGATACGGCGAGGTTGACGATCTTCATCGCGTCCCCCCGCCTGGCGAACACGATCACCCCGGCCAGTCCGTGCCCGGTCTCGGCCAGAACCACTTGGCTCACCTCAATCTCTTCCTCAATCCCGGCGGTCACATCCGGCAGATCGGGAATGCTTTCACGCGCCTCGGCGTAAGCCGCGGCGATGCAAGTGGTGATCGCCCCGGCATCCGCCTGTCCGGCCTCTCTGAATCGAACGGTATCCATGGATTTTCGAAACTCCCCATATCTGACCGCAGCATAACCGAAATCGGCCTCATAACGCTTGCACATAGTGGCCGCGCGACCTAAGAGCCAGTTCATGAGCCAGACATCCCATGACCGCCTTCTGATCATCGACTTCGGCAGCCAGGTGACGCAGCTGATTGCCCGCCGTCTGCGCGAGCTGAACGTCTATTGCGAAATCCACCCCTACCAGAACGTCACCATGGACTTCGTGCGGGAAATGGCGCCGAGAGCCGTAATTTTCTCGGGCGGTCCGGACAGCGTGACGCGTGAGGGTTCGCCCCGCGCTCCGCAAGAGATTTTCGACTACGGCGTACCGATTCTCGGCATCTGCTACGGCCAGCAGGTGATGATGCACCAGCTTGGGGGTCATGTGGAAAGCGGCCATGGCACCGCCGAGTTTGGCCGGGCCTATGTGACGCCCAAAAGCGACCTCGATATCCTCGAAGGCTGGTTCGTGGACGGCGATGAACAGGTCTGGATGAGCCACGGCGACCACGTGAGCAAGATCGCCCCGGGGTTCGAAGTCTACGGCACCTCGCCCAACGCCCCCTTTGCGATCACCGCCGATGCAAGCCGCCATTTCTACGCGGTGCAGTTCCACCCCGAAGTGCACCACACCCCCAAAGGCGCAAGGCTCTACGAGAATTTCGTGCGGCTTGCGGGCTTTACCGGCGACTGGACCATGGGGGCCTATCGCGATGAGATGATCCGCAACATCCGCGAGCAGGTTGGCGACAAAAAGGTGATCTGCGGTCTGTCGGGTGGCGTCGACAGCTCGGTCGCCGCGATCCTGATCCACGAAGCGATTGGCGACCAGTTGACGTGTGTCTTTGTCGACCACGGCCTCTTGCGCAAGAACGAGGCGCAGGAAGTCGTCTCGATGTTCCGGGACAACTACAACATTCAGTTGATCCACGCGGATGAAAGCGAGCTGTTTCTGGGTGAGCTGGACGGCCAATCCGACCCCGAAACCAAGCGCAAGATCATCGGCAAACTGTTCATCGACGTGTTCCAGAAACATGCCGACACCATCGAAGGGGCCGAGTTTCTGGCCCAAGGCACACTCTATCCAGATGTGATCGAATCGGTTTCGTTCTCGGGCGGCCCCTCGGTCACCATCAAGTCGCACCACAATGTCGGCGGCCTGCCCGAAAAGATGGGCCTCAAACTGGTCGAACCGCTGCGTGAACTGTTCAAGGATGAGGTTCGCGCCTTAGGCCGTGAGTTGGGCCTGCCGTCCAGCTTCATAGGTCGCCACCCCTTCCCCGGCCCAGGTCTGGCCATCCGCTGCCCCGGCGAGATCACCCGCGAAAAGCTCGACATCCTGCGCGAGGCAGACGCGATCTATATCGACCAGATCCGCAAGCACGGGCTCTATGACGAGATATGGCAGGCTTTTGTGGCCATCCTGCCGGTCCGCACCGTCGGCGTCATGGGCGACGGGCGCACCTATGACTACGCCTGCGCCTTGCGGGCGGTCACCTCGGTCGACGGCATGACGGCGGACTACTACCCGTTCAGCCATGAATTCCTTGGCGAAACCGCCACGCGGATCATCAACGAGGTCAAGGGCATCAATCGCTGCACCTATGACATCACCTCGAAACCGCCGGGAACCATTGAGTGGGAGTAGGGCCCGCCTGATTCGCCAAGCGGGATGAAACCGGGTCCTCGCGGCCCGGTTTTTCTGTATCGGATACATCCTTTACACCTTGACCTTGCAGCGTTTCCCGGGCCTCGTTCCCGCGGGAGTTCGCGATGCAACAGGATAAGGTTCAGATCGGCAAGGCCGCGCTGTGGATGACAGGCGCGATTGCGTCCTTTTCCTCGATGGCGATCGCGGGGCGAGAGCTGAGCGCAGTTCACGATACGTTTGAGATCATGATGTACCGCAGTTTCGTGGGTATCTTGATCGTCTCGCTGGTTCTGACCGCCACCAGCAAATGGGCGCAGATCTCAACCCGCAACCTTGGCCTGCACGCAGTGCGAAATGCGGTGCATTTCACAGGTCAGAACCTGTGGTTCTACGCCGTCACCGCCATTCCGCTGGCGCAGGTCTTTGCGCTGGAGTTCACACAGCCCCTCTGGGTGATCGTGTTGTCCCCCCTGCTGTTGGGAGAGCGGATGACCCCGGTTCGGGTGATAGCCGCGATCATCGGTTTCATCGGTATCTTGATCGTGGCCCGCCCCGGCGCCACCCCGATCAGTCTGGGTGTTGCGACCGCCGCCGCGTCGGCCATTTTCTTTGCACTTACAACGATTTCCACCAAGAGGCTCACGCGAACCGCAAGCATCGGCTGCATCATGTTCTGGCTGACGGTGATGCAGGCGGTTCTCGGGCTTGTGGCCTCGGGGTTTGATGGTCAGATCACCCTACCGAGCATGCAGACGGCCCCCTATCTGATCCTTGTCGGGTTGGCGGGGCTTCTGGCGCATTTCTGCATCACAAATGCGCTGGCCATCGCTCCCGCCACGGTTGTAGTGCCCATCGACTTCGTGCGCCTGCCCACCATCGCGGTTCTGGGGATGCTGATCTATCACGAACCACTCGATCTTTGGGTTTTCGTCGGCGCTTTCGTGATTCTTGCCGGAAATTACCTGAATATTTACACTGAGACCGTACGAATCTTGCCTGAACGCAACACTTCACCGACTCAACCCATGTGACGTCTGGTCACGGCTTGATTACTGACGCGGCCCTCCGCACAGTTCTTGGCATCAAAACGCACCCGGCGACGCACAACAGGATCAAGAATGTTGCCGCAACAACTATAGGGAGGGATTACATGCGTTTTCTTACAGGCGGAGTATCAGCGCTTGCACTCAGCGCCACTGCCGCGGCCGCGGGCGGCCTGGACCGGACCGGTCAGCCGATCGGCATCATCTTTGAAGAGGGCAACTATGCCGAGTTTTCCATCGGCCACGCGAACCCTGATGTGACCGGCACAGACCTGACCACTCTCAACCCGGCTGGTACACCCTCAGGCAACATCGCGCAGTCCTTCAATCAGGTTGCCGCCGGTGTGAAATATCAATTCAACGAGCAACTGTCCTTCTCGGTCATCTACGACCAGCCGTGGGGATCCGATGTCAGCTATCCTGCAGCGGACGCAGATTTCACGACCCCTGGTTCGGTTCTGCTTGGCGGAACCGAAGCGTTCGCCGATTCTGACACGATAACCGGCATCCTGCGTTATGCATTCAACGAAAACTGGAGTGTCCACGGCGGCCTCCGCTATCAGCAGATCGACGGTCGAATCCGGCTGAGCGGTGCCGCGTATGGTCCCTTCAGCGGCTATGAGATCAATGTTGATCGCGACGGCGGCGTCGGATGGCTGATCGGTGGTGCCTATGAAATCCCGGATATCGCTCTGCGTGTCGCGCTGACATATCAGTCCGAAATCGATCACAATTTCGCCTCGACCGAGACCCTGACCAGCGCGCCTGGCTTTGCACTTCAGGGCAGCAAGGAAACCACGACACCGCAGTCGGTCAATCTGGATTTCCAGACCGGCATTGCACAGGACACCCTGCTGTTCGGCAGCATCCGCTGGGCGGATCACAGCGTCACCAGCCTTGAAACAACGCCGATTGGCGCGCTGCCGAGTGTCGAACTTATCGATATCGAGGACACGGTGACCTTCAACCTCGGCGTCGGGCGGCGGTTCAACGAGAACTGGTCAGGCTCGATCAGCTTCGGTTACGAAGACCCCAGCAGCGACGATCTGGTCTCTCCGCTGTCGCCGACCAACGGCTTCAAAAGCGTGTCCTTGGGCCTGCAATACACCCAGGGCAACATGAAAGTTTCGGGTGGCGTGCGGTACACCGATCTGGGCGATGCCTTTGCTGAAACCGGCACACCGGACGTTGCGCGGGCCGAATTCACCGACAACGACGCTGTCAGCTTCGGGTTGAGAGTCGGGTTCTACTTCTGATCCGACACCCGCAATCACAAGTGAACACCCCACGCTTGCCGCGGGGTGTTTTCGTTTCAACACTTCGCAAATGGCTTCGCACACTCAGCATCTCCTAATGCGTTGAAATCTTTGAAGTCAGGCACCTTTAGGCAATTCACGCAATTTGGGAGTGCAATAGCGCAAGAATCGGATCGCAATCCTTCACCCAACCGGTTAGCCCAACATCATGAGCACGCAAAAGTCACTGTCCCCACGCGCATGGGCCGAACTGATCCTACTGGGCACCATCTGGGGCGCCTCCTTTCTGGCGATCCGGGTGGCCTTGGACGAAGTTCCGGTAGTCACATCGGTATTGCACCGCACCTTCTGGGCCATGCTGCTGCTCTGGCTTGTAGTCTTCGCCGCCCGTCTCCCCGTGCCCCGCGAGCCGCGCATCTGGGGCGCGTTTCTGGTAATGGGATTGCTCAACAACGCGATCCCCTTCGGCCTGATGGCCTGGGGCCAACTCTATATCGAGACCGGATTGACCTCGATCCTGAACGCCGCCACGGCAATCTTCGGCGTGATCGTGGCGGCAATGATCTTTCCCGACGAGCGACTGACACCGCGCCGCGGCATCGGCGTGGGGCTTGGCTTTTTTGGCGTCGCAACCGCCATCGGGCTAAGCAACTTTGTCAGCTTCGATCTGCGCAGCATCGCCCAGTTGGCCATTCTAGGCGGCACCGTTTCTTATGCGCTGGCCAGCGCCTGGGCACGCCTGAAACTGGCGCATCTGCCGCCCCAGGTGGCAGCGGCGGGCATGCTGACCGGGTCGACCTTCATAGCGTTGCCGCTGGCCCTGCTGATCGACGGGGCGCCATCCCTCGACCTGCAACCCGAGACCTGGGTTGCGATAGCTTATTATTCGTTGATCGCCACAGCCGGGGCTTATCTGCTCTATTACCGAGTGTTGGCCATGGCGGGCAGCGGCAACCTGATGCTGGTCACCCTGCTGATCCCGCCCGTGGCGATCCTGCTGGGCGCATGGGTCCGGGATGAAGCGCTAAGTCCAAACGCCTTCGCGGGTTTCGCCCTTCTGGCCCTTGGCCTGATGATCCTGAACGGAACGGGGCGCCGCCGCGATTGACCCCGCCTGCCCCGCCCATTAGCAAGGGCGAAAACAGGATGACGGTGGGACATGATCTACGGCTCGGCAAGCGACTGGCGCAACGCGGCGCGCAAAAAGGTGCTGTTCTTCGGCATGTCAGGGCTGGGTAAGACCTATATGTCGAACACCCTGCGCGATTCCGGCGATTGGTTTCACTATTCGATCGATTACCGGATCGGCACCCGCTACATGGGCGAATACATCACCGACAACGCCAAGGCCGAGGCGATGAAGGTGCCGTTTCTGCGCGACCTGCTGATGTCGGATTCGATCTATATCGGCTCTAACATCTCATTCGATAACCTCACTCCGGTGGCCGCCTATCTGGGTAAACCGGGCAATCCGGCGCTCGGTGGGCTTGAAATCGAGGAATACCGCCGCCGGCAGGAGCAGTTCCGCATGGCCGAGATCCATGCCCTGCTCGACACTGACTATTTCATCGACCGCGCCCAGCGGCTCTATGGCTATCCGCATTTCATCTGCGACACCGGCGGCTCAATCTGTGAATGGGTCAGTCCAGAAGATCCGAAGGACCCGCTGCTGAGCGAGTTGTCGAAACAGACGCTGATGATTTGGATCAGGGGCGATGCGGCCCATACCGAGAAACTGGTGCGCCGCTTCGACCGTGCGCCGAAACCGATGTCGTATCAGCCCGAATTCCTGACCCGCGTCTGGGATGCGTACCTGTCCGAACAGGGTTGCTCGGGCGATCAGGTCGACCCCAACGCCTTCATCCGCTGGACCTACGCCCAGGCGCTCGCCCACCGCCAGCCGCGGTATGAAGCGATGGCGCGGAACTGGGGGCTCACCATCACCGCCGACGAGATCGGCGCGGTGCGCGATACCTCTGATTTCGATGAGTTGATCGAGCGCACCCTTGAGGCCCGCGCCAACCGCACCTAGTTTCCTGATTTCATTCACAACGATAAACAGTCCGAGCCGATGCCCATCAAGATCCCTGCCGACCTGCCCGCCTATGACGTCCTCACCCGCGAGGGTGTCATGGTCATGTCCGAAGATCAGGCGGCCCGGCAGGACATCCGCCCCCTGCGCATCGGGCTGCTCAATCTGATGCCCAAGAAGATTCAGACCGAAAACCAGTTCGCGCGCCTGATCGGGGCCACGCCGCTGCAGATAGAGTTGAACCTCATCCGCATGTCCGAGCACCGCACCAAGAACACAGCCGCCGAGCACATGGCCGAGTTCTACCGCCCCTTTCAGGAGGTCAAGGACGAGAAGTTCGACGGCCTGATCATCACTGGCGCCCCGATCGAGCATCTGGAGTTCGGTGACGTCACCTATTGGGACGAGATCAGCGAGGTCTTCGACTGGACCCAAACCAATGTGCATTCCACCTTCGGCGTCTGCTGGGGCGGGATGGCGATGATCAACCACTTCCATGGCGTGAAGAAACACATGCTGGACGCCAAAGCGTTCGGCTGTTTCCGGCACCAGAACCTCGCCGCGGCCTCACCCTTTTTGCGCGGGTTCTCGGACGATTGCGTGATTCCGGTCAGCCGCTGGACCGAGATGAAACAGGCCGAGATCGACGCAGCTCCCGGCCTGCGCACCCTGCTGGGCAGCGACGAAGTCGGCCCCTGTCTGGTCGAGGACCGGGGCCATAGCGCGCTCTATATCTTCAACCACTTCGAATATGACAGCGACACGCTGAAGCAGGAGTATGACCGGGACGTGGCCAACGGAACACCAATCAACGTGCCGATGAACTACTATCCCGATGACGACCCGTCACAACCGCCGCAGAACCGCTGGCGCAGCCACGCGCATCTGCTGTACGGCAACTGGATCAGTGAAATCTACGAAACGACCCCCTACGACATCAGCCGGATCGGGGTGGACGTGACAGACCTGCGCGCCTGAGGACGGGTGATGCGCATCGCCATCATCCTTCTGATTCTGGTGGCCCTTTTCTGGGGCGTTGTCTTGTGGCGCGCCGCCCGGCATGAGGCGCGGGCCGAGGCCGCATTTCCGCCGGCCGGGCAGCTTCTGGATGTGGACGGGACGCAGGTTCATGCGCTCGTCATCGGCAGCGGCCTGGATGTGGTGCTGATCCATGGGTCCAACGGCAATACGCGCGACATGACCTTTGCGCTGGCACCGGCACTGGCCGACCGGTACCGCGTCATCATCTTCGACCGGCCTGGCCTTGGGTTTTCCGACAGTTTCGACCCGGACGGAGAAAGCATCCGCGAGCAGGCTGACCTGCTGAAACGCGCAGCCGATCAATTGGGGGCCCCTGCACCCATTCTGGTCGGTCATAGCTACGGGGGTGCCGTTGCGCTGGCTTGGGCCGTGCACCATCCTGACAGCCTCTCGGCTCTGGTTCCGGTCTCGGCAGCCTCGAACCCCTGGACCACCCCGTTGGACTCGCTCTATCGCGTGACGTCGCACCCGTTAGGCTCGGCGGTTGCAGTCCCAATGATCACCGCGTTTGTCCCGGACACTTATGTCACCCAGGCCCTCGGCCCGGTGTTCGAACCGCAGACGGTGCCTGATGGATACGCCGCCCATTTTGGCTCTGGCCTGACCCTCCGACGCGGCTCGCTCCGCGCAAATGCACTCCAGCGCCGGAACCTGCTGGATGAGATCAAGGCGCTGCAACCGCACTATGGCGAGATCAAGGTGCCCACCGAAATCCTGCACGGCACTGCCGACGACACCGTCAACGCAGACCTGCACTCGGTCAATCTGTCACGTCAAATCCCCGGCGCGGCGCTGACGTTGCTCGACGGGATCGGACATATGCCGCAGCACGTCGCCGCACCCGATGTCGCGGCCGCAATCGACCGCGCAGCCGCGCGGGCGGGTTTGCGTTAATCCAATTAACATTACATAGTAAGACACCGGATTCATTGAGAGGCACCGGATGGCAAAGCCAAAAAAGGGCGCAATCGCCAGCTACCATGACGACAAGGCCCCTGACGAGATTCGCAAGGCCATCGCCAAAGCCGACAAGGATGACATCCTGTCCCCGTCCTACCCTTATCCCGAGCAGATGCGGCACAAGGATTACGAGAAAGAGATGAAGGCGCTGCAGATTGAGCTGGTCAAGATGCTGGCCTGGATCAAAGCCTCGGGCCAGCGCGTCGCGGTCGTGTTCGAAGGGCGCGATGCCGCCGGCAAGGGGGGAACGATCAAACGGTTCCGCGAGAACCTCAATCCGCGTGGCGCGCGCGTGGTGGCACTAGCCAAACCCTCGGAAGAGGAGCGTAGCCAGTGGTATTTCCAGCGGTATGTGCAGCATCTGCCATCGGCGGGCGAAATCGTGTTCTTCGACCGCAGCTGGTACAATCGCGGCGTGGTCGAGCATGTGTTCGGCTTCTGCGACGATGATCAGCGCGAGCGGTTCTTCCGTCAGGTGCAGCCTCTAGAACAGGGTCTGGTCAATGACGGTATTCACCTGTTCAAGTTCTGGCTGAACGTGGGCCGTGCCGAGCAGTTGCGCCGGTTTCTGGCGCGCGAGAACGATCCGCTCAAACAGTGGAAGCTCAGCCCTATCGACATCAAGGGCCTTGGGAAATGGAACGATTACACCGCCGCAATCTCGGAAACCCTGACCCGGACCCATTCCGAAAGCTGCCCCTGGACCATCGTGCGCTCGGACGACAAGAAACGCGCGCGTCTTGCCGCGATCCGCACGGTGCTGAGCGGGCTTGACTATGACGGCAAGGACAAGGACGCGCTGGAAAAGATCGACCACAGCATTTGTGGAGGCCCCGAGATCTGGGATGCCTAAACGCGGCTATCATCACGGCAATCTGCGGCAGGCCCTCATCGACGCGGCCCTGCGGTTGATCGAGGAAAAGGGCCCGACCGGCTTCACCCTGTCTGAGGCGGCAAAACAGGCGGGCGTGACCCCCGCCGCGGTCTATCGCCATTTCCACGGCCGCGAAGACCTGATAGCCGAGGCTGCCCGGCAGGGCTTTGAGATGTTCGCGGACTTGATGCAATTCGCCCACGACAAGGGCCAGCCATCGGCGCTCGCAGCGTTCGAGGCGACCGGCCGCGCCTATCTGGCCTTTGCCTGCAAGCATCCCGGCCATTATATAGCGATGTTCGAGAGTGGTATTTCGGTCAACCGCACGCCCGAGCTTGCCGCCGCCGCCAACCGGGCCAAGGGTGTGCTCGAAAAAGCCGCCGCCGCGCTCAGCGAGCACATCCCGCCGGACAAACGCCCCCCCGCCTCGATGTTCAGCGCGCATATCTGGGCGATGAGCCATGGCGTGGTCGAGCTCTTTGCCCGCAACACCGGCGCCGCCTCGCCTTTCCCACCCGAGGATCTGCTCGAGTCCGGCATCGGCATATACCTGCGCGGGCTGGGTTTGATCGAGCCGGACTAACACCTCAGAGTCGGCGTGGCATTTCAAGGTCTGGTCTCCACCTTCGGTCTTGGTTAGAGGATGCAAAACAGACGATCGCCCGCGCGCGCGCGTCAGAAACATCCGATTGGCGGAGTTCCTCATTGACCTTGCCCCATTCATCTTTCGAGGCAAACAAAGACAAGCCGGTGATTTCGATCATCACCGCCACGTACAATCTGATCGAAGCCGGGCGCCGCGAAAGCTTTTTGCGGGCTGTGAAATGCGTTCAGGATCAGACTGGCGACACATTCGAACATGTCATTCAGGATGGCGCCTCAACGGACGGCACCGCGTCCCTGATTGCCTCGGCAACAGAGGGTGCACGCAACACTCGCGTCTTCAGCCAGTCGGACCGCAATCTGTTTGAAGGCATGAACAATGGTGCCGAAAACGCGCGCGGTGAATATTTGTTGTTTCTCAATTCGGACGATTCACTTGCCGCGCCCGACGTGTTGGAACGCGCCGCGACCATCCTGGCAGATCAAAAGCCTGATTTCGCCTATGGCACGTTGGTTCACGAGGATGACCGGGGACAGCGCAAGGAAATCACCAAAACCAATCTCAACGCGATCCTGCAGCGCATGCCGTTCGGGCACAACTCGTTGTTCCTGCGCCGGTCGCTTTTCCTGGAACTCGGTGGGCACGACATGGCGTTCCCGATTTCGGGCGATTACGACATGATGCTGAAAATGCTGACAAGGAAATCCGTGCACGGACTGAAACTGGACTTTCCGATTTCGCTCTATTGGAGCCGGGGTGTCTCCGCCGAGATCGACAAAGTGTCTCAAGACCACGGAAACATCTGGGCGAAGTTCTTTGCTGAAGTCGCTCCATCGGTCCTCTACACGCCGGAAGAGTACAGTAAGTTCTACCTTCGCGGGCACCTGCCCGCGCGTCTGCTGCTGGCTGTTCTGAAGTCGCCCGAGGCCTCACCCACGCTGCGCTCGGCCGCCAGGCATTCCCTGCTCAAAACCGTGAAAAGGGGCCTTCAACCCTGGCGCAAGTTCTGATCACTACGATCGGCGCTCGGAGCTTTTATGTCCGCAAGACTGATCGTCTGCGCCGAAAGAAATCGCCTGTGCACTGACAGCCGCAACTCGCGCAGCGCGCGTTTCAGTTCCTTCTTCAACCGATACAGGGCAGGCCCTTTGTCCTTGGACCGGCGATCGTCGGCCTCGCGCACGCTGACCAGCTTTCCCTGCGCCTTCCAAGCTGCCATCAGATTCATGTCATGGATGACCTGTCCTGCCAGCGGAGGATCGAGTTGGTAGATCCGCAACCCGCGCTCCGGTGAAAAAACAAAATCGTCCAGATGGTCGCAAAACGCCTGCGACTGCGCCAGCAGCTGCAGGCAGGCCTGCCGCGACACCAGATAGCACCCGGCATCACCCATTTCCTGAATGATACGGCGCAGATGGGTCGAAGAATCTACCGTGCAGAGTGGCCCAATGGTTCGATGCTGGATGAACGTGCAGAGCCGCACAAGATCGAACGGAACATCCCCCTCGACAAGCGAAGCGATCTTTGACGCAAAATCCGGTGCGAAGACCAGATCATCCTCCATGACAATGGCAAAGGGATCTCCGCTTTCGACGATCTTCTCCCAAGCCTGGCGGTGACTGAGAAAGACGGCGACCTCCAACGGGCGCAGATGCCAACGGCTGTGACGGTACTGATGCGGTTGATACTGGGCGACCTGCGCCAGATCGAGTTGGGCCGCCGCCACTGCCGGGACACGGCAGAATTCCAGACCGGTAATCCGGGACTGCTCCTGCATATGCTCCAGCCGGTCAGTATCCCGGTCCATATTGATGTAAAAGGCTCGCACTCTACCCATTTCCACCCGTCTACCGGCGGCCATGTCCGCACAGCGGAGATTTACCCATTCACAAAAAGAAAGGCCACGAGAAACCTCGTGGCCCGACTTTGGATTGTGCCCAGAGCGATTTAACGCTTCGAGAACTGGAACGAACGACGCGCTTTGCGCTTACCGTATTTCTTACGTTCCACAACGCGGCTGTCGCGGGTCAGGAAGCCAGCGGCTTTCAGCGCGCCACGCAGGTTGGGATCGTAGAGCTGCAGTGCTTTCGAGATGCCATGCTTGACCGCACCGGCCTGACCGGTCAGGCCACCGCCCTTGACGGTTGCGACAACGTCGAACTCACCTTCAACGCCGGCAACCTGGAACGGCTGGCGCAGGATCAGCTGGAGAACGGGGCGTGCAAAATAGACGTCCTGGTCCTTGCCGTTCACGGTGACCTTGCCGGAACCCGGCTTGATCCAGACGCGGGCGACAGCGTCTTTACGCTTGCCGGTTGCATAGGAGCGGCCCAACTCATCGCGCACGGGCTCGCGTGCAACGGCTTCTTCGGCCACGGTTTCAACGCCTGTGACGGCGCTCAGCTCTTCGAGAGTATTGATCTGATCAGCCATCGGTCATTAGCTCCGGGTGTTTTTCTTGTTCATGGACTTGACGTCCAGAACTTCGGGGGCCTGGGCTTCGTGCGGGTGCTCGGCACCGGCATAAACGCGCAGGTTGGTCATTTGTTGGCGCGCCAGACGGTTGCCCGGCAGCATGCGCTTGACCGCCTGGGTCACGACGCGCTCGGGGTGTGCACCCTCGAGGATCTGCTGCTTGGTGCGCGACTTGATGCCGCCCGGGTGGCCAGTGTGCCAGTAGAAGTTCTCGTCGCGCTTCTTGCCGGTCATCTGGATTTTGTCAGCGTTGATCACGATGACATTGTCGCCCATGTCCATGTTCGGGGTGAACGACGCTTTGTGCTTGCCACGCAGGCGCATGGCGACGATCGAGGCAAGACGGCCCAGAACAACGCCCTCGGCGTCGATCAGAATCCACTTCTTGTCGATGTCTGCAGGAGTTGCAGAAAAGGTTTTCATGGCAGGATAGTCCTGTTTGATGTGAAAGACCGACCCAATCGGGCCAGTCCGAATTCGATGGATGGGTTTTATGGGGGAGTTGCGCACAGGTCAAGCGCGCTAAACCTATTTTATATAAGCAATTTCAATGCTTTGTAAAATAGGTATTATTTTACCCCATAAAACTACCTACACACTGATCTGTTCCGGCGGGTTGTCCAGCAATGCGCGCAGGCGTTGCATCGCTGCCTCGAAATCCGACAACGGCACATGGCCGTTCATGGCGATGCGCACCGCGTTGGGCGCACGCCCGTCGCGCAGAGCAAACTCATCGGCCGAGCGCACCTGCACGCCTTCGCGTTCCGCCGCCCGGCTGAAGGCCGAGGCGCGCCAGCCCGAGGGCAGCCGCAGCCAGACAAAGGGGATCTCGGAATCCCAGACCAGATCGAACCCGCCCAGCACATTGACCGTCACCCGCACATACTCGGCCATGCGTTTGCGTACCGCGCCTGCCAGGTCGTTGGCGCGTGGATCGCTGAGTACCAGTTGCACCAGCGCCGCCAGCGGCTGCGCCAGACCGAAATACCCATATTCCGCTGCGCGCCGCAGATCCGCGCCCCGCCCCACGGGCGGTAGTGCAAAGCCGACGCGCAGTGCTGGGGTCAAGGTCTTTGAGATCGACGACACATGCCAGCCCCGGTCCGGTGCTAGCGCTCGGAAGCTGGGCGCACGAGCGTCGCCCATGCGATAACAGTCGTCCTCGATGATCTGCAGATCGTGTTTCTTCGCCACCTCGACGATTTCCTTGCGGCGCTCCAGCGGCATGTGGCAGCCGGTGGGGTTCTGCACTTCGGGCGAGACGCAGATGGCCTGCGCCGGGGTCTGACGCAGGACATGTTCCAGCGCCTCGGCGCTGAGTCCCCATTTGTCCATCTTGATCCCCACCACCTCGGCGCGCATCAACTCGCCAGCCCGACGGAACCCGGCATAGGATAGGTCCTCGACCAGAACCACGGGCTTTGGCCCCCTGAGGATCGCCTGAAACACCACGCACAACCCATTCTGGCCGCCATGGGTCAGCACCACATCGTCCGGGTCCAATTTCCCCAGCGGCAGATCCGAGAGCCAGTCCACCACCGCCTGCCGCACCGGCAGATAGGCATCGCGGGTCGGGTAGTTGAGAAACAGCCACGGATCGGCCTGCGCCACTTTCTGCAGGCATTCGCGGATCAGCGCCACCTGCCCCACATCCGCCAGCCGAGGGCTGAACAGGCTGACATGGTTCGGATCCCGGGCCTCCAGCAGGTGCAACTGGCGCGACCAGACATCATCGAGGATCGGAGATTTGGGCGGCGCCACGAAGGTACCCCGCCCCACCTCGGCCTGCAGCAACCCTTCATCGGTGAGGATCGTATAGGCCCGCGCCACGGTGCCAGGGGTGATACCCAGCCGATAGGCCAGTTCGCGCACCGGCGGCAGCTTGGCACCGACCTCCAGGCTCTTGTTCTTGACCGCGGTCCGGATTGTGTCGGCAACCGCTTTGTATTTCGGGCCTTTCGCCCGCGGAAGGTCTTCGGGCCAAATTGTACCCATTACAATCTTTCCCTTGATTTCGACACAATTCGGAATGTATCAAGAAAGTGTATCAATAAGATACGCATTGTGTCAATACAATTGAAAGGATTTTAGTCATGACACGCGCGATGCCTGCCCGCTCCCTTATGCTGCTGAACGCCAGCCCCCGGCTGCCGCTGATCGCGGCATTGGCGGTACGCTTCGCAGCCACCGTCACGACATGGGAGCAACGCCGCAGAACCCGGGTCAACCTGAGCCGCCTTGACGATCATCTGCTTGCGGATGTCGGCCTGACCCGAGGCCAGGCCCGCCACGAGGCGCACCGCCGGTTCTGGCAGCTTTAGAAGCAATCCCCAGTCCCTTTCATAGGGACCTCTTCCTGGGCCGGGGTCTGACCCCGGCCTTTTTTCACCCGGCCGCCGCTGCGGCCGAGCCCGCAGGCGGAATCGAATAGGTCATCGTGGCGCGGGCCACCGGCTTGTCCGAGCCCTCCGAGAACATCAGGATATCGCCGACCGCCAGCGACCTGCCCAGCTTCAGCAACCGGCACTGCGCCACCATCTGCGCCGATCCGTCCGGCTTGCGCATGAAATCCATCGAACAGCTTGTGGTCACCGCCAGCGCCTGACGGCCCAAACGGGCCAGCACCATGGCATAGACGCAGACATCGGCCAGCGCGAACATCGACGGCCCCGAGATGGTTCCGCCTGGACGCAGATGCCGTTCGGCGGTCAGCAGGCGCATGGTCACGCTGTCCTCGGTCAACTCGTCGATGGCAAAATCCTCGCGTACCTGCGGGAACACTGTCGCCATGTACTCTGCCAGTTCCTCCTTGCCCATCACCACCGCCATGCTTTCCCTCCTCGCCGCTTGCCCCTAGAGTTGCCCCGAGTCTCGCGGGGAGGGCAAGATGGCAATTCTGGAACGTCACGACACGGGCGCAGTAGCCCATCTGCAAATGAACGCGCCCGAGCGGCTCAATGCACTCAGCGAGGAGATGCTGGCGACGCTGCAGGCGGAATTCGATGCGCTGCAGGACGACCGCTCGGTCCGTGCAGTGATCCTTTCAGGAGCGGGCAAGGCGTTCTGCGCGGGTCATGATCTGAAACAGATGACCGCAGGACGCCAGGCCGAGGATGGTGGCAAGGCTTATTTTCAGGACCTCTTCGACCGCTGCGCGCGGATGATGATGTCGATCCAATCGCTGCCGCAACCGGTGATCGCGCAAGTCCACGGTATCGCCACCGCCGCCGGGTGCCAGCTGGTCGCCTCCTGCGATCTGGCGGTGGCCGCTGAGGGCACCCGGTTCGGCGTCAACGGGGTGAATATCGGCCTCTTCTGCTCGACCCCCATGGTGGCGCTCAGCCGCAACATGCCGCGCAAACACGCGTTCGAGATGCTGACCACCGGCCAGTTCATCGCCGCCACACGCGCCGAAGAACTAGGGCTGGTGAACCGGATCGTGCCGCCCGAGGCGCTGGAGGCCGAAACCCGGGCGCTGGCCGACACGCTCGCCGCCAAGCTGGGCGCGGCGGTGAAGATCGGCAAACAGGCCTTTTACCAACAGATGCAGATGCCGCTGGATCAGGCCTACGCCTATACCCGGGACGTAATGGTCGAAAATATGCTGTACCGCGACACCGAAGAAGGAATTGCCGCATTTATTGAGAAAAGAGACCCGGATTGGCGCCAGTAACGCAATTGTTTCAACATAAAAACAGGATTGTGTGCATTTTGGCTCTTTTCAAAACGGCAACACTGTGGCAAGGATTTGGCAAGGCTTATGCCGTCTACTTACTTTTGGGTCGCCGTGGGCGGAAGGTCCCTCCTGACCGGTCTCTCTCACCGGTATAGACATCCCCGCAGCGGCGACCCCAAGATTTCCACACATATGACCGCCTTCCGGCAGCACATCGCGCTTGGGCGTTGCGCGTGCGCCGCCCCTGCCTTAAGTGGCTGCTCATGACCGAGACATTGCATATCGTCGGCGGCGGCATGGCCGGGTCCGAAGCCGCCTGGCAGGCTGCCGAAATGGGCGTGGACGTGATGATCCACGAGATGCGCCCCAAGGTGGGAACCTTCGCACACCAGACCGGCAATCTGGGTGAGATGGTGTGCTCGAACTCCTTCCGCTCGGATGATGACGAACAGAACGCCGTCGGCCTGCTGCATTGGGAGATGCGGGCGGCAAACGGCCTGATCATGACCACCGCCGATGCCCACCGCCTGCCCGCAGGCGGCGCGCTGGCCGTGGACCGTGAACCCTTTGCCGAAACCGTCACTGCCCGGCTGCGCGCCCATCCGCGTGTGAGCGTCACCAGCGAAGAGGTTACCGAACTGCCCGCTGACAGCCATTGGATCTTTGCCACCGGCCCGCTGACCTCGCCTGCCCTGGGTGAGGCGATCCGCACCGAAACCGGCGCCGAAGCGCTGGCCTTTTTCGACGCCATCGCCCCCATCGTCCATGCCGACACGATCGACATGAGCCAGGTCTGGATGCAGTCGCGCTATGACAAGGGCGAGACCGAGGAAGAGCGCACCGCCTACCTCAACTGCCCGATGAACCGCGATCAGTACGAGGCCTTCATCGACGCGCTGCTGGCCGCCGACAAGACCGAATTCCACGAGGGCGAGACCGCCGGCTATTTCGACGGCTGCCTGCCTATCGAGGTGATGGCCGAACGTGGCCGCGAAACCCTGCGCCACGGGCCGATGAAACCAGTGGGCCTGACCAACCCACACAAACCGCACGAAAAGGCCCATGCGGTGGTGCAGCTGCGCCGCGACAACGCGCTGGGGACGCTGTTCAACATCGTGGGCTTTCAGACCAAGATGAAATATGGCGCACAGACAGAGGTATTCCGCATGATCCCGGGATTGGAAAATGCCGGGTTTGCTCGTCTGGGCGGCATCCACCGTAACACCTTCATCAACTCGCCCACCCTGCTGGATGCGCAGATGCGGCTGAAATCGCGGCCCAATATCCGTTTTGCCGGGCAGATCACCGGTGTCGAAGGCTATGTGGAAAGCGCAGCGATGGGCCTACTGGCGGGTCGCATGGCCGCCGCCGAAATCCTCGGGCAACACCTGCCCGAGGTGCCGCAGGACAGCGCCATGGGCGCACTGATCCACCACATCACCGGTGGCGCCGAGGCCAAGACATTCCAGCCAATGAACGTCAATTTTGGCCTGTTTCGCCCGGTCGAAGGGCTGAAAGGCGGGCGCCGGGGCCGCAAGGATCGCTACAAAGCCTATACAGATCGCGCCAAGGCGGCCTGGACAGACTGGCTCGCGCATTCCTGACTGGACGGGGCTGCGGCCCCGCGCCTAACATGGGGATATGAGCGAGAAATTCCTGAAAGACACCTACAGCCTCGACAGCCCCGAAGAGACCAAGGCCCATTACGAGAAATGGGCCGCCTCCTATGACGATGAGGTGGGTGAACACGGCTATGCCACCCCGGGCCGGGTGGCCGAGGCGCTCTGGTCGAAACTGCCCGAACCACAGACCCCCATTCTGGACTATGGCTGCGGCACCGGCCTGTCCGGCCTCGCCCTGCGCCGGGCCGGGTTTGAGGTGATTGACGGCGTCGATCCCACGCCTCAGATGCTCGAAGGCGCCCGCGCCAAGGGGGTCTACCGCAACCTCTCCAGCTTCGAGATCACCGATCCCGACCCGCTGGAACAGGGCGCCTACAAGGCAATCACTGCCATCGGCGTCATTGGCGTCGGCGCTGCCCCACCGCAGACCTTCGACCTGCTGATGAAGGCGCTACCCAAGGGCGGATTGCTGGCGTTCTCCTTCAACGATCACGCGCTGGCCGACCCGTCCTATTCGGGCCGCCTGAACGATTGGCTGGACATGGGGGCGGCGCGTCTTCTCTTCAAAGAGTACGGCCCACATCTGCCCGGTATGGACTTGAAATCTGACGTTTATATCGTTGAGAAAATGTGACTTTCACCACTCGCTTTGCGCCATCCCCAACCGGTCCTCTGCATCTCGGCCACGCCTATTCGGCGCTGCTGGCCCATGACATGGCACTTGCGGTGGGCGGGACCTTCCTGCTGCGCATCGAGGATGTCGACCAGTCCCGCGCCCGCCCTCAATGGGAGACGCAGATCTACGACGATCTCCGCTGGCTGGGCCTCGACTGGCCCGAACCGGTCCTGCGCCAATCCGACCGGCTGCCGCGTTATGTACAAACACTGGAACGGCTCCGGACCATGGGCCTCGTCTATCCCTGCCGGTGCAACCGCGCCGATATCGAGGCCGCCGCCGGAGCCCCGCAGGAAGGCGTTCCGCAATTCGGCCCCGACGGCCGCATCTATTCCGGCACCTGCCGCAATCGCCCCCTGTCCGAGGCAGGCGCAACGGACGTCCTCCGCCTCGACATGGCCAAGGCGCTGACCGCCCTGCCCCCGCGCAGCTTCACCGAAACCGGCCCCGCGCGCACAGGCGCCCACCGTCTCGACCCCGACGCCTTGATCCACGCGGTCGGTGACATCATCCTCGTGCGCCGCAACATGGGTAGTTCCTACCACCTGTCCGTCGTGGTCGACGATGCCGACCAGCAGATCACCCAGGTGATCCGCGGCGCCGACCTGTTCGACGCCACCCAGATCCACGTCCTGCTGCAAGCCCTGCTGGACCTGCCCACCCCCACCTATCACCACCACCGCCTGATCCGCGACGAAGCGGGCAAGCGCCTGGCCAAACGCGACGACGCCCGCGCCATCGCAAAATATCGTCAAGACGGCGCCACGCCCCAGGACATCCGCACCATGGTCGGGTTCTGAGTCCACTTCATCTTTTCAAAAATACTCTCGCCGAAGGCATGACCCGGCACGGGCCATTCACCCCTCGGGTATCATCAGCTCGACCTCGCCCCCATCGCGCACCGCCGTATAAAAACAGCTCCGCCGGTTGGTGTGACAGGCGGGCCCGGTCTGCCGCACCAGAACCAGCAGGCAATCCCGGTCGCAATCGACGCGGAAGTCCACCAGCTCCTGCACATGGCCCGAGCTTTCGCCCTTGACCCAGAACGCCTGCCGCGACCGCGACCAATAGGTCACCCGGCGCGTCTCCAGCGTCCGCGCCACGGCTTCGGCATTCATCCAGGCCATCATCAGCACCTCGCCCGAGCCCTCGTCCTGAGCAATCGCCGGGATCAACCCAGCCGCGTTATAGGTCAGCGATGACGGGTCGAAGGTCGTGTTTAAAGACATGGGTAAAAACCTTTTGCATCCACGGGTTCGCCCACTATGTATGGGGAACAGCCAACGAGGGAAAGCCATGTCCGGCGAGACCGATCTCATCAAACTCTATTCCGCCCGCATCCTAGCGCTGGCGGCGGATATCCCGCATCTCGACCGGCTCGAAGCCCCTCATGCCACGGTCAAAAAACGCTCGCCCCTTTGCGGTTCGACCGTCACGGTGGACGTGAAAGTGGCGGATGGCCGGATCACCGATTTCGGTCAGGACGTGAAAGCCTGCGCTCTGGGTCAGGCGTCGGCCTCGGTCGTGGGCGATGCCATCATCGGCGCGAACCGGGCCCAAGTGGAAACCGCGCGCGATCAGCTAAAGGCGATGCTGAAACAGGACGGCCCCGCGCCCGAGGCCCCGTTCAACGGGCTTGAGGTGCTGATCCCCGCGCGTGACTACAAGAACCGCCACGCCTCGATCATGCTGGCGCTTGAGGCCACTGCCGAGGCGATGGAGCAGGCTGAACAGGCCGACTGCGCCTGATCCTCACACCGCCTTCCAATTAAAAAAAGCCGCCGCACCTCCCGGGCGGAGAGGGCGGCGGCAGGCATTGCGGGTCTCGTGTGGGCTCCGGATCACCACGCAGGGCCGAGGCACGGCCCTTCAAGGGTATGGGACAGGCAGGTCACCCTTGCATCAGATGGGGACGGTTGATGCGGGCTACCGGCACGAGATCGCAGGCAGATTCGGTCAGAACCCTCCGGGCAGGTGCAGCGCGACCATCAGCATGACCGCCAGCGAAGCCGCCCCCGCAGCATCCTGCAGCAGCGTGGTCTGAGAACGGCTCAGCGCGGTCTTGATCTGAGTCAGCATGTCACTCCTCCGGGTCAGGTCTTTAAGCCTTTGTTGACCTTTTGTTCTCATTTCTAAGTGAGTCTGTAAAGAACTTTTTGGGAACATTTGTGAACTTACAGAGATCTCAGCTGCCAAACCCCTGAAATCTAACGCAACTTTTCGAGGTAAGTTTGGCAAGATGGACCGAGATCCGGAAGGATCCGATTTTCGACCCTGAGCACTTCTCAAAAACAGGGCGGCGTCCGACCGCGGGTGGGCGCACCCGCCCTCAATGGTCTGCGGTTAATTGTGCCGCCACAGCAGACATCAATGCAGGTCTCAGATGTCAACAAAGCGCCCGCCCATGGAAGCGGTATCGCCATTGGCACTCGGACCAATGGCGCGACAACGGCACCCGCTACCCGGCAGCCCTGCGTGCTTTGATTCTGGGCTGGGCGGAACGATCGGCGGCAGCCGCTTTCACACCTAAAGTGCTTTTGGGAATCGGAAGAATTTAGCTGCCCGCCTAAACCACAGGCTCATCCCACTGAAATCAGCCGAATCGCCTGATCCTGCTTCATCAACCACAGAAGAACACGCGCCGCCTGGCCTCTCTCCGAGGTCAGTTCCGGGTCTGCCGCCAGCAAAGCGCGGGCGTCCGATTGTGCCACCGCCATCAACCCGGCCTGCCGTTCCAGATCGGCGATGCGGAATTTCGGCAGGCCCGACTGCGCCGTGCCGATCAGATCGCCGGCGCCGCGCATCTCCAGATCGGTTTCGGAGATGCGGAACCCGTCCTCGGTCTCGCGCAGCACCTCCAGCCTGCGGCGCCCGCCCTCGCTGAGCGGTGGCTGATACATCAGCAGGCAGGTGGATTCGGCCTCGCCGCGGCCCACTCGGCCACGCAACTGATGCAATTGGGCCAAGCCAAAAATCTCGGCCCGCTCGATCACCATGATTGTGGCGTTGGGCACGTTCACCCCCACTTCAATCACGGTGGTCGCGACCAGCACCTTGGTCTCGCCTGCCTGAAACGCCGCCATCGCCGCGTCCTTTTCAGAGGGCGGCATCTGGCCATGAACCAGCCCCACAACCCCCTCGCCCAACACCGCGCGCAGGCGTTTGAACCGTTCTTCGGCTGCGGTCAGATCGCTGACTTCGGATTCGTCCACCAGAGGGCAGACCCAATAGCATTGCCGCCCTTCGTCAATCGCCGCGCGCAGATGTGCAACCACGTCGTCCATCCGCTGCGTGCCGATCACCGCCGTTTTGATCGGTTTGCGCCCGGGCGGCTTTTCGTCCAGCACCGAGACATCCATGTCGCCATATTGCGCCAGCGCCAGACTGCGGGGGATCGGCGTGGCGGTCATCACCAGCACATCCGCGCCCATGCCTTTTTCCGCCAGTTCCATCCGCTGGCGCACACCGAACCGATGCTGTTCATCGACGATGGCCAGACGCAGATCGCGAAACTCCACATCGCTTTGAAACACAGCATGGGTGCCGACCAGCACCTGAATATCGCCGCGCTTCAGCGCCTCAAGCTTGGCGCGGCGCTCGGCCCCCTTGTCGCGGCCCGTCAGGATCTCCAGCACCACGCCCGCATCCTCGGCCAGTGGACGCAGCCCCTCCAGATGCTGGCGCGCGAGGATTTCGGTCGGGGCCATCATCACGCCCTGCCCGCCCGCCTCGACCGCGACCAGCAGCGCCATGAAGGCCACCAGTGTCTTGCCCGCGCCCACATCGCCCTGCAACAGCCGGTTCATCCGGCTTTCCGACGCCATGTCCGAGGCGATTTCCTCGATCGCCCGGGTCTGGGCGTCAGTGGGCCGGTATGGAAGGCTGGCCAACACTTTCGACTGCAAGGCCCCAGTGCCGACGCTAACCACGCCCCGTGCCTTGCGCTCGCGTCGCCGGGCCAGCGCCAGTGTCAACTGATGCGCGAACAGCTCGTCATAAGCCAGCCGTGCACGCGCCGGAGCGGTCGGCAGCATGTCATCCAGCCCGCGCGGCGCATGGGCTGCGTCAACCGCCGCAGACCAAGCGGGCCAGTTTTCCTTGGTCAGTTGCGCCGGATCGATCCACTCCGCCAACTCAGGAGCCCGAGCCAGCGCACTTTGCGCCGCCTTGTAGGCTGTCTTTTGCGTCACGCCCTGTGTCAGGTGGTAAACCGGCTCGAACTCCGGGATATCGCCCGCCTCGGCAACCGGCAGCATGTGGTCGGGATGCACCATGTTGGCCATGCCGTCGAACAGCTCCATCTTGCCCGACACCACGCGGCGCGCGCCGTCGGGCAGCACTCGTTTCAGGTAGTCCCCGCGCGCGTGAAAGAACACAAGCTGAAAATCGGTCTGTGCATCCTCGACAAAGACCCGATACGCCCCGCTCTTGTTGCGCGGCGGGCGGTGGGCGCCCACCGTCACCTCGACCGTCAGTGTGGCAGGCAGATCGGCGCCCCGTATCGTGTCGCGGCGGCGGCGGTCGACCACCGCGTAGGGCAATGAGAACAGAACGTCCCGGGGCGATTCGATATCGAGCTGCGCCAATAGCTGCGCTGTCTTCGGCCCCACGCCCTCAAGCGTCTCAAGTCCCGCAAACAGCGGGAAAAGCTGTTCGGGCCGCCCGCTCATGCGTCCCCGATCAGGGCCAGCCAGCCGTCTTCGTCCAGCGTCTCGATCCCCAGCTCGGCGGCCTTCCTAGCCTTTGAGCCTGCGCCGGGCCCGGCCACCAGCAGATCGGTTTTCTTGCTGACCGAGCCCGAGACCTTGGCTCCCAACGCCTCGGCCCGCGCTTTGGCCTCGGCCCGGGTCATCTTTTCCAGTGTGCCGGTGAAGACGACTGTCTTGCCCGCAACCGGGCTTTCCGTTGCCGGAGCCTCGGGCGGTACGATGGTTAGATGCGCGCGTAAGACGTCAAAGGCGGCGCGTTCGTCGGTATTGGCGAAGGCGTCCGATAGCGACAGGCCCAGCGCGGCGCCGATGCCGTCGATGTCGGTCAAGTCAGCCCATGCGCTGGCCGCTGCTTCGGATACATCGCAGGCGGCCGTGGCGGCATCGCGCGCCTCCTTGATTTTCGCGCGCCGCCCTTCGTCTGCCGCCGCTATCCGCTCGGCCGCTTCCGCCTCGTCGGCGGCGCGATGCGCCAGCGCTGCCGGCCGGGCGTCATCCAAGGCATTGGCCATGGCGTCCCAGTCCCGGTAATGCAACGCGAGATCGCGCGCGCCGACCTCGCCCACGTGACGGATACCCAAGGCAAAAATCAGCCGCGCCAGCGGGATCGTACGTTTTTCTTCGATGGCAGCGAACAGGTTGCTGGCCGAGGTATCGCCCCATCCGTCCCGGTTCTTCAGCCTGGCGAGATTCTGCGCATCGCGCTCCTGCAGGGTGAAAATATCCGCCGGAGTGTTGATCGGCAGAACTTCATCGGCATGAAACATCTCGATCTGCTTCGTCCCCAGACCTTCGATGTCGAACGCCTTACGCGAGACGAAATGCTTCAGCTTTTCAACTGCTTGTGCCGGGCAGATCAGGCCACCGGTACAGCGGCGCACGGCGTCGCCCTCTTCGCGGATGGCGGTACTGTCGCATTCGGGACATCGCGTGGGAAAGATGTAAGGCGCGGCATCATCGGGCCGTTTCGACAGGTCCACATCGGCCACTTTCGGGATCACGTCACCGGCGCGATAGACCTGCACCCAATCGCCCACGCGTACATCCTTGCCGCCCCGGATCTCGCCGCCCTTGGCATCCCGACCGGCGATATAATCCTCGTTGTGCAACGTGGCATTCGAGACCACGACCCCGCCAACAGTTACCGGTGCCAGCCGCGCCACAGGGCTGAGCGCGCCGGTGCGGCCCACCTGAATGTCGATCGCTTCCAGCCGGGTCCAGGCCAGTTCGGCCGGGAACTTGTGTGCGATCGCCCAACGCGGCGTGGTCGAGCGGAACCCGAGGCGGCCCTGCAGGGACAGGTCATCGACCTTGTAGACCACGCCGTCAATGTCGTAGCCCAGCGTGGCGCGCTGCGCCTCGATCTCGCGGTAATGGGCGATCATCTCCTGCGGCGAGGCGCAGCGGCGGGTGAGCAGGTTGGTCTGGAACCCGAACCCTTGCAGCCGCTCGATGGCCGCCATCTGCGTCTCGGCCAGCGTGGCCGAGAGCTGCCCCCAGGAATAGGCGAAAAATCGCAGCGGGCGCGCTCGGGTGATCTGCGAATCCAACTGCCGCAAGGATCCCGCCGCCGCGTTGCGCGGGTTGGCGAACGGCTTGCCACCGGTTTCGGCCTGTCTTGCGTTCAGCGCCTCGAAATCCGCGTGGGACATATAGACCTCACCCCGGACCTCCAGCACTTCGGGTGCTCCGTTGATCTGTTGCGGGATGTCGGCGATGGTGCGGGCATTGGCGGTGACATTCTCGCCCACCTCACCATCGCCGCGCGTCGCCGCCTGTATCAGTGCACCGTTTTCATAGCGCAGCGACAGGGACAGCCCGTCGATCTTGGGCTCGGCGGTATAAGCCAGGGGGGCCACATCCGACAGGCCCAGGTATTTGCGAATCGAACGGTCGAAATCCGCAACATCCTCATCGTCGAAGGCGTTGCCCAGAGACAGCATGCGGACAGCGTGGGTGACCTTGGCAAACCCCTCAGCGGGACGCGCGCCGACCTGATCGGACGGGCTGTCGGCGCGCTTCAGATCGGGAAATCGTGCCTCGATCTCGGCATTGCGACGCTTGAGCACGTCGTAGTCGGCATCGGAAATCTCGGGTGCATCAGCCGTGTGATAGGCCTCATTGGCGCGCAGCAGGGCCGCGGCCAGACGCTCCAATTCCGCGCGCGCCTGCGCTTCGGTCAATGCATCGACGACAATCAGATCGTTCATGGCCCCGCCCTAAAGCTCGAAGTTCGGCATCAGTGATAGGGCGAGGCCATGTGCAGGTCCAGATGTCGTTTTCGCGAGTGGTGGCTCCGCCCTGGACCCATGGCGGCTGAAAATACTGGGTCAGGCCCCGACGGCCATGCGAGATTCCGCCATAGAGCCGGGCTGTGGATCACGCAGCACATAGCCGCGGCCCCAAACCGTCTCGATATAGTTTTCTCCGCCCGTGGCGTTGCTGAGCTTTTTGCGAAGCTTGCAGATAAACACGTCAATGATCTTGAGTTCCGGCTCGTCCATGCCGCCGTAAAGATGGTTGAGAAACATCTCTTTCGTCAGGGTCGTCCCTTTGCGTAGGCTCAGCAGCTCAAGCATCTGGTACTCCTTGCCGGTCAGATGCACGGGCTGGCCTTCGACATCGACGGTCTTGGCGTCCAGATTGACCGCAACGCGGCCGGTATGGATCACGGACTGCGAATGCCCCTTCGAGCGACGGATGATCGCGTGAATGCGCGCCACCAGCTCCTCGCGATGGAACGGCTTGGTCAAGTAATCGTCGGCGCCAAAGCCGAACCCCTTGATCTTGTTCTCGGTATCGTCCGCCCCCGACAGGATCAGGATCGGCGTTTCAACCCGCGACATCCGCAGCTGGCGCAGAACTTCATGCCCGTTCATGTCCGGCAGGTTCAGATCCAGCAGGATCAGGTCGTAATCATACAGCTTTGCCAGGTCGATCCCTTCCTCGCCCAAATCGGTCGCGTAGACGTTCAGGTTGGCATGGGTCAGCATCAGCTCGATGCTCTTGGATGTGGTTGGATCATCCTCGACAAGTAGTATGCGCATATTAATTCTCCGCCTCAGGAATAGTTTCGATTTCGAATTGAGCCTGACCAATAATAGTTAATCCGACGTTACCGATAATTGGTTTATGTAGGATCAACCTAAAGTTGTCGATACTTTTTTATTGCAGTCACCTTTAACGCGTCTTCACCGTGTTCGGCGACGGCGGATACCCAACTATTGAACTCTTCTTCGCTTAAACCATATCTCTCTTTCGCCTCTAACAGAGAAAGCAGACCATAGAGAACGCCACGCACCACCGTGACCTTTCGAGATGCAACCCAACGTTGTGTATTCTCAGGCGGCAAATCGGCACGTGTCAGGATCGATCCATCCGGCAGGGTTACCGATCGGGGGCCTTCAACCTTGCGCAAAAACATCATCTGTCCCTTCTGTCGTGGCAAAGCGACTCTGTCCCAGCCTACTTAATGGCAGATGAAACCGCCCCTTGAGAGTGTCTAGGATTTTCCTATATTCTGCCGGTCTTCCTTAACCCTGATCGGAACCCCTGCCATGGCCCTTGATGCCGAAACCCCGCTGAACTCGCTTGGCTTTGCCAAGCCGCCCGCCGAGACGCGGGTAGTCGTGGCCATGTCGGGCGGCGTCGACAGCTCGGTCGTGGCCGCCTATCTGGCCGATCAGGGGTACGACGTGGTGGGGGTGACGCTGCAGCTTTACGACCATGGCGCGGCGTTGGCCAAGAAAGGCGCTTGCTGCGCCGGGATCGATATTCACGACGCCCGACGCGTGGCCGAAGAGCGCGGCTTTCCCCACTATGTTCTGGACTATGAGAACATCTTCAAGGATGCGGTGATCAACGAATTCGCCGACAGCTATCTGGCGGGTGCCACGCCGGTGCCCTGCATCCGCTGCAACGAACGGGTGAAGTTCAAGGACCTGCTGGAAACGGCCAAGGATCTTGAGGCCGACTGCATGGCAACCGGCCACTATATCCAGCGCAAGATGGGGCAGAACGGGGCTGAGCTGCACTGTGCCGAGGACGCCAACCGCGACCAGTCCTATTTCCTGTTCTCGACCACGCCAGAGCAGCTCGACTACCTGCGCTTTCCGCTGGGCCATCTGCCGTCGAAGGACGCCACCCGCGAGATGGCCGCGCAATATGGCCTCGCCGTTGCCGACAAGCCCGACAGTCAGGACATCTGTTTCGTGCCAAATGGCAACTATGCCAGCGTGATCGAAAAGCTGCGCCCCGGCGCTGCCGAACCCGGCGAGATCGTGCATGCCGATGGCCGGGTGCTGGGCACGCATCATGGCGTCATCCACTATACGATCGGCCAGCGCCGCGGTCTGGGCATCGGCGGTCTCAGCGAGCCGCTCTACGTGGTGAAACTGGATGTGGACGCCAAACAGGTCGTGGTCGGCCCCAAGGACCTGCTGGCCACCCGCACCGTGCCGGTGCGCGAGATCAACTGGCTGGGGGACGAACCCTTTACCAGCCGCGACGAATGGCATCTGTCGGTCAAGGTTCGCTCGACCCGCCCTCCGCGCGAGGCAATCCTGCGGCCCCTGTCGGACACCACCGCCGAGGTGGAACTGCTGACACCCGAGGAAGGCATCTCACCCGGGCAGGCCTGCGTCTTTTATGAAACCGGCGGCAGCCGCATCTACGGCGGCGGCTGGATCTGGCGCGGATACTGAGGCGCGGACCCAGCCACCCATCGCCCCCTCTCCCCTCGGGGGAGAGGGCCGGGGTGAGGGGGTGTCACGCTCAGGGCACCATGTCGGTGCCGGAATTGCTCAGGATGTAAAGCCCGACCAGCAGCATCACGAACGGACCCAGCTTTTCCAGACGCCGGGTCCATGCCTCCATCGGTCCCGCCGCCCGCGATCCAACCAAAGCCAGCGCTCCCAACCCCAGCACCGCCAGCGCCGCGCCGATGACACCGGCGACCCGGTAACTCGGCAGTGAATCCGCCAGCAGCGGCGCCATGACCACGAAGCTGTCCATTGACAGGCTCAGGAACAGAAGCGTCGTCACCAGCAGCGAGGCGCCCGAGGACAGCGAGGCCTCCTTCTCGGCCCCACCGCCGGAAAACTGTCGCCAGAGCCCGACAAGCCCCAGCCCCAGTGGGATCACCCCCAGATAGCCGGTCCACCCGGGCACGGTGCCGCTCATCCCCAAGGCCACAGCCATAGCACCCGCCAGCACGATGCCCTGTGCGACCACGTAACCTGCCACCGCCTTGGCCGCGCCCAGCACCAGAATCAGCGCGATAAGGGCGGCCAGATTGTCGAGATTGGTCAACACCTGCGCCAGCGCCGCAGAAAGCGCAAAGATCGCGTGGTCGGGCATCCTACCCCGGCATCCGGTCCAGAACCGCCCGCGCGGCGCGCAGGCCCGGTGCCTCCCCACCCCGGCCCAGACGCTCCATGGTCAGCCGCATCGCCTCGGCCTGCGCCTGCGGGTCGGCCTGTACCTCGGCCAGCCGGGCGGCGATCCGGTCCGGCTGGCAGACAGGCCCGAGACATTCCGGCACCGCGCGGGTGTCACTGACCAGATTGACCAGCGTCACGGTGTCGAGCTTCACCATCCGTTCGGCGATCTTCTGGGTCAGCCAGCTGACCTTGTAGGCAATCACCATCGGCGTCGCCTGTGCCGCCAGTTCCAGCGACACGGTGCCCGAGGCCGCCAGTGCCAGATCGGCGGCGGCAAAGGCGGCGCGCTTGTGGCTTGCGGCCTCATCCGCACTCATACCGCGCGGATCGACCGCCACCGGATCACCCGGCCAGTCGCGCACATGCTCCAGCACCTGCTCCGCCACATGCGCCACGGCGGGCACCACCACCCGCATATCCGAATGCGCGGCTAGATGCAGGCGAAGCGCCTCCCCAAAGACCGGCGCCAAACGATCTACCTCCCCCCGGCGCGAACCCGGCAGCGCCAGCAGCAACGGCGCGTCGCCCAACTCGTGCGCCTGTCGGAACCCGGCGATCTCGGCCTCCGTCGCGACCGGTTCGCTCACCACCGGGTGGCCGACGAAATCGCACTCCATCCCGGCGCGTTCCATGTAAGGCGGCTCAAAAGGCAGCAGCGCCAGCACATGGTCGATGACCTTGGCCATCTTATCCGCCCGCCCCGGGCGCCAGGCCCAGACACTGGGGGCCACGTAATGCACGGTGCGAATACTACTTTCGGCCTTCACTAGCTTGGCCACGCGCAGGCTGAAATCCGGGCTGTCGATGGTAATCATCACATCCGGCCTAGTCTCCAGCACTGCCTGCGCTGTCTCTTCGATACGGCGCTTGAGGTGGAAATACTTTGGCAGGACCTCAACCAGCCCCATGACGCTGAGTTCGGCCATCGGAAAACGGCTGACCAGCCCTTGTGCCTGCATCAGCGGACCGCTGATGCCGTCGAACTCTACATCCGGAACGAGTGTCTTGAGTCCCCCCATCAGCGCTCCGCCCAGCCGGTCGCCCGACGGCTCACCAGCGAGCAGGAACACCCGCATCAGACCGCCCGCTCGCGCACCAGTAAGAACAGGCCGAGACGGTCGCATTCAGCGATCACCCTATCCCGCTCCAATACGATCACGCCGCCTTTTTCGATGACGATACCCGACAGCCCTGCTGCAACGGCACCAGTCGCTGTATCCGGGCCAATGGCCGGTAAATCGGCGCGGCGGTCCTGGTCCGGTTTCGGCGCCTTGAACAACACCCCGCCGCCGGCATCCGGTCGCCGGGTCAGCGATTGCAGCATCCAGGCAGTGCCGTAGATCCCTTCGATGGCCAGCGCCTGCCCGCGCGAGATCACGCAGGCCTGGCCGACATCGGCAGCACTCATGGCGCGCACGATCCCTGCGCCCCGGTCGGCATCAGTCAGATCGCCCTCTGAAGGCTGCGCCTCGGTCAGACAGCCCAGTGGCGGCAGGATATCAGGCGCCAACTCATGCGCGGCATGGACGGTCAGCCCCGCGTCTTCGAAGATGCCGATAACCGCCCGTAAGGCGCCGTCATCGCCCGACAGGATCGCCTGCTGCAGGGTCGGCACCAATGGCAACGTGGCCGCATCTATCCGTCCCGGATCGATGGCCGGTCGCCCGACGGCTCCGGCCATGCAGATGCCGGAGACTCCGCGCGCCTTTAGGTCGGCAATGAACCCACCCAGCTGTTCCAGCGGAAAGGCACGGTCTACGCTCAGGTGATCCGGTTCAAACCCCTCCATCGCACAGACCAGCGGTCGTTCGGGCAGCCGCGCCACCAGTTCATCGGGCAAGGCCCCGGTTCCGGCGATCAGGGCAAGCATGGCGTCATTTCCCCGGTGTCAGGAACGACCGGTCGGTCTCGCCGGTCACAAAATCGACGATCTGGCGCACATATTCGCTGTCGGCGTCCTCACTCAGCCGCTTCGCACGCTCCATGAACGTGCCCTCGCCCGAGGACAGCTCGCGAAACGCTGCCCGCAGCGCCGAGATATCGGCCCGCGACGCACCGCGCCGCTTGAGCCCCACCAGATTCAGCCCGTCCAACTCGCCGCGCGGCGCCTGCACCAGACCGTAGGGAATCACATCCTTAGCCACCATGGTCAGCGCGCCGATGATGGCACCCCGACCGACGCGCACCCACTGGTGCAGACCCGAGATGCCGCCCACGATCACGTCATCCTCGATGATGCAGTGCCCGGCAGCGCCAGCATGGTTCACCATGATCACCCGGTCCCCGATCTGCACGTCATGGGCCACATGACATCCCGCCATCAGCAGGCAGTCGTCACCGATCCGGGTGACACCACCGCCGCCCGCGGTGCCGGTGTTGACGGTCACATGCTCGCGGATACGGTTGCGCTTGCCGATTTCCAGCCGCGTGTCCTCGCCACCGAATTTTAGATCCTGCGGGATTTCACCGATCACCGAGAAATTGAAGATCACGGTGTCATCGCCAACTGATGTGTCACCCGTCACGACCACATGCGATTTCAACTCGACCTGGTCGCCCAGACGGACACGCGCCGCGACATAGCAGAACGGGCCGATGACGCAGCCCCGACCGATCTGCGCGCCCTCTTCGATGATTGCGCTGGGGTGAATTTGGCTCATGTCGTCTTTTCCATGTCCCAATCCACATAGGCCGAGAATTCCGCCTCGGCGGCCACGTCGCCTTCTACCGTGGCGCGGCCGCTGAACTTGAAAATCTTGCCGCCCTTCTTGCCGCGTACCGTTTCGACATGCATCTGCAGCACATCGCCGGGGATCACCTTGCGGCGGAATTTGCACTTGTCGATGTTCATGAAGTAGATCAGCAACTCGCTGTCGATGACATCCATGCCGACGCCCAGCATGACGCCGGCGGTCTGGGCCATCGCTTCGACGATGGTGACGCCCGGCATTATCGGGGTTCCGGGGAAATGGCCCTGGAAATGCGGCTCATTCATGGTCACGTTCTTGATGCCGACGGCCGACTGATAGCCGTTGATGTCGACCACTTTGTCGACCAGCAGAAACGGATAGCGGTGCGGCAGGATCCGCTGGATCAGCTGAATGTCGGCACTCTTGGTTTCCGAGGTCATCGTGCAGTTTTCCCGTTCTGGATGATGTTTCGTGGTGGATTAACAATCCCGCCCCGTCAGGGCAAGCATGGCTATTCCGTATCGCGGTTTTCCAAGCCCTTCCCGTCGCCGATGGCGGCGTCGATACGGGAAATGGCAAGGTCTGTGATATCGGTCGCGTTGGCGCTGAAAAACACGTTTGAGCGTTCCAGAATGACGCCGGCGCCAGTTTCCTGCATCAACCGGGCCAGCACCGGCTGAACCATTTCGAGAAACGCGCCGCGCGCCTCGTCCGTGCGGGCGGCCAGCGCATCCAGTTTGGCCTTTTGGCTCTCGCGGTGGGACTGCACCTTGGCGTCAAAGGCGTCAGCCAACGCTCGAAAGGCCGCGGGTTCCATTCCGGCGCGGCGCGCAGTCAACTCGCGTTCTTCCTTGCTCAGCTGGGCGATGATGCGTTCGTTTTCGGCGGCCAACACCGCGCCGTCGGCCTCGATCTCGTCTATCACACGGCGGCCAAAGGCGGATTCGGAAAACAGCCTATCGCTGGAGATGGTCAGGATCGCCCGCTGCGGCACGCCCAGTTGCTGCGACAACGCCTGCAGCGGCGCAAGCAGAGCCAGAATCACACACAGGGCCCGAAGTGGGCCCTGTGCGATCAGAAGACATCGGGCAGAATTCATCCGGTATCAGAACCTGGCCTGAATGGTCAGGTCAAAGTTCTGTTCCTGGTCGAACTCCTCTTTCTTGAGCGCTTTGGAGAAGTTGAAGCGCAGGGGACCAAAACCGGTGGTCCAGAGCAATGAAAACCCGATCACATGGCGCAGAGAACCGTCTTCGCCGAGGATGGTCCCGCCCGCGGTGTTCACATTGGACAGATCGTAAAGATTGCCTACGTCGTAGAACAGACCACCGCGCAATCCCAGTTCTTCGGGTAGGCCCAGGGGAAACTCCGCCTCGAGCCGCGCAACATAATAGTAGTTGCCTCCTATCGCGTCGTCCCGACCGCCCGAGCGATCACGCGGACCGATGCCGGCCGGTTCGAACCCGCGGAACGTGTTCGGCCCCAATACGAAGCGGTCGATGGTGCGGCTGAAATCATCGCCGGTCCAGGACAGAGCACCTAGTTCCAATGACGCGCGCAGCGTGACTTCTTCGTTCCAGACCCGGGTCTGCGCAATCGAACGCGCAGTGGTCTTGATGAACTCGTTGTCGCCGCCGAGCCCGGCTGCATCCACTCCGATCTCAAACAGCACACCCGCATTAGGGTTTAGACCGCTACGGCGGCTGTCGAACGTGTAGGACAGACCCAGCGAACTGGTCGAGCGTTTACCCTGCGCGATCTCCGAAGAAATGACAGCGCCGCTGGTGCTGTTGTCCCGCGCCTCCATCTCGCTGTCTTCCCAGTTGTAGCGCAGTTGAATCGAAGACTGCTCGCCAATGGCGTAAGTCAACGACGGGCTGAAGAACGCGCGTTTGACATCATAGGTAGCAAAGCTCGAATTCTGGTTCGACAGGCCCAGATCCAGGTCGAAGCGCAGGTCGCGCCCCAGCAGGTGCGGCTCCCCAAAGGACAGCACATATTGCTCGGAATCCTGCGCAGTCGACAGTGTCAAACCAAGACTCTGACCGCGTCCCAGGAAGTTCCTCTCCTGAAGCCCGATGGCGATACCGAACCCGTCCGAGACCGAGTAGCTGCCGCCAAGGCTGAGCGAGCCGGTGGGCTGCTCCTCGACATCCACATCGACGATGACCTGGCTGGGTGAAGACCCCTCACGGGTTTGCACATCGGCGGTCGAGAAGAAGCCCAATGCGCGGATGCGTTCCGCGCTTTGGCGGATTTCGCGCGGGTTGAAAGGATCGCCTTCCACCGTCGTGAACTGGCGTCGGATCACCTGGTCCAATGTGGTGGTGTTGCCCTCGATGTCGATCCGCTCGACAAAGATGCGTGGTCCTTTTACCAAGGCGAATTCGACATCCAGCGTCAAATCCCGGTCATTTCGGGTGACTCGCGGCTCGACCCGCAGAAAATCGATGCCCTGCTTGATACCCAGCCGCTCCTGACGGGCGATCGAGTTCTCGACAAGCGATGGCGAATACACCACGCCCCGCTTGATTTTAAGCGCTTCCTGGAACGGAGCCGGATCGACTCCGGGAATTTCACTGACGGTAGTGATATTTCCAAACGAGAATTGTTGCCCTTCAGTCACGTCCATGACCAGAAAGAACGCATCCCGCTCACGGGTAAATTCCACATTGGCACTGTTGACGCGAAAGTCGATATATCCGCGAGACAGGTAAAAGTCACGCAGCACCTGCTTGTCGAACTCGATCCGGTCGGCAATGAACGTATCAGAACGCACGAAGGCGCGCAGGAGGCCGGCTTGCTTGGTGTCCAGAATACGGCGCAAGCGACGGTCGGAATAAACCCGGTTGCCAACGAAACTGATCCGTTCGATTTCAATAGTATCGCCCTCGGCGATCTCGAATACTAGATCCACGCGGTTGTCGTTGCGCCGAATGATGCGGGGCACCACGGTGGCTGCCACACGCCCTTGCGCAGAGTAGATCTCTGCAATCAGATTGGCGTCTTTTTCAGCCTGCTCGGGTGTGAAGACCCGCCGCGACTCCGAACCGATAGCATCCTGCAGCACGTCGTCCTTGACCCGACGGTTGCCTTCGAAGCTGATCCGGCTGATCGTCGGATACTCAGTCACCGAGATCACCAGCGTTCCGCCGCGCGGCGTCAGTTCGACTGTCTCAAAAACACCACTGTCAAGTAGACGCTGGTAAGCGTCGTTGAGTTGCCCGGCAGTCACTTGTTGGCCGCGCACGATTCCCGTCCGCGCAATAATTGTCGAGCTTTCGATCCGCTGGTTGCCCTCGACCTGCACCGAATTGAAAGTGTAGGTCTGGGCCTGGGCCGCTGCGGGGGCAATCAGGAATACCGTTGCAAAGAAAAGGAAAAAAATCGCCGCCGCGCGCCACAAAATATGGCCATGCAAGGTGTTTCCACCGCAGGATGTGCCCGCGCCTCTCCTGTCAGTCATTTTATTTTCTACCCAGATTTTCAACAGACTTACTAGGCTGAGTAGCGGGATTACAGGAGCTTGTCAAAAGCACAAAACGCAACACGGCCCCTGGGGCCGTGCGCGTTCAAACAGGAGGGATCAGTGGGAATCAGAAACCGAAAACATAAGTCCATGCGGCCAAGGCAAGAGCGATGGTTCCCACGCTCAGCAAACGGTCCCAGTTCAACCGCAGAATAAGGCTCAGGCCAGAATAAGAATGTTGCAAGGCTTGCAGCATGTTGTACTCGTTCGTAGGTCCAATTCACACATTCATGATTAAGGCAAATTTACCCATCGATTGTGGCAAGACTTTGGCGGGATCTTGGCAACTCCCTCTGGGAATTGCCAAATTTCAGCAGAAAAGATCGTTGCTAAGAGAGAAGATCATAAGCGAGAGAATCAAGGTGATCCCCACCGCCATCAGCACCTTCAAAGCTCCGTCGCTCGGCGGTTTCCCTGTAACCGCTTCGTAGGCGTAAAACACCAAGTGCCCCCCATCCAGCGCCGGGATCGGGAACAGGTTCAGCATGCCGACGGCCGTTGACAGCACGGCAATGAACCAGATGAAATTCTGTGCCCCCTGACTGGCCATTGCGCCCGAGGTCTCGGCAATGCCGATGGGCCCCGAGATATTGCAGGTGCTGATCGCGCCGGTGATCATGTGCCAGATGCCCGACAGCGACCCTTCGATGATCCGCAGGGTTTGCGCCGCACCTCCGGACAGCGCGGTGCCCAGCCCGGTGCGTTCGGTCGCGGGGTCCAGCGCCATGCCGCCAACGATGCCGATCCGCCAATGGGTCACGAACCCGCCCTCAGCGCGCGGCTCATCCGTGCGGCGCGGTGCCAGCGCGAAATCGAGGGTCTGTCCGTCGCGCCAGATCTCCAGCAACAGGGCACGCCCGTCCGAGGACTCCACCTTGTCCTTGAGTTGCGCAAAGGCATAGATCGGCTCTCCGTCGATCGAGGTGATCACGTCGCCCGGGGCAAGCTGGATGTCCATCGCGGCGCTACGCGGGGCAACCTGCTGGATCAGCGGAGGAAACAGCCACGGGCCCCGCACTTGCATCTCCTGCCCGTCGCGCAACACGGTAAAGTCGAGTACCGGTTGTTCCGGCAGCGCGCGTACGAAATCGGACCAGTTCGAGCCTTCATCGAAATCCGGTGTGGCAACGCCCTCGATGGCTAGGATCTGATCGCCTTCCCGCAACTCCTGCACGTCGCCCGGCAACGGATGCAGCTTGCCGACGGTTAGTGGATCGCGGGCCTCACCCTCGACCATGAAGATCATGGCAAAGACCAGAATCGACAGGACGAAATTGAACACCGGCCCCGCCGCCACCGTCGCCGTCCGCGCCCAGAGCGGCGCGCCGTGCATAGTCCGGCGCAGGGCCTTGGGGTCAACCTCTTCGATCTCGGCCATGGCGTCCTCGTCCTTGCCCGAGGCCGCGTTGGCATCCCCCAGAAACTTGACATAGCCGCCAAAGGGCAGCGCCGCGACCTGCCAGCGGGTGCCGTACTTGTCCACGCGGCTCCACATCACCGGGCCGAAACCTAGCGAAAACACCTCGGCATGAATGCCCGACCAGCGGCCCACGATGTAGTGGCCGTATTCATGCACGGCCACGATCACTGACAACGCCACCACGAAGGCCAGAATCGTATAGATGAGGCCGCCAAATTGGGGGATCAGAGAAACGATATCCAAATTCTTATCCTGCTCGCTTGATCATTGCGTCATCCGCCCACTTACGTGCCAGATGGTCCGTTTCCGAAACGTTATCAAGGGTCATCGTTGCGTCGAGTAGCCCCGAACTGCCTTCGAACCGGTCAAGAACGGTCTCGACAATTGCAACCATGTCCAGAAATCCGGCCTTGCGCGCAATGAAAAGATCCAGCGCCCGCTCCTTGGCGGCGTTGAAAACCGCTCCCGCAAGACCGCCCCGCGCCATCACCTGACGAGCGAGACTAAGCGCCGGGTAGCGCGCCTCGTCCGGGGCGCGGAAATGCAGCTGTCCGAGCTGGGCCAAGTCCAACCGCTCGACCGGCAGATCGCGGCGGTCAGGCCAGTGCAGCGCGTAACCGATGGCGTGGCGCATATCGGGCGCGCCCAGATGCGCCATCAGTGCCCCGTCACGGAAGCCCACCAGCGCATGCACCATGGATTCCGGATGGACCAGCACCTCGATCTGCTCCGGCGAGACGCCGAAATATTCCCGAGTTTCAATGACCTCCAGCGCCTTGTTGAACATGGATGCGCTGTCGATGGTGATCCGCTGACCCATGTTCCAGTTGGGATGGCACGAGGCTTGTTCGACCGTCGCGTTGGCCAGATCCTCCAGCGGCCAGTCGCGAAAAGCACCGCCACTGGCGGTGATGACGATGCGCTCGACCGCCGCGATCTCTTCACCGACCAATGCCTGAAACACAGCCGAATGCTCACTGTCGACCGGTAGCAGCCGCGCTCCATGGGCCTCAGCGGTTTCAAGCACCAGCCTGCCCGCACAGACTAGCGTCTCCTTATTGGCCAGCGCCAGTGTCGCCCCTTGTTCCAGAGCCTCGAGCCCCGGGGCCAGCCCGGCAGCACCGACAATGGCCGACATGACCCAGTCGGCGGGACGCGATGCCGCCTCGGTCAGGGCCGCCTGCCCCGCCGCCACCTCGACCCCCGATCGGTCCAGCGCCGCGCGCAGCTCATCCAGCCGGTCCTCATAGGCGGTGACGGCCAGATCGGCCCCCAACCGCCGCGCATCCACCGCCAGTTGCGCGATATTCGCACCGCCGGTCAGTGCCACCACGTCATAGGCATCGGGATCGCGGGCAATCAGGTCGATCGTGTTCTGACCGATCGACCCGGTCGCGCCAAAAATCGAGACTTTGCGCATCACATCTCTCCGGGCGCGTAGACCAGTCCCGCGATCAGGACAAAGACCGCCGCCCCCATCATGCCATCGAACCGGTCCAGAAATCCGCCATGGCCCGGGATCAGGTTCGAACTGTCCTTGACGCCCAGCTTACGCTTGACCGCGCTCTCGGCAATGTCACCCGCCTGGCTGGCCATCGAGGCCAAGACCGATACTACCACGAACGGCACGCCGAATCCGGCCTGCATCGCAAATGCCGCGCCCACCAGCGCCGCAGCCACCCAGCCGCCTGCAGTACCGGCCCAAGTCTTCTTGGGACTGACCCGAGGCCAAAACTTGGGCCCGCCGATGGCTTTGCCAGCAAAATACCCCGCCACATCCGTGGCCACCACCACCGAGATCAGCCACAGCATCCAGCCGAACCCCATGGTCTCACGTATGGCAATAAAACCCAGCCCCGCCGCCGCGATCCAGAGCGCGAAAACGCCGTAAAGCATTCTGTGGCGGCTGACCTGCCCCGCGCCGACCAGCGCCGGCGCCACCAGGATCGGCAACCGGAAGATGGGCGGGACATGAAAGCTCAGCAGCACGGCGCACCCGGTCACCAGACCAAGCTGGACGGCAACACCCCGGAGGGAGGGGTCGATCATCCGTACCAGTTCCCAAATCATCAGGGCACAGGCGATGGCGATGAAGGTTTCGAACCACAGCCCGCCCAGCCAGACTTCGACCGCACCGATGGCAATCAGCACAACAGCCGAGAGCATCCGCGCTGCAAGATCCGACCAACGGCCTTCGCTCATGCCTTGACCGCTCCGAACCGCCGGTCACGGGCGCCGAAATTCTTGCACAGCCGCTCCAGTTCGGCGGCGGTGAAATCCGGCCAGAGCGTGTCGATGAACTCGTACTCCGCATAAGCCGACTGCCACAGCAAAAAGTTCGATATCCGCGCCTCGCCGCTGGTGCGGATCACCAGATCCGGGTCCGGCAGAACCCGGGTGTCGAGGTATTTCGGCAGCGTCTCCTCATCGACATCTTCCGGCTTGAGCTTGCCCTCGGCCACATCCCTCGCCAACCGCTTGGTGGCCCGCGCCACCTCGTCCCGGGCACCGTAATTCAGCGCGATGGTCAGGTTGACGCCGATATTGTCCTTGGTCTGGTCTTCCAATGTGTCCATCAGCGAGACCAGCTTGTGATCCAGCCGCACCCGATCGCCAATGAACCGCACCCGGACGCCCTTGGCGTGCAAGGCGCGGGTTTCCTTGGCGATATAGCGGCGGAACAGGCTCATCAACCCGGCCACCTCGACTTGAGTGCGTTTCCAGTTCTCGGTCGAAAAGGCGAATATTGTCAGATATTTGACCCCGAGGTCCGGGCAGGCCTCAACCACTTCGCGGACGCGCCTGGCCCCGGCATGATGGCCGAACAGGCGTGGGCGCCCGCGGGCCTGCGCCCAACGGCCATTGCCATCCATGATGATGGCGACGTGACGTGGGCCGACGGGCGGTTCCGTATTGGGGTCCTTTGGCATACCTGCCGCTCAGACCTGCATGATTTCGGCTTGCTTGGTCTCAAGCGCCTCGTCGACGGATTTGATCATGGTGTCGGTCAGATCCTGCACCTCGGATTCCCAGAGCTTCTGGTCATCCTCGGACATGGCGCCGTCATTCTTGCCCTTCTTGATCTGGTCCATCCCGTCGCGGCGCACGTTTCGGATGGCGACGCGGGCATGTTCGGCGTATTGCCCGGCCACCTTGGTCAGCTCGCGGCGGCGCTCTTCGTTCAGCTCGGGGATCGGCAGCATGATGATGGTGCCGTTGGTTTGCGGGTTGATGCCCAGCCCGCTTTCGCGGATCGCCTTTTCCACCTTGCCCACCAGGGACTTGTCCCAGACATTGACAGTGACCATGCGCGGCTCGGGCACGTTTACGGTGCCGACCTGGTTGATCGGTGTCATCGCGCCATAAGCATCGACCATCACCGGCTCGAGCATCGAGGCCGAGGCACGGCCGGTGCGCAAGGACGCGAATTCGGTTCTGAGGTTTGCCATTGCGCCGTCCATCCGGCGCTGGAGATCATCTGTGTCCAGGTCGAAATCGTCAGACATTCTGCTCACTCCCCATAGTCAGGTGCTGTTCGGATGGGTCATAAGCCATCGGAAATGGGATGTATAGCAATCTTGGCGGGGATTTGCCGCAAAGGCGAGGCCCGTTCTGCACAAGGCCATGATTTTCTTTGACTTGGGCCCGCCGTGCTGGGCGAGCCCTGTCGTGGGCGCAACCCCTTCAGGCGTTCACATCCACCACCACACGGCCCTTGACCTGACCCTGTAGAATGTCGACGCCCAGTTGCGGCAGATCGCTGAGCGTCGCGGGCTGGATCATCGCCTCGAGCTTGTCCATCGGCAGGTCTTTCGCGATGCGCTGCCAGGCCCGCACCCGGTTGTCATAGGGCTGCATCACGCTGTCGATGCCCAGAAGGTTCACCCCCCGCAACAGGAACGGGATAACGGTGGCCGGCAGCGCCGCGCCGCCAGCCAGCCCCACGGCAGCAACGGAACAGCCGTATTTCATCTGCCCCAGCACTCGCGCCAGCATCGCGCCTCCCACGGCGTCAACACAACCCGCCCAGTTTTCGCTTTCCAGCGGACGCTTGACGGTTTCGTTTAGCTCTTCCCGCGCCACGATCCGGGTTGCCCCAAGCGAGGTGAGGTAATTCGCAGTCTCGGGTCGCCCGGTGACCGCCGCCACCTGATAGCCCCGCTTGCCCAGAATTGCGGTCGCAACGGACCCGACGCCGCCCGCGGCACCGGTGACGAGAACCGGGCCGTGATCAGGCTCCAACCCGTGATCCTCCAACGCCATCACCGCCAGCATCGCGGTCAGCCCCGCGGTGCCTACCGCCATCGCCTGCCGCGTGCTCAGCCCCTCAGGCAGCGGCACCAGCCAGTCCGCCAGCACATTGGCCTTTTGCGAATAGCCCCCCCAGTGGGCCTCGCCCACACGCCAACCGGTCAGCACCACCTTGTCGCCGGGCTTGTAGCGCACGTCCGAGGATGCCTCGACGGTCCCCGCAAAATCGATCCCCGGTACATGCGGATACTTGCGCACCAACCCTCCACCGCTGGAACTCAGGCACAGCCCGTCCTTGTAGTTCACCGTCGAATACTCGACCGCAACGGTCACCTCACCATTGGGCAGCGCATCCTCACCGATCTGCTGCACCGAGGCACTGGCCTTGCCACTTTCCTCATCCTTTTCAACCACCAACGCGTTGAACATAATGTCTCTCCTTCGCTGCGGGCAATTGGCCCGGCCTCTTCATCTTTTTCCAAATACTCCCGCCGGAGGCGTCCCGACGGCACCGCACTTACCGCCAGAACCGCTCCTGCACCACGGCCCGCCGCATACCATGTTCCGTCTCGATCTCGATCCGCGTGCCGGGCGCCCAATGTGACCGTTCCACCATGCCGATAGCCACATTAACACCGAACTCGGGCGAAAACGCTGCCGAGGCCACCTGCCCGACCTCTCTTCCCTCGGACAGCAAAGGCCAGGATCCTGTGCAGGGCCCGATCTCTCCCTCGACTACGATGGGCCGGATCTGACGCTCCGGGCCACCCGCCTCGATCTGCTCGCGCAGCGCCCGTCCGCCAAAGCAATGACCCAGCTGATTTGCGCTGACATAACGATCCAGACCGCATTCCAACGGCGTGTTGTCTCGCGTCATGTCCGAGCCATAGCTCAGCAACCCACTCTCGATCCGCTCAATATTGTTCGGACAGCCCGCGCGCACGTTCAGATCCTCACCGGCGGCAAACAGCGCCGACCACAGCTCCATCCCGTGTTCACTGCCTTCCACGTAAATCTCGAACCCGCCCTGCTTCGACCAGCCCGAACGCGCCACGATCCAGTTCTGCCCACCAAAGGTCAGGCGTTTGCAGCCGAAGAACCGGATCTCACGCACCGTGTCGCCGAACACCCGCGCCATCAGATCCTCGGCCTTGGGCCCTTGCACTGCCAGCGGTGAGACATCCGGCTCACACACCTCGGCATCAAACCCGCCGGTCCCGGCAATCGCCAGAACCCACAGCAACAGATCGCTGTCCGCAATCGACACCCAATAGGTATCCGGTCCCGCCTGCAACGCCACAGGATCGTTGATCATCCCGCCACCCTGATCGGTGATCGGGACATAGAGGCACCGATCCGGCGACAGCCGGGCCAAATCGCGCGGTGTCAGGATCTGTAACAGCCGCCGTGCATCCGGCCCCTTGATCTGCACCTGCCGCTCGCAGGACACGTCCCAGACCTGCACATGTCGCTTCAGATGCGCGCAGTCCGCCTCGACGCTTTCGAAAAAGGTGGGCAGTAGCATGTGGTTATAGACCGTGTAGCCACCGACCCCTGCCGCCTCCACGCCCACCGAAAACGGCGTCTTGCGCACACGGCGGTTGGGAGAGATGACGGCCATCTCACACATCCTCAGGCATGAAGAACAAATCACTTACCGGTGCCTTCGATCCGGTTTCGGTCAGCATCTTGTGGATCTGGCCCCGGTGATGGGTCTGGTGGTTGAACATTTGCACCACCAGCATCGCCACAGGCTTGCTGACCTCACGCCCCGCCGCACCCGAGAACCAGGTCATCTCCCCGGTCAGCGCCGCGTCGCTCAAACCGTCTGCCCAGCGGGCAATCCGGTCATCCATCTCACGCCGCGCAGGCAGCCACTCTGCCAGATCGTTGTGCAGCGCGGCGCTGTGGGGTATTCCGCCCTCAGGACCCGGCCCGCCGTCAAAGCGCGACATCCAGATGGCATCGCCCCACAGCAGATGGTTCGCTGTTCCAAGGATCGAGCCAAAGAAAGCCCCCCGGTCGCGGGCCAGCTCCTCTGCACTCAAAGCCTCAAGAAAGCCCGTCAACTGACTGTTTTGCCAGCGGTTATAGCGGGCCATCTGCTGTGCATAGACCGCCGTGATCATCAGCGTGGACCGTGCCAGTCGATCTGACAGATCTCGGCGGACCGGCCATCGAAATCCCACACCCGGCCAAAGGCGCGCACCCGGCCCTTGCTGGCGGTGGCCACGGTGATATCCGGCCCCATCCAGTATTCGGTGTTCGAGATCACGATATCGCTGTCCTTATCCTTGCCCTCGACCGGGAACACCGTGCCTTGGATCTTGCGGCCCACGGTGATGTGGCGGTTCTTGCCGTCATTGACATAAGTGACCGGCTGCCGCTCGGCGCCCAGAAACTCGCCCACCAGAACCGAGAACAACCCGGTGGTGCCCCGCGCCTGGCCTGAGAAGATCTTCACCAGCCCCTCGTAGGCGGCGTGACTGGCGCGGTCGTCTATGAACACCGCTGCCTTCCAGTTGCCACGCGACATCATGCCGGGGATCTCGATCAGCAGACCAATATTGAGCCCCGACAGATCCTCATCGCCATAGTGCCCGCTGTCGATGCGCACCCCGCCCCAAGTCTGGCAATGTCCCTCGGTCGGCGGGTGCTTACCCAGCGAGACCACACAGGGGCAGAACACCGTGCAGTTGCAGTTCAGAACCAGTTCACCCTTGATCGCCCAGGGCGTCAGGCCCGGGTCCTTGCGCTCGGCGGCCGGGTGGCGGCTGTCGAGCTTTTCGGCCACTTCCAGACGGTCGCTTGCCATGTCTCAATCCTCCTCAGATCAGTCCGAACCCCACCAGCGCCGAAGCCGCAATCAGCAGCCCCCCAAGCGGTCGGGTAATGTATTGCCCCAGATCGGGCAGTTTCTCGAAAACCATGATGGCGGTGGCCAGCCCCATGAAGGCCAGGTTCATCACGCCGCCCACAAAGGCCAGCAGCATCAGCGCCCAGCAGCAGCCCAGACAGACCAACCCCAGCCGCACCCCGTTGCGCCACGCCCCCTCGTCCCAATGGGACATGAAGAACATCATCGGCGAGCGGCATTTGTCTAGGCATGCATCCTTGAGCGCCGAAAACTGATAGAGCCCCGCCCCCGCCAGCAGCAACGCCGAGAGCCACGTCACACCGCTCTGCCCCAAAGGGTCAAGCAGACCGGCCTGAAACAGCCACATCTGCGCCAGTGCCGCCATGACAGAAAACCCCAACCAGACCGCCATGTAGCCGCCCAGCAGCCGCCCCATGCTGGTGGCGGCTCCGGTCTGGCCAAGTTCTTCGTAAGTCGCCAGCGCGGGCAGTACGGTCGGCGCCATCATCGCAGCCGACATCAACACCCACATCAGGATCATGCGCGCCAGCCCCGCCGCATCCGGCGTCACGATGCACAGGCTGGCCCAGAACTCGGCCCCATAAACCGCCCCGAACTGGCGCAGCTCAGCCGGAACCGCCATCAGATAAAGTGCGCCCCAAGCGGCAGCGATCCCTGCGAACAGGGTCAGCCAATGCGGCGCCGACATGGCTCTGATGCGGTCTGACAGCATGGCTCTCCCTTTCCTCATGCCCGACTCATCCCTTGCTTTTCAAATGTCAGACTTTTAAATGTCAGACAAATAAAAAATGACGCGCACATGAAAATCGACCCCAAAAGCTCCGCCGACCTGTCGGCCCAAATCGCGCAAGCGATCAAGGACGCCATCGTCGAGGGCCGCCTGATCGTCGACGAACGCTTGCCGTCCGAGGCCGAACTGGCCGATCAGTTCCAAGTTTCCCGCCCCACCGTGCGCGAGGCGCTCAAGCGGCTGGCGGCGCAATCCCTGATCCGCACCCAGCGCGGCGCCTTTGGCGGCGCCTTCGTCAACCGGCTGAGTTTCGAGGACGCCTATTCCCAGCAGATTACCACATCCACGCTGCTGCTTTCGATGAACGCGGTTAGCTTCGACACCGCCTGCGAAGCACGGTTCGCACTGGAACGCGCCTGCGCGCCGCTGTCAGCCGAACGCCGGACACCCGACCACCTCGCCACCATGCGCGCCGAGATCGTGCGCCAGAACCAGCCGGGCCTGACCGATGAGGCCTTCTGCGCCTCGGACGTGGCCTTTCACCGGGCGCTGGTCGACGGCGCGGGCAACCCGGTGCTGTCCTACCAGCTTGCGGGCGCGGTCGAGGCGATGCAACCGCTAATGAACATGATCACCTTCACCGCCCGCTCGCGTGAGGCCATCGTGGCCCTGCACACCCGCATCGCCGACGCGATCGAGGCCCGCGATGCCACCGCCGCCGATGCCGCGCTGGCAGAGCTGACCGCCTACACGTTGACGCTCAAGGACGACGTGATGGCCGCCCGCGCGGCGCGCGACAAAAGCTGACCTTGCGCCCGGCGCGCGCTTGAGGCTCTCTGCACCCAAAACCCGACAAGGAGCCCCCGATGCGCCCCACCGATCACCTGCGCGCGCTGGCCACCGAGGACTGGCACGCCGCAACCAATCATGCCTTCTGCTCTGAACTGGCCGAGGGCACCCTGCCGCTCGACAAGATGCGCTGGTATCTGGCGCAGGATTACCAGTTCATCGACGGTTTCGTCCGCCTGCTGGCCAGCGCCATCGCCCACGCGCCCACGCTCGCCGACAGCGTCCCGGCGGCGCAGTTCCTGGCAGTGATCACCGGCCCCGAGAACACCTATTTCCTGCGCTCCTTCGACGCGCTGGACATGGACGGGGCGGCGCAAAACCCGGATCCCGCCCCTGCCACCCGGGATTTTCAGGCTCTGATGGCCGAGGCCGCCGCCTCGGGCCAGTACGAGTTGATGCTGGCGGTCTTGGTGGTAGCCGAATGGACATATCTCAGCTGGGCCACGCCGGTGCACCCACCGCGCGCCGATCTGCCGTTTTACTTCGCCGAGTGGATCACCCTGCATGCGGGCGAAGGTTTCGAAAGCGTGGTTGAGTACCTGCGAAGCCAACTCGACAAACTCTGGCCGACGCTCAGCCCGTACGCGCAGAAAGAAGTCGAAACCCTGTTCCTGCGCGCCGTCGCTTTGGAACGCGCCTTTTTCGACGCGGCCTATGATGCGTGACTTGCCCCCGCCCTGCCCTAACTGACTTCGGCAGAAGGAGACCCGCATGACCCCAACCCTGAACATGATCGCAGCGCTGCTTACCATCGGCTTCGGCCTCTTCGGCTTTCTCGCACCGGCGTTCACCGCAACAGTCCTGGATCTGGCGCCCACCAACAGCACGATGGGCTACAGCGAAATGCGGGCCTCGGTCGGCGGGCTCTTCGTGGTCACCGGGTTGGCGGTGCTGATCCTTGGCCACCCGATGGCCTATGCGATGCTGGGCTTTGCCTATGGCGGCGCGGCGCTGGGCAGGGCGGTGTCGCTTGCGCTCGACTCGCCGCCCCTGACCAAAGTGCTGGTCTTTGGCGGGATCGAGGCCGCGCTGGCCCTATGGCTCATCCTCGCCAACCTGCCCCGCAACGCCTGACCGCCCGCTTCTTCTTGCCAAAAATAGGCATTCGCCCCTTTGCAAGCCGCGCCGCGCAAGATTATATAGAACCTGTCCTTCGGGACTATGGACATAAACGCGCTCGTAATAAACGGATCGGACCCGGGGGCGGTACCCGGCGGCTCCACCAACCATCCTTCGTTTGGGGATCATGGGGCCGAAATAGGATCGACGGACGTCTAAAGGGGTTAGCTTTGTCTCGGCGGGGTGCCACCGTATCGGCCCGAACAGTACAATTGCAAACGACAATCGTGCTCCGGTTGCAGTTGCTGCGTAAGCAGTAACAAGACCGAAATCTAAGCCCTTGCGCCTAGCCGCGTAAGGCGGGGTCCGCAGGTACCTGGCAACAGAAACCTGCATTTTCCCGATATGCACATGTTTTTTATCTGCCCTGTGCACGCGTTCAGGATTCGTTCACCCTTGTGAGTCATCCTCCGATCAGCAAGGACGGAGACCTGACATGACGAAATCCGAGGTGTTGAAGGAATGGTATGCCCAGGTCTGGGAACAGGGGAATACCGACGTGATCGGCCAGTATTTCGATCCCGATACAATGGCCGAGGGGCTGATCCCCGAAATGCAGGTGGGCCCGGACGATTTCCGCGATCTGGTGACCGCGTTCCGTTATATTCTGGGCGAGATCCGGGTTGAGCTGCCGAAGATCATCGAGGATGGCGACTGGCTGTCGGCGATCCTGCATGTCCACACCTCACGCGCCGACAATGGCGCTCCGATCGAGGTCAGCGGACAGGTCATGGCCCGGTTTCGCGACGGCAAGATGGTTGAGGCTTATAACCAGTTCGATTTCATCTCGTTCTTCGAACAACTGGGGCAACTGCCGCAGGACACCCTGCCCGTCTGCATGACCGGCCAGCGGCTGGACTGGGCCTGAGACCGGATCCGGGGCAAGCTATCCGAGCTCCCGGCACATTGACCCCTCGTGCCCATCCACGCTATTTGTTTCGCAGGGGGTCATTCTGCGAACACCCCGTGAGGCGTCAGCCCAAGTTTCGCATGTATCCAGTATTGCAAGGACACATGCCATGGCTGCTCCCAATGCGATTACCGCACCGCAACTGCTCCGCCTGATCGGTACACCACAGGCCCCGATCATCGTCGATATCTGCATCGACCCGAATTTCGAGGCGGACCCCCATCTGATCCCCGGTTCGTTCCGGCATCCGCACACCGACATTGACGGGCTGCGCCTCCGCATCGGCGACCGGACCTGCGTCATCGTCTGCCAAAAGGGCAAGAAGCTGAGCCAGGGCGTCGCCGCCTGGCTGCGCAGTGATGGGGTGCAGGCGGAATATCTCGACGGCGGCATGTTCGCCTGGCGCGATCATCCGGGCGCGCCGCGCATCCCCTTTGCGGCACTGCCGAAGCCGGTCGAGGGCCATACCCTCTGGGTCACCCGCCACCGCCCCAAGATCGACCGCATCGCCTGCCCGTGGCTGATCCGTCGCTTCGTCGATCCGGACGCGCGGTTTCTGTTCGTTTCTCCCTCGGAAGTCATGGACGTCGCCGACCGGTTCGGCGCCACTCCGTTCGATGTCGAGGACACGTTCTGGAGCCATCGCGGCGCGCTTTGCACCTTCGATACAATGCTGGATGAGTTCGGCCTGAGAACCGAAGCGCTGGATCGCCTGTCACAGGTCGTGCGCGGTGCCGATACCGACCGGCACGATCTGGCACCCGAGGCGGCGGGCCTGCTGGCGGTTTCGGTGGGCCTGTCGCGTCAATATCGCGACGATCACCAGCAGTTGGAGGCCGGACTGCATCTCTACGATGCCTTCTACCGCTGGGCGCGGGACCGGTTTGATGAAGGTCATGACTGGCCGGCGGACAGACGCAAATGAACCCGTCCTATTCCGACCTGTTCCGCGTCTTCGGCCGCATCGGCGTGATGTCCTTTGGCGGCCCGGCGGCCCAGATCTCGCTGATGCACCGTGAACTGGTGGACGAGCGTCCGTGGCTGGACGAGCAGACCTATCTGCGCGCCCTGTCGCTCTGCATGCTGCTGCCGGGACCAGAGGCGATGCAACTGGCCACCTATGCCGGCTGGCGCCTGCGCGGCGTGCCCGGCGGGCTAATCGCGGGTGGGCTTTTCGTGCTGCCCGGCGCTCTGATCATCGCTATTCTGGTCGGCCTCTACGCCAGCTTCGGCACCTTACCGCTGGTCCAATCGGCCTTTCTGGGCGTCAAAGCCACGGTGATCGTCATCGTGCTGCTGGCGCTGCGCAACCTGTCGCGCAAGGCCCTGACAGGTGGTAGCGCCTGGGCCATCGCGGGCCTCGCCTTTGTCGCAATCTATGCCCTGAACCTGCCCTTCCCGTTGATCATCGCGGCGGCGGCCGCCTGGGGGTACATCACCTCGGACAAAACCGCCGCAGAGATCCCGCCTCGGCCCACGAAGAACCACCCCTTGCGCACGGCGGCCCTGTGGCTCAGCCTGTGGCTGGTGCCACTAGCCGCTCTGACACTCATCGGGCAACAATTGCTGAGCGACCTCGGCTGGTTCTTCGCCCGCCTTGCCGTGGTGACCTTTGGCGGTGCTTACGCGGTGCTGGCCTACATGACCCAGACCGTGGTCGGGCAATACCAGTGGATCACCACTGACCAGATGATCGACGCGCTGGGTCTGGCCGAGACCACGCCGGGACCATTGATTCTGGTCACCCAGTTCGTGGCGATGCTGAGCGGCCAGATTTCCGGTGGCATCCCGCTTGCGCTGGCGGCGGGCGTGGTGGCGCTCTGGGCCACCTTCGTACCCTGCTTTCTGTGGATCTTCCTCGCCGCCCCCTATCTGGAGCAGATCGCGGCCCGCCCTCGCCTTGACGCCGCACTGCGCGCAATCACCGCAGCCGTCGTCGGCGTGATCCTGAACCTGTCGATCTGGTTTGCCCTCAACGTCCTGTTCCAGGGAATTTCCGTCTGGACCGCCGGTCCGGTCCGAATTCCGCTGCCCGATTTCGCCACTCTGAACGTGGAGGCCCTTGCCCTGACCCTGCTTGCCGCAGCGCTCATGCTGGGTGCCAAATTCGGTTTCGCAGCAACTTTGATCCTGATGGCGCTGGCCGGAACACTCAGCCATCTTGTCTGAGCGAATTAAACCGCAGGTGGTCTTTTGTTTCCGGTCGAATCCCTTATGCTGAGGGCAAGAATTTTCGAGGAACTGCAATGTCGCGAGACATCGATTACGGAAACCTCATGCACACCGCGATGCGGGGGTTGATCAAGACCGTTCTGGCGGATGTGGCCACGAACGGCTTGCCGGGTGCGCACCATTTCTTCGTCACCTTCGACACTCGCCAGCCCGGCGTGCAGATGGCCGAGTGGCTGACTGATCGGTATCCGGGCGAGATGACCATCGTGATGCAGCACTGGTTCGAAAACCTGATCGTGGGTGAGGATGGATTCTCGATCACCCTGAATTTTGGCGACGCACCCGAGCCGCTTTATATCCCTTACGCGGCGATCCTGACTTTCGTCGACCCGTCGGTCGAATTCGGCCTGCGGTTCGAGACCGCCGAGGACGAGGATGAGGACGAAATCGCCCACATCCCCTCAGAGCCGGAGCCGGAGGATGAGCCGCAGGTGCAGCCGCAACAGGATGCGGACGTGGTTTCGCTGGACAGTTTCCGCAAGTAAACGCGCCGGAACGACCGGATCAGGACCCGCCCTGCGCGGGTCCCACAGCACTTTGCTAAATACCTGAATCACTTAACGCTGCCTGAAATCATAGATTTCAACGCGTTAAAGCATCCCGCCGAAAACTTGAATCGGGGGATTCCCAAATGGTTGTCAGTGTG